>NZ_CP109596.1:4800000-6000000 GCF_036327755.1 Nocardia sp. NBC_01503
GGGGCGCGGCCTGCCTCGGAAGCGCTCAGCACCCGGATCGGTGGTGCGGAAACCGCTGTGGTGTTGCCGAATCCGGGCGGTCCACGATTGCGGAATCCGTATTTGCACTTGGAGCGACCCCGGGGCAGCGGTCCACTCTCCTCGTCGCCGGTATGGCATTCGGAGGCGCGAGGATCGGTTCCGCGGATCTACGCGGCGCGGACGAGTAAACCTCGCAGCGTTTCGCTCGGCCGATTCGGCGGGTGGCTGGCACGGCACTGGCTGCTGCACGGTCTACCCGAAGGCGGTCTGCTCGACTTCGAGGAGTTGACGGTCGACCAGCGCCGGCGGGCGGTCGACGCGGTCGTCGCCCGATATGACCCGAGCCGGGAAGCCTTGCGGCCCGGTAGTGAAAGGGCCTGGGTGGAGTGGGCCCGCGCGGGACTCGGCGTCTCCGCGTCGTCGGCGGCGCTCGCGGACATCGATTTCGATGAGATGGCGGTGGGTGCACGGCTCTGGTTGACGGGACCGGGAGCCCGTACCACGTTCGCGGCGATCCGAACCACCGCCGATCACTTTCAGCTGTACGACCCGGATACCGGGAAGGCCGTCACGCTGAGCCCGGCGAATCTGCGGGCCCGGGTCTACGCCGAGCAGATCAGCGATGTGGTGACCGCGCACCCGACTGCGGGCGAACTGGCGGAATTGATCTTCGAGGAGAGTTTCGACGGAACCGCGCATCGGGCTGTCGAGGACCAGGGCGCCGGTCCCGGATATTTCGTTGAATCCCAGGGCGAATCCTGGGAGGAAGGCGGCCTGCCGGAGCTTTTCGCGGATTCGACGGTCCCGGTGGGTGATCCGCGCATCAGGGGTGCGTTCGCGTCGGAGGTGCCGGACGAGCTCGTGGTACGGCAGCTCGAGATCAACGATCTGAACCACGCCATCGCTGACAATCGGACAACCGTGGTGATCGATGACGATGGCGGGGCTTTGGTGATCGGTCCCGAACAGAGTGTGACGTGGTATAAGGAGCGCGGTTCCGACGGTGTGTCAGAGCGGAACTCGCTGCAGCTGAGTGCCGGACCGGATGCCGTGCACCGCGTGCGCCCGGGTGTGCTCGCCTTCTTCGAATGGACGATTCAGCCGGACGGCTCGCGGCTGGGAACACCTCGCGCCCTGGATTCGGCACCGGGGATCCGCCCCGGCCGGTTGTTGTTCGCCGACGTGGACGGGGAGGTGCGAGAGCTGCTCGGCGGTGCCGAGGTATCGGTTCGGGAGATCGTCCCCGGCAGCTGGGAGCTGGAGCATCGGGGCTCGGTCGTGGTGATCCCCGAGGCGGCCGGGGTCGCGCTGGAGGTCGAGCCGACGGTGAGAATGCATGCGGGCCCGGTGTTTTCAACGGTGGACGGGCGGCCGGTGCCACGCGCGGAGGACGCCGGACCGGGACCGCTGGGGATATGGTCGGCGGGCCGGTTGATCGCCAATATGGGGCTGATCGCGGCCGAGGATCCGCAGGCCCTGGTCGAGATGTTCCACGAGTATCCCGATGGGACGGTCGGGGTGCGGTTCTTTGTCGATGGTGCGCCCAGTTGGGTGCGGGTCGATCGGACTCTTATCCATTTCGGCGATTCGCCGTCGGAAGTGGCGCACGCCGAAGGTGAGGCGATGTGGCCCGCGCTGGCGTACAAGGCGTATGGGATTCTGCGCGGGGATATCGAGGCCGGGGCCGTCGTATCGGTGCGGCGGTACGGGGTGCCGCTCGATCCGGCGTCGATCCCGCGTTCGCCGATGCCCGCCGCCGCCACCGTGTTCGCACCGGCCGGCGAGCTGAACATCATTTACGGACAACGCGGGGATTTGCTGAGATTGGTTCCGGGCGATGCCTGGGAGGTCGGTGTCTGCGGGGATGATCCACAACTGTTCGCGCTGTACCGCAATGGCGGCGAGTACCGGGTGCACCGGAATCTGCTGCCCGAGTTCGCCGGTCTCGCGGCCGATGTCGTGCATACCCGCACCGTTCCTCGGGTCGAGGGGTTGCGCTGGCTGACATCGGGTTCCGCCCTTGTCGAACGTCCGGCGGGCGGATACGCGGCCCTGCGGCCTGGGCCGGGTGCCGGTGAGCTGTTGCTGAACGGGGACGGCATTGTCTCCGCCGCCGCGGCGAGCGCGCTGGGGCCCGGGCGGCGCGCGGCCGACGGTCCGTTGTTCGGTCCGAACGGCCCGGTCCGAGCGGATGTCGTGCAGGGGCTGGCCGGTGATTGCTATCTGCTGGCGCCATTGCAGAATCTGGCCGAGCGCAATCCCGCGAAGATCGAGGAAATGATTCACGGTCACCGGGATGGCACCGTGTCGGTGCGGTTCTTCAACAATGGCCGGCCGGAATGGGTTCGGATTACCCGGGAGCTATTCGTCAGTCCGGCTGGTTCGGCGGTATACGCGGCGGCCCGTCCGGGTTCCGCGGTGTGGCCCGCGCTGATCGAGAAGGCGTACGTGGTGTGGCGGGGCGGCAGTTTCGCCGATATCTACGGCGGCATGCCCGGCAAGACGTTCGCGGAGTTGCTACCTCCGTTCGAGCCGGGCGGTTTCGGCAGCCTGCGTCAGCCGGTTCGCGCTCTCGGCAATCCGGAGTTCCTGCATCCGATGACCCTGGGCGTAGACACGCTGCACGAGTTGGTCGACGCGCGTATCCGCGCGAACCCGGCACTCGTCTCGGTGGCGCGGGCGGATCCCGCTTTCGCCGATCGATTGGGCGAGCTGGGGCCGCGCTGGCAAGCCGACCGGCAGCCTGGCCGGATCGATACCCCGCGGCGGTTCCGGCGATTCGTGGACGCGCTGCTGACCGCCGCCGAACGGGACCGCTGGCGTCATGAACTCGACGCTGTGCACGGGTACTACCGGGACACCGCCGACAGTGCGATTCCGTTCTCCGATAAGACCGTGCAGCGGCACCTGGCCGATTTGATTCGGTTCCTGCTGCGACGAGGCGACTCGTTGTCCATCTCCACCCGTCGGTACGGGCATGAAGCGGAGGACGCGACCCGGTACCCGGGTCTGATTGGCGGCCATGGATACTCGCTGCTCGGAGTCGAGGACCGGGCCGACGGCCGCTTCGTCCTACGGCTGGAGAATCCCTGGGGCCGTAACCCTCGGGTGCCGAGTCCGATAGCGGGTGTCGAATACGGTGACGGCGGTGTCCTGCTCGTCGATTTCGAACATCTGAACAAGTTCGATGATCTTGTATCAGCCGGTACCGCAACGCATTTCGCCTACGGTCCGCAGGATTCGCCCGGTGCCCCGGTCGCCGGGCACACGGTCTCGATGGCCGGTGCCGGTGGCTCGTCGGATCAGCGTCACAGAGCCGATGCGATCGGCGGTATCGTGCCGCCGGGTCGCGACACGGTATGGGAGTCACAGCCGGGACTGGGCAACAATTGCCTCTGGCATGCGCTGGCGCGGTCGCTGGAGATCCCGGTGGCGGATGAACGGGCGCACCTGGACTTCCGGCGCACGGTGGTGAGCGCGATGCTGCACGATCCGGCGGCGTATCTCGGCGGTTTCATGGGTGCGGAGCGTTCGATGGACCTGCGTCTTCGCCAGTTCACCAAGCAGTTGCGGGTCTTGCTGGAGCCGGGGCAGTGGAACAACCTCGCCGCCGACCGGCTGTTGCCGGCCGCGGCGCGGGCACTGCGGCTGAATCTGGATGTGTATTTCCGGAATGGATCGGTGCGGTCGCTGCGTTTCGGCGTTGCGGGCACGCGGGTCAAAGCACTGTTCCGCGACGGTGTGAGTGCTGACGACGGGCATTATTGGGTCGCCGTCCGCGCGGGCGACAGTGAGGTCTTCGCCTACGAGCACACCCAGAACCCTTCCGCGGCAACGCATTCGGATGGGCAACTGTGGCGCGGTGGCGTCGGCGACGATGATGCGCCGGTGCGACGCCCGGCGCGGGCGGTGTTCGGCGATTCGGTCCGTCGGCTGGCTCGGGGACTGCGGCGGGATCGTGCCGAGGTCCCGGCCGAGGATTCCGCGCGCCCGCCGCGGTCGCCGTGGTGGCGTCCCCGTTCGGGGCGACGCTGGAATTTCCTGGGCAGCCTCCGGCATGGCGTGCGCAGGGAAGGGCGCGCGGCCCGGCCCGCGGTCGCCGAGCTCGTGCGGCACGAGTCGATCGGCCCGCTGTACATACATGAATCGGCGTCGCAGGACAGTGTCGAATCGACGGATTCGGATTCGGGAACCTCGCATAGTGCGGGCGAGTTCACGCGGGACCGTGCGCCCGCCGCGGCGCCGGAGCGGCGGGAGGCCGGGGACGCGCTGCTGATCGAAGAGCCTGCGCCCATGGAACAGCCGGTACCGCAGCGACAGTCGGCGCCACCGGCCGGTATCGCTATGCCGCCCGGTCCGATTCGCCTGGCTCCGCCCCGGGTACCGGCGGATGCGGAGCGGCACGGCCCGCCCCGGCCTCCGTATCTGATGCTGCCGGATACGGCGACCGATGGGCGAGTGGTAACGGTCCAGTTGCCTTCGTATCTGCGGCTCCCGGACCCGTATCTGCTGATCACCCAGGAAGATTGGGTGACCGGAGCAGAAACGGTGACCGAGTTCACGGGTACGACGGTGCGGTTCGGGAACCATCCCTCGAGCCGGGTCACCACCGTGGACGGAACCCGGTTGTTCGTGACGGGGGAGGACCCGAACGGGCTGGGCGCGGCCGGCTGGGTATGGGAGAGCGATCTGCGCAACAACGGCTTCCACTTCTCGGAGCAGCACCAGGGATACCTGCGTTCCTGGGTGACGCGGGGGTGGGATATGTCGGGAGTCGCCCGGGAGGTGACGGTGTTCGAGGGTGAACCGGTTCGTATCGATCCGGCGCGCGGGACCCGCGGGCGGGTCCTGCTGCATACGTCGCAGGGTTCGGTGTGGGTGGACGAGGGTGCCGCCGCGCAATACGGGTTGCGTCGAATGCCACCGCTTTTCGGCCCGTTGTGGGCTGTGGGCGGTCCGGACGTGGGCGATGTGAACGTGCTGGATGACCTGAACACGCCGGCATTGTCGGCGGCGATCGCTCAGCTGCGCGACCTCGTCGCGGATCATCCCGCCGCGGTCCGCGATATGTTTCGGGAGACTCCCGAGAATGTGGAGACCGGAACGGTCGACATCCGTTTGATAGTGGGCGATCGGCCGCGGTGGGTGCGGGTGGGTCGTTCGTTCATCGTGCCTGTCAGGTCGCCCGCCGATACTCCGATCTGGCCCTACCTGGTTCTCATGGCGAACGAGCTCGCGGACAGGTTCGCCGCGGACGAGGGCGCGGCGGCAATGCTCCACGGGCAATTCCCGGAGGTGGAGTGGACCGGACATACGCGAATGGTCGACGGACGCGAGATGTTCCTGGTCCGAACCGATCCCGCCGCGGACGCGCTGGTCTGGCAGGACGGGGAATGGTTGCAGGAACGCGTCCTCGGGTTGCGTGAAATCCATCCGCTGACACTGCACGAACTCGCCGGTGGCGACCGATTGCTGGCCGAGGGGCCGCCGCGCTACGACTCGGAATCCATGCCGCCGGGACCACTGTTCCTGACCGCGCACGCGGTGGCCGCCGATGATCAGGTGTTGGCGGAATCGGTCTCGCCCGAGCAGCCGCAGCGGCGGCTCGCGGGTCGGTTGTGGGGGGCCGGTGGCCCGAGCGCCGCGGATCTGCGGATTTTCTCGGAGATGCGGGCGGCGTCGGACCCGCGTGCCGTCGAACAGCTTCGAGAGCTGGTCGGCCGTGACCCGGGTGCGGTCCGGGCAATGGTTCGCGAGAGCCCGGAGAGTATCGAGACCGATACCGTCGATGTCCGCCTGGTCGTGGACGGCCGGCCGCGCTGGTGGCGGGTGAGCCGCCGTGGTGGCTGGCACAATGTGCTGAACGACGCTCATTTCGCCTGGCCGCACCTGATTCTCGCCGCGCAGCAGCAGGCGGTGGCGCATAACGCGCGATGCGCCGCCGAACGGCACGAGTCGGTGGCGGGAGGTTCGCCGTTGGTCTGGACGGGACGGCAACGATCGGCCTCCGCTACCGGCGATGAGTTCGAGGTCTCTCGGCCGGGCGGGAGTTCGCCGAGGTGGGTGAGCCGGGACTGGTTGCGGGAGAACGATATCGAGCTGACGCTGGACACCCCGCCACCGGCGCTCACCGGACCCGCTGTCGGCGATGAGTTCGAGGTCGCCCTTCCGGGGCAGCGCTCCACCGTGTGGGTGAGCCGAAGGTGGTTGGAGGAGAACGATATCCGGCTGTCGGGACTGCGGCCGCCGTCGCCCGCGGAATCCGCCGAGCGGGAATCGGTCGGCGAGGAACCGGACTTCATGGATTTGAGTGGTCTCCGTGGCCGGTAGCGGGTCGCGTCGGTCGTGATCGAGATCCCGCACGACCTGAGGTGGCTGGGCTGGCTGGTCGGGGTCGACCCGCCGGAGGGCGATGAGGATCTGCTGTTCGCGATCGGCGATGCCTGGAACGTGGCGGCGAAATCGATTTCGGCCCAGGTGGATCCGCTGGCGGCGGTGCGGCGGCAGGCGACCGGGGCGTATCACGCCGGTGACGGCGCCGCGACCATCGCCGAGCTCTTCGGCGGCCTGCTGGAGGGTGACGGTTCACTCGCCGTCCTGGCGCGTGACTTCGACGAGATCGGCAATGCCGCTTTCGATTTCGGCACCACCGTGCAGGAACAGAAGTTGATGATGATCATCTCCTACGCTCTGCTGGCGGTGGAGATCACGTGGGCGTGGATGTTTCCGCCGACCGCGCCCGCGCTGGAGGCGGCGGCGGTGAGCGGAACCCGTTCCAGCCTGCGGGCTTTGGAGGACGCGACGGTCGAGAAGATCGTGCAGACGATCTTGAAGGCTTCGGGTGAGGTAGGTCGGAAGGCTTGGCTGAAGCTGGTGGTCAAGAACCTGTCCACCTATGCGGTGAAGGGTGTGGTGTCGAGTACGCAGTCGGTGATTCTGGACGTGGCCGTGCAGGGCGGGCAGCTGGCAGGGGGGAGTCGGCGGCACTTCGACGGCAATGAGGTGGCGCTGTCGTTCGGTTCGTCCTTTCTCGGCGGCATGGTGGGCCGGGCCGCCGGGCATTGGGGCGGAATCGCTTTCGACGCGTCGATCGGACGGGCCACCAATCGGCTGAGTGGTGCGGCGGCCGGTGTGTTCCGCGGGATGGCGATCGGCGCGATCGGCGGTGAGGTGAGCACGCTCGGCGGCGCGCTGGCCACCGCGATGAACAGCGGGGATTGGCAGGGTGCGTTCAGCGGTACGGGTTTCGCCGCCTCGATGGCGGGTGGCGCGTTTCGCGGCGGAGTGGCGGGCGGTGCCCGTGGCCTGTTCCAGTTGAACCGAGTGCCGCGTGGTCCGTCGAGTACCGGTTTTCTCCGGCACTTCCAGGTGGATGCCGAGGGGAATGTGTACACCCCGGCGAGTCGGGCCGAGGCGGCGGGCGCTCCGCGGGCCAGGCCCGGGCTGTCCCGGCCGGAACCGGTGGCCCGGCCGGAGCCCGGCCCCGCGGTCGGGTTCGAGGAGCAGCAGCGCAGGTCGCGCGAGCTCGATCGGCAGGACGCCGCCAATCTGCGCGATTACCACCGGCAGCTGCGTGATTTCCACCGCGAGCTGCGCGAGGGGCAGCCCCGATTACGAGCGACCCCGACGCCCCCGGTGGAGAATCAGCCACGCGCTCGCGCGCTCGGCGAACCAGCGGGAACGGCCTCCGCCGACCGGCAGCCGCCCTGGGCCTCGCGCATGTCCGGGCGTGCGGAAGCCTTCGCGGCCCGGTCGGATTCGGCACAGCGGGTGGCCACCGAAGCGCAGGCCGCGGCCGATGTCGCCCAGGGGCGGGCCACGGTGCAGCAGGATCGCGCCACCGCGGCCGAGCGCGCGGCCCGGACGGCGGAGCCGGCGGTGGCGCGGACGCGACAGCGGCTGGACGAGGCGCAGACGCGGTTGACCGCGGAGCGGGAGGCCGCCGACCCGGACCCGAATCGGGTCCGGGTGGCCGAACAACGGGTAACCGGTGCGGACGAGGCGCATAGCGGCGCCGTGCGGGAATTGGCGGCCGCTCGCGAGCTGGCCGCCCACACCCAGGCGCGAGCCGACGATCTGCAATCGCGCGCCGACCGGAGCCAGCGCGATGCCGACGGTGCCCAGAGTCGCGCCGACGACCTCCGAATGGTGCGGGTCAGCCGCGAGGCGATCAACCACGCGGCTGATGTGGAGGGCCGTGCGGGGCCCAAGAACTTCACCGCGAACACGTGGTGGGAGAAGGCGCTGCTGCGTAGCGAATCGATCGGAAAGGAGTATGGCACAGGCGGTCCGGGGACGGAGATGTATCAGAGCAAGGGCACCGACCTGCGCGGCAAGACCCGCGCCAAGGTCGACAAGCACCGGAATCCGGAGATCGATCCATACGCCGCGCCCACCGCGCCGGATCCGGAGCGGTGGGGTGAACCGCCGCTGTCGCCGATCGATCCGCTGCCGCCCGGGTCACCCGGGCCGATCGGCCCGGTACTGCCCCCGGTGCTCCCGCCGCCCGGGCATCACCACCGTCACCACCACCACCATCACCACCCGGGCCGGCCGCCGCGCGGAACCCCGCGTTAAACAACTGTTTCGGTGCAGGCCGCGCGCAATCCTGGTGCCGGACCAATGGTGTTGCGAGAGTGGGTTCTTCCGCTGGTGATGAGGGGAAACCACTGTGGCGCAGCGCATTGTCATCGATTCGACCGCCGAACTGCACGCCGCCGCCGTGGCGATGGATGACGTGCACGACGCCGTCAGCCGGGCCGTGACCACGCTCTATCACACGCTCGCGGCACTGGGTGACCCGATCTCGGTGCAGCCCAATACAACTGCGACGGGAGCTGACGTCAGCTCCGTCCCCGCGGCCACTCCGCCCTGGGGCGCGGATTCCTATGGCAAGAAGTTCGGCACCGGGGAAAACGGTTACGTACGCGCGAGTGTCGGCCTGTTACAGGGGGGCTTCGATCTGGCGCGGACTCTGGCGGAGTTCGCCCACGGCATGCACCGGGCGGCGGGCGATCTACACGGCTCCGAGCAGTCGTCCAGCACCGCGTTCGCCTGAACCGGCGTGGCCCCGAACGGTTTCGGTGCCACCGTGCGCGGCACCGATGTCGTAGGAATGGCGGGTGCGCCGCTGGGAGCCAGAGCCGCTGCGCTGGATCGGCGTACAGCTGATGTACGGCCTCTACCGCGCATCGCCAAGACGGCCAACCTCATCTCCGGTCGCTGACACTCCCCCTGCCCGTGCGGAAAACAGTGCGGGCAGGGCCCGCGCGGGTTCGACGCCGCGCGGTGGTCTCGAACCTCATAGCGGTGGCAGCTGTGCGATCTGGATGAGTTCGCGCCCGTGCGTACGCGAGACGAGCATCCCGCGTCCCGGTGGATACTGGGCGGGCCGCACATCATTGAGCAGGATGCCCTCATCCTTGGGTGTGCTCATCAAGATCGCCCCCACCGACATGTCCTTCAACGGGCCGAGCACATTGTCGTAGAGGGCTCGCGACGCGCCACCCGCGCGCCGGGCGATGATCACGTGCAGCCCGACATCACGGGCCTGCGGCAGCAGATCCACCAGCGGCAGTAGCGGATTGTTCGAGGCCACCATGTCGTAGTCGTCGACGATCACGTACACCTCAGGTCCGGTCCACCAGCTGCGCTCACGCAATTGCGCCGGGGTGATATCGGACCCCGGTATGCGCTGGGATACGAAGCCCGCCACCTCTTTCAGCGTCGGTACCGAGGTCTGCGCGGAGGTCGAGTATCCGGCCAGATGCGGTCCCTCGATCGCGCCGAGCATGGTGCGCCGGTAGTCGACCAGGATGATGCGGGCGTCGTTCGGGTGCGAGTTCTCCACGATGCCCTGCGCGATATTGCGCAGCAGCGTGGTCTTGCCGCAGCCGACGTCGGCGAATACCAGCAGGTGCGGCTGCTCCTCGAAGTCGAAGACCATCGGCTGTAGTTCGGATTCGCTGAGTCCGAGCAGGATTCGCCTATTGTCCAGTCGCATGCTCTGCGCGCGTGCGGTTTCCAGTACCTGTTCGCGGGGCAGTTCCAGGGGCAGCATGCGGACCGCGGGTGCGCGCCGGTCACCGTACAGCTCGGTCATCGCCTCCTTGGCCGCGATGACGCCGTCGGCGAGGGTATGCGGGTCCACGGCGGTGTCGAGGCGGGGGAGGGCGATGAGCATATGCAGTTTGTCCGGGGTCATACCGCGGCCCGGCCGGTTGATCGGAACCCCCACCGCCGCACGGCGATCCATCTCCGAGTCGGAAGGATCGCCCAGGCGCAGTTCGAGCCGTGTGCCGATCTGATCCTTGACCGCGGGTTTGATCTCGGCCCAGCGGTTGGCGCCGAGCATCAGGTGGATACCGTAGGAGAGCCCGCGCGCGGCCAGCACATGCACCTGGGGCTCGACGAGTTCGAACTCCTCCCGGAACGCCGCCCAGCCGTCGATGACCAGGAAGACGTCGCCGAACAGATCCGCGGCGAGCGGATGCGCGGCGCGCTCGGCGTCGGGCAGTTCCGCGAGACCGGCCTTGAGCCTGCGGAAGTCGCGCATATTCTCGATACCGAGTTCGAGGAAGCGGGCCTCGCGCTGGCGCAACAGCATGCTCAGTTCGGCGACGGTGCGCCGCGCGCGGTCGCCTTCGAGGCGTCCGGCGGTCGAACCGACGTGCGGCAGGCCATTGAGGGTCGAGAGGGTGCCGCCACCGAAGTCCAGGCAATAGAACTGCACCTGTTCGGGGGTGTGGGTGGTGGCGGCGGCCATGATGATGGTGCGCAGGGTGGTGGACTTGCCGGATTGCGGTCCGCCGACGACGGCGACATTGCCCTGCCCGCCCGCCAAATCGATGGTGAGGACGTCGCGCCGCTGCTCGTAGGGTTTGTCGATAATGCCGATCGGCAGCCACAGGTTGCCGGTGCGGTTGCCTTCGGATCGCCAATCCTGTTCTGGCAACAGCATATCCACCGACGGTGAGATGTCCAGTGGCGGCAACCAGACCTCGTGGGCCGGTCGGCCGTGACCGGTCAACTGCTCGACCACGACCTGTAGCAGTGAGCGTTCGGGTCCGGCGGGCGGTGTGGCGCCCAGCAGTTCGTCCAGATCGGGCAGCGTCACCTCCCGTGGTGTGCGCGGCACCGCGCGGGCGGCTACGGCCGAGGCGGTGAAGAAGTCCACCGAACCGGCCGCCGCGGTGGTCTGAGCACCGGCGGCGGTCCTGGCCACCGGCGGCACATAGGGCCCCGAGACGTAGGTCGCGTTGAATCGCAACGGGTCCGACGCATCGCTCTTGAGGTAACCGGCGCCCGGCTGCCCCGGCAGATGATAGGCGTCGGTGATGCCCAGCACCTGCCGGGATTCGCCGGCGGAGAAGGTGCGCAGGCCGATGCGGTAGGACAGGTGCGAGTCCAGCCCCCGCAGCCGGTTCTCCTCCAATCGCTGCGATGCCAGCAGCAGATGTACCCGCAGCGAGCGGCCCAATCGGCCGATCATGACGAAGAGTTCCGCGAAATCCGGTTTCTGCGAGAGCAATTCGGAGAATTCGTCGACAATGATGAAAAGCGCGGGCAGCGGGTCGAGCGCCGCGCCATTGGTGCGGGCCTTCTCGTACTCGGTGACATTGGCGAAGTTTCCGGCGGCGCGCAACAATTCCTGTCGCCGGGTGAGTTCACCGGCGAGGGCGTCACGCATGCGGTCCACCATCGAGAGTTCTTCCTCGAGGTTGGTGATGACCGCGGAGACGTGTGGCAGCGGGTCCAATCCGAGAAAGGTCGCGCCACCTTTGAAGTCGACCAGGACCAGGTTCAGCAGATCCGGTGAATGCGTGGTCACCATGGACAGCACGAGGGTACGCAGGAACTCCGATTTGCCCGAACCTGTCGCGCCGATGCACAGGCCGTGCGGTCCCATGCCGTTCTCGGCGGATTCCTTGATATCGATCTCGACGGGGGTGCCGTCCGGGGTGATGCCGATCGGCACCCGCAGCCGTTCCCGGGCGGAGCGACTGCGCCACACCGCGTCCGGATCGATGGTGGCCGCGTCCGGGATCTTCAGCAGGGCCATCAACCCGGGGTCGCCGCTGACCTCCTCGCCGAGGTTCACGATCTGAGCGGTGGTGGCGATCCGGTAGCGCGACATGCCGCGCGCGAAGGTCGCCGCCACCTCCGGGCTCAATCGGTCCGGTCCGGCGAAATTCTCCACCGAGCCGCCGGTGCGCGCGCCGATCACCTTCTCCTCGACCACCAGTTGCAGGCCGCGGCGGACCGCCAGTCCGGTCTGCGGGGCGGTCAGGTCCAGTACGGTCACCGAATCCAGTCCGGCATCGCTGATTATGCGTTCGGAGCCGCTGACATAGCCGTCGTCGATCACCACCACCACGTGCAGCCGCCCGGGGGTCGGTGGGGCATTGCGCAGGAACCGGCCGCGTTCGAGTAGTTCCTCCGAGAGCGCGTTCTCCAATTCGGAGAGGGATTCATACAGCATTCGGGCCGCGCCGATGCCATCGGTATCGCGTGGATGTTGCAGGTGCGGAAGCCATTTGGTCCATCGCCAGGCTTCGTTCTCGGGTTCGGCGGTGACGATGGCGAAGATCAGGTTGTCCGGGCCGTGGAAGGTGGCCAGCTCCATCACCATCGACCGCACCAGGGCCCGGCTGTGTTCGCGCGGGCCCTCGATATTGACCGCGGGGAAGGCGCGCAGCGAGATGGCGGTCGGCAGTCCGTGCACCACCGAGTGGGTGCGGACGAAGCGCCGCAGCGCCACCGTCGCAACGGGTTCGAGGTCCTCCAGCGGACCGGTCTCGGGCCGGGCGAGTTTGGTGGCGATGCGGTGGCTGCCGATGCCGATGCGGACGTGTCCGAAGTCGGGGTCGCCGGGGCGGCGTTCCCACATGCGCCGGGTACCGATGAGGGCGTGCAGGTCCACCGGGTGCGGATGGCTCCAGGCGAGCGCGTCGCGCTGGGCGGTGCCGGTGCCGCGGACGTCGCGGCGCAACTGTTCGAGGTAACGGAAGTAGTCCTTGCGTTCCTCGTTGAGTTCGGCGGCCTTCTTGCCACCGCCTCCGCTGCGGCCCGCGAACATGCCGACCATCGACATCAGCATCATCATCGGATACATCATGGTGAGCGGATTGGTGAGCATCGATTTGCCGCTCATGGTGAACATCAGCCCCATCATCCCGACCATGGCGACGACCATGACCAGCGGCAGGAGTCGCTGCCACAGTGGGGCGGGCACCGGCGCGGTGATCTCGGGTGGTGCGTTGAGGACCACCTCGCCGCCCGGCGACCGGGGTGGCGCGATCCGGGCCAGCCGGATGAAACCCTGCGTACTCATGGCTGTTCCTCGGTGGGTGCGTGCCGGACGGATTGCTAGTCGTCGCCCGGTAGGACGAGTGGGGTGCGCTGTCTGCGCCGGAAGGGAATCGAGAAGGTCAGCACCAGGCCGAGCAGCGTCAGGCAGATCGCCGCCCCGCCCGTGCCGATACGGCGCGGCCACGGGCTCCGCGGTGCGGGAACCAGCGGAGCCGCGATCTGTTTACCCGCGGTGGTGTCGCGGCCCGGCGGCGGCAGCGCCGCGGCCAGGGCGGCGACCGGGTCGATCATGCCCGCGCCGATGCGGATGTCGTGTCCGCCCGCATTGTGTGCGGTGCCCACGATGCGGGCGATGACCTGGGCGGCGGAGAGTTCCGGGTAGCGGGCGCGGACCAGTGCGGCCAGTCCCGCGACATAGGCGCTGGCGAAGCTGGTCCCATTGACCGGCGCCACTTGACCATTGGCCTGCGGGGTGCCGTTGACCAGCCCGGTGCCGTCGGGCGCGCTGTCGAGGGATATGAGGTTGCTGCCCGGCGCCGCGACCCCGACCCAGGGGCCGTAGAGGGTGAACGGTGAGGGAGATCCGTCGGCCTCGACCGAGGCGACCGACAGCACATAGGGGGAGAACCAGGCGGGTGTCGCGATCGTCCGGACGGAGTTCCAGCCCGCGGTCCCGTTCTGATCCTTGCACGCCCCTTGAGATTCCAGGTTCCCGGCGGCCGCCACGACCACGACATTGTGGTCGTAGGCGTATTCGAGTGCGGCGCCGAGCGCGCCGTCCACCGGATTCGCGGTGGCGGGCTGACACGACACCTCGGAGATATTGATGACCGAGGCGTGCATATCGACCGCGTGCACCACGGCGTAGGCCAGGGTGGCAACGGTGCCGAAGCCGCCGGCCGACATACCGCCGGGCTGATCCGAGCGGTAGCTGTTCTTGGCCTGGAAGGCGAGGCTGGTCTGGCGGATCGACAGGACGGTCGCCTCGGGCGCGACGCCGGAGAAGCTGTCGCCGCCGTCGGGGGCCGGATGGCCCGCGATGATTCCGGCGACCAGGGTGCCGTGCCCGTCGCAGTCGCTGGTGCCGTCGGAGTCGGAGACGTAATCTCCGCCCGGTTCGACGGTGAGTCGCGGATGCCGGTTGACGCCGGTGTCGATCACCGCGACGGTTTGTCCCGCGCCCCTGGTGAATTCCCACGCGCGGTCGAGACCGAGCGCCTTCTGCGCGGCGGAGACGGCGGTCGGGGCCGGACCGGTCCAGATCGGGCGCGAGCAGAGCAGCCGTTGCTGCGCGGGTTCGGGCGGCGCGACCGGGGCGTCGGTGACCAGTGCGCCCGGGTCGACGCCGGGGGGCGTGACGGCCTGCGCGGTTCCGACCGGAGCCAGCGCCACCGTCACTGTCAGAGCGGTGGTGGCGAATCCGTTGACGGCGCGCCGAACGGCGGTACGGCGGCGTTCACCCATTGCGGGCCAGTGCGTAGATGTCCAGGATCCAGAAGATGAGCGGGCCGATGGCGCAGATGGTGAGGTATTCCACGATCTCACCGGCCCGCTGTACCACCGGCGATATCTCCAGGTTGGGTCCGGCCACGCCGATCAGCATGGCCAGCGCCGCGATCACCAGTAGCGCTCCGGCCGCGGGCAGGGTGGCGTCGGACAGGCGGATGCCGAGCAGTACGGCGGCGGGGATCAGGGCGGCGCAGCCGCCCAGCACCATGGCCGCGGCCTGGGTCAGGTCGGAGAAGGCGCGCCCGCGCCGCGCCAGCACCAGCCCGACCGCGGCGGCCAATGCCGTTGTCTGCCAGCGATGTTCGGTGGCATTCAGGACGGTCATAATGGTCGCGCACACGGTGACGGCGACAATGCCGATGATCATGCCGGTCTGATAGTCGTTGGCCAGGCGGGATCGTTCGCCCAACCCCGCCGCCGACGGAATCGAGGTCGCGCCGATCGCCCCGATGCCTTCGATGGTGGGGCGCGGTTCATGGTCGCGCGGATCGATCACCCCGCCCGCGGTGGGCACCGGCGGTACCGGTAATCGCGCTGCCGCCACCGCGATTCGAGGCGCCAGGGTGATGCCCAGCAGGGTGGCCACGATAATGCCCGCGGCCGCTTTGGACGGGTCGACCTGCCATATCGTGGTGACGCCGGCGGCGGCCGTCCCGAAGACTCCGACGGTGATGACGGCGGAGCAGACCGCAGGGTGAACTCCTATGACCCGCAAGGTGATAACGGCCAGCAGGACGGTGGCCGCGCAGCCTAGCAGCAGGTGCGGAGCTCCGGGCTCGCCGGGGACCAGTGCCGCCGCGCCGGTGCCCATCAGCAGCAGACCGCACAGTGCCAGCACGGTGGCGGGCAGTGTCGCGGAGTACATCCGCGCGACCAGGGCGGCCCCGGCCAGGGTCAGCAGTCCGACACCGAGCCCGGCCGCGCCCGCCAGGATGCCCGAACCGTGCGCGGCGGCGACCAGCAGCATCAGACAGGCCCCGGCGGCGGCGGCGATGGCCCCGGCCATCCCGGCCCAGCCCGCCGACTCGGATGTCCAACCGCGGAAGGAACTTTCGGTGAGACGGGCGACCGCGTCGATGACATCGTCGAAGAGCGCGGGCGCTTCGACCGAGTCCACCGCGCGCAGCACGAGCAGTTCACCGTCGAAGACCTCGGCGTCGGTCAGGGTGCGTACCGGATCGATCGCGTTGTGCCCCAGGCGCGAGAGCGTCCAGTGCTGGGCGGTGAGCGGCCCGTTCTCATCGTGCTCGGAGAGGTCCGGATTGCGGGATGCGATGAGCTGCACCACATCCGGGATGAAATTGGCGATCGGAATGGTGGTGGGCAGCACCACGTCCACCTGGGTATTGCCGCCGATCACCGAGACTCGGCACAGCTGCGGCTTGATGGCCGTTGATTCGATCACGCGCAGGACTCCCGAATTGCTGGTTCCGACGTCCGGGAAGGTAGCAATGTGGGTGGCCCGCGGCCGTGGCCCCGCGGCGGAGTTTCCCCGGTCTTAACCGGTCGCCGGTGACGACATGCGGTTATCCCCGGAACTTCACCGTGCGCATGTGAACTGCCGATGAATGTGCGGTGGTCGCGGCGGTCTCCGAGGTGTCGCCGCAAGGGTTTTGGATTACGTTCGCGGGCATGTCAGCCATTCGGCAAGCGCAACAGATCTTCGACGCGGGCGTGCTGTCGTTGGGTTTGATGGTCGACGGTCAGCAGGCCGCGAAGAATCTCGAGTACGCCCGGGCCGCCTTCCGCCGGGCCACCGAGCTCGATCCGGAGATGTGCGACGCGTGGCTGGGCCGCGCCGCCGCGGGGGATCTGAGCCAGGACGTGTTGCGCCAGTTGCACCGAACCTCGGGGACGTCGCTACTGCGCGAGCAGCGCCGCCTGGGGTTGTCGCCACGTCAGCTGGCGGGTCGGTTTCAAATCGGCCAGTACATCGACTATCCGATCGCGAGTCTGACCGAGATCTGGCTGGCGCAGGCCATGCGGCTGGTCGAGGACCGGGAGTTCGACGAGGCCCACCGGTTGTTGCAGGAGCTGGCCGAACGCCGCCGGGCGACGCCCGACGACCCGGACCGGGCCGTCGATGACAAGGTCTGCGCCTACGCGTGGGGGGTGCTGTACTTCACCGCCCAACTGTGGCCGGATGTGATGGCGGTGCTGGCCGGTTCGGCGGAGTGGCAGGACCAGTACATGGCCGCCGGCGCACATGTCATGGTCGGCACCGCCTGTGCGCATCTGGGTTTGTTCGGTGAGGCGACGCGGCGGCTGGAATTGGCTGAGCGGGGGCCGATTCCGGCCGCCCGCACCGCCGCGATGTACTGCCGCGGCCTGGCCCTGCGTGAGCAGGGCAATGAGGATGAGGCGCGGGCGCTGTTCGAGACCGTCTACACGCAGGTGCCCGATTTCGAGGCCAATTCCCAGGCGATGCGCGATCCCAAGTTTCGCATTGTGGTGACCACCCGCGAACAGATCGAATCCCGTACGGACCGTTGGGATCCGGCGTCGGCGCCGTCTCTCGAGGATGCGGCGCAGGAAGAGCAGGAGCACAAGGCCGAGGTGATTCTGGCCGCGGCGCGCAAGGAGTTGGAGTCGCAGATCGGGCTGGGCGCGGTCAAGGTCCAGGTCGCCAAGTTGCAGTCCTCGGCCACCATGGCCAAGATCCGGGCGGAGAAGGGCCTCAACAGCATGCCGCGCGGTCAGCATCTGGCCTTCACCGGTCCGCCGGGGACCGGTAAGACCACCATCGCGCGGGTGGTGGCCAAGATCTACTGCGGGTTGGGGCTGCTCAAGACCGATAAGGTGGTGGAGACCAAGCGCTCCGATTTCGTCGGCCAGCATCTGGGTTCGACCGCGATCAAAGCCAATGCGCTGATCGATTCGGCCATGGACGGTGTGCTCTTCGTCGATGAGGCGTACACGCTCATCCAGTCGGGTCTGTCCGGTGGGGACGCCTTCGGCCGCGAGGCGGTCGACACCCTGTTGGCGCGCATGGAGAACGATCGCGACCGCCTGGTGGTCATCATCGCCGGATACGACGGTGAGATCGACCGATTCCTGGCCAGCAACGACGGTTTGGCCTCGCGCTTCGCCAAACGCGTGAAATTCGACTCCTATACGCCGGATGAACTTTGCGAGATCGGCGGTTTCATTGCGCGCAAACGTGATTCGACGGTCGCCGACGAGGCGATCGAATTGCTGCGCACGGCCTGCGCCGAACTCTACGAGGCCGAGCGCGTCGACCAGAGTGGTCTGCCCCGCCGCGGCGTGGATATCGCGGGCAACGGCCGCTTCATCCGCAATGTCATAGAAAGCGCCGAGGAAGAGCGCGAATACCGTCTCGCCATGGACGAGACCCTGGACCCGCGCGGCCTGGACCAGGAAACGCTGATGCGGATCGAGGCGGGCGATATGAGCAAGGCGCTCGAGGCCGTGCTCGCCACCTTGACCGGCTGAGCGCTCCTGCGGCGATCTGCCCCGCCACCGCCCGCCGCCTATGATCTCCGATGAGATGGATGATTCGACGCAGCGGGTGTTCGGCGGGCAGGCCGCTATCGCGCATTTGGTGCCGTCGCCGTGGGATCGGCTGAAGTTCCTGGCAGCGCTGGGGGAGTGGCGGGGACGGCCCATCCGGTTGATGGCGGTGCAAGTCGACGGCTTGCCGGGCACCTGGGGAGTGGGGCGGGGGACACCGTGTGGGTTGTGGCTCGATACCGCTGATGCCGATGTGATCGCCTATGCGGCCGGGACCACCGATTTCCATGTGGATCAGATCATCGCGCATGAGGCGGGGCATATGGTGCTCGATCATGATGCGGGCGCCGAGGGGTTGACGGGGCTGGCGGAGTTGCTGCCGGATTTGGATCCGGCGACGATTCGGCGGGTGCTGCGGCGGTCGGAGTTCGCCGATCATCAGGAGGATGAGGCGGAGTTGT
The DNA here is from genome assembly GCF_036327755.1 of Nocardia sp. NBC_01503. Taxonomy (NCBI): domain Bacteria; kingdom Bacillati; phylum Actinomycetota; class Actinomycetes; order Mycobacteriales; family Nocardiaceae; genus Nocardia; species Nocardia sp. NBC_01503. The sequence goes on from NZ_CP109596.1 coordinate 4,818,774, forward strand.
TCGCGGATCTGCTGCTGTCGAGTACCTCGCGGTGGCGGTCCAGCAGACCGATGCGGTCGTTCTGGGGTGATCAGTGACCTCGTCCGCTCCGGCGCTCATCGCGTGGACGGTGCTCGGGTTCAGCATGATCGCCGTGCTGTTCCGACTGCTGTGGTTGTTCGGCAGTGCGCGGTCGAGTGAGCGGCTGGTCACCTACGGTCTGCTGCTGGGGACCGCCTCGGGGCTGCTGCGCGAGCGCGCGGTGCAGGACACGCTGTCGGGCGTGCTCGATATCGGATTCACCAGGCAGTTGTCGACGGTGGTGATGGTGCTGACCTTCGTGCCGCTGTGCCTGTTGGCGGTGTCCTGGTCCGAACGCTGGTCCGAAGACGCTGTTCGCAACACCCGATACGTCTGGGCCGCCGGATACGTCTCGGCGGTGCTCATGCTGATCGCCGGTGCGCACGCCAGATCTCTCGGCCAATACATCGACCGGACACCAGGCTGGCAAACCCCGCTCTACTTCGCCTTCTTCTCCCTCTGGTGCGGATTCACCGGCGCGCTGATGGCCTCCACCAGTATTCGCGAACTGCGCGCCGGTGACCTGCGCCCGCTGCACCGCCTCACCTATCTGACCATCACCGTGATCGGCCTCTGGGCGCTCGAGGAGGCGGTCTCGATCTTGGTCAGCTCGGTCTGCGCCGCGACCGGCACCGGACACGCCTTCGTCGAATTCCGTTTCAGGGCAAACGAAAACAACTACATCTACCTGCTGGCCGGTGGTGCGATCGTCGCCGCGGGCGGGGTGGTGGCCGAGTTGGCGCGCCGACTGCGCATCGATCCGGCCTCGCGCGCCGTGCGGCAGCTGTACCCGATGTGGGCGGACCTGGTCGATGCCTGTCCCGAGATTCCGCGCCCGCGCGCGGAGACGCGCCTGCCCCCGCGCCGGCGCGTGCATCGTACGACCGTCGAGATCCGCGATTGCCTGCTGGTGCTGGGCCGTTTCGCCGAGCCCGTATCCGCGCCGGGCCCCGCGGCCGAGGCCGAGCAGATCGCGAATGCCTTGCAGCGCAAGCGATCCGGCGCCGAGCCCGGCCCGTATCGGCGACTGCAGGTCTCCGCACCCGGCCGCGATATCGTCGATGAGACGCGTGCGCTGCGCCGGATAGCCGATCACTGGGCCGCTCCCGGTCCCCAATACGCCAGCTCCCTATCGGATGGAGACACCGCACGATGACCATCACCACGCCGAATTCGGGCCGGATCAGAGCCAAGGATCGGGTGCTGCCGCATCCGCCGTATCGCCTTCCGGTACTCGGCGATGTCTGGGATCTGCATGTCACCGACTCGAGTCAGTGGGGTATGCGCGGGGCGCAGAAGTACGGGGATATCTACGAGCGCAATATCTTCGGCGCCCGGGTGACCTATGTGAGCTCACCGGAGCTGCTGCGCGAGATCAATGACGACGCCAAATGGGCCAAGTTCCTTGGCATCCCGATTCGCGATCTGCGCACGGTGGCCCGCGACGGCCTGTTCACCGCGCATAACAGCGAACCGAATTGGGCCAAGGCGCATGCGATTCTGGCTCCGTCGTTCACCGCGCCCGCCATGCGGAGCTATCACGCCACCATGCGCGAGTGCGCGGCGGAATTGATCGAGCATTGGGATGGTCGCGCGGGGGAGTGGATCGATATCCCCAGCGATACCAACAAGGTGGCGCTGGAGGTGATCGGGCGCACGGGTTTCGGCTACTCCTTCGACTCGTTCGACCGCACCGATGAGCATCCCATCGTGGCCGCGATGCTGCGCGCGCTGACCTACATCAATCGTGCCGCGTATTCGCATCCGGTGTTGGAGCGCACCGTGTTTCGCGAGCAGCGCGCCCAGCATCTGGCCGATGTCGAGTTCGTCAACCGCGAGGTCGACGCGATCATCGCGCGGCGGCGGAGCGAGGGTGCGGGCGGGCATGAGGATCTACTGGAGCGCATGCTCACCGCGGAAGATCCGGAGACCGGCGAACCCCTGGACGCGCAGAATATCCGCCATCAGATCCTGACGTTCCTGGCCGCCGGTCACGAGACATCCGCCGGTGTAATGGCTTTCGCGCTGCATTACCTCTCGGTGAATCCCGAGATCGCCGACCGCGCCCGAGCGGAGATCGACCAGGTCTGGACCGGCGAGGAGCTGCGGTCCGAGGAGGTCGCCAAGCTGCGCTATGTGCGACGCGTTGTCGACGAATCATTGCGGCTGTGGCCGACCGCGCCTGGTTACTTCCGAAAAGCCAACGCGGACACCATGCTCGGCGGCGAATACCCGTTCGAGAAGGGTGAGTGGGTCTTCATCGTCCTGCTGCAACTGCACCGGCACCGGCTGTGGGGTGATGATCCCGAAGCCTTCGATCCCGATCGCTTTCTCCCCGAACGTGTTCGGGCCCGGCATCCGGAGCTGTACCGGCCCTTCGGCGTGGGTATGCGCGCCTGTATCGGCCGCCAGTTCGCGTACCACGAGATCGTGCTCGTACTCGCGACGATGCTGCGCAATTACGATCTGGAACCCGATCCGAACTATCGGCTGAAGGTCAAGGAGACGATCACTCTGAAGCCGGATCAGTTGCGGCTGAGAGTGACTCGCCGCGGGTAGGCGGCTGTCGGCGGGCGCGCAACGCCTCGGTGAGCGCCTGCCGATCCGAGGTCGCGGGGCGTCCGCGCAGACGCACCCGCCGCACCCCGGCCTCGCGCAGGGCGCGCAGCAGGTCCAGCTGCACATAGGTGTCGATCACGCGCTGCGCCCGGCCGGAGTCGGTCAGGAACCACGGGGCCTGATTGAAGTGCTCGGCCAGCGCGGTGAGCAGTCGCTCGGAGGCGGCGTCGACCGCGCCGCGGCGCAGCGCGGACAGGTCGGCGGCGGTCGTCTCGACCCCACGATCACGCAGTGCGGCCGCGATGAGTTCGGGCGTGGGCTCACCCTCATCGGGACTGTGCAGGGCGCGGAAGAGAATGTCGACGCGCTGCGCCAAGGGCAGGCTCATACGCCCGCCTCGCCGAATCGGGCTTCGAAGCGTTGACGGGTCGATTCGTCCAGGTCGACGCGTATGCCCGCGAGCCACCGCCGGTACAGGGCTTCCTCCTCATTGTCGCGAGCCGGGTCGATCGGCCGGTCCAGATACGGTCCCAGAATCGTCACCAGCGGTCCGAGCGCACCTCCGCGGCGTCGGTTCGCTTCCAGTAGCTGGGTGACATATCGCGCGTACAGCGGTTGGATCGCGGCGTCCAAGCGTTCCGCGGCCGACCGCATGGCGGGGGTCTCGGTCTCCGCGAGATCTCCGATTTCTCGTGCGGCCGTGATCAATTCGGTAATGGTCTCGGCATCCACATAGACCCCGGGTGGCCCGGAGATGATTCCGGTGCGCTCCTTGAGCGGGGTGGGGTTGCCTCCGGTGAAGTAGACGTTCTCGGCGGATCCGGCCGTCCAGTCCAGGCCGACATTGACTCTGCGCAGGGTCTTGGGCGTCAGCCCCCGGGCCTCTCCGCGCTCGATCTTGAGCATGGTGGGTTCGGTCGGGCCGCCGTGCAGATGCACTTGCCGGCGGGATCGGTGCAGCGCGCCCATGCGTGCGACCACGACGTCGGCGAGTCGCCTCGCGGACGCGTCATCGGTCGATTCGGTCACCGCCACCCGAAGATAGTAGTACGAAAATACCTCGATAACGAACCCTGTCTTTGCCCGGGTCACCGGGATATTGTCTTGCTCCAGACGTTATATTTTCGTATCATTTTCGTATCCGGATGTCAGCTGCGGCTCGTCGGGTCGGGCATGGGTGATCGGCCACGGAGGGGGCGGTCGATCACCCACTGTTCCCGCGGGTGTGCTCCACAGCTCACAGAGGGGTAGGGGCGGTTTGTGAAAATACGGCGCTGACTAGCATCGATTCACGTACAGATCGAGGCGACCCCGAGGACTTGTGTTGACTACCGACTCTCTTGACCGCTGGAATGCCCACGAGGCATCCGCGGAGGCGATGATTCCGATCATCGGAAGGCTGTACCGCGAGAAGGGGGTCACCATCCTCCTGCACAGCCGCTCGCTGGTGAACAAATCGGTGATCAGCATTCTGCGCACGCACCGCTTCGCCCGCCAGATCGAGGGCGAGGAGCTGTCCATCGAGGAGACGCTGCCCTTCCTCGAGGCGCTCACGCAACTGGATCTGGGGCCGTCCAAGGTTGATCTGGGTCGCCTGGTCATGGCGTATCGCGTTGATACGCGCGGACTTTCGATTCCCGAGTTCACCGCCGCCGTGCTGGCCGATATCACCGGCGACAACAAGGCCGAGCCGCAGGGGCCGCGCGATGTGGTGCTCTACGGTTTCGGCCGGATCGGCCGGCTGGTCACTCGGTTGCTGATCGAGAAGACCGGTTCGGGCAATGGCCTGAATCTGCGGGCCGTGGTGGTGCGCAAGGGCGGTGAAGACGATCTGACCAAGCGGGCGTCGCTGCTGCGCCGGGATTCGGTGCACGGTCAGTTCAACGGCACCATCAAGGTCGATGTCGAGAATGACACGATCATCGCCAATGGCAATGTCATCAAGTTCATCTACAGCAATGATCCGACGACGATCGACTACACCGAGTTCGGGATCGACAATGCCATTCTGATCGACAACACCGGCAAATGGCGTGACCGCCAAGGGCTTTCGCAGCATCTGCGGCCCGGTATCGCGAAGGTGCTGCTCACCGCGCCGGGTAAGGGTGATGTGCCGAATATCGTGCACGGCGTGAATCACCTGTCGCTCGAGCTGTCCGAGCAGATCGTCTCCTGCGCCTCGTGCACGACCAATGCCATTGTGCCGCCGTTGAAGGCGATGGATGACGAGTACGGCATCACCCGCGGTCACGTGGAGACGGTGCACTCGTTCACCAATGATCAGAACCTGCTGGACAACTACCATCCGGCTGATCGCCGCGGCCGGTCCGCGCCGTTCAACCTGGTGCTCACCGAAACCGGCGCAGCCTCCGCGGTCGCGAAGGCCATGCCGGACTTCAAGGCCAAGATCACCGGAAACTCGATTCGCGTTCCCACGCCGGATGTTTCGGTCGCGATCCTGAATCTGCAGCTGAAGCGTGAGGTCACCAAGGCCGAGGTGCTGGACTACCTCCGGCAGATGTCGCTGTCGGGCCCGTTGAGCCGCAATCTCGACTACACCGCAGCCACCGATGTGGTCTCCAGCGATTTCATCGGTTCGCGCGCGGCCTCGATCGTCGACGCCAATGCCACCATCGTCGACGGCGACACCGCGATCCTGTATCTCTGGTACGACAACGAATTCGGCTACTCCTGCCAGGTGGTGCGCACCGTGCAGTACATCTCCGGTATCGAGTACCCGACCTACCCGCACCTGGGCGCACAGGACGCCGCCGAGGCGCTCGCCCCGGTCGCCGGATAGGTCCTGTTCGACGGAGGAGTTATGGCACTGGTCATTCCGGATGTGCTCACGGAGTCGTGTGCCACCCGGCAGGCGCTGGAGCGGCTGGCCGCCAAATGGCGGATCCTGCTGATCTACGCGCTGCTCGATGGTCCGCATCGCCCCGCGGACCTGCGCCGCCGGCTACCGGACATCACGCAGAAGGTGCTCACCGAGACCCTGCGCGGGATGATCGACGACGGTCTGGTGGAGCGGCATGTGTACAAGCAGACCGCTCCCCAGCATGTCGAATATCAGCTGACCGAACTCGGCAAATCCCTCCAGCAGCCGCTGGCCGCCATCTGCGAATGGGCGGTCGCGTCCGCGCCGGACTGACACTGCTCGGCCGTACTCCGGGCCGCAGGATCCGCCTCGGTGCGTCCGCGACCGGTCGGTGGCCGCCGGCGGTCGCGGAAATCGCCGATCGGCGCTGACCCACGGTGCGCTACATTCTCTCGGGGTCACAGCATGATTCGGGTGCTGGATCCGTTTGCGCCGGGGAGGGTTTCGTGGGATTGCGGCCGGGGGAGGATTTCGCGGGGTTCGCCATCGAGCGGCTGCTCGGGTCGGGCGGGATGGGGGCGGTATATCTGGCGAAGCATCCGCGGTTGCGGCGGCGGGTGGCGTTGAAGGTGCTCGCCGATACGTTCACCTCGGATCCCAAGACGCGCAATGCCTTCGATCGGGAGGCGACGCTCGCGGCCGGGTTGGAGCATCCGAATATCGTTGCGGTGTATGACCGGAGTGCCGTTGATGATGCGGCGCTGTGGCTGGCTATGCGGTATATCGACGGCGGGGATGCGGCTGGGCTGTTGGGGAAGTCTCCGCAGGGGCTCGAGCCGGTGCGGGCGGTGCGGTTGGTCGCCGATGCTGCGCACGCACTGGATTACGCGCATGGGCGGGGTGTGCTGCATCGGGATGTGAAGCCCGCCAATCTGTTGATCGAGAATGATCGGCGGGCGGGGGAGCGGGCGGTGCTCACCGATTTCGGGATCGCGCGCACCTTGGATGACACGGTCACGCTCTCCGGGATCGCCGCCACCTTCGCCTATGCCGCGCCGGAGCGGTTCGGGGAGGCGGTCGCCGATCATCGGGCCGATATCTATTCGCTGGGCTGCACGCTGTTTCAACTGTTGACGGGGCAGCCGCCGTTCGTGCGCCGGGATCAGGCCGCGGTGATCGGTGCGCATCTGGCCGCACCACCGCCCTCGCCACGCGAGTTGCGGGCCGAGCTGCCCGCCGAATTGGATGCGGTGATCGCCACCGCGCTGGCCAAGTCGCCGGGGGACCGGTACCCGACGTGTACCGCGCTCGCCGAGGCGGCGGCGCGAGCGCTCCCGGCGGCCGCTGTCACGGCGCGTCTGGAAAAGCCACGGCCGGTGGAGATTTCGAGACGGGTGGAGCCCGAGGGAGTGTCGGCGGTCGATGCGGCGATGCCGCCCGCACCGCCGCTGCCGCGGCTGGAGTCCGGGCCGGCGCGCCCGGCTGTCTCTGTGCCGGGGCGCGAGTCCGATCCCGCCCCCGTGGTCGCCCCTCTGCCGTGGCGCGGGAACTCGACCGGTCGCCGCCGGGTCGCCGTGGTGGCAGGTCTGCTCGTGACCGGTGCGAGCGTGGCGGTCGGCGGGACACTCGCGCTGCGCGGCGGCGCGGAATCGCCTGCCTCGACACCCGGCCTGACCACCTCCGCCGTTGTGTCACAGCAGGTTACGCCGACCACCGCGCCGATTCCGGTCAACCAGCAGCCGACCACCACGCCGCCACCGGTCGAGACCCCGGCACCGGATATCGCAGAGCCGCCCGCCGAACAACCGCAGTACTCGGCCCCCGTCACCCGGGCGCAGAGTCCCGCCGCCCAGATTCCGGTGGCTCCGCCGGTGGTTCCGCAGACGCGGGCGCATCAGTTCGGCGAATGAAACAGCCTGTGCTCAACCGGCGTTGGAGGTGCAGATGGTGTCCAGCACGACGCCGGGCTCCAGCACTCCGCCGAGCATCGGCATCGGCTGGGTGGTGTCCACGCCGAACTTCTTGCGCGCGTCGGCCTCCGCGGCGGCGGGGGTGGGACCGTTCCCGGACATGTACCAGGGTGACGAGCCGAACAGCGTTTTGGCGTCGCGCTCGACCACGACACCGCACTCATTGTGAATTCGCGTCGCGATCGAGCAGGTGCCGGTCGCGTTCTGGTTCCGGCACGTCTCCAGGGCGGCCTGGTCCGCGGCGTACTGGGTCGGGTAGTCGAAGGCCTCGCCGACGCGGAATCCGCCGACGGCGATCGCGCCGTACAGATCACCGGCCGCGTGCGCGGTGCCGATGCCGAGCATTCCGCTGGCCGAAATCAGGGTGACGGCAGTGTATTTCATGATCCGAGACATGGGCTGGGTCCTCATCGGGCGTTCGCGGTGCAGGCGGTGTCCTTGATGAACGGGCTGGTGCGCATCGAGCTGCCCCAGAAGATTCCGATCAGGGTGCCACCCAGCCAGCTCGACTGCGGCACCTGCGAGATCGCCATCTGTTCGGCGTCGGCGGCAGTGGCGCCCGTGCCGTAGTAGTAGATCGGCTGATTGCCCCATGCGCCGATCGAACCCCATTCGGCCACCGAGCCGCAGTCGTTCTGGAGCCGCAATTTGATTGTGCACCAGGTCTTCCCGCCGCACATCTCGATGGCGGCATCGTCCGCGGCGGCCTGGGTCGGATAGTCGACCGCGTGGGAGACCGTATTGATCCCCGCGGCGAATGCCCCGTACAGATTTCCGCTCGCGTGCGCGGTGCCGCCTCCCGCGGCGACGAGCACGCCCGCGGCCGGAATAACCATGGCCAGCGCGGACTTTCCCAACAGTGTCATGCAATCAACCCCCGAGAGGAACAGCGATACCGGGGCATCATCGCGGCAATCGGGCCGACTGTCCAGCCTGATTCACCGGCCGGTTGCGTGTTGTGTCGTGAATGGTCCCCCATGTTTCTGGGACCTTCTGCCGTGCAACAGCTTTCCGTACCTTGGTAGGTCATCCGATGATGAGGAGAGTGTGATGATCGGTGCGCGGTACTGGGTGCGGTGGCTGGTAGAGCAGGGTGCGCCGAGGTATGGGATCAGGTTGCAGACGCTGCGCGATGATCCGCTCGCGGAGTTGATGGGGAGTGTTGCGGGGCTGCGGGATCCATTCCCGCCGATCGAGAAATTGCGGGCGCGCGGGCGCTTGGTATCGAGTCCGATCGCCTGGGGGACAGCGGATTACGAGATCTGCCGGTCGATTCTGCGGGATGGCAATTGGGGCGTGTACGGGATCACCGGGTTCGAGCGCACAGGGGTGGTGCGCAAGATCGCCGACAGCGCGCCGATTCCGCCCAATCCGGTGGAGAAGCCATCCATGCTGCTCAGCGATCCGCCCGATCACACGCGGTTACGCAAATCGGTGTCGAAGGCGTTCACGCCCAGAGCCGTTGGGCGGCTGCGGGATCGGGTGGAGTCCGTGACCGCCGAGTTGCTCGACGCGCTGCCTTCGGACGGGTCGGCGGACTTGATCCACGATTTCGCGGCGCATGTGCCGATCGCCATCATCTCCGAGATGCTCGGATTCCCGGATGAGTCCAGGGATACCTTCCTGGCCTGGGGTGATGTGGTGAGCCCGATGTTGGATATCGGGATCTCCTGGTCGCAGTGGCGTAATGCCGTGGTCTCCATGCGCGGCATGGACGGCTATCTCGACGAGCACATCGCCCGGCTGCGGGCGCAGCCGCGCGAGGACATTCTGAGCAGCCTGGTCGCCGCCGGTGATCTCACCGACGGTGAACTCAAATCGGCGGCGACGCTGCTCATGGGCGCGGGCTTCGAGACCGCGGTCAATCTCATCGGAAACGGTGTGGTGCACCTGCTTTCGAATTCCGAGCAACTGGCGGTCCTACGCGCGGAGCCGGAGCTGTGGCCCAATGCGGTGGAGGAGATGCTCCGCTTCGAGGCCCCGATTCAGGCGGCGGCGCGACTTGCCCTGTCCGATACCGAGATCGCGGGTGTGAAGTTGAAGAAGGGCAGCCTGGTGGTGATGTCACTGGGTGGTGCGAATCGGGATCCGGCGGTATTCGAGAATCCGAATGTCTTCGATGTCACCCGCTCGAATGCCAAAGACCATTTGTCGTTTTCGAGTGGTATCCACGCCTGTCTGGGTGCGAGCCTGGCGCGCATGGAGGGCATCTACGCGCTGCGCGCGCTCTTCGAACGCTTCCCGAATCTGACACTCACCGATGAGCCGACCCGGCGTCCGCTGTTCACCCTGCGCGGATACTCCAGCATGCCTGCGCATTTGGGTCAGCGCGCCCACGTCACCACCTAGGCGCCGCATGAAAAGCGGGGCCCGGCAACGGATTCGCTGCCGGGCCCCGCACGGTGCGGTCACATCAGGGCTGTGCCATATCCATCAGCCAGTTGTGCAGCCATACGGTCGCGGTCGCGCCATTGCCGTCCACCACATACCGCGGATACGACTGGTGTACACCGGAGGTGAGGAACTGCTGCACCTGCCGCGTCCACTGCTCACCGGACGGATTGTCCGGCGGCGCGGACATAATCGCCGACCAGCCCGGCAGCAATGCCTCCCCGAGGATCGACTGCATGGTCAGCGCGTAATTGCCGATTTGCAGCGGATCGGGTGCGGACAGCTGCGTCATGAATCCGGCGAATCGTCCGGCGAGATCATCGACCGGCACCGAACAATACAAGTCGCCCGCAGCGCAGAAGGTTCGCACATTCTGGCTCAGCCAGCCGAAGCCGCCGATCCGCGCCCCACCCGCGCCCGTGCCCGGGACCGGTGGCCCGACCAGCGCATCGGTGGGGGAGCGGCGCGGATCAGAGATCAACCCGACCCCGACCACGCGCTCGGGCGGAACCACGCCGTGTCCGGTGCCGATCTCGGCGGCCAGATCACCGGCGGCATCCGCGCCCTGGCTGTACCCGATCAGCGCGAATCGCGTTGCGCTGCACCGGGCCGCCATATCGGCGATCAGGGCGCGGGCATTGGCGACGCCCTCTCGTTTGGAGCGCCCGTACACCTCGCCCTCCCACGGCAGCGCGGTGGCCGCGTACCCCACATAATCGGTACGCACGTTTCCGGGTAGCCCGCGGGTAACGACAGAGAGCATTCCGGTCGGATGGGAATCATCACGGGTGGTTTCCCAGGTGCCGGGCACGGCCACCACATTCAAATCCGGGCAGCCGGGCGTGGCGCCCGCCTCCGGGGTTCCGGCGGACAGTAACCCTGCCGCTATAGCCACGGTCGACGCGGCGGCGGCACATACTGTCTTCAAAGCCTGTGTTGTTCCAAAGGACAAGGCGCATCACTCCTTGCTCGGACCGTACGTTGTTGGCAGATCTGCCCCGCATACACGGGTTGGCAACACTTCGGCATGCGCACCCGCCTCCCCGATGGTCCCGACCTACCCGAATGATTGCCGAGATGTGGTGGGCGCGCCGGGGCGAACATACCAAGAAACCGGCCAGTTCGGACGGCGCATGCTGATTGATTGCCGGTTTCTCGGCGAGGCGCCTCGCGACAGTCCGCTCCGGAAGGCGACACGCCGAGGCGCGGCACCCGAACGCGACTTCGCCCGTAGGCGTGCACACCTACGGGCGAATTGTCCAGTCCTCGAAGGGGAGTGGGGCCTCAGGAGACGCCGAGCGCCGCCGCGAACATCGGCCAGGATCGATGCAGATCCTGCTCCCAGTAATGCCAGGTATGCGATCCGGCGGCCCGATATTCGACCTGCGCGGGAATGTCGAGTTCGGCCAGTCGGTCGGCGAGGCGATGGGTACAGGAGTTGGTGGCGGCCTCGATGAGCCCGCCCAGCACCATCTGATTGGCCTTGCTCGCTACCTGCCCGACGGAGTACGGCGGCAGGATCGCCTCGGCCTCACCCGGCAGCCCGGTCGCGCTGGAGAGATAGATTGCCTTGCCGCGCAGGCGTTCCGCATTGAGGATCGCGTCGTGATCGCGCCAGTCCGGATCATCGTCGCTGCCCCACATATTCTTCGGGCTCGCGCCCGCGCGCGCCAGCACCAGGTCGATATAGGTGCGGCCGAAGGAATCGGTGGTGGAGGCGCAACCGCTGAACGATCCGACGGCGCGGTAGAGGTCGGGGGCGGTGCCGGCCATGTACAGCACCGAGGTCGCCGACATCGATACCCCCGCGATGGCATTCACGCCCGAGGTGTGCAGTTGCGCGTCGATGATCGGCGGCAGCTCACGCGTCAGGAAGGTCTCCCACATATTGCGCCCGAGCTTGGGATCGTCGCGCTGCCAATCGGTGTAGTACGAGAACGCGCCCACCGCCGGGGTCACCACGTTCACATTCTTCGCACCGAGGAACTGCACGATATCGGTCTGGTTGTACCAGCTGGCGAGGTCCTCGCCGCCGCCCGCGCCATTGAGCAGGTACAGGGTGGGCCGGGGTTCGCTGGTATCGAAGGCGGTCAGGATCTGCAGCGGGATAACGCGATCCATTGCCGCGGAGTACACATAGAAGACCTGCTGGCGTTGTCCTTCGCGATCGATGTGGTCCAGATGGGCCGCGGCTTCGGCATGGGCTGTTCCCACGGAACCGGGCAGGCCCGACATCAACGACAGGGCGAGGGCGGCGGCTGCGAAGAGCCCCGCGGATTTACGCACGAGCAAAGAACTTGGTCCTCGGAAATTATTGGCGGATACCGGAATTCCGGATGCTACCCGGACCGTGGCCGGGCGGGGCTACCGCACCGGCCACGGGAGGGGATCAGCTACCGATCAGGTTCTTCAGCACACCGCTGAGAATGTCGGTGACCGAACCGGTCGAGCTGAGCTGGCCGTCGGAGGAGCCGAGGCCGTTATCGCTCATGCTGCCCTGGACCGACTCGCCCGGGTTGGCGTTGCGCGCGGTGAAGCACGCGGTCAGGTTGGGGAAGCTGGCGCCGACGCCGACGGTGCCGGCCACGCCGATGCCACCGCTGGTGACCATCTGACCGGTCTTGACGCTGCTCGGCACCCGGTAGGTGATCTTCATGGTGACCGGGTTACCGGAGTTGACGAACCAGCCGGTGCTGGTGACCTTCCAGCCACCGCCATTCGGCTCGGGGGTCACTTCTTCTTCGGTCTGACCGCCGATGGCGTGGTACGCGGTAATGGTGGTCTTGATGGGCGCCGCGAAACCGGTCGGCGGGTAATCGGTAATGGTGTTGACGTACGGGTTACCAATGCTCGTGGTGCCCACGACAATGGTGTACGTGACCGTGGTGCCGACACCGATGGAGCCGGAGCTGGCGGTCTTGTCGTACACGTGCGTAATGCCGACCGTGCTGATGTCCTTCTTGGTGTCATGGCTCGACACCGCGCAGGTCGAGGTGTCGGCGCTCGCGACACCGGTGCCGAGCGCGACGCCCGCGCCCGCGACGATCAAAGCGGAGGCCGCGAATCCGGCGGCCAATCGTGAAGTCTGAAGCATGTTTCCTTCCAGCGGTACCGGAGATGCCGGAACCAATTCCTCATCGACGAGCGGCCCGCACCCATTAACCGGTGACAGGCCGCCTGGCAGATGAGTAAACCCGATAGTTGGACGCTCGTCCAGGGTTTCTGGAAAACTTCTGAAAATATGTCATGTCACTTCGTTCGGTATGTTAAGGACTTTCGATTAATGACATGAAAAAGGGCAGTATTCACCGAATCGCATCGTACTAGAACGTGTTCTCGTTTTGGGTCGTTTCGGGCAAACTCGCAGTTCGGTGAGGGTGGGCGAGCGGCCGCGGGCTCGGTCCGGGCATGGGGAAGCCCCGGGGACTAGCCTGCCCCGGGGCCTCGGTGTCCACCCATTTGCAACACACCGACACGTTTAAGAACGAACTCAGATTGAAGACGTAGCGCTCTGCGATTGAGCTACGGCCCATTGGTGGCTGAGCCGGTGGGAGTTGAACCCACAACCTCTACGTTGAAAGTCCGTTCTCTCGATTCGGTGTTGGGCGGCGAATGCTGAAACTGGAGCGATAACGTGAGTTTGACGGCGCGGTGCCTCTGCCGATTGGGCTATCCCGCCGCGAGTGGCGGGAGGAGGATTCGAACCTCCACTGTGCCGCTGTGCCGATCACATTGAACTTCTGATTCAGCTTGCGCTCATGCGCGACAACGACATTAGCCGGTGCCGCGCCGGTCAGCCAAACAGATATCCGAAGATCTCCTCACCCGGCTTGCGCTGGGTGATCTCGGCGTTGTTGGCCTCCTCGCGCGCGAACTTCACTGCCTGCTGCAGCTTTTCGACGCGATCGGCGAGATCGTTGACCCGCTTGGCGGGCAGCGCGCCGGAGAACTTGGTGGTGCGCCAGTATCCGACCACCACATCCTCGTGATACACCTCGACCTGCGCCGGATGCTTCTCCGTCGCTTCGGCTTTCACGTGATTGCGCGGAATCTTCTTGGTGCGCACCGTCTGTACCGGTTCGGTGGCGTAGCAGTCCGCCGAGGCGTCGTACTCCCACGATTCGGCGGCATCGAGCACCGGCAGCTTGCGCACGAAGGTGTGCAGATCCACCAGCTGCTTCTCCAGGAACAGCAGATAGGTGACCGGTGCGTCCTTCACCAGCGTCCGGCCGTCCACCACCACATCGGCGGTCGCCGCGCAGTTCGCCCAATCCTTGGTCGCGACGACATCGAACAGTTTGGTCAGAATCTCGGCCGTGGTCCGGAGCACTTCCTCCGACTTCACCTGCACCCGAGTCGATTCGGGCGGCAACTGCTCACCCTCTTCGTCCTTGGGGCGATAGGTCCGCGAAATCCCGCTCAGCAGCGGGTTCTTGGCCAGCAGGTGATGGGCCTCGGTGAGCTCGGAAAAAGTGCGGGACTTGATCCCCTTCTCCACGGCGACAATCTGATTCAAACGCGTCATTCGGGCACTGTATCGACGATCACCCGGCCCCGCCCGTCCTTTTCCGGACCGCCGCGAGCGCGGTGACGGCGACTTCGGCTGGGGGAGGGCCGATTTCGACGGTGATGATGTGTTCGTCCGGGGTCGGGGGCTCCAGCGTATCGAGTTGGGAGTCCAGCAGTCCCGGTGGCATGAAGTGATCCTTGCGGGCGGTGACGCGGGCTCGCAGTTGCTCGCGGGTGCCGTGCAGCAGCAGGAAGGTGATATCGCCCGGGTGGCCGATCGCGGCGCGGCGCAAGGTGTCCCGGTAGGAGTGCTTGAGAGCCGAGCAGGTGACCAGGCCCGAGCGGCCGGTGGCGAGATGATCCGCCATCCAGGCGGCGATGGCCTCCAGCCAGGGTTGGCGGTCGGCGTCGGCGAGGGGGTGTCCGGCCGCCATCTTGGCGACATTGGCGGCGGGGTGCAGATCGTCGCCCTCGAGCAGATCCCAGCCGAGGGTCTCGGCGAGCATGGCAGCCACCGTCGACTTCCCGGATCCGGAGACGCCCATGACTACGACGATGTGCGGGTCACCAACCGACATGAAACCTCCTGGACGTGTCATCTTTCGAGGTCGACCCTACTTGCGGGCGGTTCATCGCTAGCATTGTGCTGGTGATCACACGCGTGGGGTATGGGGCGTTCGGGTTGGTGGCGATGGCCGTGTGCGCGCTGGTGAGCGGCTGCGGTCCGGCGACCGATGACCATGCGGGGCATTCGTCGTCCGCGTCGGCGTCGGTGACATCGGAGGCGCCGCAGTCGAGTTCATCGGCGGCGGTCACCACGACCGGCGGAGCGGCCGGGACGAGTGGGCCCGGGGCGAGTGTCACGGTGGGGGAGGTGCCCGGAAATCCGAATGCCGCCAAGGCGGTTCAGCCCTGGGTACGGGACCTGGTCGGCGGTGATATCGAACAGCTGGTGCGCAAATGCTGGACCATCGAGCCGCAGCATGTACGGAGCATGTACGCCGATAAGGACGGGATTCTCGCGGCGGTCGCGCAGCCCGGAATCGACGGCCAGTTCGCGGTGATCTGGAAGGGGCCGGTGCAGACGGTCAGCGTGAAGCGCAGCGAGATCGCCTCCGGCTACGCCTGTCCGCGTGTGGCTCCGGCCGGTGCCACCAGCACCTTCAATGAAGCCGATGCGCGATACACGGTGCAGCGGTACCTGTCCCGGTGGACCGGCAATCCGGTCGACAAGGACGATGTCGAGGGTAGGTACCCGCTCGTCTGTGCCGGATCGGTGCTGGCGAACAATCCCGGAAGGCTCACCGGGACAACCGCGTTCGGTCAGCTCACCTCGAAGGGGTCCGGCATCTCCGATGTGGATGTGTCGGTGCCGGTGACGAATTCGTCGGGTGCCACGCAGCCGATGGTCTTCAAGACGACCATCGGCCCCGAGGGCTACTGCATCAACGACATCAACTGAGTGGCGCGGCTTCAGGCTTCCCGTGACACCCGGGTCAATTCGACTGTCGCCGAGCGCAGTTCACCGATCGAGTCGATGGGCGCGAGATAACCGACGCGAGTCACGGCGATACCGCGCGGGGTGGTGACGCGCAGGTCCAGGCCGTAGCGGTCGGCACGCTCGCAGACCGCGGCGGTGGCATCGGGATAGCCGCCGCGCGCCTTGGCCATATCCAGCAGCGCGTCCGCGTGGTCGTCATTGAGGTGCGTGATGGCGCGACCGGCAACCGAGACAATCGGATCGGGGCTCGCGGCCAGGTAGTCGGTATCGGTGGCGGAGTCCATGCGACCGTAGCCGCCGACCCAGCGCACCCGCTCCACGCGCAGCACCCATACGGTGAAATCGCTGAAATCGATGTAGTACTTGGCCGAGGGCACCGCCGCCAGATGCGCCTCGCGCGCGGCGGCCGCCTCCTCACCCCGCGGTTGTTCGACTCGGCCCGCCAGCGTCACCCGGGTTCCGGCCAGCGGATCCGACGGCAGATCGGGGGTGACGATCGAGAGGCTGGCGCGGGGATCACCGGCGAGATTGCGCCCGTGCTCGGCCAGCCGCGAAACGCACAGCACCGGTTGACCATCGAGCAGCCCGTAGGTGACGAAGGACGCCCACGGCGCGCCATCGGCGGTCAGCGAGGCCAGTGTCGCGGTATTGGTCGCCGCCACAACACTTCTGGCCTCCTCCGCCGGAGTCGGCCGCTGCGCGTTCACGACCTCGGTCAGTGGCTGCGGGGTCGAGGGGGCATCACCGGGATCACCGTGGTCGAGAGGCACACGCCCAGGCTACGCGCCGCCGTCGCGGATTCTTACCCGGCTTTGACGTTCGTTTGAAAAGGCTTTGCGGATCGGCCGACACGATTGCCGCAGTTGCCCGGAAACACCGGGCGGAAATGTCGGAGGGAGTGCCCGATATGCGCGTCGGAGTGCGATCGATACTGGGGTTCGGTCTGGCCGCGGCCGTGCTGGCCGGAGTGGTCACCGGCTGCGGCGGGTCCTCGAATGAGCGGGCGGCGACCCCGCGGTGGTGCCCGTCCGTCGAGGGCCATGCCGTGGATTGCGGTGTGATCCAGCGGCCACTGATCGAGGGCCGGGCGGAGTTGGGCACCGTCGATATCGGATACGCCCGGATCAAGCACACCACCGAGGGTGCGGCGGCGGGGACCATCCTGCCGAACCCGGGCGGGCCGGGCGTGCCGATGATCGGGCATGCCCCCGAGGCGGCGAAACTGGCCGCCGCCATGCTCGATCGGTACGACGTCCTGCTGATAGATCCTCGGGGAACCGGGGTTTCGAGCCCGATCGACTGCGGCGTCGGCGCGGACGAGTATCAACTGGGCACCCGCGAGGAACAGCGCCAGGCTGTCGCACGATGCGCGCGGCAGCTCGGTGCGAAGGCGCAGGGCTACACCTCGGCCGCGACCGTCGACGACTTCGACGCCGTGCGTGCGCATCTGGGCATCGACAAGGTGATCCCGTACGGCATCTCCTACGGGACCTACCTGATGCCGATCTACGCGCAGCGGCATCCCGAGCGAGTGCAGTCGATGGTGCTGACGGGCGCGTACCCGCACGACACCGATCAGCTACAGCGGCCCAACGCGCAGGCGGTTTCCCTTGCCCTGCAACGTATTTGCGAACGCAGCCAAGTTTGTGACGGCAATACCGCCGTCAATGATCTGAGTGCCGTCGCCACCCGGCTGCGGGACAAGCCGCTGACCGTTCAGGGCAAGGGCCAGCTCCTGCTCACCGAATCCAAGCTCGCCAGTTTGGTTTTCGAGGCGGCGACCAGCAATGTCGGCGCGGACCCGCGGGCCATGACCCCGCTCGGCATGCTCCCGGCGGCCCTGCACGCGGCCGTCCGCGGCGATGACACCCGGCTGATCGAATTCACCCGCCTCACCACCGACGAACCGGCGTACGAGAACATCGGCCTCTATATCACCGTGGTCTGCAACGACTATGCGCCGATCTGGTCGCCCGAGGCGGATCTCCCGCAGCGTGAACAGCAGTATCGCGATGCGCTCGCCCAGGCGGACGGCTTCGGTGCCTTCAGCGCGCAGGGCTTCGCCGGGGGTCAGCGCGATGGCGGTGACGCCTGCATCAACTGGTCTGCCGACAAGGATCACCAGCGCCCGGATCAGGTGCACACCCCCATGCCGGATGTTCCGGTGCTGGTGCTCTCCGGTGACCTGGATGCCATCACCCCGGATGCCAACGGCAAGCGGGTAGCCGCGAAGTTCGCGCACGCGACCTTCCTCTCGGTGCCGAACACCGGCCATGTCCCGGACCTCGAGCCCAGCGGCTGTGTGATCGGCATCATCGACCATTTCGTCCGGACCGGTATCGCCGCGGCCACCGACTGCGTCGCGGCCATCCCGCCCATTGCCGTGGCCCCGGTCACGAACTGACAGGCCGGAATCGATGACCGCATCCACCACCCAGCAGACTGATCCGATGACTTCAGCGACAGTGCTCGTCGTCGAGGACGATCCGAATGTGCGCAGCACCCTGGAGCAGCTTTTGCGCTTCGAGGGCTACCGGGTGCTGCTCGCCGAGGATGGGCAGGCAGCCCTGGACACCCTCGTCGCCGATCGCCCGGATATGGCGGTGGTGGATGTGGTCATGCCGCGACTGGACGGACTCTCGCTGTGCCGGGCACTGCGCCGCAAGGGCGACCGGCTGCCGATTCTGGTGCTCACCGCCCGGCATCAGGTCGGCGATCGGGTCGCGGGCCTGGACGCCGGAGCCGACGACTATCTGGCCAAGCCATTCGATACCGAGGAGCTGCTGGCCCGGCTGCGCGCGCTGCTGCGGCGCAGCGCGCCCGATGAGCCCGCCGTACTGACCGCCGCCGATCTGACCCTGGATCCGGCGACCCGCGAAGTACACCGTGGCGCAAGGCTTCTCGACCTCACCCGCACCGAATTCGATGTGCTGGAACTACTCCTGCGCAATCAGCGAGTGGTGCTCTCACGCGGCCAGATCTATGAGCACATCTGGGGTTTCGACTTCGATACCGAATCACGTTCGCTCGACGTCTATATCGGCTACCTGCGCCGCAAAACCGAAGAGGGCGGCGCGCCGAGGCTGATCCACACCGTCCGCAATGTCGGCTACACCATCAAAACGGCATGAAACTGCGCGCTCGACTCACCCTCGTCGCCGTCGCGGTGACCGTGGCGGCCATCGCGATCATTATCATCACCGCCTATCGCAATGTGTCTCCGCTGGTGGCGGCGCAGGTCGATCGCGGTCTCGCCGATCGCGCCGATACCGTGCTGGCGCTGCTGGACACCGGGGCCGCACTGCCGGTGCGGCCGGATACGACCGAGCAGCTACTCGACGCCGACGGCACCGTGCGACCGCTGACGCCGGGGCGAAATCCCTTGCCGGTGAACGACTCCGATCGCGAGGTCGCTCGCACGGGGCAGGGCAGCACCGAGACGAATGTCGATATCGGTGAGACCGCCTACGGGGTGCTCACCACGGCGCGCCCCGGCGGCGGTGCCGTCATGATCGGCCAGAACTACGCCGAGGTCGACCGCATAGACAATGAATTCCTGTGGCGCACAGCCGCACTCACCCTGGTCGCGGTGGCGGCCGCGGCCCTGATCAGCTGGCTCGCGATCGGCCGCATCCTGCGTCCCATGCGCAGGCTGGCCCACGCGACACAACGGATTACGACCACCCGCGACCTGTCCACCGTGCTCCCCGAGGCCGGTAACGATGAGGTCGGCGAACTCACCCGCGACTTCAACTCCATGCTCGCCGCGCTGCGCTTCTCCCGGGCGCAGCAGCAGCGCCTGGTCGAGGATGCCAGTCATGAACTGCGCACCCCGCTCACCTCCGTGCGCGGCAGTGCCGAACTCCTGCAACGCGCGCGCGGCAAACTCGGTCCCGAGGATGAAACCCAGGTGCTCGCGACCTTGGTTCAGGAAGCCAAGGCCCTCGATGCCCTCATCGCCGAACTCGTGGAACTCGCCACAGATCAGCACACCGCCGAATCGCCGGCCGAGGTCGATCTCGCCGACCTCGCACAGGAGCGTGCCGAACGCTCTCGCCGCCGCACCGGCCGCACCATCACCGTGCACCTGGAGAACCCAGCGACCCGCACCGCGCGCCCGCAGGCGCTGGCCCGCTGCATCGACAATCTGCTCGACAATGCCGCCAAGTACAGCCCGCTCGACACCGAGATCGACCTGCGCGTGCACGCCTGCCGCCTGACCGTGCGCGATCGCGGTCCCGGTATCGATCCGGCCGCCCAGCGCGCGGTCTTCGACCGCTTCTATCGTGCCGACCGCACTCGCGCCACCCCCGGATCCGGCCTGGGCCTGGCCATCGTGCACGA
Organism: Nocardia sp. NBC_01503; assembly: GCF_036327755.1. Lineage (NCBI taxonomy): Bacteria > Bacillati > Actinomycetota > Actinomycetes > Mycobacteriales > Nocardiaceae > Nocardia > Nocardia sp. NBC_01503. The sequence goes on from NZ_CP109596.1 coordinate 4,838,929, forward strand.
CATCGTCACCGCGCACGGCGGCACCGTCTTCGCCGCGAATCACCCCGGCGGCGGCGCCGAAGTCGGCTTCGAGCTGCCCACATCGGATCGACCTTCATCGCTCCCGCCCGTATCCGCGCTGGGTGACGATTCGGCCGTGCGGTAGAAAAGGACAGGCGTTCCGCACGTTTCCGGGGTGCCGCCGACGAACCCCGTTCGTGCGGCCACGCAACTACATCTGTCGAATGGAGAGAGGCTGTTTCATGGCGACCTCTACAGCGCGCGCCCAGATCGGCGTCACCGGCCTGGCGGTCATGGGTAGCAATATCGCCCGCAACTTCGCACGCAACGGTTACACCGTCGCGCTGCACAACCGCAGTATCGCGAAGACCGATGCGCTGCTCGCCGAACACGGCGGCGACGGCGATTTCGTGCGCACCGAGACCGTCGAGGAGTTCGTGGCCGCGCTGGAGAAGCCGCGCCGCGTCCTGATCATGGTCAAGGCGGGCGACGCCACCGACGCCGTCATCGAGGAGCTCGCCGCGGCCATGGAGCCGGGCGACATCATTATCGACGGCGGTAACGCGCTGTACACCGACACCATTCGCCGCGAGGCCGCCATGGCCGCGCGCGGCCTGAACTTCGTCGGCGCGGGTATCTCCGGTGGTGAGGAGGGCGCGCTCAACGGTCCCGCCATCATGCCCGGCGGCCCGAAGGAATCCTACGAATCCCTCGGCCCGATGCTGGAATCCATTGCGGCGCAGGTCGACGGCGTGCCCTGCTGCACGCATATCGGACCCGACGGCTCCGGCCACTTCGTGAAGATGGTGCACAACGGTATCGAGTACGCCGATATGCAGCTCATCGGCGAGGCGTACAACCTGTTCCGTGACGCTCTGGGCTTCGATGCCAAGCAGATCGCGGATGTGTTCACCGACTGGAACTCCGGTGAGCTGGAGTCCTACCTGGTGGAGATCACCGCCGAAGTGCTCAACCAGGTCGACGCCAAGACCGGCAAGCCCCTGGTGGACGTGATCGTCGATGCCGCCGAGCAGAAGGGCACCGGCCGCTGGACGGTCAAGTCCGCGCTCGATCTCGGTGTGCCGGTCACCGGTATCGCCGAGGCCGTCTTCGCGCGCGCCCTCTCCGGTTCGCGGGCCCAGCGCAAGGCCGCGCAGGGCCTGGCCTCGGGTCAGCTCACCGAGAAGCCCACGGACGTAGCCGAATTCACCGAGGCGATCCGGCAGGCGCTGTACGCCTCCAAGATCGTCGCGTACGCGCAGGGCTTCGATCAGATCGAAGCCGGTAGCGCCGAATACGATTGGGATCTGCACCCCGGCGATCTGGCCACCATCTGGCGCGGCGGTTGCATCATCCGGGCGCGGTTCCTGAACCGCATCAAGGAGGCGTACGACGCCGACCCGAATCTGCCCAGCCTGATCCTGGCCCCGTACTTCCGCGAGGCCATCGAGACCGCCATCGACAGCTGGCGGCGGGTGGTCGCCACCGCGACCCTGCTCGGAATCCCGGTGCCCGCCTTCGCATCCTCGCTGTCGTACTACGACGCGCTGCGCGCCGAGCGCCTCCCGGCGGCGCTGACCCAGGGGCAGCGTGACTTCTTCGGCGCGCACACCTATGAGCGCATCGACGGTCCCGGCAAGTTCCATACCCTGTGGAGCGGCGACCGCAGCGAAGTCGAGGCGTAACAACACCTTTCGACCCGAACGGGCGGGGACCGTGCCACAGCGCACAGTCCCCGCCCGTTGGTCTTCGTCACCCGGCGCGATGCCTCCGTCATCCCGGCGTGCTTTTGGCCGGGATCCACACCTGTTGGAGCACAACGGATGTGGATCCCGGCCAAGAAGCGCGCCGGGATGACGGGGTATGAGTTCGCGCCGGGTGGCGTGGTGGGCTTCAGCCGCCGTTGGTGGTGCACTGGGTCGAGACGATGACCGCGGGCGTCGGCGAGGAGCTCAGCGTCGGCACGCTCGGTCCGAAGGCCGCGATGGCGGCCCGTTCGGCGTCCGCGCGGGTGCGTCCGGCCCCGCCCTTCACCGTGCCGTCCCGGAAGGCGATGGAGCCGCAGCCGTCCGCGAATCGGGCCACGATGGTGCAGCGACCCGACACGCAGCGGCTCAGCGCCGCGGCGTCGGCATCCGCCCAGCCCGGGAAGTCGGTGGCCCAGATGCTGTGCACCTTGCCGTCGATGACCTCCGCGGCCATCGAGCCGTAGTACCGGCCGTCCGAACCGGGTTCGGCGTGCGCGACCCCCGCGCCCAGCGTGACCAGCGCGAGCGCGGTCGATCCGAGCGTGCCGAGAACGGCATTGCGCGACAGTGACATTGGAATATCTCCCACTTCTCAACTTCGTATCCGGGCCCGAGATCGGCCCGCCCCGAGATCATCGGTGGCGGCACCGACAAGTCCAATTCCGGATGACGGTGACGACTCGGATCTGACTCAGTTTCGAATGTGCCATTGACAGATGGCGCATTGGTGGATGATTCTCATGACATGACGAGAACAGGGTCAATGGCGACCTTCGGATCGGCGGTGGTACCCGTATCGGCCTCGCGACAGGCGAGGCTGGCGGCAACCGCGTCGGTGGTCGGACTGCGACGGATCAATGGGGTGCTGCCACCGAATCGGGTGGGCATCGCGGCGGGGCGAGGGCTGATCGCCGGGGTGATGGCGGCCTTCGGGCCGGTACTGCCGGGCACCCGGGTCACCCCGGTGCGCTCGGGCGCGGTGCGCGGCGAATGGGTGCGCGCGGCCGGGGTCGCCCAGGGTGACAGGGCCATCTACTACATTCACGGCAGCGGATACGTGGTGTGCTCGGCGCGCACGCATCGCGGACTGGCCTCGCGGCTGTCCAAATCCACCGGGCTGCCGGTCTTTCTGATCGACTACCGGCTCGCACCCGAACATCGATTCCCGGCGGCGGCCGACGATGTCGAGTCCGGATACCGGTGGCTGCTCGACAATGGTTATCGCGCACAGGATCTGGTCATCGGCGGAGACTCCGCGGGCGGACATCTGGCACTGGATCTGCTGCTGCAGAATCTGCGCGGCGATATCGCGCAGCCCGCCGGGGTTTTCATGTACTCGCCGGTCATGGATCTCACCCTCACCCTGGCCGAACAGCGGGATCGCGAACTGGCCGATCCCATGGCTCCCGCTCCGGTCGGACGGCGGCTGATCGAGCTCTATACCGAAGGGCAGCAGCCGGATTCACCGCGTCTGCGACTGACCATCCCCGCCGGAGCGGCGCTGCCGCCGTTGCTGGTGCAGGCCAGTGCGGGGGAGATGCTCGCGGACGATGCCCGCCACCTGCATCGGATGGCGTCCGCCGCCGGAGTCGACTGCGAACTCGAACTCTGGCCCGGCCGGATTCATGTCTTCCAGGCCCTGCCGCTGCTGGTTCCCGAAGCGGCACAGGCGCTTCGGCGCACCCGGCAGTTCATTCACACCGCGTTGGACGACGCGCGACCCGCGAAAGCGAGCTGAGATGGGAATTCTCGACGGTGTGCTGCCGGTCCTCGGACCACGTCGCACACATAATGCGAAAGCCGTGGTGACCGGTGCCGGAAGCGGGATCGGACGGGCCTTCGCACTCGAAATCGCCGCGCGCGGTGGGGAAGTGCTCTGCGCCGATATCGACAAGGATCGCGCCGATGACACCGTGAAGCTGATCCAGCGCACCCACGGTCGCACCGCGCACGCCGTGTGCTGCGATGTGTCCCGGCGCGAGGATGTGCAGAGTCTGGCCATGCACGCCGAGCTCGTCCTCGGCGGCTCGCCCACCCTGGTGATCAATAACGCCGGTGTCGGTATCGGCGGAAAACCCGTGGGTGACATCGGATTCGATGATTGGCAGTGGGCGCTGGGCATCAACCTGTGGGGTGTGGTGCACGGCTGCGAGATCTTCGCGCCACAGCTGCGCGCGGCCGGGCACGGCGGGATCATCAATGTCGCCTCGGCCGCGGGTTTCGCCGCCGCACCAGGCATGGCGGTCTACAACGTCTCCAAGGCCGGGGTCATGTCCCTGTCCGAGACCCTGGCCGCCGAGCTCTCCGGCAGTGGCGTCGCGGTGACCGTGCTCTGCCCGACCTTCGTCAAGACCAATGTGGTGCGGGACGGCCGAATCGGTTCGGCCTCTTCCCGACTCGCGGACGAACTGATGCGCCGGACCGGCTTCTCGCCCGAACGCGTGGCCCGCACCACCCTCGACGCCCATGACCACGGCCGCCTCTATGTGCTGCCGCAGCTGGACGCGCACGCGGTCTGGCTGCTCAAGCGGGGCTTTCCCGCCCTCTACGCCCATGCCCTCGGCGTGCTGAATCGCGTTCTCCCGCAGAGTGATTCCGCACCTGCCGCACTGAAGACAGGAGTCTGACATGTCCTTCGACTTCGACAATATGCTCGGCAAGATCGCGTCCAAACAGTGGGCGCTGGCCGATATCGAGTGGGACGCACCGGGAGCCGAGCTCATCGACCCGGAACTGCACGCCAAACTCAAGCCGTTCATGGCCGATCTCATGTGGATCGAGAATGTCGGGGCGCGCGGGTTCGCCGCCATGGCGCAGAAGGCGCCGACCGAGACGCTCAAGCAGATCTACCGGTACTTCCACGCCGAGGAGCAGCGGCACGCCAATGCCGAACTGGCCCTTATGCGCCGGTGGGGAATGCTCGACGGGGACGAGATTCCGGAGCCGAATATCAATGTCAAACTGGTGATCGACTTCCTGGACAAGCATGCCGACGATATGTCGCTCTCGTTCCTGGGCACCGTGATTCCCATGCTCGAGGTCGCCCTGGACGGCGCGCTGATCAAATTCATCACCGATGAGATCAGCGATCCGGTCGCGCAGGAGGTCTTCAAGCGGATCAACTCCGATGAATCCCGGCATCTGGCAACCGATTACGCGGTGATGGAGCTGCTCGGACACTCCACCGCGCGCAAGCTCGCCATCGACCTGGTGGGCGGCTGGGCCAAACCGTCGTTCATCGTCGGCGTGCTCAGCTATGTGCCGCTGTTGAACAAGATGCGCGACAATATCGTCGAAATGGGCGTGGACGAGGAGAAGCTCTACGCCGCCATGCGCCGCTTCCGCTCGGTGGGCGAGCGCGCGCCGATCGCCAATCGCGTGCCCATGTACCGGATCGTGAAGATGCACGCCAACTGGGTTATCAACCGCGACCACCCGTATCACCTGTTCGCCGACGCCATGGTCAAGGTGACCTCGCGTATTCCGGATCGCTTCCTCGGACCCCAGCCCACCTGGTCCAAGGAACTCACTTACGAGCCCGTCGCATGAGCGCCGCGGCCAAGCCACTGGACGTGGCGATCATCGGTGCGGGCTTCGCCGGAATCGGCGCGGCTATTCGATTGCGGCAGAAGGGCATTACCGACTTCGCCATCTTCGAGCGGGACAGCAGGGTGGGCGGCACCTGGCGGGACAACACCTATCCCGGTGCGGCCTGCGATATTCCGTCGCGGCTGTACTCGTACGGTTTCGCGCCCAACCCGGATTGGTCGCACACCTACTCCGGTAGCGGGGAGATCCTCGGCTATATCGAATCCATGGTGGCGGAGTTCGGGATTCGGCCCGGCATCCGCTTCGACCACACCGTCACCGGGCTGGAATTCGATGAGCTGACCGGGTTGTGGGAGCTGTCCTTCACCCGCGGCCGTCGAAAGATCAAGGCGCGCAGTGTGGTGGTGGCCTCCGGGCCGCTGTCGAATGCGAGCCTGCCGAAGATTCCGGGGATCGAAACCTATGAGGGGCACAAGATCCACAGCGCCCGCTGGGATCACGACTACGACTTCACCGGTAAGAAGGTGGCCGTGGTCGGCACCGGAGCCAGTGCGGTGCAGATCATTCCGGAGTTGGTGAAGAGCGCGGCCTCGGTGAAGGTCTTCCAGCGCACACCCGGCTGGGTGCTGCCGCGGGTGAATCGGCGCACCACCGCCAGAACGCGTCAGCTGTATCGGCAGGCCCCGATCACCCAGAAGCTGGCGCGGGACGCCTGGTTCTGGGGGCATGAATCGGTGGCGCTGGGTGTGGTGTGGAATACCCCGCTGACCCGGGTGGTCGAGCGAGTCGCACTGCTGCACTTGCGATCTCAGGTGAGTGACCCGTGGCTGCGCCGCCAGCTCACCCCCGATTTTCGGGCCGGATGCAAGCGGCTGCTGATCAGCAATGACTACTACCCGGCATTGCAGGCCGACAACTGCAAGCTGGTCACCTGGCCGATCGTGCAGCTCTCCCCGCAGGGCATTCGCACCGCCGAGGGCATCGAGCATCAATTCGACGCCATTGTGTTCGCCACCGGATTCGATATCTCCAAGGCGGGCGCGCCGATTCCGATCACCGGGCGCGACGGACGTGTGCTCGCCGACGAATGGAGCAGGGGCGCATACGCTTTCAAGAGCGTGGCGGTCGAGGGCTATCCGAATCTGTTCCTCACCTTCGGACCCAACTCCGGGCCGGGGCACAATTCGGCACTGGTCTACATGGAGGCGCAGATCGAGTATCTGACCGATGCCATCGGCCTGCTGCTCGATCGCGATCTGCGCATGCTCGAGGTGCGGCGCGATCGGCAGGACTCGTACAACGCGCGGATTCAGCAGCGGTTGCGCTCCACCACCTGGAACTCCGGTTGCAGCAGCTGGTATCTCACCGAGGACGGGTTCAACGCCACCATGTACCCCGGCTTCGGCACCCAGTTCGTGCGCCAACTCGCCCGGGTGCAGGCGCGCGACTATGTCCTCACACCCCGGGACGCGGCGGGCCGGGTGAGTGCCGACCACGGAATCTCCGTCTCGCTCGGCTAATGTCGACACGACGTGCGCAGCCCATGCCCTCGGTGCTCACCCGCACCGTGGCATGGGCGATGCCTTCCCTGCGAGGGCCGAGCGTCGACCGGCGAACGCGAGACAGGGAGGGCGAGGCCAGGATGGCGGAGTACCGCATCGACGATCTCGCCCGCGCCGCCGGAACCACCACCCGCAATGTGCGGGCGTATCAGGAGCGCGGTCTGCTCACCGCGCCCACGCGACGGGTCGGGCGCGCGCTCATCTACGACGATTCGCATCTGGCGCGGCTCAAAATCATCGACGCGCTGCTGCAACGCGGCTTCACCACCGCGCATATCGGCGACTTCATCACCAGCTGGGAGACCGGTAAGGACCTCACCGAGGTGCTCGGTCTCCAGCAGGCCGTCACCGCCACCTGGGGCAAACCCGAAGAGCCCCTGGAAGTTCCGCGCGAGTTGCTGGACACCTTCCTCGGCGGTGGCGAGGTCTCCCCGGTCACCGGCGACGAACTCGAGCGCCTCACCGAACTGGGCCTGGCGCGCGTACACGAGGAGACCGTCGAATTCACCCAGCCCGAACTGCTGGGCATCTTCGCCGACCTGCACGGCTACGGCTACAACCTCACCGGTCTCATCGACGTGTACGCCGCGGTGGTCGATCGTGTGGAGGACATCGCCCGCCGCATGGTCGTGGCGGCGAAGGATCAGATAGTCGCCGAACACGGCCCCGGCTGGCTCCCCGGCACCGACACCGAAGTGGCCGCCACCGCCAAAATGCTCAACCACCTCCGCGAACTCGGCGTCACCGCCGTGCAGAACTCCCTCGCCCAAGCCCTCGACCGAGTCCTGCAATCCGAACTGGGCGCCTACCTCGAATCCGCCGCCGAACACCACACCCCCCGCCCAACCCAGGACTGAACCGGCCCTCCTCCTATCCCCCGAACGAGCGCGGCCGTCGTCCATTCCTGGATCGAGCGAAGCCCTCGTCGTCCCGGCGCGTATTTGGCCGGGATCCACACATTTGGCGGATGCCCTGTCCGGGTGGATCCCGGCCAAAAGCATGCCGGGATGACGGGTGGGATTGGTGTCGGAACGACTGATGCGATTGGTGCCTGGACAGCCGGGGTGGATCTGCGTGTGCGGGTTCGGTAGCTAGGCGAAGTAGTTGGTACGTTGGCGCGGTGAGCCGTGTGAGTGAGACGACCTGGACCGATGACGCCGCTGCTGGCGATCGGGTGGCTATGCCCGCGTATTTCATGCCGCTCGGGGCTGTCGAGGGTGGGTACGAGCGGTATCTGGCGACCGAATCCACGGTGAGCGTGTGGGCGCACACCATGCAGCACGGTGCGCCGCCCTCGGCCTTGCTGGCTCGAGCGGTGGAGCAGTGCGCGCCTCGGGAGGGTATGCGGGTTACGCGGCTGACCATGGAGATCCTCGGGCCGATTCCGGTCGCGGAGATCGATGTGCGGGCCTGGGTGGAGCGCCCCGGGAAGCGGATCGAATTGGTCGCGGCCGAGCTCGCCGCATTGCTGCCCGATGGGACCAGGCGAGTGGTCGCCAAGGCCAGCGCGTGGCGGATCGCCACCACCGATACCAGCGGCGTGGCACTGGCGGCAGACGCTCCGCTACCGCCCGTTCCGCCCTCCGCGCAGGTCGGCTGGGACGTTCCGGAGGGGTGGGATGTCGGCTATGTGCGCACCGTCGATATTCGCGCGCTACCGGAATCCGCTGGGGCGCGCCATGTGTGGGTGCGCTCGCACAGCGAGGTGGTGGACGGCGAGCCGGTGACCCCGCTCGGCCATGTCTTCGCGGTCGCCGATGTCGCCAATGGTATTGGCGCACAACTCGATCCGGCGCAGTACACCTTCCTCAACACCGACCTCACCGTCGACCTGTTCCGCCTCCCGGTCTCCGACTGGATCGGCCTCTCGGTCGCCACTTCCATCGGCCCGGACGGCGTCGGCATGTGCTCCACCGTCCTGCACGACGAGCAGGGCCCGATCGGCCGCGCCCTGCAAATCCTGGAAGTCCGCGCCCGCGACTGAAAGCCCCCCCCGGAGCGGACAAGTACCCCAAGTTCGCGGCCCGGCTCGGTTCTGGAGCGACGGAGGGAAGGAGCGCAGCGACTGACCGGAGGAGTGAAGAACCGAGCTCACAGGGCCGCGAACCGCGACGCCGAAGGCGGCGCAGAAAACACAGCGCGAACCGCGACGCCGAAGGCGGCGCAGAAAACACAGCGTTTGCGCTGGCTTGGGCCGGGTAGTCGGAACTTTGCGGGGTTCGGACTGGAGGTCGGGATGACTGAGGTGACGGGTCGGGTGGTGCGGACTTTGGTGCCGGCGCGGATCGACCGGTTGCCCTGGTCCAGATTTCATACCCGGTTGGTGGTTGCGCTCGGGGTGGCCTGGGTGCTGGACGGTCTCGAGATCACCGTCGCCAGCGCGGTCGCCGATACCCTGACCAAACCCGAGACGCTCGGAATGTCCTCGGCGGCGGTCGGATTGATCGCCACCGTCTACCTGGCGGGCGAGGTCGTCGGCGCACTGTTCTTCGGACATCTCTCGGACAGGCTGGGGCGGCGCAATCTCTTCATGGTGACGCTGGCGATCTATCTGATCGGCAGCGGGCTCACCGCGCTCACCCTCGGCAATGGCGCGGGCTGGATCGCCTTCCTCTATGTCACGCGATTCATCGCCGGTATGGGCATCGGCGGTGAGTACGCGGCCATCAATTCCGCCATCGACGAGTTGATTCCGGCGCGCTATCGCGGGCGCGTGGATATCGCCGTGAATGGAACCTATTGGGCCGGAGCGATTATCGGCACCATAGGCACCTATATTCTGCTGAATCATATGAGCCTGTCGGCGGGCTGGCGGCTCGGCTTCCTGATCGGCCCGGTGCTCGGACTGGTGGTTCTGCTGGTCCGGCGGCATCTGCCGGAGAGCCCGCGCTGGCAGATCATGCACGGGCACGCACAGGCCGCGGAAGAGTCCATCGAGGAGATCGAACGCGAGGTCGAGGCCACCGGGAAAACCCTTCCGCCGGTGGACGAATCGAAGGCCATGGAGGTCAAGCCCGCTACCGAGATCGGTTTCGTCGCCTTGACCCGGGTGCTCTTCCGCGAATATCCGCAGCGCTCGATTCTGGGCGCATCGCTGATGATCAGCCAGTCCTTCCTCTACAACTCCATTTTCTTCACCTACACGCTGGTCCTGGGCAAGTTCTACGGCGTCCCGTCGGAATCCGCGCCGATCTATCTGATCGCCTTCGCGATAGGAAATCTCGTCGGCCCGCTCACCATCGGTCATCTCTTCGACACCCTCGGCCGCCGCACCATGATCTCGGGCACCTATCTGCTCTCCGGTGTGCTGCTGGCGATTTCGGCGGGCCTGTTCTACGCCGATGTCCTCAATGCGGTCACCCAGACCATCTGCTGGTGCGTCATATTCTTCTTCGCCTCGGCGGGCGCGAGCGCCGCGTACCTGACCGTGAGCGAGATCTTCCCGCTGGAGGTCCGCGCCAAGGCGATCGCCGTATTCTTCGCCATCGCACAGTGTTTCGGCGCACTCGGCCCGGTCATCTACGGCGCGCTCATCGGTGACGGCTCGCACCCCGGCCGCCTCTGTCTCGGCTATCTGCTCGGCGCTGCCGTCATGATCACCGGCGGCCTGATCGCCCGCGCCCTGGCCGTCGACGCCGAGGGCCGTTCCCTCGAGGACATCGCCCTACCGCTCGCCGCGACCGGTCGCCGGGGCAGTACGCGCGCCGAGGGCGCGGGCTCACCCTTCTCGACCTAGCGCAACGGGGTTCGGCAGGGGGCTTGGAGGTGGCTGTGCACGGGTAGTGCCATCGCCTCGGGAGCAGCAGGCAGCGCCGCGGCGACGGTAGGCAATATCTGAATCGCCGCGGTCGTGGCCGCACGAAGGAAGGCCGGTAGTGGAAGTAGGGATCCGCTACCGGTTTTTCGTTTTCCGCTGGTCGGAGGGTTCGGGGGTGCCCATGGAAGTGGGGGCGGGGGGATTGCGCGAATCGGGGTGGCGAGGGGCTGGAGGTTTGTACACTTCCGCTGAAGTGAATAGCGAACACTTCAGTTCATGATTCGAGGGTCTCCATGACAACCTTTGCCCCAATCCGATCCACTGTTCGCCTCATCGCGGCCGGGGTCGGCGCGGTAGTACTGATCGGCGGGGCGGCGGCATGCGGCAGCGGCACCGAGTCCGGCGGCTCGTCGAGCCCGACCACGACCACCGCGGTGGTCGCCCCGGTGACCAGCGCGGCGCCGGTGACCAGTGCTGCGCCCGCACCGCCACCCGTGATGACCGAAGCCCCCGCGCCGACCCAAGCGCCTGCCGCGCAACCGGTCGCACCCGCGCAACCACCCGCGCCGCAAGCCACCGTGCCCAAGCCGGTGCGGCAGGAACCCGCCCAGACCGTCCAGAAGCCCGCGCCGCCGACTCTGGACGTTCCGGGCTTCGAACCGCGTGCCGGATACTGAGGAGCAGCGAAACGTGTTCGGCAGGAATGGGATTTGGGCGTGCGCGGTCGCCATGGTGGTGGCCGCCGCGGTGAGCGGATCCGGGGCTGCCGGTGGCGATCCCGCGCCCGCGGGCAAAGAGCTTGTGGTGCTTGGTGATTCGTTCACCGCCAACAAGTGGGACTTCCTCTCCGAGGAGGTCAAATGTGTGCACAGCGAAACCTCCTGGCCCGCGCAGTTGGTCCAGCTGATGCGGACCGACGACTATTTGGACGCCTCCTGTCCGGGCGCCTCCATCGACACCCCGCCCGGATACACCCTCGCCATGGAGGCCCGGAAAGCCGATAAGGCAGGGGCTTTCGGGCCGAACACCAAACTGGTGACCCTGCAGATCGGACTCAACGACCGGTGGGGTGCGACCGACATGATCATGTGGTGGTCGCTGCAGAGGTGCATCTTCGATCTGATCGACGGGTGCGGGCCGGAGGCCGCCGAACAGGGACGGATGACGGACTACCGGGGCGTCTCGGGTGCGGCGTTCGCGCAGCGGATCAGCAATGTGGTCACCTACATCAAGTACTACGCACCCAATGCCCGCATTGTTCTGGTCGGCTATCCGGAGCTGTTCCCCTCCGGGCAGGACAGCGTGTGTATCAGCCTGTTCGGGGTGGCGCCGTTCATTCAGCCGCGCGGACGGGCGGCGATCGAATACCTCGATCGCATCGACCGGGCCCAGCGGGAGGCGGCGGGGCTGCTCGGAATCGACTTCCTCGACACTCGCACACCGACTCTCGGCCACGGATTGTGCTCCGCGGACCCGTGGTTGAACGGGGTCCTGGACTATCGCACCGATATCGGCGGGCTGCCGTTCCACCCCTCGGCACACGGTGACGCCGTCGTCGCGAACGCCGTCTACGAGAGGTACGGGCGATGACGACCACGGGAATCGAGCTGACCGAGGGGGATCCCGGCCAAAAGCATGCCGGGGTGGCGGGGGCGACAACCGCGCTGACGGGTGCTCATGCCGGGATGACGGGGGCTGCGACCGCGTTGACGGATGCGCCCGCCGCATCGGAAAGTGTTGCGGCGCGGGCGAATCGGGAGCGGCCCGCGCTGCCGTCGCTGACCGGGGCGCGCTGGTGGGCGGCGTGCGCGGTATTCGTGGTGCACGCGCTGGTGTTCCTGCCGGTGTATCCGTTCCAGAAATCGGAGCTGTTCCGGACCATCCACCAGTGGATTCCCATGCAGTTGGGCGCGGGGGGTGTGACGTTCTTCTTCGTGCTCTCCGGATTCATCATCTACTGGTCGTTCCGGCCCGGGAATTCGGTGCGCGGGTTCTACCGGCGTCGCGTGCTGAAGATCTATCCGACGCATCTGCTGGGTGCGGCGGCATTCATTGTGGCAGCGGGGGTTCCGCTGCACCGCCCGGTGGTGTGGGCCCCCGATGCGCTGCTCATCCATACCTGGGTGCCGAAGTGGACCATGGTCGGCGGGCTCAATGTGCCATCGTGGTCACTCGCCGCCGAAGTGCTGTTCTATCTGAGTTTTCCCCTGGCGCTACCGCTCATTCGGCGGATTCCGACCGAGCGCCTACTGCTGGCCATGGCCCTGATCGTGCTCTTCGTGCTGGCCTTGCACACCGCCTACTATCTGTGGGTGCCCGGCCCCAAGGGCATCGCGAATATTTTTGTGCCCCGGCTGGTTCCGGGTGACGCCTCGCCGTACTACGAACTGCACTCCTCGCCCGCGTGGTTCGCGCAGCCGAATATCCCGGTCTCCCCGTCGTATTGGCTGAGCTACACCTTCCCGGCCTCACGACTGCCGGAGTTCTACCTCGGCGTATTGGCCGCGCGCATGGTGCTCGAAGGCCGGTGGCACAATACGCGATTGGCGATTCCGCTGCTGCTGCTCGCGCTCTCCTATGCCGCGACCTGGCTGGTGCCGGTCAACTACAAGATGTCGGCGCTCATGCTCGCACCCATGACGGCGGTGGTCGCCACCCTCGGCGCCCGGGATATGCACGGCATCAAGGGAATCACCTCGCATCCGCGCCTGGTGTGGCTGGGCAATATCACCTTCGCATTCTACCTGGTCCAGCTGCCGGTGATGGTGGTGATCACCCGATATCTCATCGGCGGCAGGCAATTCGGCATGCTCGGCTGGGCGGGATTCTCGCTGCTGAGCCTGGTGGTCGCGCTCGCCGTCGGCGCACTGCTCTACCACCTGGTGGACGTCCCCATCATGCGCCGCTTCGCCGGGCGATCCCGGGTCGAACGGGAGTCGGTGCGCACCGGCTGATTTCACGCGACCGGTGACACGCCATCGGCCCGGCTCAGCCGCGCGGCACACCGATCATCGGCAGAATGGTGCGCCGGGCGAACTCGCGGGCGGCCTGTTCATCACCCAGTGGGATCAGGCCCTCCGGGGTGAGTGCCAGCGATTGCCCCAGGCGGGCAAGGACTTCCGCGACCAGATCGGCGTCGAAATCCGGAACGCTGCCCGATTCCTGTAGCGCACGCAGCTTTTCGGCCAGATAGGTGCGGCCCACCGCGAGCACCGGTCCGGCATCGGTGGTGAGCCGGGGCAGGATCACATCCGGTTCGGTGCGCAGGAGTCGTTGCAGCAGTTTGTTATTGGCCAGATTGGTGATGAAGGCGACGAAGATCTCGACCAGCTGCTCCTCGCCGGCCCGACCATTGTGTGAGACCCGCTGCACCCGGGCGTCGATCTCGGCGATGAACTGCTGCGCCTCGCGTACGCTCACCGCCTCGACCAGATCGTTCTTGGATTCGAAGCGGCGGTACAGCGTCGCCGGACTGATGCCCGCACGACGCGCTATCTCTCCCATACTGGTTCGCTTGATTCCGAAGTCCAGGAAGGCCGAGAGCGCGCTCTCCAGCAGCTGTTCGCCCTCTGCGCGCGGCTTCTCCAGGATGCGCTGCAGGATGGCGGGCACGGACGGCATCGAGTCTCCAGTCGAGTCGGTTGGCATCCGCGACGCTGCGGTGACGACGGCCATGGCGGAAAAGGTCAACCCGCATTATCGCATCGCGGCGCGCATGTACCGGCCCCGCCGTGAACCTACTGTCCAGTTATTGGACGTTGAGCGCCGCCATCTCGCGTTCTATCGCGTTCGCGGCGAAATCGATTCCATTGGAACGTAATTCGTGAACTCGGCGCTGCAGCGCCTCGATACCCCCCGGCTGGTCCGCGATATCGGCGACGCTGATCCGCCGTCGGTGCATACCGTTCTGCTCGTACGACACCGTATGAAACCTCCTGCTAGCCCACAGCGCGCACCCGGCAAGCGGCGGCACAGCCCGGGCCGCCGGGAACGCTTCGCCGAATGCTAACAGCGGTCCCATATGGTCGCTTGTTCAGTGTGGGAGTTCTCACACGACACCCGTTGTCACGCCTCTTGACCATCACGGTGCAGGCTCGTGTTGTGCAGGTAGACCGCGGCATTGAGCCGAATCCGATCCAGCTCGGCCTCGCCCAGCTCACGCCGCACCTTGCCGGGCACACCCGCCACCAGTGAACCCGGCGGAATCTGCGCGCCCTCCGGAATCAGCGCGTTCGCCGCGATCAGACTTCCCGCACCGATCACCGCGCCATTGAGCACCGTCGCACCCATTCCCACCAGCACATCGTCACCGATTGTGCAGCCGTGCAGAATCGCGTTGTGCCCCACCGAGACTCCCGCGCCCACCGTGCACGGGAAGCCGGGATCGGCGTGCAGTACGCAGCCGTCCTGGATATTCGTGCCCTTCCCGACGGTGATCTCCGCCATATCCCCGCGCAGGACCGCCGAGTACCACACGCTCACATCGGCTTCCAGCCGCACCCGGCCGATCACGGTGGCATTGGGCGCGATCCACGCGCTCTCGTCGATCTGCGGTGCGATGTCGCCCAGCTGAATCCTCATGATCGAGAATTTACGGCCGCCCTCCGGAACAGCGATCGGTGGGTCGCGGGGGAGGTGCCGAGCTGGCGATGGAAGTGGTGACGCAGATTCACCGCGGTGCCCAGGCCCGACTCCGCGGCAATGCGTTCCATGGTCTCGTCGGTGGACTCCAGCAACAGGCGAGCGTGGTTCAGGCGTTGTTGTAGCAACCACTGCTGTGGGCTGGAGCCGGTGCGGTCGCGGAAGCGCCGGGTGAAGGTGCGGCGCGACATGAGGGCGGTGCGCGCCCAGCTATCCAGATCGATGCCTTCGTCGAGATGTGTTCGCGCCCAGACCATGGCGTGTTCGATGGGATCGTCGTCGATCGCCTCGGGCACGGCGATCGGAATGTACTGCGCCTGAGAACCACTGCGATGCGGGGCCAGCACCAGGGCGCGGGCCAGTTCGGTGGCGTGCCTGCTGCCGAGATCGCTGCGCACCAGGTGCAGGCAGCAGTCCAGGGCGGCGGCCACGCCCGCCGAGGTGATCAGATCGCCGTGATCGGACCACAGGGTGTCCGCGCGCACCCGCACGGCCGGATAGGCGCGGGCCAATTCGGCCGCGGCCGACCAGTGCGTGGTGATCTCGCGGCCATCGGCCAATCCGCTGGCGGCCACGGCCCAGGAGCCCAGACAGAGTCCGACAATGCGGGAACCATTGGCGTGCGCGCGACGCAGCGCCGCGCGGGTCGGCTCGGTCAAGGGCCGATGGCGCTGCCAGCTCGGGACGATCACCGTCTCGGCGCGCTCGAGGGTATCCAGGCCATGCTGCACGATGATGTCGAATCCCGCCGGGGTGCACAGGATTCCGGGCTCCTCGGCGCACACGTCCACCCGGTACGGCGCATTGCCGCCCGCGCCGACCCGCCCGAACACCAGGCTCGGCACCGACAGGTGGAACGGGCTGATCTGATCGAACGCCAGCACGGCAATGGAACGCATGGCCCGATCTTATCGATACGCGGCCTTCGGGCCACTGTTGCGCCGACTTTCTCTCGGCCAAGCTCTAACCCATGACGAACACGATCGAAAACACCACCGCCACCATCGACATCCTGCACATCGGCGGACCCACCGTGCGCTTCCGCTACGGCAACCTGACCTGGCTGACCGATCCCACGTTCGACGCGCCCGGCGACTACCCCGGGCCGATCACCCTGCACAAGCTGACCGGACCGGCCATCGGAGTCGATCAGGTCGGAGCGGTCGACGCGGTACTGCTCTCGCATGATCAGCACGCCGACAATCTGGACAACTCCGGGCGCGAATTCCTGTCGACGGTGGAGCGGGTGCTGTCGACCCCCGATGCCGCCGCGCGAATGGAAGGCGTTACGGGCCTGGCCAATTGGGAATCCGTACGGATCGGCGACGTCACCGTCACCGGTGTTCCGGCGCTGCACGGTCCCGAGGGCGCCGAAGCGCTCTCCGGCGTGGTCACCGGATTCATCCTGCAGGGCGCGGGGCTGCCCACGGTCTACGTCTCCGGCGACAACGCCTCCGTCGACCTGGTGCAGCGGATCGCCGATCGCATCGGCCGCATCGATGTGGCCATCCTCTTCGTGGGCGCTGCCAATGTGGACCGCTTCGGCGACAGCGATGTAACCCTCAACGGCCGCAGCGCCGTCCGTGCCGCCGCCGCCCTCGGCGATGCCGTCATCGTCCCGGTGCACGGCGAAGGCTGGGGTCACTTCTCCGAATCCCTCGACTACCTCGCCCGCAATTTCGAATACGCGGGCCGCGCCGCCCAACTCCGCATCCCGACCCCGGGCGAAACGCTCACCCTCGCCGCCCGCTAGCGCCGTTGCCGCACCAGCCCTCGCCATCCCGGCGTGTTTGTGGCCGGGACGCGACCGGTGGGACACGATGACGGTATGCAAATTGGGGTTCCGAGGGAAGTCAAGGAGCAGGAGTTCCGGGTGGCGCTCACCCCGGCCGGTGCCGCCGAGCTGGTGCGCAGCGGACGCGAGGTGCTGATCGAAGCCGGAGCGGGGGCCGGATCGGGCTTCTCCGACGCCGACTACCTCGGCGCCGGGGCGCGTACCCTGCCCACCGCGGACGAGATCTGGAGCACCGCCGACCTGATACTGAAGGTGAAAGAACCCATCGCCCAGGAGTATTCGCGTATGCGCGCCGGGCAGGTGCTCTTCACCTTCCTGCACCTGGCGGCCTCGCGCGACTGCACCGAAGCGATTCTGAACTCCGGTATCACCGCCATCGCCTACGAGACGGTGCGCGCCCCGGACGGATCGCTGCCACTGCTCGCACCCATGAGCGAGGTCGCGGGCAAACTCGGCACCCAGGTCGGCGCATACCAATTGATGTCACCGCAGGGCGGGGAAGGAGTCCTGCTCGGCGGTGTGCCCGGGGTACGGCCCGCCGATGTCGTGGTGCTCGGCGGCGGCGTCGCCGGTGCCAATGCCGCGAGTGTAGCCGTGGGCATGGGTGCGCGAGTTACAGTGCTGGACACCAATATCGCGCGCCTACGTGAACTCGATGCCCGCTTCGGCGGCCGCATCACCACCATCGGATCCAATGCCGCAGAGGTCGAAAAGGCGGTTCCCGCAGCCGATCTGGTGATCGGTTCGGTGCTGGTGCCCGGCGCGCGTGCGCCGAAACTGGTGCCGGACAGTCTGGTCGCCCAAATGCGGCCGGGTTCGGTGCTGGTGGATATCGCCATCGACCAGGGTGGCTGCTTCCAGAGTTCACACCCCACGACACATGCGAAACCCACGTTCCCGGTGGCGAATTCACTCTTCTACTGTGTGGCGAATATGCCCGGCGCGGTACCGCACACCTCGACGGTGGCGCTCACCAATGCCACCCTCCCGTATGTCCGCGCCATCGCGGATCGCGGCTGGCGAGCCGCCTGCGACGCCGACCACGGCCTGGCCCAGGGCCTCACCGCCGATGCGGGCAAGCTCTACTCCCCGGAGGTCGCCGCCGCCCACGGACTGCATCCGGTGGGGAACTGACGAGCGGGCCCGCCACCCAATCCGGTTGCGGGCCCGTTCGTTCCGACTATTCGGCGGCCTGCTCGCCGAGCAGCCAATCCGGGTCGCCGTCCTCGGGGAGGTTGTGCAGCTTATCCGGATTGCGGACGACATCGATATTCGTAATGCGGCCCTCGTCGATGGTGAACGAGAAGACGCCGGTGCTCTTACCGTCGAAGACCACCAAGCCGGGGCGGCCGTTGACAATGACCGAACGGCCCCACGCGCCACCGACCTCGCCCGCGAAGCGCAGGAAACCGAGCAGCGTCTCGGCGACCTTGCCCGCGCCGTGCAGCGGATGCCGGAACGCATTGACCTTGCCGCCGCCGTCGGCGGTGAAGGTGACATTCGAATCCAGTACGCCGAGTAGGGCACTCAGATCGCCGGAGCGCCAGGCCAGCGCGAACGCCGACACCACCTTCTCGTGCTCGTCCGGGCTGGCCGGGAAGCGCGGGGTGCCGGACTCCACATGCTTACGGGCGCGAGAGGCCAACTGCCGCACCGCGGCCGGGGTGCGGCCGACCACATCGGCGACCTCGGGACCGGTCATACCGAACACATCCTGCAGGACGAAGGCGGTGCGCTCGGCGGGGGAGAGGGACTCCAGCACCACCAGCAGCGCGGTCGTCACCCGCTCATCCTGGGAGAGGCGGTCGGCGGGATCATCCCAGGTGGTGATCTCCGGCTCCGGGAGCCATTCGCCGACATACTGCTCACGGCGCGCCCGCGCCGATCCGAGGTGATCCAGTGCGAGCCGACCGGTGACGGTGGTCAGCCACGCGCGCAGATTCTCGATCTCCGCACCGTCCGGACTGGTCTCGTAATACCGCTGCAGTCGCAGCCAGGCGTCCTGCACCACATCATCGGCATCACTCAAACTGCCCAGCGTGCTGTAGGCGACGCGGCGCAGATATCCCCGATGCTCCTCGAACTGCCGCGCCAGCTCCGCCTGATCCGGTACCCCGTGCCGTTCATCGCTCATTGCTCACCATTCCTCACCACGCGCCCACCTGGACGACCCTCACCACGTAGACGAAACAGACTTCCACACTGTGACATCTCGCGGGTGTGCCAGGCGGGCCGGACCCGCCATACGCGGGCTCGCCGGCGTCGGCGACCGGATCGCCGGCGGTCGGGGCCGCGTCCTCACTCGGGATCCGCGGGGCAGATCGAGCCAGTGCCCGGGCTGCGCGGGGCCGGTCGCATCAGTGCTCGGGACTCCCGGCGTCGAGACAGTCTCGGAAGTGGGGGCGACGCCGCGCGAAGGCGACAGCGGTCGCGGCCAGCACGCTGGCGACCTGCACCGCCTCCGAAAGTCGAACGGCCCGCCGCAGATCCGCGACGCGCGGAGCCGGACCGTCCCCGAGGGTCGGGCGCATCTCGATGCCGTACCGGTACTCGGTGCGCCCGCCGAGCTGTACGCCGAGCGCCCCGGCCATGGACGCTTCCGCCACACCGGCATTCGGGCTCGGATGTTTGCGCGCATCGCGGCGCCACGCTCGCCAGGCATTACCGGGTCGTCCACCGGCGACGGGTGCGAGCATCGTCGTGATCAGCCCGGCGACGCGTGCCGCCCCCAGATTCGCCACATCATCGGTCCGTGCGGCGGCCCAGCCGAACCGGCCGTACCGCTCATTCCGATACCCGACCATCGCGTCGAGGGTATTGACCGCGCGATAGCCGAGCAGCCCGGGCACTCCGGCCACCGCACCCCAAAACAACGGCGCGACAGTCGCATCCGAGGTGTTCTCCGCGATCGACTCCAGCGCCGCCCGCGCCAGCCCATCCGCGTCCAGCAGCGCCGGATCGCGCCCGCACAGCGAGGGCAACAACTCCCGTGCCCCCGCGATATCCCCGGCTTCGAGCAGATCCGCCATCGCACGCCCGGTTCGAGCCAGCGTCGTCCCACCCAGCACGGTCCAGGTCGCGGCGGCGGTCAGCGCGATCTCCCCGAACCCGCGCGCCGCCGCACCACTCCGCCCCCGAATCGCCCGGCGCGCCGCAACTCCCGCCGCCACAACCCCGCCGACGAGCACCACCTCATGGACCACTCCCGCCGCGCGGTCATCCCGATAGGTGACCTTCTCCATGTCCATCGCGACGGTCCCGAACCCCGCCACCGGATGCCCGCGCCGTGGATCCCCCAGCCCGCGATCCAGCACGAACCCGATCACCAACCCAGCCGCAGCAACAGTCCCGGAACGCACCCGCCGAGGTTATCCACCCGAGAGTCCGAGTCATCACACCCCCTCGCAATACCGCACACCCCGTGTACGGGGTGTGCGGTATCGACACGGGGTGTGATGGCCCGGGGCGGACAGGCGGGGGTTAGCGGCAGGGGAAGGGCAGTTCCACATTGAGCTGCGGTGCGGTCGCGCTGTCGACCAGATGAACCGCCGGTCGGAGTACGGCACCGCCGGAGGGCAGCTCGTCCACAATGGTGTCACCGCCGAGGATCGCTCGCGCATTTCCGGCGACGGTGTGGAGATACCGGTCGACCTCTCGGACGGCCGCTACGGGCTGCACCGTGAGGATCGCCGCGGGATCATCGGCGGGCAGGCTCGGGATCGACCGCAAGTGCTCCGCGAGTGCGCGGGCCACAGGCTCGGGATCACCTTCCACGAGTATCGCCGTGGCGCAGGTGCACGCCGTCCCGCCGAGGTGGCTGACCGATCCGGCGAGCAGATCGATCCGCTCACGCCAATCGACCTCGGACGTGATCAGGATTTTGGAGCGGCCGGGGCCCTGGGTGAGTACGCGGGAACTGGCGCCGTACTTGTCCACGACGTCCTGCCCGCCGTACACGATGGCGAAGTCGGCCTCATCGATGATCACATCGGCGGCCGCGTAATCGGTCGGCAGCAAGGTCACCGTCTCGGGTGGGAATCCGGCTTCGCGCAGCGCGCTGACCAACCGGAACGCGGTGAAGGGTTCCCGCGCCGACGGCCGAACGGCGACCTTGTATCCCATGGCCAGTGCCTCGGGCCACAGTCCGTGCACCGCCGGGGTATTGCCCGCGGCGTGTACCGCGAACAGGTCGCCCTTGCGGGTCCAGACCGCCGATCCGGTCAGTGTCCGGGGATCGCGCCAGTTCCGCACGGCTCCCCCGGGCATGGCCAGCTCGATGGTGGCGCGCAGCGATCGCAGCACATCGGCGACCCACTCGACCGACTGGCGGACCACCGCCAGCGGTACACCCGACGTGGTCGACACCAGCCGGGCGTATGCGCTCGGATCGAGTCCGCCGATGGTCCCGTGCAGGAACAATTCGGCTGACTTGTCCAGTGCGGCAAGCCGATCGGCGACGGGCGGTACGGAGGCGGCGCGCATGGCGGCGAGCGTGCGCCGCACGTACAGCGGCGGTACCTGGCTTATCTCCCCGATCTGCGTCCCGGCCAGTGACGTCAGTGGTTTGCGCTCGCGGGACCGGTAGGCCCCGGAGACGCCGAGTGCGTCGAGGTACACCGGCTCGTCCATCAGTACACGCCCTCGATGACGGAGTGGTCGGCGAAGGTCCGCACCGGGCCGACATCGGCGACCGCGCAGCCCAGTGCGCCGGGCAGCGGCTCGACCTTGGTGGCCATATCCCGCTCCAGATTGTTCGGTAGCAGTGCGTATTTCGTGAGGTGGTTCATGACGACCTGTCCGCGCGCACCGAAATCCACGTCCGCGCCGGTAGCCGGATCCACGACGCGGAAGGCGATATACGGGCTCGGAGTATCGAACACCGGTAGCCCGTCGGGGCGCTCCTGCGGGCGTTCCCGCGACATGCCCAGAATCGTGGTGCTGCCGTACAGGCCCTTGAGCGGAATGCCCGGAAAGACCTCGCGGCGGAAGATGTCTCGTGAATCGGCATCCATATGCGCACCGCTCCAGCAGATGAACTTCACCTGTGCGCGCACCGCGTCGACCAGTTCGGCGCGCCGGGCCAGGCGTTCGAGCAGCGGGGGCGTGGTGATCAGAACGCCGACCGACTGCGTGGTCAAGATATCGGCGGCCTGATCGATCAGATGCTCGGCGTAGCGGTCCGCTTCCTCGGTGTCGCCGCGCGCGATCAGCTGTTTGATCCAGCGCGGGTCCAGGTCGACGGTGAACTTCACCCCGTGCTGCCGCCGCGCCCGCCGAGTGGCGAACTCGCCGAACATATGCGGTCCACTGGGCGCGATGGCGAGGGTGTTCAGCTCGCCGAGCTCGGCATAGTGGAATTCATCCCAGCCGAGCGCGAATTCCATCCAGCGTTCGAACATGACGAATCGTTTCGGGGTTCCGGTGGTGCCGCCGCTTTCGAATACTCCGGCGATTTCGCGGTCCGGGCCGGTGAGTCCCCGGGGGATCAGGTCATTGATCGGGATATCGCGAAACTCATCGATCACATTGGGGAATCGGGTCAGATCCTCGAATGTGTGAATATCGGTGAGCGGGTTGAATTCCAGTGTTCGCGCGCGGCGCAACCAGTATGGACTGCCGGTCTCCGGACTGAAGTGCCACCGCATCAGCTCGCGCAGGTATTCGTCCGGATCGGTTGTGGCCGTGGAGATTTCGAGAATGGGTGAAGACATGTGTCCTCCAGCTGCGTGTACGACACCCATATGGTCGCGTGTGCGCGGTCGGGCATATGGGCGGTGGCACGAAGCCGATCGAGCGATAGGAAACCGGGCGCCGCGCGGTATTTCGGAGCACCGGTTTGATAGAGATACAGGAGACGTTACTTTTGGTAACGTAATTGATTGTCCGAAATGGTCACGCCGAGTTCATATTTCACGCCTGGATTACCGGCGCGTACCGCCGTAGCGATCCGCCAGACGGGCCTCGTTCGTCGGCGGCACGGGCGCGGCCGGTGCCGAGTCGGCCGCCTCCGCCTCATTCGTGCCGGCGGATTTACTCGACTCGGTCGGTGCGACAGTCGATTCCGCGCGTTCGCGGCGGCGGGCGCGGATCTCGGCGTAGACGAAATAGCCCAGACCCAGGGGTGCCATGACACCGAAGGCCAGCCACTGCAGGCCGTAGGACAGGTACGGACCCGCGTCCAGTTGGGGGAGGGCGACGGGGGTGAAGGCGCCGGGCTGGTTCTCGTCGAGTTGGAGGTAGCCACCGCGATCATTGGTGGGGATGGGGGTCAGGGGCAGCTGCAGGACTGCCGAATCCTGTTGGGTGTCAATGGAATAGACCTGACGGTAGCCGTCCTCCGTCATGGGCGGTTTGGTGTCGACCACGCCTTCGGAGGCTCGGACCCGGGCCTCGAGATGCTGTTTGCCCGACGGCGGGTTGGGGACCACGGGTGGGCGGGAGCCGTTGACGGCGGCGATCAGGCCGCGATCGACCAGGACCGCGCGGCCGTCATCGAGGGTGAAGGCGGTCAGTACCGAGAACGCGGGATCCTGACCGAGATGACGCAGGCGCACCAGCACGGTCGAGTCGGGGACATACGTGCCGTCGGCGGTGACCCGCCGCCATTCGGTGTCCTTACCGGAGCCGCCGAACATGGTGCCCACATCGACCGGATCGGCATGCACCGAATCCGCGATGCGCTGATTGCGTTCGGAGGTGGAGGTGTTCTTGCCCAGCTGCCAGGGCGCGAGCACCGAGAAGCACAGGTAGGCGAAGCCCGCCACCACGACGGCGAGGATCACCCAACTCGGGCGCAGCAGAAAGGTGAGGCGACGGAACAGGGAACTCATGCGGGACCGCCTTCACCGAGCTGTTCGCGCACCCAGTCGAGCAGGCCGGGCGCGGCGGCCTCGATCTGCTCGCGCACGAGTGCGAAATCGGATTGGTCGCCGTAGTAGGGATCCGGCACATCCGAGCCATCGGCATTCGGGTCGAAGCTGCGCAGCAGGCGCCGCCGCTCGGACGGCACACCCAGCTGCGCGAGCGCTCGCTCATGCCCGGTATCGAGCGCGATCAGCAGATCCGCGTCCAGATGGTCGTCACCGATCACCGCCGCCCGATGCCCGATCGGATATCCGTGACTCCGCAACTCGGCGGTCGTGCGCCGGTCGGCGTCGTCACCGACGTGCCAGCTTCCGGTCCCGGCGCTGCTCACCCGCACCCGATCGGCCAGACCGGCCCGTTCGAGATGCGCCGCGAACATCTTCTCGGCCATCGGCGACCGGCAGATATTGCCGGTGCAGATGAACGACACGTGCAGCTCACCCATGATTGCCCAGGGTAATGGACGGCCGAGTGTGATCCGGCACCCCGGATAGCCCCTGACGTCCCGATCTTGTCCGCCAGCTCTCGCTAACGGGCGGCGGATCCGGTGCCCACCAGGAAGGGGATGCTCGCGGCGGTGTCCATCGGCCGATAGACCTCGGGAGTCCGGGTCGTCTCCTGGTCATTGTCCGCCGCGTACACATCGGGCATGGGAATGCCCGCGGGCGCATAAGCCTGGAACCCGACGGACTTGGTGGTTTGGGTGGCCCGCCACAGGTGATCCTGGAACGCGATAACCCCTACCGTATCGGTATCTTTCGTCGCGGCCCGCTCACCCGCGACCACTTGGGCGACGCCGATCGTGCGGGGATTGTTCCGCTCCACCTCGGCCATGCTGGCCGCGCCGATGGAATGCACGGAATTCATGCCGTACTTGCTTTTGAGAACCTCGGCTATCTCCGTTTGCGCGTACACCGGGATATCGCGATTTCCGAGCGTCGCGATCACCGTATCCGCGAGCTGTTCATTGATGGTCCCGGGGGTGAATGTGTCGCCCTCCCGGTGATATCCGAACGCGTACGCGATCAAGAGCGTGAAGTCCCCGGCGGGCTTGGTCGGAACGGGGGTGGCCCAGGGGGCCTGTATGCCCTGATCCGCGGCGGCCGTCGCAGGTAGGGCGGCCGCGCCCAGGATTCCCAGCGTCACTGCCATGGTGGTGAGTCCTCGCATGCCGGACACCTTATCGGGGGCACGTAGGGTGTTCGCTGTGTCGAAGCGCACCACCTCGAACCCCGCTCCCGTAGTCGACAGTCCGGTCGACTACGCGAAGTTGCGGCACCACGGGGATGTGGAGACGCGGGCCGGGATGCTGGACTTCGCGGTGAATGTGCAGGGGAGCGGTCCGCCGGAATGGTTGCGCGAGCGGCTGGCCGGACGGTTGGCGGAGTTGGGGCGGTACCCGGACGCGGGGGAGGAGCGGGCCGTTCGTGAGGCGGTGGCCGCTCGGCATGGGCGGCGGGCCGAAGAGGTGCTGCTGTTGGCGGGAGCCGCGGAGGGGTTCGCGATGCTGCCGCGACTGGGGTCGACGCTCGCGGCGGTGATCCACCCGTCCTTCACCGAACCGGAGCTGGCGCTGCGGGAAGCGGGGGTGCCGGTCGCGCGGGTCGTGCTCGACGCCCCATATACGCTGGAATCCGTTGTGGCGCAGGAGAATATGCACCGCGCAGGCTCGACGGACGGTGCGGGTGAGCCGGGTGATGTGGCACCTGGGGATGGAGGACGTCCACCCCGCCCAGCCGTGGGTATGCGATGGAAGTCGCAGCGCCACAATAGCTCCGGAACACCCCCGGGTGCGGATGCGCTGAGTGCGGATGTGCGGGGCCCGGCGGCGAGCGATGGTGTGCCGGAGGCTGCGGATCTGGTGGTGGTGGGGAATCCGACCAATCCGACCTCGGTATTGCATCCGGCGGAGAGCCTGCTCGCGCTGCGACGGCCCGGGCGGATTGTCGTGGTGGATGAAGCGTTCGCCGACGCCGTGGTGGGGGAGACGGAATCGCTTGCGGCGGAGTCGTACCCGGATGTGCTGGTATTGCGGAGCCTCACCAAGACGTGGGCGCTGGCCGGGCTGCGGTGCGGATACTTTCTCGGGGCTCCGGAGTTGCTGGCGCGGTTGCACCACGGGCGGGCGCATTGGGCTTTGGGGACATTGCAATTGGAGGCCATCGCGGCGACCTGTTCGGCCGCGGCGGTCGCCGAATCGCAGCGAATGGCGGAAAGTATCGCCTCGCAGCGGGAGGCGATGATTCCGCGCTTGCGTGTGCTCGGGATCGATGTGCATGAGCCCGCTCATGGACCGTTCCTGCTTATTCGGGTGCCGGATGCGGAATTATTGCGGAAGAAACTCGCGGACAAGGGGATCGCGGTGCGGCGGGGGGATACTTTCCCCGGGCTGGAGACCGGATTCCTGCGGTTGGCGGTGCGGCCCGCCGCGGCGGTGGATCAGCTGGTGGCCGCGATAGCCGAGGTCGGGCTGTAATGAAAGTGACTGTGGCGGAGGAGGTTCGGTGATGGTTCGACTTGCCGAGGTGATCGCGGCGCTCGATGCGGCATATCCGCCCAGACTGGCCGAGTCGTGGGATTCGGTCGGATTGGTCGCCGGAGATCCGGCCGAAGAGGTCTCACGCGTGCTGTTCGCGGTGGATGCCACCGCGGCCGTGGTCGACGAGGCGATCGACTGGCGCGCACAGGCTTTGGTGGTGCACCATCCGCTGCTGTTGCGCGGGGTCGACACGGTGGCGGCCGATACGCCGAAAGGCGCTCTGCTGCACCGGCTCATTCGCTCCGGGTGCGCGTTGTTCAGCGCGCACACCAATGCCGATTCCGCCGACCCGGGCGTCTCGGACGCGCTCGCGCACGCCATCGGATTGACGGTCCTCGGTCCGATCGATCCGAAACCCATCGCCGCGCAGGATGAATGGGAGATTCTCGTCCCACGCACTCATGTCGAGCAGATGATGACGGCGTTGTTCGTAGCGGGGGCGGGCGCGGTCGGAAACTATCGTGACAGTGCCTGGCGGTCGTCGGGGATCGGACAGTTCCGGCCCGTCGAAGGCGCGAAACCCGCAGTCGGCACGGTCGGCGAGCTGCACCGGGTCGACGAGGACCGCATCGAGGTCGTCGCGCCGCCGTCCCGCCGCGCGGAGATTCTCGAAGCCCTGCGCGCCGCCCACCCCTACGAGGAGCCCGCCTACCACGTCACCGAACGCGCCAAGCTCCCGTCATCGCTGGGCATCGGGCGCGTCGGGGAACTGGCGGTCCCGGAAACCCTGCGGGAGTTCACCGCTCGTGTCACCAAGGGCCTGCCCGCCACCACCTGGGGTGTGCGCGCCGCCGGTGACCCGGACCGCCTGATCCGCACGGTCGCGGTCTGCGGTGGCGCGGGCGACTCCTACCTGAGCACCGTCGCCCGCCTCGGCGTGGACGCGTATGTCACCTCCGACCTGCGCCACCACCCCGCCGACGAACACCTGCGCGCGGGCGGCCCGGCCCTGGTCGACGCCGCCCACTGGGCCACCGAATTCCCTTGGTGCGCACAGGCGGAAGCGGTCGTCCGCGCCGCCCACCCCACCCTCGAGACCCGAGTCTCGACCATCCGCACCGACCCCTGGACGGTCGGCGCGGCCGATTGCTGACACCCGCGGTTCGCGGCCTCGCGACCGGTCGCCGGGTCGGCCCAGCCCTATTGCCGATCGGCCCAGCCCGTGGTCGGGTCGGCCAGCTTCGTTATCCCGGCGCGTTTTTGGCCGGGATCCACGAAACTCGCTGGAACACAGGCGGTGTGGACCCCGGCCAAAAGCATGCCGGGATAGCGGGGGATGACTGCGGTTGGTTGGTTTCGGGCAGTCGGTTCCCGGGCGGGGTGTTCAGTCAGCCGTGATGACCGTTGGCTCATGTGCCACAGGGAAATTCACCGAATTGGCGATGAAGCATCGCTTATGAGCTTCGGCGTGCAGGGCCGCCGCCTGCTCGGCCTGCTCCGCGTCGCGGATGGTGACCTGGGGGCGCAGCGTGACCTGCTGGAATCGCACATTGTCCATGACCCCCTCGGCGGTGTCGTGGTAGTTCGTGACCACGATGCCCGCCTCGGCGCACAGGTGCAGATACCAGAGCATGTGGCAGTCCGACAGTGACGCGACCAGCAGTTGCTCCGGATTCCACCGGGTCTTGTCGCCGCGGAATTTGGGGTCGGCGGTGGCGGGGATATTCGGCCGCCCCGCCGCGAGTAGTTCGTGATTGCGGGTGTAATCGCGGTACCCGGTGGTCGCGCCCGACCACGTGACCTCGACCTCATAGCGGTGTTCGCCCATTCCCCGAGCCTGACATATCGCCCGGTCGCGCGTCCGGCTATTTTCCGGCGAGAGCGGCTGGCGCGATCAAATGTCCAGGTTGCGGTGGGGTTGGGCAATCGGGGTGCGCCGGACGGGTACGGTGGGAGTCTTGATCCGTCCATAGCGTCCAGGAGACCTTCCGCGTTGAATGCCGAACCTTCGATCCAGTCCAAGCTGCTCGACCTTGCCGCCGTCGACGCCGAACTGACCCGGATCGAGCATCGCCGCAAGGTGTTGCCCGAGGAGCAGGAGGTGCAGCGGCTGGAGGCCGAGCGGACGGCGCGCAAGGACGCGGCGGTGAAGGTCGAGATCCTCATCGACGACCTGGACCGCGATATCCGCAAGCTGGAGGGCGAGATCGACGCCGTCCGCAAGCGTGAGGACCGCGACCGCGGCATGCTGACCTCCGGTTCGGTCGGCGCCAAGCAGCTCTCCGAACTCCAGCACGAGCTCACCAGCCTGGAGCGCCGCCGCAAGGTCCTCGAGGACGACGAGATCGATGTGCTGGAGCGCCGCGAGGCCGCCGCCGCCGATCACGCGCACGCCGGCGCCAATCTGGACCAGGCCGAACAGGACCTCGTCGACGCCGAACGCCGCCGCGACGATGCCGTCGCCGACCTGAATGTCGCCCAGCAGCGCTGCGAATCCGACCGTTCGGCACTGGCCGGCGGCTTCCCCGCCGACCTGCTCGCCGCCTACGACAAGCAACGCGCCTCCTACGGTGTCGGCGCGGCCCTGCTGCAGGCCCGCCGCTGCGGCGCCTGCCGCATCGAACTCGACCGCGGCGAGATCGCCCGCATCGCCAAGACCGCCCCCGACGTGGTCCTGCGCTGCCCCGAATGCAACTCGATCATGGTGCGCACCAAGCACTCCGGGCTGTAAGAATTCCTCGCCGCCCCAACCTGGCGGCGTAACGCACACCGACGGGTAGGCCGCCGGTCATTCACCGGCACACCGCCCCCGATCGAGCGCCCCTGACACCGGGGCGTTCAGGCGCAAGCGGTTCACCACGAGCGGAGGGTGTTGGTCCCGCCCGCCGCTCGTTGTCGTCCGGGTGGCGTCGCCGAGTGCGAGCGGTCGGCTGGCAGGATGTGGCGCAGTCGCTGTCGAGAGCGGGTGGCGGACGCGCCGGCGGCCGATCGAGCGGCGTAAGGCGGTGGCACCTGGCTTCCCGGGCTGCCACCAGGCACCTACGGAAGGTGAGTTGCGGTGATGGACAAGGTTGTTGTCGAGGCCGATGGCGGGTCGCGGGGGAATCCGGGGCCTGCCGGGTACGGCGCGGTGGTGTGGGATGCGGGGCGTGAGCATGTGCTCGCCGAGCGGAAAGAGTTCCTCGGGGTGGCCACCAACAATGTGGCCGAGTACCGGGGGCTGATCGCGGGGCTGGAGGCCGCCGCCGAGCTCGGGGCGCGTGAGGTCTCGGTGCGGATGGACTCCAAGCTCGTGGTCGAGCAGATGTCCGGGCGGTGGAAGGTCAAGCACGAGGCCATGATTCCGCTGGCGGATCGGGCTCGACGGCTCGTCGCCGGATTCGATCGGGTGAGTTTCAGGTGGATTCCGCGCAAGGAGAATTCGCACGCGGATCAGCTGGCCAATGAGGCCATGGATGATGCGGCCATCGTCGGTGAAGTGCGCAACGCGCTGAACCAGCCGGTGTCGGCTGTGGCGGAATCTGCTCCGGCCCAGGCGGACTCGGCGACCTCATTCGTGTCGGCACAGACCTCGACGGCGGACTCGGCTACCTTGGCGCGACTCGGGTCGGCGACCCCCGCCGCACCCTCGCAGGCGGATTCGCCCGCGATCGCGACCCCCGCGCCCGGCTGGACCGGGGCGGTGGGGCGGCCTACCCGGCTGCTCCT
This sequence comes from Nocardia sp. NBC_01503, assembly GCF_036327755.1. Lineage (NCBI taxonomy): Bacteria > Bacillati > Actinomycetota > Actinomycetes > Mycobacteriales > Nocardiaceae > Nocardia > Nocardia sp. NBC_01503. Next base: position 4,869,032 of record NZ_CP109596.1, read on the forward strand.
GCTGCGGCACGGCCAAACGGAATTGTCGGTGGAGCGCAGGTATTCGGGGCGGGGGAATCCGCCGCTGACCGAACTGGGGCGCAATCAGGCCGCCAATGCGGCGAAAATGCTTGCGGGCAAAGGGAATATCGCCGCTATCGTCTGCTCGCCGCTCGGGCGGGCGCGGGAGACGGCCGAGGCCGCCGGTCAGGCGCTCGGGCTGCCGGTGCGCGTGCTCGACGGGTTGATCGAGACGGATTTCGGTGCGTGGGAAGGGCTTACCTTCACCGAGGCGGCCGAACACGATCCGGAGCTGCATGCCCGCTGGCTGGGCGACCCGTCCATCGCGCCGCCGAACGGTGAGAGCTTCGATCAGGTGCGCGAGCGTATCGAGGGCGTCCGCCGCGACCTGGTCGCCCTGCACCCCGGCGCGAATGTGCTTGTGGTGAGCCATGTCACGCCGATAAAGATGCTGCTCCAACTGGCACTCGGCGTGGGCCCCTCGCTGCTGTACCGCCTGCACCTGGATCTGGCATCGCTGTCCATCGCCGAGTTCTACCCCGACGGCGGCTCATCGGTCCGCCTGGCCAACGACACCTCATACCTGTGAGAACGCCCGGGGCGGAGCCCGTTACGGCCGCAGCGTGGCGGTGAGGAACTCCACCTGGTCGTAGACGGCCTTCTCGAACCAGTCGTCGAAGTAGATGTCGAAGTGCCCGATCGGGTACTGCTTCACGACCGCGTGCTTGGTCTTCTCCGCCGCGCGTAGCGTCGGCCCGGCGGGTGCGACGGTGTCGTTATCGCAGATGGCGTAGAACACCGGCGCTTTGATGTCCTTGGCGCGCCGTGCCGGTGAGTCGAAGAGCGTCGACATTCCGATCCGCGCGGGCACTTTCGGCCGGTACCGACTGGATTCCTCTGCGAGGCGCCCATATCCGTCCGGCACATCGGCCGCGCTCATCAGCGCGGCGGAGTGTCTCTTGCCCGCCAGCCGCGCCGAGATGGGTCTGCGGATCACCGGCCCCACGATCATGTCGGTCAGTGCCAGCGTCCCGGTCTTGACCAGACTGATCGGCCCCTTCGCCATGGCCGAGGACCAGCCGCTGGTGAACGGGCACTGCGCCACCACCGCGGCGATGTAGTGATCGTCGGGCGCCACCGAGAGCACATGCCCCCCACCGAACGAACTGCCCCACAGCGCGATTCGCGTCGCGTCGATCCCTCGAACGGTCCGCGCGTAGGCGATGGCCGCATGCCAATCCTCGCGCTGCCGCGCGATATGAATGACATTGCGGGGCTCACCGCCACTGGCCCCGAAATGCCGATAGTCGAAGGCCAGCACCGCGATTCCCGCCGCGGCGAAGCGCCGCGCGTACCGATCCAATCCCATTTCCCGATCGGCCCCGAGCCCGTGCCCCATCACCACCAGGGGACGCGGGCGTATCGGCCCATCCGGCAGATACAGCCACCCCGCACACTGCTCACCACCGGAAGGGAACCCCACCTCGACACGCTCCATGGCCCATTACGGTACCTTGGTGGCCGCGGACGAGTCGGTTGGGCGGCCGCGGCGATGGGAACGGGCACGCGAGTGCCGCTGCCCGTCGTCGAGGAAAGTCCGGACTCCACAGAGCAGGGCGGTTGCTAACGGCAACCCGGGGTGACCCGCGGGACAGTGCCACAGAAAAGAAACCGCCGGTGGCGGGCTCGAAAGAGTCCGAAACCGGTAAGGGTGAAACGGTGCGGTAAGAGCGCACCAGCGCGCCGGGTAACCGGCGCGGCTAGGTAAACCCCGCCCGGAGCAAGGTCGAAGGTCGCATTCGCGAGAGTGCGGCTGCGCAGGTGTTCGAGGGCTGCTCGCCCGAGCCTGCGGGTTGACTGCTCGAGGCACCCGGCAACGGTGTGTCCAGATGGATGGTCGCCACCCGGTGCTCGCACCGGGGACAGGATCCGGCTTATATACCGACTCGTCCGCCCCTTTCAGGGGTGTTCGCACAGTGTCATGATGGAGGGTGGGCCGCGGCCGGATACCCGTGGCACAGTGTGAGATTCGCAGGACACGCTATGGACGTTCTGTTGGTGCTCGTCGCTCTGATGGCAGTGCTGGTGGTCGTGGCGGGGATGACCGCGGCTTCGGGGGTTCGGATCATCGCCCAATACGAGAAAGGCGTGGTATTCCGGCTGGGCCGGGTGCGCGCGGTGCGAGATCCGGGGCTGCGCATGCTGATTCCCGGTGTGGATCGCATGCGCAAGGTCTCCACCCAGGTGGTCACCATGCCGGTCCCGGCGCAGGACGGTATTACTCGTGACAATGTCACCGTGCGGGTGGACGCGGTCGTCTACTTCCGGGTCATCGACCCCATGCGCGCCATAGTCGAGGTGCAGGATTATCTGTTCGCCATTGCCCAGGTCGCGCAGACCTCACTGCGTTCGGTGATCGGCAAGAGTGATCTCGATGATCTGCTCTCCAATCGCGAACAGCTCAACAAGGGCCTGGAAATCATGATCGACAATCCGGCGCTGGGCTGGGGCGTGCACATCGATCGCGTGGAGATCAAAGATGTGGCGCTACCGGATTCGATGAAACGCTCCATGTCCCGGCAGGCCGAGGCCGAACGCGAACGCCGCGCCCGCATTATCTCCGCCGAGGGCGAATTGCAGGCCTCGCAGATGCTCACCGATGCCGCCACCCGCATGTCCGCGGCGCCCGGCGCACTCCAACTGCGCCTACTGGAAACCGTCGTTCAGGTTGCGGCCGAGAAGAATTCGACGCTGGTGCTGCCGTTCCCGGTGGAACTGCTGCGCTTCCTGGAGAGCGGCACCGTACGCAATGCGGCCGCCACCTCCGAAAAACAAGACTCCGTACCCGAGGTCGACGCTGCCCCCGAGAACAAGGCTCCACCGGAGAAACCCGAAGAAGGATGAGGGCAATGTCCACCTCGATGCTGATCCAGCCGCTGGCCGTAATCGTGCTCTTCACAATCGCCTATCTGTTCAAGCTGCTCTCGGCGGTCCTGCCGGGCGGACTGCGCGACAGATAGCGCCCCCGCATCGCCGGGCAAACGCGTCCGGCGTCGTCAAACCTGATAGCGGCGTGAGATACACCGCTCGTCGACACCTGTGCGAAAACCGCCGAGTTGGACGACAATAACGGCGCGTCGCATGGTGCGTATCGGCGCGGCTCGGCGTGTCGAACGGGTGATTGGCCCGGAACTGGCACCGAACGTGATCGACGTCATAAAGTGTTGCGCGTTGGAAAGTTCCGTTGCGGCCCGCAACGGGCAAAGGGTCTCAACAACGAACGTCGGAAAGCAGGTCTCGTCTATATGCGAATTGCTCGCAAATTGGCAGCTGGTGCCCTCCTCGCGGCTGCCGCTTCCGTTTCGGTTGTGCTGGGCGCCGGCTCGGCCTCCGCGTTTGCGGTGACTCCGCTTCCGGGTGGAGTTCAGGTGGATCTCACTCCGGCGGATACCGCCTGGGTGGCGAATTCCCACATCGGGCAGGCGATCGCGGGCCTGCCGCATCCGTCGGCCGCGTCCTTCGGTGAGTCGCTGGATTCCGCGGCCGCCGTTTCTTCGCAGTACCCGGGCGGCCGCGTGGTCTTCACCGTGTACGGCCCGTTCGATCAGTTGAACGGCACCATGCTGGCCCTGCAGTAGGGATAGCGCAGCTCCCGTGGAACTGCACCAGCGGATTCTGTCGGCCCCGGTTGATTTCGGGGCCGTCCGAACCGAATTCGGATTGGCCTCGGAATATCCCTCCGAGGCCGTCTCGGAGGCCCGCGACGCGGTCGACGCGTTCGCGGGTGCCCGGGTCGATCGCACCGAGATCGAACTCGTCACCATCGATCCGCCCGGCGCCCTGGATCTGGACCAGGCGCTCGCGCTCGAGCGCACTCCCGCCGGAGGGTTCCGGCTCTACTACGCGATAGCCGATGTGGCCGCCTTCGTCGAACCCGACGAGGCGCTCGCCAGTGTCTCGCTGGAGCGCGGACAAACCTTCTACCTGCCCGACGGCACCGTGCCCCTGCATCCGAACGTGCTTTCCGAGGGCCGGGCGTCGCTGCTGCCCGATCAGGACCGCCCGGCCGCGCTGTGGACCATCGACTGCGATGAGAACGCCGAGCCGCGCGACTGTTCGGTGACCCGCGCCCTGGTGCGCTCGCGCGCCCGGCTCGACTACGCGTCCGTGCAGGCCGATGCCGATGCCGGCCGACTGCACCCCTCGATCGCCGCCCTGCCGGAGTTCGGCCGCCTGCGCATCGAGGCGGGCCTGAACCGCGGGGCGATCAATCTGCGCCTGCCCTCGCAGAGCGTCATCCGGGTCGACGGACCCGAGAGCCCCGACCATTGGCAGTTGGTTATCGAACCGCGCACCGCCGCCGACGACTGGAATGAGCAGATATCGCTGCTCACCGGTATGTGCGCGGCGCGAATCATGTTGGAGGCGAAGGGGCCCGAACATCTGGGCCTGCTGCGCACCATGCCACCGCCCGCCGCGTCGACCGTGGAGTCCATGCGCCGCACCGCCGCCGCCGTCGGCGTACCGTGGCCCAAGGGCGAGCCCGTCGGCCGCATGCTCGCCGGTCTGGACCCCAATTCCCCCGCCGCCCTGGTGCTGATGTCCGAGGCCACCGGTCTGCTGCGCGGCGCCTCCTACACGCTGCTGGACGGTCAATCCCCGGACACCGTGCAGCACAGCGGAATCGGCGCGCCCTACGCGCATGTGACGGCCCCGCTGCGCCGCCTCTCGGACCGCTACAGCACCGAGATCTGCCTGTGCCGCTGCGCCGGAACCGTTGTCCCGCACTGGGTTCGCGAGGGCCTGGCCGCGGCCGCCGAATCCATGCGCCGCAGTGACGCGGTGGCGAACAAACTCGAACGCGCCTGCGTGGACCTCACCGAATCGACGCTGCTGGCCGCACGCGTCGGCGCCGACTTCGACGCCGTCGTCCTGCGCGAACACAATGGCACCCGCCCCGCCGAGATCTTCGTCGCCGATCCGCCGGTCCTGGCCAAGTGCACCGGCGAACCACCCGAGGGCAAACAGGTCCGGGTCCGGCTCACCGTCGCCGACCCCACCACCCGCACGGTGACTTTCGCCTACCAGCCGGACCCGCCGCCGGAGCGCTGACCACTCATCACGGCCCGCTCTGATACTGCGGCATCCTCCTCGGTCCATCTGCTCACCACCTTCATCAAGATCAGCAGGATCCGAATCCGGGCGCGCACCATGGCAGCTATATGTGGCCGTGGATCATTTCATCCGAGCTTCGTGAGCTCGGTGGTCATGCCGGCCTGGATTGACCGAATCATGCCGCCTGCCGCCGCTGCTGGAGCGCCGAATTCAGAGCGCGTGATGCCGCAGGAATTCGATGGCCGCCGGGTACTCCTCGAGTGCCTTGGCGGCCGCTGCCTCCTCGGCATCGCAGAGCCGCTGATATCCGGTCTCCCCGGCCGCGGAGGCGTGTTCGCGCAGCACCTCGAGCGCCTCGATGGCATCGCGATGATCGCCGAGCACGGTCTGCAATTGTTTGGCCCGCCGCGCCAGCAGGGCGGCGGGTTCGTCCAGCACCGCGGTGGCGGCCTCGGCCGAGTACCGCAATCGCTTGGCGGCCTTGCGGATCTCATGCAGATGCTCGATGCGCTCGGCATCGGTGTCCTGCGGTTCGGTGCGCACCAGGCGGCGCAGATCGCGGAGGTCGTGCCGCAGCACATCGGTGAAGACCTCAGCGGCGGGCCGCTTCGCCTGCGCAGGGCGCAGCGGCGGATCGGCGAGCAGGCCGTGCAGCCGGTCGAGCAGGGTCCGATAGCGCCGGGTATCGAAGGCGGCCACGGCCTCCGCGTGCGCGGTCTCGTACCGCTCTCGCTCCTCGGCGACCAGCCGCGCGCCGAAATCGTTTCGAGGCGTTGTCTTCTCACCGGTCGCGGTGTTGTCGTCGAAGGGCGCGCCGGTCTCGCCGAGCAGTGCGGCGAACCGTTCGCCGCGCACCTCGGCATCGCGTGCCACTCCGAGTAACCCTGCCAGCCAGCGCAATTCAGCACTGAGCTCGCCGACCGGTTTACGCGCGAAGGCCCGCCGATACGAGCGCAGCAGACTGCGTAGTCGCCGGGTCGCCACCCGCATCTTGTGCACCGAATCCGGATGATCCCGGCGCACATCGGGTTCGGCGGCGCGCAGCCGGTCCACATCGGCGGCGAGGGCGTCGACCAGGGCGGGACCGGCTGTGCTGTTCATTTACGTCCTGTATCTGTCCGTGGCCTCGATCAGATGGTGGGTGATACCGGGTTCGGCGGCGGCATGCCCGGCATCGGGAACCATGTGCAGCTCCGAATTCGCCCACGCCTTATGCAGATCCCACGCGCTCACGGCCGGGCAGACGATGTCATGCCTGCCCTGCACGATAACTCCGGGAATATGTGCGATGCGGTCGATATCGCGCAGCAGCTGCCCGTCCTCGAGAAACCCACGATTGTGGAAATAGTGGTTCTCGATCGCGGCGAACGCCAGAGCGAAGCGCGGATCGGCGGTTTCGGCGACCCGATCCGGCTGGGGCAGTAGGGAACTCGTGGCGCCCTCCCAGGTGGACCACGCGACGGCCGCGTCGGTGGCGAGCTTGGCGTCGGGGGAGTGCAACAACCGGTGATAGACCTCGATCAGGTCCTGCCCGCGTTCGCTCTCGGGCACCGGTGCCAGGAACTTCTCCCACTCATCGGGGTAGACGAACCCCGCAGCGCCATTGTAGTACCAATCGATTTCCTTGCGGCGCAACAGGAATATCCCGCGCAGCACCAGTTCGGTGACCCGCTCCGGATGGGTCTGCGCGTACGCCAGCGCCAGCGTCGACCCCCAGGATCCGCCGAACACCTGCCAGCGCTCGATACCCAAATGCGTTCGCAGCGCCTCGATATCGGCGACCAGATGCCAGGTGGTGTTGGTCTCCAGGCTCGCGCCGTCGGCGATATGCGGTGTCGACTGCCCGCAGCCGCGCTGATCCAGCAGCACGATCCGATACGCCGCCGGATCGAAGAACTGCCGGTGGAACGGCGCGGTGCCACCGCCGGGCCCGCCGTGCAGGAACACCACCGGCTTACCGTCGGGATTGCCGCTGACCTCCCAATACATCAGCTGACCATCGCCGACGTCGAGCATGCCCTGCTCGTACGGCTCGATCGGTGGATAGAGCGTGCGCATCAGCCCGCCAGACCCGACGCGAGATTCGGGATCTCCAGCGCCGAAATCGCCTGATCCCGAACGTCCGAGCAGTTCTTGGTGGTGACCCGGTCGATCACATCCTTATCGCCCAGCACCTGAAGATTGATGCCGCCATTGCGCAGCGCCCACTCGTGCACGCTCGCGTTCAACGAGATCTTGCCGAGCGTCGGCCCCTGTACGCGCCAATCCGAGAGCTGCGGACGCAGCATGTCGCACAACTGTTTTCCGGCCTCATCGGAGATTGTGAGCGGCGCTCCGTTCCCGGTGGTCGGGCTGGCGCTGCCGGAGGGCGACGGCTTGCCGAGAGTGGTCGTCAGCGGTGAGGAAGACCCCTGCGGCTGTGACGATCCCGTCGTGGTGCCATCTCCGCACGCGGCGGTGAAGGCGAGGACGGCCGCGGTCCCCGCGAGTAGCGGCACCAGCCGAACTCGGCGACTACTGATCCAACGGCGATGCGACATGAGTTCCCTTTGGTCGGTCCAGCTCGTTCCAATCCACTCTGCCATCAAACTGTGACCGTGGTCTGTGAAGACAGTGCGGAACCCGTAATCGATAGCGTACGGCTATGAGAACGCCCCCTCGGTTGTCCGAGGGGGCGTTCTCCTATTCGGTACCGGTGTGCCGAATCAGTAGCTGTGCTCCGGGCCGGGGAATACTCCGCGCCGCACCTCATCCGCGTAAGTGGCTGCGGCACTGCGCAATTGGCCACCCACATCGGCGAACTGCTTGACGAACTTGGCGGTCTTGCCGGAGGTGTAGCCGACCATGTCCTGCCAGACGAGCACCTGCGCGTCGGTGTCCGCGCCCGCGCCGATGCCGACCGTCGGAATGGTCAGCTTGCGGGTGACCTGTCCGGCGAGCTCGGCCGGAACCATCTCCATCACGACCGAGAACGCCCCGGCCTCCTGTACCGCGATGGCATCGGCGATGAGCTGCTCGGCGCCGTCACCGCGACCCTGGACGCGGAAACCGCCGAGGGTGTTGACGCTCTGCGGGGTGAAGCCGATATGCGCCATCACCGGGATGCCGGCGGCGGTGATCTTGGCAATGGTGTCGGCCATGCGCTCGCCGCCCTCCAACTTCACCGCGTGCGCGCCGCCCTCCTTCATGAATCGGACGGCCGTGGCGAGCGCCTGCTCCGGGGAGGACTCATAGCTGCCGAACGGCAGATCCGCCACCACCAGCGCATGCGGCGCACCGCGCACCACACCGCGCACCAGCGGAATCAGTTCGTCGACCGAGATGGCGACCGTGGTGTCGTAGCCGTACACCACATTGGCGGCGGAATCGCCGACCAGCAGTACCGGGATACCGGCCTCTTCGAAGAGCCGGGCGGTGGAGTAGTCATAGGCGGTGAGCATGGACCAGCGCTCACCCTCACTCTTCATCTGCTGCAGATGCTGTACACGGGTCTTGCGCTTGGCGGTCTTGGCGGGTGCTGCACCGTAGGCGGGGGTCTCCGCATCGGATACGGACATCATCGTCCCTTTCGTCGATCCTCGAGGCCCATGAGCGGGTCCCCGGGTTTTGCTGACGCCTCTCAGTGTGCCATCGCGGCAGGTCCCCGCCCGGATGCAATTGCTCACACCCGCGGGCGCTCGCCGCTCCGAACTCTTTGCGTTGCTCCCGCGTTGTTGCGGAAGCGTGCGGCGGAGGCGATCCACTTAGCGCGGCGTCGCGGTAACCGAAGGGAATTCGAGGGTGCGTACAGCGGGATGGCACGATCGGGGAATGGTCTTGATGCGAACCAACCGAGCCGTGCTGATAGCGGCGGCGTTGGTGATGACCGCCGCCGGATGCTCCACGGTGGTGGAAGGTAACCCGACGGCCACCGCGCCGAAGGATATGGGGCAGTACTACAACCAGCAGGTCAAGTGGGGGAGCTGTAGCGACTTCGGCGATGACGAGATGCCCGCGGGGGCCGAGTGCGCCCGCGTCACCGTGCCGGTCGACTACGACAATCCCGGCGGCGCGACCGCCAAGATCGCGATCTCGCGTATCAAGGCCACCGGGACCAAGATCGGGTCGCTGCTGTTCAATCCGGGCGGACCGGGTGTGCCGGGCATATCCATGGTGAATATCGCCGACAACACCCAACTGTCCGAGCGCTTCGACCGCGTCGGCTTCGACCCACGCGGCATCGGCGCCTCGCAGCCGTCCATCAAATGCCTCACCGCCACCGAGAACGATGCCGAGCGCGCCGAGGCGCCCAAGGACAATTCGCCCTCGGGTATCGCCGCCGCGGAGACCGAGAACAAGCAGTACGCGGACAAATGCGTCGAGCGCACCGGTAAGGACTTCCTCGCGCACGTCGGCACCCGCGAGGTCGTGCAGGACATGGACGTGATCCGCGCGGCGCTCGGCGATGCCAAGCTCAGCTATGTCGGCTACTCGTACGGCACCCGCCTGGGCTACGCCTACGCCGAGAAGTTCCCGGACAAGGTCCGCGCGCTCGTACTGGACGGCGCACTGGACCCGTCGCAGGATCCGGTCAAGGAGTCGGTGCTGCAGGCCACCAGCTTCCAGAGCGTGTTCAACAAATACGCCCAGGACTGCGCCACCAAGCAGGACTGCCCGCTCGGCAATGATCCGGCGCAGGCCGTGGCCCGCTTCCGCGCTCTGATGAATCCGTTGTGGGACAAGCCCGTTCCCACCGATGATCCGCGCGGCCTGCACTACGGCGACGCCATCACCGGTGTGCAGCAGACGCTGTACTCGAACCGGTACTGGCCCGCGCTGACCAAGGGTCTGCGCGAACTCGTCGCCGGAAAGGGCGACACCCTGCTGGCCCTGGCCGATATGTACGACGGCCGCCGCGATGACGGCACCTACGACAACAGCGCCGATGCCTTCAATGCCATTCGCTGTGTGGACGATCCGCCGATCACCGATCGCGCCGTCGCCGCCAAACAGGATGCCGAATACCGCAAGGGCGCACCGTTCCTGGACGACGCGCACGGCAGCGATGCCGCACCGCTGGAACTCTGCGCCATCTGGCCGGTGCCCAACACCAGCACCCCGCACCGGCTTTCGATTCCGGATCTGCCCAAGACCGTGGTGATCTCCACCACCAACGATCCGGCCACCCCGTACCAGGCCGGTGTCGATCTGGCGGATCAGTTGAAAGCCACCCTGATCACCTTCAACGGTGACCGCCATACCGTGTCGCTCTCGGGTGTGGAGTGCGTGGACGACCCGGTTATCGCGTACCTGGTGGACTTGAAGGAGCCCGCCGCCGGACTCACCTGCTGAGCCGGAATCCCGCGATTCGGGGGCGTGTCGAACGCCCCCGAACCCGCTTTTCGAGGGTTCGGAACCGAATCTCTCGGATCGCGACGCGAGTTGGGCGTCGCATGTAACACGGATTTAACTCCGACTGCCTACGCTCGCGGTCATGGACCGTCAGAAGGAATTCGTCCTCCGCACGCTCGAAGAGCGCGATATTCGTTTCGTGCGGCTCTGGTTCACCGATGTGCTGGGCTATCTGAAGTCCGTGGCCATCGCACCCGCCGAGCTCGAGGGCGCGTTCGAGGAGGGCATCGGCTTCGACGGTTCGGCCATCGAGGGATTTGCCCGGGTCTCCGAGGCGGACATGGTGGCCAGGCCGGACCCGTCCACCTTCCAGGTGCTGCCGTGGTCCACCTCGAAGGGGCATCAGCACTCCGCGCGCATGTTCTGCGATATCGCCATGCCGGACGGTTCACCGTCCTGGGCGGATCCGCGGCATGTGCTGCGTCGCCAGCTGAACAAGGCCGCCGACCTCGGCTTCAGCTGCTATGTGCACCCGGAGATCGAATTCTTCCTGCTCAAGCCCGGCCCGCATGACGGCTCGACCCCGATCCCGGTGGATCAGGGCGGCTTCTTCGACCAGGCCGTGCACGACGAGGCCCCGAACTTCCGCCGGCATGCCATCGACTCGCTGGAGTCCATGGGCATCTCGGTCGAGTTCAGCCATCACGAGGGCGCACCCGGCCAGCAGGAGATCGACCTGCGCTACGCGGACGCGCTCTCCATGGCCGACAATGTGATGACCTTCCGCTACCTGATCAAGGAAGTGGCCATCGACGAAGGCGTGCGGGCGACGTTCATGCCCAAGCCTTTCGCCGATCACCCGGGTTCGGCGATGCATACGCATATGTCGCTGTTCGAGGGTGAGCAGAACGCCTTCCACGATCCCGACGACCCGATCAACCTGTCGGTGACCGCGCGCGCGTTCATCGCGGGCATTCTCGAGCACGCGCACGAGATCAGCGCCGTCACCAATCAGTGGGTGAACTCGTACAAGCGACTCATTCACGGTGGTGAGGCGCCGACCGCCGCGTCCTGGGGTCGCTCCAACCGTTCGGCACTGGTTCGCGTTCCGATGTACACGCCGAACAAGTCGTCCTCGCGGCGCGTCGAGGTCCGCAGCCCCGATTCGGCCTGCAACCCGTACCTGGCCTTCGCGGTTATCCTCGCGGCCGGTCTGCGCGGTATCGAGAAGGGCTACACCCTGCCGCCCGAGGCCGAGGACGATGTGTGGTCGCTGACCGCCGCCGAGCGTCGCGCCATGGGCTTCCGCGAACTGCCCGCCAGCCTCGACGAGGCGCTCAAGAATATGGAGAAGTCCGAACTGGTCGCCGAGACCCTGGGCGAGCACGTCTTCGACTTCTTCCTGCGCAACAAGCGCCGCGAATGGGCGGGTTACCGCAATCAGGTGACCCCCTACGAGCTGAAGGAATACCTCGGGCTGTAGTTTCTGCCCTCCGCTTCGCTGCGGGCGGGGTTCGCGGCCCTGGAGTCCCGGTTCTTCCCTCCCTTCCTCCGCTCCACTCAGTCCAGAACCGGGACGGCCGCGAACCTTGACGGTCGTTGCACTACGGGCGAATTCGGCCCTTCGCTTCGGGCGGGTTCGGGGCTGCATTTTCGGCCCTTCGCTTCGCTGCGGGCGGGGTTCGGGGCCCTGGAGTCCTGGTTCTTCCCTCCTTCCGCTCCTCCGCCGCGCTCAGTCCAGAACCGGGACGGTCGCGAACTGTGTGGGTGAGTGGAACGGGGGCTTCGGTGTGGAGGCGGTCGGGCGGCAAGCGCGCAACGATGTCTGGTATCGGAGGGTTCGATCGTCCGCTTACGGAATGTGACATGTAATTTGAACGACATGGTCCGGCCACCGACGACCCGCTCCGCTGTCCCCGGTGTCGGACGGCTCGGTTTACTCGAGCCGTCGGCCGCCGATTCACTGCGAGAGTTGGCGTGGGACAACGTCGAGAGCGTTCCACTGCTGTGGGCGCTGTCCCGCTCACCCGATGCCGATCTGGCGCTGCTGACGCTCATGCGATTGCGGGAGCAGCTCGGAAGTGACTGGGGTGCGCTGGATTCGGCGCTGCGGAGCAATGTGGCGCTGCGCGGGCGGCTCTTCGCGCTGATCGGATCGTCGAGTGCGTTCGGCGATCATCTGGTGGCCGATCCGGCCGCCTGGCGGTTGCTGCTGCGCGCCGAATTGCCCTCGCGGGACGAGGTGCTCACCGCACTGCTCGATGCCGTGCACGCGACGCCGGAGACCGGGCCCAATGCCGGGCCCATGCTGTTCCGTGCCGGAATCGCAGGGCCGGAGGCGGTCGCGCTGCTGCGCAAGCGGTATCGCGATGAGCTCATGCTGCTGGCCGCCACCGATCTCGCCGCCACCGTCGAGAATGAACCGGTACTGCCGTACCAGCAGGTCGGCTGGCATCTCACCGATCTCGCCGATGCCGCCTTGACCGCGGCGCTGTCGGTGGCGGTCGCGCGGGTTTGCCCCGATCGTGAGGTGCCCGCGCGGCTGGCCGTGATCGCCATGGGCAAATGCGGTGCGCGCGAGTTGAATTACGTCTCCGATGTGGACGTCATCTTCGTCGCCGAACCCGCCGATACCACCACCACCCGGCTCGCCGCCGAGATGATGAGCGTCGGCGGGGCCGCGTTCTTCGAGGTCGACGCCGCACTGCGCCCCGAGGGCAAGGCGGGTGCGCTGGTGCGCACCCTGGAATCGCATATCGCGTACTACAAGCGCTGGGCGCGCACCTGGGAGTTCCAGGCACTGCTCAAAATGCGCCCCGCCACCGGCGATCTCGATCTCGGCCAGCAGTATCGGGAAGCGCTCATGCCGATGGTGTGGGCGGCCTCGGAGCGCCCGGACTTCGTCACCGATGTGCAGGCCATGCGCCGCCGCGTCGAGGATCTGGTGCCCGCCGATATGCGCGAGCGCGAACTCAAGCTCGGGCATGGCAGTCTGCGCGATGTCGAATTCGCCGTACAGCTGCTGCAATTGGTGCACGGTAAGGCCGATGAGGCGCTGCATACGCAGGGCACCGTCGAATCGCTGGGCGCACTCGCCGCGCGCGGATATGTCGGCCGCGATGATGCCGCGAATCTGACCGCCTCCTACGAGTTTCTGCGCCTGCTCGAGCATCGCCTGCAGTTGCAGCGGCTCAAGCGCACGCACACCCTGCCCGCGCCCGAGGATGAGGAGGGCATGCGCTGGCTGGCGCGCGCCGCGCACATGCGCCCCGACGGCCGCCAGGACGCGGTCGGTGTGCTCACCAGCGAGATCCGACGCAATGCGGTGCGGGTGCGGCGCTTGCACGCCAAGCTCTTCTACCGTCCGCTGCTGGAATCGGTTGCGCGCCTTGACGCGGACTCGCTGCGGCTGAGTCCGGAGGCGGCCGTCCGGCAGTTGGCGGCGCTGGGTTATGCCGCACCGGAGAACGCGCTCGGTCATCTGAAGGCGCTCACCGGCGAGGTCGGCCGCAAGGGCCGTATTCAGGCGCTGCTGCTGCCCACCCTGCTCGAATGGCTCGGGGAGACACCGAATCCCGATGCCGGACTGCTCGCCTACCGCCGGGTCTCCGAGGGCCTGGACAATGAGATCTGGTTCCTGCGCGAACTCCGCGACGAGGGTGCCATCGCCCAGCGTTTGATGATCGTGCTCGGCTCGTCGGCGTACCTGCCGGATCTGCTGATCAACGCGCCCGAGACCATCCGCATGTACGCCGACGGACCGAACGGACCACTGCTGCTGGCTCCCGCCATCGGTGATGTCGCGCGCGGAATCCTCTCCGGCGCAAGGCGTTACGAGGACCCCAAGCGCGCCGTCGCCACCGCCCGCTCGCTGCGCAGGCATGAACTCGCGCGCATCGCCTCGGCCGATGTGCTGGGCATGCTCGAGGTACCGCAGGTCTGCGAGGCGCTCTCCTCGGTGTGGATCGCGACCCTGGAGGCCGCCCTCCAGTCCGTAATCCGTTCCAGCGGAACGCAACCCGCCGACTTCGCCGTCATCGGCATGGGCCGCCTCGGCGGTATGGAGCTCGGCTACGGCTCCGATGCCGATGTGCTCTTCGTCTGCGATCCGCGCCCCGGCGTGGATGAGACGGTCGCGGTGAAATGGGCGATCGGTGTGGCCGAACAGGTCCAGCGCCTGCTCGGCGCGCCCAGCACCGACCCGCCGCTTCAGGTCGACGCGGGCCTGCGCCCCGAGGGGCGCAATGGCGCACTGGTCCGCACCCTCGCCGCCTACGCCGCCTACTACAAACAGTGGGCACAGCCCTGGGAGGTGCAGGCGCTGCTGCGCGCCCGGCAGGTGGCCGGTGACCCCGAACTGGGTGTCCGCTTCCTGCATACGGTCGACCCGGTCCGCTATCCCGCGGGCGGTATGTCCGCCGAGGGTGTTCGCGAAGTCCGGCGCATCAAGGCGCGCGTGGACGCCGAACGCCTGCCGCGCGGCGCGAATCCGGCCACCCACACCAAACTCGGCCGCGGCGGTCTCGCCGATGTCGAGTGGACGGTTCAGCTGTTGCAGCTCCAGCACGCGCACGCCGTCCCGGCGCTGCACAACACCTCGACCCTGCAATGCCTCGACGCCATCGAGGCCGCGGATCTGGTGGACCCCGCCGATGTCGCCCTCCTGCGCGATGCCTGGCTCACCGCCACCAAGGCCCGCAATGCCCTGGTCCTGGTCCGCGGTAAACCCGCCGACCAGCTGCCCGGCCCCGGCACCCTGTTGTCCGCGGTCGCCCGGGTCGCCGGTTGGCCCAATGACGACGGCAGTGAATTCCTCGACCACTACATGCGGGTGACCCGGCGAGCCAAGACGGTCGTGGAGCGAGTCTTCGGCGGCGAATAGGGGCTACGGAACGTATCGTTCGCCCGGGCAGCCCATACGTTCCGTCGGGCCGTCGCGGCCGGACACGGCATTAGGCTCGATACTCATGAGTGTCGCTGAGCAGCTGATTCCGTCGTTCGTCCGGAATGTCCCCGACGCCGAGCTGACGCCGGATCCGCTCGATCCCGCGCAGATCATCTCGGGCACGCCCGAGGTGTCGGGACTGGTGCTGTGGGAGTCCGCCGACGGCGCGCGGACGCACGGGATCTGGCAGATCACGCCCGGCGTGGTGACCGATACCGAGGCCGATGAGCTGTTCGTGGTGCTGTCGGGGCGGGCCACGGTGGCGATCGAGGGCGGCGCGACTTTGGAAGTGGGTCCGGGCGACGCATGTGTGCTCCGTGAAGGTGATCGCACCACCTGGACCGTGCACGAGACACTGCGCAAGGTCTATTCGATCACCACCCACGACTGATCGGCTTCGGACCCACTGAGCTTCGATGCGCGATGTCACCGCTCGTCATCCCGGCCTGGATCGCGCCGGGATGACTCTGCGGCTTCATGCCGCCCAGCTCGGCGATCAGGGGAGGGCTTCGGGGTCTGAGGTGAGGTCTGTTCTGGCCGAAGGGATTTCGGCTCCGAGGACCGCGGGGACCGCCGGGGGCGGGGTGCCGAGGAGTTCTTGCTGACGATCGCGGACCAGCCAATCCGGCGTGCGATGGGAGCTGTCGGAATCCGAGGCGGGGCCGCCCGATACGGGATGCATGCCGGGGAGCAGGCCCATCGACGGGGCGGCAGACCGGAGCGCGGTGGTGGGAGGTGTGGGGGTGGCGGGCTTTCCGGAGGGGGGCGGAGCCGGGTAGCTGCGGCCCGGATCGGGTTGCGCGGGAAGATCGTTCCGAAAACGAGGAATGAGTGATCCGCCGGGGATGGGGAGGCCGCTCGGAGTATGCGGAGTGGGGGACCCGACGGGGAAACCGCTCGGGGCTCGGGGTGTCGCGCGTTGCGGGTCGGTGGAAGCCGTTGCGGACAGCGGGTTTCCGCTGTCCGAGGTACTCGCGGGCGAGGTGAGCGCCGTGGAACGGTCGGCGTTCGTGCCCGGGTTCTGCGCGGCGGATGAGGGCGAGGTGTCTTCCTCGGACCGCGCGCCGCTGGATACCGTCGCCCCGTCGGCCGTACTGGGCTGCCCGTTATTGCTGTGTGCGGCTGTCTGATTCGGGTTGCCCGATCGTCGTGCGCCGCTGTCCACGGTGGGGTGCATCGAATCCGCCGGGTCCGCGCGGTGCGGCAGGCCCCGAAGCGAATTCGTGCCGCTCGACGAGATGCCCTCCGGCGCATCGTCACCCGGTGCCGCACCATCGGCCACGGCGAATGAGCCGAAGGCCGGAACTCCCGATCCGGCGGGCGGATACGTCGGAATGTAGTTGGCCTCCATGGCGGCGATGGCGACCTGTCGGAGCTCTTCGCGGGCCGCCTCGCGGCTGTGTGCGTCGCCGGGCGGATCGCCGACGATTGCGGCGACAGTGGCCGAGGAGGGGCCGGTGACACCGGCGGCGGGCGGTGGCACCGTACGCCGGACCGCCTCGGCCCCGTAGGACGCGGCGAGTATGCGATGCCCGGTGCTGTGCGCGATTTCGGTGATATCGGTGGCCCATTGGACGAAGTCCCGCGCCGCCTGGGCTCCGGCATCGGCGATATGCCCGCGCATCCCCGCGGCGAGGGCGGACTGGACGGTGCTGTGCAGCCCCGTGATCGCGCCGGAGAGACTGTCCGCGATATCCACCCAGACGGCGGCCTGCGCCCGCATGGCCCCGGGATCCATGGTCTGGGCGTGCGCGTAGATCTCCGCGTGTGACATCCCCGGAAAGTGTTCGAGCCGTTCGATGTAATCGGGATCGACACCGCCCTGCGAGATCCTTCGCTGCTCACGCTCCGCGCCCTGCTGAGCCCGCTCCGCCTGTGCGCGTGATCGATTCGAATTCATCGAACCTCCCTTCCCTCACCGTTTTGGACGCGGCGCGCGGGCGAGTGGTTCCCGCACCGCATCGGCGGGATTCGTCTCGGCGGGATCGGCGGACGTCCGGGGCGACATCGGCGACCCGCGGAATGCGAGCGCGTGCGTCGTGCGCGCCTCAGTCCTTCCGGGCTTGCAGGGTGAAGCTCAGCGGCAGCCGTTCGGAGTGTTCGGCCAGCCGCCATTCCCCGCCCTCGTCGGGAACCATCCGTCCGGGCAGGGCATTCCACGGCACGGTGGCGTGTTCGACCAATCCGGTGAGGGACAGTCCCGAGGCCAGCACCGCGCCGACGATCTCACCCAGACCGTGATTCCATTCGTGGGTAACGGTTTTCGTGATCACCCCGTCGGTCTCGATATAGGTGCTCCCGTCGTCGAACACCATCGGTTCGGCGGTCTCGAAGTACGGGTAGCCGATGACGAGCCGATCCAGCTGGGTCTCGTCGATCGCGGACAGCACCGGATGCCCTTCACGAATGAACAGCCGCCCGCCCGGGCGCAGCAGTGTGGCCACGGTCTCGGCCCAGCGCCGGATATCGGGCAGCCAGCACAGCGCGCCCACCCCGGTGTACACCAGATCGAATTGCCCCGCGCCGAGGACATGCACGGCCTCGTAGACATCGGATTCCACGTATTCGATAGCCGCACTTGCGTCTTCGGCCAGCTTCCGCGCCTGCGCCAGCGATGCGGAGGAGAAGTCGAGCCCGGTCATATTCGCCCCGAGCCGGGTCAAAGACAGTGTGTCGGTGCCGATATGGCATTGCAGATGCACCCCGCGCAGTCCGCGAATATCGCCGAGCAGTGGCAGATCGAATCGCACCACCTCGCTCAGAAAGCTGGTGTCGGTGCGGAATTTGTCGAGGGCATAGTCGGAGGAGGCGGCATGAAGCGGCGCGCGTTCATCCCAATTGTCGCGGTTCAGAACCCGGTAATCGCTCACGTCCACCGACTGTGCCACGTCGATGCCCCACCGCGCCGGTCATTTACGCGCGGGTCGCACGCAGGTCAGCGCGTTCCCGCAGTGCAGTAGGGTGGTCGGCGGCCGCGCGGTCGTGGGGGTTTCAGCGGAATTGTCGGCCCTGGCCCGCGAGTACACCGCGGTGGTCGTGACTGGTGAGGGTGGCGGGACAACGCCGGGATGGGGGAGTAGTGGTCGAACAGCAGCGCGTGGCCGACGTCACCGTGGTGATACCGGGTGGGACGCAGCCGCGCCCGGGGCAATTCGACGCGGAGGGGTCGGGAGAACGGCCCCGCGGCCGATTCGGACTGCGCTGGGGCGGTCGGCCCGCACGTCGCCGGGGGTGGTTCGGATGGATCGGGGTGGTGCTGGGCTGGATCGCGCTCGCCGCCGGTCTGACCGGTGTCGGTCTGCACTACAGCTCGGGGTCGTCGAAGGCACTGGTGCTCGCGGCGTCGTTCGCGTCGTATCTGATGATCGGTGCGGTTCTCGGACTGCTGATCCTGTTGCTCGCCCGGGCGTGGCGCAGTGCGATCGCCGCCACACTCGTGACCGCCGCCGCGCTGTGGTCGCAGCTGCCGATGCTGTGGCCGGACGGTAGCGCCCCGCCGGGTGTGGATGTGGCCGTCATGCAGTCGAATCTGCTGTTCGGTCTGGCGGACGCGGACGCGGTGGTGCGGGCCGTGCGGGAGAATCGCGTCGAGGCGCTGACCCTCGAGGAGCTGACACCCGAGATCGTCACCCGGCTGGACAACGCGGGCATCGCGGAGGTCCTGCCGTACCGGTACCTCGAGCCCGCGCAGGGCGGTCAGGGCTCGGGCATTCTCAGCCGCTATCCCCTGGAGTCGGGTGCCAAGCTCACCGGTTTCCTGCTGAACAATGTGCGCGCCACCATGATTCACCCGGACCTGGGCCGGGTCGAGGTCTTCCAATTCCATCCCATCCCACCGAATCTCGACTTCGGCGCCTGGACCGATGAACTACGCACCATCGGCGACCTGCTCGACCGGCAGCCCGGAAAGGTCATTGTCGGCGGCGATTTCAACTCCACCTTCGACCACTCCGCGTACCGGAACCTGTTGAACGACAGGTACGCCGACGCCGCCGAACTCCTCGGCGTGGGCGCGCTTCCCACCTGGCCGAACGATCGGGCCTGGGGTCCACTACTCGGCCTGGATCGGGTACTGGTCGCGGGCGGGCACGCCACCGAGATCCGTTCACTCACAATTCCGCGATCCGATCACCGCGCAGTCGTTGCACGCCTGTGTCTCTGAGCGCTACAACGAGAGGAACCCGCATCGCCGTCCGCGATCGCGGACCGGGTGCGAGACGGTGACAGCGCCTACAAATAGCCGAGACACCTTGCGCCGGAGCCCATTCGAAGGGCTCCGGCGCCGGCTGAATCAGGCCGAGGCGATATGCGCGTCGAGCCAGTTCACCAGATCGGTGATGACCTTGTCCTGCTCGGGCTCGTTGTAGATCTCGTGGAACAGACCGTCATAGCGGATGACGGTCTTGTCCTTGGAGGCCGCGTCCCGCTCCAGCAGATCCGCGCCCTCCGGCGAGGCCAGCCCATCGGCCGCGCCGTGCTGCACCAGCAGCGGAGCGGTCAGCTGATTCAGATGCGAGAGCACATACGTTCCGGCCCTGAGCATTTCGGCGGCGGTGCGGGCGGGCACCCCACCGTGATACACCAGCGGATCGGTGTCGTAGGCGCGCACCACCTCGGGATCGCGGCTCACCAATTTCGAATCCAGCTTCACCACGGGCAGTGTCGGCGCGAGTTTGGAGACGATCGGCGCGAACAGTCGCTGCACCGCATTGCCCGCGTCGACCACGATCGCCGGACCCGACAGCACCACCCCGGCGACATCGAGGGGCGCGCGCGTCGCGAGATAGGCGACGGTGAGCCCGCCCATACTGTGCCCGATCACGAACCGCGGCAGTCCGGGATGCTCCCGCGCGGCGATATCCAGCAGCGACCGCACATTGTCAGCGGCACCGTCGAGCGAGACGACATTCGCCTTCCCGCCCTCGGAACGCCCGTGCCCGGTGTGGTCGAGCGCGTAGGCCGCGACTCCGGCGTCGTTCAAACGCTCGGCCACATGCGCGTACCGCCCGGAATGCTCCGCGTACCCGTGCACGATCACCGCCACGGCCCGCGGTTCGCCCTCGGGCAGCCAGGCCTGCCAGAACACCCGCCCCGCACTGCCCTGGAACTCGCCGGTCTCGTTTCGGGTCATCATCGCTCCCTCTGGTCGAATATCCGCCGGGTCATTCTCGCACCCGAGGTTGGGCGAGGCGGTCGATGAGTCGCCGATTGAAGGTGATCAGGCGGGCGTAGTTGGCGCGGGAGAGGCGTTCGTCGGTGCCGTGGATGCGCTCCAGATCGTGTGCGGTCAGCACGATGGGGGCGAAGTTGCAGCGGGTGGCGGCGAGATCGTCGTAGTAGCGGGAGTCGGTCGCGCCGGGGACCATGCCGACGGTGACGGCGGTATCCGGGACCACCTCGCGGGTGAGATCGGCGATCAGGTCGAAGAGCGGTCCGGCGGCCGGATCGGGGGAGGGCTCGGACGCGGTGCCGACGAGTTCGACGGTCACCTGTTCGTCGCGGACCACGCGGCGGCAGTGCGCGAGCACATCGTCGACCGAATCGCCGGGCAGAATACGGAAATTCACGAAGGCCTCGGCGCGCTGCGGCAGCACATTCGGCTTCACGCCACCGTGGATCATGGTGGGCGCGGTGGTGGTGCGCACCAGCGCCTCGGTGGTCGGCCGGGCCGCCAGCACCCGGGCCACCGCCGGGCCCGCGACCCCGACCAGGCCGAGTAGGGTGCGGCGCGGTTCGGACATGACACTCCGGAGCCGGGTGAGCATGTCGAGCGTCACCGGTGTCAGGCGCAGCGGGAACGGATGATCCTGGAGCCGGGCCACCGCCCGCGCCAGCCGCCCAACGGCGGTCTGGCGACCGGGCATGGAGGAGTGCCCGCCGATGGCGGTCACCGCGAGCCGGATGGTGGCGAAACCCTTCTCGCCCACCATGATCGTGGCGACCGGGACGCCCACACCCGGTGCGACTCCGGTGGTGACGACTCCGCCCTCGTCCAGCAGCAGCTCCGCGCGCACCCCGGCCGCGCGCAAGCGCGCGGACATGCGTCCGGCTCCGGCGAGCCCGAACACCTCTTCATCGTGTCCGAAGGCCAAATACACTGTCCCGCTGGGCTGTACGCCCGCAGCCAGCGCGGATTCGACGGCCTCCAGTATGGCCATCACCCGGCTCTTGTCGTCGATGGCGCCGCGCCCCCAGATGAATTCGTCATCCACCACACCGGCGAAGGGTGGATGCGTCCAGCCCCGCTCGTCATCGACGGGTACGACGTCCATATGGCCGAGCAGGATCGCCGCGACCCGCTCCGGGGTCTCGGGGTCGGCCCCGGCCCACCGGTAGAGGCGGGCGTGCCCGAACCGCTCGAGCTGGAGGTGCCGGTGCACCAGCGGGAAGCAGGCTTCGAGATGGGCTGTGAGCCGGTCGAATTCGCTGGTGTCGGTCTCGGCGGGATCCTCCCGGGAGATGGTCACGCAACGGAGCGCCGCGCCCAGCCGCTCGGCGGTGGCATCGTCCACCGTGGGGGTGCTGCCGGGTGCGGTCCGTGTCATCGATCACCTGTCCTGGGCGGGAAGTCGATGTTCACTGTCGCATTGTTCAGTGCGTCGGCGGGTACCGCGATCCACTTTTCATTGCGCCACTTCGGAATCCCCTCGGAGATCCCGCCCGGCAGATCCGGGGTGCGCACCGCCGTGAGCAGCGGCAGCTGTACGCGCGCCGCGGTGACGGTGACCTTGGCGAGTGAGGGGATATGCGCCCACACATCATCGAGGACATCGGTGATGCGGAAGGCGATGCGATGCCCGGCCGCGATCGGCCAATCCTGTGCGAGCAGCCGCAGCTGAGTGGTCGGGGTGGCGGGTGCGATGCCGCGGGTGATCACCGTGCCGCGCCCGCTCGGGTCCACGTCGTACATCTCCACGGTGACGCTCGCCTGCGGCGGTCCGTCCACGCTGAGGGTCGCGGTCGTGGTACCCGAGAGGTGCTGATCCTGCGCCAAAGGCTGGCTCACCGACCAGATTTCGCGATCCGCGCCCGGAATCAGCCCGCGATCGGTGTACGTCCCGGTGCGCAGATCCACCGGTACCTGCCGCATATCGGCGGGCGGCCACTGGTTTTCGGACCGCCACCGACCGTCGAACTGCCCGACCGTGATTCGTGGTCCGGGCACCTGAACATCCTTGCCCGCCACCAGCCGATCGAAGAAGGCCACCAGCTCTGAGGTGAATTGCGGTGTGCCGCACTTGTCCTCGCAGGTGCGATGCCCCCACTGTCCGAACCAGGCCCGGTGCTCACCCGGGCCGAGCTGATTCCAGAGTTGGAAGACGCGATCCGGTTTGGTGTTGTAGTCGATGAAGCCCTGGCCGAGGAAGAGCGGAATGGTGTTGCCGCGCAGCTTGGCCACCAGATCCCGGTCCTGCCAGAACGCCGACGAGTCATCGTGATTCTCGGTCTGCGCGGCGAGGCTCTCATAGCACGCGGGATCGATGCTGACCGCATTCGCCTGATACTCCGGGGAATCGTCCCAGCGCGCCGGAGTGGAGGCGATGAGTAGATGCTCCAGCCCCGCGAAATCCCCCGGCCGCACCCCGGTTTCGGTAACCGGCTTTCCGGAGAACTTCCAGGCGATGCCCTGCATGTACAGGTACGCGTTCGGATCCGGCACCGGTTCGAACGCCGCCACCGCCGCCAGCCCGGCGGGTTTCTCCGACAACCCCATCAACCCGGTCCACGCCTCATAGGACACACCCATCAACCCGACCTTGCCGGTGGACCAGGACTGCCCGGCCGCCCACTCCACCGCGGTCTTCACATCGGATCGCTCACCCGGCCCGCCGAAATCCGGGCAGCCGTTGGAGCCGCCGTAACCGCGCAGATCCACGATCACATAGGTGTATCCGGCGGCCAGCAGCGTCGACACCGGCAGATTCTCGGTGGACGGCCCGCCCTCGAGCCGCGGTGCGGTGAGGTACGCCAAGTGTGAGCGATACGGGCTGACGGTCATGATCACCGGCGTCTTCGCATCGTCGGCGATACCCGAGGGCCGCAGGATATCGGCGTGCAACCGTGTCCCGTCGGCCGCGGTGATGTACTCCTGCTTCCACACAAACCCCTGATCAGCGACCGCGCGCCCCGGAACCGCCACCACACCCAGCACCAGCAGCAGCCCGACCAGGGCTCGCCACAACACCATCCGCATGCTCACCATAGTGACCTTGGTGCCTGGCGTCAGCGCAGACCAGCCCCCGGAAACAGGGTGTACGGTCCCTGATCGGGCGGTGCATATCCGATACCTCGGCCATAATCGTGCTCGAGGCGTCCGAAACCCGGGCAGTCGTACGGGGGTTGGAAAGGCGGGGGAACCGGTGGCACTCGAGCCGGGGTCGGAATTCGCGGGCTATACCGTGCTGGAGCTCGCCGGATCGGGCGGGATGGGCGCGGTGTACCGGATGCGGCATCCGCGACTGCGCACCGATGTGGCGGTCAAGGTGCTCTCCACGCATGTGGGCGCCGATGCCAAGGTGCGGGCGCGGTTCGAGCGCGAGGCGCGACTCACCGCCGCGCTGCAGCATCCGAATATCGTGCGCGTACACGACTGCGGTACCGAGGGTGAAACACCCTGGATCGCAATGGACTTCGTGGCCGGTTCGGATGCCGAGCGACTGGTCAGGACCGGGCCGCTGCCGGTGTATCAGGCCGTGGAGATCGTGCGGCAGGCCGCCGCGGCGCTCGATTACGCGCATGACAAGGGCGTGCTGCATCGCGACGTCAAACCCGCGAATCTGCTGGTGAGCGAGCATGCCGGGCAGCCGCACGTACAGATCACCGACTTCGGCATCGCGCGCGGGCTGGGTGAACCCGCCACCACCAGCGGATCGGTGCGGGCGACCTTCGCCTATGCCGCGCCGGAGCAGTTCGGCGGTGGTGCGGTGGATCATCGCGCCGACGTATACGCGCTGGGCTGCACGCTCTTTCACCTGCTCTGCGGTGCGCTGCCATTCCCGCTGCACACCGTGTACGCGATCGTGAACGCGCATCTGTTCTCCCCGCCGCCGCAGATCACGCAGGTGCGCCCCGGTATGCCAGAGGGGCTGGACAAGGTCATCGCCACCGCGCTGGCCAAAGCGCCGGGCGACCGCTACGACTCCTGTGGAGCGCTGGCGGCGGCCGCGTTCGCCGCACTGCGTGAACCGGTGCGCGCCGCGACCACGATTGTGGTTCCGCCGCAACCGGATCCGCCGCATCGGCCGGATACCGGATTGGATCTGCTCGCCCCCGTGACTCCCGAGCCCGCCGCGCCGCCACCCGGTCGTATGGCGGTCGATCTCATCGGGCACACCGGCCGCGTGCGCGCCATCGCCTTCGATCCGTGGAGCTCACGCATCGCCACCGGCGGTGACGATCAGACGGTGCGGATCTGGGATACCCGCTCCGGCAAGCAGATCGGTGATCCGCTGGCGGAGAATCTCGCGGTGCACGCGGTGGTATTCAGCCCCGACGGCAGTCTGCTCGCCTCGGCGAGCGGACGGAACGCGCGACTGTGGCAGGCCGAGACCGGTCAGCGACTCTGCGACGACGTGTACACCGCGGTGCCGTCCATGCCCGCGTTCAGTCCGGACGCGGCCGTGCTGGCCACCTCGAACAGTCAATCGGTACTGCTCTGGGATACGCACCGGCGCAATGCCTTCGGCAAGCTGGAGATGCATACCGGTTTCGGCCTCGGCTGTAGCTCGGTGGCCTTCAGCCCGGATGCCACGATTGTCGCGACCGCCCGTCGGGACGAGGTGATCCTGCGGGATTACCGCAAGGGGGAGTCGCGGCGCGGTTCGCCCTTCGGGGCCGCCCGCGGCACCCTGGAGCATCCGCGTGAACAGGTGCGCCGGGTCCTGTTCACCCCGGACAGCCGGACTCTGCTCACCGTCAGTGACCGTGCGGCCCGGCTCTGGGATTACGCGGACGACCGGTATCGCGTCGAACTGGTACTCCCGATGGAACCGATCGGCATCGACGTCGAGGCGGCGTTCAGCGCCGACGGCAGCAGATTCGCGGTGGCACATCAGGATTGGGTGGTGCTGTGGAATCGGCACACCGGACAGTCCATCCGCTTCCCACTCGCCGCCGATGCCGGGCCGGTGCGTTCGGTTGCCTTCAGCGCCGACGGCGCCCTGCTGATCGTCGGCAATGCCGCGGCGCTGCGACTGTGGGATATCGAGGCGCGGGTTCAGCTCGGCGCGGATGCGGTGCCGCCGGTGGTCTTCGCCCCCGACGGCCGCACTTTCGCTGCGGCACAGCATGATCGGGTGTGCCTGCGCGATATCAGCGCGCTGCGCTGATCACATCGGGCGCAGGTCGATGATTCGGCGCAGTCGGGCGCGGTCGCGCTCGAGGCGGCGCGCCTCGTAGGCGATGGGGAAGTAGCGAACGCGCTCGGGTAGTGCCGGGACGGTGCGGCCGATGACCCAGCTCAGGGCGCGCAGTCTGCGCTCATCGCTCGAAGTCCAAGTGAGACCGAGCTTTTCCCGAATTACCTCGGGTGTGGTGCCGACGGTGAAGAAGTACTGCATCCGTCCGATGGGAGTTGTGGCGGCGCGCCAGACCGGGCGCAGCGCCGCGGGAATCTGCTTGGGCGGGGCGATATTCCGGATCACTTTCAGGTAGTCCTGTGCCACATCGGTAGGCTCCAAATGATTTTCGACCTGATCCCGGAACCAGGGCTCCCATTCGGCGAAGCTGGCGGGAATCTCCTTGGGCGCCACCGAGAAATTGCGCATGAGTTGCACTACTTCCTGGTAATACGATTCCTTGGCGTCATCGCTGAGCTTTTCGGTGCAGAAGTATTTGTTGCCCTCGACGAACGCGAAGATCGCGGTGTGCAGCACCCACGCCCACGGCCCCGACGACAGCGCCTGATGCTTCACACCGTGTGCGTCGACGGTATTGAGGCTCGCGTGCATGGCGCGCAGGCGATCCGCCTCGGCGAGCGCCTCATCGCCGCCGTAGATCCACATCATGACCGAGGCGATACTCCGTAGCGCGCGGCCCATCGGATCGGTGCGAAATGACGAATGTTCGTCCACCACAGCCGCTATGGTCGGCTCCATCGTCTGCAGCAGGAACGCCGATCCGGCGGTCAGCGAGAAGGTGATGAGCCCGGTGTCCTGCCAGATTCGAGTGTCCGGCTCGAAGGGTCGGCGCTCCGGTCGGGCTCCCCGGTTCGCATGATCGATCGGCGCTACGGCGGCGGTCATGGTGATCTCCTTTGATCACGGTCCCGTCGAAGCGCCACGCCTCGACAGAATGAGAGAGTTGCATTCGAATCTTCTCATCTTGTCGTCCCGGTGGCAACCGCCTCAGCGGTTCAGTATGTGCGCGATCGGTGCCCGGCCCATCAACTGGCCGCCATGGCCGCCGACCGGAAAAACCCCGCCGCGGCGAACTCGGCCTGCCCGCCCGGCCTGAACGTCGTTCACGCCGATTGATCGCCCACGTGCCGTTTCTTCACGAGAGATTAACGGCCACCTGGTCTTTTGATTGAGAGAATGTTCTCTCAGGTGCAATGGATTCGAGAACGGGAGTGATATGGCGGCGGTACGCATTCTTCGGGAATTCCTTGCGCGACACAGCTTTACGGCGGACGAACGCGCCGCGCACGCGCTCGGATTCGGTCCGCTCGCAGTTCTCGGCACCGTCGACCACCGGCGGTAGCCGAAGATCGGCCCCCGCGGTGATCAGGAGGCATTCCTGGTTTGGATCACAAGTGCGCCATCATTATTCGGTGACCCAGACGATCTGACGGCGTATGATCGGCCAGGATGGGCACCCGGGGGCAGTACGAACAAAAGGTAATGACCGACTGGGACGTGTTCGCCAGAGCGCTGGGGCGCACACTTACCGAATTACCTTCGCGCGCCACCCTGATCATTACCTCCACCGGAAACCGATACGTTCAGTTCCAGCAGTTCGACATCCGACTATCGGCCGAGCTCACCGGTAATTACTATCTCGCCGAACCCATTCCGGAGTCAGCCGCACAGCGCCTACGCGAACTCGGCTGGACCGCCCCCGTCATGCAGCGTGAAATAGAGAACTGGCGGCATACGCTGCTCTGGCCCATCCCTCCGAGCCGCCTGATCGACCTCGCCCGCTCGGTGGTGATCGGCCTGCGCGACGCCCTCGGCATCGCTACCCCCGGCGAACTCCGCGCCACCGGCTGGACCGAAGCCTCCGGCGATCTCGACCTCAGCGCCCTGGGTCCCATAGCCCGCCGCGGCCTCGGCTGAGCACTCCTTCGCATCGCCGAATCCGAACGCGCGCCCCGACTTCCGACGCAATCCTCCCGATTTTCCGCGCTGCCGGTCCCGCCGACGTTCCGCGCTGCCGGTCGCCCTACGTTTCGCGCCGCAGGTCGCCTGACATTCCGCGCTGCCGGTCCACCCGATTTCCCGTGCGGAAGACCTCCGTCATCCCGGTGCGCTTTCGGCCGGGATCCACCGTCCCCATTGCCGCCGTCCTGCGATGAGCGTTCGCAGATGCGCACAGTGTGCGCTACGCTCGTACCGGCCCGGATGCGGGTCGTTCGACGGGCGCTCGGGACCGCGGACTCGGGAGCGGAGGTGCGGTGGAGCGTCGTGCGGAGGTCCCGCAGGAGGTCGTCATGTCGGCATCGCATCCCGGACTGTCGGTGTGGACGCGACCCAGGCAACGCGCACGCCCGGCCCTGAATCGAGAGCGCATAGTCGCCGAGGCGATCGCACTGCTCGACGCCGAAGGTATTGCGGCCCTGAGCATGCGAACGCTGGGCACCCGCCTGAACGCCGGCGCGACCTCCATGTATCGCCATGTGGCCAGTCGCGAGGAGCTGATCGAGCTCGCCGTCGACGAGGTCTACGGCGATATCGAGGTGCCCGTGATCGAGGGAGTCGACCAGTGGCGCCCGGCGGTGATCGTCTGCGCCGAGAGCTACCGGCGCATGATCCTGTGCCATCCGTGGATCGCAGAGGCGCTACCCGGCGCGGGACTGGCCCATCTCGGCCCGAATATGCTGCGGCTCAACGAATCCCTGTTCACCGTCTTCGCCATCGCCGAGTTCCCGATCGCCGAGGCCCATCTCGCCATCAGCACCGTGCTCGGCTACGTCGTCGGCGTCTGCCTCGGCGAGGCATCCTGGCTCACCCTGGTCGCCCGCAGCGGCCAGGACGAACAGAGCTGCGCCGCGAGCATGCTCCCGGTACTGGAGCGGATAGCCCGCGAACATCCGCGCATCGGGGAATCCATTGCCGCGCGCGGGAAATCGTCGGTAGTCGAGGCGCGCGACGCCAAATTCCGATTCGGCCTGGAGCGCATTCTGGACGGGCTCGAGACCAGGCTCCCGGGGTGGTCCGCATGACCGGTGTGGAGATCGGCCGCATCGACCCCCTGGAGTTGGAGGCCTTCGTCGTCCTGGCCGAGGAGCTCCACTTCGGCCGCACCGCGGCGCGTTTGGGACTTTCCCAGCCCCGGGTCAGTCAACTGCTGCGCTCACTGGAGCGCCGCGTCGGACGGCGGCTGGTCGAGCGCACCAGTCGGCGCGTGGAGCTGAATCCACTGGGGGAGCGACTACTTCGTGATGTACGACCCGCCTTCGACGAATTACGCCGGGCGGTAGTCGGCACCCGGGCGGCGGGCTACGGACTGCGCGTCGGCTTCCTCGGCCCGTACTTCAGCACCCTGGACGTTCCGCTACAGCGCCTGCGCGAGCGTTACCCCGAATGCGCGGTGACCCTCACCCAACTGTCCTGGGCCGATGTCTACGGACCGCTCCGGCGCGGTGAGGTCGATGTCCAGATCTGCCTGCTCCCGGTCGAACAGCGCGACCTCACCATCGGCCCCGAGATCGGCGTCTTCCCAAGGCGATTGGCGATCGCCCGCAACCACCCGCGAGCCACCGCCGAATCCCTGGATATCGAAGACCTCGCCGAAATGACGATCATCGCCCCGCATACGGTCCCGCCCGAGCTGGCCCGCACCTTCTGGCCACCGGAGACCACCCCGTCGGGCCGCCCGATCCGCCGCGGCATCTCCGCCATCACCGAACCCGAGATGCTCGGCGCGGTCGCGCACGGCGCGGGCGTCTTCGTCACCACTGCCGCCATGGCCCGGCACTTCCTGCACCCCGACGTGGTGTTCGTACCCTTCACCGGCATGCCCGATGCCCGGGTCGTTCTGGTGTGGCGCAAGGACACCGACAATCCCCGCGTTCGAGAGTTGGCCGCCATAGCCGTCGAACAGTAAGGGGGCGTGCTCGCCCGCTGGAACGAGTACACCACTGCCCTCGCGATCGATACGGCCCCGCTCCGGAGTGGGGCCGTTCGCGTTGTGCCATCAAGTCGCTTCTTGACAGTTCCTGTCATATAGCCAGATACTGTCATGGCACGGTGGCGGGTCCCGCGGCCGCGCACGAGTGGGAGGAGTGCCGATGTCACTACGGGAACGGCAACGCCGTCAGATTCGCGCCGAGATCCAGCGCGCGGCCTTCGAATTGTTCGCGCACAAGGGATTCGACGAGGTCACCACCGAACAGATCGCCGCAGCCGCGGGCATCTCGCCGAGCACCTATTTCCGGCATGTACGAAGCAAGGAAGATCTGCTGCTGGATCCGGTGCGCGAGGGCGGCGCGGGTATCACCACGTTGCTGGAGGAGCGGCCCGCCGGGGAGTCGGCGGATATCGCACTGGCACAGTCGATTCTGACCAGGTCCACCACCTTGGCCGCCGCCGAGCTGGAGCAGTGGCGAGCGGCATTCCGCACGGCCCCGCATCTGCTGGATCGCGTCGCGCTCATCACCCCCGAACATCGCACCCGACTGGTCGAGCTGGTGGGGGAGCGTATGTCGCTCGATCCGCGCTCCGACTCCAATCCCGGCCTGCTGGTTCACCTCATGCTCGCCGCCGCCGAATTCGGATACCTGCAGTGGCTGCGCAGCGCCGATCACCCGGGGGCATCACTGCTGGTCTGTGTCGAAGGCGCGTTGAACGCCGTCATCGGCGAGCGCTGGCATACCGCGCCCTGACTTCGCTTCACTCGAAAATCACACGCCGACAGGCGTATTCACCACACGAATCTTGGGGGCTCCCGCATGTCCGAAAACAGTGAAACATTCGATCTGGTGGTCGTCGGCTCGGGTGCGGCCGGAATGGCCGCCGCACTCACCGCCGCCCATCATGGGCTCTCCGCCGTCATCGTGGAGAAGGCCGCGCATTGGGGCGGATCCACCGCCCGCTCCGGTGGGGGAGTGTGGATTCCCGGCAATGCCACACTGCGCCAACTGGCTCCGGCCGACGATATCGAATCCGCCCGCACCTATTTGAAGTCGATCACCGGCGAATACGGAGACGCCGAGCGGATCGACACCTATATCGACAGGGGTCCCGAGGCACTCGCCTTCCTGGCCGAACACGCTCCGCTGCAATTGAATTGGGTGCCGGGCTACTCCGACTACTATCCGGAGGCTCCCGGCGGGCGCGGGCACGGGCGATCCGTCGAACCGAAACCGTTCAATGCCAAGGGGTTGGGCGCGGAGCTGGCGACGCTGGAACCGGACTACGCCAAAGCGCCGAAGAACTTCGTCGCGACCCAGGCCGACTTCCGGCAATTCCATCTGGGTCTGCGCAATCCCCGCGCGCCGTTCCGGGCGCTCCGTATCGGTGCGCGCTGGGCCAAGGCGCAACTCCTGCGCCAGCATCTGCTGGCCCGCGGGCAGGCATTGAGCGCCATGCTGCGCGCGGGTCTCATTGGGGCGAATGTTCCGCTGTTGCTTGATACTCCGCTCCTTGAGCTACGCACCGAAGGCGATCGCGTGACCGGAATTCTGGTGCGGCGCGACGGTATCGAGCAGGTGATCAATGCCCGTCGCGGCGTGGTCATCGCCAGCGGCGGCTTCGAGCAGAGCGAGGCGATGCGCAAGCAGTATCAGCGCGATCCGATCGGCACCGACTGGACCGTGGGCGCGAAGGCCAATACCGGCGACGGCATCCGCTCCGGCCAATCGCTCGGCGCCGCGGTGAAATTCATGTCCGACGCCTGGTGGGGTCCGTCGATCCCGCTCCCGCGTACGGCCTGGTTCTGCCTCGCCGAGCGCAATCTGCCCGGCAGTCTCATCGTCAATGATCGCGGCGTCCGCTTCATGAACGAATCTCTCCCGTATGTCGAGGCGACCCATCGCATGTACGGCGGCGAGAACGGTCAAGGCGACGGGCCCGGTGAAAACCTGCCCGCCTGGCTGATTTTCGACCAGCGCTACCGCAACCGGTATCTCTTCGCGGGCCTGCCGCCGCGTCAGCCGCTGCCCGGCCGCTGGTTCAAATCCGGCATTCTGACGCGAGCGAACTCCCTGCCCGAACTGGCGGAGAAGCTCGGCCTGCCCGCGGACGAATTCCAGTCCACGGTCGCGCGTTTCAACGGATTCGCGCATGCGGGCAAGGATCAGGATTTCGGTCGCGGCGAGAGCGCCTACGACCGCTACTACGGTGATCCCCGGCAGCAGCCGAACCCGAATCTCGGTGCGCTGGAACAGGGTCCGTACTACGCCGCCAAACTGGTCCCGGGCGATCTGGGCACCAAGGGCGGGCTGGTCACAGACACCGCCGCTCGCGTCCTGCGCGAGGACGGCTCCGTCATCGAAGGTCTCTATGCGGCGGGCAATGCCAGCGCCCCCGTCATGGCCCACACCTATGCCGGTCCCGGCGCGACCATCGGCCCCGCCATCGTCTTCGGCTATCTGGCGGCCCTGGACGCCGCCCGCTAGTCACCCCCGACAACCCCTGACGGCTCCGCACGCCGCGCGGAGCCGTCAGGGGTTGTCGGGATGTGAGGTCAGCCGACGAGGTTCTTACGCAGCTTCAGAATGGTTCCGGCATCCAGGCCGAGTCCCTGGGTGAGGAACTTCCCGAAGTCACCGAACTGGCTGTTCACCTGATCGACCGCGATATCGAGGTAGTCGTCGCGGACTTCCTGCAGCGGGATCAGCAGATCCGGATTCCGCATGTACCCCGCCTGCTTCAGCTGCGCCCGAGTGGCCGCGTCCGCCGCCGCCCGGTACCGGTTGGAGAGCAGATAGTCCTGCCGTGCAACCGATTCCGGCACGCCGACCGCGCGCAGGGTCACATACGAGAGCCAGCCGGTGCGGTCCTTGCCCGCCGTGCAGTGGTAGAGCGTCGCATTACCGGTATTGGCCAGATCCCGCACCGTCTGCCCGAATTTCGACAGCGAATCGGCGGTGAAGAAGCTCCGATACACATCACCCATGATCTGCTCGGCCTTGCCATCGCCCAGCAGCGCCTGCTGCTGCTGCGGATCTCGGGACTGAATCGCCTGGGACATCTTCACGAACATGCCGGTGTCGTCGATCGGCCTGGCCACCAGCGGAACCCCCGCGGGCAGCTTATCGGCCCCCAACCCCTGCACTTCGGCATTGGTCCGCAGATCGACGACGGTCTGCAACTTCAACCCGCCGAGCTTCTGCACATCGGCATCGGTCAGCTTGCCGAGCGCATCGGCCCGAATAACCTTCCCGCTCTTGACCTTCGCCCCGTCATAGGTCCAGTACCCGCCCAGGTCCCGAACATTCACCGCGCCCTGTAAATCGATCTTGGTAGGCCCGGCGGCCGCCGGTGCGGCATCGGCCACCGCACCCACCCCGGCTGTCAGTGCCACCGCCGCGACCGGTACGAAAATCGCGGATAGTAGGGATCGTCGAACACGCGAAATATTGAAGAAATTCATCCGAGCGACGCTAAAGGCGGCTTACCAGCACCCTAACGCTTCGCCCAAGCCTACTCACCCAACGAGATTCGCGGCTCGGTCACCGAGATGGCCTCTGGCGCAATCGCATTCGAATTGATACAGGGGCGGAAGTGCCGAATCTATTCTACCCCAGCATATTTTGATCAGTCACATATCAATTGGAAGCGGTCTCGTGCACGCTGCGCCACCGCAACCCATTCCGAGCCCGGGAGTCTGTCACCAACAGCGCCGTGGTGCGCCGCGCCGGCGCCGCGCCGCCCACCCGATGAATCTCCTTGAACCGCACCACCACACACTCCGGCGACCGATGCAGCACATCGATATCGACCACATCGATCACCAGCCCCGGCGCGGAATTCCCGGCCCCCTGTAACCCCTCCGCCAGCGTCGCGCGCTCCAGAATCACCCCGTCCATGCTGACCATCGAGAACTCCGCATGCTGCTGCCCGATGAACCGCGCCCCCGCCGCATCGGCCCCCGCGGTCCCCAGCCACTCGGCCAGATCCTCGTGCAGCGCCCGCACTTCCCCCGCGATCACGTCAAAGTCGCTGTTCATACCGGCAATCTACCGCCGTGATTCCCCTCGCCCGCGAAACGGGCGGAGCCCCACCCGCTGTAGCGGATGGGGCTCCACGAGAACGCTTACAGCTCAGACGATTTAGACGTCGTAGTAGAGCTCGAACTCGTACGGGTGCGGCCGCAGGTTGACCGGCGCGATTTCCTGGGTGCGCTTGATGTCGATCCAGGTCTCGATCAGGTCGGTGGTGAACACGCCACCCTCGGTGAGGTAGTCGTGATCCTCCTCGAGGCGGTCGATGACCGACGCCAGCGAGGTCGGGGCCTGCGGGATGTTCTTGGCCTCCTCGGGCGGCAGCTCGTAGAGGTCCTTGTCGACCGGAGCCTGGGGCTCGATCTTCTTCTTGATGCCGTCCAGGCCGGCCATCATCATGGCGGCGAAGGCCAGGTACGGGTTACCCGAGGAGTCGGGCGCACGGAACTCGATGCGCTTGGCCTTGGGGTTGGCGCCGGTGATCGGGATGCGGATCGCGGCCGAGCGGTTGCGCTGCGAGTACACCAGGTTGATGGGGGCCTCGTAGCCCGGCACCAGACGGTGGTACGAGTTGACGGTCGGGTTGGTGAACGCCAGCAGCGACGGGGCGTGGTGCAGGATGCCGCCGATGTAGTGACGCGCCAGATCCGACAGGCCCGCGTAACCGGCCTCGTCGTGGAACAGCGGCTTGCCGTCCTTCCACAGCGACTGGTGGGCGTGCATGCCCGAGCCGTTGTCACCGAAGAGGGGCTTCGGCATGAAGGTGACAGACTTGCCTTCCTGCCACGCGGTGTTCTTCACGATGTACTTGAACAGCTGCAGGTCGTCAGCGGCGCCCAGCAGCGTGTTGAAGCGGTAGTTGATCTCGGCCTGACCGGCGGTGCCGACCTCGTGGTGGCCGCGCTCCAGCTCGAAGCCCGCGTTCTGCAGGTTGGTCGAGATCTTGTCGCGCAGGTCGACGTAGTGGTCGTACGGGGCAACCGGGAAGTAACCACCCTTGTTGCGGACCTTGTAACCACGGTTCGGGGTGCCATCGGCGTTGTACTCCGCGCCGGTGTTCCAGGAACCCGAGACCGAGTCGATCTCGTAGAACGAGCCGTTCATCGCCGAGTCGTAGCGGATGGAGTCGAAGATGTAGAACTCCGCCTCGGCACCGAAGTAGCAGGTGTCCGCGATGCCGGTGGAGGCCAGGTACTGCTCGGCCTTGCGGGCAACGTTGCGCGGGTCACGCGAGTAGGCCTCGCGAGTGAACGGGTCGTGCACGAAGTGGTTCAGGTTCAGCGTCTTGGCAGCGCGGAACGGGTCGAGCTGCGCGGTGCTGAAATCGGGCAGCAGCAGCATGTCCGACTCGTCGATCGACTGGAAGCCGCGGACGGACGAACCGTCGAACGCGAGACCCTCTTCAGCCAGATCGGCCGTGAAAGCCTTCGCCGGGATCGAGAAGTGCTGCTGCACTCCGGGGAGGTCGGTGAACCGTACGTCGACGTATTCGACCTCCTCCTCCTTGAGGAACTTGATGACCTCGTCGGCCGTGCTGAACGCCACTTAGTACTCCTTACGGATCGGTTCCCAGCCAGTTCAACTGCATGGGTTCGTCGCGACCAGACGGTATGGACGCGGTGTTTCCCCGCAATCAAGGCTGTGTTTCGCCAGTGTTACACGTTAGGTGTTACCGACGGTTACCGGCACATACCTGTTCTCCAGGTCAGGCTACCCGAGCCAATCAACCCGCTTACCAGCGGATACCGAACGCTTCCGTCAATCTGACTACAAATCTGACTACTCCGCGACCTGGAGACGATAATCACTCCAGCGTGTCGAAAGTCGACACGCCGAGGAGTTTTCGACCCGGGCATCCATCCAGCAAACCTCGCTGGAGCGGGGCATGAGCACTCCGGAGATCCGCATCTTCGCCCCCTCTGAGGAGGGCGCTGGCGCACCCTCCCGGACCGACGCATCGGCGGCTGAATCAGAGTACAAAACCTTTGTGCCGACGGTCGGTGCGTGGGTTCAGGGTCCGCGCATGGACACCGTCGACCGTGATGCTCTGATTCGGAAGCACTTCGAGGAGTGGGCTGCGGCCATTGCCGTCGGCGAGATGGCCAAGAGAGCGAGACTCGATCTCATTGCGAAGCTGCGAGCGACCGTGCCCGAGTACTACACGCAGGAGCGGTTGGCCGACCTCTCTGGGATGACGCAGCAGAACATCTCCTACCACCTCAGCAAGGAGTAGGCCGCCAGCTCTAACCACAACACCCCACCGCTGATCGACAGCGGGGGTGTTGTGCGTTTCCGTGAACTATCAATCCTTCATGCGGCGGATGCGTCTCGAGGTCCGGATGCCGGTTGTATTCCTCCATGGTTGCCTTCGCCGTGGATGGGGTCCTGGAGCACCTCCGGCTGAGGCCGGATCGACTGACACCCCAACTTCGCGTGCAACGAGAACCCCTTCAGATTCGGGATTCCGGGGTCATGTACGGACGATCATGACGGAATCAACCGCCGTTCGTAGAGCCGGAACGGCGTTGATGGTCATCAACCAGGTCGCCGGTGATCCCGTCGGCGATGGATTGATCATCCCCAACGACATGTCGGTAGCGAATGCCGCCGCTGGTCGTGACACCTTTGCGGGGTTGAGCATTTCGGCCCGAGTCCGTGGGCATGTCCGGAGTTGACGCGCCGCGAGTGCAGCAGGACTCGAACATGCACACCGCTGCCGTCGGCACCGTCAACAGCCCCCCCTCCGCTGACGATAAACCCGAACGCCGGGCGGGCGGCGATGTCGCGGGATTGGCGATACATACTGCGGCCGTGCATGTTTCGCCAAGCGATATCGCGGATCGGTCACTCGCATGTTGTCGCCGGCACGTGAAAACTGATCACTGCACGGAACCTGAATTTTGACCCCCTGTCCGGTGGACCCTGGCTTTAATACTGCAACGGCACTCGTTTGAATTGGTGCTGGTAGACCTGTCGGGTGATGTTGGATCGGCTGGTGGCCGAGCTGGATTCGTTGATGGCGTGCGTCGGGACCCGGTTCTGTCGGTCCGAGCCGCGTGCGAGAGCGCGGGAGTATGTGTCGGGGCTGGTCGCGGGCTTGGAACGCAAGAACGGGTGGACGCTGGCCGAGCGGGCGGGTGAGGTGTGCCCGGACGGGATGCAGCGGTTGTTGCGTAAGGCCGATTGGGATGTGGGCGGGGTGCGTGACGATGTGCGTGATTACGTCGTCGAGCAGCTCGGCGACCGGGATGGTGTGTTGATCGCCGATGAGACCGGTTTTCTGAAGAAGGGCACCAAATCCGCTGGGGTGCAACGCCAGTACTCCGGGACGGCCGGGGCGTGTGAATGAATAACTGTCAGTGTTGATCTGGGGCGCTGTGGTCTGCGGGTTCGGCGCGGGCGTTTAGTTGGCTCGGTGTGCGTGCGGGGGTTCCGGGTATGGGTGTGATGTCGAGCCGGTGTAGGTCGAGAATCCGGTGGCCGTCTCGGAACTGCATGTTCAGGTTGGTGCGTTTGACGCCGAGTAGCTGGGCCATCAGTGTCGTGGTGGCGGCTCTTCGCCGGTGCAGCAGGGCGGTCAGGAGTCGGTGGAAGTGGTCGATACTGCTGGTTTGCGGATGCAGGTAGCTGCGCGGACGGTGGAAGCGACGTTGAAAAGCGGCCTCGGCCAACCCATCCCAGTACGGTTCCGAGACGGCTGCCAGATGTGTGAACTCCGCCCGTGACATTCCGGTCAGGGCTGGCTCGGTGAGCAGTGCGGTCACGTCGGGATCGATCGGGCGGCGGGTTGCGGGAACTTCGGGATCGCGAGGTGGCGCGGGGTCGAGAGTGTAGTTCCAGTCCGGGTGAAACGCTGCGGGCCTGATCGGCAGGGCAAGGAACTGCGCCGGTGCGATGGCGACCGCGAGCGGATAACTGCCGGTGTCGAGTTCGGCGCCGATCACCAATCCGCTCGTGGTGGTGGTCGCGGCGATGGTTTCCACGACGATCTGGTAGCTGGTCAGCGGTCGTCCGCGCCAGTTGGCGGTGATGTGGCAGAACATCCGATGCTCGATCTTGTTCCACTTCGACGTTCCGGGAGGGAAGTGGCAGACGCTGATCTCGAGGCCGCTCTCGTGGGCGAAGGAGTGCAGGTGTTTCTTCCATGTCCAGCGGCGGGGATCGTTGGAGCCACCGCAATCGGCGGTGATCAGCAACCGAGTCGCGTCCGGGTGATCGGCCTGTCCGCGGTGTCGCCACCAGCGGCGGATGGACTCGACCGCGAACTCGGCGGTGTCGTGGTCGGTGCCGACGTTGACCCAGCCGGTGTTGCGGGCCAGATCGTAAATCCCGTAAGGGATGACGACCGGCTGGTCCTCGGTGACGAAGGTGTGACAGTCCACCATGATCGGGTCTTTGCCCGGTCGCCAAGTGCGGCCGGGCCGGTCGCGGTTGCCGATCCATTCCTTGGCCTTGGTATCGACGCTGATCACCGGCTGGTGGTCGTCGAGGAAAGCGGTGGCAGTGGCATTGATGTGAGCGAACTGGGCGTCACGATCGGGATGGCGAGTGCCCTCGGTGGTCTTGGCGGTGCCCTGCAGGCTGTAGCCCATCGTGTGCAGCAGATGCCCGACGGTCGCAGCGCTGACCGGATGGCCCTGCACGGTCAGCGCCGAGGCCAGCGTGCGCAGCGACAACGTGGTCCAGCGCAGCGGGGACACCGGATCGCCACGAGTACGCGGCTCGATCAGCGCCTCCAGCGCCGGCCGAAGACCAGGGTCGGTGCCCGTCAGCGGCTTACGACCGGCCCCCGGAGCCCGAACACGTTGGGGTGCAACAGGAGCAGTATCAAGTTCGGAGGCGCCGCGCGCGATGGTGGCGGTACTGGCACCCGAGGCTGCAGCCACGGCGGCGATCCCTCCATGGCCCAGCGCGGCGGCCTCGCTGGCCAGATACAGACGACGACGTCGTTCATCGAGGTGGGGCAGGATCCGATCGAACTTGACCTTCAGTTCGGTGATGGGAATGCGAACTCGTGCAGGCACAGCCATACCCCAGCCTCCCACCACAGCCCCGGAAACGCCCCAGATCAACACTGACAGTTATTCATTCACACGCCCCGGGCCGGATCGAGAACTGTCAACTAGGTGTCTTCTGCGCCTACACCACCGGTAAGGGGCGCACGCTCATCGATCGCGAGTTGTATCTGCCCAAGTCCTGGACCGAGGACCGGGACCGGTGCCGGGAAGCGAACGTCCCCGATTCGGTCGAGTTCGCGACCAAGGCGACCCTGGCCAAGAGAATGCTCGCCCGTGCATTCGATGCCGGGGTGCCGGCGCGGTGGGTGACCGCCGACGAAGCGTACGGCCAGGATTCGAAGTTCCGGTCCTGGCTCGAGAACCAGCGTATCGGCTATGTCGTGGCAGTACCGTGCAGCCAGCCCATTCCGTTCACCGCGGGCAGCTCGCGCGCGGATCACTTTGTCGCACAGGCCCCTTCGCGAGCATGGAAGCGACTCTCCTGCGGCGAGGGGGCCAAGGGGCCACGGCTGTTCGACTGGGCGGTGGCCTCGTTGCCGACTTACCCCGACACCACCGCACCCGGTTGGGACCGTTGGCTGCTGGCCCGGCGGGCCCTGACCCCGAACACCAAGGGCGAACTCGAAATCGCCTACTACCTGTGCTGCGCACCGGTCGGGACCACCGACGAGGAACTGATCCGGGTCGCGGGAGCCCGCTGGGCGGTGGAGGACTGTTTCCAGACCGCCAAGACCGAGGTCGGACTCGACCAATACCAGGTCCGCCGCTACGACGCCTGGTACCGGCACACCACCCTGGCGATGCTCGCCCACACCTACCTCGCCGTCACTGCGGCCATAGCCCCAAAAGCGTTGGCAGCGAACTCATCCCACTCACTATCGGCGAAATCCGGCGTCTCCTGGCACACCTGATCACCACCGCCCACGCCTTCGAGAACACCTGGCGGTGGTCGATCTGGCGTCGCCGCCACCAACACCGCGCTAAACAAGCCCACTACCAGCGACGACAGGAGCTACATCACGAAGTGCTGCTGGAGTACTAGGGCGACAGAGTTCCGGTAGTAGTCGTGGGAGTCACGCCCCACCAGGGAGGACGGGAAAGCCGTCCACACGGGCGAAGCGGAACAGGCGACCGGGATGTCCGGGACCCCGGGAGGTACGCGAAATGCGGAGCGCCGAAACGGGATCGGACATCCCATGCAGCTTCGGCTGCGATGGTTGCTGGAGAGCCGGATGCCGGGAAACTGGCCTGTCCGGTTAGGGAACGCGGCTTGAGGAAACGGACCCGGCGAATGCCGGGCACCGCGCCTCATGCCGACGTTCATCGTTCCAACCAACCCCCCTGACTATCCACCCGTGTTCACACTGACCGCAGAGCCGCCATCATGGAAGGTCGCGCCCCACTGCACCGGTCATGGGTTGCCGTCATCACCCAAATCGGTTGAACTGCGCCGACCCTCGTCAGAGCAAGTCATTTCGACTGCACTCTGGCATCTCAAATCGAAAATACCTGCCAGCGGTGGAGCAGAGACCCCACCGAATATGCCAGCCGTGTCGGCGGTCAGTCGATAAAGTCCGGTGAAGATACGACACGGATCTGACGAACTATCTGAAAGCAAGTCGCAAGTACGTCGAATACTCCATAGACTTTTGCTACCATATCAAGATATGGAATTCCAGCAGGATTTTCACTACTGACAATCAGTCCGCGTCGCAAATCATGCCTTGCTGTTGCATGCCCGATGTCGTTGCGGGTCTTGTTACTTAACAGGCTTACCCAGCCTTCCCAGCCGGGTACAGCCGAGACGTAATGGAGCTTATCCGCGTTCGCCATCTTCTCGAAAGAGGCAATTCCGGTTGGGTTATTCTTCCGGGTCAAGCCTGCGGGAACGTCGACGCCAAAAAGTTCGGGATCTCCACGTTTTATGACATTCTGCACGGCAACCAGGTACCGCAAGAATTTGCAGGCGATCTCAAAGCCCTGCTGATAGAGATCGCGCAAAGTGTCGAATTCATCCCTGAACAATCGAAGATCAGCGAGGGCTTCGCGATTCTCATCGGGAATTACTCTGCCCAGTACGCCCATCGTCCAGCATTCGAAGCGCTGAACGAAGTGGTCAGTCACGTCGAGTAGTGATCGTTGGAGTGCGCTGATCCGTCCTGATTCGGATTCCGCCACTGCGAAGGCCCGGTAGCGATCATTCTGTATTGCTGCCATGTGTTTTCGGAGAAATCTCCCCATGAAGATGGATGAGGCTTCATGGTGGTCATCGATCATATTGGCCAAAGCCGTGCCGACCGCATGGTGCGCCACAGCGGCGCGCTCATGAGTGGTCTCGCCCCGCGTCCACTCGTCTCCGAAAGATTCCTCGGCAATCTTGCTGAACCTTACCCAATCGCCCTCCAGATAGTATTCGTATAGGCGTCGGGCCTGTGGCCATAGATTTTCAGCCGCGTAATTCCCTCGCGACAGGCACATCATGAGGTCTTGGATTCGATCATTTCCAGCAAGCATTAGTAAAGTCAGCGATGGGCC
Organism: Nocardia sp. NBC_01503; assembly: GCF_036327755.1. Taxonomy (NCBI): domain Bacteria; kingdom Bacillati; phylum Actinomycetota; class Actinomycetes; order Mycobacteriales; family Nocardiaceae; genus Nocardia; species Nocardia sp. NBC_01503. The sequence continues at coordinate 4,910,301 of NZ_CP109596.1, forward strand.
GGATCCGAGACCGTCAAACGTAACCGATTCATAACGACTCGGCACGTTAGGGTCAACAGTTACTATCATCTCGTGGTTTGCATCGTCGCTGAGTTGCGTGGCCTCGAACTCAACCTTGAAAGTGTCCAAAGCCTCGCCATGTGATCGGCCGCGGATTGGAAGTTTGCAGGCCGGACACGGGACATAGAATCGTGTCATCTTGGTGGGCGCGATGCCCAACCTCACCACGAATGTCACATTGCATCCGGGACACACGATCGAACACCGGGATATCACGCAGTAACTGTACGCCGTAGGCGGTGCAGGCACACCCGAATAAACTGGCGTGATAGTGCCGATCGGAACTGCCGTTCGAAGCGAGCAGCGCAGCGTTCGATGGAGACCCCTCATCGGCAGAATAGGATGTCTGTGACCGCGGTTCAGCCAGCTGCTCGAGGTCGGTGGGCGGCCGCCTATGGGACCGGGACCATTTCCGGGTGCACCACTGTGGCAGGGGTTTTCGCGAGATCGTCGTACCGGCCGAATGCCGTGTCGAAGAGTGCGCGCAGGTAGCCGCGCTGCAAGTCCAGTGAGTTGTGTGGGTCGATGGTGCCGACCGTTTTGGTGGCGAATTCGGCGGGCACGATGCCCATCCTGGCCAGGACGGGAACGATCAGTTGGTGGTCACTGAACGAAAGGTGCTGTGCTCCCTCGAGCCGATCGCCGAATGAATGCCCGGCCATAGCGATTTTCGACAGGTCGAGTATTCCGGCGAGATTTGTGGGCAGCGAATGCCCGTCGGCGTCCGGCTCGTGCCGGTGCTGAGGTCGGCTCCCGCGGCAGGCCCATGCCGGGAGAGAACAGCACGATCGCCCGCCGCCCGCCCGCGCTGTCCACGGGTGTGTCGAATTGACCGTGGCTGGGCGCGAACGTCCAGGATCCGGTGATCGGTAAGCCCATCGTGGCCAGGCTTTCTGCGTAGGCCCGCGCCATCGGTCCGGAAATCCAGGGCCGCATCGGTATTGCGGCGTGACCGGCGGCTGGATACCAGCGGGTGACCATCAACTCGCGTGCACGATCCGGGGCATACGGATCGCGGCGAGACGAATCGAGCAGATGTAGATCCACTACGCGTTCACAGGGTCCCGGCCCGCTATTCCACGTTCAGAACGATGAGCCCGTGCCGCCGAAGGGCCACGGCGGAATCGGCCCGTTGTCGACCACCGCATTGTCGTACCGCATCCCGAAGATCTGATTGTCCTCGTCGCACCAGCGCTCACGGTCGGTCGGACAGCGCTCGCGATGACTACCACAATCACCACCCACGACCGATGTCCTGTGTGCCGGAAGGTAGGCACGGATTACGTGTGGCTTTTCTCTACCGCAGTCGAAGATCACGTCCACGCGATAGGTGTCGTCAGTTTCGTTGCGGCACCACTTGCCGGTGCACGAGACCCAGGGAGCCAGCACGACCGTATCGGCCGCGGCGGCCTGCGGTGCGGCAACACCGACGGCAATCGCGAACAACGGGCTGGTGATGCCCAACAGGGCTGTCAATCGGCGCGGCATACGCTGGAAACTACAAGCCGCGCCAGGTGGGCGGTATCGGGCAAGTTACCCAATGTGATTCGAGAAGTGCCCTCTGCTGGAGGCCATACGGGGTGACGGGTATCCATTGCCGAAACCGTGTGCGCACTCACGAAATCCAGGCGCGCACACGGGGGTTCGGGTTACCGGAAACTGTCAGGCGCAGGCGCGGTTGAGTTCATCGGTGACCGTGGCCAGGTCGGTGATCTCGGGGTCGCGCAGCGCATCGACATAGGCGGAGATGCCATCGCGCTCCGCGCCACCGGCGACGACCAACAATCCGGAAAGCCGGTCGGCAAGGGCTTCCGCGGTCTCCGCATCGAGTCCCGCCGGGCTGTCGATCGCGGTGTTGATCAGCTCAATCGCCTTCGAGCACACCGGCGAACCCGCGTGAGCTGCCGGTCCCGGGATGATCACCGAACCGAGCACACCGGCGCCGAGCAGCACACCGGCAAGGATTTTCGACATATTGACCTCTACTACTGGATAGGGATAGGGCGAGCGTCATCGACGGTAGGCAGATTAAGCCCTTCCCGGTATCGGGCATATGGCCCAACCGTCACGCAGTCGGTGTCGAAGGTCGGCTCACTTCGATGAGCCGTGCGAACACGGTCTCCGCCGTCTGGGTCCCAGGGTCTACTCCACCCGCTCCGAGAACGGCTATCGGCCCGAACCGCACTCGGGGTACGGTCCGGGCCGGATATGGATCGATGATCAGTGCTCGTGGTGGCGCACGACCGGCCAGTCGATATCGGTCTCGACAGCCTTGTTCAGGTAGTTGGTGAACACATTGAGCGCGACATTGGCGATGACCTCGGTGATCTCACCATCGGTCAGACCGCCCGCCCGGGCAGTCTTGATATCGGTTTCCTCGACACCCCCGCGCGTGCGCACCACCGAGGTCGCGAACGCCAGTACCGCGGCGGCCTTCGCATCGCTGGACTCGCCGTGGCGGCTGGCCTCGATCTCGGCGCTATCCAGCTTGGCGATATTCGCACCGATGTAGGAATGCGCGGAAAGGCAGTAGTCGCAACCGTTCTCCTCGGCGACCAGCAGTGCGATCCGTTCCCGGATACCCGCCGAGAGCGCGCCGCCGCCGAGGGCTCCGGAGAAACCCAAGTAGGCCTCGAGTACGGCCGGGCTGTTGACCATGGCCTTGGTCATATTCGGGGTGACGCCGAGCGCCTTCTGCACACCGGCGAGCAGGTCGGCAGCCTTACCGGTCGCGGTGTCGGGCTGAATCAAGGGCAGACGGGACATGGGTCGATCCTGTTCTCGTGGAGGATGTTCAATGACCGGTTCGATGTAACCGGTCACTGACATATAGAAGGTTAGACAGCGGTGGCGCATTCCCGAATCGCGAAGAGACTTTCCGGAGCTGGCACCGCTGGTTGAAACCCTAGGACCGGGGAGAGTGTTGGTCGGCGGACAGAATCCGCCATGATGCGGTCCGTGAACACCTGAACCGTCGGGCTATCGCGCGGAGTCTTCCCGGCGCGTGACCATGCCGCCGAGAGTGGCGGAGATATTGGCCAGGGTGGGGTGCACGGGAGGTGGGGTGGGGGTTCTGGTGGTCGCGGCGGATTCGTTGTCCGCGGTGAGGCGGTAGACGGTGCGCTCCAGAATGGGCAGGATGGCGGTGATTTCCATTGTGCCGGTGGCGAATCGGGCGATCAGGGCCATGACCATATTCGGCAGGATGACGGCGATGTCGTCGATATAGGACTGATCGATGCCGTGCCCCGGAATGGCACGGCGATCAGCTGTGGACCACCTGCGCCGACAACGGATTCCTGGCGCTGGAACTCGATGCCGCCGTCTACACCCCGCCCGCCGATCAACGCTCCACCGTCGGCTCCTGATCACCCTGCGGCATAAGCACTCTCCGCACCTTTCGAAGGTCTCGCATGCCCTACTCTCGCGTCGCTCCCTGCTGCTCGGCGCCGCCGCGGCCGGAGCCGTCCTCGCCGGAACCCGAAACACCCCCGCGCGCACCGGAATAGCCGCGCGCGTCAACAGCGTCCCCCTCACCCGTGAAGAGCATCGCGTCGTCGTGATCGGCTCCGGATTCGGCGGCGGCGTCACCGCCCTGCGCCTGGCGCAAGCGGGCGTCCCGGTACTGGTGCTCGAGCGCGGTATGCGCTGGCCCACCGGTCCCGACGCGGAGACCTTTCCCCGCGCCTCCGCACCCGACAAACGCATGCTCTGGTATCGCTCCAGCCCCGAACTCTTCGGCAAGCCAATGGTTTTCGAGCCGTGCACCGGACTGGTCGAGGCGGTGCCTGGGGAGAATCGCCCTGTGCGCGGCCGGTCTCGGCGGTGGATCGCTCATCTACCAGGGCATGTCACTACAACCCTCGGAAGCGGTGTTCAACACCCATCTCCCGGAGCGGTTGGACTGGCAGACCATGAACCGCGTGCACTATCCGCGCGCCACCCGCATGCTCAATCTCGCTGTCGCACCGGATGATCTGATCAGCAGCCCCAATTACGCCGCCGCCCGACACTTCGCCGATCGAGTGCGGCAGGCGGGTCTGCCGCTGTCCAAGATCCTCATGCCCATCGACTGGAATTACGCCCTCGCGGAACTGTGCGGCGAGATGAAGCCCGCCTACACCAATGGCGACGGAGCCATGGGCGTGAACAATGACGGCAAGCATTCGGTCGACGTGACCTATCTCGCCGCCGCCGAGGCCACCGGCCGGGTGACAATCCAGACGCTGCAACAGGTTTCGGAGATCGAACGCGCCGCAGACGGCCGCTGGACCGTCCATGTCGAACAGCTCGACACCTCCGGAACCGTGGTCGCGGAGAAGATCATCACCACCACGGCCCTCGTGATGGCGGCGGGCAGCCTCAATACCACCCGTTTGCTCATGCGCGCCGGTGCCACAGGGCAGATCCCCGACCTGCCCGCCGCGCTCGGACAGGGCTGGGGCACCAATGCCGACCGCATCTACGTCTGGACCGACCCGGCCTCGAATTTCGGTACCGCGCAAGGCGGTCCGGTCGTCTACGGCAGTTTGAACCGGGACGACCCGCACGGCGCGCATACGGTCATCCAGGCATCGATTCCACCGCTGTCGGTGGACCCCGAGAGCACCATGATGGTCGGCTACGGCGTCAGCGACGGCCGCGGCGAATTCCGTTACGACGCAACGACCGACGCCGCCCGCCTGTACTGGCCGAGCGACGGCGACAGCTTCATCCAGGACAATCGCCTCGGCCCGACCACCCGCCGAATCGCCGGTCCCGCAGGCATTCTCACCGATACCAACGCCGCCTTCCCCTCCACCTGGCATCCGCTCGGTGGGCGTCCATGGGTACGGTATGCGATCTCGAGGGCAGAGTCCTCGGCCAGCGCGGACTCTACGTCCTCGACGGTGCCCTCATGCCGGGAAACACCGCCGCCTGCAATCTCTCCCTGACCATCGCGGCGGTCGCCGAACGCGCGCTCGACGTCCTGATCGCCCAGGACGTCGGCACGGTGATCCAGCCGGATCAGCGGACCTGCGGGGCCACCTTCTCGCCGAGCAGTTCGATATTGCGCAGCACCTTCTCGTGCGGGAGGGTGCCCACGCTGGTGTGCAGCATGAACCGATCCAGGCCGAGATCGTCGCGGACGGCGGCGATCTTGCCCGCCACGTAGTCGGGCGTACCCACGAACAGCGATCCGCGCTGCGAGCGCAGGGCCGCGAACTGTTCACGAGTCATCGGTCCCCAACCGCGTTCGCGGCCGATGCCGGACATGGCGCGGGCATACGGCGCGTAGAAGTCCGCGACCGCCTGCTCATCGGTGTCGGCGACATAGCCGTGCGCGTGCACCGCGACCGGCTGCGGTTCATGCCCGCCCTGCTCGAGCGCGCGGTGGTACAGCTCCACCAGCGGCTTGAAACGGGTGGGCTGCCCGCCGATGATCGCGATGGCCAGCGGCAAGCCCAAAAGTCCTGCGCGGACCACCGATTCGGGGCTACCGCCCACCGCGATCCATACCGGCAGCGGCCGGTTCTCGGTGCGCGGGTAGACGATCGCGTCGGTGAGCGGGGCGCGGAATTTGCCCTCCCAGGTGAGCGGCCCCTCCTCGCGGATCTTCAGCAGCAGGGCGAGTTTCTCCTCGAAGAGTTCGTCGTAGTCGGCCAGGTCGTAGCCGAACAGCGGGAACGATTCGATGAAGGAGCCGCGGCCCGCCATGAGTTCGGCTCGGCCATTGGACAATCCGTCCAGGGTGGCGAAATCCTGGTACGCCCGCACCGGATCGGCCGAGCTCAGCACCGTCACCGCACTGGTGAGCTGAATGCGCTCGGTGCGCGAGGCGATGGCGGCCAGCACCACGGCGGGGGAGGAGGCGGCGAAATCCTTGCGGTGGTGTTCGCCCACGCCATATACATCCAGACCGGCCTGTTCGGTGGCCACGGCCTCCTCGACGACCTGGCGCAGCCGCTCACCGGCGGTCGGCACCGGGCCATCCCCGCCGACGGGATGAGTCTCGGCGAATGTCGTCAGTCCCAGTTCCACGGCTTACGCACCTTCCAATGTTGTTTCCCTGTCAACCTGTCAGCTTAAACGGACTACGGTCCGGAAACATTCCGCGCTGGTACGGGCGGTGCCCTCGCTCAGTTCAGGTGGCGCATCGGACAGCCTCCCCGGCGGCCGCGACGGCGCGAGCCGGCCTGCGGTTCGGACATCGAGCGCAGACGGGGTCCGGGGGTGAGGTCCGGGAAATCCCCGGTGGAGGCGAGCCGCCCGCATCGGGCGGATAGTCTTGTTCTCATGTCAGTGCGCACCCGCCAACCCCTCGTTCCCGGCACCCAGTCGCCCATCCGCGAGGTGCCGAAGTCCATCGAGCGGCCCGAGTACGTCTGGAAGAAAACCGCCAACGAGGGCCATGAGCCCTGGGTGCAGACGCCCGAAACCATCGAGGCCATGCGCGTCGCGAGCAAGCTCGCGGCCCAGGCCCTCGAAGCGGCGGGCAAGGCGGTCGCCCCCGGCGTCACCACCGATGAGCTCGACCGCATCGTGCACGAATACTTGATCGACAACGGCGCGTACCCGTCGACGCTGGGCTACAAGGGCTTCCCCAAGTCCTGCTGCACCTCGCTCAATGAGGTCATCTGCCACGGCATTCCGGACTCCACCGTCATCGAGGACGGTGACATCGTCAATATCGATGTCACCGCCTACATCGGCGGCGTGCACGGCGACACCAACAAGACCTACCTCGCGGGCGATGTCGACGAGGAGGTGCGCCTGCTCGTCGAGCGCACCGAAGAGGCCACCATGCGCGCCATCAAAGCGGTCAAACCCGGCCGCGCGCTCAATGTGATCGGCCGCGTCATCGAGTCCTACGCCAACCGCTTCGACTACGGCGTGGTCCGCGACTTCACCGGGCACGGCGTCGGCCCCACCTTCCACAGCGGCCTGGTGATCCTGCATTACGACCAGCCCGCCGTGGAGTCCGAGATCGAGACCGGCATGACCTTCACCATCGAGCCCATGATCAACCTCGGCGGCATCGACTACGAGATCTGGCCGGACGGCTGGACCGTGGTCACCAAGGACCGCAAGTGGACCGCGCAGTTCGAGCACACCCTCGTGGTCAACGAGAACGGCGCAGAAATCCTCACCCTGCCGTGAGTCATTCCCCGTCATTCCGGCGTGCTCGTGGCCGGAAGCTGCTCGAGCGCGCTGGAATGACGTGGGGGGAGCGCGTGTGAAGGGCGCGCTGCTGATCGCGGGCACCACTTCCGACGCGGGGAAAAGCGTTGTGGTGGCTGGGCTTTGCCGCATGCTGGCCCGGCGCGGAGTGCGAGTCGCGCCGTTCAAGGCACAGAACATGTCCAACAACTCCGTCGTCACCCTGGACGGCGGGGAGATCGGCCGCGCCCAGGCACTGCAGGCGCGCGCCTGCGGGCTGGAACCGAGCGTGCGCTTCAACCCGGTGCTGCTCAAGCCCGGCAGCGACCGCCGCTCCCAACTCGTGGTGCGCGGCAAGGCGATCGACACGGTGGGCGCGAAGGACTACTTCCGCCACCGCACCGAGTTGCGCGCCATCGTCGCCGAGGAATTGGCCTCGCTGCGAGACGAATTCGACGTGGTGATCTGCGAGGGCGCGGGCTCACCCGCCGAAATCAATCTGCGCGCAACCGATCTCGCGAATATGGGCCTGGCCCGCGCCGCGAACCTCCCGGTGCTGCTGGTCGGCGACATCGACCGCGGCGGCGTGCTCGCCCACCTCTTCGGTACCGTCGCGATCCTGGAACCCGAAGACCAGCAACTCATCTCGGGCTACATCATCAATAAGTTCCGCGGCGATGTGGACCTGCTCCGCCCCGGCCTGGATCAGCTCACCGATCTGACCGGCCGCCCCACCCTCGGCGTCATCCCCTTCGCCGAAGACCTCTGGATCGACGCCGAAGACTCCCTCGGCACCATCGCCGACGCCCCCGTGGGCCGCTCCCGGCCCCCGCTCGGCAAGGACTGGCTCGCCGTCGCCGCCATCCGCCTGCCCCGCATCTCCAACTCCACCGACGTGGAGGCCCTCGCCTGCGAACCCGGCGTCTCCGTCCGCTGGGTCACCGACCCCTCCCGCCTCGCCGGAGCCGACCTGGTCGTCCTGCCCGGCAGCAAATCCACCGTCGGCGATCTGGAGTGGTTGCGGCACACCGGAATAGCCGCCGCGCTCCAGGAGCGAGCGACCAGGGGCGGCCCCATCCTCGGCATCTGCGGCGGCTACCAAATGCTCGCCCGCACCATCGAGGACCGCGTCGAATCCACCGCGGGCACCGTCGACGGCTTGGGCCTGCTCGACCTCGACATCGAATTCGCCGACCCGAAGGTCCTGCGCCGCAGTACGGGCTACGCCGCCGGCTACCCCGCTCGCGCGGCGGGTCTGTCCGACGCCAGTGGGGGAGGGGCAGCCCGCGGCGGCCTCGGCCAGGTTGGCCCGGCGGGAATTCCGGTGCACGGCTACGAGATTCATCACGGCCGGGTCCGCTCCACCGGCGACCGTCCGTGGCTGCTGCTCGGCGGCGAACCCGAAGGCAGCGTGCGCGGCGCGGTCTGGGGCACCCACCTGCACGGCGCACTCGAATCCGACGACTTCCGCCGCGCCTTCCTCCGCGATGTCGCCACCCACGTCGAGGCAGATTTCGTTGTAGCCGAAGATATTTCGGTCGATCAGGTCCGTACCACCCAACTGGACCTGCTGGCCGACCTCATGGAGAAATACCTCGACCTCCCCGCCCTGGAGCGCCTCATCGACAGCGGCGCACCCGCCGACCTCCCCACCCTGACGGTCAGCCGCTGACCACGACGGCCACGAATACCCGGCCAGCCCGTGTCATGGAGTGCCCGGCCCTTGCCATCGAATAGCAGGCCCATGCCCCACCATCCCGGCATGCTTTCGGCCGGGATCCACACGGGTTATGGCCCAACGGGTTTCGATGGATCCTGGCCAAAAGCGCGCCGGGATGCCGGGGTGGGGTCGTGTCGGGATGGCGGGGAGGGGTGGAGTAGTCCGCTCCAGCGGGGATCGGTGTCCAAGACCACGTGTGACTTCCGGCCGCGGCTTTGGTGATCGCCGACACTCGGGAAGCCCTGTCGGCCAGGCTAATCAGTGGTCTGCGGCACTCCCGGACCGGCTATCCCGGGGAATCCTCCGGCTCGACCGGCCGAATCGGTGACGCCGATCACCGCAATCCCGCCGACACGCGTTCGCGGCATTTGCGCGCCGTGTAGCGTTATCCGATATGGAATCTCGGCGGATCACGGTCGGTGACCGCGTATGGGCCGTGCGGGTCGGAGGCTCCGAATCCCGCCATCATGTGCTCCTACTCCCTGACGCGGGCGATCCGGCCGATGTATATGACCAGGTCTGTGAGCGTTTGCAGACCTCGGACCTGCGCACCATCGTCATCGAGCCCGCCGACGGGCTCGACAATACGGCGGTCTTCGGCATCCTCGACGAACTGAAGGTGCCCTGGGCCAACCTGGTCGGCGCCGGCACCGGCGCGGACCTCGCCTGGCAACTCGCGGCCCGTGGCTTCGGCCGGTTCATGAGCCTCATCGCCGCGGGCAGCGGTCATCCGGCCGCCGCCGGCGCCGACGGCACCATCGCCGACGCGACCTGCCCCCCGGTGGAGATCCCCACCACCCTGCTGGCCACCAAGCGCCTGCCCCGCGAGGCCGCCGAAGCCTCCGGCCGCTACGTCTACGGCGAATTCCGCCTCGTCCCGGTCGACGTCGCCGACGTGGCCTCCGAAGCGGGCCACGAACTGGCCACCGAAATAGTCCTGCGCACCAGCTTCTGGTGACCTGAGCCCCACCCAGCGGACTCCCGTTCAAGCGGTCCCCGGCCCCCGGCCCCCTCGTCATCCCGGCATGCTTTGGCCGGGATCCACCCCCGCGCACTTCTGCGGGTTTCGGTGGATCCCGGCCAAAAACGCGCCCGGATGACGGGACGTCATCTGCTGCCTGCACGACGGGACTTCGTCCGCGACCTGGATGACCGCGGGACCCACCCCGTCAGAGGCTCAGCGAGCGTCGGCCTCCGGGTTGGCGGCGAGCCACTCCAGCCATGAATCCAGCTCCGCGAAGGCTCGAGTGCGGGGCTGCTCCGAGGACAGGAACACATCGTGCCGCGCCCCCTCGATCGGCACGATATTGGTGCGATCGCCCAGGCATCCGGACCAGCGCTGGATCTGCTTCACATCCAGCACCACATCCGAGACATCGGCGGCCGGGCCGTACTTGCTCATGAACCTGGTCACCTTGGAGCGCAGCACCAGCGCGGGCACGCCGATATCGAGTCCGCGATGCACCCGGGCGTGTCCGCGCCGGATCGCCCGCAACCAGCCCGCGTGAACGGCGAAGCCGCTCAACGGCTTCCAGTCCAGGTTGTAATCCCACTCACCGGAGACGCTGCGGTGCAGACTGTCCCCGTAGGTCGACACCTTGCCCAGCGGCAGCGCGGCGAACGCGCGCATTCGGCCGATCCCCTGCAGCAGTGCGTTGCTCACCGGGTTCCGGTAGTACGACGGCCCCTGCAGGTCGAACCACGGGCTGTTCAACACCAGCCCCGAAATCCCCTGTGCGCGTGACCCTCCGGCCGCGTTGAGCCGGTTCAGCCACAGCGAGGTGACCAGCCCGCCCGTCGAATGCCCCATGACGATCACGGGCAGTCCGGTCTCCTCACGCATGATCTTCAGCGATCGGTTCAGCTCCACGTCGTACAGCGCGAGATCGCTCACATAGTGCGGTGTCTGCCCGGCCCGCGTGGACCGTCCGCACTTGCGCAGATCCAGCGCGTAGAACGCGATGCCCTGCGCCGCCAGATGCTGCGCGAGATGCTCTTGGAAGAAGTAGTCGGTGAATCCGTGCACGTACAGCACCGCGCTGGTCGGGACCGGCTGCCCGGTGGGTGTGTAGCGGATCAGTGTGGCGAAGGCGTCGCCCTCGCCGTCGGGGTCCGGGCCCAGTGCGAGCGTGAGTTGCTGATAGTCCGATCCGAGCTCGTCGGGCTGCCAGTCGCCGATGGCCCGGGGCGATGCGGACGTGGTTCCGGTGGATGACGTATCAGAGGTCACCAGCCCAAGATAATCGCCCGAGGTGAAGAGTGAGCTTCGAGGCATCTCTCACATTCGGGCTTTTCGTTGCCTGATTTCGGCGTGTCCAGGGGCACAATCGAACGTAGGTGAACGACGGGTAACCTAACTGCCGCTGGGTTGCCCTACACAGACAAGGAAGTCGATCAACGCCGTGTCGAACAATGCTGCCACGATTGAAAAGACCGATGTAGTCCTCATCGGCGCAGGCATCATGAGTGCCACCCTCGGCGCACTGCTTCGACAGGTGCAGCCGGACTGGTCGATTTCGCTCTTCGAGCGCCTCGACGCCGCCGCCGCGGAGTCCAGTGATCCGTGGAACAACGCGGGCACCGGTCACTCGGCCCTGTGCGAGCTGAACTACACGCCGCGGGCCGCCGACGGTTCGGTCGAGATCACCAAGGCGATCGATATCAACGAGCGCTTCCAGGTGTCGCGCCAGTTCTGGTCGCACGCGGTCGAGAACGGCATCCTGGCCGACCCGTCGAACTTCATCAACCCCATCCCGCACGTGAGCTTCACGCACGGCGCGGACGGCGTGGAATACCTGCGCAAGCGTCATGAGGCGCTGTCGCGGCATCCGCTGTTCGAGGGTATGGAGTACATCGCCGACAAGGACGAGTTCTCCCGGCGACTACCGCTGATGGCCAAGGGCCGCGACTTCTCCGATCCGGTCGCGCTGAACTGGACCGATTACGGCACCGATATCGACTTCGGCGAGCTCACCAAGGAGCTGCTGGCGTACCTGGGTCGCTCCGGTGGCGATATCGCCTTCGGGCATGAGGTGAAGAACCTCACCAAGCAGTCCGATGGTTCGTGGCTGGTCAAGGTCCGCAATCTGCGCACCGGCAAGACCCGTGTCATCAACTCCAAGTTCGTCTTCGTCGGCGCGGGCGGCGGCGCGCTGCCGCTGCTGCAGAAGTCGGGCATCAAGGAGATCTCCGGTTTCGGCGGTTTCCCGGTGTCGGGTCTGTTCCTGCGCTGCAAGAACCCGGAGCTGATCGCCCAGCACGAGGCCAAGGTGTACGGCCAGGCTTCGGTCGGCGCGCCGCCGATGTCGGTGCCGCACTTGGATACTCGCGTCATCAATGGTGAGCGCGGCCTGCTGTTCGGCCCGTACGCCGGTTGGACGCCCAAGTTCCTCAAGGACGGCAAGAACACCGACCTGTTCAAGTCGGTCAAGCCGAACAACCTGTTCTCCATGCTCGGCGTCGGTGTCACCGAGATGAGCCTGGTGCAGTACCTGGTCTCCGAACTGCTCAAGTCGCAGAACGGTCGCGTCGAGGTGATGGAGGAGTTCCTCCCGCGCGCCGAGGGCAAGGACTGGGATCTGATCATCGCCGGTCAGCGTGTACAGGTGATTCGCCGCAAGGGTGCGGGCGGTGTGCTCGAGCTCGGTACCGCGGTGGTCGCGGCCGAGGACGGCACCATCGCCGGTCTGCTCGGCGCCTCGCCGGGCGCGTCGACCTGTGTGAGCGCCATGCTCGATGTGATGAAGCGTTGCTTCCCGAGCGAATTCGCTTCGTGGGAGCCGAAACTCAAGGAGATGGTGCCCTCGCTGGGCGTCAAGCTCTCGGAGAATCAGGCGCTGTTCAAGGATGTCTGGGAGTGGTCGCAGAAGGCCCTGCACCTGGATTCCGCCAACACGCCCGAACAATCCGGGGTCGCATCTCACGCGTAGGTGTGATAGCAACAATCGATGATGTCAACGGTTGCTCTCAAAAGGTCGTGGGCCCAGGATCTGGATACCGCGACGCTGTACAAGCTGTTGAAACTTCGCGTAGAAGTCTTCGTCGTCGAGCAGAAATGCGCCTACCCGGAACTGGACGGTCTCGACCTAGGCGTCGAGACCCGTCACTTCTGGCTCGATGACGAGGGTGAGGTAATCTGCACCCTCCGTCTGCTCGAAGAGCACGATGACGGCGTGAAGTCCTTCCGCATCGGCCGCCTCTGCACCGCCCCCTCGGCCCGCGGACACGGCTACACCACCCGCGTCCTGCAAGCAGCCCTGGCCGAAGCGGGCTCCGGCGCCACCGTCCGCCTCAACGCCCAGACCTACCTGGTCGACATGTACACCAAACACGGCTTCAAGATCGACGGCGAAGAGTACATCGAAGACGGCATCCCGCACATCCCCATGCGCCGCGGCTGATCACCCGAAACATAAAGTCCCGCAACCACTCCCGGTTGCGGGACTTTTCGTTCCGGCTCGGCCGCCACGGACGTTTGGATATCTGAACGCGATGGCACCCCCGTCATCCCGGCATGTTTTTGGCCGGGATCCACACGAGCGGCACTTCAGCCGGTTTCGTGGATCCCGGCCAAAAGCGCGCCGGGAAGACGGGCGGAGTGTGCCGGGCTGGCGGGCGGGTGTGCCGGGATGACGGGCGGGTGTGCCGGGATGACGGGCGGCGCGCGGGCGACAGGGCGGCGGTCGGCGACAGGGCGGGTGGGGTGACGTGCGGCGGTGCCGGGGTGGCTGCGTCGGTTCGGCTGGTAGCGGTGCGGGGGTAGCGGGGGCGGTCGGTCGGGGCGCGCATAGAGTTGGGCTGTGTCCGTCTCCTCTGTGACTTACTCCGAATCCAAGCGTGCGGCCTCCGATGTCGAGGTCGGGTTTCCGTTCTCGGCGGTGGTGGGGCAGGAGCGGTTGCAGTTGGCTTTGATTCTCTGCGCCGTCCATCCCGGGATCGGTGGGGTGCTGGTGCGGGGCGAGAAGGGGACGGCGAAGTCGACCGTGGTTCGGGCGCTGGCGCAATTGTTGCCGCCGGTGGTGGACGAGAGTGGGGCCCGGCCCGCACGGCTGGTGGAGTTGCCGGTGGGGGCCACCGAGGACCGGGTGGTCGGGTCGCTGGACCTGGAGCGGGTGCTGCGCGATGGGGAGCAGGCGTTCAAGCCCGGTTTGCTCGCGGCCGCGCATCACGGCGTGCTCTATGTCGACGAGGTGAATCTGCTGCACGACCATCTGGTCGATGTGCTGCTCGATGCCGCCGCCATGGGGCGGGTGCATATCGAGCGCGATGGCGTATCGCATTCGCATCCGGCGCGATTCGTGCTCGTGGGCACCATGAATCCCGAAGAGGGCGAGCTGCGCCCGCAGCTGCTCGACCGCTTCGGGCTCACCGTGGACGTCGTCGCCTCCCGTGAGGTGGATGTCCGGATGGCCGTGGTGCGCCGCCGCCTCGACTTCGAAGCCGATCCCGCCGGGTTCGCCGCGAGCTACGCCGGTGCGGATCACGAAGTGGCGGAACGCATTCTGACCGCGCGCGACCGCATCGCCGAGGTCACCCTCGACAATGTGGAGCTGCGCCGCATCGCCGCGCTCTGCGCGACCTTCGATGTCGACGGTATGCGTGCCGACCTGGTCGTCGCCCGTACCGCCACCGCGCACGCCGCCTGGCGCGGCGGCGCTACCGTCACCGAGGCCGATGTGCGCATTGCCGCGGAACTCGCACTGCCACACCGTCGTAGGCGCGATCCGTTCGATGAACCGGGTATCAGCGAGGAACAACTCGACGACGCCATGGCGCAGGCGGCCGAGGAAGCGGCGCGAGCCGGTGACGACCTGGGAAAAGCTGAAGCGGCTCCGCGGCATGATGCGGAGTCGCGGGAACCGAATCCGGACGACGATCCCGACGGTCCCGGTGGTGGCGCGGATCCGCCTGCGGGTGAACAGGATTCACCGCAGGGTGCTGATCGGCAGAACTCGGCGCAGCCGGACGGTGGAGCCCCGGACGGTGCGCACGATGGGCCATTGGATGGTGTGCACGACGGCCCTGCGGACAATCGGGATTGGTCCACCCTCGACAGCTCGGCCGGTTCGGATTCGCCGCAGCGTCCGGGCGACCGCGACGAACCGGATGGCAAGGGCGACAAGCCATCCCAGCGTGAGGGTCGCTCCGCCGCACCCGCCCAATCCATCGCCAAACCTCCACGCTGGGAGGTCCCCGGCGTAGGTGAGGGCGCTCCCGGTCGTCGCTCCCGCGCGCGTACTCGTCAGGGTCGCGTCGTCCGCCCCACCCCCGAAACCGGCACCGGTCTGCACCTGCTCGGCACCATCTTCGCCGCCGCCCCGCACCAGCGGGCCCGTGGCCGCCTGACCGGCCCCCTCGAATTCGCCCCCGGTGATCTGCGCGGCGCGTATCGCGAAGGCCGCGAAGGCAATCTGGTCGTCTTCGTGGTCGACGCGTCGGGCTCCATGGCCTCCCGCGACCGCCTCTCCGCCGTCACCGGCGCGGTGGTGGCCCTGCTCCGCGACGCCTACCAGCGGCGCGACAAGGTCGCCGTCATCACGGTCCGCGGTCAGGACGCCGAACTGGTTCTGCCGCCCACCTCCTCGGTGGATATCGCCGTCCGCCGCCTCGCCGATATGCGCACCGGCGGCAAAACCCCACTCGCCCAAGGACTTCTGAAGGCCCGCGAGGTCGTCCACCGCGAACATATCCGCGACCCGCACCGCCGCCCCATGCTCGTCATGCTCACCGACGGCCGGGCCACCGGCGGCCCCGATCCGGTCCCGCGCGCCCGCGCCGCCGCCCGCCTGCTGGCCAATGAATCGGTCACCGCCATGGTCGTCGACTGTGAACGCGGCATGATCCGCCTCGGCCTGGCCCGCGACCTCGCCCGGGAGCTCCGCGGCGGCTACCTGCAACTGGCCGAACTCACCGGCGATTCCGTAGCGGGCGTGGTCCGAGCCACCCGCGCCGCCTGACCTGCTCACCCGCTCACCAGGAACTGATGGCAGCGTTTCGCCCCGAACCGCGCCACCAGTTCCTGCTCGAAGACCAGCTGACCTGCGCGAGGCACCCGCAACGTGGTGAGTGCGCCCGGCGCGGGGTGCGAGGTGGGCGTATGGCACCGTGGAGCGAGCGTGCGGCGACGGCCGCGCGGTGAAAGGAGTTCGATTCCATGCCCAAGGGTGTTCCGTTGGCCGAGAGCATTCCCGACGACGGGTTGACCACGCGGCAGCGGCGCAATCTGCCGGTGCTGGCCGTGCACACCGGACCGGGCAAGGGGAAGTCGACGGCCGCGTTCGGGATGGCGCTGCGGGCGTGGAATCAGGGCTTCGATGTGGCGGTGTTCCAATTCGTGAAGAGCGCCAAATGGAAGGTGGGGGAGGAGGCCGCCTTCCGCACCCTGGGGCAGCTGCACGAGGAGACCGGCGCGGGCGGGGCGGTCGAATGGCACAAGATGGGCGAGGGCTGGTCCTGGACCCGTAAACAGGGGTCCGATGAGGATCATGCCGCCGCGGCGCTGGCCGGATGGCAGGAGATCAAGCGGCGGCTCGAGGCCGAACAGCATCGCTTCTATGTGCTGGACGAGTTCACCTACCCGCTCAAATGGGGCTGGGTGGATGTGGACGAGGTCGTCGCGACGCTGCGCGATCGGCCCGGCAACCAGCATGTGGTGATCACCGGACGCGATGCCCCGCAGGCGCTCGTGGATGCCGCCGATCTCGTCACCGAGATGACGAAGGTCAAGCACCCGATGGACGCGGGCCGTAAAGGCCAGCGCGGCATCGAATGGTGAACACGGATCAACTCGCGGCGTCTATGGACGCCCTGGGGCGCTGGGGCATCCGCAGGTGCGCTGTGCGTGTGCCCGTACGCCTGAATACCGCTCGTGCCGGGGGTACGCGGTGAGCGTGCCCGCGGTGGTGATCGCCGCGCCCGCCTCGGGGAGCGGAAAGACCACGCTCGCAACCGGATTGATCGGCGCCCTGCGGCGCGCCGGACATCGGGTCGCACCGTTCAAGGTAGGCCCCGACTATATCGATCCCGGCTATCACGGTCTGGCCGCCGGACGTCCGGGCCGTAATCTGGACCCGGTGCTCTGCGGAGCCGAACGCGTTGTCCCGCTGTACCGCCACGGTAGCGCCGACTGCGATATCGCCGTGGTCGAGGGCGTTATGGGCCTGTTCGACGGCCGTATCGACGATAACAACACCGACCCCATCGCCGAGGGCTCCACCGCCCAGATCGCCGCCATGCTCGGCGCCCCGGTAGTCCTGGTCGTCGACGCTCGCGGCCACAGCCAGAGCCTGGCCGCCCTCCTGCACGGCTTCGCCACCTACGACAGCGGAATCCGTTTGGGTGGAGTAATTCTCAACCGCGTAGGCAGCGAACGCCACGAACAGGTCCTGCGCGCCGCCTGCACCCGAGTGGGCCTGCCGGTCCTGGGCGCACTCCCGCGCCTGGCCGAACTGTCTGTTCCGTCAAGGCATCTCGGCCTGATACCTGCGATAGAGCACGGCTCCGCCGCCCAATCCGCCGTGGACGCCATGACGGATCTCGTTGCCGCCCACATAGACCTGGCCGCAGTAGTCGCGCTGGCAGACTCTCGCACCACCGGCCCGGCCTGGAATCCCCGCGCCGAGCTGCGGGCTGCCGCCGAACTCGAAGCCGTCGCCGGACCACCGGCGGTCGCCACCGGGATCGGCGGCAACGATGAATCAGGCACTGGCGTAGGAGGTCTCACGAATACTTCGGGACCGGGCACGGGTGGCGGTGTGGTGGAGGCAGCGCTGGCGAATATCACCGAAGGTGCGTCAGCCGAGCGCAGCGCGGGCCCGGTGATCGCGGTGGCAGGCGGTGCCGCCTTCACCTTCGGCTATGCCGAGCACCGTGAACTCCTGGAGGCGGCCGGAGCGCGGGTGGTGGTCTTCGACCCCACCCGTGATGAACTCCCCACCGGCACAGCGGGTCTGGTGATTCCCGGTGGATTCCCCGAAGAGCACGCCGCCGACCTCTCCGCGAATACCGCTCTCCTGGCATCCATCGCCGACCAGGCTCGCCGGGGCTTGCCCATCCACGCCGAATGCGCGGGTCTGCTCTACCTGACCCGCTCCCTGGACGGCCACCGCATGGCCGGAGTGGTCGACGTCGACGCGGAGTTCGGCCCCCGCCTGACCCTCGGCTACCGAGATGCCGTGGCCCTCACCGACTCTCCCCTCTGGCGGGCGGGCGAACGCGTCCGAGGCCACGAGTTCCACCGCACCCGCCTAGCCGCCCCACCCACCGACTCGGTCGCCTGGGCCTGGCGCGCCCCCTCCGGCGAAACAGTCCGCGAAGGCGCGACCCTCCACAACGTCCACGCCTCCTACCTCCACACCCACCCCGCCGGCAACCCCGCCGCTATAGCCCGCTTCGTCACCGCCGCAAAAACTTTCGCCAGCACCCGCACCCCGGCATGACCCGCTTCGACCGGGGTTCCGCCGCATCGCGCACCGTGGGCGTGGGCGGTCGCCCCGGTCCGCGGGTCGCCGCCTTCGTTGCTGGAGTTCGACAAGCGACGGTCGCATGCCCGGCCACAGCGGACGGCCGAGGAAATGAGCCGGGTCTCCTGGCGGCTGCCGCCGACATCGACCCCGAACGACCATCGGGGCGCGAATTTCGCTCCCGCTCAGGGAGCGCTGACGCGGAGCCGGTCCGGGACTCCCCGGGCGTGAGCGCATGACATCGCGCGACCTCCCACCCGGTCCCTACGCGGTGGGGATCGGGCTGCGCGCGGGAGCGGAAGCCGCCATCATCGCCGCCGCCGTCCGAGCATGCCTGGGCGACTTCGAGATCGCCTGCCTGGCAACGGTCGATCGTCGCGCGAACGAGCCGGGCCTCGTAGGCGCGGCGCAGCTGCTCGGGGTGCCGGTGGTGGTATTCCCCGTCGATCAGCTGGCCCGGGTCCCGGTGCCGAATCCTTCGGCCCGCACCGCCGAGGCACTCGGCACGCCCAGCGTCGCCGAGGCCGCCGCGCTCTCGGCCTCGCGGGGCGGCGAACTGACCGTGCCGAAGACCGTCATCAGCGGAATTACCCTGGCCGCCGCGCTAATTCGCGATTGATTCCGAAGCCGTCGCCGTGATGGGCCACTTCACCGGACAGGGTCCGCCGCGCTCGCCGACCGGTTGGGTATCGGCGGCGCGGCGGGGGAGCGGGTCACGCGGGTGGCCTCGCTCGATTCGGATGGGTCAGGGGGCCACCGACCCCCAATCGGCGAAGCCGGTGGGGTCGTGGCGGCCGAGGGAGCCGTGTTCGAACAGGCCCCAGCCCTCGGCGTCGCCGCAGCGGGCTTTGCCGACGTGGTCGATGACGCCGAAGGGGATGCGGCCCGCGTTGGCGGGATCGGTGAGGTTGTAGACCTTGCTCTCGGACCAGTCGCGGCCCTTCCACTGGCCGTGCTGCCAGTCCGGATCGCCGCCGTAGCCCGCGCCGACGTGCAGGGCGATGAAGGTGCCCGCCTCGACCTCCACCTCCAACGGCTTGCCGTCGGGGGTGGTGAGTTCCAGACGCAGCGCGGTGGGGATGCGGGTGCCGGACTTATAGGTCAGATGCACTCGCGGCCAACCCAATTGCTCGATGCGGCCGTCATGCCAGATGCGGGTGGCATCGTTGAGGGTGCGGAAGCCGTTGGGCTCCTCCTGCACGATGACGATGATCGAGAAGTCGTCGAAGCGCAGCGGCACGTACAGCCACCAGAAGCCCTCGGACGGTTCCGAAGCCACGCGCCCCGGCGGATCGGATTCGCCGACGGGCCGGATACCCCAGGACCGGTCCCGGGTGCCCATCCAGCTCGCGGGATCGACGGCGAAGTCGGTGCCGTCCACATGCAGTGTGCCGGACCAGGATCCGACCTGCGCGAAGCGCTGCGCCTCGATCATGGCCTTGTTCATACCGGTGATGATGGTGTGCGCCTCCTCCTGTACGACGGGGAAGGAACCCTCCCAGGTCATATCGAAGGACAGATCGTCGTGCTCGCAGATCACCCGCAGCTTGCGCAGCGGTTCGATCACCTCGATGCGATAGCCGCCGACCGCCAGGTCCAGCCCGCGCTGTTCCAGCGCGTCGGAGAAGCGCACCGCGTGCTGGATATCCCCGCGTCGCACGGTGGCGAACGCGTCGGTCACACCCAGGTTCGGGTACACGCCGAAGCCGGTGACCAACATCAGATCACCGCTGGTGTCGATGGCGTTGTAGTAGCTGCGGTCGTAGAAGTTCTTGTCGCTGCTGGCAACTCGCGCCATGGGCTGCGGAGTCTGGTGGATCGGGTATTCGTCCAGCGGGCCGATCATGGGTCGCATATATCTCTCAATCCCAGGCGTAGGTGCCGTCGAGGAGGGCCTCGAGCAGTCGTCGGTGCATGACGTAGTCGTCGCGGTCGGCGGTGTCGGTGTCCTCGCCGAAATGGATCATGCGGCGCTTGATACGGGCCATGACAATGCCGTGCCGCAGCGCCGCGTAGGTGAGGTACCAGTCCAGATCGACCAAGGTGTGCCCGGTCTGCTCCTGATACAGCTTCTCGATATCGCTGCGGCGCAGGAAGTCCGGGAGTCCGGGCTGATCGAACTGGGTGGCGATGTCCTGGAAGAAGCGGTGAATCAGGATGGGCCAGGCCACATCCAGTTCGCGCGGGCCGATGGCGGCCATCTCCCAGTCCAGCACCGCGGCGGTCTCGCCGGTCTCCTCGGAGAACATGATGTTGCCCGGTCGCGCGTCACCCCAGCTGAGCACATCCGGTCCGGAGTCGCCCGGCCAGTTCTGCTCCAGGTATTCGAAGGTGCGCTCCAGCAACGGGATTCGGAATCCGTCATTGGCCAGCGCCCAGTTGTACCACTGCTTCTGCGCCTCGAAGTGCCGCCGCAGCGCCGACCCCTCGCCGTCCAGCATGGGGAACTTCTGCTCGGGATTCTCGATGCCGTGCACCTTGGCGATGGCCTCGACGGTCTTACGAGTGATCTCCAGCCGCTCCTCGGGGGTGGAGTCGAAGACCCAGCCGAAGAACACGTACGGCGGATTGTCTTCCGCCACACGGCCGCTCACCCGTCGCATGACGAAGAACGGCGATCCGAGGATGGACGCGTCGCTCTCCATCCAGCACAGCGGCGGCACCGGAATATCGGTGGCCTCGGCGACCCCGGCCATCACGGCGTACTGGGTTTCCAGATCGTAGTTCTCGAAGACCGGGAAGGCGCTCTGCTCCGGTGGCATCCGGGCCACGAAGGAGCCGCCCGCGGGCTCGCCGTCCTTGGTCCATTCGGCCTCGAAAAGCAGTGTGGTGCTGGACATGCCACCCGCCTGCGGTTTGGTCAGCGACGTCACGCGCGGCGCGTCATCGGCGTCGACCTTGGTGGCGAGCCACGCCGCCAACTGCTCCGCGAGTTGATCATTGTCCCGGTCCGAGACGGTGAGTTCCCATCTCTGGTTGGGGTCGTCGGCCGACATTCATTTCCTCCTGCAGTGGAAAGACAGGCGTGCCAGTGCGGGTCCGGGCCGGTGGGCTCGTTTGTGACACGGTTAACACGGTGTCCCGAAATGTAACGTGTTCCAGCCCGATTGTGCAGGGGTTCGGCGGGCGAGTACCGGTGAATGGGATGTGTCCCGACGCTGAATCTGGTAAGTCGCTAGTGCTGGCACGTAGTCCTGAAGATGTATCTCCCGCCCGTACCCCGGGGGTATGCCCCCAGCAGGAAACGCGACCCCGGGTTCTTCCGGAGCGGCGGCCGCGATTCCTACCCTCACAGGTAAGTGATTCCGAGGTGGAGGGACGGGAATGAGTGCACCGGCGATGGCCGCGGCGGACGAGCTCGACCAACCGGAAGGCGCACCGGCGCCACCGTGGAAACCATTGACCCGCATAGGATTCCGATTCGTCAGCGCCTACCTGACGCTGTTCTGTGTCATCTACCCGCAACCTCTCTTCGCACTGCTGGGCATCGTGCAGATCTGGCTGCCCGATTCGCTGGTGATGCGGTACGCGGACTTCCCGCATCCGATCGTGGAGTGGGTGGGCCGCACCGTCTTCGGCACCGATGTACGCCTGAATCTGAACTCCGGCAGCGGCGATCAGGCGTACCTGTGGGTGCTCACCTTCTGCGTGCTGGCGCTCGCCGTCGTGGTGACGGCGGTCTGGTCACTGCTGGATCGCCGCCGCACCGAATACCGCGGTCCGGCCGGTTGGTTCCTGCTGTTCATTCGCATCATCCTGGCCGGGCAGATGCTCGGCTACGGCTTCGCGAAGTTCATTCCGCTGCAGATGCCTGTCCCCACCCTGTCCACGCTGGTCACGCCGTACGGCGACCTGACCCATATGGGGGTGCTGTGGAATCAGGTCGGCACCTCACCGGTGTACGAGAGCCTGCTCGGCCTGGCGGAGATCGTCGGCGGCGTCCTGCTGCTGCTCCCGCGCACCCAGTTGGCCGGCGCCATGCTCAGCCTGGTCAGCATGGCCCAGGTGTGGATTCTGAATATGACCTTCGATGTGCCGGTCAAACTGCTCTCATTCCACCTGATGCTGCTCTCGCTGGCGCTGCTCGCCCCCGATGCGCGCCGTTTGACCGCGGTGCTGCTGGGCCGATCCGCCGCGGCCTCGACCGCGCCCACCCCGTTCCGAACACCGCGATCCCGTCGAATAAGTGACCTCGCCCTGATCGCACTCCTGTTCTGGATGACGGCCGCCTGCGTCCACACCAGCTGGGAGGGCTGGCACAAATACGGCCCGGGTCGGCCGCAATCCGAACTCCTCGGCGTCTGGAATGTCACCGAACTCACCCGTGACGGGCAGTCGGTGCCGCCTTTGCTCACCGATGAGACCCGCTGGCGGCGCATTATTTTCGACAATCCGGAGTATGCCGAGTATCAGCGCATGAACGACAGTCTGAGCCCGGTGCTGACCGAATACGATTCCGGCGCACACCGTCTCACCATGAGTGAGCCCACCGGCACGGACCCGCTCGCGACCTTCACCTATGAGCGCCCCGCGAAGGACCGACTGATTCTCACCGGTGAACTCGATGGCCATCCGGTGACAATGACCCTCACCCTGGTGGACAGCGATCGAATGCCGGTGCGGCAGGGCGGATTACACCTCGTCCAGGACGAGCCCGACGGTGTGCGATAACCGGTCTCAGTTCGGAATATCGCCGATCTGATTGGCCCAGTTGGGATTCGGGGCGAAGAACTCGCCCCGGGTCGTCAGGAGGCATGCTTATCCGCTGCGGCGGGCGCGGCGCCCGGCAGCAGCAGAGCGGTCACCACAGCGAGCATCCGAACGACCACGGCGCGGCGAGTCATAGCGGAAAAGCATAGAAACATCGAGGTGATTTCTCGGGCAGACGCACGGGCCGCCCGGGAATTCGCCTGTGCCGCACGACGTTCACATCACCCGTGACGACACTCCCCGAGGATCTGAAGAGTCATATCGACAAGTCGAACGTCTTCGCCACCGTGGCGACGCTCGGCAAAGACGGACACCCCCATCTCACCGTCATATGGCTCATTCGCGAAGGTGATGAGCTGATCTTCTCCACCACGGTGACGCGTCAGATGTATCTCAATCTGGTTCGTGACCCGCGCGCGACGGTAATGATCAACCCGCCGGAGAACCCGTACGTCTACGCCGAGATCCGGGGCACGGTCACCTTCGAACCCGATCCGGAGCGCGCGCTGCCGAATAAGATCTCGCACAAGTTCACCGGTAAGCCCTACGCCGAATTCAATCCCGCCTCGGTCAATGATTCCGAGCGGGTGATCGCGCGCATCACTCCCACCAAGGTCATGAGCCGCATCTGACTCGCAGATGCGATGGCGCCGGTTACCGGCATCATTCCGGCGGCGGGCCGATCGCGGTGCGATCTGTAACGGTTGCCGTGCGGAAGCCGGGCGATTGTCGTATTCGTCCGGCCACGCCGTAGGCTCAACCCTTGTGCCACACACGTCAGCCGCATCCGATGAACAGCCCGCCGGGGACCCGAACTACCTGGTCGGGCTCGATTTGAACGGCCGCCGCGTCGTTGTCGTCGGCGGTGGGACCGTCGCTCAACGCCGGCTCGGACTGCTCATCGCCTCCGGTGCGGACGTGCATGTGATCAGCCGCGAGGCCACCCCGGCCGTCGAGGGCATGGCCACCTCCGGGCAGATCACGCTGGAGCTGCGGGCGTACGCCGACGGTGATCTGGACGGCGCCTGGTACGCCATGACCTGCACCGATGAGCCCGAAACCAATGCGGCCGTGGTCGAAGAGGCGACGCGCAGGCGGATCTTCTGCGTGCGCGCCGACAATGCCCGGCTCGGCACCGCCGTCACCCCGGCCACCGCGCGCTATGACGGTATGAGCCTGGGCGTGCTCGCGGGCGGTCAGCACCGGCGTTCGGCCGCGGTGCGCAACGCCCTGCTCGAGGCCCTGCAATCCGGTGTGGTGACCGACGATTCAGCGCCCGTCGCCCCCGGCGTCGCATTGGTCGGCGGCGGACCCGGCGATCCCGATCTCATCACCGTGCGCGGCCGCCGACTGCTGGCGCGCGCGAATCTCGTTGTCGCGGACCGGCTCGCGCCGCCGGAGTTGCTCGCCGAACTCGGTCCGGAGGTCGAGGTGGTGGACGCCGCCAAGATTCCGTACGGTCGCGCCATGGCACAGGAGGCCATCAATACCGCGCTCATCGAGGGCGCGAAGGCGGGCAAGTTCGTGGTCCGTCTCAAGGGCGGCGATCCCTATGTCTTCGGCCGCGGGTACGAGGAGCTCGAAGCCTGCGTCGAGGCCGGTATCCCGGTGACGGTCGTACCCGGTGTCACCAGTGCCATCTCGGTGCCCGCCCTGGCCGGAATCCCGGTCACCCATCGCGGTGTCACCCATGAATTCGTCGTGGTCAGCGGCCATATCGCCCCGGACCATCCGGATTCGCTGGTCGATTGGCCCGCGCTGGCCAGACTGCGCGGCACCCTGGTGCTGTTGATGGCGGTCGAGCGCATCGACAAGTTCGCCGCCGCCCTGCTCGAGGGTGGTCGGGCCGCGGATACCCCGGTCACCATCGTCCAGGAGGGCAGCCTGCGCACCCAGCGCATCGTGCGTGCCGACCTGTCGACGGTCGCCGATCGTGTTCGCGCCGAAGGTATTCGCCCCCCGGCCATCATCGTCGTCGGCCCGACCGCCGGTTTCACCGCCGGAACTCCCGACGGTGAGAACTCCGCCGCCGAAATCCACTGACGCTGTGCATCCCGTCCGCCCACACGAGTTCGGTTGGGTGCGGCGGGTATCCATTACAGTGTCGGGGTGCTCGATAATCCCGCTGCGACAATGCAGTATCCGGTGACCAAGCGGGCGTTCGGCCTCGCGATTCTCGTGTTGAGCGGGCTACAGCTGATGGTGGTGCTCGACGGCACCGTCATGATTCTGGCGCTACCGCGACTACAGGAACAGCTCGGCCTCTCGAGTGCGGGCAGTGCGTGGACGGTGACCGCCTACGGTCTGCCTTTCGCCGGACTCATGCTGCTCGGTGGCCGTCTCGGCGACTCGTTCGGGCGCAAACGCATGTTGATCCTCGGCGTCGCGATGTTCACGGTCGCCTCCGCACTGTGCGGCAGCGCGCAGAACGAAGCCTGGCTGATCGCCGCTCGCGCCCTACAGGGCACCGGCGCCGCGATCGCCGCGCCGACCGCTTTCGCGCTCGTGGCCAGCACCTATGCGCCGGGTACCGCGCGCAATCAGGCCATCGCCATTTTCGGATCCATGGTCGGTATCGGCTCGGTCGGCGGTCTTGTCATCGGCGGTGCGCTGACCCAGTTGGATTGGCGCTGGATCTTCTGGATCAATGTGCCGATCGGCATCCTCATCGTCATCGGCGCCGTCAATGAGCTGCGCGATACCGCGCACCAGCGCATCTCGCTCGATATTCGAGGGGCGGTACTGGGCACCCTGGCGTGTGTGGCCATCGTGTTCGGTGCGACCGAAGGCCCCGAAATGGGTTGGGACAGCCCGATTATCCTGGGCTCGGTGATCGGCGGGCTCGTCATGCTGATCGTGTTCATCTTCGCCGAGCGCAATGTGGCCAATCCACTGCTGCCGTGGTCGCTGTTCGACAGCCGCGATCGCGTGATCACCTTCATCGCCATCTTCCTGACCTCCGGCGTACTCGGTGCGACGACCTTCTTCGTCGCGCAGTTCCTGCAGAATGTGCTCGGCTACAGCCCGCTCATGGCGGGTCTGGCCAGCATCCCGTTCACCCTCGGCGCGGGCGTCGGCACCGCGGTGGCCTCCAAGGCCGCGCAGTACGTGGCCCCGCGCTGGCTGCTGTTCGCCGCGGCCCTGGTGCTCGCGGGCGGGCTGTACTTCGGCTCCACCATCGACGGTTCGGTCGAGTACTTCCCGACCCTGCTGCTCCTGCTGTGCGTCGTCGGTTTCTGCGTCGGCACCGCGATCGTGATCCTGCCGCTGTGCGTACTGGTCGGCGTGGATATGGCGCATATCGGTCCGCTGTCCGCGGTCGGTCAGATGTTCATGAATATGGGCACCCCGTTCGCGGTCGGCGTGCTGAGCCCGGTCGCGCTGTCGCGGACGCTGTCGCTGGGCGGGAGCACCGACAAGGTCACCGATATGACCCCGCTCGAGATCGATGCGCTGGGCAGCGGCTACACCCTGGTGCTGCTCGTCTGCGCGATCGGCACCGCGGTGCTCGGCATTCTCGCGCTGACCCTGCGGTACACGCCCGCCCAGTTGCAGCAGGCGCAGCACGCGCAGGACGAAGCGCAGAAGTCCTAGGGGATTCGGGTCACCGCGATCGCCGATTCGCTCAGGCTGCCGAGATAGAGGGTGCCGTCCACTTCGGCGACCGCGGTCACCATGGCATAGTCGGTGCCCTCGCGTTGCAGATCGTGCACGAGGGTACCGGCGAAGTCGAAGGCCATGGCCCAGACGGTGCGCGCCGGTTTCGGTTGCAGCGCTTCGGGAATCGCCCAGATGATCTTGCGCAGGATGCCGGGCAGTGGAAGCAGGGTGTCCAGCAACGGGTTTCGCGATGAGGCCAGCGAAACCCACACCAGGCCATCGCTGCCGAGCAGCATATTGTCCGGGAATCCGGGGAGGTTCTCGACCAGCCGGTCATGCGTGCCCGCCCGTGGACCGGTCAGCCAGTATCGGGTGACGCGGTAGGCCCCGGTCTCGGCGACCAGCACGCAGGAACTGTCCGGTGCGAGCACCACGCCATTGGCGAAATCGAGTCCGTCCAAGAGGATTTCGATACTTCCGTCCGGGTTCCGGCGCAGGAGCCGACCGGTGCCGGAGTGCTCGAGAATGTCACCCTTCCATTCGGCGAGCGGCCAGCGCCGGGAGGATTCGGAGAAGTAGATCGTGCCGGTGGCGTCGGCGACCACATTGCTGGTGAAGACCAGCGGCTCGCCGTTGATATGCGAGACCAGCACCTCGATCTCCCCGCCCGGCTTGTCCAGGCGCAGCAATCCGCGCTTGGCATCGCAGATCAGCAGGGAGCCATCGGATTCCGCGTGCAGGCCCAGTGGCCGACCGCCGGTGTGCGCGATCTGCTCCACGACCCCGGTCCGCGGATCGACCGCCAGGATCGCACCGTCGTCGATCCCGGTGCGGAGCCGACCGTCCGCGCCGATCACCACATCTTCCGGTCCCCTGCCGGGTAATTCGAGCAATCGCGATGCGGGCATCTCCGGAGTGCTGCGGGTGTCACGGGCACGGGCTGTGGCATGCGGCGGTGTCCACCGGCGGGGCTGCATCGGCATGGCTCACTGTATCGGGTGCGAAGTGGCGAAAACGACCGTCTCTCAGGGCTGTTGCCGCACCCGCCGATTCGGCAGACTGCGGTGATGGGGAGAAACCTGGACGTAGAACTGCTGGACCGCTGGACCGAACTCGCAGGTCCGGCCGCTCGCGAGGTGGGCGAGGACCTGGTCCGCCGCTACCGTGAACCGCACCGCCGCTATCACACCGTGGAACACCTGGCCGCCATGCTCGCGGTCATCGACGATCTCGCCGCGGATGCCACCGATATCGAGGCGGTCCGCTACGCCGCGTTCTTCCACGACGCCGTCTACTCGGTCGAGGGCGGCGACAACGAGGAGGTCAGTGCCGAACTGGCCGAATCCACCCTCCCCGCACTGGGTTTGAATGCCGCGACGGTCGCCGAGGTAGCCCGCCTGGTCCGCCTGACCGCGGGCCACCACCCTGCCCCCGACGACCACAACGGTGCCGTCCTCTGCGATGCGGACCTGGCGATCCTCGCCGCCCCCGAGCCCGCCTACGCCGCCTACACCGCGGCGGTCCGAGCCGAATACGCCCACGTCCCACCGGATCTCTTCCGAGCGGGCCGAGCCGCCGTCCTGCGCGGCCTCGTCGACCAACCCCACCTCTTCCGCACCCCTATCGGCCGATCCCGCTACGACGATGCCGCCCGAGCCAACCTCGCCGCAGAGCTGGCTGAACTCACCAGCCCGGAAGGTTGACCACGGCCTCGCCGATCCGCCGCGTCATCCCGGCGCGTTTTTGGCCGGGATGCACGAAACTCGGTGGAGCGCCACTGATGTGGATCCCGGCCAAAAGCATGACGGCGGGCTAGAGCAGCTTCCACGCGCTGGACAGTGCCCCGCGGACGATCTGCTCGATCTCCTGGAACTGCTGCGGTCCGCAGATCAGCGGCGGCGAGAACTGGATCACCGGTTCGGCGCGGTCGTCGGCGCGGCAGTAGAGGCCGTTGGCGAAGAGTTCGCGCGAGACGTGGTTGCGCAGGATGCGGGTGGATTCCTCATCGGTGAAGCGCTCGCGGGTGTTCTTGTCCTTGACCAGTTCGACGGCCCAGAAGAAGCCCGCGCCCCGGACCTCGCCGACGATGGGCAGATCGTTCAGCTGGGAAAGCGTTGTGCGGAAGGCGTCTTCATGGTCGAGCACATGCTGGTAGAGGCCCTCGTTCTCGAGAATGTCGAGATTCGCCAATGCCACCGCACAGGACACCGGATGTCCGCCGTAGGTGGAGCCGTGCATGAACATGCTCTCGGTGCGCTGGAACGCCTCCATGATCCGATCGCTGATCATGACCGCGCCCAGCGGCGCGTACCCGGAGGTGAGCCCCTTGGCGGTGGTGATCATATCCGGCTGATAGCCGAAACGCTGTGCGCCGAAGGCGGTTCCGAGCCGCCCGAACGCGCAGATGACCTCATCGGAGATGAGCAGCACATCGTGCCGATCGCAGATCTCGCGCACGCGCTGGAAGTACCCGGGCGGCGGGACGAAACAGCCGCCGGTGTTCTGCACCGGTTCCAGGAAGACCGCGGCCACGGTGTCCGGGCCCTCCATGAGGATGGCCTCTTCGATGCGGTCCGCCGCCCACAGCCCGTAGGCGTCGTAGGCGTCGGTGTGCTCGGTGGCGCGGTAGAAGTTCGTATTCGGCACCCGAATGGTGCTGGGAACCAACGGTTCGAAGGGTGCTTTGGCGCCCGGGATTCCGGTAATCGACAGTGCGCCCAGTGAGGTGCCGTGATAAGCCATCGACCGGCTGATGGCCTTGTGCTTGGTGGGCCTGCCGATCACCTTGAAGTACTGCCGCGCGAGTTTCCATGCGGTCTCGACGGATTCGCCGCCGCTGACGGTGAAGAACACCCGATTGAGATCGCCCGGCGCGGAAGCCGCGAGCCGGTCGGCCAATTCGAGGGCCGGGGGATGGGCGTAACCCCAGATGGGGAAGTACGGCAGCGTCCGCATCTGCCGGGCCGCGGCCTCGGCGAGCTCCTCGCGTCCGTGTCCGACCTGCACCGCGAAGAGTCCGGCCAGTCCGTCCAGGTAGCGCTTGCCCTTGTCGTCATAGAGGTATGCACCTTCACCCCGGACGATGACCGGGGTGTCGGCCTCATCCTGTCCGTTGTGGCTGGCGAAGTGCATCCAGAGATGGTCACGGACGACGCGGGCGGCGTCGGCGTGGACGGGCTCGGCTGTGGCGGTCATGGTGGGACTCCTCGAAGTCTGGTATCCCTTCGGTTATCCCATATCTGAACCGGTTCAGCAACCGATTTCGTTGTTACAAGATTGTCAGCTTCGGATTTCGTTGTAAATTTAGCGGGTGCCCCACTTGTAGGTCTGCTTGTTCAATTTCAGGTAGACCATGATCTCCGCATGCCGCACCCCCGCGAGCGCCCGAATCCGATTGGAGACCAGATCGAGCAGCGCTTCGTCATCCGGGCAGACCGCCTCGCAGAGGATGTCGTAGCGCCCCGCGCACACCACCACATAGTTGATCTCGTCGATGGTGGAGAGCGCATCGGCCACCGCCTGCACCGGACCGTCCACGGTGATGGCGATCATGGCCTGCCGGAAGAGTCCGACCTGCAATGGGTCCGTGACGGCGACGATCTGGATGACGCCCGCATCGGAGAGCTTCTGCACCCGCTGTCGCACCGCCGCCTCGGACAGGCCCACCGCCTTGCCGATGGTCGCGTAAGCGCGCCGCCCGTCTTCCTGTAGCTGGGCGATGATCCGCTTGGAGATGTCATCGAGCGCCGGGTTGGTCCGGCTGGAGGTCAGATCGCTCACCTTCGCCATCCTTCCCGACCGGGTGTCATCCGACCAATCGTGTTGCGGCGGCGCGTCGCGGCCGTTCTCGCCGCCCAGCCACTACTGCCCGGTACGGGTATCGTCGGTGCGGGGGGTTGACGGCGCTGTGGATCGATCAGTGCCCATGGCTCCATGAGGACGTACTTCTGTTGAACAGGATTCCCCGCCAGGCCCTGATGCTGGTGATTCCGGCGCTGCTCTTCCTCGTCCCCTGGTGGGTGCTGGTCTTCACCACCACCTCCGGTGCGGTGTTCTGGGCATTGTCGGCGCTTTTCGTACTCGGCTATATCGGCCTGCCCACCGCCATGTTCACCGGTCACGGTCCGCGGCAATCGGATACGGCCGCTCTGATCGGCGATACCGCCCTCGGTGTGATGTGGGTGCTGTTCAGCTGGTCGGTCATCGGCGCGGTGGTCCGCACCGTGTTGATCCTCGCCGGTGTCGATGATCCGGCCCGGTCTCGCGTGGTAGCCCTTGGCGTCCTTGCGATTTCGGCCGTGCTGTCGGTCTGGGGAATCTACGAAGCCAGGCGTATTCCCCGCGTCGAGACCGTGGAAGTCGCCATTCCGAAACTGGCCCCCGGTCTCGACGGCCTGCGCATGGTCGTGGTCACCGACACCCACTACGCCGCCACCGACCGGCTGCGCTGGTCGGAGCGCGTAGTCGAGATCGTCAACGAACTACGCCCCGATATCGCCTGCCACGCAGGCGATCTGGCCGACGGCTCGGTGGCCGCCCGCCGCGCTCAAGTCGACCCGCTCGGCAAGGTGAACGCGGAGTTCGGCCGCTTCTACATCACCGGCAACCATGAATACTTCGGCGACGCCGCCGGCTGGATCGAGCATATGGAAGGTCTCGGCTGGCAGCCCCTGCGCAACCAGCACGAGATCATCGAACGCAATGGCGACCGCCTCATCATGGCGGGTATCGACGACCCCACCGGCACCTCGCTCGCGGGCCACGGCCCGAACCTCCCCGCCGCACTCGCCGGCGCGGACCCCGAGCTGCCGGTAATCCTGCTGGCCCACCAGCCCAAACAAATCGCCGACGCGGTGGAAGGCGGTGTCGCCCTACAGATCTCAGGCCACACCCACGGCGGCCAGATCTGGCCCTTCCGCTATCTGGTCCGCCTCGACCAGCCCGTCGTAGCGGGCCTGAGCCGCCACGGCGAAACCCAGCTCTACACCAGCCGGGGAACGGGCTTCTGGGGTCCGCAGCTCCGCGTCTTCGCCCCCAGTGAGATCACCGTCCTGATCCTGCGCACCCCCTGACCCCACCGCTCGCGAGCGAGCGCGGCCATCGATGGTTGCCGAGCTGTAGCCGGGGTATCTCGCGGTGAAAACCTGCGTGTCGCAGCCATTCTGAGGGTAACTTGCCCGGTCATGGCCGACTCGCCGTCCAATCCGCATGACGCCTACTTCCGTCAGGTGCTGGCCCGCCCGGCTGACGCCGCCAGTGAGTTACGCACGATGCTCCCGAAGGCGGTTGCTGCGCGGTTGGATTGGGACACGCTGGTGTTGCAGCCCTGCAGCTTCGTCTCCCAGCATTTGCGTTCCCGATACAGCGACCTGCTCTTTCGAACCCGCCTGGACGGGCACGAGGCGTACATCTATCTGCTGGTCGAGCATCAAAGCCGATCGGACCCGCTGATGCCGATGCGGCTGGTGGAGTATCTGGTCGGGATCTGGAACCGGTATGTGCGCGAACACCCCGGCACCGTTACGGTGCCCGCGGTGATTCCGCTGGTGGTGCACGCCAGCCGGCGCGGGCGCCGCTGGAATACTCCGACCGAGCTGGCCGACCTGATCGATATCGACCCTGCCACCCGAGACGCGCTGGGTGATTACCTGCCCCGTTTCCGCTTTCTGCTCGACGACCTCACCGCACATGCGGTCCCGGCCCTATGTGCGCGGGAGTTGACCCCCGCGGCCCGGGTGATGCTGGTGCTATTGAAGATCGCCGCGGGCAATCCGAACCTCGATACCGAGTTACTGCCACTGCTGCAAGATCTGCGGGCGTTGCTGGCCGCACCCGGCGGTACCGATGACCTCGAGTGCGTGGTGACGTACATTCTTACTGTCGGCGAAACCAGCGATACCGATCTGGGACCTGTTATCGACCGACTCGGTCCCCACGCCAAGGAGGTCATCGTGACAACCGCACAACGACTCCGTGCTGAGGGCCGCGCCGAGACTGTCCTCGAACTATTGGCGCTGAAGTTCGGTCCGCTGCCCGCCGAGACCGCTGCCACCGTTCGTGCCGCGGATGCGGCGCAGTTACGAAGCTGGACGGCCTCGGTGCTCACCGCAACGAGCCTCGACGAGGTCTTCCAGCAATAGTCCGCGAATGCGAGTTCAAGGCCCGCGCAGCGATCCGAATCTTCCGCGCCCTCCGACCTCAACTGGATATTCACGCACTCACGCAGGTGTCCACTCGACCTTCACCAGCGCCATTACATGCACGTCGGACATGTGAGCGAGCGGACGCAGCCGTCGATGACGGCTTGCGCGCATTCATCGAACGTGCGCCCCGTCGGCGGCCGCAGAACGGTCCCGTGTATCTGCGCCTCGACCCCTTGAACCATAAGTAGCGCAGTCAATCCCGGGTCTGCTCCACCCACGCCCAGTCGCCGCAGGTGGAACTCCACCTCGGCGGCGGCCAGCTCTTCGAGCTGTCGTAACTGCGCGATGCCTTCCCACGGGACTTTTGAAGAATACGGACGCCCGGCCGGAGTCGACCTATTGGCGGTGGCGGGACCGCGACGTTCACATCGAACGGGTGCGGCAGCCGGAGGCCCCCGCGCGAATGCTGTTGCTGCATGGCGGAGGTGGTCACGCTGCGGTGTTGTGGCCGTTCGCGGCGCTCGCGGCGGAGCGTGGCTTCGAGGTCGCGGTGCCGGATCTGCCTGGCTATGGAAAGACGCGGGTGCCATCGGTCGGCGTTCGCTATTCGGATTGGGTCGAGTGCATCGCCGATCTGGTCCGCGCGGAGAAGGCGGCTGATCCGCGGCCACTTGTCGTGATGGGTGCGAGCATGGGCGGAATGCTCGCCTACGAGGCTGCGGCGCGGAGGACGGAAGTAGTCGATGCGGTGGTCGCCACCTGCCTGCTCGATCCGCGGTTGCCGGGGGCGCGTGCCGTACTCGGGCGAAATCCGGTGCTGGGCGCATTCGAAGCAGTCGCTGATGCACTCGTGCGATGACCTGCCGCAACGGCCGCAATCGGTGAATTCGATTGCGGCCGTGCGGTATTCAGTTGTGGATCAGCTGTCGAAGCCCAGGCCGGTCGCGTCCATGGCGCGCAGCCACAGGTTCCGCTTACCGCCGCGCTGGTCGGCGCGGGCCAGCGACCAGCGGGTGAGCTGAATGCCGATGGAGCGGAACGGCTCCGGGGGCATCGGGAGCGGGCGGGACTTCACCATGCGCAGGCGAGTGCGTTCGGTGTCCAGGTTCCACAGCCGGTCGAGCATGACCTCCGCGCCGAATCGTGTAGCGCCGACACCCAATCCGGTGTAGCCGACGGCGTACGCCAGCTTGCCCTTGTACGCCTTGCCGAAGAAGGCGCAGAAGCGGCCGCAGGTGTCGATGATGCCGCCCCAGCGATGGGTGAAGCGGACGCCGTCCAGTTGCGGGAAGGTCTGGAAGAAGTGCTTGGACAGCGTTTCGAAGGTCGCCTCGTTGTAATCCAGTGCGGGCGCGATCTTTCCGTTGTAGTGGTAGATCGCGTCGTAGCCGCCGAACAGGATGCGGTTGTCGCTGGTCAGGCGGTAGTAGTGGAAGCGGTACGAGGCATCGCCCAGGCCCATGCGGTGTTTGCCCCAGCCGATGGAGTCCAACTGCTCCGCGGTCAGGGGTTCGGTCATGAGCGCGTAGTCGTAGACCGGCACCACGTGGCGTGACACCTTGGCCAGCGGACCCTGGAAGGCGCTGGTGCACAATGCGACCCGAGGTGCGCGCACCTCACCGTGCGGGGTGTGCAGGGTCAGCGTGCCGCCCTTGGACTTGGAGATCCGCTGCACCGGCGTGCCCTCGTAGATGCGCACGCCCTTCTCGAGGCAGGCGCGGCGCAGACCCCACGCCAGGCGGGCCGGATCGAGCATGGCGACGCCGTCGCGATCCCACCAGCCGCCGAGGTAGGTGGGGGAGTGCACGAGGTCCTGCACCTCCTCCGCGCTGAGCAGTTCACTGCGGTAGCCGAGTTCGACTGCGGCGTCATGGCTTTCCTGCAACCACTCCAGCTCGTGCGGCATGGTCGCCACCTCGAGCTCACCGGTGCGCTCGAAGTCGCAGTCGATGTTGTAGCGGCGGATGGTGGCCTCGATGGCGTCCAGGTTCTCCCGGCCCAGCCGTTCGAGGGTGTCGATCTCGTCGGGGAAGCGGTCCACACCATTGGAGAGGCCGTGGGTCAGGCTCGCCGCGCAGAAGCCGCCGTTGCGGCCGGAGGCGGCGTGCCCGCATATGGCGGATTCGACGAGTACCACGTCGACATCCGGAAACCTCTCCTTGGCCAGCAGCGCCGTCCACAATCCGCTGTACCCGCCGCCGATCACCGCGAGATCCGCGGTGGTGGCCTTGGTCAGTGGATCATTGGGGTGCGGACGCTCCGGCCGGTCGGTCCAGAACGGCGTCGGCGCTGCCTCGGAGAGTGCCGACGCCAACAGTTTGCTTCCTTTGGCCTGCATGGCCGATCAACTCCTTCTCTCTAGCCGCACGGTCCGGCCGTACGGCCCAACTCACTGTTGTGTTGGTTCGGGGGTACGCGAAAGCCGCCAGGCGGTCGTCGATACGACCGGGCCCGGCGGCTTGCGGGAAGCTCAGCTGAAGGACGCGCGATCGTCCGAGCGGCGGCGGTTACGCAGCTGCCCGGCGATGACGAAGACCAGCGAGAGCAGGAAGGTGAGGCTGGCGACCGCGTTCACCTGCGGCGGGATACCACGCAGGTTGATGCCCCAGACATACATGGGGAACGTCTCGGTCGTGCCGGAGGTGAAGTTGGTGACGACGAAATCGTCGAATGACAGCGAGAACGCCAGTAGCGCCGCGGCCATGATGCCGGGCCAGGCGAGCGGCAGGACAACGGACCGGAACGCCTGGAACGGCGTCGCGTAAAGGTCCATCGCTGCCTCCTGGAGCCTCGGGTCCAATCCGGCCAGCCGCGCTTTCACGGTCACCACGACGAACGAGAGGCAGAACATCACGTGTGCGATGAGGATAGCCCAGAAACCGAGTGGGATACCGAATCCGATGAACAG
The DNA here is from genome assembly GCF_036327755.1 of Nocardia sp. NBC_01503. Classification (NCBI taxonomy): domain Bacteria; kingdom Bacillati; phylum Actinomycetota; class Actinomycetes; order Mycobacteriales; family Nocardiaceae; genus Nocardia; species Nocardia sp. NBC_01503. The sequence goes on from NZ_CP109596.1 coordinate 4,946,043, forward strand.
TGTCAGCAGTGAAGAGCCCATAACGATCTCGGGCGTGGCCATCGGCACGAAGATGAGCGCCTGCACCGCGGAGCGACCGGTGAAACGGTAGCGGGCCAGCGCGAATGCGATTCCGGTTCCGAGTGCGGTCGCGATGATCGCGGCGAGTACACCGATGAACAGGCTCATGATGAGCGCGTCTTTCAACCCCGCTGGATCGAACATATGCGTCCAATTGCGCAGCGTGAAATTGAAGTCGTGCAGATCCAGCAAATACGTGGTGTTGCGGCTGCCGGGCTGATTGAACGACAGCAGAATGATCACCGCGATCGGCGCGAGCATGTACGCCAGAATCACCCAGCCGAGTACGAGAACGGCATTGGCCCGAATCCAGGCCCAGAGTCGACGTGCCATCTCACACCACCTCGTCGGTGTCGGTCTTACGCAGGTACAGCATCACCAGCACCAGAATCGCGACCATGAGCACGACCGAGAGCGCGGAGCCGACCGGCAGATCCTTCACCACAAGCAGGCGGGACTGGATGACATTGCCGATCATGGTGGTGCTCGTATTGCCCAGTAGTTGCGAGTTCACATAGTCACCGGTGGCGGGCACGAAGGTGAGCAGGGTGCCCGCGACGATGCCGGGCATGGTGAGCGGCAGGGTAACTCGCAGGAAGCTCCGCACCGGACCGTGTGCGAGATCGGCCGAGGCCTCCAGCAGTCGCGGATCGAGCTTGTCCAGTGAGGTGTACAGCGGTAGCACCGTGAACGGCAGGAAGTTGTAGACGATGCCCGCGATCACCGCGACCGGCGTCGCCAGCAGTCGCCCGTCCGGGCCGAGCAGATGGATCGCCCGCAGCACCGAGACCAGCGGACCGGTATCGGCGAGAATGGCTTTCCAGGCGAAGGTGCGCACCAGGAAACTGGTGAAGAACGGTGCGACCACCAGGATCAGCATGAGGTTCTTCCACCGCCCGCTCTTGAGCGCGATGGCGTATGCCAGTGGATAGCCGATAGCGATGCACAGCACGGTGGCGATCAGCGAATAGGTCAGCGACCGGAAGATCTGCGGCTGATACAGATTCCACGCGTAGCTGAAATTGTCCAGCGAGAACGTCTGCGCGTAACCGGTTTCGATGGACCCGGTGCGGTCGTACATGCTGGCAGCGAGCAGCTGGACCGTCGGCACCGCGAAGAACACCAGCAGGAAGATGATGCCGGGCGCGAGCAGCAGATACGGTGTGAGACCGCGCTTTCCGCGCGGTGCGGCCACGGGGGCCGCGGCGGCCGTGGCGGCGGGCAGGACTGCGGGCATTACGACCGCCCGAGTAGGAACGCGTGCTCGGGATGCCAGTGCACCGCGACCTGGGAACCGGGCGCGATCATATTGCCGGGTCCGGCATTGGGCACCTGCGCGGTGAGCTCCTGACCCCACGGGGCCTTGACCAGGTATTGGGTCGAGACACCCAGGAAAATGGCGTCGGTGACCACACCGGTGACGTGTGCGCGCCCCTCCGGCACCGACTCGGGATCACTTGCGAGAGCGACCTTTTCGGGCCGGATACCGAGCGCGGCCGCACCGGCGGTGATCCGGCAGCGGGTGGCCGGAACCGCGAGCCGATTGCCCTGCGCGTCGATACTGACGGTCGCACCGCTACCGGTGACATCGGCCTCGATGAGATTGGTCTGGCCGAGGAAGTTGGCCACGAAACCGCTGGCCGGGAAGTCGTAGATCTCCTGTGGCGCACCGAATTGCTCGAGTTTGCCGGCGTTCATCACCGCGACGGTATCGGCCATACTCATGGCCTCTTCCTGATCGTGGGTGATGTGCACGAAGGTGATGCCGACCTCGGTCTGCAGCCGCTTGAGCTCGAGCTGCATCTGTCTTCGAAGCTTGAGATCCAGTGCGCCCAAGGGCTCGTCGAGCAGCAGCACCTCGGGATGGTTGACCAGTGCGCGGGCCAATGCCACGCGCTGCTGCTGACCACCGGACAGCTGTGCGGGCTTGCGCCCCGCGAACCCCTCCAGCTGCACCAGTTTCAGCATCTGATGCGCCTGCTGGCGGGCATCGCCCTTATTGATTCCCTTGCGCCGCAAGCCGTACGAGACATTGTCCTCGACGGTCATATGTGGGAAGAGGGCATAGCTCTGGAAAACGGTGTTGATCGGCCGACGGTACGGCCGCAGCGTCGTGATGTCCTTGTCGCCCAACATGATTCGCCCGGCGGTCGGCTCCTCGAGCCCCGCGATCATGCGCAGTGTGGTGGTCTTACCGCAGCCGGAGGCGCCGATAATGGCGAAGAACGAGCCGTCCGGGATGGTCAGGTCGAGATCCTTGACGGCGTGGAAATCGCCGAAGCTCTTGGAAACGCCCTCGATACGCAGGTCTTGATCGGACATGTCGATTATCACGCCCCCGTCAGGGCCTGGAACTTGGACTGATAGTCCTTTTCCTTGGCCTCGGTCAGGGACATGAAGATCTGCAGCGTCTTCTGCATTTCCGGGCTGGGGAAGATCAATTCGTTCTGTGCCAGTTCGGGATTGAACTTGGCCATCTCCTCCTGCGCACCGGCGACCGGGCACACATAGTTGACGAAGGCCGACAGTCGCGCCGCGATGGCCGGGTCGTAGTACCAGTCCAGCAGCGCCATGGCATTGGCGGCATGCGGGGAGGTGACCGGGATCAGCGCCTCGTCGGAGTAGAGCATCGGACCCTCGTCCGGGCTGATGAACTTGATCTTCGGGTCCTGGGCGCTGAGCTGGATGACATCGCCGGACCACGCCATACAGGCCGCGATATCGCCCTTGGCCAGATCCTGTACGTAATCATTGCCGGTGAACTTGCGCACGTGCCCGGACTGAACGGCCTTCTGCAACTTGGCGAGTGCGTTGTCGTAATCGTCATCGGTGAACTTGGCCGCGCTCTTGCCGATCGAATGCAGCATGAGCCCCATGGTGTCCGGCATTTCGGTGAGGCAGACGACCTTGCCCTTGAGATCGGGGCGGGTCAGCAGCTCATCGATGGTGCGCACCTCTTTGGCGACATTGGTGTTCACGCCGATGCCGACGAGACCGGACTGCCACGGTGCCATCTGATTGTTCTGCGGATCGATATCGGCACCGCGCAGCATGGGGTGCAGATTCTTCACGAAGTTCGGCATCTTGGCGACGTCGAGTTTCTGTGTGTACCCCTGGCGGACCACGCGCACCGCGGTGGAGTCCGAGAGCACCATGATGTCGCGAGAGATGCTCTGGCAGTTGGTCAGCTGTGCGCTGACCTTGCCCCAGAACTCGTTGTTGTCATTGACATCGGCGACATAGCTGACCTTGATGCCGGACTTGGCGGTGAATTCCGCCATGGTCGGATGCACTTCGGCATTGTCTGCGGCCTCGTCGAGATAGCCGGGCCAGTTGGAGAAATTGAGGGTTTTCTCCGTGGCCGAATCATCGGTGGGCGGCGTGCAGGCGGGCGCGCCGCCCTTGGAGGACGAACCCTTGGTACCACATGCGGCCAGTGTGCCCGCGGCGGCGATAAGACCTCCGGCGCGCAGCAGACCGCGGCGGGAGGGCCGGGCGGAGAGCATGCTGCGCAGCTCGGGAGGGAGTGAGTCCGGAGACTTGTTCATGAGGGTCGCACCTTCATCGGAACGGGATAAAGAAGTTCGCAGCCCTTGCTGCGGTGTGGAACTGATAGTTCCATAGTCTTGTTACAAATCAAGCGATTCCATTGAAAAATCCACGTTACGCAACGAATTCAGTTGTCCACCATGGTTTCTGATGCGTAGGCACGACTACGAGGGCGGACACCGATGGAGCAGAGTCATCGGTGCCCACCCTCGCGGGCGACGAGCAGGTTGCCGCACTGCTCGTCGGGCTCTATTCGGTTGTCGAAGTGTGTTATTCGGCGCTGAAGATGGTGTCGTGCCACGGCTTGTGCGCGGCGGCGGTGATATCCGACATGACATGTTTGATATTGGTGTACTCGTCGAATGAGTACGTGGACATGTCTTTTCCGAAGCCGGAGGCCTTGTACCCGCCGTGTGGCATTTCGCTGATGATCGGAATGTGGTCGTTGATCCACACGCATCCGGCCTGGATCTCCCGCCCGGCGCGCTGCGTGCGGTACACATTGCGGGACCAGGCCGAGGCGGCCAGTCCGTACACGGTGTCATTGGCGAGTGCGATCGCCTCGTCATCGGAATCGAATGGCAATACCACCAGCACCGGTCCGAAGACCTCGTGCTGGACGATCTCGGAATCCTGTGCGACACCGGTGATCAAAGTCGGTTCGTAATAGGAACCACTCGGCGCGGTGTTCTCGGGAATTCGTCCCCCGCGCACTACTTTCGCGCCGTACTCGCGGGCCCGATCGACCATACCGATCACCCTGTCGCGATGTGCGAGTGAAATCAGCGGTCCCATATCGGTTTCCGGATCATCGACCGGACCCAATGTCACCTGATCCATGAGTTCGGCTACACGCGAGACGAATTCGTCGAACAGCGGCCGTTGCACATAGGCGCGAGTCGCGGCGGTGCAATCCTGGCCGACATTGATCAGCGAGCCCGCGACCGCACCGCGCGCGGCGGCCTCCAGGTCGGCATCGTCGAATACGACGAACGGTGCCTTACCGCCGAGCTCCAAATGCACTCGCTTCACCGAACCCGCCGCGGTCGCGGCGACCTGACGACCGACCACGGTCGAACCGGTGAATGACACCATGGCCACATCGCGATGTTCGACCAGCGCCTGACCCGCGACGGGACCGACTCCGGTGAGCACATTGATCACACCGGCGGGCACGCCCGCCTCGGTCGCGATCTCCGCGAACAGCAGCGAGGTGAGCGGGGTCAGCTCGGAAGGCTTGAGCACAATGGTGTTTCCGGCCGCGATGGCGGGCAGGATCTTCCAGCCCGCCATCTGCAGTGGATAGTTCCACGGCGAGATGGAGCCGATGACGCCGAGCGCCTCGCGGCGAATCGAGGAGGTGTGGTCGGCGGAGTACTCCGCGGCCGCCTTGCCCTCCAGATTGCGTGCCGCACCGGCGAAGAAGGCGACATTGTCGATGGTGCCGGGCACATCGAATTCGGTGGCGAGCCGAATCGGCTTGCCCGCGTTGCGGCTTTCGACCGCGGCCAGCTCATCGGCGCGCTCGCGCAGCAGCTGCGCCCAGCGTTGCATGATGTCCGAACGTTCGCCGGGGGTCATACCCGACCAGATCGGGAAGGCCGCGCGGGCCGCGGCGACCGCGGCCTCCACATCGGCAATGCTCGCGCTCGCACCGGAGGCGATGACCTCGCCGGTGGCGGGCGCGGTGATGGACAGCGGCTCACCCGACCCGGGGCGGCGGACGCCGCCGATGAATTGCAGTTCCTGCGTACTCACTGCTCTCCTAGCTTGTGTCGGTGTTCACCGTAGAGACACCGTATGTGCGCTTTGTTACCGGGGGTTTGCCAGCGGCCTGCGCGGGGCACCGCACAGGCCGCTATAGCGAACAGCTACTACAGGTGCGAATCCGCAACCGTGAGTGCCTGATCCAGCATCGCCAGCCCCTCCTTGGCCTCGGCCTCGGAGACGGTGCACGGCGGGACGACGTGCAGGCGGTTGAAGTTCATGAACAGCAACAGACCCGCGGCCTTGGCGGCGGCGACGGTCTCGGTCATGGCCGGGCTGGTGCCGCCGTAGGGTGCGAGCGGTTCGCGGGTCTCGCGATCGCTCACCAGTTCCAGGGCCCAGAAGACCCCGAGGCCACGGACCTCACCGATGCTCGGATGCCGTTCGGCCAGCTCGCGCAGCGCGGGGCCGAGAATGTTCTCGCCCATATCGGCCGCGTTCTCGACGATGCCCTCATCGGTCATCGCATTGATGGTCGCGACAGCCGCCGCCGTAGCCAGTGGATGCCCGGAGTAGGTGAGACCACCCGGATAGGCGCGATCATCGAACGTGGCCGCGATATGCGGTGCGATGGCCACGCCACCGAGTGGCACGTAACCCGAGTTCACGCCCTTGGCGAAGGTGATCAGATCCGGCACAACATCGAAATGATCTATGGCGAACCACTTTCCGGTGCGTCCGAAGCCCGCCATCACCTCATCGGCGATGAAGACGATGCCGTACTTATCGCAGATCTCCCGCACACCGGCCAGGTACCCCGGCGGGGGAACCATGATTCCGGCGGTACCGGGGACCGATTCGAGCACGATGGCGGCAATGGCGGCCGGACCCTCGAACAGGATGGTCTGCTCGAGATGCTCGAGCGCGCGCTGCGACTCCTCCGCCTCGGTGCTCGCGTGGAACTGCGAACGGTAGAGGAACGGGCCGAAGAAGTGCCCGATTCCGCTGTTGCCGTGGTCATTCGGCCAGCGGCGCGGGTCGCCGGTCAGGTTGATCGCGGTCTCGGTGCCACCGTGGTAGGACCGGTACCGCGAGAGCACCTTGTAGCGCCCGGTGTGCAGGCGCGCCATCCGAACGGCGTGTTCGACGGCGTCCGCGCCACCATTGGTGAAGAAGATCCGATTCAGCTCACCCGGAGTGCGCTCGGCGATCAGCCGGGCGGCTTCGGAGCGCGCGTCGTTCACATGCTGCGGTGCGATGGTGCACAGCTTGGCGGCCTGATCCTGAATGGCCGCAACGACTTTCGGATGCTGATGACCGATATTGGTGTTCACCAGCTGCGAGGAGAAGTCCAGCAGCCGATTGCCGTCGCCGTCCCACACATATGAGCCCTGGGTGGCGGAGACGACCATCGGCTTCAGCTGCGCCTGCGCCGACCACGAGTGGAACACATGCTTACGGTCGAGTTCGTAGGCGCGCGCGGCCTGTTCGCGCGCCTGCTCGGGCGTCAAACCATTGGGAAGAGTCATTGCGGTTCCTCCTCAGCTGTTCTGCGGGAAGCCGAGATTCAGCCCGCCGTGGCTCGGATCGAGCCAGCGCGAGGTGACGGCCTTGGTCCGGGTGAAGAAGTGCACGCCGTCGATGCCGTGCGCATGCGAATCGCCGAAGAGTGAGTTCTTCCAGCCACCGAAACTGTAGTACGCCATGGGAACCGGGATCGGGACGTTGATGCCGACCATGCCGACCTCGACCTCGTTGTGGAAGCGCCGGGCCGCGCCGCCGTCATTGGTGAAGATGGCGGTGCCATTGCCGTACTGGTTCGAATTGATGAGAGCCAGTGCCTCGTCATAGGTTTCGACGCGCACGACCGAGAGCACCGGACCGAAGATCTCATCGGTGTAGACGCTCATATCGGTGGTGACATTGTCGAGAATGGTCGGGCCGAGCCAGAAGCCGTTCTCTGCGCCATCGGCCTCGACGGTGCGGCCATCGAGAACGACGGTGGCTCCGGCGGCCGCACCGGCGGCCACGTACGAGGCGACCCTATCGCGGTGCGCCTCGGTGACCAGCGGGCCCATATCCGCGCCCGTGGTGCCGTCACCGGTGCGAATGGTCTTGGTGCGCTCGGCAATCCGAGCGACCAGAGCATCGGCGATCGGACCGACCGCGACCAGCGCGCTGATGGCCATGCACCGCTCACCGGCGGAGCCGAAGCCCGCGTTCACCGCGGCGTCCGCGGCCAGATCCAGATCGGCATCCGGCAGCACCACCATATGGTTCTTCGCGCCGCCCAGGGCCTGTACGCGCTTACCGTGCGCGGTGCCGCGCTCGTACACGTACTTGGCGATCGGGGTGGAGCCGACGAACGAAACCGCCTTGATGGCAGGGTTTTCCAGCAGTTCGTCCACGGCGACCTTGTCACCCTGTACGACATTGAAGACGCCCGCGGGCAGGCCGGCCTCTTCCCAGAGCGCCGCGATCCACAGCGCCGCCGACGGATCCTTCTCGGAGGGCTTGAGCACCACGGTATTTCCGGCGGCGATGGCGACCGGGAAGAACCACATGGGCACCATGGCCGGGAAGTTGAACGGCGAGATGATCGCCACCGGGCCGAGCGGCTGGCGGATGGAGAAGATATCCACCTTGGTGGAGGCGTTCTCGGTGTACCCGCCCTTGAGCAGATGCGGAATGCCACAGGCGAATTCGACGACCTCCAGGCCGCGGGTGACCTCACCCAGGGCGTCCGAGAGCACCTTGCCGTGCTCGGAGGTGATGATGGCGGCCATCTCCTGCTTGCGCTCATTGAGCAGCTCGCGGAAGCGGAAGAGCACCTGGGTGCGCTTGGCGAGGGAGGCGTCGCGCCAGGCCGGGAAGGCGGCCACGGCGGCGTCGACGACCGTGCGCACGTCGGCGATATTGGCGAGTGCGACCTGTCCGGTCACCGCACCGGTCGCCGGGTTGGTCACGGGCGCGGTGGCCTCGCTGGTTCCGGCAAACGGCTTGCCGTCGAGCCAGTGTGCGATGGTCTGCATATCTCCTCGATTCATGGAAGTTCTCGGGTTACCGCGGTGGCGATGTCTCGCCCTGTATTCGTAGCCGCCCGCCCTATCTGCATTGCCGGATTCATCTCGGCATATGGAGATGGGCCCGACCCCCGTCACCGGCATGACGGGAGGCGGGCCGCGGAGGCGGGCGTGGGCGGAACCGTTGCCCACGGCTACCGGAGATCGCGGCGGCGGATGCGCGGATCCGGGTGCCGCTACTGCCGGTGTCGGACAGTCGTGGGGCGGGACTGCGGTGGCCCGAGTCCTACTCTGCACCATCCTGACGTTGCCGCACCCCGACACTTTGTACGCTCTCGAGGGTCTCGTATTACGATTCGTCGGTGCTCCTCTCCGTAGCTGATGTCCTGGCGATTCCAGTGGTGCGCGCCGGGCAGCCGGAACTCGTCGGCGGTGGGTCCCTGGACCGGCCGGTGCGGTGGGTGCACGTCAGCGAACTGTCGGATGTCGCGAAACTACTGGTCGGTCGTGAATTGATCCTCACCACCGGGCAGGCGCTCTCCAATGACGATGCCGCCACCGTCGAATATCTGGAATCCCTTGCCGCGGCCGGTGTCTCCGGCCTGGTCGTCGAACTCGGCACCTATGTGAAGGAGCTGTCGCCGATCGTGGCGCGGACCGCCGACCGGCTGAACCTGCCGGTGGTCGCCCTCGCACAGGTGGTGCGCTTCGTCGAGGTCACCGAGGCGGTGCACCGCGTCATCGTGGCGGATCAATACGCGGAGCTGGAGTTCGCGCGTACCGTGCACGAGACCTTCACCGCGCTGAGCGTGCGCCGCGCCGCACTCGCCGAGATCGTCAAGACCGCCGCCGGAATGCTCGACGCCTCCGTCGTATTGGAGGATCTGACCCACCGCGTGCTCGCCTCCACGGCCCGGCACACCGCCACCTCGACACTGCTCGAACACTGGGAAACCACCTCACGGCTGCTGCCCGATCACGATGCGAATGTGGTTCCCGTCGGCCCGCACACCCAGCGCTGGGGCCGACTCATCCTGCGCTCCAGCCGCGTTCCCAATGCCCGCGCGCGCATGGTTCTGGAGCGCGCCGCGCAAACCCTGACCCTGCACCGCATGGTGGAGCGCGACCGCTTCGGCCTGCATCGACAGGCGCAGACCGGCTTCATCGACGATATGATCACCGGCCGCCTCACCGATGAACGCGATGCGGTAGCGCTCGCCGCGACCCTCGGCTTGGCCCGGCGTTCGCGCTACATCCCGCTCGCCATCGATGTCGCGGCACCGGTCGAATCCGATCCGGTGGCCCAACAGCGCCGCACCGCCGCGATTCTCGACGCCGCCACGCACGGCGTCGGCCTGGCCCGCGTCACCGCCCTGGCCGCGCCGGACCACGGCAATCGCGTCAATATGATCCTCGCGCTCTCCCGCACCGGAGACCTCGACGGCACCCTCACCGTGGTCTGCAATGGCATGCTCGGCGAAATCCGCCGCGTCTCCGGGGTGGAGCGCGCGGTGGTCGGCGTCGGCGCGGAATCGGACTCCCTGCTGGACACCGCCCGCGAACTGGCGCAGGCCGCGCACGTCGCGGAAGTGGCGCTGGCCCTGAGCTCTTCATCGCCCCGCCCCTACTATCGCAGCGGCGATGTCCGCCTTCGCGGCCTGCTGTCCCTGATCCGCGACGAGCCCGGCGTCCAGCGCTTCGCCGAAACCGAACTGAGCGCACTACTGCGACATGACATCCGCCAGGCCACCGACCTGACCCGCACCCTCCGCCACTTCCTCGACCTCGCGGGCAATAAGACCGAGCTCGCCAAGCGCCTCAACATCTCCCGTCCCACCCTCTACGACCGGCTCTCCCGCATCGAGCGCATCCTCGATGTGGACCTGGACGACGGCGAGACCCGAACCTCCCTGCACACCGCCCTGCTGATCCGCGACCTGACCATCACCGGCACCTCGTAGCGCCCTGCGCTCGGGCGTATGCCGTGCCCGGGGGCGCTATGTCCGCGCCATATCGATCGGCGAACGCGCACCCGGCCACGGGTGGTGGTAACCGGTCGAAAGGGTTACCGTCGGGGGATGGCAATCGAGAATGCCGCAGCGCCTTGGGTTCCGGACGCATGCACCCTGCCCACCGTCGAACAGCCGACCCGCGTCGCGGAGTTCGACCAACTCTTCGCCACGGCGGTGGGCGCGATCACGCGACCAACCTCCACCAGTCTCGAGTTGACTCTGCCCGCCGAGGCCGAGGCGGCCGCGCGGGATCTGGCCGCCCGCGAATCCCAATGCTGCGCGTTCTTCACCTTCGACTTCGAAACCGGTACTGCCGGAACGACTATGCGAATCGGAGTCCCCGCCGGGCAGGTCGCAATCCTGGACGCTCTCGCGGCCCGCGCCCCCGCTGAATAACGTCACCCGCAGCGGTCGGCGACGTCGAAATCGCCGACCTCGCGCCATATTCGATCGGCTGGGCTGGCGTGTCAGCTGCGTGTCTAAGTGAAAACTTGCAGTTCAGACGGCTTTTCGCGTTCCTTTCGGCGATCTTCATTGATAGAATTAGCACATGAGTTCGAGTGGGGGAGATGCGAGTGTAGACGGGGTCGGGGACTCCGCTCCGCCGTTGCGCGTCGACTGCTGTACCGAACTCTCCGATGCGGTCATCGGGTTGTTGGAGGGTTCGTTCCTGAACCTCACCGATGATGAGGTCATCGAGGCACTGCGCGAAGTGGAAACCTGCGCAAGGCAATTGGTGGTGGTGTCGCGCCGGTTGACCATCGAAGCGGCCGAGCGGAAGTTGCCGAAGACCACCGGTGCGGATACCGTGCGGCGATTTCTGATCGAGACGCTGCGGTTGTCTTCCGCTGACGCTGGGGCGCGTGCGAAGGCCGCGGAGGAACTCGGTACCTGGCACGACCTGCAAGGCGAACCGAAGCCGGTCACCCTGGCGCTCGCCGCGGCCGCACAGGCGGAGGGCGATATCTCGCCTGATCATGTGCGGGCGATCGAGAAGGCGATGGATCGCCTGCCCGACAGGTGTTCTGCCACCGACCGTGAGGCCGCGCAGGACCAGTTGGTCACCTACGCGCGCACCGGTTGGCCGGACGATGTGGTCAAGGTCGGCAATCGCATTCTGGCGCATCTGGATCCCGATGGGACATTGATCGAGGAGAAGGATCAGCAGCGCATGCGCGGGATTGTGCTGGGGCGTCAGCGCGCGGATGGAATGCGCGGTATCAAGGGTGAGCTGACCCCGGAGTTCTGCGCACTGCTGGAACCGGTGCTGGCCAAGTTCGCGCGCCCCGGTATGTGCAATCCGGATGACGCGGAAAGTCCCACCGCCGCAAATACTTCCATCGATCCTGACCAGTTGCGTATGGCCGCCGGGCGGGACCTGCGCTCCGCCGCCCAGCGCACCCATGACGCGTTGCTGACCCTGCTGCAACCCGGCGTCACCCCCGACGGCTTGGGCACGCATCGAGGGCTGCCGGTCGCCACGATTTTGACCATGACGATCAATCAGGTCGAGGAGGCCGCCGGGGTGGCGACCACCGCGACGGGCGGCACCGTGCCCTTGACGACGGCGCTGCGATTGGCCGAGCGCTCGCGCCCCTATTTGGCGGTGTTCGACCACGCGGGCATGCCGCTACATCTCGGGCGCGATAAACGCCTGGCGACCTTGGCGCAACGGTTGGCGTTGATCGCCTCGATTCGAGGATGCTCACGCCCGGGTTGTGATGCGCCCGCGAGTCTTTCGGCGGTGCACCATGTCACCGAATGGTCCAAGGATGGGCCGACGGATGTGAGTAATGAGACGCTGGCGTGCGATCACTGCCATGGCCTGGTGCATGACGGGCCCGGCGGTTGGAAAACCATTGTCCTGGGTCAGGATTCGGCGTACCCCGGGCGGACGGGTTGGATCGCGCCCCGGCATATCGACCCCACTCGGACCGCTCGGGTCAATCACCGGCATCATCCGGGGGAGTTGCTCGCGCAGACCGTTGCCAGGATCACCGTACGTAAGGAACGTGAAGCTGCCGAGTATCGGAAACGGTTGCGGCGGCACGTAACTCACGATCGTGAGCCTGCCGGGCTGACACCTGCGGAGTGATGCTCTGCGGACTGGGGCCGCACCAACGGCTTTCGCGGTCGCGGACCGGCGCCTTCCCCTGTCCAAGTACATGCACATTGGTGGAAACCCCGAGTGGGATACCTTCGGCAGTGGTGAGAGGGCTGGAACGGGAGTTTCCGCCATATCCTCCCCACCTCGAAACGCAACCACAGCCGGTCGACCGAGCTGGAACGTGCGGTGTATTCCCAAGTCCGGAAGCTCAAACCGGGTACGGCTCCCACCCCGGCCACAGTGCCTGATCTTCTCTGCCATCCAGGGGGTGCGGCAACCGTCTCGACTCGACCAAGACATGGGTCGGCCACCTCATCTCCCGTACGAAACCAGGGCAAACCTGGGTGACTATCCCGATGCCACCACCCCCGAGAACTGCTTCCCTGTTAAGGCCGAACGCCGACAAAGGGGGCAACCACCGTGAACACAGCCGCAGCCATCACCAGCTGGATCTGGTTGGCCCTGGAGGTCGCACTGCAAGTACGCGATCGAGTCCGCGGAACCGGCTCAACCGCACTGGACCAGCGCACTCGACTGATGATCTTCCTACTGATGTTCCCGACAATCTTCATCGCCAGCGTCATCAGCGGAGCGCTGCCCGACGACAGCCCCCTGCGATTCCCCGGCCCCCTCGGCCTCTGGGAGACAGTCGGAGTCGCCGTGATGTGGCTCGGTTTGGCGCTGCGCGTCTGGGCAATCACGGTGCTGGGCAGTTCATTTCGCACCACGGTCGAGGTGCACTCGGGCCAGACCGTGGTCGATCGCGGGCCGTATCACTGGGTACGGCACCCGTCCTACAGCGGCATTCTGCTGATCACCCTCGGATACGGCCTGGCCGCCGACAATTGGCTCTCCCTGCTCATGGTCACCCTGATCCCCACCTACGGCCTGATCCGCCGAATCAAGGTTGAGGAGAAGGTTCTGGTACAGGCGATGGGCCACAGCTATCTCGACTACAGCGCCAACACCAAGCGGCTTGTCCCCGGCGTGTGGTGATCGGTCAAGCCGGGTCCGCGCCCATCGGGTTGGGGTAGGGGACAGCGCCGCTGCCGGCCACGGCTTTCGCGATCGGCGTGAGCGCGCTCAGGGCGTCGGTGATCCCGGGGACATTCGTGTAGGCGGTCATGGCGAGGGCATCGGTGCGGGATTCGATGTGCGCGCGCAGTTCGCGGCCTTCGTCGGTCGGTGCGCCGTCGGCGAGCAGGCCCCGGGATTCGAGGCGGTGTCGGGCTGCGGCCCAATCGGATTCGGTCCAGCCGCGGTTGGCCTGCCACATGGCAGGGGAGGAGCCGGTGAGCGCGGAGAAGAGTACATGCGCCTCACAGCCGTCGATGCCCTCGGCGAGCAGACAGGCGATATGGCCGTCGCCACGGTGCTCGCGCAGGGTGGTCGCCGCCTGCCACAGCGCCTCCACCGGATCGGTGAGTGTGGGCAGGTCGCGGTTGGCGGCGAAGAGCGGCCGACCCGGCGCGGGTGCGGCGTCGATCGCGGCTTGCAGCTCGGGAAGCGCTGCGGCGGTAGCTGTTTCGATATCCGGTGTGATCGTGCGCAGCACCGAGGCGGCGGCGGTACGGCGAGCCTCCAGGACGGCCTCCGGGCTGGCGAAGGTCCAGGCGTCCGGGAGTGCGCGCCGAATCATCGACGGATGGAAGTTGTAGAAGGTGGCCTCGACGAGGTTCGGTCCGGCCGGGCCGAAGGGTGCGGAGCGAGTGCCGAAGTAGCCCATCCAAAAGCCGCGCAGGCCAACGGCTTTGTGTGCGGCGACGCAGTCGGGGCTGAAGTAGGTCACCGCATGCAGGGGTTCGAGTACTCGCCATATGGCGCGGGCGAAGCCAGAGTCCATATCGGCACAGTACCGCCTGAGTTCAGCGGACTGAAGCCAGATTCGGCCCCGACGTTCTGTAAATCCGATGCGTCGCAATCACATCGAATGTAAGAAAAGTGGCCTGGGTCACGCTTTTGGTTTCTGCTGGTAACTCTGTTTCATATCCAGGCAACACATTCGTCCGCACAATCCTCACAGGCCGCAGGACTGGCCAGGATGAGGAGCTCTACATGGAACCGAGTGCGACGAACGTGCTTTCGGGGGGAACCGAAACATCTGAATCGGGTGTTTCCCGACTGAAACCGAATGTCATCGGTCTGCTGGGCGTGGTGTTCATGGCGATCGCCACCGCCGCACCGATCACCGCGATGACCGGCAATGTCCCGTTCATGATGTCCTCGGGCAGTGGAATAGGAACGCCCGCGGCGTTTCTCCTAGCCATGGTCGTGCTCGGCATCTTCTCGGTCGGCTTCACGACCATGTCCAAGCACATCACCGCCACCGGCGCGTTCTACGGCTTCATCTCTTTCGGCCTGGGCCGCACCGTCGGTTTGGCGGCGGGGCTGCTCGCGGCCTTCGCGTACATGGTGTTCGAGCCGTCGCTGATCGGCATCTTCTCCTACTTCGCGCACAACACCGTCTCCGATCAGATCGGCGTGGATGTGCCCTGGTGGGTTTTCGCGGTAATCATGTTGGCGATCAATGCCGTCGGTACCTGGTTCGGTGTCGCGGTCGCCGAGCGCCTGCTGGTGGTGCTGCTCGCCACCGAGGTCACGGTGCTCAGCATCATGGCGGTCTCGGTGCTGTTCCACGGTGGCGGTCCGGAGGGGATCTCGCTCGCGCCGATCAACCCGATCAATGCCTTCCACGGCGCGTCCGCCGGACTCGGCCTGTTCTTCGCCTTCTGGTCCTGGGTCGGCTTCGAGTCCACGGCCATGTACGGCGAGGAATCCAAGGATCCCAAGCGAATCATCCCGCGCGCCACCATGATCGCGGTGCTCGGTGTCGGCGCGTTCTACGTCTTCGTCTCCTGGATGGCCATCTCCGGCAGCGGCCAGGACAAGGCGATGGAGCTCGCCGGTTCGGACAATCCGATGAATGTGTTCTTCGGGCCGACCGAAACCTACGTCGGGCACTGGGCGGTCAGCGCCATGCAGTGGCTGATGATCACCGGATCGCTCGCCTGCGGCATGGCATTCCACAACTGCGCGGCCCGCTACCTGTACGCCCTCGGGCGTGAGGGTGCGATTCCCGGGCTCGAGAACACCATCGGGCGCACGCATCCCGAACACGGCTCACCGCATATCGCGGGTCTGGTGCAGACCGTGGTCGCCGCCGTACTGGTGCTGGCCTTCGGTCTCGCGGGCAAGGATCCTTACGCGGGTCTCTACACCCTGCTCGCGGTGCTGGGCACCATGGCGATCCTGATCGTGCAGGCCGTCTGCTCGTTCGCGGTGATGGCGTATTTCCGCAATAACCATCCCGAGACCCGGCACTGGTTCAAGACCTTCCTGGCTCCGCTCATCGGCGGTGTCGCCATGCTCGGCGTGGTGGTGTTGCTGGTGGTCAATATGGGCACCGCCGCGGGCTCCGAAGCGGGATCGTTGGTACTGAAAGCGACCCCGTACCTGGTGGGGCTGGTCATCCTCGCGGGCCTCGGCTACGCGACATATCTCAAGCGCAGGGAGCCGGCCAGGTACGCGCTGCTGGGCCGCGCCGTGCTCGAAGAGACTCATGAGCGGTAGAGATAGGACACGACAGTGGCACTGACCGATGAGCCCCAGGCCGCCTACGGCGACCGCGTCATAGCCGTCGAACCCGGCGGTGACGACTACATCCCCGATGACGCACGGCACGGAGCACCACGAAAGCTGTTCTGGACGTGGATGTCTCCGAATATGGAGTTCGCGACGATCTTCGTCGGCGTGCTCGCGGTGACCGTGTACGGGATGAATTTCTGGCAGGCGAGCCTGGGACTCGCGGTCGGTGTCGGCCTCGGCGCCGTCGCGCACTATCTGCTGTCGGCGCGCGGGCCACTGCATGGCGTGCCGCAAATGGTGCTGGGCCGCTTGGGATTCGGCTATAGGGGCAATGCGCTGCCCGCCGGATTCATGGCCATCATGTGCGGTGTGGGCTGGTTCGCCACCAATAGCGTGAGCGGAGCCTTCGCCCTCAACTCGCTGACCGGCATGCCGAAACTGCTCTCGCTCATCGTGATCGTGCTGGCGCAGACCGCTTTCGCGTTCTTCGGCCACAATCTGGTGCACGCGTTCGAGCGAATCGCCTTCCCGCTCTTGGCGATCGTATTCGCGATCGGCACCGTGGTGATCTTCGGTAAGGCCGATCTCGGTGCGGCGGCACCGGCCGGGGGAGTGGGTGGCATCGGCGGCTTCCTGCTGACCGTCGGCACCGCCTTCGGCTACGCGGCGGGCTGGAATCCCTACGCGGCGGACTACTCCCGGTATCTGCCATCGTCGGTGTCCAAGTCGGCGACCGGGTTGTATGCCTCGGCGGGATTGTTCATCTCCTGTGTCTGGCTGACCGTGGTCGGTGCCGCGTCGGCGACCGTCGCGACCACCGTCGAGGGCAGTCCCACCGATGTCTTCACCGCGAATCTTCCTACGGCACTGGCGAAACTGACCCTGCTGGCCATCGCCGTCGGTGCGGTCGCCGCCAATGCGTTGAATGTGTATTCGGGCGCAATGGCTTTCGTGACCATGGGCTTCGAACTGCCGGTGCGCACCCAGCGCGCGCTCGTCTCGGCGCTCTTCGGTCTGGTCGGCTTCCTGGTCGCCTGGTGGGCATTGCCCGACGCGGCCGCCAGCTATGAGGCGTTCCTGCTGATCGTCGCCTACTGGATCGGGCCGTGGTTGGGCATTGTCTTCGCCGACGAATATCTGCGGCGCGGTCAGCGCATCGACCATCTGCTCTATGACCGCTCCTATACCAATTGGGGTGGGGTGGCGGCCTTCCTGATCGGCCTGATCGCCTCGGTGCTGCTCTTCTCCAATCAGGCGAAATTCGTCGGCTATATCGCGCGGCAGGTCCCCGAACTGGGCGATATCACCTTCTTCGTCGGCTTCCTGATCTCCGGCGCGGGCTATCTGATCCTCAACCGGTCCCGGATTTCCCGGCAGGCGGTGGCAGCATGATCACCATGGTCAATGCAAAGGATCTGCTGGTCACCGCGGTGGAAGAGGCGCGGCTCGGGCTCAGCGAGGGCGGTATTCCGATCGGTGCGGCCCTGTTCGACTCCGCCGGAAACCTGCTCGGGCGCGGGCATAATCGCCGCGTACAGGCCGGAGACCCGAGTCTGCACGCCGAGACCGACGCCTTCCGCAATGCCGGTCGCCGTCGCGATTATCGCGACACCATCATGGTCACCACGCTTTCACCGTGCTGGTATTGCAGCGGTCTGGTGCGCCAATTCGGTATCGGCGCGGTCATTGTCGGTGAGGCGAAGACCTTCAACGGCGGCCACGAATGGCTTGCCGAGCAAGGGGTTTCGATCACGGTGCTGGACGATCCCGGCTGTGTCGACATGATGGAGCGGTTCATCGCCGCCCGCCCGGAGCTCTGGAACGAGGACATCGGAGTGGCCGAGTGAACGCCATCGCGACCGTCGACCTGGACCGCTGGCGTGCGGGCGGCGCGGACGCCGCGCAGGTGCTGCGCGAGGTCGACGCGGGCATGCAGCGCGCCGGATTCCTGCTGGTGCGCGGACACGGTGTGCCGCAAGGACTTCCGGCCGACCTCCGGGCGGCGGCCCGCCGCTTCTTCGCCCTGCCCGCCGAGGTGAAGCAGCGCTACGCCACCGCGGTCGGCGGGCGCGGCTGGATCGGTCCGGGTATGGAGGCCAATGGCTATGCCGAGGGCACCGCGACGCCACCCGATCTCAAGGAGACCTTCGCCATCGGCGCGGACACCCGCACCGGGGACGCGCGGGTGGATGACGTCTGGTTTCTCGAGAATGTCTGGCCCGACGAGGTGATCGAACTGCGCGAGCTGTTCACCACCTACACCGCTGCCATGCGCGTGCTCTCGGATGAGCTGCTGGCCCTGTTCGCCGCCGCACTCGACCTGCCGCACAACCCTTTTCAAGGTTTGGCGAGCCTGCCGACCTGGACCTGCAATATCAACTGGTATCCGCCGCTGACCCACGTCGGCGCACCCGAACCCGGACAATTCCGCATCGGCCCGCACACCGACTTCGGCACCGTCACCGTGCTCGATCGTGAGCCCGGCGCGGGCGGGCTGCAGGTGTACACCGAAGCAGGCGGCTGGGCGGACGCGCCTTACGATCCGACGGCTCTCACCGTGAATATCGGTGACCTGCTGGCACATTGGAGCGGTCAGCGCTGGCCCGCCGGACGACATCGCGTCCTCCCGCCGCAGGCCGCCGCACCCGATGAGGACCTGGTGTCCCTCATCTACTTCTACGAACTCGATCACGATGCGCGGGTGACACCCCTCGAACCGCCGATCGGCCGGACCGGCGGCCTGCGACCGGTGGTGTCCGCCGAGTTCCTGCGAACTCGACTCGACGCCATCACCCTCGGCTGAGACCACCTGGCGGGTTCCCGTGGCCGTCGGAACAACGGCGGCCGCGGGAACGAACTCGGGATTGCGCCGTGCGAGCCTTCGGGGACCGGGCGATCGAGCTGGGGGTCATGTCCCTCGGGAACATCTGCGCCGTGGTCGCGGTTGGCACGACTTATGACAACTCTGGGACTTATCGGGAGCGGCAATATCGGCGGTACGCTGGCACGACTTGCCGTGGCCGCGGGAATCGACGTGGTGCTGAGTAACTCCCGGGGGCCGGAATCACTGGCCGAGTTGGTCGGGGAGCTGGGGGAGCGGGCCAGGGCCGGGACCGCCGAGGAGGCCGCGGCGGCCGGTGACATCGTCGTGGTGACGGTGCCGCTCAAGGCGTATCGCGATGTACCGGCCGAACCGTTGGTCGGCAAGGTCGTCATCGACACCAATAATTACTACCCCGAACGCGATGGTGAGTTCCCGGATCTGGAGGCGGGTACCGCCACCAGTAGTGAACTGCTGCAACGGCATCTGCCGCGGTCACGAGTTGTGAAGGCGTTCAACAACATCTACTTCAAGCATCTCGCGGTGCTGAGTCGCCCGGCAGGCGCCCCGGATCGCTCGGCGCTGCCGATCGCGGGCGATGATTCCGAGGCGAAAGCGGCTGCGGCACAACTGATCAGCGCGTTGGGCTTCGATACCGTCGATATCGGCGGTGCGAGCGACAGCTGGCGGACCCAGCCCGGTACCCCGGTCTACGGTCCGCCTTACGCGGTGTCGGAGCCGTTCTGGGAGAGCGAGGCCAAGCCCGGTGACGCCGAGACGGTGCGCAAGGCGGTCGAGGCCGCCGAGCGGGGCTAACCCGCGGTGCTGGGAGCCCAGGCGTTGGCGGTGATTTCGAAGCCGGGCAGCGCTTCGGGGGCCATCTTGGCCTCGAAGATGCGCTTGTAGCCGGTGCTCGCGATCCGCCATACGCCGTCTTCCAGGCGGTAGGTGTCGTTGTAGTAGGCGGCGCCGCGAATCAGGAAGTTATAGTCCGGCGCTATCACCGTATCCTCCAGCAGCCAAGAGCCGGAGGCGGTTTCGCCATCCACCTGGATCTCCGGGTGGGTGGCCACGTGCACGGTGATGATATTGCCGCTCAGGGCATTGCGCATGTAGTCGGCAACGGCATCCCGACCGGTGAATTCCAGCGGCTGACCGCCCGACGGGGAGCCGTACGAGGCGACGATGTCCTTGCTGAGGGTATCGGCGAACTCGTCCCACAGTTTGAGATCAAGGGTGCGTAGGTAGCGGTGCTTGAGCGCTCGGATCTGCTCCATTGCAATCGAATCCATGATGAATTTGAACACAGGTGCCGCCGTCCCGCGATGGGAAATCCGGCAGACCGGACAGTCGTCAGGACTCATGTCGCGGTGAGTGGGACAGGAGTTGCGGGAATTGGGACAAATGGGGCAGGTATTCGTCTCCGAATCCACTCCCTACCTACCAAGCGGTTGCTAGGCTCCCGTCATGATTTCCACCCTGGTCTGGGGCACCGGCAATGTCGGCCGGGCCGCGATTCGCGCCGTCTCCGCGCATCCCGCGCTGAAACTGACCGGGGTGCTCGTGCACAAGCCGGACAAGGTCGGGCGCGACGCGGGCGAACTGGCCGGACTCGACACCGAACTCGGCGTGGCCGCGACGAATGATCTCGCCGCCGCACTGGCCGCCGGACCGCAGGCCGTCGTATACGCCGCTTCCGGTGACATCCGCCCCGATGACGCGCTCGCCGATATCCTCCAGGCCATTCGCGCCGGAGCCGTCGTGGTCACGCCCGCGCTGTACGCGCTCTACGACCAGCGGAACGCACCCGCCGAAATGCGCGAAGCCGTGCTGAAAGCCATTGCGGAGGGCGGTGGTTCGCTCTTCGTCTCCGGTATCGACCCGGGCTGGGGTAATGATGTGCTGCCGCTGCTCATGAGCGGGCTCGGGCACACCGTCGATGTGGTGCGCTGCCAGGAGATCTTCGACTACACCACCTACGACCAGCCCGACTCCGTGCGCTACCTGGTCGGGATGGGCCAGCCCATGGAGTACGACCCGCCGATGCTCATGGCGTCGGTGCCGACCATGGTGTGGGGCGGGCAGATTCGGCTCATCGCACGCGGGCTCGGCGTCGAGGTCGAGGAGATTCGCGAGGTGGTGCACCGGCGCGAACTGGAGAACACCGTCAGCACCGACCGCATGGGTGACTTCGAGGCGGGTACACAGGGCGCGGTGCGCTTCGAGGTGCAGGGCATCATCGACGGCCGCCCGCGCATCGTCATCGAACACGTCACCCGCATCCACGCCTCCTGCGCCACCGACTGGCCCATGCCGCCCAGTGGCGCGGGCGCACACCGCGTGATCATCGAAGGCCGCCCCACCATCGAGGTCACCATTCAGGCCACCGATGAGGACGGCAATCACTCCGCGGGCGGAAACGCCACCGCCGTAGGCAGATTGGTGGGCGCGATCGACTGGCTCACCACCGCCGAACCCGGACTCTACGACGCCCTCGACATCCCCCTGCGCCCCGGCACTCTCGGAAGGAACCAGCCGTGATCATCGACATTCCCGAAGGTAAAGACCCCATCGGCTACGTATGGGGCGAAATGGTCCCGGGTATCGGCACCGCCGCCGCCGCGTTCTCCCTCGCGGTCTACTCGCACACCACCCTGGGCCTGCGCGAATTCGAGGCCGCCCGGCTGCGCATCGCGCAGATCAACGGCTGCCTCTTCTGTCTGGACTGGCGCACCGACCGCAATGGCGAAAAGGTCGAGGAGTCCTTCGAGCAGGACGTAACCAACTGGCGCACAACCGAGAACTTCGACGACCGCACCCGCCTGGCCGCCGAATACGCCGAACGCTACGCCGAGGATCACCACAATCTCGACGACGAGTTCTGGGCGCGGATGTTCGCCCACTACTCGCAGGCCGAGGTGGTGGAGCTCTCCATGTGCCTGGGCTCCTGGCTCGCCTTCGGTCGCCTGAACCACGTCCTGGGCCTGGACGCGGTCTGCGTCCTCCCGGGTCACGCAGCCGGACAATAGAATCCGGCACCCGGTGTTGTCCGAGGTTGGCGGACAACACCATTGGGCTCAGCCGAGCCCCACCAGGAATTGCCGCAGGTGCGCGTTCACCTCATCCGCATGGGTGATGTTCACCGCGTGCGTGGCGTTCGCGACGGTATAGAACTCCGTCGCACTTCTGAATTGCCTTGCCAGGCTTGACATATCGTCGTGACTCTCGGCCTGATCATGCTCGCCGCGAATGAGAATCGCCGGGCACTCGAGCTCTCCGATGGCCTCGGCCACGGACTCCCGCCCGATCAGGCAATCGGCCGCAAGCCGGACCCGGGTGCGATCGTCATTGCACCACTTGGTGATCCATGCCCGCTGATCGGCCTCGGTGCCTCCGATCATGGTCTTGGCGGTGATCTCTGCCATCGGCTCGAACGGCGTCATCCCCATCCACGCCTTCATGATTCCCCGATACCGCGCCTGCTCCTGCGCCGAATACGGCTCGGCCGATGTGGCGATGAGAATCAACCCGCGCACCCGCTCCGGCTGCTGTAAGGCCATCCGCATAGCGGTGTACCCACCCTGCGACATCCCGCCCGCCACCACTTCGTCGATACCCAGCGAATCCAGCACCGCCCAAACATCGCGTGCCAGATCCCAATACGTGAACGCCCCGCCGGAATCCTCGGTCAGCCCATGCCCTCGCGCATCCACCGAAATCACCCGGTACTCCGCACCGAGCCCCGCCACCTGACCCGCGAACATCTCCTGATCCAGGAAGAACCCGTGACTGAATACGACGGCGGGCCCGTCGCCCCCGCTATCGGTGAAATGCACCTTCGCCCCGGCAGAGCTCACGAATGGCACGGCAAGTCTCCTCACATCGGAATCCGCCGTCACCCTAACTGAAACCCGTTCCAATTCCTTAGGTGAGCACCAGAAGTTCGGTGGGGGAGGCGATTTCGCAGCGGAGGCCGAACTTCTCGGCGACCCGGGCCAGACCGTTGATATCGGTCGGCTCGGTGCGGGACAGCACCAGCGCCCGGGCCAACAGGCCCTTGTGGTGTTTGTTGAAGTGGCTCACCACGGTCCGGCTGCCGTCGGGGCGTTCGGTGAGCACCGCCGCCGTGATCGCGCCGGGGATGCGGCCCAGGTTCTGGTAGGTGCCGGAGCGCAGGTCGACGGTGAGGTGTCCGTCGGTCTCCTCGCGGAGCGCTTCGGGCAGGGCCTGCTTCCAGAGTGCTTGCAGCGTAGGCAGTCCCGGCAGCTTCGAGCCGCCGGAGAGTCGATAGGCCGGGATCGGGTCGCCCGCGCGGACGACGCCGAACAGCGCCGAACCGATCGCGAGGCGGGCATCGGCCTTGGCCCGCTGCGCCTTGGTGAAACCGGGTGCGTCCAGCGCGTCGTAGAGCACCCCGGTGTAGCGGTCCAGCGCCGGGCGGGTCGGTGAGGTGCGCAGCGCGGCATTGCGCGCGATCTCCGCGTCAGCCCCCTTGCCCAATCCCAGCGCGGTGCGCGAGGCGTCCGGATTACCGGACAGTTCGATCAATTCGGTGACCAACTTGTCCCGCACCGCCGTGAGCTGCGGCATCGCAAGGGCATCCAGGTTCAGCGGACGGCCCGAACCGCCGTCGGACTTGGTTTCGGAGGGAGGCAGCAGCACCAGCACGAGCCAACACGGTAATGCACGCGAGCGAGCGAGCAGTGAGGCACTGTGAGCATCGGCGGAGCAGCGGCTATCGTGTGGACCCGTGATCACCCGCCTCTCCCACCTCTTCCTGCGCACCCTGCGCGACGATCCCGCCGACGCCGAGGTGCCCAGCCACAAGCTGCTGGTCCGCGCCGGATACGTGCGTCGCATCGCCCCGGGTGTGTACTCGTGGCTGCCGCTGGGCCTGCGCACGCTGCGCAAGATCGAGAATGTCGTCCGCGAGGAGATGGACGCCATCGGCGCCCAGGAGATCTCACTGCCGGCGCTGCTGCCGCGCGAACCGTACGAGGCCACCAACCGGTGGACCGAATACGGCGACGCGCTGTTCCGGCTCAAGGACCGCAAGGGACAGGACTACCTGCTCGGCCCCACCCACGAGGAGCTCTTCGCGCTCACCGTGAAGGGTGAATACAACTCGTACAAGGATCTGCCGGTCACGCTGTACCAGATCCAGAACAAGTACCGCGATGAAGGCCGTCCGCGCGCGGGCATCCTGCGCGGGCGCGAATTCATCATGAAGGATTCGTACTCCTTCGACCTCGACGAGGACGGGCTCAAGAAGAGCTACAACGCGCACCGCGAGGCGTACCAGAAGATCTTCGAGCGCTTGGGCGTGTCGTACGTGATCGTGGCCGCCACCTCCGGCGCGATGGGCGGTTCGGCCTCCGAGGAGTTCCTGGCCGACAGCCCCGTCGGCGAGGACACTTACGTCATCTGCCGCGAATCCGGCTATGCCGCAAACGTGGAGGCCGTGATCACCGCCGCACCGCCGGAGATCCCTCTCGCGGGTCTGGCCGAGGCCGTCGTGCACGACACCCCCGGAACCCCCACCATCGCCTCGCTGGTCGACTGGGCCAATGGCGCCGGTATCGCCGAACAGTTCGGCCGCCCCGTCACCGCCGCCGACACATTGAAGAACGTGCTCGTGAAGCTGCGCTACCCGGACGGCAAGACCGAGATCCTCGGCGTCGGCGTCCCCGGCGACCGCGAGGTCGACGAGAAGCGCCTGGGCGCCTCGGTCGAACCCGCCGAGGTCGAACTGCTCGACGACGCCGACTTCAAGGCGAACCCGTTCCTGGTGAAGGGCTACATCGGCCCGAAGGCACTGCTGGCCAACGGCGTTCGCTACCTGGTCGATCCCCGCGTGGTCTCCGGCTCCGCCTGGATCACCGGCGCGGACGAGCCCGGTAAGCATTACGTCGGCCTGGTCGCGGGCCGCGACTTCACCGCCGACGGCACCATCGAGGCCGCCGAAGTCCGCGACGGCGACCCCTCACCCGACGGCCGCGGCGTCCTGGAAGCCGCGCGCGGCATCGAGATCGGCCATATCTTCCAGCTCGGCCAGAAGTACACCGACTCCTTCGAGGTCGACGTCCTCGGCGAGAACGGTAAGCCGGTCCGCCTCACCATGGGCTCCTATGGCGTCGGCGTCTCCCGTATGGTCGCCGTCATCGCCGAGCAGATGCACGACGACAAGGGTCTGCGCTGGCCCCGGAGCGTCGCCCCGTACGACGTGCACGTCGTCATCGCGAACAAGGACGAGGGCGCCCGCGAGGGTGCGGAACAGGTTGTCGCCGAACTGAACTCGGCCGGCCTCGACGTCCTCTTCGACGACCGCAAGGCGTCCCCGGGCGTCAAGTTCAAGGATGCCGAACTCCTCGGCATGCCCCTGGTCGTCGTCATCGGCCGCGGCTGGGCCGAGGGCAAGCTCGAACTCCGCGACCGCTTCACCGGCGAAAGCGAAGAGCTCCCCGCCGAGACCGCCGTGGCCAGCATTATCGCCCGGGTGCGCGGCTGACCTTCGGCCAGCACACTTTTCGAGCCGCGCACCCTTCGGTGCGCGGCTCGACTCGCCTCGGGGCCGGACCGCCGCCGCGGCCGTTCGGCATCGACTAGTTGAACGCCTTGGCGACGCCGTCGAGCAGATGCTCGAGGGTGTCGTAGTTGGGCGGATCGACCACATCGATCAGGTTGGGCACCACCGGAACCTGGTGTTCGGTGACGACCTTCGTGAACAGGCTCGCATCGCTCGGGCGGAAGCCGTGTTCGGCGGCCAGGCGCTGCAGGTCCGGGTCGGAGGAGAGCAGCTTGCCGAGCTGATCGCCCTTGTCGTTCAACGGAACCACGGTGTGCTGGGAGACGACCGTCGGTGACGGGTACATGAGCACCATGTCCGGCTTCAGTTGATTGTGCACCGCGGCGTCCACGTACTGGGCCTCGTAGATCCACACCATGGGGGTCTGCCCCATACCGCCGGCCAGATACTCCTTGAACGGTCCGTCGGAGCTGCTCTCGGTGAAGCCCTGGCGGGTGAACAGGCGTGAAATGCGGGACACCGCATAGTCTTCCGCCTTGCCGCCGCGCACGATGGTGTTGTCATTGGCGACGTACGCGGTCACCGCCAGGTACATGGCGGCGGAGTTGGAGGTGCGCGGGTCGGTGGTGCCGACCAGCACGTTCTTGCGCACCGGGTAGGTGGTGTTGCCCTCCAGTTGATCCCACTGCACACCCTTCTCGGCGAGTGCGAGGTACTTCTCGACATCGAAGGTCGGTGTCGGACCGGGCTTTACGACACCCGCCGCGGTGAGCAGGTCGAGGATCGGCTTGAAGGTGGCGATCGCCATGGGAGACGAGAAGGGCGTGTATTTGCCGCTCACCCCCACCTTCCGCTGAATTCGTTCCGCCGCGGCGGAACTGGACGGGAAGGCGAAGTCGTACTTCCCCAGGTCCACCGAGTCGGCGATCTGACGCGACCCGGCCGGATCCGCCTCCACCTCGATCCCGTGCTCGGCCAGCACATCCGCCACTCGCGCGTCCTCGAAGAACGCCATCTTCTCCGACCCCACCACCCCGCGCAGTGTCGTCAGCCCCGCCGGAGCCGCGGCAACGGGATCCGAATCGGGTTGCTGCACAGCGATTACGGCCACCACCCCGACCACCGCGACCGCCGCCGCACCGATCAGCGCGGTCCGCCGACTGACCCCGAGCCGGTCCAAGGTGTCGAAAAGGTGACTACTGGCCGAATTCGAATTGTCCCCCGAAGGAATTGCTTGCGAATTAACCGTATTCGCTTGTTCGGCAATATTTTCCACCTCGACCGGAGTCAGCTCGCGCCGCACAATCCGCTCGATCAGAATGGGAATGAAATCACGCACCTTATGCCCGTCGAACCGCTGCCGGACTGCCCCCACCACAGCCTCGACCCGCTCCACCGAATGCTCCTCGCCATACCGATCTACCAGGCGATTCGTCAACTCGCGCAGTGCTTTTTCTTCCCGGGCAGCATCAACCGCCACAGTATCTCCTCGACTCACACCGGAATTGATTTGCGCGGCACTGAATTACACGCAACCGCGTCCGACCAACCCTACGGCCCATTCCCGCACACGCCAATCCGAACCATCCCCCGAATTGGTGAACGAGCTCCTCGCCACAGCCGCGGAGAGGCGTGTCAGAACTCGAGTTCGGACCAGGGGATGTGGAGTGGGAAGGGTGAGTCGAACGAGATCCCGTCCGAACCGGCGGGAGTCCATTCGCCCGCGATGATGTAGTTGACCGGGCGGAGCGGGGCCACCCCATTGGGCAGGCGGCCATGTCCGGTTTCCAGCCCATAGGCGCGAATGCTGCTGATGCGTCGGGGATTACGGCCGAGGATCACCTCCCAGTACCAGGGGATCCCGGCACCCGCGTACCGAGCCTTCTTCGCCTCGACATCGCGTTCGGTGTTCGAGGGAGACAACACTTCACCGGCGATGAGGACATCGGAAGCACGGATGTCCTGGTATTCCTGCTTCAGACAGGGGTAGACGAGGAAGTCAGGTGTAACGAAGTCGGACTTTCCGGTGGTTCCGAAGAAGACATTGGTCTCGGTGGATGCTCGCCAGCGACGGTCTGGTTTGTTGGCCATCTCTTCGCGTGCGCATCGCCGGAGACCATTCCGAAGCTCAACCGAATAATCTTGGTGCTCCGCTGGCGCCCGGCGCATCCAGACGACGCGCCCCTCCCACAGCTCGATCTCCCCGGCGATCTCGTCAGGGAGCTGCTCGAGCTCTTCCCACGTCATGTACTCCGGCAGATCCGGTCGCTCGCCCGTCGAGGTCGGCATACCGGTCATGGTACCGAGGTCAACAGCGAAATCTGTTCTACGCTCGCAACTCGACAAGGTTCCCCTCCGCATGTTCGATTCTGTGCGGGGAATTCGGTGCCACGATGTGTGCCGGACGGGTCTCCCCTGCGGTCAGGGCTGGCCGGGGAAGGCGGTGGTGGGGGGATTGTTGCCGAGGATGTTGTTCCAAGTGGCTTCGCGGAGAGCGCATTCGGTGAGGGCGTCCAGGGCGATGCGGCGGATCTCCGGGGTGTCGGCGCGCTCGAGGGCGGAGTGCCAGGCGGCGGCGGTGTCGGATTCGACGGTGACCGCCAGCTTCGCGGCGGGGATGGGGTCGTCCACCGGGAAGGGGGCTGTGTACGCGGCGGCCGGAGCGGGGACGGTGGCACCCAGGGTTTTCAAGGTGTCGATGGTGGCGTCGCGGCGGGCGCGGTGCGCCGCCGTGCATTCGGAGACGTACTTGTCGCGGTCGTTATTGGCGTAGGCCGCGATGACGCCGTAGGCGTAGACAGCGGCGTACTCGGCGCTCAGGGCATCGGTGAGCGCCTGCTGATCGGGGAGGGTCATGCGAGCAGGACTCCCGCCTGGGTGGCGCACGCGGCGCTGATCGAACCGAGCAGGCCGGCGCGGTAACCGGAGAGCTGGGTGGCCAGGTCGGCGGCCGAGCGCTGGGCCTGAGACAGGCTGGCGCGCAACTGGGTTACCGGCGGCGGGGGTACCGGGACGGTGGGGGTGGGCGGGGCGACGCGCTTGCTCGGGACCGTGCCGTCACCGTAACTGCCTATGGCGCGGTCGATTTCGGCGCGCAGGGCGTCCGCGTGCGCGCCACGCTGGGTCGCGATGATCTGCAACGCACCCGCCTTGTCCGGATTGGTGGCGATGGCGGCCTGCGCGATCGCGGCATCGGAGCGCGCCGACTCCTCCTGTGCCAGCAGGGGATCCGGCAACTCCGGCGCGTGCTCCCGCGTACAGGCGCTCAGCGCGCCGACGGCGGCGACGGCCAGCACCCCACCACCGGCGAGGCGCAGCACGGCACGGCGGTCCACCGGTGGACCGGGGGGCTCGGGCAAATGCGTGACACCGGCCATACGGCCGCTCAGACTGCTGGGCACGGATACATGGTGCCAGCCGATCGAGCGCACTCACGCCGCCAGGGCCGTCGGATAGGCTGTGATCTCGATCGATACGTTGCCGATACGGGCGCGTCGGCAGCCACCACGCCGTCGTCCGGCAGCGCCGACCATGCCGAAGTCGTGAACATCGGCTGGTCCTTTACACTCTTTCCGCGCGTTACGCTAGACCTCCGGTGCGCAAATTCACCGGAAACTCGAGCAAGACCGCCCGACAACTCAATCCGTCACAACTGAACCAGGAGCCGCCCCACATGCCGATGCCGACCGAGGAAAGGGTGAGCCAGCTAGTTGCTGGGCTCGTCGAACGCCGGGGATTCGACCTCGAAGGCGTTTCGATTTCGGCCGCCGGTACGGCGCATGCCAAGGTGAAGGTGACGGTCGACAGCGACGAAGCGGCCCCACTGAACGCCGTCGCCGATCTGAGTTCGGACATCTCGGAAATCCTCGACGAGGCAGGCGACTTCGGCGAGACCCCCTATCTGCTGGAGGTCACCACCCCCGGCATCGATCGACCCCTGACCGAGCTACGACACTGGCGGCGCGCACGGGGCCGCAAGGTGAAGGTCACGCTCCGCACCGGCGCGCAATCGCCGGAGGAGAAGGGCAAACCGCGTTTCGAGGCAAGAGTCGGCGCGGCCACCGAACAGGACGTGGCGCTGGTCCTGGGCGGCAAGCGGAACCCGCACCGGGTGACGGTGCCGCTGGCCGATATCGAGTTCGCCGTGGTCCAGGTGGAGTTCTCCCCACCGGGGGCCGCCGAACTCGAGCTGGCCGGGGGAGTAGCGCCCGGCCGCCCCCAGCCCGGGGCGCAGGAGCTACCCGAGGGCGACGAAGTCGATGACGTCGATGACGAAGTCGAAGCAGTGGAAGACGAAGCAGCTGTATCCGATTCACCGACCGAAGGGATCGTGGAATGAACATCGAAATCGAAGCCTTGCGCGCGATTGTCGCCGACAAGGGGATCTCGATGGAGACCGTGATCTCCGCGATCGAGTCCGCGTTGCTCACCGCCTACCGGCACACCGAGGGCCATCAGCCCAACGCCCGCATCGACATCAACCAGAAGACCGGTGTCGTGCGCGTGATGGCCCGCGAGGTCGACGCCGACGGCAACATGATCTCCGAATGGGACGACACCCCTGAGGGTTTCGGCCGCATCGCCGCCACCACCGCCCGCCAGGTCGTACTCCAGCGGCTGCGTGACGCCGAGAACGAGAAGTCCTTCGGCGACTTCGCGACTCATGAGGGCGATATCGTCGGCGGTGTCGTCCAGCGCGATGCCCGGATGAACGCCCGCGGCACCATCGTGGTCCGCATCGGCAGTGAGGCGCACGGCGCGGAGGGTGTCATCCCGCCCGCCGAGCAGGTGCCCGGCGAAACCTATGAACACGGCGATCGCATCAAGTGCTATGTCGTCGGCGTCTCGCGCGGCCCCCGCGGCCCGCAGATCACCCTCTCGCGCACGCACCCCAACCTGGTGCGCCGCTTGTTCGCGCTCGAGGTCCCCGAAATCGCGGACGGCTCGGTCGAGATCGTGGCCGTGGCCCGCGAGGCCGGGCACCGCTCCAAGATCGCGGTCCGCTCCACGGTTCCGGGCGTCAATGCCAAGGGCGCGTGTATCGGCCCGATGGGTCAGCGCGTGCGCAATGTGATGAGCGAGCTCGCCGGCGAGAAGATCGACATCATCGATTTCGCCGATGATCCGGCCACCTTCGTCGGGAATGCGCTGTCCCCGTCGAAAGTTGTATCGGTCACCATCGTCGACCCGGACGCGCGTGCCGCGCGTGTCGTGGTGCCGGACTTCCAGCTCTCGCTGGCCATCGGCAAAGAGGGTCAGAACGCCCGTCTCGCCGCCCGTCTGACGGGCTGGCGAATCGACATTCGCAGTGATGCGACGCCTGATGTGGCGGGTTCGGTGCGCTCGGAGGCGCACCGGAGCTGAATCGGGGTTGATCTTGCCGGAGTGCTCCGGCCCGGTCGGTCCCGAGATTTGTGAAACAGACCCCCTGGATGACAGCTTGGTAACTTCCAAGGGGTACGGATGCGGAGATCGGGACATGTCAGCGGTAGAGTGGACGCAGGCTCAGCGCGAGTCCCCGACTCCTTTGCGCGCCGCACGGGTGAAATCAAGATCAGAACCCATGCGGACCTGCATCGGATGTCGTGAACGCGAGTTGACCGTCGAACTGTTGCGAGTCGTGGCACAGGAAACTGTGGTCGTTCCCGATACGCGGCACAGACTGCCCGGAAGGGGTGCCTGGTTGCACCCCACTTCGTCTTGTCTGAGCAATGCGGTTCGGCGCCGAGCATTCGGCAGAGCACTACGAGTGTCCGGACATCTGGATATCTCAGCCCTGGAGCATTACGTAGAGAACAGGCACGAGCACTCATGAGCACACCGTGAAGCACCAACGATGATCGGCCATCGGAAATAATCTGAGGTCGTGCGGGCCATCCCACAAGGGTTGCCGCGCTCGACCTCTCAGTGAGGAGAGCAGTGGCAGGCAAGGCCCGCGTGCACGAGTTGGCGAAAGAACTCGGTGTCACTAGCAAGGAACTACTCGCAAGGCTCAAGGAGCAGGGCGAGTTCGTGAAATCGGCGTCGTCGACGGTGGAAGCACCCGTCGCACGTCGCCTGCGTGAGTCGTTCACCCCCAAGAGTGCGAACGGCACCGCCAAGCCGGCATCCAAGCCCGCCCCGACCGGCGATGCGCCGCGTCCGGCGGGTCCCAAGCCGACCCCTGGCGCCACCTCGGGACCGCGTCCCGGCGCCCCCCGTCCGTCCGCTCCGGCCCCGGCGGCTCCCGCCGCCCCGGCCGCGGCGTCCACCCCGGCTCCGGCCGCCAAGCCCGCGCCCGAGCAGGCTGCTCCGGCCGCCGCTTCGGCTCCGGCCGTGCGTCCGGGTCCGTCCATCAAGCCCGGTCCGGCCCCCAAGCCCGCCGTGGCTGAAACCCCTGCTCCCGCAGCGGCTTCCGAGGCTCCGGCCGCGGCTCCCGCCCCGCAGCAGCAGGGTCAGCGCCCGACCCCGGGTGCCCCGCGTCCGGCGCAGCCCGCGCCGCGTCCGGCCCAGCAGTCCGGCGCTCCGGCGCAGGGCGGCGCGCCGCGCCCGGCCGGTCCGAAGCCGAGCCCCAAGGCCCCGCGCGTCGGTAACAACCCCTTCTCCTCCGCTCCCGAGCGTCCCGCGCCGCGCCCGGCTCCCGGTCAGGGCGGCCCCCGCCCGGCTCCGGGCCAGGGTGGCCCGCGTCCGGGTCCCGGCCAGGGCCCGCGTCCGGGTCAGGGCCAGGGTGGTCCGGGTCAGGGTGGTCCGCGCCCCGGTGGCGCCGGTCGTCCGGCTCCGGGTCAGGGTGGTCCGCGTCCGGCCGCAGGTCAGGGCGGTCCCCGTCCCGGCGGTCCGCGTCCGAGCCCCGGCTCGATGCCGCCTCGCCCGAACCCGGGTGCCATGCCGTCGCGTGCCGCGCGCCCGGCTCCCGGTGGCGGTCGTCCCGGTGGTCCGGGTCAGGGTGGTCCGCGTCCCGGTGGCGGCGCGGGTCGTCCGGCCGGTGCCGGTGGTCCGTACCGCGGTGGCCAGGGCGGTGCCCCGGGTACCGGTGGCGGCGCTCCGGGTGCCGGTGGCGCGGCCGCGGGTGGTTTCCGTGGTCGTCCCGGTGGTGGCGGCGGTGGCCGTCCCGGTTCCGGTGGTGGTCGCGGCGGTGCCGCGGGTGCCTTCGGTCGTCCCGGTGGCGCGCCCCGCAAGGGTCGTAAGTCGAAGCGGGCGAAGCGCGCCGAGTACGAGAGCATGCAGGCTCCCGCCGTCGGTGGTGTGCGTCTGCCCCGCGGCAACGGCGAGATCATCCGTCTCGCCCGTGGCGCGTCGCTCTCCGATTTCGCCGAGAAGATCGGCGCCAACCCGGCCTCGCTGGTGCAGGCGTTGTTCAACCTCGGTGAGATGGTCACCGCTACCCAGTCGGTGAACGAGGAGACCCTCGAGCTGCTGGGTTCGGAGATGAACTACGTGGTTCACGTGGTCTCCCCGGAGGACGAGGACCGCGAGCTGCTCGCCAACTTCGATCTCACCTACGGCGAGGACGAGGGCGACGAGGACGATCTGCAGATCCGTCCGCCGGTGGTGACCGTCATGGGTCACGTCGACCACGGTAAGACCCGACTGCTGGACACCATCCGTAAGGCGAACGTCCGTGAGGGCGAAGCCGGCGGTATCACCCAGCACATCGGCGCCTACCAGGTGCTGTCCGAGGTCAACGGCCTCGACCGGCTCATCACCTTCATCGATACCCCGGGTCACGAGGCGTTCACCGCCATGCGTGCCCGTGGTGCCAAGGCCACCGATATCGCGATCCTCGTGGTCGCGGCCGACGACGGCGTCATGCCGCAGACGGTGGAGGCCATCAACCACGCGCAGGCCGCTGACGTGCCGATCGTGGTGGCGGTCAACAAGATCGATAAGGAAGGCGCGAATCCGCAGAAGATTCGCCAGCAGCTGACCGAATACGGTCTGGTCGCCGAGGAGTACGGCGGCGAGACCATGTTCGTCGACATCTCGGCCAAGCAGGGCACCAATATCGATTCCCTGCTCGAGGCTGTCGTGCTGACCGCGGATGCCACCCTGGATCTGCGGGCCAACCCGGACATGGACGCGCAGGGTGTGGCCATCGAAGCCCACCTGGACCGCGGTCGCGGCCCGGTCGCCACCGTCCTCATCCAGCGCGGCACGCTGCGCGTGGGTGACTCGATCGTGGCGGGCGACGCCTACGGTCGTGTGCGCCGCATGGTCGACGAGCACGGCGACGACGTCGTGGCGGCGCTGCCGTCGCGTCCCGTCCAGGTCATCGGTTTCACCTCCGTCCCCGGTGCGGGCGACAACCTGCTCGTGGTCGAGGAAGACCGGATCGCGCGTCAGATCGCCGATCGCCGCAACGCTCGCAAGCGCAACGCCCTGGCCGCGCGCAGCCGCAAGCGGATCTCCCTGGAAGATCTGGATGCCGCTCTGAAGGAGACTTCGGAGCTGAACCTGATCCTCAAGGGCGACAACTCCGGTACCGTCGAGGCCCTCGAAGAGGCGCTGCTCGGTATCGATGTGGGCGACGAGGTGCGTCTGCGCGTCATCGACCGCGGTGTCGGTGGCGTCACCGAGACCAACGTCAACCTGGCGTCGGCCTCGAACGCGATCATCATCGGATTCAACGTCCGTGCCGAGGGCAAGGCGACCGAGCTGGCGAACCGCGAAGGCGTGGACATTCGCTACTACTCGGTCATCTACCAGGCGATCGACGAGATCGAGAAGGCCCTCAAGGGTCTGCTCAAGCCGATCTACGAAGAGGTCGAGCTGGGTCGGGCGGAAATCCGCCAGATCTTCCGCTCCTCCAAGTTCGGCAATATCGCCGGTTGCTGGGTCACCTCCGGCTCGGTCAAGCGCAATGCCAAGGCGCGCCTGCTGCGTGACAACGTCGTTGTCGCGGAGACGGTGACGATTGCGTCGCTGCGTCGCGAGAAGGATGACGCCACCGAGGTTCGTGAAGGCTACGAATGCGGTATGACGTTGACCTACAACGACATTCGCGAGGGTGACATCGTGGAGGCGTACGAGCTCCGCGAGAAGCCGCGCGACTAGTAGTACGGTGACCTGCCGGGTCGGGAGCGATCCCGACCCGGCAGGGTCGTGTACCAACAGAACCCGACGCGCTCGTGCGCACGCCGTGGAGCGCGTCGGTCATTCGATGTAAGTGCGTGCGCATTACATGACTGAAAAACTGTTTGTTGGAGCGCTCGAGTTCGACATACTCCTCGGTGATGTGCATTCACTGAAGGAGAAGCGCTCCGTCATCCGTCCGATCATCGCCGACCTGAAACGGTTCGAGGTGAGTGTCACCGAGGGCGGAGATCATGACCGGTATCGCCGGACGATGATCGCCGTGGCCATGGTCGGCTACGGCATGAATCACCTGACCGAGGTGCTGGACAAGTGTGAACGGCATGTCGCCAATCGTCCGGAGTTACAGTTGCTGGCGGTACGCCGCCGCGTCTTCGGACCCGAAGACTGAATCTATCCAGTGAGGAGGGCACGGCCATGGTGGATCAAGCCAGGGCACGCCGACTCGCCAAGCGGATCTCCTCGATCGTGGCTACGGCCATCGAGTACGAGATCAAGGATCCGCGGCTGCGTTTCGTGACGATCACCGATACCAAGATGACGGGTGATCTGCGGGAAGCCACCGTTTATTACACGGTGATGGGGGAAACCCTGGACACCGAACCCGATTACACCGAAGCGGCCGCGGGTCTGGAGAAGGCCAAGGGCATTCTCCGTTCCAAGGTCGGCGCGGGCACCGGCGTGAAGTTCACGCCGATCCTGTCGTTCAAGCTCGACACCGTTCCGACCGCCGCGAAGGAGATGGAGGAGCTGCTGGCCCGCGCCCGCGCCGCCGACGCTCGGGTCGCCCAGGTCGCGGTGAACGCCAACTACGCCGGTGATGTCGACCCCTACAAGGCCGACGACGACACCGACGACGAAGACTGATCCTGCGGTCTTACCGCGGGGAGGAGACCGCCGGTGACCGAACCGGTCGATCTGGCTCGTGCGGTGTCGATACTCGACACCGCACGGTCGGTGACGGTGCTGTGCCATATCCAGCCCGATGCGGACACCATCGGCAGCGGACTGGCGTTGGGGCAGGTGCTACGTCGGCGCGGGGTGCCGGTGCAGGTCTGTTTCGCCGAACCCGCCGAATTGCCCGTCTCCATGCGTTCGCTGCCCGGTACCGAATTGCTGGTGCCACCGGATCAGGTGCGGACCGAAGTCGATGTGCTGGTCGCGGTGGACTGCGGTAGCGCGGATCGGCTCGGGGCGCTGAAGGATCGGCTGGACGGTGCGCGCATCACGATGGTGCTGGACCATCACCGCTCCAATACTCGCTTCGGCGAGGTGAATATCGTCGATGACACCGCCGAATCGACCGCGGGTATGGTCGCGCGGGTGCTCGATGCCTGGGGCGAGATCATCGATCGTCCTGTGGCGCATTGTCTTTACGCCGGATTGGTCACCGATACCGGCTCGTTCAAATGGGCTCGCCCCGGTTCACACGCGCTCGCCGAGCGACTGCTGGCGACGGGGATCGACGGCGCGGGAATCACCCGAACCCTCATGGACACCCACCCGTTCGCGTGGCTGCCGATGCTGTCGCGCGTGCTGGCCTCGGCCGAGCTCGATGCCGAGGCCGCCGCCGGGGCGGGGCTGGTCTACGTATTCGTGCGCCGGGAGGACACCGCGGGGGTGCGCTCGGAGGAGGTCGAGAGCATTGTCGACCTGGTTCGCACGACCTCCGAAGCTCAGGTCGCGGCCGTATTCAAAGAGGCTCGCGGCAGGACCGATCAGTGGACGGTTTCGCTGCGCTCCCATGACTGCGCCGATGGGTCGCCGGGTGTGGACGTGGCCCGGGTGGCGATCGCGCTCGGTGGTGGCGGACATCGTTATGCCGCAGGCTATTCCACCGCCGGAAGCCCGGCCCAGCTCGTCGAGACGCTGAAGGCCGAGCTCAACCGATAGGCGAATTCCGCTAGTCGGGGAGGCCGTAGATGGTCACGCCCTTGGGCGCTTCCACGCGGTAGCCGAAGGTGATGGTGGTCTGGGCCTGCGGCTCCAGTGCGGCTTTCCAGGTGAGGATGCCGAGTTCATCCCGTTCCGCGGGTTGGGGTTTGGTGAGCGTCTCGCGGACCGTGATGGTGGCCTCGCGCGAGACCGGGAGTCGGTCCAGGACGGTGATCGTGGCCGGGTGGGCGGTGTGATTGCCGATGGTGATGGCGTATTCGACCTCGGTGCGCCGGGCCGAGCCGAGCGTGGCCTTGGTCGCGTTGCGCCGCAACAATTCTCGTTCGACCCGGATGCGGTCGTCGACGCCGAGCGCGAGTTCGCGCTCCTCGCCGGGCGCCCAGGTCTCCAGGTCGGTGGCGCCGACGAATTCGGATTCGTGGAACAGAGCCGCGCGACCCGGCGGCAGGGTGTGTTCGGAGGTGTTGCGGGCGGTGGCGCGCAACACGGCCTCGAGAGCCTGCACCGGTGCGGTCACGTAGTCCAGATCGGCCTCGAGGTCGAGGGCGGTGACCACGGTGCGGTGTTGGCTGCCGTCGGAGGGGACGGCGACGCCGCGCTTGGGTGTGTAGGTCGCGGCGGTGGCGCCGTGTTCGACCGCGGCGACGGATTCGCGCACCGGTACCGGTGGGAGTCCGCCAGGTGCGGCCGCGCTCGGAGCCGGGGGCGGACCACCGGCATATGCGGAGCTCGCTCGCATGCGGCGCATCGGCATCGGTGGCTCCGGCGCGGTGCCGGAGATGAACCACGCCTCCAATTCCGGCACGTCCAGGGCCTGTGCCGGGCGGGCCGTGGAGAGTTGCAGGCGGCATTCGGGCCAGTCCTCACCGGTGCTCTGGCGGACCAGACCGAACCAGCGCAGCGTCAATCCGGCATCGGCGAGGCGCAGGTCGTAGCTGCTGCTCCAGCTCGCGCCCGGTACGACGTAGGTGATGTCGAAGTCGACGGTGACCGGCTGGGCGGCTTCGACGGTGATGGTCGCGCTCTGGGAGTCGTTGCGGTTCTTGCCGCGCAGGTCGCCGAGGCGGCGCTGGATCGCCTGCTGTTCGCGAACGTGCTCCTGCCGCAACTGTTCTCGTTCCCGGCGTGCGGTGTGGACGGTGTCGTACTGTGTTTCGAGATCGTCGACGAAGGTGGTGATGCGCTCGCCGTCGGCCTTGGCGAGGGTCTCGGCGGATCGGCGGGCGAGTCGCTCCAGGAAGACGATTCGGGCATCGGCAGCGCGGTCGGCATCGGCGAGGGCGCTGAGGGCGGCCTCCAGTTCCCGGATGCGTGCCTCGAGTGCCGCGACCTGTTCGTCGGTGACCTCCGCCTGCCGCTCGGTGCCGAGATCGACGCCGAGTACGGTCACCTCACCCTGTCCGGCGACGCGGACCGAATCGCGTAGCAGCCCCAGCGGTAGCGGTGCGACGCGGATCCGGTGTTCACCCGCGGGCAGACTCGCCTTACCGGATCTGGTGACTCGCGCCCGGTCCGGGTACACGGTGACCGCGGTGATGTCGGTGTCGAGAGTGATCATGTCCCCAGCCTGCCTCGAGCGGACCGCCGCGTCAGCCCCGCAGGGCCTGTTCGAACAGCGGCCAGGAGTCGTGCAGATCCTGCTGCCAGTAGCCCCAGGAGTGCGTGCCATTCGGGCGGAGGTTGAAAGTGGCTGGTATGTCCAGGATTTGGAGGCGATCGCGCAGGGAGCGGGCGCACTGATCGGTTATCGCCTCCAGGAAACCGCCGCTGGCGAGTTGGGCGAGCAGTTTGGCGGCATTGCCGTGAATCCCGGTGCCGTCGAGCGTGTCCTGCGGGCCGGGTACGCCGGTGCCGGAGGAGACGTAGATCGCGGTGCCGCGCAGGCGGTCGGCGTGCAGATAGGGGTCCTTGGCGGGCCAGGCCGGATCATCGGGTGGGCCCCACATATTCGCGGGGTCGCCATGCCAGCGCAGCACCACCGCATCGACGAAGACGCGGCCGAGGGGATCGCTGGTGCGAGCGCAGCCGCTGTACGAACCGATGGCCCGATACAGCCCGGGTGCGTCGAGGGCGAGTTGGAAGACCGAGGTTCCGGCCATGGAGATACCGGCGATAGCGTTCGCGCCGTTGCCATTGAGCGCCGAGTCGATGATGGGCGGTAGCTCCTCGGTGAGAAAGGTGCTCCAGCGCACCCGGCCGAGCAGGGGATCATCGCGCTGCCAATCGGTGAAATAGCTGCCGTTGCCGCCGAGCGGGTTGACGAGGGTGACCTGCTTATCGTGGAAGAAGTCGACGATATCGGTCTGCTCGGGCCAACTGCTGGCATCCGAACCACCGCCCGCGCCGTTCAACAGGTACAGGACCGGCGCGGGCATCGAATCATCCGGTGCGCGAAGCACTTTCAGGTCGATATCGGCGTTCATGGCGGTCGAGTGCACCCGCATATCGAGGAGACCGTCCGCGGCTTCGGTGGCCGCGATCAGCTGCGATCCGTCCGGTGCGGGCCGCGCGGCCGCCAGCGCCGCGTCCGGTGCGATGGGCTCGGCGCGGGCCGGAATCGCGACGCACAGGCAGGGCAGTGCGAGGGCCAGGACGAACGACAGAAACGGTCCGGCTGCTTTCACCCGGGACCTCCGATTGCCTCGAGTGGGACGGTCGGGTGGTGACGTTAGGTCGAAAGCGATAGCCGGACAATGCGTATCGCGACACTTTGGGAGACCGTCCGGGCGCGGGCGGTCCGGCTTGGGAATCGTCACAGACTTTCGCTGCGGTGCTGGTCAGGCGGTGGGTGCGTGCCGTTCACTCGTAAACCTGATTCAGCGAGCGGTAGGAATCGAGGTCAATTCATGGTCGCATTCGGCCTCTTCGGCGACTGGCATCCCGAGCCCGGCAGGCTCACCACCTGGACGGCGTCCCCCGCCGCGCGGGCGGCGGTGCGGCGGGCGCCCGCGCACGATGTCGGACCGTCGTATCAACAGCGGGCCTATCTGCGCGCGACGCATCGCAATTCCCGTGTGGGATTGCGCGTTTCGCGAATATGCATGATTTCGTTCGATATTCCGGGGGTGCCCGATCATCGGGCCATGACCGCCGCCTTGAACGCGTTTCTGCGGCGGCATGACACCTTCCGCAGCTGGTTCGCCTTGGAACCGGACGGGCGGATCGTGCGTCATGTGGCGGATCCGGCGGATATCGAGGTGACCGCTACCGGTTACGGGGAGTTCGACGATCTGGACGCCCTGCGCGAGCGGGTGCGGGCCGAGACGCCCGGGCCTTTCGAATGGGATTGCTTCTCCTTCGGCGTCATCGAGCGTCCCGGATCGTTCACGGTGTACGCGGCCGTGGATCATCTGCATACCGACGGTGTGGCACAGGCGATTTCCTGTGTC
Source organism: Nocardia sp. NBC_01503 (assembly GCF_036327755.1). Taxonomy (NCBI): domain Bacteria; kingdom Bacillati; phylum Actinomycetota; class Actinomycetes; order Mycobacteriales; family Nocardiaceae; genus Nocardia; species Nocardia sp. NBC_01503. The sequence goes on from NZ_CP109596.1 coordinate 4,985,787, forward strand.
GACCTGCTGCTGCTCTACGGCGGTGAACTGTCCGGCGGCGCGGTGGAGCTGCCGGAGGTCGACGGCCACATCGGCTATTGCGCCCGGGAGAATCTCATCAACGAGCAACTCGGCCTGGAGTCCGCCGCGGTGTGGCAGTGGCTGGATCTGTTGCGCCGCAATGACGGTGATGTGCCGCGATTCCCGCTGGAGCTGGGCGCGGGCGGATACGCACAGGGCGCACAGCTCACCCGGACGCTGCTGAGCGAGGACGAAATGCTGCGCTTCGAGCAGGTCTGCACCGCGCACGGCGGACGCTTCCTGGGTGGCTTGTTCGCGGCGATCGGCCTCGCCGAGCTCGAATTGGCCGGGCGGGAAAGGTATTTCGGCTTCACGCCCGCCAATACCCGTTTCCTGCCGGGGGAGATGGGTTCGGTGGGCTGGTACACCAACCTGATTCCGGTGGAGTTCCAGGTAGATGCGGAGAACTGTTTCACCGCCGTGGTGGCGGCCGCGCAGCAGGCGGCGGAGCGGGCCAAGGATCTCACGGATGTCTCCCTGCATCGCGTCCTGGAACTGGTCACGCCCGACCTCGGCATCCGGGCGCGGCCGGGCTTCACCGCACCGATGGTGTCCTATGTCGACGTCCGAAAGATGGACGGCGCGGACATGTTCGACGCCATCAAGGGCGGGCTCTACGGCAGCGAGACCAGCTCGGGGGAGGTGTTCCTGTGGGTCAACCGCTTCCATGACGTGACCACGCTGTCCCTGCTGTTCCCGGATACACCGCAGGCGCACGCATCGGTGGTGCGATACGTGCGGACCCTGACCGCGATCATCAACGCGGTCGTGGCCGATGGCGACTACGCGGCCCGAGTTCCGGCGCTCTCATGACGTCCGGGATCTCCGGCCATACCACCCGCCCGGCCACCGCGCCGGGCGCGTGGATCGCGCTGGCGGCGTGCCTGACAGCGGTGTTCATGCAGATGCTGGACCTGACCATCGTGCACACCGCCATGCCCGCCCTGGCCCGCGATCTGCACGCGGACGGTGCGGCCGAACTGCTGATAGTGAGCGGGTACGGCCTGGCTTTCGCCTGCACCCTGCCGGCCGCCGCCGGAATCGGTGATCTGCTGGGCAGGCATACCGTTTTCATGGCGGCGCTGGTCGCCTTCGCCGGTGCTTCGGTGTGGTGCGGAACGTCCTCCGGCGCGAACGAACTGATACTCGCGCGTGCGGCGGCGGGAGTGGCGGCCGCCCTGATCTCCGCGCAGACCATCGCGATCATCGCGGGCGCGTTCCCGGAAGGACTGCACGCGACCGTCTTCGGCATCTACGGTGCCACGGCGGCACTGGCGGGCATGCTCGGCCCGCTGCTCGGCGGAGCGCTGGTCGACGCCAGCCCGCTGGGATGGGGCTGGCGCGCGATCTTTCTGGTCAACCTTCCCGTCGCGGCCGGTGCGGTCGCGCTGGTGAGAAGGTATGCCCGTATGCGAGGGGCGGACGTGGCCGCCGGGCCCGGCCTATCGTCTGGGCAGTCGGGGAATCACGCATCGGCCCGGGCGAACTCGGTCGTCGTCGCGGATTCGGCGGCCCTCGGTGTATCGAGGGGATCCGGTTCGCGGTGGTTGACGCTGATGCGGCGGCTCGACTTCGCGGGGGCGGTGCTGTCGGCGCTGGGTTTGGGGTTGCTGGTATATCCGCTGACCGAGGGTCGTGCGCTGGGGTGGCCGCCGATCATGATCGTGTCAGCGGTGCTGTCCGTACCGGTGCTGGTCTTGTTCGTGCGGGCGCAGCGGCGGCGGGCGGCGCACGGCGATGAACCGTTGGTGCGGCTGGAACTGTTCGCGGACAGGGCATTTGCGATTGGTTCGGTGCTTACGGCGGCGTTCTACGGGGTGTTCACGGCCCTGCTGTTCACGGTATCGGTAGCGGCGCAGTCCGGGTTGGGATGGTCGGCCGCACGGACCGGGATGGTCATGGTGCCGTTCGCGGTGGGGGCGGTGCTGGGCGCGTTGTCCGCACCGATTCTGGTGTCGTTGTGGGGATCTCGGGCCCTGACCGTAGGGGTGACGGTATTCGCGGTCGCGTTGGGGGCGATCGCGAGCACGGTGCACGCCTCCGGAGCCGCCTCGGACATTCGCGAACTGGCCTGGTCGGTCTTCGCGGCGGGAGCGGGAATGGGATGGTTCGCCGGACCGCTGCCCTCGGTGATGCTGGCCGGGGTGGTCGAGCGCGCCACCGGATCGGCTTCGGGCATTGTGCCGACGGTGCAGCAGGTGGGAAGTGCGCTCGGGGTCGCGGTGCTCGGGACCGTGTTCTTCGCGAAAGCCGCGGCGCGAGACTATGTTTCCGCGATCACCACGGTGCTGTGGCTCATGGCCGGAGTGTCGCTGCTCCTGGCCGTGCTCACCCTCGCGCTACCTCGGCGGCGCACGTGAGCGCCCGGCCCCTGCCCGATGCGGTGGCGGCGAACGCGATGGCCCGGTCCTCACTGGATGAACGGGCGGCGGATGGCCGGGCGGGCTCGGTATCGGCCGACCCGCACCCGGCCGTGGAGCGAGCCACCGAGCCGAGACGGGCGGCGGTGGGGTTGCCGCCCTGGGATATTCGAGGTGTCGGTGCCATCGCGCTGGCGGCGGCGGTGGTGCTGGGCCTGCGCGCCGGGCGGTACGGGTATTTCGGCGATGAACTGTACTTCCTGTCGGCCGGGCGACGGCTGGCTGCCGGATACGTCGATCAGGGGCCGTTGGTTCCGCTGATGGCTCGGACCGCGGAGTGGCTCGCACCGGGTTCGGTTGTCGTGCTGCGGATTCCGGCCATCGCGTGCGGAATCGGCGCGATCTGGGTGTGCGCGGGGGTGGCGCGGGAGTTCGGGGGTGGGCGGGCCGCGCAACGGTTGGCGGCACTCGGATTCGCCACGACTCCATTTCTGATCACCGCCTCGGCGACGCTGTCCACCTTTGCGGTGGATGCCACGCTCACGGCCGCGCTGGCGTGGATTCTGGTGCGCTGGAACAGAATTCGTGATAATCGACTGTTGCTCGCCGTCGCGGTCGTGGCCGCGGTGGACCTGCAGGTGAAACTGCTGCTGCCGGTGCTCGCCGTGGGAATCGCGATCGGAGTCCTGATCTTCGGGCCGCGCGCGCTGTTCCGGCGGCCGGTGTCGTGGGCGGCGCTCGTGGTCGTCGGGCTGTCCGTGGTACCGGGGTTGTGCTGGCAGGCGAGTCACGGTTGGCCCCAGTTGGCAATGGCTTCGGTGATCGCACAGGAGCAGCGGGCGGCGACCGGTGGGGTTGCGGGGCTGCCGATACAGGTGGCATTGCTGCTCGGGATGCTCGGGACTCTGCTCGCCGGTTCGGGGGTGTGGGCATTGCTGCGGTCATCGGCATTGCGTCCGTACCGATTCGTCGCGATCGCCGCGCTGGTGCAGGTGGTGTTCGTGGTGGCCACCGACTCGCGTCCCTACTATGCGGCGGGCCTGTTTCCGGTACTGCTGGCGGCGGGTGCGGTGTGGTGGACCGAGGGGGAACCTCGGCGGTGGTGGCGGGGTGTCCGGTTGACGGCGGGCGTCTCGGCGGGCCTGGCGCTCGCGGTGGTTCTGGTACTGCCGCTGCCGCAGTCGGCGCTGCACGACGCCACCGATACTCAGCGTGAATTATCCACTCGGATGCGACTTTTCGGTGTATCCGGGTGGGATGAGCTGTATGCCGCCGTGGCCGCGCAGGCGGATGAGCTGACTCCGCCCGCCCGTGCGCACACCGTGGTGATCACTCAGACCTACTGGCAGGCGGCGGCTCTCGACGGACACGCACCGGAGCTACCGCCGGTGTACAGCGCGAATCGCGGGTACGCCTACTTCGGTTCACCCTCGCAGTCCGCGACCACGGTGCTCTATATAGGTTCGAGTGGAGCGGAATCGATACTGCGCCAAACATTCTCGGACGTACGCGTGGTGGACCGACTGGATTCACCCCTCGGATTCCCCGGCATCACAAGGCATGTCGTGCTGTGGCGCTGTGACCATCCGCGTCGTCCGTGGCAGGAGATCTGGCCGCGGTGGCGCACCACCGTTCTCGACTCGGGTGAAGGGACTACTCGATGATCCACTGGAAAGGCTTGGCCGATATCACCTGGTTCCACCGGGACTGGTCGCTGCCGGAGTTGATCGAGCACAAGGCCGGGCGCACGGTATCGGTGGTGCTGCCCGCCCTGAATGAGCAGGCGACCATCGGCGGGGTGCTCGCATCGATTCGGCCACTGGTGGGCACGCTGGTGGACGAGCTCGTGGTGGTCGACTCCGGATCGGCGGACGACACCGTGCGGATTGCCGAATGCTCGGGTGCCACAGCGGTATTCACCCGCGAACAGGCCCTGCCGGATATCGAGCCCCGCTCCGGCAAGGGTGAGGTGCTGTGGCGTTCGCTCGCGGTGACCACCGGCGATCTCATCGTCTTCGTGGATTCGGATCTGCTCACCCCGAGCCCGCGATTCGTCCCCGCGTTGCTGGCTCCGCTGCTGCTGCGGGACGGAATCGAACTGGTGAAGGGCTACTACCGCCGTCCACTGGAGCTGGACCCGGCGGGCGATGCCGATGGCGGCGGCCGAGTCACCCAGTTGGTGGCGCGCCCGCTGCTCACCGCGCTCGCACCCGAACTCGGTGAGGTGCTGCAACCGCTGGGCGGTGAGTACGCCGCCACCCGAAATCTGCTGACCGGCATCCCTTTCGCTCCCGGATACGGGGTGGAGATAGGCATCCTGGTCGACGCCTGGCAGCGCCACGGCGCATCGGCCATCGCGCAGGTCGACCTCGGCACCCGCAGACACCGCAACCGCCCCACTCATGAGCTGGCCGATATGAGCCGTCAGGTCATCGCCACCCTGCTGGACCGCCTCGGCATCTGCGACTCCGGTGTCGCCCTGGCGAGTTACCGCCCCGAGGGCGCCTCCTGGCGGCGCACCACCGGCACGGTATCGCTGGCCGACCGGCCGCCCATGGGGAGCACACGGACGCTGGCGGACCTGGTGCGGTGAGATCGTCATTCGATCCCGAATCGACTTGGCGCACAGTGCGATACCGGTCGGCAACGTCCCAGTCCCGCCGCCGGGGCGCGACGCCGGGACCGCGGTTCGGGCAGCGCGCCGCCGCGGTGGGCCTGGCGCTGGTGCTGGTGCTGGGTGCCCTGACCGCGGCGACCGGTCGGGCCGAGCCGTCCGCAGCGGCCGGGGCCGCCCGCTTGGACCGCATCGAACAGGTGCGGGATCGTGTCGAGGACGTCTTCGTCTACTCCGCCGCGATGAATACCGTCATCCGCAGTCGCGTACTGCGCGCCGCGGATCCGAGCGCACCGGCACCCACCCTCTATCTGCTCAACGGTGCCAACGGCGGTATCGACGGCAACTGGGACGATGAGACCGATATCGCGGAGTTCTTCCGCCATAAGCAGGTCAATGTGGTGATCCCGGTCGGCGGTGCGGGCAGCTACTTCACCGATTGGGAGTTCGACGACCCGATGCTCGGCCGGCCGCGCTGGACCACCTTTCTCACCGGCGAACTCCCGCCGATCGTCGATGCGGCGCTGCACGGCAGCGGGTCCAATGCGATAGCGGGCATCTCGATGGCCGGAACCTCGGTATTCCAACTGGCTCTGGCCGCACCGGGACTGTATCGAGCCATCGGGTCCTACAGCGGCTGTGTGCGGACCAGCGATCCGCAGGGCCAGGCGTTCGTCACGGCGGTGGTGGCCCGCTGGCGCGGTAACGCCTTCAATATGTGGGGTCCGGCCGGTGATGCGCGCTGGGCGGCGAACGACGCGTACCTGCACGCGGATCGGTTGCGCGGCACCGCGATCTACGTCTCCGCCGGCACCGGCGTCCCCGGACCCCTGGATACACCGGGCCACGGCGATCCGCTGCACCTGACCTGGCAACTGCTCTTCGGCGCACCCCTGGAGGCGGTGATGAACATGTGCACCAGGGCATTACAGGAGCGCTTCCGTCAGCTCGACATCCCGGCCACCTTCGACCTCAGACCGACCGGAACCCACTCCTGGGGGTATTGGCAGCAGGACCTGCACCGCTCCTGGCCGACCTTCGAAGCCGCGCTCACCGGCTGACTCCCGGGCTCCTCGAAGATGTCGGGGGGTTGTGGGATGGTGATCGTATGGTGGAGAGCGAGGTGGGGTCGGCGGCGGTGCAGGCGGGGCCGCGGCGGATTCTCGGAATCGCGATTCCGACGCTGGGGGTGCTGGTCGCCGAGCCCATCTATCTGCTGTTCGATATGGCCGTGGTGGGGCGGCTCGGTGCGCTGGCGCTGGCGGGTCTCGCGGTGGGCGGGTTGATTCTGGCGCAGGTCAGTTCGCAGTTGACGTTCCTGAGTTATGGCACGACGGCGCGGGCCGCGCGGCGGCATGGGGCGGGGGATGAGCGGGGCGCGATCGGTGAGGGGGTGCAGGCCAGTTGGATCGCCGTCGGGGTGGGGGTGGCGATTGTCGTTGTGCTGCAGGTGTTCGCGGGGCCGGTGACGCGGGCTATCGCGGGCGGGGATGAGATCGCGCCGCGGGCGGAGTCGTGGCTGCGCATCGCGCTGTTCGGGGTGCCGTTGATCCTGCTGTCCATGGCGGGGAACGGATGGCTGCGCGGGGTGCAGCAGACACGTCGGCCGCTGGTGTATGTCGTTGCGGGGCTGGTGGTTTCGGGGATTCTGTGCCCGGTGCTGGTGCACGGGCTGCTGGGTGCGCCGCGGTTGGAGCTGGAGGGGTCCGCGGTGGCGAACGTGGTGGGGCAGGTGGTGATGGCCGCACTGTTCGTCTGGGCGCTGGTGCGCTCACGGGTGCCGCTGGCCCCACATATCGCGATTATGAAGGCGCAGTTGGTACTCGGGCGGGATCTCATCGCGCGGAGTCTGGCCTTCCAGGCGTGCTTCGTCTCGGCCGCGGCGGTGGCCTCGCGGTTCGGAGCGGCCTCGGTGGCGGCACATCAGCTGGTCTTGCAGCTATGGAGTTTTCTTGCCCTGACCCTGGATTCGCTCGCCATTGCCGCGCAAACCTTGGTCGGTGCGGCGCTGGGGGCCGGGAATGCCCGGGGCGCACAGGGTTTGGCGCGGCGCATCACCGGCTGGTCGACAGTGTTCGCGGTGGTGCTGGCGGTGATCTTCGCGGCCGGGTATGCGGTGATACCGCAGCTGTTCACCACCGACCCGTCGGTGCTGGACCGAACGCATGTGGTGTGGTGGTTCTTCGTCGGCATCATTCCGATCGCGGGTGTGGTGTTCGCCCTCGACGGTGTCCTGCTCGGCGCGGGTGATGCCGCTTTCCTGCGCAATGCCACGCTCGGCTCGGCGCTGCTCGGTTTCCTGCCCGCCATCTGGCTATCGCTGGTGTATGACTGGGGCATCGCCGGAATCTGGACCGGGCTGGTCGCGTTCATGCTGCTGCGACTGGTCGCGGTGTCCTGGCGTGCGCTCTCCGGTAAGTGGGCGCGCGTCGGCGCGGATGTGCCGGCGCGACTGGCCTAGGCGTTCTCCGCCGCGCGCTTGGCCAGATTCTCGGCGACCTCGGCCTCCCAATTCTCATTGGCGTGCGTGGTGTCGACCTCGAATTCGAAGCGCGCCGTCATCTCCGGTTTGATATCGGCGACATCCACGTAGAACTGCTCGTACCAGCGCCGATGCTGATACACCGGCCCGTCCTCCTGGGTGAGCAGTGGATTGTCGATGCGGGTCTTATGCTTCCAGATCTCGACATCCTGCAGGAATCCGACGCCGAAGCTCTTACCGAAAGCCTTTGCCAGCGACTGTGATTTGGCGGGCGGCAGCCCCTCGATGGCCTGTACGCTCACCCCCCACTGCAGCATGAACGAATTGTGCGTGACGGGATAGTGGCAGTTGATCAGCACCACCTCGACGGTCCGCTCACCGAAGTCGTTGTGCAGGTAGTTGATCATGTACGACGGCCCGAAATACGAAGCCTCCGAACGCAACAGCTGCATCTCGGTGTTGTAGTTCGAGGAGGTGTGCACATCCGGCCGCCCCTTGGAATGCAGGAACTGCGTGGCCACATGTCCTTCGAACACATTCTTGAAGAACACCGGATAGGCGTAGTGAATATAGAAGAAGTGCGCCATATCCACGTTGTTGTCGATGATTTCGCGGCAGTGCGCACCCTCGATCAGCAGTGAATTCCAGCTCCAGTCACTCCACTGCTCGGTACCTATCCCGTCGATATGCGGAATGGCGACCTCGGGCGGCGGCGGATTGCCCTCGGGATCGTTCCAGACGAAGAACTGCCCGTTCTCCTCACAGGTGATCCAGGAGCGGGTCTTGGCCAGCGGTGGTACCCGCCGAGCGTAAGGGATTGCGGTACAACGCCCGTCACCGCGCCAGCGCCAATCATGGAAGGGGCAGGCGATATTGTCGTCCTTGACGCTGCCATAGGACAGATCCGCGCCCATATGACGGCAGTACCCGTCGAGCGCGTGCAGTGCGCCCTTGCTATCGGACCAGATCACCAATTTGGTGCCGAACGCCTCGACCGAGTGCGGTTCCCCGTCCCGGAAACTCTCCGCCAGGCCGAGACAGTGCCAGCCCCGGGCGAACCGGGTCATGGGTTGTCCGACATCGATCATCCGGGCATGGGTGCCTGTCATACCCCAGAGGTTAAGCATGTGTGCTTAACCGCAGGGGGCTTTTGGATAAAGGGCCGGGATCAGCTTTCCGGATCGCGATACCGGCGGACAATCACCTTCGCGGGCCGCACCGAACGATCGGCGATGGTGAGGCCGGGCTGCAGCACCTCCGCGACGGTGCGATCGGCGGCCGGATCGGCGGTGGCGCGGGTGTCGGCGGCCTCCATGGTGAGGGCGTCGAACGCGACATCCGGAGTCGGGCGCACCACCTGCCCGCCGCGACCCACCAGTAATCGCTCCACCCGATTCGCGAAGGTTTCGAACGCCGTTCGCTCGGTCTCGGAACCGGCGGTGGCCGCCAGGGACAGCGCATCGCCGAATACCGCGAAAAGCTCCACGACCAGCGGCACATCCGCGCCCGCGCGCTCGCGCCGGTCCCGCGCCCTGGCGTCATCGGCCAGGCGCTCGAGAGTTGCCGCCTGCCGCGCGATCACCCGGGTCAGATCGTCGATACGTTCGCTGAGATTCGCGCCGCCGCCGTCCCCATCGGGTTCGGTTGCGGTGTCAGGGTTCCCGGTCGCTGCGGCGGGTTCGGTCATGCCCGAACCTTAATCCCCACGGTCGGTCATGGCTGCTACGATCGCCGCCATGGGGGTCTTCGGCATCGACCTGGGCACAACGAATTCCGCGATCGCGCGTATCGATGCGGATGGTCGCCCGGAAATCTTGATCGGTATGAACGGGGAGCCGACGGTACCGTCGGTGGTGCTGTTCGCCTCGGCCAATGACCATGTGGTGGGTGAGGGTGCGCGACGACAGGCGCGACTGGATCCCGAGCATGTGTGCGCGCTGGTCAAACGGCGCATGGGAGATGCCGATTGGCGCTTCATGGCGCACGGGCAGACCTGGTCCGCCCCCGCGGTCTCCTCGCTGATCCTCAAGAGTCTGGCCGCCGATGCCGAGTTCGGGGGCGGCGGCACCGTGCAGCGCGTGGTCATCACCGTGCCCGCCTACTTCGGTGACGAGGAGCGGCGGGCCACCATCCAGGCCGGTACCTACGCCGGGTTCGATGTCGCGGGCGTGCTCTCCGAGCCGATCGCCGCGGCCCTGTCCTATGGTTTCGGCCGCCTGGACGGCAGTGTCGATATCGGTAAGAACGGCGGTCGCGAGACCGTGCTCGTCTACGACCTCGGCGGCGGCACCTTCGATGCCACCGTCATCGAATTGTCCGACCGGCGCATCTCGGTGCTCGCGGTCGAGGGCGATCATCAGCTCGGCGGGGCCGACTGGGACGAGCGCATCGCCCTGCACCTGTCCCAGCAGTTCTGTGCCGCGAATCCCGATGCCGAAGACCCACTGGACGATTCGGCCGGATCGCAGATGCTGGTGCTGGCCGCCGAGCGCGCCAAATGCGAGCTGAGCGAGGCCGAGCAGACCGAAGTACTTATCGCACACGATGGTGCGCGCGCGGTCATCACGCTGACCCGCACCGAGATGGAGGCCATGACGGCCTCGCTCATGCGCCGCACCCTGGACCTCACCAAGGCGTGCCTGGCCGCGGCCGGGCAGCGCGGGGTGCATCAGGTGGATCGGGTGCTGCTGGTCGGCGGATCCTCGCGAATGCCGATGGTGGCGCGGGAATTGCAGCGTGAGCTGGGTCTGGTCGGCGAGCTGCGCGACCCGGATCTCTCGGTCGCGCGCGGCGCCGCGCTGTACGGCGAGAAGTTGGAGATGGAGCGGCTCGTGGTCGCCGATCTGATGACTCGCGGCCGTCTGCGCGATGGCGCGGAGCTGCACGATGCCGATCCACACGAGCTGGAACAGTCGCTGAGCCGGGTCGCCGCCTCCTTCGGGCAGCCGGTCGGCCTGGTCCGCCGCATGCTGGAGATCCAGGTCGACACCGTGGTGTCGCGTGGCTTCGGGGTGCTCGCCCTGGACAGCTACAACGGGCTGGCGGCGAGCTGGCTCGTGCATCGCAATCAAACGCTGCCCATTCGGGTGCGGCGCTCCTACGGCACCGTGCGCGCCGATCAGGATCAGATCGAGCTGACCATCGTCGAGCAGCAGGGACAGGCCGCCTCGACCCGGCCGGACGATTCGAAAGTCCTGGTGGAGGGGCGAATCAAGGATATTCCGCCCGGCTATCCGGCGGGCAGTGAAGTCCAGGTCACCTTCGAGATGGGCTTCGACGGAGTGCTGCACGTGACCGCCTATCACGTGGATGCGCGTATGCCCCTTGCCCTTTCGGTGCAGACCGGGGCCACGCTGTCGCAGGCCGATGTGGCCCGCGAATTGGATCAGCTGCAGCGCACCCGCCGCCGCGCCGTATAGAACCAGAGCCATGCACGCCTTCGACCCGAACGACTATCGCAAGCGAGTGCTCGCCGCCGTGGAACGCCGCGGCGGTATCGAGGTGTCGGATGCGTTCGAGCTGTACGACATTCCGCTCGATGAGGCGCGCACACTGAGCGACGCCGAGGTGCGGGCGCGCGTGGACGAGGTGTGGGGTTTCTGGCAGAAGCAGCGCGATCATCCGAAGTACCGGGTGCTGGCCGGACTGCTGGTGGACGGGCATGATCGGCTCTGCACGCCGCTGCTGAACGCCTCGTCACGGCGGGTGGAGGCCGAGCGCGTGGAGCAGCTGCGCGAGCGGCGCGACTCCGAACGGTACGAGATGATCGACACCGCCATCGAGCGACTTGTCCAGCGGCACGGCGGAATTCCGGCCGGCAAGGTGGCCGGGCTGGAAGATATCGGCAAGATGAGCGGGCTCGACGCCGCCGAGGTGCGCGCGCGGTTGCGGCGGCATCGCATACTCGACGAGGCGGCGGCCCCCGTGACCCCACCGCCCTCCGGCGTGAGTGCGCAACGGCGGCAACAGATTCGCAAGCTGCTCGCCGAATACGATCGCCTGCTCCCCGGAGATCCGGTCCCGACCCTGCTGGCGCTACTCGGTCTGGATTTCACCAAGGCCCACCAAACCGGTGAAATCCATTTGCGTGCAGAGGCTTTGCGCGCTCGCACGCGCGAGCTGCCGCCCGGCCGAGTACGGGTAGTGCTCGACGAACTCCTGGTCCACGTCAGCGACCTGCTCGAATCCGGTGCGGTGGACGATTACCTGCGGGCGATCATCGACGACGCCACCGATCTGCTCCGCCCCCAGGTCCGCGCCGCGGTCCTGGTCGAAGACAGCCTGGTCGCAGGTGATTACGAGTTCCTGGTGGGCGAAGCCATTGCCGCGGGCCTCGACCGCGCCGCCGCCGAGCGGGTGATCCTGTCGCTCGCCGCCGAACTCGGCACCACCGTGGAGGGCAAAGACCTGCCCGCCAATTCTGGTTCAGATCAATCAGTTTCGGGTACGTCACCCATTTCCTTCGCCCGGCCGAACAGAGATTCCGCTGCGAGTTCGCGGTCGACCGGCACGCGCGACGCGGATACCTCGCGGCAGCGGAGTTCATCCGCCGATTCCGGATACGCGGCCGGGGCGGGCTCGTCGTCGGGTGCGGGGCACGGCGGCGCTTCCGGTGGTGCGCACGCCGGATCATCCTCGGGCACTGGGAATTCCGGGGCAGCCGGTGACGGCTCGGCGTATCGGCGCGTGCCGCCGCTCCCACCTCCGCCGCCGGTGCGGGCGTGGGAGGAGCCGTTGAAAGCGGCGCGGGCCGCGTTGCGTGCCGGACATCCCTATGCGGCCCGAGAGCATGTGACCGAGGCGCAGCGGATCGCCGGTGGCGACGGTGCCGGGGCGACCTCGGTGCGGCCGATCGCCGAACTCGTGGAGCGGGTGCTGGCCGAAGCCGCCGTCCACTGGCGCGGTGCCACGGCCGGATGCGCGGGTCGGCGGTATATGGAGGCCCTGGAGCACCTCGAGTATCTGGAGCGCTCCGCCGCCGATGTACCGAATCCGGATGGCCGCGGGCTCACGCTGGAACAGCTACTGATTCAGGCACGTTCGGCTCTCGCCGAGGCCGACCGTATGTTCGCGGCCGCCCCGCCCGCTCCCGCCGCGGCTCGAATGCGCGCGCTCCGAGCGGTTTTCGAGGTCTGCGCCGACCACGCCGGAACCCTCGCCGCCCTCGGCGAGCTCCCGGTGGAAGCGCCCGGCCAGGTCACCGCCACCCGCAAACCGGACGGCACCGTGGTCATCGCCTGGTCGGCCTCGCCGACCGAACAGGTCGAATACCGCGTCACCCGTTTACAACCCGACGGCTCCTGGCGGGTGGTGGGCCGCACCCGCGGCACGGCCCTCGAGGATGGCGCGGCCGGAACGGGCGCGGTACCCGTCTACGGCGTCGTGGCTTCGGTCTCCGGCAGGGTCTCCGACGTGACCCGCTCGGACGGCCGGGAACCGCCGAGCACCGCCGGTGCGGCGGTCGAGGACCACACCCCCGGCGGAATGCCCACCGTGACGGCCCTGGCCGAACGCGCGGGCCTGCTCACCTTCACCTGGCCGGTGGGCATTACCGAGGTGATGATGGTCGCCCGTGCCGACGCCCCGCCCACCACACCGGACGATCCGGAAGTCGCCCGCAAGTGGAAGGTCACCAACACCCGCTACCAAATCGACGGCGGCGCCAAACTCCCCGTCGACCTGCCCCGGCCCTGCCACCTCGCCGTAGCCTCCTGTCGCCGCGACCCCTCCGGAACCCTCACGGTCGCAGCCGGTTTCGCCCCGGCAGCGCGAATCCACCTGAACCACTGACTGCGCCCTCGTCATCCCGGCACTTGTTGTGCCTCGTCATCCCGGCATGCTTTGGGCCGGGATCCACACGGGCTGTGCTGCAACAGGTTGCGATGGATCCCGGCCAAGAACGCGCCGGGATGACGGGTTGGGTCGCGCCGGGATGACAAGGGTGCGGCGGGCCGGGAGGACGGGGGTAGGTCGCGTTGGGGCTTTCCGGTCGAGCTCCGGGGGACTCCGGGCTGGTCCGATCCCCGCGCGGGGGGCTGGCGGTGTGATTCGGGAGGGGCCTGCCGGGGGTCGGTGGCCGCCGTGGGAATCTGATGGGGGCCGGCGCGGTTGCTGCGAGGGCTGGTCATGACTGGAAGGCGGAGCTGGGTGATTCCGAAACTTGTGGCGGTGAGCGACATTCACGTCGGTCATCAGGGCAATAAGCCCGTGGTGGAGGCTATCCGGGCGGATTCGCCGGAGGATTGGCTGATTCTCGCCGGGGACGTGGGGGAGAAGACCGATGATTTCCGGTGGGCCCTGGAGACGTTGAAGAAGCAGTTCGCCAAGGTGATCTGGGTGCCCGGGAATCATGAATTGTGGACTACCGCAAAGGATCCCGTGCAGATGCACGGGGCGGGGCGATACGACTATCTGGTGTCGATCTGCCGGGATCTGGATGTGCTGACCCCGGAGGATCCCTTTCCGGTGTGGACCGGTGCGGGCTCGGAGGCGTACGGCGGTGCGGTGACGCTGGTGCCGATGTTCCTGCTCTACGACTACTCCTGGCTGCCCGCGGGGACCACCACCAAGGCGGCCGGACTGGCGTTGGCGCGCGAGCGCAATGTGGTCGCCACCGACGAGTTCCTGCTCTCCGCCGAGCCGTACGTGACCCGCGATGCCTGGTGTCACGCCCGCGTGCAGTACACCCAGCGCCGGCTCGACGCGTTGCCCGCCGACACCCCTGTGGTGCTGATCAACCACTTCCCGCTGCTGCGCGAGATCACCGACATGCTCTGGTATCCGGAGTTCGCGCTGTGGTGCGGTACCGATCTCACCGCAGACTGGCACACCACCTACAACGTGGTCTGCTCGGTCTACGGGCACTTGCACATTCCGCGCACCACCTACCACGACGGTGTCCGCTTCGAAGAGGTTTCACTCGGTTACCCGAGGGAGTGGCAGCGCCGCGGATTGCCCGAACAGCTGCTGCGGCAGATCCTGCCGACGCCGGACTACGGCGACACGCTGAACGAGTGGGGTGGGCACTTCAAGATCACGCCCGAGATGCAGGCGGCTGCGCTGAAGATGCGCGAGGAAGCCCAGCGCCGTCGCGGATTGGCCTAGCCCGTCCGGACCGCTGTGCCGTGTCCGTTGGCTGTCGGGTTCGTCCTGCGGCGCGCATGTTGCGCTGAGGTTGCCATCGCGTACGCACGTATGCGCGCCGGGGCCGATACGGCGATGATGGAGGTATGCGCGATGTCCTGCCTCAGCTGATCGACCGGGTCCGGGAGGGCCCGGTGGCGCTGGCCCGGGTGGTCGCGGTGACCGGGGCCGGGCCGCGTGAGATCGGGGCGGCCATGGTGGTGACCGGGTCGGGTGAGGTCATCGGATCGCTGTCCGGCGGTTGCGTGGAAAGCGCGGTGGTGGAATCGGCGGCCGCGGTGCTTGCCGATGGTGAGGCGGTGCTGGAGCGATTCGGCATCGTAGATCCGGACGGTGTCGCCATCGGCCTGACGTGTGGTGGCGAGATGGAAATCCAGATCGAGCGGATCGATTCGAGCCGTCTCGCGGAGCTGGAGATATTGGATCGGGAGATTCGCGCCGGGCGGTCGGTCTCACTGGTGACGACTCTGGACGGCCAGCCGCGATGGCAGATTGTTCGGCCGGGCGCGGGGCCCGATGCGCGGGCCGTCGATGCCGAGGGCGGGAGCGCTGCCCAGCGCGGTGGCAGGCTCGGCCGGTCTGCGGTCGTCAGCCGGGACGCGCTGACTATGGCTCGCGCGGGGCGCACCGGGACCATCGGGTCCGACGAATGCGCGGACAGCGCATTCCCGGCGCGATCGTTCGTCCAGAGTTTCGGCTCGCCCGCGCGCATGATCCTCGCCGGAGCCAATGATTTCGTGCGTGCGCTGAGTCGACTCGGCGCACAGCTCGGCTATCGCGTCACGGTGGTCGACGCGCGCGAAACCTTCGCCACCGCACTGCGATTCCCCGCCGCGCACGAGGTGGTGGTGGATTGGCCGCATCGCTATCTGCGTGCCGAGCACGCGGGCGGCCGGGTCGACAATCGCACGGTGGTATGCGTACTCACCCATGACAGCAAATTCGATGTGCCCATGCTCGCCGAGGCGTTGAGTATCGAGAAGATCGGTTTCGTCGGAGCGATGGGTTCGCGCCGCACGCACGCGGAGCGCCTGGAGCGCCTCGTCGCCGCCGGTGTCGGCTCGGAACAGCTGCGGCGACTGCGCAGTCCGCTCGGCTTGGATCTGAACGCCTCGACCCCGGATGAGACCGCGGTTTCCATTGCGGCGCAGGTGATCGCCGAGGCCGGACGCGGTTCGGGCCGCCCGCTCGAGGAGACGGACGGCCCGATTCACCACTGACATCGGATCTACCTCTGGCCCGGATCCGCACTGCCGCAGGCTGATTCAGCCGAAGGCGACCACGGCGCACGCGCCGAGGAAGATCACCTGCACGACCGTGCGCAGCGGCAGCGGCATGGTCTGCACGCCGATGTCCTGTTTGGCGGCACGCACATTCGCCGGAAACATGATGAGCAGCAGCAGGAACAGGCAGATCGCCGCCGCCCGGGGGAAGGGCGGGATCAACAGTCCCAGTGCGCCCGCCGTTTCCAGGACGCCGGTGAGGGTGACCATGGCCGCCGCGTTGGGGAAAGCGGGCGGCACCATGGCGATGAGTTCGCCGCGCTTGGGCTGTATGAAATGCGCCCCGGCGGTGAGAGCGAACATGACGGCCAAGCCGAGGGCCGTGGTGTGCGGCCAGGAGTCGAGCCAGTCCGGGCCGACGAGCCAGCCGATGAGGCGGGTGAGTCCGGTGACAACGGCGAGTGCGATCAGCGGGGCCATGGCGTTCTCCTGCGTTCGTTCAATCTTGACAGTGGAAAGATTAGGGCTGACCGGGAAACTTGTCAATGGCTAGATTGCAGGCCATGATTGGCCCATGGCGAAGAGCAGCTACCACCACGGCGATCTGCGGGCCACCATCCTCGCTGCCGCGGCCGAACAGATCGCCGCGGACGGCGTCGACGCGATCTCCCTGCGCGGCCTGGCCCGCCGCGCCGAGGTCTCACACGCGGCCCCCGCGCACCACTTCGGTGACCGCGCCGGGCTGCTCACCGCCCTCGCGATCGAGGGCTTCGACCTGCTCGCCGCGGAGATGGACGCCGCCGCGGGCGACTTCCACGCCGCCGCAATCGCTTACATCCGTTTCGCGCTGAATCACCCGGGCCACTTCGATGTGATGTACCGGCGCGATCTGATCAATCCCGACGATTCGCGACTTGTCCAGGCGCGCAGTCGATCCGGCGCGGCCCTGCGTTCCGGCGTCGCGGCGACCCGACCCGACGCGAGCGAAAAGGACCGGCACGCAACCCAACTCGCCGCCTGGTCGCTGGTGCACGGCTTCGCGGTGCTCTGGCGCGAGGGCGCACTCGAACAGTCACCGCTGAACCCCGGGTCCGATCCCGAGACCCTGGCCCGCGCCATGATCGCCACCGTCCGATTCGAGTAAACCGCCCGCCCGTGCCACCCTCGTCATCCCCGTGCGCGGCCACCCTCGTGATTCTGGTGCGTGGCCACCCTCGTGATTCTGGTGCGTGGCCACCCTCGTGATTCTGGTGCGTGGCCACCCTCGTGATTCTGGTGCGTGGCTGGCCTCGTGATTCTGGTGCGCGGCCACCCTCGTGATCCTGGTGCGGCCGCCCTCGTGATCCGGCGTGGACTTCCCGCATCCCGGCATCGGTTCCCTTCGTCATCCCGGCATGTTCGTGGCCGGGATCCACCCCGCCGCGATCGAGGTCCTCTCATCTCGGCCGGTAGGCTCGATCACTGCAAGTGGTGGTGCGATCAGGAGGCGGTCATCGAAGAGCGGGCAGTCGCGGCGACGGAGTCGGCGCGCATTCTCGGCAGAATCCTTCCCCCCGGGGTCGCCGCCGCCGAAATGGTGGCGTATCCGGAGGGACTGAAGCCGCATCCCGGTGAGGAACACCTGATCACTCGGGCGGTGGAGAAGCGCCGCCGCGATTTCATCGGCGCGCGCTACTGCGCCCGACAGGCGCTGGAGCAGCTCGGCGAACCCGCCGTCGCGATCGGTAAGGCCGAGGACGGCGGGCCGGTCTGGCCGCGCGGGATTGTCGGCAGCCTCACCCACTGCGACGGCTACAAGGCCGCGGTACTCGGGCATAAGCTGCGCTTCCGGTCCATCGGTATCGATGCCGAGCCGCATGCCGCGCTTCCCGATGGCGTGCTCGATTCAGTCAGCCTCGCACCCGAAAGGCAGTGGCTCACAACGGTTCTCCCGGGCACCGCACTGCACCTGGATCGACTGCTGTTCTGCGCCAAGGAGGCTACCTACAAGACCTGGCGGCCGCTCACCGGCCGCTGGCTCGGCTTCGAGGACGCGCATATCACCTTCACCGTCGACGAGGAGTCGGCCGGGACCGGTGCGGGCACCTTCCATACCGAACTGCTGATTCCGGGCCACACCACCGACGGCGGCGCCGCGCTGACGAGCTTCGACGGCCGCTGGCTGATCTCCGACGGACTCATTCTGACCGCGATTGTGGAGGGCTGATGGGCGAGAAGCGCACACCCGTGGTCGGTGCCCTCGGCGGGCTGCTGATCGTCGACAAGGGCCAGGGCTGGACCAGTCACGATGTGGTCGCAAAGAGTCGGGGTCTGTTGCGTACCAAGAAGGTCGGTCACGCGGGCACCCTGGACCCGATGGCGACCGGCGTGCTCGTGCTGGGTGTCGAGCGGGCCACCAAACTGCTCGGCCAGCTCATCCTGACCACCAAGGCGTATACGGCCACCATTCGCCTCGGGCAGTCCACCATCACCGATGACGCCGAGGGTGAGGTCACCGCCACCACCTCCGCCGCGCATGTCACCGATGCCGAAATCGCCTCCGGCGTAGCGGAATTGACCGGCGATATCCAGCAGGTTCCCGCCACGGTCAGCGCTATCAAGATCAACGGTGAGCGCGCCTACGCCCGGGCTCGCGCGGGTGAGGATGTGCAGCTGGCCGCCCGCCCCGTCACCGTCAGCCGCTTCGATATCCTGGCCCGCCGCGATATCGACACCGGCACAGCGCAATTCGTCGACCTGGACGTGGAGGTCGAATGCTCGTCCGGCACCTATATTCGCGCTCTGGCGCGCGATCTCGGCGAAAAGCTCGGTGTGGGAGGCCATCTCACCGCTCTGCGCCGTACCCGCGTCGGCCCCTTCACCCTCGAACACGCCCGCACCCTGGAAACCCTCGCCGTCTCGGCGGAGGCCGGTGACCCGCTGCTGAGCCTCGATATCGATGAGGCCGTCCGCACCGCCTTCGCCATCCGCGATATCACCGACAAAGAGGCCGACGACCTCCGCAACGGCCGCTGGCTGGACCCCGCCGGTATCCAAGGCGTCTATGCCGCGGTCGATTCCACCGGCCGGGCCATCGCCCTGCTGAAGGAGAGCGGTAAGCGCGCCTCCTCGGTGCTGGTCGTCCGCCCCGCGAATCTCTAACCGGCCGTAGCGGATTGCAGCGGGGCGAGCGCGCCCGTCAGCGCTCCCACGCACACCTCCCGCAGTACCGGCCGCGGACAGGCCGGGTTTTCGAGCCAATCGACGACCAGCACTCGCACGAAGGTCAGCCAGCTCATCAGG
Source organism: Nocardia sp. NBC_01503 (assembly GCF_036327755.1). Lineage (NCBI taxonomy): Bacteria > Bacillati > Actinomycetota > Actinomycetes > Mycobacteriales > Nocardiaceae > Nocardia > Nocardia sp. NBC_01503. The sequence goes on from NZ_CP109596.1 coordinate 5,004,951, forward strand.
ACGGTCGAGAAGAGTTGGCGCTGTCGGCCTTCGAGTCCGAGAGTGTCGAGTACGCGTTCGCGCAGGGCCGAGAGTTCTCCGGTGATGATGCCCTGGATGGTGGGATCGGCCGACAGCAGCCGATTCGCCACCACCACCGTCTTGGCATTGGCCTCGAAATAATCGAAATGCACGTCGAGCCCCGCGGCGATCTGGTCCGCGAAGGGCTGCTCGGGGTCGAAATGGGTATCGACCAGCAGTTGTTCGGCGGCCTGCCGATAGACGGCGGCGAAGAGTTCGGGCTTACCGGGGAAGTGCCGGTAGAGCAGGGCGCGTGAGACTCCGGCCGCCGCGGCGACGTCCTCCATGTGCACGGCGGGATAGTCGTGCGTGGCGAACAGTTGCGCGGCGGTGTCGATGAGCTGGCTCCGGCGTTCGTCGGGGGGCAGGCGGCGGCGGGTCACCGAATCAGCTTAGTTGACGCATGTCTACTAGCGTTCTAGCCTGGCTTAGTAGACGCGCGTCAACTAAGCGGGAACCTTTGCGACTCAACTCCACTCGGGAGGAACGAATGACCGCAGCACTCAAATGGCTGAGTCTGCTGATGGGCTACGCCTGCGTCGCGATCGGCGTATTCCATATGGCGCTCGGTATCGACGGCATTCCGGATATGGGCTCGGCGGGAGCCACCGCGGACAGCCAGAGTCGGTTCTTCGGCGCGATCTTCCTGGGCTACGGCCTGGTCTGGCTGTGGGCCGCGCGGCGCGACCCCGTCGATACGACCGCTGTGCGCTGGCTGGCTGGAATCTTCGCGCTCGGCGCGGTCGGCCGATTCATATCCATCGCGGTGTACGGCTGGCCGCACTGGTTCCAACTGGTGCTGACCGCCATCGAAGTCGTGCTCCCGCCGGTGTACTTCTGGCTCGCCGCGATACAGGACCAGCGCACCCGCGCTACCGAGACTGCCCCGCTGGGCGCGAACTGAGCTCCGGTCGGACCTGCCGGCGCGACTCGAGCGCGGCGGCAATACGGTTCGATCGTTCGGGACTGTTCAGCCCACCGGAAATCCGGTGCCACCCTGACCGACACCTGAGCGGCCTACAGTGCACTGGTGGTGGAATTGCGGCAGTTGCGGTACTTCGTGGCGGTAGCGGAAGAATTGCACTTCCGCCGGGCCGCGGAGCGTTTGTTCATCTCCACCCCCACCCTGAGTCAGCAGATTCGCGCCATCGAACGCGAGGTCGGCGGCCCGCTGCTGCTCCGCGGCTCACAGGGCGTCGAATTGACCGCTGCCGGTGAGGTTTTGCTCAAGACCGCGCGCGGGGTGCTGGAGGCCGCGGAGGTCGCGCTCCGGGAGACGCGTATGGTCGCCAATCCCGAGCGCTCGGTCTTCCGGCTCGGCGTGGTGAACGGCGCGCCGACCTGGCTACCCGCACGCATTGAAGCGCTGTTGAAGGCGCGTCAGCCCGGCGCGCGCGTGGTGCTGACCGGTGGCCCCAGCGCCGATCAGGTCCGCCTGCTCGATCGCGAGGATGTCGATCTCGCGGTGCTGCGCATGCCGATTCGGCTGCCGGACCATCTCACCAGCACCGCCATCGCGGAGGAGGAGTTGGGCATTGTCATGTCCCGCGAGCATCCCCTGGCCGCGCACGACACCATCGAACCGGCGCAGTTGCGCGATCAGGAATTGATCATGTTCGCCCGCGATGCCGCGCCCGAGTTACACGATTCGGTCCTCGCGCAATTGCGCGAACGCGGTGCGGCCGTTGCCCTCAGTGACAGCGCCATGAGTCACGCGCAGATGCTCTCGCTACTGCCGATGCGCCCCGCTGCCATCGGCGTGGGCTCGGCGCGCACCGCCTCCGCCCCCGGATTGGTATGGCGGCCACTGCAACCGCGCCCCGTGGTGGTCACCTATGTGGCCGCCTGGCGTCCCGCCGCCCGCAATTCGGCCCTGCACACCGTCGCCGAAGCACTCTCCAGCGGAATCAGATTCGTGCCGTAACCGGCGGTGTTAGCCCGCCGCTAAGTCGGATTCAGGGCTGCGACATGGACGCTCACTCGGGCCGCCGGTTTGCTGAAAGGCATGACACACAAGGGATTCGAACAGGAGATCGGCCGGGCAGTGGTGGTGGGCGGCGGCTCCGGAATGGGCCTGGCCATCGCGGACGCACTGCTGGCGGCCGGAGCCGAGGTCACCATCGTGGGCCGCTCATCCGAGCGTCTCGCCGACGCGGTCCGCGAACTCGGCGACGGCAAACTGAACGCCATCGCCGCCGATATCGGCGACGAGGAACAGGTCCGCCGCGTCTTCGACACCGTCGGCACGGTCGACCATGTGCTGACCACCGCCGGTGACACCACCGGAACCTACGGCCCCATAAAGGATTTCGACTTCCCCAACGGTCGCGGCTTCATCGAGACCAAGCTGATCGGCTCCATGCTGCTGGCCAAGCACGCGAACATCACTCCCGGCGGTTCGCTCACCTTCACCTCGGGCATCGCCGCCTATCGCCCCGCGGTCGGCGGAGCGATGGTGGCCACGGTGAACGCCGCACTCGAGGGCTTGGCCCGCGCCCTCGCGGTGGAACTCGGCCCGACCCGGGTCAATGTCGTCTCACCCGGTTGGGTGCGCACCGGCATTTGGGACCGAATGACCTGGGACGACAAGGATGAGCGCCTCCGGGCCATGGCCGAGCGGCTACCGGTCGGTCACCTCGGCTTGCCGGAAGACATTGCGCAGGCGGCACTTTCGCTACTGCGCAACCCCTTCGTCACCGGGACGGTGTTGCACGTCGACGGCGGTCACCGGCTGGTGTGACGCGGCCCCGTCATCCCGGCATGCTTGGCCGGGATCCACACTCGAGGTGGTCCGGCTGATTCGGTGGATCCCGGTCAAAAACGCGCCGGGATGACGAGGTGGTGTGGTGCTCAACTGTTTTCGTGGGTGAGCCAAATGGCCTCGGCCGCAATACTGCCGAGGTCGATGGTCCGCTCATCCACGCGCACCGCGATGGTTCCGGCGAAGTCCCGCCGCTCCACCACCGCGATGGGGGTATCGAGGGCGATGCCGAGCGAATCGAAGTAGCGCAGCATCGCCGGATCCGAATCGGAGATACGTGCGACGCGCCCGAGCTCTCCATCGCCGAAATCGCTCAGCTGCCGGGCCGGCGGGGTGGGCACCGCACCGTCGACCGAGGGAATCGGATCACCGTGCGGATCCCGGTCCGGGTGGCCGAGTTTGGCGTCTATCCGCTCCATGAGCGTTTCGGAGACCGCGTGCTCGAGCACCTCGGCCTCATCGTGCACCTCGTCCCAGCCGTAGCCGAGCTCATTGACGAGGAAGGTTTCGATGAGTCGATGCCGTCGCACCATGGCGATCGCGGCGCGGCGACCATCCTCGGTGAGGGTGATGGCCCCGTACCGGGCATGCTCCACCAAACCCTGATCGGCGAGTTTGCGAACCGCTTCGGAGACCGTCGACGCGGATACCCCGATTCGTTCGGCGAGCAGTTTGGTCGACACCTTCTCCTGCGACCATTCCTGCGCGGTCCAGATCACCTTCAGATAGTCCTGCGCGACCGAGGACAGCACCGGGGCGACACTGGTCGCGACGGCGGTGGAGGTACCGGTGGGTTCGGACGGATCGGCCAGCTCGCGGCGCGTGGCGATGTCTCGTTTTCCGGGCACGTAACCGAGCTTAGGCACAGCCGCGACGGTTTCACACATCGGCGCGCCTGCTGGTAGACCACGACGAACACGACACGAACGGGCGTGGTCGGGGCCGGTGCCGAACCGGTGAACGGGCGATGACGAGCATGCTTCGTCCGTGCGAGATCGGTACGGCCGAATATTGTCTGTGACGCGCTTTGCGTAGGCTTCCGGTGTGCAGAGATGGCGAAGTCTCGATGAGATGCCCGCAGAGTGGGGCCGGTGTGTGCTCACGATCGGGGTGTTCGACGGCGTGCACCGCGGTCACGCCCAGCTCATCAGCCGTGCGGTGAAATCCGCTGCGGTGCGGGGTGTTCCGTCGGTACTCATGACCTTCGACCCGCACCCCCTCGAGGTGGTGCGCCCCGGTTCGCATCCGGCGCAGCTGTCCACCCTGCACCGCCGCGCGGAGCTGGCCGAGGAGCTCGGCATCGACGTCTTCCTCGTCATGCCGTTCACCAAGGACTTCATGAAGCTGACCCCCGAGCAGTACGTCGAAGAGCTGCTGGTGCACAAACTGCACGTCTCCGAGGTCGTGGTCGGCGACAACTTCACCTTCGGCAAGCAGGCCGCGGGCACCGTGGACACCATGCGGGAACTGGGCCTGCGCTTCGGCTTCGATGTCGACGGCGTGCAGCTGCTCGGCGAACATGCGGTGACCTTCTCCTCGACCTTCGTGCGCGCCTGCCTCGCCTCGGGTGATGTGGCCGCGGCCGCCGAGGCGCTGGGCCGCCCGCATCGGGTCGAGGGCGTGGTCGTGCACGGTGACGGCCGTGGTCGCGGACTCGGCTTCCCGACCGCGAATGTGGCACCGGTGCCGCGCGGCGCGATCCCCGCCGACGGCGTGTACGCCGGATGGTTCACCGTTCTGGACGATCCGGCGCGGACTCGGCGGATGGCCGCCATCTCGGTCGGCACCAATCCGACCTTCGAGGATGGGCGCTCCCGCACGGTCGAGCCGCATATCCTCGATTTCGACGGCGATCTCTACGACAAGCATGTGGCCGTGGACTTCGTCGAACAGCTGCGCGGTATGCGCAAATTCGAGTCGATCGAGGAACTGATCGAGGCCATCGGCCGCGATGTGGATCAGGCCCGCAAGGTGCTCACCGCGCAGACGCTCGACTCCCAGTCCGTCGAATAGGGCCGATTAACGGTCCAGGTCAGCGGTCCGGTACCCTGGGTCGCTGGGTTTGCTGCGGTCCGCGGTAGCGCCCGACCGGGTTCGCCCGGGACTCTTCGCGCGGACTGGAAACTCAGGAGTGATTCTGTGGCGCTGACCACCGAGCAGAAGAAGGCCATTCTGGCCGAGTACGGCCTGCACCCGACTGACACCGGTTCTCCGGAGGCTCAGATCGCGATGCTGTCCAAGCGGATTTCCGATCTGACCGAGCACCTGAAGGTGCACAAGCACGACCACCACACGCGCCACGGTCTGCTTGCGCTGATCGGCCGTCGTCGCCGTCTGTCGAAGTACCTCCAGGCCAACGACATCGAGCGTTACCGTTCGCTGATCGAGCGTCTGGGCCTGCGTCGCTAATTTTCGCGACACAACACAGCTGCCTGGGTAGTTGACGAACCGGCCAGCGGGGAGGCATAGAATCTCCTCGTTGGCCTTTCGTGCATCCGGTGAACGATGCCGTACGCACGCCAACATGAGCCGTATGCATCCGTCGCGTGGCGTCGGTCTTCGGTAGTGGCTTTTCGGGGCGCAGCAAGAGGTAGAAGTATCGCGCTGCCGGAGGGCTTCGATCGATGACCGCCTCCGCGTCGCCGCCTCCAAGGGGAGATGGCCGGGTGTGCGCGTGCGGGCCAGGAGGGTCCGCGAGCGCCCGTGCCGGGTACGGCTCACCCCTGCCAAGGGGACAACACAGCCGGATCGCGTAGCGGTGCCCATCCGCGGCGCTGGTATCCGGCGAAGACGAGAGGTTGAGAGAAGAGAATGACCCAAACCGTGAGCAGTTCCGCCGCCGAGGTCGAGCCCGGCGTATTCGAGTCCGTCGCGCTGATCGACAACGGCGCCTACGGCACCCGCACCATCCGTTTCGAGACCGGGCGTCTGGCCAAGCAGGCCGCCGGGTCGGTCGTCGCCTACCTGGACGACGAGACCATGCTGCTGTCGGCGACCACCGCCGGTAAGCACCCCAAGGACCAGTTCGACTTCTTCCCGCTGACGGTCGATGTCGAAGAGCGTATGTACGCCGCGGGTCGTATCCCCGGCTCGTTCTTCCGTCGCGAGGGTCGCCCCTCCACCGACGCGATCCTGACCTGCCGTCTGATCGACCGGCCGCTGCGCCCGTCCTTCGTCGACGGTCTGCGCAATGAGATCCAGGTCGTCGTGACCGTCATGTCGCTCGATCCCAAGGATCTGTACGACGTGGTGGCCATCAATGCCGCTTCGGCCTCGACTCAGCTTGCGGGCCTGCCCTTCTCGGGTCCGGTCGGCGGCGTGCGCGTCGCCCTGATCGGTGACCAGTGGGTCGCGTTCCCGACCGTCGAGCAGCTCGAGGGCGCCGTGTTCGACATGGTCGTCGCGGGCCGTGTGGTCGAGGGTGACGTCGCGATCATGATGGTCGAGGCCGAGGCCACCGACAATGTGCTCGCGCTCATCGCCGACGGTGGCACCGCGCCCACCGAAACCGTTGTGGCACAGGGCCTCGAGGCCGCCAAGCCGTTCATCGCCCGCCTCTGCAAGGCACAGGCCGACCTCGCCGCGCTGTCCGCCAAGGAGACCGCCGAGTTCCCGGTCTTCCTGCCGTACCAGTCCGATGTGTTCGAGGCCGTGCTCGGCACCGCCAAGGAGGAGCTGAACGAGGCGCTCTCCATCGCGGGCAAGCAGGAGCGCGAGGAGCGCACCGACGAGATCAAGCTCGCCGTGCTCTCCAGCCTGGCCGAGACCTTCGAGGGTCGCGAGAAGGAGATCGGCGCGGCCTTCCGCTCGGTCACCAAGAAGCTTGTGCGCCAGCGCATTCTGTCCGACGGCTTCCGGATCGACGGTCGCGGTCTGGCCGATATCCGCGCCCTTTCGGCCGAGGTCGCGGTCGTCCCGCGCGCCCACGGTTCGGCGCTGTTCGAGCGCGGCGAGACCCAGATCATGGGTGTCACCACCCTCGATATGGTGAAGATGGCGCAGCAGGTCGACTCGCTCGGCCCGGAGACCTCCAAGCGCTACATGCACCACTACAACTTCCCGCCGTACTCCACCGGTGAGACCGGTCGCGTGGGCTCGCCCAAGCGTCGCGAGATCGGCCACGGCGCCCTCGCCGAGCGCGCGCTGATGCCGGTGCTGCCGTCGCAGGAAGAGTTCCCGTACGCCATCCGTCAGGTCTCGGAAGCGTTGGGCTCCAACGGTTCCACCTCGATGGGCTCGGTCTGCGCCTCGACCCTGTCGCTGCTGAACGCCGGTGTGCCGCTCAAGGCCCCCGTCGCCGGTATCGCCATGGGCCTGGTGTCCGACACCATCAAGAACGACAAGGGTGAGGACGAGGTCCGCTACGTCGCGCTGACCGACATCCTGGGCGCCGAGGATGCCTTCGGCGATATGGACTTCAAGGTCGCCGGTACCCCCGAGTTCGTGACCGCGCTGCAGCTGGACACCAAGCTCGACGGTATCCCGTCGCAGGTCCTGGCCGGTGCGCTGAACCAGGCTCGCGATGCCCGTATGACCATCCTGGATGTCATGGCCGAGGCCATCAACATCCCGGACGAGATGAGCCCGTACGCCCCGCGCGTCACCGCCATCAAGATCCCGGTCGACAAGATCGGCGAGGTCATCGGACCCAAGGGCAAGGTGATCAACCAGATCACCGAGGAGACCGGCGCCAACATCTCGATCGAAGATGACGGCACCGTCTACGTCGGTGCGACCAATGGCCCCGCGGCGCAGGCGGCGATCGATCAGATCAACGCCATCGCGAACCCGCAGCTGCCGAAGGTCGGCGAGCGCTTCCTGGGCACGGTCGTCAAGACCACCGCCTTCGGCGCGTTCGTCTCGCTGCTGCCGGGCCGTGACGGCCTGGTGCACATCTCCAAGCTGGGCAATGGCAAGCGCGTGGCGAAGGTCGAGGACGTGGTGAACGTCGGCGACAAGATCCGCGTCGAGATCGCCGATATCGACAACCGCGGCAAGATCTCCCTTGTCCCGGTCGACGAGGATTCGGACAACGCGGACGCAGCGGTCGCCGAGACCGTCGCGGCCGAGTGATTGTCGTACGTCTGACGTAAAGTGCGGTGGCCCCCTTGCTCCGATAACGGAGCTGGGGGCCATCGGTTTTTCCTGTTTTATCGCGCTGCGGGTTGGGAAGCATGGGTCGGAAGAAGGACACTCCACTGTCGGCTAAGAGTTCTGCACTGGTTCTCTCCACATCCGAAGCGCCATATGCCGATACCGGCGTGCGCAAGACCGTGCTGCCCGGCGGGCTACGCGTGGTCACCGAACATGTGCCCGGGGTCCGCTCCGCCTCCATCGGCGTATGGGTCGGCGTCGGCTCACGCGATGAGAGCTCCTCGGTCGCGGGCGCCGCGCACTTCCTGGAGCATCTGCTCTTCAAGGCCACGCCGACCCGCTCCGCCCTGGATATCGCGCAGGCCATGGATGCCGTCGGCGGCGAACTGAACGCGTTCACCGCCAAGGAGCAGACCTGCTACTACGCGCATGTGCTCGACGAGGATCTGCCCATGGCGGTGGACCTGGTCTCGGATGTGGTGCTGAACGGTCTGTGCCGCGCCGAGGATGTCGATATCGAGCGTCAGGTCGTGCTCGAGGAGATCTACATGCGCGATGACGATCCCGAGGATATGGTCGGTGACGCCTTCCTGACCGCGCTGTTCGGTGATCATCCGATCGGCCGTCCGGTGATCGGCAGTGTCGAGAGCATCGAGACCATGGGTGCGTCCAAGCTGCGCTCGTTCCATCAGCGGCGCTACCGCCCGGACCGGATGGTCGTGGCCGTCGCGGGCAATATCGAGCATGAGCACACCGTCGAACTGGTGCATCGCGCCTTCGCCAATCGCCTCGATCCGATTCGCGAACCCGCACCGCGTCGCGAGGGCAAGTTCCGTCCGCGCAGTGAGCCCGAACTGGTCCGCATGTTCCGCGAGAGCGAGCAGGCGCATCTGGTCTTCGGCACCCGTGCCTTCGGGCGCCACGAGGGCGAGAAGCGCTGGCCGCTCTCGGTACTCAATACCGTGCTGGGTGGCGGCCTGAGTTCCCGTCTGTTCCAGCGCATTCGGGAGGAACGCGGCCTGGCCTACTCGGTCTACTCCAGCGTCGACACCTTCGCCGACACCGGAGCCTTCTCGGTCTATATCGGCTGCCAGCCCGAAAACCTCGGCAAGGTGGCGAGTCTGGCGCGCGGTGTGCTGGAAGAGGTTGCGGCGGACGGCATCACCGACGCCGAATGTGCGCGCGCAAAGGGTTCGCTGCGCGGCGGCCTCGTGCTCGGACTGGAGGACTCCGGCTCCCGCATGAACCGCATCGGCCGCAGCGAACTCAGCTACGGCAATCACCGCAGCGTCTCCGAAACCCTCGCCCGCATAGACGAAGTCACCACCGACGAGGTCTCCCGCATCGCCACCCAGCTGCTGTCCCGCCCCACCGCCGTCTCGGTAGCGGGCCCGTACCGCCGCACCCGGGACCTTCCCGCGGTGGTTCGCCGCCTCGTCGACTGAGCCTTCGGACCCGTCCGCGTGCGGTCAGCGGTTGTCGTCCGGCCGCTCGCGGTGGGCTTCGATCAGGGCTTCGGCCATGCGTTTGGCGCGGCGGGCGGCGTTCGAGTCGCCTTCGGCGGCGGCGATTACGGAACCCTTCATGAGTATGTGCAGGGAGCGGGCGAAATCCTCGGCGTCGGAGAGTCCGGCCCGCTCGGCGCGGACTCGGACGATATTGCGGATGCGCTGCAGATGTTCGATGCCCGCGCGGCCCAGCGGGTGCTCGGCCCCCATCTCCAGTAGCACATTGATGAAGGTGCAGGCATCGAAATCAGGTGCGGTGAACCATTCTTCGAAGACGTCGAAGATGGCGAGCAGTTGTTCTTCGGGGGTGGTTCCGCGGCAGCGGGATTGCTCCTCGATGAGCCCGAAGGTCCAGACGCGCTCACGGCGTTCGAGCACCGCGAGCACCAGCGGGTCGATGGTGGGGAAGTGTTGCCGCAGCTCGGATTCGGTGGTGCCCGCGGCGGTGGCGATGTCGCCCAGACTCAACCCGCGCACGCCGCGGCGAGTGATGAGACCGTAGGCGGCGACCACTATCCGATCGCGGGTGCTGGCAACGGAGTTGCCGGCGATTGTCATCTAGAAAGCGTAGACGCTGCGAGCCGGTGTCGCGATCGCGGAATTGCGGCAGACTGGCTGGGGTGACGAATCTCAGTAAAGGGGCCAATGTGCCCGTTGCCGCCAATGCCGTGCGTGCCGTACTCGCCTGGACGGGCGGACCCGGGGTGCCCGCGGTCGATGCCTCCGCGCTTTTGCTGACCGTGGCGGGGCGGGTGCGCTCCGATGTGGATTTCGTCTTCTACAACCAGCCCGGGCATCCCAGCGGGGCGGTGCGGCACCTCGGGAAACGCGGGGATTTCGACACGCTGGAGGTGAATTTGGCCGGGGTGCAGGCGGATATCGAGCGGATCGCGATATGCGCCTCGGCCGATGGCGGGACATTCGGGCAGGTGCCCGGGCTGCATCTGCGGGTGGTGGATGCCGCGACCGATATCGAGATCGCGCGCTTCGATATCGCCGCCGGACCCGAGACGGCCATGCTGTGCGGGGAACTGTACCGCCGCGCCGGAGCCTGGAAGTTCCGCGCGGTGGGACAGGGCTGGTCGAGTGGATTGGCCGGATTGGCAACGGATTTCGGTATCACCGTGGATGACGCGCCCGCCCAGCCCGCGGCCGCGCCTTACGCACCGCAACCCGCTTCGCAAGCCCCCGCGTATCCGCCTGCGCCGCAACCCGCCTCGCATACACCTCCGCCCGTGCCGCGTCAGCCTGTGCAACCGGCCAGCCAGCCTGCGATTCGGCTGACCAAGGGGGAGGAGCAGTTGCCGATCGATATGCGCAAGCGGTTGTCGCTGCGCAAGGAGCAGGTCGCGGTCAGTCTGGCCAAACATGGTGTGTCGCATTTGAACGCGCGCGTGATCCTGGTGCTGGACGCCTCGGGATCGATGACCCCGCTGTACGCGAAACAGCTGGTGCACCGCGTGGTGGAGCGGATGGCCGCGGTCGCTGCGCAGCTGGACGACAATGGCGCGATGCAGGCGTGGACCTTCGCCACCAATCCCGCGCGCCTGCCCGATCTCACCGTTGCCGATATGCCGCAGTGGATTTCACTGCATGTGCGCTGCGGTCAACTCTCCCTCTTCGGCGGTCGCAGACGCGCCCGCGACGCGCGGCAACCGGGTCAGGTCGATATGCGCGCGGTCGGCATTCAGAACGAGGAGCAGAAGGTCATAGCCGAGGTACGCAACTACGTGCGCGCCGAGCCCCAGGCCATGCCCACCCTGGTCCTGTTCTTCTCCGACGGCGGCGTCTACAAGAACCGCGAAATCGAACAGGAGCTCCGAGCCGCCGTGGAGGAACCCATCTTCTGGCAATTCGTGGGCCTGGGCACCCGCTCCGGCTACGGCGTGCTGGAGCGCCTGGACACCATGTCCGGCCGCCGCGTGGACAATGTCGGCTTCTTCGCCGTGGACGATATAGACCAGATCACCGACCCGGAGCTCTACGACCGCATCCTCACCGAATTCCCTTCCTGGATCAACGAAGCGACCAGGGCCGGCATCCTGCGCTGAGCCCGGCGAGAACCCCGGGCTCCGAAGCTATCGCACCCCTTGTGATACCCGCACACCCCGTATACGGGGTGTGCGGCAACGAGGCGGGGTGTGATAGCTCGATCGAGAGGTGCGCGGTTCCATGCGGCCACTCCCGCTTCTGGATTGTGTCCTGCGGTGGGTAGACGAGGTTCGCACTCCGAAAGATCGTGGTCTTCCGAACCTCGCTGGGGTGGAAGGTAATTGCATGGTGGCGGCTACGTAGGCGCGGGGGAGTGGGTGCTGATCCGGTCGGCGGAATCCGAGTGGTGCACTACTCGTGCCGTGCTGTCGGTCCGCGGGCAGGCTGCAAGGACAAGGTGATTCGGTTCGAAAGGAGACACCATGTCCCGATCGAGCGGCCCGGCGGAGCGCGAGAGAATCGCGGAGCTCCTGCGTGCGGCCTTGGAACGCTTCGTGTGGCTGGAGGCCGCGTCCCTCCCGTCGCCGGAGGTGCGGGAGGGAGAATCCGGCGGATCGACTCGGCAGCCCGAGCCGTTCGGCGTCCTGCAAGCGCGGGCGGCGGAGCTGCTGGTCTGGGTTTCGCGGGGCACGCGCCTGGACCGGGTCCGCCGGATTCTGTACGAGCACCCCGATATTCGAGTGCGGGTGGCCGCCATCGACGCGTGCGCGGACGCCACCGGTGACGATCCGCGCATGCTCGGTGAGCTGCGGGAGCTGGCCCGGGTGCAAGCCTGCTGGTAGTCGCTAGAGTTCGCGCCGCATGACGGTGCGGGGCCAGCGGTCCAGCCCGTGTTCGGCCTCGCGCGCCCGGATCTTGCGCAGTCCCGGGGTGAGCTCATCGTCGTCGACGACATGGAAGCCGATGCGGGCGTAATACGGTGCGTTCCACGGTACTTCGGTGAACGTGGTGAGTGTCAGCGCCGAGAGCCCTTGTCGGCGTGCGTGTTCGGCCGCGGTCTCGATGAGCTGGCGTCCGATGCCCCGCCGGCCGGCGTTCGGATGCACCGAGACCTGCTCGATGTGCTCGGTGCCGTCGACCTCCTCGCTGATGAGGTAGGCGATCGGGGTGTCGCTGTCGTCGACGGCGACCCATGCCCGCCCGGCGCGCCGATGTTCGTCCAATTGTTCCAGTGAGGGGGCTTCGTCATCGGCGATCTCGATCATGCCGATGGTCCGGAAGGGTTCCCCGGTGGCATCCTCGATGTCTTGCATGGTCGGGAGGTCGTCGGTCGTGGCCGCACGAATGCGCATTGATCGACGTTATCGCACCGTGCGGGCCCCGGTCACTCGGTTACCCGATTCGCCGCGCCGAGGACCGCGTCCAGCAGTCCGGGCAGGGCGGAATCCACCTCTTCGCTGCGCAGTCGCTGACAGGTCTGGCCCTCCACGGTGAGGCGTTCGGTCAGCCCGGCCTCGCGCAGGATCTTGAAGTGATGCGCGGCGGTCGACTTGCTGATCACGTCGTAGAGCGCGCTGCAGCGCAGCGGTGTTCCGGCATTGCCGAGTCGGCGCAGCATCTCCAGGCGGACCGGGTCCTGGAGCGCGCCGAGGACGGTGGCCAGCGGGGCCACGGGCAGCACGGCGGGGAGCGGCGTGTCGGTGTCGGTCATGAGCTACCTCACTCGATAAGTGGTTTGACGATTATCGAACCTGGAGTAGCGTCAGGTTCGATAATTATCAAACTTACCTGATGGAGGGTTCGATGGCGGCGACAGTGACGGTTGCGACTCGAGCCGAGCAGGGCAGCCAGAAGTGGGCATACGCGCTCGTGCTCGCCGCCAGCGGTGTAGCGCTCGGAGTCTCGGGGGCACCCGCCCCGCTGTACGGCATGTATCAGCAGGCGTGGCACTTCTCGCCGCTGACGACCACCTTCGTCTTCGCCGTCTACGCGGTCGCGGCTCTGGTCGCGGTACTGGTCTCGGGCCGCATCTCCGATGTGGTGGGACGAAAGCCGGTGCTGCTGGGCGCTTTCGGCATCATGATCCTGGGCCTGGTGGTGTTCCTCTTCGCCGACAATGTGGCCATGCTGCTGCTGGCGCGGGCGCTGCACGGTATCGCCGTCGGCGCGACCGTGGTGGCCGGTGCGGCGGCGCTGCTGGATATGCGACCCAAGGACGGCGCGCGCTCCGGGCAGCTGTCCGGTGTCGCCTTCAATGTCGGTATGGCCGTGGCGATTCTGGGTTCCGCGCTACTGGCGCAGTACGCACCGCATCCGCTGCGCACCCCGTACGTGGTGATCACGCTGGCCTGCCTCGCCATCGGCGCGGGCGTCATCGCGCTGAACGAACCGCACACCGCGCGCACCGCGGGGCGGATCACCATCACCAGGCCCGCTGTGCCGCAGGAGATTCGGAGTGATTTCTGGTTCTCCGCACTCGGTGTGATGGCGGCCTGGTCGGTGTTGGGCGTGCTGCTGTCGCTGTACCCGTCGCTGGCCTCGGCCAAGACCGGTATCCACAATCTGGTGTTCGGTGGCGCGGTGGTGGCCTCGACCGCTCTGGCCGGTGCGGGCGCGCAGTACTTCGCCACCGAGATTCCGGCTCGGCGCGCGGCGATCATCGGCGATATCGGGATGGCGATCGCCCTGCTGCTGACCATTCCGGCGCTGGCCACCCACAATTGGGCCCTGGTGCTGGCGGCCGGTTTCGTGCTCGGCGCGACCTTCGGACTCGGCTTCGGCGGTTCGCTGCGCCACCTGTCCCAGGTTGTGCCGCAACATAAGCGCGGCGAAACCATGTCGGCCTACTACCTGCTCGCCTACACCGCTATGGCACTGCCGACCGTGGTCGCCGGATGGGCCGCCACCACCTGGGGCCTGACCACCGTCTTCCCGTGGTTCGTGGTCGCGGTATCGCTGGCCTGCCTCACCGCCGCCGGGCTGGGCCTGCGGCGTCGGGCGTCCTGATTCGCACTCGTGAAAAAGCACTTCGGGGCCCGTCCGGCGGGTAGTCGGGCGGGCCTTGGTATCGGCTGAAACCCCTTGGCGGGGAGTGGGAATCCGCACACCCCGCGCGTCGGCCGGGTGTGATCGTTATCCTTCCGCTATGCGACGGTGGGGGAGGTTCGGCGGGATGCTGAACCGGACAGTTCATCGATCGGCACTGTTGCTGTCGGTGTTGATCGCGGTGGTCGGCGGCGTGGCCGTCGGCGCGTTCACCTGGTGGATGTTGTGGCTGGCGCTGGGCGCGCGGGCGGAGACGCCGAATCAGCTGGATCTGACCAAGATCGCACTCGGTATTACCGCCGGAGTCGGTGCGGCGGTGGCGCTGGTGGTGGCGTATCGGCGGCAACGTGACTCCGAGCGCGGGCGGTTCGCGGAGGTATTCGGTGCGGCGGCCTCGCAGCTCGGCAATTCCGATGTGGCGGTGCGCATCGCGGGTGTGTACGCCATGGCCGGGGTGGCCGATGAGTTCTCCGCGCGCGGGCGACGGCAACAGTGCGTGGATGTGCTCTGCGGATATCTGCGACTGCCGTACGCGCCTGATGAGGGCGCCAGTCATCTGGTGTCGAAGTCCCAGCGCATAGAGGATGCCGGGACCGGGGTGGAGCGCGTCTACCACTATCGGCAGAATGACCGGCAGGTGCGCGAGACCATCGTCCGGGTGATCACCGAGCGGCTCCGGCGCTCGGCCGAAGTCTCCTGGTCCGCTTGCGATTTCGACTTCTCCGACGCCGTCTTCGAGAATGCCGACTTCCGGTACGCGATCTTCGCGGGCCGCAGTACCCGCTTCACCAATGCCTCGTTCACCGGCGGCCGGGACACCACCTTCGAGGGCGCGTCCTTCCTCGGCAAGCGAGTCACCTTCCGCGGGGCCATGTTCCGGGGCGGCAGCACCTCCTTCGAACATGTGCGGTTCACGCACACCCGAGCGGCGCGCTATGAGCGCGACACCTCCGGAACCACCTTCGCCGACGCCACCTTCGGTGGACCGGTGAACTTCGACAATGCCGTATTCGGTGGTGCGCGAACCGAGTTCAGCCGCACCACCTTCGCCGGTGAGCGCAGCGGCTTCGCCAATGCGAAATTCACCGCCGAGCTCACCGCCTTCGAGCGCACGGTCTTCGACGGTGCTCGGGTGACCTTCACCGGAGCCGAATTCTCGGGTGCGCGAGTGGTTTTCACCGCCGCTCGGTTCTACGCCGAGATGACGGCGTTCGACTGCGCGCAGCTCGGCACCGCCACCCGCTGGCGCTCCGGCCGCACCGAGGAGGTCACCTTCGCCCGCGCCGAGTACCACGGCAAGGTCTCCTTCGCCGACGCGGTTCTCGGCGGTCGCCTGATCACCTTCAACGGCGGAGACTTCTTCGGCGACATCAACTTCCGCCGGGTGGCCTTCGACGCCCGCGAAATCTCCTTCGAACGCCCCAAAGCCTGGGTCGGCGTCCACTTCGACTGGCAGGGCAGCTCGGCCGCCAAACCCGCGAATATCCGCCCCGAACAATGGCCCCCGATCCCCGCGGAAACCCCGGCCGAACCCACCACCTGACATCCGCCGTCCACCCTGGCCGGAGCCCCTCCGTCATCCCGGCGTGTTTCGGCCGGGATCCACCCTCCGCCTCATTCACCGATTTGTCGGATTGCCCTCGTATCCTGGCGTGCGATAGTTTGCGGCGGTACCGATCTAGGGGATTGTGGTGGGGACGCTGGGCGTTGACTGGGCAGATGGGGGCCGAGCCGCGGCATTGCTGCTGGCAGCAGCCGTAACCGGCTTCTTCGCAATAGCCTTCGAACGCGAGGCGAAGCGCTCCTGGGACCCGACCGCCCGCGGCAAACGCTGGCTGACAGTCCTGACGGTGACCCTCGGCCTCTTCGGCTGGCTCGCAATGGCTTCGGCGGCCATCCCGCTCACCTCGGCCATCGCGGGCGACACCATCATCGGCAGCGCCCAACCCACCTCACCGGGCCTGGTCGACGCGGGCATTCCGACCAGCACCGCCAATCCGAAACCCGCCGTCCCCGATCCGATGCAGCAGCTCAAACCCGGTGACTGCGTGGAGGTTCCGATGGAGGCCGCCACCGATCCGGACGGCAGTCCGACCTGGAAACCCGGCAGCCCCGCCCCCGCCGACTGCAATACCGTCGACGCGAATTACCGTGTGCTGCAGAACAGTCCGGATCCCTGCACCGGCCCGCTCTACAAACTCGAGACCACCCGCAAGGATCACGCGGGCAAGCAGCTCTACCACCTGTGCCTGGCCTTCGATTGGCGCGTCGGATTCTGCTACGACACCGCCCATATGGACGAACCGGCCAAGGTCGACTGCGATACCCCCGGCGATCACATAGTCAAGGCCACCGCGGTCTTCGAGAACTCCACCGACGGCTCGGCCTGCCCTCGTGACGGCCAGGGCGCGGTCTGGGTCGTCTGGGACAAGCGTCAGATGACGGTCTGCTTCCGTGGCAGCGACAAACCCGGCACCTGAGTACGCGGGTAGTGGCGCAGACCGAACGCGGGGTGCCGCCCGCGCCATGACATACGTCCGGATTACCCGCGGCGGCCGACGGTAATGACGTCCGGAACCAGCCAGGCGGGGATGGGCCGGGCGATCTTGCGCTGGTCCATCACCTTGAAACCGGCATCCTCCAGTAGCTTTCGGGTCTCGCGCGGCGACGGTGCGTGCGCGGGGAAGAGCGGGCTGCGGGTCAGGCGCTGAATAGGGCGGGCGGTGGGGGCCGACGGGTGCATGGTGGCGATGGCGACCAGACCACCGGGGACCAGGACGCGATGAAATTCGCGCAGCGCCACCGGATGGTCGAAGAAGTGGAAGGCGCTGGTGGAGACCACCGCATCCAATTCGCCGTCGCCGAGCGGCAGATGTTCGGCGGCCGAGTGCCGCCAGTGCACATCCGCGCAGCGGGCGCGGGCCTGGGCCAGCATGCCGGTGGAGGCGTCCACCCCGTACACCACCTCGGGCCGCAGCTCCTCGGCGATCCGGGTGGTGAGAATGCCGGTGCCGCAGCCGATATCGGCGATGCGGCGGGATCCGGCGGCGCGCAGCTCGGCCACCACCTGATCCTGCGGCGGACGGTACACGGCCTGCTGCAGGGCCTTGGTGTCATAGGCCCGGGCGACGTTTCCGAAGAATCCGGTCACCAGTTGGTTGAGCGCGCGGTTGCCTGTGGTCATTGCGGTGCTTGGCATATGTGCTCCTATCCGCTCTTCATCGAACCAGATTTCCAACTGTCTGGGAAGGTGGTAAGTCGGTCCGTTACGGGGTGTTGGAGTAGCGTCGGGCGCATGAGGATTCGTGGAGCTGTACTGGAACGAATCGGGGCGCAGCCGCCCTTCGCCGAGTCGAAACCCATCGTGGTGAGCGAACTCGACCTGGGTGAACCCGGCCCCGGCGAACTACTGGTGAAGATCGAGGCGGCCGGCCTGTGCCACTCGGATCTGTCGGTGGTGGACGGGAATCGGGTGCGACCGGTACCCATGCTGCTCGGGCATGAGGCCGCCGGACGAGTGGAGGCCATCGGCCCGGGGGAGAGCGATCTCGCGGTCGGACAGCGCGTGGTCATGACCTTCCTGCCGCGCTGCGGTGAATGCGCGGGCTGCGCGACCGAGGGCCGCACCCCCTGTCTGCCGGGCAGTATGGCGAACAACTCCGGTGAACTCATGAACGGCGGACGGCGACTGCTGCGCGACGGTGAGCCGGTGCACCATCACCTGGGCGTCTCCGCGTTCGCCACGCACGCGGTGGTGGATCGGCATTCGGTGGTTCCGGTGGATGACGATGTGCCGCCGGAGGTGGCGGCCGTACTCGGCTGCGCGGTGCTGACCGGCGGTGGGGCACTGTTGAATTCGGCGAAGCCCGGACCGGCCGATCGCATTATGGTGGTCGGGCTCGGCGGGGTCGGTATGGCCGCGGTACTGGTGGCGGCGGCGCTGCGCGAGGGCACCGGCCGCGATGTGATCGCCGTCGACACCGTGCCGGAGAAGTTGCAGGCCGCCATGGAGTTGGGCGCGACCGCGTCCTACACCCCGGCGGAGTTGGCCGAGCAGGGTATTCAGGCCGAAGTGGTGATCGAGGCCGCGGGCAACGTGCGCGCCTTCGAGACCGCGGTGGCCGCGACCGCGGTCGGCGGCACCACGGTGACGGTCGGCCTGCCCGCACCCGATGCCATGGCCAGCGTCTCGCCTTTGGGGCTGGTCGCGCAGGGCCGCTCCATCATCGGCAGCTATCTCGGATCGGCCGTGCCGTCCCGGGATATTCCGGAGTTCGTGCGCCTGTGGCGCGAGGGCAAGCTGCCGGTCGAGCGATTGGTCTCCTCGCATATCAAGCTCGAGGACATCAATTCCGGAATGGATGAGCTCGCCGCGGGGCATGCGCTGCGTCAGGTGGTCGTCTTCGACTGAGCCGCACCGTATCTCGGTTCGAGACCAACGCGCCCGCCCCGGATTTCCGTGGCGGGCGCGGTCTTTCGAAACGGCGGTGCCTACTTGACGGTCAGGTTGATCGTCTTGGTCTGCGTCTTCGCGGGCAGCTTGGTGGTGTCCACCATCAGCACCTCACCGCTGTCCTGCACACCATTCGGCAGGGTCTTGGCCGCGAGCCCGAACGGCGGCGCGTCGCCGGTGGAGCCATCGAGACCGAAGTCGCTGTCATTGGAGATGTAGAGCGTCTTACCGCCGTCGGTGGTGGCCACACCTTCGATCTTGTCGTGGCCGAAGAACTTTCCGTCGGCGTTCAGGCCGTCGACCAGCCCGCCGAGGTCCAGGCTCGACTTCTTGGCGACGGCGGTGATACCCGCCTTCCGCAACGCGGCCACGCCGTCGGCGGTGCTCACGGTGCCGACATAGACCTCGATCGGCTTACCGTCGATCAGCAGGCCCCGGTCCGGGTCGTACTGCGCACCGGCGACTTCGGACCGCGGCCCGACATCGGTGGCATTGCCGATATCGATGGTCCACAGCTTCTTATCGGCCTTGGGAGCCTTGTTGCCATCGCGTTCGTCGACCACGAAGGTGGTGGCGCTCAGCGCGGTGATCTCGGAGACCGCGAGCTTCTTCTTCGGGTTCTCCAGGGGGTAGATGAACTCCTTGACCGCCCGCGTCTTCAGGTCCACGGTGACGATGCGCGTCATGGGAACCTCACGCGCGGAGGCGACTCCGGGCTCCTTCAACGCGGACTGCACGATGCCGACCAGGGTGTTGCCGTCGGGGGTGACGGTCAGCCCCTCCATACCCTGATTGGCGGTGCGCAGTGAAAGCTCCTTGGGCAGACCGCGTCCCGGCGCCAGCCGCTCCAGCTCATTGCCCTTGGCATCGAAATGCACCAGGAACGGGCCGTATTCGTCGGAGACCCAGAAGCTGCCGTCGGGCAGGGCGACCAGACCCTCACTGTCGATACCGTGATCGGTGGGCGGCAGCACCTTTCCCGCGAGATCCTTGATGGTCTCACCGGTGGTGGCCGAGGTGTCGACCAGGCCGTTGAACGGCTGGCCCACCGGATTCTTCAGCGGGATGGTGGATTCCACCACCGCGCGGGTGCCGACCATCTTGAACTTGGCGATGGAAGGCGTGAAATCCGGTACCGCGACGATCTTCTCGTTCTTACCCTTACCGTCCACATTCGGGCCGCGGTCGGTGAGCCCGTAGAACTCGTCCTTGGAGCCGGGCACCGGCGCGAAGGCCGAACCGAATCCGCTGCCCTGCACCGTGACTCCACCGAAGTCGCCCAGCGGCTTGATATCGGTGGTGTACAACTTCACCGCATCGGTGGTGGTGACGGTGATGCTGTCCGAACCGGTGTAGCCCGCGGCGGGCGTGTAGACCACCGAACCGTCGACGCGGCGGGTGATGGTGCCGTGCTGCGGGTCCGCGATGCCCACCGCCGCCGTCCCGCCGGTCTTGGCCAGGAAGTCGTCGAGGGAGATGACCAGTGGCTGGTCCTTGGTCGCGGTGAAGTCGGCACCGGCGTCGGAGGACGAGCAGGCGGCCAGGGTCGCAGCGCAGACGGCGACGGCGACGAGCGCGCTGGGGGTACTACGGCGAATTCTCACAGGCGATGCCTACCGACTCGATACAACCACCAGTTGACCGTGAACTGAACAGTTGCCATCGCTGCACCGTAACGGGGGTTCCACAGGTCTGATCGGCGACCCGATAGGCTCAAGCCGGACTTTTTGTGAGCAGGCGAGGCATGTGAGGAGACGTGGTGACCACGAACCGGATCCGGGTGGGTGTGCTCGGAGCGCGCGGCAAGGTCGGACAGGCGATCTGCGCCGGGGTCGAGGCAGCCGCCGATCTGGAGCTCGTCGCCCAGGTCGACAAGGATGACGCGCTGGAGACCTTCACCGCCGCGGGCACCGAGGTCGTCATCGACTTCACCCACCCCGATGTGGTGATGCCGAATCTGGAGTGGCTGGTGGCCAATGGCATTCACGCCGTGGTCGGCACCACCGGCTTCGATGCCGAGCGGCTCGACCGGGTGCGCGGCTGGCTGGCCGCCGAGCCCGAGGTCGGCGTTCTCATCGCACCCAACTTCGCCATCGGCGCGGTGCTGAGCATGCGCTTCGCCGAACAGGCCGCGCGCTGGTTCGATTCGGTCGAGGTCATCGAATTGCACCACCCGAACAAGGCCGACGCGCCGTCCGGCACCGCGTTCCGCACGGCGAGCATGATCGCCGCCGCGCGGGAGAAGGCGGGCGTGGGCCGCAGCCCGGACGCCACCTCGCAGGAGCTCGAGGGCGCGCGCGGCGCGGATGTGGACGGCGTGCGCGTGCACTCGGTGCGCCTGGCCGGACTGGTCGCGCATCAGGAGGTGCTGTTCGGCACTCAGGGCGAGACCCTCACCATTCGGCACGACTCCATGGACCGGACCTCGTTCGTGCCCGGCGTGCTGCTCGGTACCCGTAAGACCCCGCATCGCCCCGGTCTGACCGTGGGCATCGACGCCCTGCTGGACCTGTGACCGCGCCGGAGAACAACAGCCGGGAGGTCGGCAAGCGGGTCGCGTTCATCGCGGCCCTGGTGCTGGTGCTCGGTTTCTACTTCCTGCTGCTGGGGCGTATCGCGGTCAGCCTGATCGCCTCGGGTTCGATTCCGGCCGCGATCCTCGGCGTCGGCGTGCTGGTGCTCCCGTTGCTCGGCGTCTGGGTGGTCGCCTCCAGTGTTCGCGCGGCCTTCGCGCATCAGCATCTGGCCAAGCGGATTCACGCCGAGGGGTTGGAGTTGGACACCTCGGATCTGCCGCGCCGTCCGTCCGGACGCCTGGAACGCGCAGCGGCCGATCAGCTCTTCGAGCGGGTGAAGACGGAGTGGGAAGCCGATCCGGACAACTGGCGCACCAACTATCGCGCCGCGCGCGCCTACGACTACGCCGGTGATAGGACCCGTGCGCGCGAAGTCATGCGCCGGGCAGTGGAATTGGAGCGCGGGGAGCGCACCGCTCAGCAGCCCTGACCCGTCGGCCGCTGCCCGCCCCGTCATCCCGGCGCGCCTTTTGGCCGGGATCCACAACTGTCAGGTGGATCCCGGCCAAAAGCATGCCGGGATGACGGGCGAGGTGCCGGGCTCGGGATGACGGAAGGCGGCAGGGGCTACTGCGGCGGCTGCACTTCGGCCTACCGCGGCGGATGGACCTTGCGCCAGTGGTCCGCGATATCGATGCGACGGGTCAGCCACACCTTCTCATGCGACTGCACATAGTCCAGGAATCGCTCCAGCGACTTCGCGCGGGCGGGCTTTCCGACAATGCGGCAGTGCAGGCCCACCGACAGCATCTTCGGGGCTCCGGCCTCACCCTCGGCGTAGAGGATGTCGAAGGCGTCGCGCAGGTACGAGAAGAACTCCTCACCGTTGGCGAAACCGGCGGGGGAGGAGAACCGCATGTCATTGGTCTCCAGGGTGTACGGCACGACCAGCTGGTCATGCTCGCCCACCTTCACCCAGTACGGCAGGTCATCGGCGTAGGAGTCCGAGTCGTACGCGAATCCGCCGTGTTCGACGACAAGTTCGCGGGTTCGGGGTGAGTCCCGCCCGGTGTACCAGCCACGCGGCGGTTCGCCGAAGAGGCGGGTAATGATGTTTACCGCCTCTTCCATGTGTTCACGCTCGATCTTCGCATCGACCTCCTGGTAGGAGATCCAGCGCAGACCGTGACAGGCGATTTCGTGGCCCAGGCGCTTGAAGGCCGCGACGGCCTCCGGATTGCGCTCCAGGGCGCGCGCCACACCGAAGATGGTCAGCGGGATATCGCGCTGTTCGAACAGCCGCAGCACCCGCCAGAGTCCGGCGCGTGAGCCGTACTCGTAGATGGTCTCCATGGACAGGTGCCGGTCCGGGAACGACTGCGCCGGAACGATATCCGACAGGAACGTCTCCGACCCCGCATCTCCGTCCAGCACAGTGTTCTCCCCGCCCTCCTCGTAATTGAGGACGAAGTTCACCGCGATATTGGCCCGACCCGGCCACTGCGGATGCGGGGGATTGGGGCCGTAGCCGACCATGTCCCGGGGGTAGTTCAGATCGAAATCGCTCATGCGAGTTCACCTTCCCGTTCGGCGGCCATCTCCGCCCGGGCTGCCTCGGTGAGCGTGCCGAACAGGCGCAGCCGTGCCAGGCCACCATCGGGGAAGGCGTCCAGGCGCACCCGCACCACCGCCTCATTCGAGTCGATGGCGAAGCGATGCCGGGTATCGGGACGAATCACCGTGCGCGGCAACAACTCCACCTCGGAGCCGTCCGCGCGAATACCGGTCAGCGCGGTCGCGCCCGGACTGTTGAACAGGAAGTACGAGGTGTCGATCTCGGCCATGGCGAGCACGCCCTCACCCGCCAATTGCACCAGGACCCAGTCATTGTCCTTATCGCGCCGACGCGCGGTCTCCCAGCCGTCGCCCATGGAGCGCGCCCGGCCGGGCAGCAGGATCTGTTCGGGATGGGAGTAGAAGCGGTTCGAGCAATCCGCCACCAGACCGCCGTTCTCCAGTGCGGCCAGATCGAACGGACCCGAATCCAGCCAGCGCAGTTCGGGTTTGGCGATACCGTGCACGCGCAAACGCGCCACGCCGCCGTCCGGGAACATGCGCAGTCGCACATGGGTGAACCGGCGCTTGGAGTCCACCGGGAACGGATTGCGGCTGTCCCCGTTCACCGCGGCCCGCGCCACAATGGTGGTCCAGCCATCCCGCTCGGCGATCTCCTCGGCAGACGGATATCCCTGCACCGCAATGGCTTCCACTGAAACCTCGGGCGGATAGTTGCCCTTGAACCAGGCGGTGTCCACCACGACGCCGTGGATCACCCCGGGTACACCGAGCCGGACGATCGCGGTATCGCAGTCATCACTTTCGGGTGCGGCCCCGATATCCCCGCGCCGTCGCCGGGTCTCCCACCCGTCGTACACCTGGCCCTTATGCCCGAAAGTGGCGGGCCGGTAGGTGGACTCCTCCGGTCGGATGAGATTCTCCCGCTCCGCGAAGGATTCGTCATTGGCCCAGATCACCGCCCCTCCCAGCGAGCGCACGGCCAGATCGGGAAGCAGCGTGAAATCAGTCGTATCAGCGGTCATAGGGACGGCATCTTCCTTTCTCGCAACTGATGAAGCACGGTGACGGTCGCGGCCGGGACCAGGGCCGTCACCTCGTCGGGACCGAAAGCGCCGCAATCCAATCCGCGTAGCACGACGGTCGCAAGAGCTTGAGCGGTGGCGGGTTCGTCGACCACCGCGCCACCCTGTCGATCCAGGTAGCGGCCGATGCGCGGCGCGGCCACCCCGAGAGCGGTGCGGTAGAAGGCGAAGGTGGCCAGCCAGCGGGTGGCCAGATGGCCCGCGCCCATATCCCAGCCCTGGTAGTAGCCGCGCTCGAGCGAGCGGGTGACCAGGCGGTAGTGGCGGGCCAGGGCGGTGCGCACCTCGGCATCGGTGCCGATGGGCAGCACCTGGGTGGAGCCGTCGCAGACCCAGACGCCGGTCTGGGCGGCGGCGGCCTGCATCACGGCCTTGGCGTGATCGGCGACCGGATGCTCCAGGGACTGGAACTGCGGGGCGATTCCACAGGCGGCGCTGTAATCGTAAGTGCCGTAGTGCAATCCGGTGCAGCGCCCGGCAGAGCGGTGAATGGCCTGCGCGACGGTGGCGGTGCCGTCGGCGGCGATCACGGCCTGCGGGCTCTCGATCTGGAGCTCGAACTTCAGCGCACCCTCGGGTAGCCCGTGCGCGGATTCGATTGCCTGGCAAAGCAGTACGGCCGCTTCGGCCTGATCGGCCGAGCGGATCTTGGGAATCGTGAAGACGAAACCGTCCGGCACGCCGCTCGCGCCTTCCAGCACCTTCTCCAAAGTCCTTACCGCGCGCTCCCATTCGAGGGTGGTGAGCCCCTTCATGCGAATGCCGCGCGAGACCACCTCGGCGGGCAGCGCCGCCAGTACCGCACCCGCGTGCAGTGCGTCGCGATCCTCCACCTCGTCACCGCGGGTGCCGTAACCGTCCTCGAAATCCAGGCGCAGATCCTGAACGGGCCGCCAGCGCAAGGCGTTCAGCGTCCGCGTCAGCGCCTCCTCGCCGGCCAGCTCGGTGAGCACATCGCTGTGCTTCCCGGCCAATTCGATGGCGTTCGCGCCCCACTCCTTCGGCAGTTCCGGCGTGGCATCGGCCGCGCTCACATACACGGTGTGAATGGGCTGACCCGCCCGATCACCCGGATATCGTTGCGCCAGTTCCGAATCGACCGACCGCAAGCGGCCTTCGATATCGCCCAGTACGTACGAGGGCAGGGTCACTTACGCGCCTCCTGACTATCGAGGGAGAATCCGGCCAGCAGGCCGGTGTACTGCTTGGGCAGCGGTGCGGCGTACTCACCGCGACCGGATTTGCGCAGCCCCATGGTGACCAGGGACTGCACGGTGAGGGTGGCGGCGGCGACACCGTCGACCACCGGCACTCCGACCTCGCGGGTCAGGTATTCGCACAGATCCGCCATACCCGCGCAGCCGAGCACAATGGCATCGGAGTTGTCGGTGTGCACGGCCTCCCGGCAGGCATCGGCGATGACGGTGCGCGCCTTGGGATCCTCGAGTTCGAGCACCGGAATCTCACAGGCGTGGATGCCCGCGCAGAACCGTTCCATACCGTAGCGCTCGGCCAATTCGGCGGCCCGGCCACCGGTGCGGGCCAGCGTGGTGACCACGCTGAAGCCGCGCCCCAGATGGCTGGCGGCCTGCATGGCGGCCTCGGCGATACCGATCACCGGACCGCGCGCCAGCTCGCGCGCGGCGTCCAGGCCGGGATCGCCGAAACAGGCGATGACGTATCCGTCCACGCCCTCGGCCTCACCGCGCACGATCTCCGCGAGCAGCCCCGGAATGGAAAGCGCCTCGTCGTAATGACTTTCGATCGAGGCCGGGCCCATGGCCGGGGTGATGCCCTCGATAATGGTCCCGGGCGCGGCGACCGCGCGCGCGGCCTCGGCCGCCAACTCCGTCATGGCGGCCGTGGTATTGGGATTGATTACTCGAATTCGCATGGATTTCACCGAGTTTCGAATACGGGGGCGGGTAGGCGCAGCGGTCCGCGGGTGGCCAGCAGGTAGTAGCCGGCCAAGGCGAGACCGCAGCCGATGAACCAGCTGTACTGCGCGGCGGTGTACATACCGGTGATCTTGCCGGAGGTCAGCACCGGGATTACCGCGAAGACCGCGCCGAGGATGGTGGCGATGATGGCCGCGGGGTTGTATCCCCTTCGGTACCAATAGGTTCCACGCTCGGACATGGTGAACAGATCATCCACGACGACCCGCTGCTTGCGCACCAGGTAGTAGTCGGCGATCAGCACACCGAACAGCGGGCCGATGAACGCGCCCAGGGTCTCCAGCGTGTAGTGGATGACATCGGGATTGTTGTACAGATTCCACGGCGTGATGACGATCGAGCCGACCGCCGCGATCATGCCGCCCATCCGCCAGCTGATCTTCTGCGGATTCACATTCGAGAAGTCGAAGGCGGGGGAGATGAAGTTGGCGACGATATTGATGCCGATGGTGGCGATGGTGAAGGTCAGCGCACCCAGCACGATGGCGAAGGTGTTGTCGATCCGCGCCACGGTCGCCACCGGATCGGTGATCAGCTCGCCGTACACCGGAATGGTCAGCGATGCGGTCACCACGACCAGCAGCGAGAAGACCAGGAAGTTCACCGGCAGCCCGAGCAGATTGCCCTTCTGCACCGCGGCGAAGGATTTGCCGTAGCGGGAGAAGTCACCGAAGTTCAGCATCGGACCGGAGAAGTAGGAGACCACGAGCGCGATCGCGCCGAGCATGACCGGCACCGACGACCAGCCGGACAGCGTCTGCCTACCCAGGTTCAGGTCGATACCGCTCCAACCGGCTTTCCAGATCAGATAACCGCACAGCACGAACATGACCACGTAGACGGCCGGGCCGCAGAAGTCGATGAACTTGCGAATCGACTCCATACCGCGCCAGAACACGCAGGCTTGCAGCACCCACAGGATCAGATAGGACGCCCAGCCCAGCGCGGACAGGCCCAGGAACCCGTAGTCACCGACCACCGCGTACGGCGCGAGGCCCGGAAACAGCTTGATCAGCACCACATCCAGGGCCGCCGAGGCCAGGAAGGTCTGAATCCCGTACCAGGCCACCGCGATCAGACCGCGAATAATGGCGGGCACATTCGCGCCCAGCACGCCGAAGGCGCTGCGGCACATGACCGGATACGGCACGCCCGTCACCTGACTGGGCTTGGCCACCAGATTGCACAGCCCGTACACGATGGTGATGCCGACGACCAGCGCGATCAGCACCTGCCAGCTGTGCAGACCGAGCGCGAAGAGGCTGCCCGCGGTGACATAGCCGCCGACGCTGTGCACATCGGACATCCAGAACGCGAAGATGTTGTACGTGCCCCAGGTCTGCTTCTTCAGCGGGGCGAGGTCTTCATTGACCAGCCGGGGGTCGTAGTCCGGCGCGTCGGTCGCTGCCGCGTGCGGCTTGTCGGTCGCTGCCGCGTGCGGCTCGTTGGTCGCTGCCGAGTGCGGCGCGTCGGTGGGCGCACTCGTGGACGGCGGCGCAACGGTTTCGGGCATGTCGCACATCCGATCTCATCGGGTCCCGACCTTCGGGAACAAGGGTGTGCGCGACGCTATCGAGCCGGTGTTGCCCGGATATTGCCGGAACTATATATCTTTCTGACCTGCTGATTCGGCAAAAAGTCCGGTATCGGTGGGCAGTCGTGACAGTACTCCGTTCAAGCGCTCATGGTGCGCTCCGGTGGCCAGTAACAGTGCGTCCGCGTCGCGAGCCAGGAAGGCCGCGAGCTGCTTGCTGTGATCGGCGTGCAGCACCACGCGATCGGCGGTGCTGGCGTGCACCATCGGCTGCACCGGTTCGGTGATATTCCAGGCGTACTCGAGCATGTGCACCACGCGCGGCATCCCCGACGGGCGCACCAGGGCGAGATGGAAATTGCGGGTCTCGCGGTGATAGGCGAGCGCGTTCTCGGTGAGAATGGCGCGCTCGAGCCGGGCATGGGTCTCGCGCGCCAGCCCATGATCCGCTGCGGTCGCGCGCGGGACGGCCGCGGCCAGCGCGGCCGCCTCCAGACTCTCGCGGACCACATACAGCTCGCGCAGCTCCTCGGCGGTCAGCAGCGTCACCTGATAGCCGAGATTCGGCCGATGCTCGACCAGACCCTCACCGATCAGGGTTTGCAGGGATTCGCGCACCGGGATGGCGCTCACGTCGAACTGCCGCGCCAGTTCACCCAGCGGCATGCCGGTGCCCGGCGGCAGATTGCCCTCCAGGATCAGCCGGCGCAGCTCGGCGAGAATCTCGTGCTGCGAATAGCCGCGATGCGCGTCCAGGGGAGGCGTGAGCTGCGGTAGTCGCGGTAGTCGTGGTCGAGAAGGCACCTGCCCACGGTAGTCGCCCGGGGGAACCATCGGGCGCGCATGCGGGCAGGTCGTGGGCGCGAGCTCAGAGCTCGTTCACGTCGTAACCGAGCGCCTTGAGTGAAAGCCGGTGCAGCGTAGCGCGTTCGGCCGGGGTGAGCCGGAACAGCAGGGCATCGGTGGCGACGGCGATCTGGGCGTTGGTCTCATCGCGCAGTTTGCGGCCCGCGTTGGTGATGGCCAAGCGGTATTTGCGCCGGTCCTCGGGATCGCGGGTGCGGGTGACCAGGCCCGCTTTCTCCAGGCTGTCGACCAGCCGCACCACTTCACTGCGATCGATGCCCAGCGCGTCGGCCATCTCCTGCTGGGTGATCTCGCTGAACTCCGAGAGGTAGGTGAGCACCCAGTGCTCGCGTAGCGAGGTCCCCAGTTCGGCGTGCATGGCCTTGTGCAGCTTGCCGAGCGCGTAGGTCGGATAGCGGAGCAGGCCCTTGGGGTGGTACTCGCGGCTCTCGGTCACCCGTGGATTATATCTATTGTTGAGTTGCTCAATCATTGTTAAAGTCTGCAATTGGGAAGCTCAAGCACATTCGAAGGAGTCGTCCGATGCCGCAGACGCGCCCGGATATCACCGCCCCCACAACCTCTCGCCCGCCCGATACCCCTGATTCGGACAAGATCCCCGCGCATGTCTGGCGCACCGCCGGTGTCGTCGTCTTCGGCGCGATCATGGGCATGCTCGACACCTCACTGGTGAATATCGGGCTGCACACCATCGGCGCGGACCTGCACGCCTCGCTCGCCACCATTCAATGGGTGGCCAGCGGATACCTGCTGGCCCTTGGTGTTTCGCTCACCGTCTGCGGCTGGCTCGGCCGCAGGCTCGGTGTCGGACGACTATGGCTCGGCGCCATGCTCGCCTTCACCATCACCTCGGGCCTCTGCGCCCTGGCCGGATCCGCGGGCTGGCTCATCGCCCTGCGCGTGCTACAGGGCCTGGCCGCCGGAGTCATGATTCCCGCCGGTCAAACCATCCTCGGCCAGGCCGCCGGACCGAAGCGCATGGGTCGGGTCATGGGCGTGGTCGGTATCGCCGTGGTCGGCGCACCCGCCATCGGCCCGACCATCGGCGGTCTCATGCTGGCGCATTGGAGCTGGCAGTGGCTGTTCCTGATCAATATCCCGTTGGGCCTCATAGGTTTTGCCCTCGGTCTGCGCTACCTGCCGCTGAAGCCCGGTGCGCCAACCCAATCGCTGGACTTCCTCGGCCTGATCCTGGCGGGCGGCGGCGTCTCCGCGGTCGTCTACGGCCTGTCCGAGATCGGCGAAACCGGCTCCGCCACTTCTCTTTCCGTCTGGCTTCCGGTGGTCCTCGGCCTGGTAGCCCTGGTCGGCTTCGTCGCCCGAACCGTCTCGAGCACCCGGCCACTCCTGGACGTGCGCATGTTCACCAATAGGGTCTTCGCCGCCGCCAACACCGCCAGCTTCTTCGCCGGAGCATCGATGTTCGGCGTCATGGTCCTGCTGCCGCTGTACTTCCAGGTCCTGCATGGTGCGGGCCTGGTCGAGACCGGCGTGCGCCTGATCGCCTTCGGTGCGGGCGGTGTCATCACCCTCCCGCTGGGTGGCCGCCTGGCCGATCGCTTCGGCGGTGGTCTGATCGCCATCTTCGGCAACCTGGCCGTGGCCCTGACCCTGCTACCGTTCGCCTTCCTCGCGGCCGACGCGAATCCCGTTCTGGTACAGCTACTCCTGTTCGCGGCCGGTGTCGCCACCGCGCTGGCGGGAATGCCCTTGGTCTCGGCCGCCTACGCCGCGGTGCGCCCGGACCAACTCGCCGACGCCGCCGCCTTCGTCAATATCCTGCAACGCGTCGGCGGCGCGGTGGGCGTGGCGGCGGTAGCCGTAATCCTCTCCCGCGCAACGGCATCCGCGTGGTCGCCGGTCTCCGGATATCAATTCGCCTTCGCGACCATCGCCGCGGTGTCGCTGATCGCCTCGATCGCCGCCACCCAGCTCCGCCGCCACCAGCGGAGGTAGCCACTCGCCGCCCGCACGGCGAATAATGAACGCGGCATTTTATGAACGCGGCATTTTATGAACGCGGCGTTTTATGAACGAAGTGTGACGCCCGGCCGGGGGTGGGAACTTCCGGCCCGGGCCACCGGTTGTACGTGTGGCCGAACTGAGGAGGTCATGTGACACAGGAATACAACCGGAATCCGGCGGCGGTGGCGGCGCTCTCACCCGAGCAGTACCACGTCACGCAGGAGAACGGGACTGAGCGGGCGTTCACCGGCGAGTACTGGGACAACCACGAGCCCGGAATCTACGTCGATGTCGTCTCGGGTGAGCCGCTGTTCGCCTCGACGGACAAGTTCGAGTCCGGATCGGGGTGGCCCAGTTTCACCAAGCCGATCGAGAAGTCGAATGTGTTCGAGAAGCGCGATATCAGTCATCTGATGATTCGCACAGAGGTGCGCTCCGCCCACGGTGACAGCCATCTCGGACATGTATTCACCGACGGACCGCGCGATCGGGGCGGACTGCGATACTGCATCAACTCGGCGGCCCTGCGCTTCATCCACCTCGATGATCTCGAGGCCGAAGGGTACGGGCAGTACAAGACTCTCTTCACGAAGGAGGAGGCGTGACCGACACGCGCAAGGCGATTCTGGCGGGCGGATGCTTCTGGGGCATGGAGGATCTGATCCGCAGGCAACCCGGAGTGCTCTCCACCCGCGTCGGCTACACCGGCGGCCGCAACGACAACCCCACCTACCGCAACCATCCCGGACATGCGGAGGCCGTGGAGATCGTCTACGACCCCGAGCGGACCGACTACCGCGCCCTGCTGGAATTCCTCTTCCAGATCCACGACCCGACCACCAAGAACCGCCAGGGCAATGACATCGGCGACAGCTACCGCTCCGCCATCTTCTACCTCGACGACGAGCAGAAGCAGGTCGCACTGGACACCATCGCCGACGTCGACGCCTCGGGCCTGTGGCCCGGCAAGGTGGTCACCGAGGTGACCCCGGCCAGCACCTTCTGGGAGGCCGAGCCCGAGCATCAGGACTACCTGCTGCGCTACCCCGAGGGCTATACCTGCCACTTCCCGCGCCCGGGCTGGAAGCTGCCCAAGCGGGAGACCGCCAAGTAATCACGGTTGATCCGGGCGGGGCGTAATCACGGTTGATCCGGGCGGGGCCGGTATCGCGAATTCCGCGATACCGGCCCTTGTCGTTTGCGCGCTCAGGTGAACAGACCGGCGCGTGCCGCTGTGACGGCGACGGCCGCCGCGGCCGCGGCGGTGCGATCGTCCACTGTCTCGCCGGTGATCAGCACCCGGAAATAGATGGGCGCCACCAGCGTTTTGATCAACTCGGCGGGGTCGGTACCCGGGGGGAGTTCACCGCGCTCGATCGCACGTGTCACCACCGGCAGCGCTGTGCGGATGCGGTCGCGGAAGACATGCCGGGCCGAGACAGGTGGTGACGGCTGCCCCGCGGTGTCGGCCACCATGACCGAGAGGACCGCGCGGCCCGATGGGCTGCTGATCCAGGCAACCAGGCTGCGCGCCAACGTATTCAGATCGTCGTCGATCGAACCGGTATCGGGGACGGGGATTTCCGCGGCGACGCTGTCGGCCAGTGCGTCGGCGATCAGGGCGTCCCGATCGGACCAGCGCCGATAGATGGTGGTCTTGTGCACTCCGGTGCGCTGGGCCACGTTGTCGACGGTGAACGCGGCGTATCCGTGCTCGCTCAATTCGTCGACGGCGGCGGCGAGTACGGCGGCGCGGACTTTCGGTCCTCGTCCGAGGGGCGCGGCAGCACTCATTGCAACTCCTTGTTGCGATATTGACGGCGGGCGGGCACACTGAGTCTATCGCAACTCGGTGTTGCGATATTGTGAGGGGAGTTCCTATGTTGTCGAAATCCGTCCGGGCCGCGGCACTGCTGTTCCCCGGTCTGCTGGCCGGGGCCTTCGGATACGGCGCGGTGAACGTGCTGTACGCGTTTCGCGAAGTGCCCCTTGATGTTCGGTTCACCTTCCATACCGCGCTCATGCGGGTCAACGGCCCGGTGATGCAGTCACTGATGGGTCTGGCCGTGCTGAGCACGCTGGTCCTGGCGGTGCGGTCGAAGGGTTGGCCGCGATGGGTCGCGGCGACCGCCTCGGCCCTGACATTCATCTCGTTCCTGGTGACCCGCTTCGGGAACGTGCCGATCAATCAGGACATCAAGCGCTGGGCCGTGGGCACTCCGCCCAGCGATTATGCCGATATCCTGCGCCGCTGGGAACTATTCCATTTCACCCGAACCGGCTGCGCGCTGATCGCCTTCATCCTGGTGATCGGCGTGGTCGCCGGATCCCTCCCGGTCCAGGACCGGGCACGCCACTAGGCTCGCAACTGTGCCGAAGCTGCTGCTGATTCATCACACGCCGTCACCGCATATGCAGGAGATGTTCGAGGCGGTGGTGGCCGGGGCGACCGATCCCGAGATTCAGGGTGTGGAGTTGGTGCGGCGGGCGGCGCTCGCGGTGACCGCGAGTGATGTGCTCGAGGCGGATGGGTATCTGCTCGGGACGCCCGCGAATCTCGGGTACATGTCCGGGGCTTTGAAGCATGCGTTCGACACCTTCTACTACCCATGTCTGGACTCGACGCGGGGGCGGCCGTACGCGATGTATATGCACGGCAATCAGGGGACCGAGGGGGCCGAGCGCGGGGTGGAGGGTATTGCCACCGGGCTCGGGTGGGAGAAAGCCGGTGCGGCCGTGATCGTTTCGGGGCCGCCGAGCAAGCAGGACGTGGAGCGCTGCTGGGAATTGGGCGCGACGCTGGCCGCGCAGCTCATGCCGTGAGTGCCACCGCGGTCGCCGTGGTGATCGCCGGGGCGCTCATCGCGGGGGCGCTGTTCGCCTGGCCGCGCACGCGGCGGTCGGTGACCACACCCGCGGAACGGGCCGTGCACGCGGCTTTGCAGACGGCGGCGCTGGCGGCGAAACCGTTGCGGCGCGGGCTCACCGAGGAATCCGCCGAACAGGCCGCACCCTATCTGCGTGCGCTCATGGGTGCCGAGGCGCTCGGGATCGCCGATGCCGAGGGCGCGCTGCTGGCCTGGGACGGTGCGCACGCCGAACTCGCCGAAGCATTCGGGGAGGCCGCGAATCGCGCGATCGCTGGGGAGCGGTCGGTGCTGGTCTCCTGCGCGGACGGGTACACACTGCTGGCGCAACCGCTGACGAGCGAGCACAGCGGGATGGTCGGGGCCTTCGGTGCGGTGACGCGCGGGAAGCCCGGTCCGGGAATGCTCGGCGCGGTCGCCGAGGTCGCCCGATACGCGTGCGGCCATATCGAATTGGCGGAGCTGGATGCCTCGCGAGCGCGATTGGATCGGGCCGAGGTGCGGGCCTTGCGGGCGCAGATCAGTCCGCATTTCATCTACAACGCGCTCAATACCATCGGGTCGTTCGTGCGCACCGATCCGGATCGGGCGCGGGAACTGATCCTGGATTTCGCCGACTTCACTCGCTACTCGTTTCGCACCGCCGGTGAATTCACCTCGCTGGCAGACGAATTGAGCAATATCGATCGGTACCTCGCCCTGGAGCGCGCCCGCTTCGGTGACGCGCTGCGGGTGCGCCTGCAAATCGCCCCCGAGGTGCTCACCGTCGTTCTCCCTTTCCTGGCTCTGCAACCGTTGGTGGAGAACGCGGTTCGGCACGGCCTGGCCGGCCAACCCGGCCTCGGCACCGTCAGCATCATCGCCGTGGACGCGGGCGCGGACTGTGTCATCAGCGTCGAAGACGACGGCGTCGGCATGGATCCCGGAATTCTGCGCTCCGGAGCCCTCGACGCCATCGAAACCACCACCGGCACAGCAGAATCCGCCCACGTGGGGATGGCCAATGTGGATGACCGCCTGCGTGCGGCCTTCGGCAACGACTACGGTCTCGTCGTGGAGACCGCCCCCGGCGCGGGCACCAAGGTCAGTATGCGCGTCCCCAAATTCCGCCCGGGCGTGCGCGCGTGACATCGCCGGGTCATCGCGCCGGGTGGTCCGTGGACCGGCATCGCCTCGGGGCCTGACCCAATAGGTGTTCGCGCATTTGGGCCGGGGTCCGCCCGTAGTGTTCTCGATAGGCTTCGCGGAACCGGCGGGTACTGGGGAATCCCTCTTCGAAGGCGATTCTGTCCATATCGACGGGCAGTGCGACGGACAATCGCCGGTGGGCGCGCTCGACGCGAATCGTGCGCAGTAGTACGCCCGGCGAGGGGTCTCCGGCGCTTTTCAGAACCTTGTACAACGTTCGCTCGCCGATGCCCAGCATCGCGGCGATGGCCGCCGGTGTCACCCGGGGATCGTGCGCGTGCTGCTCGATCAGGCGGCGTGCGCGCTCGACATCCAGCGCGCGACTGCCGGATCCGATGGCGGGGGCCGGATTCAGCGCACCGTCGAGCAGGGTGAGCGCGCTGGAGTACGCGACGCTGAAATCCGCTGCCGTCCAGCCCTCGGCCTCGACGAGCATGCGGACCTGTGCCTCCAGGGCGCGTATCAGGGGGCGCTTGTCATCCAGGATGAGCGAGGCATTCGCCGCGCGGGCGGAATCGATCGACTTCTCGGGAACGGTCATGATTATTGCGCTGATCGTGTCTGTATGCGTCATCCAAAATGGGCGTCCCCAATGGAAGAAGCAGGCGTTGCCCGGGCCGGCGATTTCCCTGGAATCGCCCTGTTCGAACCGGAATCGGCCGCGCAGCGGGATCAGCAGGCGGTAGCTGTTGTCCCCGTCGCTGCGCACATCGCGCGGTGCGCGCCGGTAGTCGAGTGTGCCGGAAGTGAACCTGACGACCTGGAATCGGCCGACGTTCCGGGCATAGGCGTCCGAGCGGAAGTCCGCGCCGAAACCGAGTCGAACCGATCCCTGCCGCTGATGCAGGTACTCATGCCACGATGCGGCGGGATCGTCCTCGTCGGTCGAGAAGGTCTCGGTCAGGTATTCCGCGTCGATCTCACGGCCCATGTCACGCACCGCCGGAAGATTACAAGTAGCCGGGCCCGGGCGCAGGCTGCCGTAAGAGGCGGGAAACGACCGTGATTGGGCAGGAAAACGGTAGAAACCGGACGGTCATGGAACTTACTGTGCGAGAAAAGCTTTCGACCGACAACAGGTAAGAGGTGGGCCGAAGGAATAGATGAGTGACGGTGGCGAGCGCCCGGTACTTCTCGTTCTCGCGTTGGAGGGGAAGAACGAGAGGTAAGGCTGCTTCTCGCCACCGCCCACACGAGGTGAATATGTCGGGATTAGGATGTTCCGACTGTGACCAGGACCACTGACTCGGCCGACGCCGCGCTCCGCGTGCTCGCCGTGGACGATGAGCGGCCCGCCCTGGACGAGCTCGTCTTTCTGCTGCGGGCACAGCCCGGTATCGGTGAGATTCATTCGGCCGGGGATGCCACCAGCGCATTGCGGCTGCTGCGGGCACATGCGGTGGACGCGGTCTTCCTGGATATCAATATGCCCGGCTTGGACGGCCTCGAATTGGCGGGGATTCTCTCCGAGTTCGCGCGGCCGCCCGCGGTGGTTTTCGTGACCGCGCATGACGATCGCGCGGTCTCCGCATTCGATCTCGGGGCGGTGGACTATCTGCTCAAGCCGTTGCGGGAGGCCCGGCTGGCCGAGGCGGTGCGGCGCATCGCCGCGGGGAAGGCGCAGCCGCGGCCGGTGCTGGAGATCGATCCGCACGAGGTGATACCGGTCGAGCTGGGCGGGGCGACGACGCTGGTGAATCGGGCCTCGGTGAGTTGGGTCGAAGCGGACGGGGACTATTCGCGCCTGCACACCGATTCCGGCTCGCATCTGGTGCGCATTCCACTGTCGGAGCTGGAATCGCGCTGGGAGGAGGCGGGATTCGTCAGGGTGCACCGGTCGTATCTGGTGGCGCTGCGCCTGGTGACCGGGCTGCGGACGGTCGGCACCGGCACGGTCGTCTGCCTGCGCGCCGAGGGCAGTGCCGCGGCGGTGGAGCTGCCGGTGAGCCGCCGTCAGGTGCGCGATCTGAAGCAGCGGCTGATTCACACTCCGCGTCAGCATCGGACCGCGCGATGACCAACCCGCAGCGGCCGAGCCGGGAGCGCGTGGTGCTGGCGGAGCGGCGGGGTGCGCGGCTGGTGCGCACTCGGGTGGAAGTGGCCGAGCAGACCGAGGTGGGTGCGGCCATGATCGGCGGGCTGATTCGAGCGCAGTTCGGGCTGGCGGTGCGGGTGGGGCTCGTGGTCGTGGGCGTGCTGGGTGCGCTGCCCCTGCTCTTCGCACTGGGTCCGCTGGGGTCCGCCGAGCTGCTGGGGGTGCGGGTGTCCTGGGCGTTGCTGGGTGTGGCGGTATATCCATTGCTGTTCGCGGCCGGGCTGGTCTACGTACGGCTGGCCGAGCGCAATGAACAGGACTTCGGCGAATTGACCGGGGACTGAGGTGGATTCGCAGCCGGGATCGTGGATTACGGTGGCGGCGCTGCTGCTCGCGGCCTGCGCCAGCGTCGCCATCGGCAGCTACGGGGTACGATTGGCGCGCACCACCTCGGACTTCCTGGTGGCCTCGCGATCGGTCGGCCCGCGCTGGAATGCCGCCGCGGTCTCGGGTGAATATCTCTCCGCCGCTTCATATCTCGGTGTCGCCGGACTCATCGCCAAGTACGGAGCCGATGCGCTCTGGTATCCGGTCGGATTCACCGCCGGATACCTCGGCCTGCTGCTGTTCGTGGCCGCGCCACTGCGCCGTTCGGGCGCGTACACCATGCCCGATTTCGTGGAGTTCCGATTGGGCTCGCGCGGGGTGCGCAAACTGACAGCCCTTGTCGTAGTGGTGATTTGCGGGGTGTACATGATTCCGCAATTTCAGGGCGCGGGCCTCACCCTGCGAATCCTGCTCGGTGTTCCGGACTGGGTGGGCGCGGTCGCGGTGGGCCTCATAGTGATCGGCACGGTGGCGGGCGGCGGCATGCGGTCGATCACCTTCGTACAGGCGTTCCAGTATTGGCTCAAGCTCACCGCCATCGCGATTCCGGGACTGGTGCTGCTCGCGTATTTCCTGCGCCACGAGGGCGATTCGGGAGCCCCGCGGCTGACCGCCGCCACCGATGCCGACTGGCTGCTCCCGGGCGGCGGACTCGGCGGCCCGCATCCGATGTACCAGGTGTATTCGCTGATTATCGCGACCTTCCTGGGCACCCTGGGCCTACCGCATGTGCTGGTGCGCTTCTACACCAATCCCGATGGCCGGAAAGCCCGCAGCACAGCGCTTTCCGTGATCGCGATGGTCGGATTCTTCTATCTGTTCCCGGTGCTGATCGGCGTGCTGGCCAGGTTGTATGCCGCGCGGCTACCGGACGAAGGGGCCTCGGACGCGGCGGTGCTGCTGCTGCCCGGCGCGGTGCTGTCGGGGCTGCCCGGCCAGCTGCTCGCCGCCCTGGTCGCCGCGGGTGCGGTGGCCGCATTCCTGTCCACCTCGTCGGGCCTGCTGGTCAGCATCGCGGGCGTGGTCGGCACCGATCTGCTGCGGGGCCGGATTCGCGACTTCCGG
This sequence comes from Nocardia sp. NBC_01503, assembly GCF_036327755.1. Classification (NCBI taxonomy): domain Bacteria; kingdom Bacillati; phylum Actinomycetota; class Actinomycetes; order Mycobacteriales; family Nocardiaceae; genus Nocardia; species Nocardia sp. NBC_01503. The sequence continues at coordinate 5,042,846 of NZ_CP109596.1, forward strand.
CTGGCCGCGATCGTCGCCGGCGCTGTCCCGCTGCTGCTGGCATTGACCGTTGTCTCCCTTGATCTTTCGCGCGCCGTGGGCCTGGCCTTCGCGGTGGCCGCCTCGACAATGTGTCCCCTGCTGGTGCTCGGCATCTGGTGGCGCGGACTCACCGCCGCCGGTGCGGCAGTCGGCCTGATCGTCGGCGGCCTGCTGTCCGGCGCCGCCACCGCCGTCTCGGTCTCCGGCGGCGTCTCGCAGGCACTCGCCGCGGGCTGGCTCTCGGCTCTGCTCAGCTATCCGGCCGCCGTCAGCGTGCCCATCGCCTTCGCGGCGATGATCCTGGTGAGCCGCCTGACCCGCCGCCAATCCGCCGCCGAGATCGCGAATATCTTCGTCCGCATGCACGCCCCCGAACCTCTCGGTATGGGCGCGGATCGCGAACGCGGCCTGCGCTCGGGGTGACCGTTCGTCGCATCCGATCGACCGTTCACCGCAGAACCGGGCACCTTCACCGAGTGACCCAGCCCACACCATTCTGCCCGGGTCCCGATCTCGTTAGCGTCGTGACAGTTAGCCACATCACACGCTAGGAATCCGATGAGCAGTACCGAATTCGGTCTGGACGCGCCCCCGCGCACGCCGACCGCCGCGGACTTCGTCGCCGCACAAGCCAGTCCGCAATTCCAAGAACTGCGTAATCGGCTGCGCCGCTTCGTCTTCCCCATGACCGCGCTCTTCCTGGCCTGGTATGTGGTCTACGTGCTGCTCGGTGCGTACGCGCACGACTTCATGGCGCACAAGGTGATCGGCAATATCAATGTCGGATTGATCCTGGGCGCGGGGCAGTTCGTCTCCACCTTCGTGATCACCGCGCTGTACGTGCGCTTCGCCGGGCGCGAACTCGATCCCCGGGCCGCCGCACTGCGCGCCGAACTGGAAGGGGGACAGGCGTGAACCTCCTCGCCAGCGCCACCACGGTCGGTAATCCGGCCGCCAATATCGCCATCTTCGCGGTGTTCGTCGCGGTCACCATGGTGGTGGTCATCCGCGCCAGCCGCAATACTTCCAGCGCCTCGGACTTCTTCACCGGCGGTCGCGGTTTCTCCGGCCCGCAGAACGGCATCGCCATCGCGGGCGACTATCTCTCGGCCGCCAGCTTCCTCGGTATCGCGGGCGCCATCGCCGTCTACGGCTACGACGGCTTCCTGTACTCCATCGGCTTCCTGGTGGCATGGCTGGTCGCACTGCTGCTGGTCGCCGAAATGCTCAGGAACACCGGAAAATTCACCATGGCCGATGTGCTGAGCTTCCGGCTCAGGCAGGGCCCGGTGCGTACCGCGGCGGCACTGTCCACACTGACCGTCTCGCTGTTCTACCTGCTCGCGCAGATGGCGGGCGCGGGCGGCCTGGTCGCGCTGCTGCTCGATATCGACAGTCGCGCCGGGCAATCCGTGGTCATCGCGGTCGTCGGCCTGCTCATGATCGTGTACGTACTCATCGGCGGTATGAAGGGCACCACCTGGGTGCAGATCATCAAGGCCGTCCTGCTGATCACCGGCGCCGCGGTCATGACCGTGATGGTGCTGGGCAAATTCGGCTTCAACCTGTCCGAGATCCTCGGCTCGGCGCAGCAGCATGTCTCCGAATCCGCCAATAAGGCCGTGGCGCACCGCGATGTGCTGGCTCCCGGCGCACAGTACGGCGGCAGTGCGACCTCCAAACTGAACTTCGTCTCGCTCGGCCTGGCCCTGGTGCTCGGCACCGCCGGTCTGCCGCATGTGCTCATGCGCTTCTACACCGTGCCCACCGCCAAAGAGGCTCGGCGCTCGGTGGTTTGGGCCATCGGCCTGATCGGCGCGTTCTACGTCTTCACCCTGATTCTGGGCTACGGCGCCGCCGCGATCGTCGGACCGGACAGGATTCTCGCCGCCGCCGGTGGCCAGAATTCGGCGGCTCCGCTGCTGGCCTTCGAACTCGGTGGTGTGCTGCTGCTCGGCATTATCTCGGCGGTGGCGTTCGCGACCATTCTGGCCGTGGTGGCGGGTCTGACCATCACCGCATCGGCATCGTTCGCGCACGACATCTATGCCGGAGTGATCAAGCGCGGCAAAGCCGGTGAGGCGGAACAGGTTCGGGTCTCCCGGATCACCGCCGTGGTGATCGGCCTGCTCGCCATCGGCCTCGGCATTCTCGCCAATGGCCAGAACATCGCGTTCCTGGTGGCGCTGGCCTTCGCGGTGGCCGCCGCGGCGAATCTGCCGACCATCATCTACTCGCTGTTCTGGAAGCGCTTCAATACCACCGGGGCGCTGTTCAGCATGTACGGCGGCCTGATCTCCACGATTGTGCTGATCGTCCTCTCCCCGGCCGTCTCCGGCTCGAAGACCGCCATGATCCCGAGTCGGGACTTCGCCTGGTTCCCGCTGTCCAATCCGGGCATCGTCTCCATTCCGCTGGCCTTCGTCCTCGGCATTGTCGGCACCTACCTGGGCCGTGATAACGAGGATCCGGCCAAGGCCGCCGAGATGGAGGTGCGCGCCCTCACCGGCGTCGGAGCCGAGAAGGCCATCGCGCACTGAGCGCACCTGCCTGGTAAACCCCAACCGCCCCTTTCGACTGGAGAACATCGCAATGACGAGCACGATCGATCGCGACCCCATCGACCAGCTGAGCTACCCGCCCAGCCCGGAGTTCGCGGCGAACGCCAATGCCACTGCGTCCCTCTACGATCGGGCGGCGGCGGACCGCGAGGGTTTCTGGGCAGAACAGGCGCGGCGGCTGCACTGGGCGCAGCCGTGGACGCGCGTACTCGACTGGGAGGACGCGCCTTTCGCGAAATGGTTCGTCGGCGGCAAGCTGAATGTCGCCTACAACTGCGTCGATCGGCACGTCCTTGACGGCCACGGCGACCAGGTCGCCATTCATTGGGTCGGCGAACCGGGTGATACCCGCGCTATCACCTATGCCGACCTGCTGGCCGAAGTCTCCAGAGCGGCAAATCAATTCACCGCTCTGGGGCTTCGCGCCGGCGACCGGGTCGCCATCTACATGCCGATGGTGCCCGAGGCGATTGTCACCATGCTGGCGTGCGCACGGCTCGGACTGGTGCACTCGGTGGTGTTCGCCGGATTCTCGGCGGGGGCATTGGGGCAGCGGATCGAGGACGCCCGGGCGCGGCTGGTGGTGACCACCGATGGGCAGTGGCGGCGGGGGAGTGCGGCACCGCTGAAGGAGGCCGTGGACGAAGCGCTTGCGGGGCAGCCGGATTCGAGTGTCGAACATGTGCTCGTGGTGAATCGCACGGGTGTCGAGACGTCCATGCGGGAAGGGCGTGACCTCTGGTGGCATGAGACGGTGGCGAACGCCTCGCCCGAGCATGAAGCCGAGGCGTTCGATGCCGAGCATCCGCTGTTCATCCTGTACACCTCCGGCACCACGGGTAAGCCCAAGGGCATTCTGCATACCTCGGGTGGCTATCTGACTCAGACCTCGTACACCCACAATTACGTGTTCGACCACAAGCCCGGGACCGATGTGTACTGGTGCACCGCCGATATCGGCTGGGTGACCGGGCATTCGTACATCGTGTACGGGCCGCTGTCGAACCGCGCGACCCAGGTCGTGTACGAGGGCACCCCGAATTTCCCTGACGAGCACCGGCATTGGCAGATCATCGAGAAGTACGGGGTGAGCATCTACTACACCGCCCCGACGCTGGTGCGCACATTCATGAAGTGGGGCAAGGAGATTCCCCAGGCTCACGATTTGTCGAGCCTGCGCCTGCTGGGCAGTGTGGGTGAGCCGATCAATCCCGAGGCGTGGCGCTGGTATCGGGAAACGATCGGGGCGAACAGGACTCCGATCGTGGATACCTGGTGGCAGACCGAGACCGGCTCGATCATGATCTCCCCGCTCCCGGGTGTGACCGCGGCCAAGCCGGGTGCGGCGATGACCCCGCTGCCGGGGATCTCGGCCACGGTCGTGGACGAGGAAGGCAAGCCCGTCGTGCTCGGGGAGACCGAGGCCAACGGGTATCTGGTGTTGGATCAGCCGTGGCCTTCGATGCTGCGTGGTATCTGGGGTGACAGCGACCGGTATCGGGAAACCTATTGGGCTCGGTACGCCGAGCAGGGCTGGTACTTCGCCGGTGACGGCGCCAAACTCGACACCGAGGGCGACCTGTGGGTGCTGGGCCGGGTCGATGACGTCATGAACGTCTCGGGCCACCGCATCTCCACCGCCGAGGTCGAGTCCGCGCTGGTCGGGCACTCCGGTGTCGCCGAAGCCGCGGTGGTCGGCGCCTCGGATGAGACCACCGGCCAGGGCATTGTCGCCTTCGTGATCCTCACCGGCGACGGGGACAACACCGGCGACACTCTCATCAAGGATCTGAAAGCCGAAGTCTCCCGGGAGATCTCACCCATCGCCCGGCCCCGCGAAATTCATATCGTTCCCGAACTCCCCAAAACTCGTTCGGGCAAGATCATGCGCCGCCTGCTGCGCGATGTGGCCGAGGGCCGCGAACTGGGTGACACCTCGACCCTGGTCGACCCCAAGGTATTCGAGGCGATCACCCGTCGCTGACCGCAGGCTCACACCGCCTGTCGATAGACCTTCCGTGCCAGCAGAATGACCGGAATCTGCAGCGGCAGACGAAGAATGGCCCCTGCCTTCAAGGGCATCGACTTATTGCTGCGCACCCAATCCTGGGCCATCTTCAGGTTGCCGGGAAAAACTGCGATGAACAACAGCATGGCCAGCAGTCCGCCGAGCCGTCGAGTTCGTGGTACCGCGACAGCCGCGGCCACCGCGTACTCGGCGACGCCCGATCCCAGCGTGTATGCCCGCGCGGAGCCCGGCAATTGCGGCGGAATCAAGGCGTCGTAGAACTTCGGCGTAGCGAAATGCATTGTCGCCGCCCCGAATAGTAATGCCGACAGTGCCCACGCGGTTCCCCGCCCGGAGCCCGATAGTTCTGATCTCTCGCTCATACCGATGAGCGTACGGTCAAATCATCCAGCAAGATCATGACCTCACCCGCCTCCTTGACCACCTCGACGAGCCGGATCTTCAAGCCGAGCAATTCCGCCCCGGTCAGCACCTCGGCCAATTCCGCTCCGATGCGCTGCCATTCACCGTTCGCGGTGACCCGGCCCAGCAATACCTCGGCACTGTCCTGCCCGGCCCCGGCGATGAACCCGTACACCCAGATCGCGGCATGCGGCGACCGCACATACAGATCCACCCCGGAGATCTCACCCGGGAGGGTGAACGCTTGCCCGGCCTTGACGACCAGCTCGATCTCATGCCCCTCGATGGCGCCACGCACCAGCAGGGCCAGTGCCCGCCGATCCGCGCCCGGCGCACCGTCGGCGTAAACCCCCGGATCCTTGATCGGCGCACCCTCGGCGAACGTCGTCACATGCGCTTTGTTCGCACCCGCCCCCGCCAGCTCCCACTTTTCGGTGTCCTCGAAGTCGTCCAGCAGCACTTCGTTCGGCATCTCCCCGGTCCCTTCACGCGCTCGCGATTCTCACTCGAACCCTACAAAGCGGTGCACGGGTTTTCCCCCCGAATTCTGGTGGCTGACGAATCCGGTGGTGTTGCCGTCATACTTCATACGAATATTCGGTTGTGGGAAGAGGTGAGGGTCGGCCGTGGAGGCGCAGGAATCGGGGATACGCCGTATCGGGCTGGTCGAGGATCATGAATCGGTGGCGATCGGGCTGGCTGCCATGCTCGCCCCGGAGGCCGATCTGGAGTTGGTGATCACCGCGGGCACGGTGGCCGAGTTGTTGTCGGCGAACCCGCGTTTGGACTTGGTGGTATTGGATCTGCGGCTGGCCGACGGATCCTCACCGGATGACAATGTGCGAGCCCTGCGCGACCACGGGGCCGAGGTGCTGGTGTTCACCGGCGCCGACAATCCGTTCCTGGTGCGCGAGGCCGCCCGCGCCGGTGTGCTGGGCGTGGTCCGCAAATCCGAGGATGTGCCGACCGTGGTGGCCGCGGTGCGCCGCGCCGCCCAGGGCGAACAGGTGGTGACCACCGACTGGGCCGCCGCCATCGACGGTGATCCACAGCTGTCCAATGTCGGATTGAGCCCGCGCCAGCAGCAGGTTCTCCAGCTGTACGCATCCGGTGAGAAGGCCTCCCGGGTGGCGCGCATGACCGGGCTGTCCGAACAGACCGTCAATGACTATCTGGGCCGCATTCGGCAGAAGTATGCCGATGCCGGCCGTCCGGCTCCGACCAAAACCGATCTCTACAAGCGGGCCGTCGAGGACGGCTGGCTACCCGTTCCCGAGCGGCACCCGCGCGCATGACCGCGTCGGGCACGCTGGATTCTCCGCCCGCGACGCCTTCGATGTCCGCGCTCACCGGTTTCATACAGCGGGTGCGGGGCGGGCTGACCGTGGCGCAGGAGGATCCGGCCACCGCCGCGTACGACCGGATCATGCGGCGGCTCGGTATCTCCGTCGGTGTCGCCGGAATCATTGTCGGCGGTATGGAGCTGCCCGAGATCGCCGAACAGGGGCGGGTCGCCGCGACCTGGTGGACGATCACCGCCGTGGTGCTGGCCTTCGGCTGGTATCCGGTGCTCGCGGTGGTCTCGGCGCTGGCGGGACCGCGTGCGATTCGCATTGTGTCCGGTTGTGCCGCACTGAGTTTCCTCGGCGCGTTCGCCACCATTCCCTTCGCGCTGGATGTGCATTCGGTGGATGCCAGCACGGTATGGCCGTACCGGGTCACTGCATTGGCGGTGACAGCGGGCGTCCTGGCCTGGCCCGCGCGCTGGGCCGTCACCTATCTGCTCATCGCCTCCACCTCGGCGGCGCTGGCCTCGGTATATACGGTCAGCACCGTCACCTCCCTGGGCGTGGTCGAAAACTTCCTGCGCGCAGCGGGATTGGCGGCGCTGTTCGTCTGGTGCGGCACCGCGGCCACCGGTGCCGCGGCCCGAGTGGACCGCGAATCCGCCATCGCCAGTCGCCGTGCGGCCGCCGCTGCCGCCGCACAGGGCCGGGACCGCGAACGCGCGCGCTTCGCCGCGCTCATCCACGATGCCGTGCTCTCCACGCTTTTGGAGGCCTCACGCGCGGGGACCCAGTCCTCCGTGCTCCGCCGACAAGCCGAACGAACCCTGGAACAACTCGACGAATGCCGAGGCGGCGACCGCGATCCCGATCTGCTCGACGCTCGATCGGCGGTGCTGTTCCTGCGCTCCGCCGTGCACGAGGTGAATCCGGGTATCCGCTTCGCCACCCGCACCTGGCCCGGCTACGACGATCTGCGCATGCCGGTGCACTCCGCCAGCACCATTGCCGCCGCGCTCACCGAGGCGGTGCGCAATAGCCTGCGCCACGCCCAGATGCCCGGGCGCGAGGTGCGGCGCATTGTCACCGCGACCGTCAGCGCGGGCAGTATCCGCATCGTATTCACCGATGACGGAGCGGGTTTCGACCTCGCCAGGGTCTCCGCCGACCGCCTCGGCATCTCGATGAGCATTCTCGGACGCATGCGCCAACTGGCCGGCGGCTCGGCCTTCGTGGAGTCGCAGCCGGGGGAGGGCACCACCGTGACACTGGTGTGGGGTGGCGATGGTTCCCGCTGACTACCACGTGGCCGAATTGGACGCGCGCTTCGGACTTCGCGATCTGCTCGGCCTGCGCGGGCGCACGGCATGGCTGTTCCTGCTCATCCTGGAAGCCACCATCGGGCTGTACATGCTGCGCAATTTCGGTGAATCACCGCAGTGGGCAGCACTTCTCGGCATGGTGGTGATTCTCAGCGCGGGTGCGCTGGTCATCGTCATGCCGGTGGATCCGCTGCCCTTGCCGGTCGCGCTCTACGCCGCCGCGTCCGGACCACTGGCCACCGCGCTGACCATCATGATGCCGTCGTCGGATCGCGGGCATCAATCGGTGTGGTCGGCGTTCGCGGCCTCATATGTATTGACCGTCTTGGTTTTACGTGGGCGCGCGCGACTGGCGTGGGCGGGTGTGGTCGCGGTCGCGGTCGTGATCCTGCTGGCCGGGCTCGGTGCGCAACTCGAATCACGCACCGTCGTAGGCACTCTCGTACCGATCGGCACCGTGGCGGCGATCTCGGTATTCGCCGCGGTCATGCGGCCAATGCAGCGTTCACTGTTACTCCTGCGCGAGGACGCCATGATTCGCGCCGCCGCCGAAGCCACCATGGCCGCCGCCGACAGCGAGCGCACTCGCCAGCTCTCCCGATTGGATCGGGTGGCGCGGCCGATACTGGAGCGCATCGCCGATGGCGCGGAACTGACTGCCGCGGAACGGGAAGAGTGCCGCCTGCTCGAGGCCGAACTCCGCGACGGATTACGCGCACCGCAGCTGGTCACCGATGAGCTCAGTGGTGCCGCACGGGGCGCGCGCACGCGCGGCGTGGAGGTTGTTCTCCTGGACGACGGCGGTTTCGCCGGGGTTCCCGAATGGGTGCGCAGACGGGTGATCGACGCGGCCACAAGGGAATTGGACGCCGCCAATGCCGGGTCGGTGACCGTGCGAGTCCTCCCCCTGGGCCGCAGCGTGCTCGCCACGGTCCTCGCCTACGCCCCCGATCACGACCGCCGCACCGAGATAGATACCGACGGGAAAGTCAGCGTCACCGACTGAGGACGTGGATCCCGGCCAAGAGCACGCCGGGATGACGGGGTGGGGGCTCGCGCCGGGGTGACGGGGTAAGTGGCTCGCGCTGGGGCGACGGGGGTGGGCTCAGCTCTCGGGGTTCTTCGGCTCGCGCGGCGGCATATCCCAGCGGCCCGGGCCGCCCTTCTTCATCTGATCGCGCAGTGCGCCCTGCACGGCGGTGGCCATCCACGAGTTCAGCGATTGGCCGCTCTGCGCCGCGGCCTCCTCGGCCCGGGACTTGATCTGTTCGACCAGGCGCAGGGTGACGCGGCTGATATCGCCGGTCATCTCCTCGAAGGTGGGCTGATGCTCCTCTTCTTCCGCGGTCGCGGCTTTGCGGACGTCGACATGCGCGTCGGTGCCGTCGACCGAGACGCGCACGGTGCGATCGCCGACCGCCGCGCTCACCTCACCCGCCAACTCCGAGAGCGCCGCGAGCAGAACGAGGCGGGCCGAACTCTCGGTGGCCGCCGCCAACGCGGCGGCGGTGGACTGTGTCTTCTCATCGCCGAGCGCGGCGGCCGCGATGAGGTTCTCGCGCAGCTGAGCGGTGTACTTATCGAGATTCATGACACCAGTGTGCTGTCACAAATGGTGTCACGCAAGGAAACTTTTGACGTCACGCAAGGGTGGGCGACGCGAATCACCGTCGCCGCCGGGCCGGTTCAGGTATAACGATGCAAAAGGTGTTTCGATGACCGGGTAGCCTTCTGGCTATGACGAACGGTGAATCAACGCGAATCGAGCTGCGCGCGTCCGGCACAGTCGGTGTCGCGATGGTGACCCCCTTTACCGCCGAAGGCAAGCTCGATGTCGATGCCGGGGTGGCCCTCGCCGCCCGTCTGGTCGACGGCGGTGTCGACCTGCTCGCGATCTCCGGAACCACCGGCGAATCGCCCACCACCACCGAGTCCGAGAAGTTCGATCTGCTGCACGCCGTCGTCGACGCCGTCGGTGATCGCGCCACCGTCATCGCGGGCGCGGGCACCTACGACACCGCCCACAGCATCGAGCTGGCACGCAACGCGCAACGCGCGGGCGCGCACGGGCTACTCGTCGTCACCCCGTACTACTCGCGTCCCACCCAGGACGGGCTGATCGCGCACTTCACCGCCGTCGCGGACAGCACCGATCTGCCCGTGACGCTGTACGACATTCCGCCGCGCTCGGTCGTGGCCATCGCATCGGACACCATTCGACGGCTCGCCGAGCACCCGCGCATCGTCGCGGTGAAGGACGCCAAGGGCGACCTGAACGCGGGCGCTGAGCTGATCGCCGAGACCGGCCTGTCCTTCTACTCCGGCGACGACGGCCTCAACCTGCCCTGGTTGTCCGTCGGTGCCACCGGATTCATCAGCGTCATCGGGCATCTGGTGCCCGATCGTCTGCGCGCGCTCGCCACCGCTTATGCGGCCGGTGACGTGCGGCGGGCTCGTGAAATCAATGTCAGCATGATTCCGCTCAACCGGGCCATGTCCCGATTGGGCGGCGTCGCCATGACCAAGGGCGCCCTGCGGCTGCTCGGGGTCGAAACAGGGGAGCCACGTTTGCCACAAATCATGCCCACCAGCGAGCAGCTCGCGGAACTCGCGGTTGATCTGCGAGCCGCGGGGGTGCTTGCATGAGCAGCCCCGAGGGACGTCGCCCGCGTCGTACCGCCTCCCGCGCGGCGGGAGCCCCGGCCCCGGTGCCGGAAACCGTTGCCGCACAGCCGAAGGCCGCGCCCAAGGCCGCCGAGCCGAGTGCCGCTCCGGCGGTGCGTGCCGCCGAAAGCGCCGCGCCGCAGGAGACTCGCGCGCGGGGCCGCAATGGCACTGCGCGCGGTGCGCGCAATGGCGCCGCCGAGGCCGCACCGGCCAAGGCCGAGACCGCACCGGTGCAGACCGAATCCGCCGCGCCCGCTCGGGCCCGGCAGGACGAGTCCGCCCCGCGTTCGCGCCAGGGTGAGCGCAATCGCAAGCCCGGCGGGCGTTCGCGTCAGGGTGGCGGCCGCAACGACCGCTCCGAGACCACCGCGCAGCCGCGGGTCGAGCGGCAGAAGCTGAACCCGCCGCCGAAGCTCGCCAAGGGCGGCCTACGCGTATTCGCGCTCGGCGGCATCGGCGAAATCGGCCGCAACATGACCGTTTTCGAGTACAACGGCAAGTTGCTCATCATCGACTGCGGTGTGCTGTTCCCCGAGGACCAGCAGCCCGGCGTCGACCTGATCCTGCCCGATTTCGGCCCCATCGAGGACCGCATCGAGGATGTCGAGGCCGTCATCCTCACGCACGGGCATGAGGATCACATCGGTGCGGTGCCGTTCCTGCTGCGCCTGCGCCGCGACATTCCGGTGATCAGCGCGAAGTTCACCCTCGCGCTGGTGGCGGCCAAGTGCCGTGAACACCGCTTGCAGCCCAAGCTGATCGAGGTCACCGAGGGCCAGCGCACCCAGCACGGTTCGTTCGACTGCGAATACTTCGCGGTCAACCACTCGATTCCGGACGCCCTCGCCGTGGCGGTGCGCACGCCCGCCGGAATGGTGTTGCACACCGGCGATATCAAGCTGGATCAGCTGCCCCTGGACGGTCGCCTCACCGACCTCGCGGGCTTCTCCCGCCTCGGTGACGAGGGTGTGGACCTATTCCTGGTGGACTCCACCAATGCCGAGGTCCCCGGCTTCGTCACGCCCGAGCGTGAGATCGGCCCGGTGCTGGACAATGTGATCGGCAAGGCCAAGGGCCGAGTCATCGTGGCCTCCTTCGCCTCTCACGTGCACCGCATCCAGCAGGTGGTGGAGGTGGCCCAGCGCTATGACCGCCGCATCTGCTTCGTCGGCCGCTCGATGGTTCGCAATATGCAGATCGCGCAGGATCTCGGCTACCTGGAGGTGCCGGACGGTCTGGTCGTCGATATCGATCAGGCGGCGAATCTGCCGGTGCACAAGCTGGTGCTGATTTCGACCGGTTCGCAGGGTGAGCCGCTCTCGGCGCTGTCCCGGATGGCGCGCGGCGATCACCGGCAGATCAATATCCGCCCCGACGATCTCGTGGTGCTGGCCTCCTCGCTGATTCCGGGTAATGAGAACGCCGTGTTCACCGTCGTGAACGGGCTGACCCGGATCGGCGCGACCGTCATCACCCAGCAGAACGCCAAGGTCCATGTCTCCGGACATGCTTCGGCCGGTGAGCTGCTGTACCTGTACAACGCGGTGCGGCCCACCAATGCGATGCCGGTGCACGGTGAATGGCGGCATCTGCGCGCCAATGCCGCGCTCGCGGTGGCCACCGGTGTCCCGGAGGAGCGCGTCATGCTCGCCGAGAACGGTGTCGTGGTGGATCTGGTCGACGGTATCGCCACCATCACCGGACGGGTTCCGGTCGGTCAGGTGTATGTCGACGGTCTCTCGGTCGGCGATGTCGGCGAATCGACGCTGTCGGATCGTCTGGTGCTGGGGGAGGGTGGCTTCATCTCCATCACCGTCGCCGTCGACTCCACCACCGGAAAGGCGGTCAGCGCACCGGAGGTCACCGGTCGTGGCTTCTCCGATGATCCGGACGCGCTCGTCGACGCGCACGAACTCGTCGAGGCGGAGCTGCGCCGACTGGCCAGCGAGGGTGTCACCGACACCCATCGCATTGCGCAGAGCGTGCGCCGCGTGGTCGGCAAGTGGGTGGCGGACAAGTACCGCCGCCGTCCGATGATCGTCCCGACGGTCATGGGTGTCTGAGCCGAAAAGGTAAGCGCCACAACGTAAGAGAACCCGGTAGCAGGAGCTGCCGGGTTCTTTTTCGTGCCAGCCTCACATACCTACATTGAAATATGCGCATTTAAACATTGAATTCGGACATGTCGGCGATCCGGGCTACGGCAATCCTCGCGCTACGAACAAAACCGCCCCGACAGTCCAGCTGTCGGGGCGGAACCGCGAACCGCTACTAATTGTCCTGGCAGGCGGCCGAATCGAGCTTGGCGGCCTTGACGATGCTGCATGCGAAGGCGTGGTCGACCTTCCATTCGGTGCCGTCGGCGACGAAGGAGACGGTGGCCTTGTCCACGGGGGAGCCGCCGATGGTGACCTTGGCGTCGGCCTTGACCTTGCCGTCCACCGGATCGGGGACATTGGTGATCTCGACCTTGACGTCGTTCTTCTTGGCGGCGTCGACCAGCTTGGCGACCAGTTGCGGATCCTGGCCGGCGTTCTCGATCCAGGCGATCTTGGTCTTGGCGTCGATGGACGGGTCGAAGGCCTTGGTGAGCTTGTCGTTCAGCTCGGCGACGGTCGGCTTGGGCAGATCGGGCACCGGAGTGGTGGACGGCGGCGCTCCGGTCTCCTTGGTGTCGTCGGTGGTGCCCTGGAACTTGTTGTCGGCCGCGGCCGCGCTGGTGGTGGTGGCCGGGCTGTCCGACTTGGTCTCACTGCTGCTGCAGGCGACCAGACCGAACGCGGCGGCGGCCACCGCCACGGCGGCGGTGGCGCGGAAGATGCTGTGCTTCAACGAATTTTCTCCCCTGAACGGAATTAGAGCTCGTAGCCCGTGGTGCAATTCCAGTGAATGATGGTGGCGTCGGAGCTGTTCCGATTCAGTGCCTGGGTGCGCGCGGTGGAGCGCGAGTAGGCCGCACCATAGGTGTAGAGCCCGGCGCGACGTGAGTAGGCAACCGCTCCGCAACCGTTCGCGAAGCTGGCCACGACCCGGCAGTCATCGAAGGTGCACGACTGCATCGCGCCGTCCTTCGCGGAATCGCGATCGGAGTAGTCGTAGGAGTAGCCGATCCGGCCGGTCGACGGCGACAGCGCGATCGCGCCGAAGTTGTCGGTATAGGCCCCAGCCGGAGCCGCGGTGCCCACCAGCAGGGAGCCGACGGCCGCGACCATCACGGCGGCGCCACTGACGATCTTTTTCAAGGTGTTGCCCTTCTTATGCGGAGGATCCATTCCCCTATGGATCGAGTGATCAAGCTACCGACCCGGATTCGCCGACGCCAACCCGGAACCGACTCGGCGGCGGCGCATCCCGGCGCCGCGCCCGAGGTCGTCTCTCATTGCCGCGTTCATGATCAAGGGGCGACCTTATGGCAGACCGGGTGGTTGGCTTAACGGGCCGGGCCGTGCAGCAATTGAGGCGCTATCGAACCGACACGATCATGTGATCCCGAAGCCCCCGGAATTGGGGGCACGCCGCGCGGGCGTGGAGCCTGTGACCTGTGCATCGGCATGATGCATCGCGTTGCATATCAGGTTAGGGTTGCCTGTATGAGTATGGCCCAACGCGAACGCCAGGCCCTGGTGCGGACCATGACCGCCGCCGGTCCGGACGCGCCCACCCTGTGCGGTACGTGGACGGTGCGAGACCTGGCCGCGCACTTGATAGTTCGCGAATCTCGCCCGGACGCCGCCCCCGGCATCATGCTGAAACCCTTCGCCCCCTACCTCGAGCGGGTCCAGCACAAGGTGGCCGCCCGCCCCTTCCCGGAGCTGCTCGCCAAGATCGCGGGCGGTCCGCCGTGGTTCCTGCGCCCGGTCGACTCGCTGATGAACCTCACCGAAATGTACGTCCATCACGAGGACGTGCGCCGTGCCGAACCCGGTTGGGAGCCCCGCGAACTCGCCGCCTCCGATGAGGACAAGCTCTGGAAAGTGCTGACAGGCTTGGCGCGCATGGCATATCGCAAATCATCGGTTACCGTCGCGCTCGCGACGCCGGACGGCCGGCGCACCATTGCGCATCAAAAAGGCGACCGCACCGTGGTCCTGGCGGGGAAACCGTCCGAACTGCTCTTTCACGCCTTCGGCCGAAATGCCGTGCGGCTGGAGGCGACCGGTGAACCCGCCGATGTGGAGGCCGTGTACGCCCTCGATCGCAGCGTCTGAAATCCCGCTACCTGGGACTGAGATCCCAGACCGAGCGGCAACGGGACCGCTGATCATGAAACGATCACGCGCCGGACGGTAATTTCTGTGATCGGCAGAAGCCCGTGGTGTGATGCAGTGGTAGGCAATGTCTCGGCAACCTTGTGCGCGCGAGTGGCGCCTCGCGAGCGTGCGCTCAGGGCGGCGACACGCCGTAGCTTCCCGCCCGGAGTGCATGTTCGCGATTCCCGGTTGTGGGTGCGGGAGCATGGGATGCGGGCGCTGGCCGGGGGCCGAAGCGGCGATTGACGTTGCCTATCCCACACGGTTGTTGTGGGTGGGTCGAGTGTTGCGGATGGTCCGGGTGGGGCGTTTACGGCTAGCCTGGGGGTCATGCCAGGTAAGTCCCGCGGTGCCGCAACGTCACGTTCGCGAGCGGGATCGACGCGGGGACAGACTCCTGCACGGTCCCGGGCGCGTACTCCGCGTACCGCCGCGGGCGGTCGGACCGCTAGCGCCGGTCGTGTTCGAAGCCAGAAACGAGCCGCGCCCGCCCGGCGGCCAGCTCCGCGCCGCAGGTCCGATACCGCGCCGTTGGCGGTGGTCACCCGGGGTGTGAGCAGTGGCTGGAACATGCTGGCGCGCGGCCTCGGCGCGAGCACCCGGGCACTGAGCCGGGCGGGGGAGATCGAGCACGGACATCGGCGCGACGGTATCGCGCTGGGGCTGGTGGGTTTCGGCATCGTCATCGCGGCGGCGGTGTGGTTGTCCGCGGGCGGGCCGGTCGGGCGCGCGGTGGATACCGCGATTCGCGCGATCTCCGGGTCGGCTTCGGCGGCACTGCCGTTCGTGACCATCGGTATCGCGGTGATTCTCATGCGCACCGAGGCGCATCCGGAGATTCGGCCGCGGCTGGTGCTGGGCGGCCTGCTCACCGGATTACCGGTTTTGGGCTTGTGGCATCTGGCGGCGGGTGCGCCGACCGATGCGCACGGTCGCGCGCATGCCGCGGGTTTCGTCGGCTATGTCATGGGCGGTCCGCTGCGTGACGGTTTGAGCGCCTGGTTGGCGGTTCCACTGCTGTTGCTGGCCAGTGCCTTCGGGCTGTTGCTGCTCACCGGCACCACGGTGCGTGAGGTGCCGGACGCGCTGCGTGAGCTCTTCGGCACCGGTAGTCGCGGCGACGAATACGAGCGCTACTCCGATGAACCCGGCCTCTACGATCCCGCCAACTATGACGAGGACGGCTTCCCGCGCCACGAGGGCGTGAAGTCGCGGCGTCGCGGCCGCAGTCCGTCGGAGAACTATCCGCCCGATGAGTTCGGCGGCTCCGACGCGGTCACCGAGGTCATGGGTGAGCCGCCGTTGCAGGATGCCAAGGAGATCGCGGTCGAGGAGAAGCCGAAGGCCAAGCCGCGCAAGGCTCCGCCCAAGGTCGTCGATCAGACCCCGCCGCCTCCGCCGCCGCAGCAGTTGGAGTTCGTCACCGAGCGCGAGGTGGACGGCGATTACAACCTGCCGCCGCTGTCGCTGCTCACCGATGGCGAACCGCCCAAGAAGCGCAGCGCCGCGAACGAATCCATGATCGAGGCCATCACCGAGGTGCTGGTCCAGTTCAAAATCGATGCCGCCGTGACGGGTTTCGTGCGCGGTCCGACCGTCACCCGCTACGAGGTGGAGCTCGGCCCCGGTGTGAAGGTCGAGAAGATCACCGCGCTGGCCCGCAATATCGCGTACGCGGTGGCGACCGAGAATGTGCGACTGCTCGCGCCTATTCCGGGCAAGTCGGCGGTGGGTATCGAGGTACCCAATGCCGACCGGGAATTGGTGCGACTGGCCGATGTGCTCAAGGCTCCGTCGACCCGAAATGACCACCATCCGTTGGTGATCGGCCTCGGTAAGAACATCGAGGGTGAGTATCTGTCGGCGAATCTGGCGAAGATGCCGCACCTGCTGGTGGCGGGCTCCACCGGCTCCGGTAAGTCGAGTTTCGTAAACTCGATGCTGATTTCGCTGCTGCACCGTGCCACGCCCGATGAGGTCCGGATGATCCTCATCGACCCCAAGATGGTGGAACTCACGCCCTACGAAGGCATTCCGCATCTGATCACGCCCATCATCACCCAGCCGAAGAAGGCCGCCGCCGCGCTGGCCTGGCTGGTGGAGGAGATGGAGCAGCGGTATCAGGATATGCAGGCCAACAAGGTTCGCCATATCGACGATTTCAACCGCAAGGTCAAGTCCGGGCAGATCACCACCCCGCTGGGCAGCGAACGCGTCTACCGGCCGTATCCGTACATCCTCGCCATCGTCGACGAGCTCGCCGACCTCATGATGACCGCGCCCCGCGATGTGGAGGACGCCATTGTCCGCATCACCCAGAAGGCCCGTGCCGCGGGCATTCACCTGGTGCTGGCCACCCAGCGCCCGTCGGTGGATGTCGTCACCGGCCTGATCAAGACGAATGTTCCCTCCCGATTGGCCTTCGCCACCTCCTCGTTGACCGACTCCCGGGTCATCCTCGATCAGCCCGGCGCGGAGAAGCTCATCGGTATGGGCGACGGCCTGTTCCTGCCCATGGGTGCGAGCAAGCCGACTCGTCTGCAGGGCGCGTTCATCTCCGACGAGGAGATCCAAGCCGTCGTCGATTTCGCCAAGACCCAGGCCGAACCCGAATACCAGGAAGGTATTACGGCCGCCAAGTCCGGCGAGAAGAAGGATATCGACGCCGATATCGGCGACGATCTCGATCTGCTGCTCCAGGCCACCGAATTGGTCGTCACCTCCCAATTCGGTTCCACCTCGATGCTGCAGCGCAAACTCCGCGTCGGCTTCGCCAAAGCGGGCCGCCTCATGGACCTGATGGAGACCCGCGGTGTGGTCGGCCCCTCCGAGGGGTCCAAGGCCCGAGACGTCCTCATCAAGCCTGACGAACTCGACGGTTTGCTCTGGACCATTCGGGGCGGCGAGGGCGCACCCCCGGACTCTTCGGATTCAGGTTCGGAAGACCCCGACTACTGAGTCGCGGCCCCGCGCGACTACGGCTGATACCGCATCAGCCAGGTCCGCGGGCCGATCAGCGGCTCATCGAGCACGCTGGTGACCTCGAACCCGAGTTGCTCGTAGAACGGCACGTTCTCGGCCGCCGTGGTCTCGAGATGCGCGGGCAGTCGATCGGCGTGACACCGTGCCAGCCCGGACTCGACGAGATCCCGTCCGAATCCGCGACCGCGCATATCGGCTCGTACGCCGAGCACATTCAAATGCCAATGGTGTTCGGCGATCTGCGCCGCCGCCCGCATCTGTGAGTACACGGTGGGTTGCTCATTACGCCAGCCGTTCAAGCGCCAATTGCGCACGACGTCACTCACGGTCCAGTTCGCACTCTGATGCGATCCGAACCACAGCGCGCACCCGGCGACCACCCCGGCCCCATTCTCCGCGACTCCGATCCCATCACTCAGCGAATAAGCCAGCCATGCCTGGGATTCGAACCTGCGCCGGGCTCGCCGTGTGCTCTCCGTCGGATATAACCGTCGAGTCAATGGATCATCGGCCAGCGCCCGCTCCAACAGGCGCGACACCACCGGAATATCCCCGGGACTCCCACCTCGTACCGTGCCCCTGCCGGACTTCCGCGCTACTCCCACCCGCGCGATGCTAACCGTCGTCGGCGCTTGTGAACGAACCGGTGGGTTGCGGGTGCGGCGGCCGTGATAATGGCTATGACGTGGCATGCCGCTTCGTCGGTGCGTCGAATCCGCCATGGAGTTGTCATGACATTCCCCTCGCCGATCGCCGCCGCTCCGCATCGGATGCCACTGCTGGGGCATATGATTCCGTTGCTGCGTGACCCGCTCGGATTTCTGAGTTCTCTTCCGGCGCATGGGAATCTCGTGCGGATCGGGTTGGGGCCGGTGACCGCGGTAGCGGTCTGTGATCCGAATCTGACACAGGAGTTGCTGCGGCGCGATCGGGTGTTCGACAAGGGCGGGCCACTGCTCGAACGGGTTCGGGAGTTGCTCGGCGATGGCTTGGTCACGTGCCCGCATGCGCTGCACCGGCGGCATCGGCGATTGATGCAGCCCGCGTTCCATCCGAGTCGGACCGCCGATTACGCCGCGGTGATGAGTCGGCGAATCGGCGAGGTCACCCAATCATGGCGCGTCGGTGCGGTGATCGACGTGAAGGCCCAGATGCACGCGCTCACCTCGTCGGTGACGGCCGCGACACTGTTCAGTCATACTGTGCCGCAGGCGATTCTTACTCCATTGCTGGTCGACCTGGACCATGTAGTGCGGACTTTGATGATGCGTACGGTGACCCCGGCGCCGCTACTGAGGTTGCCGACGCCGGGTAATCGCGCCTACGAACGGTCGATCACTCGCCTGCGCGCCGTGCTGGCCGAGATAATCACCGCTCGTCGTAGCGAAGGTGTCGATCACGGGGATCTGCTCTCGGCCTTGATCGCGGCGCACGACGATGCCGGGCGGGGATTCACCGATCTCGAAATCGGCGACCAGGTGATCACCTTCTTCGTCGCCGGTACCGAAACCACCGGTACCGCGCTGAGTTGGGCACTCAGCCTGCTCGATCAACATCCCGTCATCGCATCGCGGCTGCGCGCCGAGGTCGAGCCGGTCCTGCGCGGACGGACCGCTCGGTTCGAAGATCTGCCCAACCTGCCTTTGACCAGACGGGTCATCACCGAGACCCTGCGCCTCTACCCGCCGGTCTGGTTCGTAACCCGCACCGTCAGCGAGGACACCGAACTCGGCGGTTATCCGCTGACCGCCGGCACCACGGTGCTCTACAGCGCCTTCACAATTCAGCATCGCCCGGATCTTTATCCCGAACCCGATCGCTTCGAACCCGACCGCTGGGCCACGAAACCTCTTGCCCGCGAAGGTTTCCTGGCCTTCGCGGACGGGGCCCGCAAATGCATCGGAGAGGAATTCGCCATGACCGAGCTGGTGCTGACCCTCGCGTCCATCGTCGCCGGCCGACGCCTGCGAATCCTCCCCGGCACCGACACCCGCCCTGCTCGCTCCGCGACCCTGCAACCCCGGCGGCTCCGTATGCGTGTCACGGCTTCGCCCGCTACTCGGTGACCGTCGGTCGAAGATCGAGCGAAGCCCGGGAGTACCGACCGGACTTCATAATCCACTCGATATGCCCACCTACCCAATCGCACACCCCTCGGCTGAAGTCGGCGGCTGGACTGCCCACCAACTCCGCGAAGTGCGCCGACATCTCCAGCAGTGTCCGCATGCGCGCGTCCCGGTACGTCAACACCGATTCGACGGCCGTCGCGATATCTCGAGCCCCGTGCAATCTCGCCGCTGCTACCCCATTGATCGGAAACTCCTCACCCGGCCCGCTCTCCCGCGCGTAGGACAGCAGATCATTGTCGAGATCGGCGAGATCCGCTGCGGCCTTGACCAACTCGGCCATCTCCCGACCGCACATCACCTCGGCCGAAACCTCACATCCCAGACTCACATCGGTCAGCATGAGACACGCGACATTGGCGCCCCCGAGCCGGCGCATATGCACGTAAGAGTCGAGTGGTGGAAGCGATTTGGCCCGCCGCCGCCCCGCCTCCCATAACTTCGCCAGCAGATACTTCTCGGTCTCATCTGTCCAGCGTCGTTGCTGGACAGGCGATCCCATCTCCCGAACCCGTCGGTGCAGATCTCGCAGCGCCCTCGCGATCGGTAACTCCGGGACCGCCGCCCCCGGTGCCTCGAGCACCTCGATCATCTCGCCGATGATCGCGCTGAACTCGACCGGATCACTCCCGATCCGGTTCGCGTCACAGTAAAGATCGTCGAAGGCGAACAGCCAAGTGATGAAATCGGACGCCAACCGAGTCCCCTCGAGCGTCCCTCGTGGATAGGTATACGACCCCAACGCGCCAGGCGACCCCGCCCGGAACTCGGCCCGCAGATCGGCCGCCATCACCTCGTATGCGTCGAGCCAAGCCAAACTTGCCGCCTCGATGGACGCCAGCATCGGATGTACCGACCGCTGCACCGGACACCATAGTTCCTGATTGCCGACAGCGGTCATAGCGAACTCCCCATGCCGAATTCCTGTCCAACCACGATAGGGGAACAACGGACCGCGCATCCGGGTTTGCGTCGACCCCTCCGCGCTCATCTGCCGCGAACTGTGTACCCCGGGGGATGTCTACGATGTGGACGGTGCCAAGACGAGAAATTGTCCTCAACTGAGAGGTCCGATCCACTGATCCGCGACCCGTCTCCGAAACGCCACGATCTACCCTGTGGCGCACCTGTGTTCGTGCCCTCGGCATCGTGCGGGAAGCCCGAGGGCGGTACTCCGGGCTGAGACGCCAGGGTTCGAACCTGAACTGACGAAACCAAAGTTCGCCGTGCTGCCGGTTACACCACGTCTCATCGAAAAGTGGTGTGCCCGGAAGGATTCGAACCCTCAACCTCCTGCTTCGAAGGCAGGCGCTCTCTCCGATTGAGCTACGGGCACATGCGCTGAGACGCCAGGATTCGAACCTGGACCGGCGAGGTCAGAGCTCGCCATGCTTCCGTTACACCACGTCTCATCGACAGTTGGTATGCCCGGCAGGAATTGAACCTGCGACCTCCTGCTTCGTAGGCAGGCGCTCTATCCTGCTGAGCTACGGGCATATGGTCCCCGCGCGAATGTCCTCATCGACATTCACTCGGCACTGAGGCGCGCGGGGTTGGTAGGTGTTGGTTCCCTCGGTGGGATTCGAACTCACAACTGACGCCTTCTGAGGACGCCGCCTCTGCCAATTGGGCTACGAGGGATTGGCTGGCAATGAAAAAGGGCCGCTCCGTGGCGTATTCGCCAGGGCGGCCCTGTGGGGTCTAGAGGTAGACCTAGGGACCGCTGCGAATGCGCTGGCGGAGGAGCGATACGGAAAGGAGGGTGCGAGGCATACGGGCACCGACGATCAAGCGTTGCCGCTGGTTCAGCCGTCCGAACATGTTCTCCACCTTCCTGTTTCCGTATCGGTTCGTTGTCATGACGGTAGCACCGCCGTTCTCGGCGGTGCTATCTATTTATTTCGAACGGTGTTCCGCAGCGCCCCGAGTTCGGCGGTGGTCAGTGCTGAGGCCGCACCCGGGCCACGAGTGCGCTGATGCGCTGCTTGGCCGGATGTATGCGGCGCAATATCCCTGGCGCGATGGTCAATCCGGCATAGATGACGGCGGGGCGGAGCGCGCGGCGTTGCCGCAGGGCTAGTCGGGCATTGGCGCGGGCGGTGGCGGTGTCCGAGCGCAACAGTGATTCGCGGGCTCGGCGCATGGCGTGCTCGAATTTGACCTTGCGCAGCGTGCGGTCCACCGCGGCTTGCACTTCGGGGGCATTCGAGAGGGTTCCGGCCAGCTCGTACACCCGCTCGACGCTGTCCTCGTAGACCTCCCGATCGGCGGGGGAGGGGGCCTGATCGTGCAGCCGGTATCCCGCGAGATGTTCCGGCAGCACTCGGATATCGCAGTCGGCGGCCAGCATGCGGATGAACATGGCGAGGTCCTCGACCTGCGGTGTGTCGCAGCTGTAGCCGCCGCCCATCTTCCACGCCTGGGCGCGTATGGCTGCCGTGTAGTAGAGGACGTGGCCGTCGGCGACCTCGGCGAGGGTCACCCGGTGCTCGAAACCTGGCTCCTGCGTCACCCCGGCGAGCGCGCGGTATCCGATCGGCGCCAGCACATGATCGTCGGTGAATCCGAAGGCTTCGACCCCGATGACATCGACGCCGGGATTGGCGTCGAGCAGTTCACCGGTGTGCGCGCAGAAGGTGGGCAGGAGTATGTCGTCACCGTGTACCACCGCGTAGTACCGGCCGTGCGCGAGCGCCGCCGCCGCATCGACACCGCCGCCGAGTCCGTCGAACTCGCGGCGCGCCGAACGGATTCGCGGATCATCGGCGTACCGTTCGACAATCCGCACCACTTCGTCGGACATCCCGTTGTCGACGACGATCAACTCCCAGTCCGGGGTGGTCTGCGCGATGACCGAATCGATCATCTCCGCCAGATACGGTTCGGCCAGATGGGCCGCGGAGAGAATGCTGAAGACTGGCTGTGCCATGATGTGCCGCCCTGAATCGATTGGGCGACATTGCAATCGCCCGGAATCAGTGGTCCGTGCTCACCATACCCACAACCGGACGGCAACGCGGTATTGCGTGGAATCTGGTCCACTTTCTCCAAAAAGTATTGTCCTGAAACATGATCCATTCATTATGAGGACTCACTGCGGAGGTCTACCGCTCGTGCTCCACCGCACGTTCGGTGGTCAGGTGGTGGTAGGCGGTGTCCAGGGGGATATCGACCGCGAACCAGGCGGCCGGACGATCGTCGTCGCGGGGGCACCAGGCGGTCGCGATGCAGAGCCGTGCCACTTCGGTGCTGGCCAGTCCGGGCAGGTGCCAGGCGATTCGGGCCGGATCCGCGTATCGCACACCGTATTCCGAGGCTTCGCCTTCATCGGCGGGCAACTGGTGCGCCCAGCTGTAGGGCATCAGCCGGGCATCCGCGGCCTGCAGGGCCAGCAGCTCCGAGTCCGGTCCGCCGATCGATACGGTGAAGTGCTCGTTCTCGACGCTGATCGCCGCGAGGCATTCACCCGAGTCCTGCCCGCCGTACGCATCCGCGGGCAGATCGGTCATTTCGGCCGCTATGACCATTCCCGGCACACCGCGTCGGGCCTGCACCTGCCAGATACCCGCCCACATCGGAACCGGTGCGCCGTCGTCCCATGCGGGCACCTCGATGCTGCCGATCAACAGATCGACCGTCGCACCCGGATGCTGCCACCGATGCAGATGTGACCCGTTTGCCAAGCGCCACACCGTATTCGGTGCGGCCGGTAGCACGTCCGAGCCGAGCGTGACGGCGAATCCGACGGTGCCGAGGGGTGTGTCGATCACGGCGGGGCGACGGTCTGCCTGGGCCAGCTGGTCGGTGGGGAGCATAGGCCCATTGAATCGCACGGTCGATCGGCGGCTGCCGCCGCGGTGCGGCCGACCGCTCGCGATGACCGGATGATCGCTCAGGGATGCGGGATGGTCAGGGATTTCGCGGCCTCGCTGGTCACAAAGAGGCTGGCAGATCAGCGCACTGCGCTGTGCGTGGGGATCGGCCGGGGGTGAGAACTCGGCCCGCGGCTGCTCAGCCCGCGGCTTTCTTGACCAACTCGCCGATGCGCGCCTCATCCTCGGCGGTGAGGGAGGTCAGTGCGAACGCCACCGGCCACACGGTCCCGTCGTCCAGCTGCGCCGGATCGCTGAAACCGAGTGTGGCATAACGGGATTTGAACTTCGCGGCGCACTGGAAGTGCACCACGATCTTGCCGTCGCGGGCGTAGGCGGGCATTCCGTACCAGAGTTTGGCGGTCAGCTCCGGTGCATTGGCCTTCACGATGGCGTGGATCCGCTCGCCCAGAATCCGGTCGGATTCCGCCATTTCGGCGATCTTGGCCAGCACGTCCTGCTCACCGTCCGCCTTGGCGTTGCGGGGGTTGCGGCGCGCGGTCGTCTTCAATTCCTTGGCATGGTCTTTCATCGCGGCCCGCTCTTCGGCGGAGAAGGAGACGGAGGATTTGGTGGCGGTCATGTGAGTGTCCTTTTCGTGAGAGTTGGCGGGGGACAGGCGGAGGTCAGCGATCCTGGATGAGTCCGAGGAGATTGCCGTCGGTATCGGTGAGCGTGGCGACCAGGCGTCCCCCGCCGACATTCTTGGCGGCTTCCCGCACGCTGGCTCCGGCGGCGGTCATCTCGGCGACCTTCGCCTCGATATCCGGTACGTGCCAGTAGGCGACCGGTGCGGTCATCTGCTGCTTGCCGTCGGCCGGGACCAGCCCGATGTGCTGGCCTTCGGACTCGAAGCCGACGTAGTAGGGGGAGTCGGTCTGCGGCTCGACCCCGAGCAGGGCGGTGTAGACAGCCTTGGCGGTGGCCAGATCCGAGACCGGGTGCAGTACCGTCCGAATGCCCTGGGTGGTGGTCATTGCCGCTCCTGATCTGTGGTTTTTCATTTCGTTTCCCGGTCGAACCCGGTGTGCTTACAGCTTCGCCGCCGGCGGGGGTGACCCACATCCGTGCTCACCACGGATTCCACCACTGAGTGCTCTCGGTACCCGCGCTCCGTAGAAGCGACCGAACAGTT
This sequence comes from Nocardia sp. NBC_01503, assembly GCF_036327755.1. Lineage (NCBI taxonomy): Bacteria > Bacillati > Actinomycetota > Actinomycetes > Mycobacteriales > Nocardiaceae > Nocardia > Nocardia sp. NBC_01503. The sequence goes on from NZ_CP109596.1 coordinate 5,067,499, forward strand.
TTGAGACGGCCGGGGGTGCGGCAGAATGGAGCCATGGTGGCGACAGTCGATATCTCGGTCCGCGAATCCGAGGTACTGGCCCTGGTGGGAGAACACCTCAGCAATGCCGAAATCGGTGCGCGACTGTTCATCTCGGTACGCACGGTCGAGAGTCATGTCTCCTCGCTACTGCGCAAACTCGAGGTCGCGGACCGGCGGGCGCTGGCCCAGCACGCCTCCCGTTCCGCCCAACCGGACCGGCCGCGGCCCGCACCGGCGCTGCCCACCCCGCTGACCTCGTTCATCGGCCGCGCACAGGAGCGCGCCGAACTCACCGAAATGCTGAAGTCGCAACGCCAGGTGACCGCGGTCGGCCCCGGCGGAGTCGGCAAGACCCGCCTCGCATCGACCGTCGCCGCGGAGCTCTCGGATCAATTCCCGGACGGCGTGTGGTTCGTCGACCTGGTGCCCATCACCAGCCCCGATATCTGCGTGGTCGCCGGAACCGCCGCTCTCGCACTGGGACTCGGCGAACAACCCGGGCGGGGCATGGACGAATCGGTGCTCGCCGCGCTCGCCGATCGTCGGGCGCTCCTGGTGCTCGACAATTGCGAACACGTGCGAGATGGCGTCGCGCCCTTCATCGAACGATTACTCGCCAGTTGCCCCGGGGTGACGGTGCTGGCCACCAGCCGCGCCCGGCTCATGGTGCCATTCGAACGCGTCTACACCGTTCCGCCGATGTCCCTGGCGGGCGAGGGCGAATCCGACGCCGTGGAACTGTTCATGGACCGCGCCGCCGCGAGTGGCTGGCCCCCGAATCAGGCTCTACGCGAACAGGTCTCCGACTTCGTGCGACGCCTGGACGGTGTGGCCCTGGCCATCGAACTGGCCGCCGCCCGCTGGACCACTCTCGGCCTGGACGGTCTCACCGCCGGGCTGTCCGACCAACTCCGCATGCTCGCCGGTGGCGCTCGCGCCGATGACCGGCACCGTTCGGTCCGCGCCGCGCTGGACTGGAGCCATGCCCTGCTCGACCCCGAGGATCGCGCCCTGCTCCGGCGCGTATCGGTCTTCATGAAATCCTTCAGCGCCGCAGCCGCCGCGCAGGTGACCGGTGCCGAAAAGGGCGTGGTCGCCACCGGCTTGGCCCGCCTGGTCGAGCAGAGCCTTTTGGTCGTGACCCCCACCCCCACCGGCACCGAATACCGTGCTCTGGAGACCATCCGCCAGTACGGAATGGAACAGCTCATCGCCGCTGGCGAACTCGCCGACGCCCGCTCCCGTCACCTGGTCTGGTGCCTGACCGAAGCCGCCGATCTGACTCCCCTCGACCGGCGACTCCGAACCCCCGATACGACACCGATCGGGTCGAACCGGGCACCGGCGGGTTCGGATTGGCGACCCCGATTCGACGCCGTGGCCGACGACCTGCGAGTGGCCCTGGCCTGGGTCTGCGACCAACCCGACCGGCGCACCGACGCCTATCATCTCGCCCGCTACTTCGCCGACCTGACCTTTACCCGCCACCTGACCGGCGAATCGCAATGGCGCCATGAGCAAGCCGCCGCCCTCGCGGTAGATCCGAGCGAATCGGCGACCCTGCTGCGCCAGGCGGCCGCCGCCGCGGGCTGCCAACTCAGCGGCGACAATATGTTCCGTCTGTACCGCGCCGCCGCCGAAGCCGCCCGCCGAGCCGGAGACACCGCGGCCGCGGCCACCGACCTGGCCACCGCCGCCACCACGGCCTACCGCTTCTGGACCACCTTCGAACACCTCCCGCCCCGGGAGGAATTGATCGGACTCATCGCCGAGGCGCGCCTGCTCGCCGCGAACAACCCCGCGGCCCAAGCTGCGATAGCCCTGGCCGAATCAGCCGCCCTGACCAACCCCTTCGGCGCGCCGGATGCACTGCTCGGCGATGACTTCGGCAGTGGCGGCGTCGGTGATGCGGCAGCCGAATCGGATTCCGCAGCCAATGCCGTTGTCCCCGAGGTGGTTCGGTGCGCTGAGCGAGCGGTGGAGTTGGCTCACCGCACCGGCGACGAACTCGCCGAATCCGCCGCCCTCGACGCGCTCACAGGTGCGCAGCGCAGCATCGGCGATGCCGTGGCCGCGGCGGCCACCGCTCGCCGCCGGATCACACTCCTGGGCTCCGTCCCCGGCGCACCCGACGGCACCCATGAACTGATCGAAGCCCTGGGCCAAGCCGCCGAAGCCGGTCTGGCCGCAGGAGACCTGCGCGGCGCTCGTCGCTGGGCCCGCCGACTCGCCGACCACCCCATGCTCGCCGAAGTCGGCCACCGCGCCACCGGCCGACTCCTGGTCGCGGATGCCTTGGCGGGCAATGTCGAAGACGTCCTGACCCGCAGCGTCCGCTTCCTGGAAGCCTGGCAGCGCGACGGCAATCCCACCGCCCCCGACCTGAGTGCGGCGGCGGCCGGAGTCGAGATGATCCACGGCCTGCGCGACGACGAAACCGCCCGCGCCGAATGGCATGCGGTACTCGACCGCCTCGGCACCCCGCCGGGTCACTGCCACGGTTATCGGACCGTCTTCGAAACCCTTCTGCTGCTGCACCGGGGCCGCACCGACGAGGCTTACGAACAGGTAATCCCCGCTCCCGCCGAGCTATGGCGGGGCGCGCCGTCGATCTGGCTGCACTGGTATCTCGCTCTCCGTGCCGAAGCCTTCGCCCTCGAACGCCTTCCGGACGCCGCGGATCGCATCTCAGAGGCCCGAACGATCGTGCGGGGCAACCCCATCGCGGCCGTCATGGTCGAACGGGCCGAAGCCCTGCGCGCCCGAGACCCGGACCGCGTGCTCGCCACCGCGGACGCCTTCGAGGGCGCGGGCTGTCGCTACCAGTCCGCCCGCAGCCGAATCCTGGCGGGCGGCGACCACGCCGCCCGAGCCGCCGCCGAGCTATCCGATCTCGGCCTGTCCCCGATGATCTCGCCCCGCTGATCCGCCTACCGATCGGCGCTCACCAGGGCCGCGGTGATTTTGGTGCGGAAGCGTTCGAAGTGCGGATCGGTGGCGGGTAGCGCGGCAGCGCTCAGTGCGAACCATCGGTGATCGGTGAATTCGCCTGGATCGAGGGTGTATTCGCGGTGCCGGTCGCCTCGGATGACGTACCAGAGCGAGACATCCTCATGTCCGCCATCGATCCCGATCGTGGTGGTGATGGTCAAGAACAGCGGATCCGTACCGATCACGCCGAAGTCCGCCTCGATGCCGATCTCCTCGAGCGTCTCCCGGCGCGCGGTCGCCAGCGGATGCTCCCCGGGATCCACATGCCCGCCGGTCGGCAGCCACAGCCCCGCCTTGCGGTGCAGGCCGAGCAGTACCGCGCGCTCGTCCGGATCGACCAGCACCACATAGCTGACCAGATGCCGTGGCGGCGTGGCTGGTTTGATTCTGCGGAAGATGTCATCGGATTCGGCGAGCCAGCGCAGGGTCCGGTCGATGTGCTCGCGCTCGAGGTCATCACCCGGGGTCAGGTCTCGCACGATCTCGGCGACAGCGGCCGTGGCGGCTTCCATGGCCGGGACCCTAGTCACCGCCACCGACAATCGATTGGGAGAGTGTGGATATGCAGGTGCTGGTTACCGGGGCGGCGGGCTATGTGGGGCGGGCCGTGGTGCGGGCGCTGCGGACGGCCGGGCACGAGCCGATCGCGATGGTGCGCCCCGGTGCCGCGCCGGGCGACCTGATCGATGGCGCGTGTGAGGTCCGGGTGGCCGATATCGCGGATGCGGAGGGGCTGCGCGCCGCGGTGTCCGGTGTGGACGTCGTCTGTCATCTGGCCGGGCTGGGGCGGGCCAGGGAATCGGTGCTGGAGCCGCTGCCGTTCTTCCGGGTGAATGTCGGTGGGACGGTGGCGGTTTTGCAGGCGATGGCGGCCGCGGGTGTTTCGCGGATCGTATTCGCCTCCACCGGAGCGATTTACGGCTCGCCGCCGCGGCAGCCGATGGATGAGGAAACGCCCGACGCGCCGCCGCATCCGTATGCGAGCAGCAAGCTCGCGGCGGAGTTCGCGGTCGACGCGCAGGCGCGGGCGGGGTTGGTCGGTGCCGTGGTGGTGCGGTTGATGAATGTCGCCGGGGGAGCCGATCCGGAGCCGACACGATTGATTCCGCGGGTGCTCGCGGCCGCGATGGGGGAGTCGGTATTGCATATCAATGGGGACGGGACCGCCGTACGGGACTACCTGCACGTCAGCGATGCGGCGGCGGCGTTCGTCGCGTGCGTGGAGCGGTGTCCGGCCCCCGGTGCGAGTGCTCGGTATATTATCGGGAGTGGTTGCGGGACAAGCATTCTCGATGTGGTGACAGCGGTCGAGCGAGTGACCGGGCGTCCGGTGCGCCGGGTCCACGGCCCCGCGGCTCCCGAGCCCGCCCTGTTGATCGGTGATCCGGGCAAGGCGTTGGCCGAACTAGGTTGGGCGCCGAGGCATTCCGGCCTCGGCGAGATCGTGGCCGATACCTGGCGGGCCGTCTCCGACTGATCAGCGCGCGATTGCCGAGCCGTCGAGGACGATTCGCAGATTGCGCGTCCCTGCTGGCCGCTCGAATCGAAATGTACGGCACCGCAGGCGATTTGGAGATCATCTCCGACGAGCGTCACGGACCCGGCAGCATTCGGATGAACGGATTGCGCGCGCCCCGGAGCGCATGTTCGCGGACCTCGCGGTCGCGGAGACAGGTCGGCGGGTGCGAACACCCGCACCCGCCGATCGGTAGCGCCGAGGGGCTACTTGGACGGGAACCCGTCGGTCGGCAGCCACTCCACCACGCGGGTCTCGTCGACCAGATTCGCCGCCTGGAACGGATCGGCGGCCAGCAGTTTGCCCACCGTGTCGGCATCGGCGGCATCGAAGATCAGCAGCGCGCCGGAGCCGTCGGGGTACGGTCCGCGGGCCAGCAGGGTGCCTTCGGTGGCGAGCCCGGCCAGGTACTCCCGGTGCACGGGGCGGATCTCGTCGCGGCCGGGGACGGTGGCGTCGGAGTAGGTGTAGTGGACGGCGAAGATCGGCACGGTTATCGCTTTCTCACGGTTCGAATGGATCAGAGTGTCAACAGCATTCGGGTATTGCCGAGGGTATTGGGCTTCACGTAGCTCAGGTCGAGGAATTCGGCGACACCGGTGTCGTAGGAGCGGCACATCTCGGCGTACACCTCGGCGGTGACGGGCGTGCCCTCGATCTCCACGAATCCGTGCCGGGCGAAGAACTCGACCTCGAAGGTCAGCACGAAGACCCGGCTCAGCGACAACTCCCGCGCCACGCTGATCAACTGCTGCACCAGCAGATGCCCGGCCCCGGTGCCCTTGATATCCGGGTGTACGGCGACCGTGCGAATCTCACCGAGGTCCGCCCACAGCACATGCAGCGCCCCGCAGCCGACGAGTTCCCCGTCGCGCTCGGCGACCCAGAATTCCTGAATCGCCTCGTACAGCGTCACCAGGTTCTTCTCCAGCAGGATCTTGCCGGCGTAGAAGTCGATGAGGCGTTTGATTCGGGGCACGTCAGTGGTTCGGGCACGACGGATGATCGGCGCCGTGGCCGTCATACCGTCTACCGAACCGCTGTGGGGTGCCCGTGTTGTCATGGGGTGCACAGTAGTCGGCCCCGGTACCGATAGGCTTGGGGTGTGTCGTACATCCAGCCTCCCCGCATACCGGAATGGTCCGGAAACCATGGCCGGTTTCACGGCCGGTGGGGGCGCTGGTGACCGTGCAGCGTGATGAGGTGGAAGGTCGCTGGGGTGATGCGGGCCCGCCGCGACCCGGATTCGCTCCCGCCGCCCCCGCAGCGGTCGAGCCCGCGGCGGTGCCGTTGATGAATATCGCGAATGTGCTGACGGTGCTGCGCATCGCGATCGTCCCGCTGTTCCTGGCCGCGCTCTTCGCCGCCGACGGCCATGATCCGCAGTGGCGCTGGGGTGCGGCGGCACTGTTCGGTATCGCCGCCATCACCGATCGCATCGATGGTCAGCTGGCCCGGAAATACGGCCTGGTCACCGACTTCGGCAAACTCGCCGATCCGATCGCGGACAAGGCGCTGATCGGCGCCGCGCTGATCGGTCTGTCCATGCTGGGCGATCTGCCCTGGTGGATGACGATCGTGATCGTGGCCCGCGAACTCGGTGTGACCCTGCTGCGCCTGGCGGTGGTCCGCCGCGGTGTGATCCCGGCCGGACGCGGCGGCAAGCTCAAGACGCTGGTGCAATCGGTCGCGATTGCTGTGCTTTTGCTCCCGCTTTCCGGCGGATTCGCCAGCGCCGGAATGGCCTTGATGTATGTCGCCGTGGTGCTCACGGTGGTGACCGGTCTGGATTACGTGGTGCAGGCGGCCAGGCTCTGGTTCGGTTCCCCCGGCGGCAGCCGTGCCGCCTGATCTCGACTCGGCCGCGCCCGTTTCCGAGACAGCTGTGTCCGATCCACTGACCGCCCTCGTCCCCGCCGGGGAGTTGGTCGCCGCCCTGAAGTCCGCCGGTCAAACCGTCGCGACCGCGGAATCGCTGACCGCGGGCCTGCTCGCCGCCACCATCGCGGGAATTCCGGGCGCCAGCGCGGTGTTGCGGGGTGGACTGATCGTTTACGCCACCGAGCTCAAGCATGATTTGGCCGGTGTGAGCGCGGACACCCTCGCCATCGAAGGGCCGGTCGCCGCGAGCACCGCCGAACAGCTGGCGGTAGGTGCCAGAACCACCTGCGGAGCGGACTGGGGAATCGGGCTCACCGGTGTCGCCGGACCCGATCCGCAGGACGGCTGCGAGGTCGGAACGGTGTTCCTCGGCATCGCCGGTGCGGAGGGCACGGAGGTCATCCGGTTGAAACTGTCGGGCGACCGGTGGACGATCAGGGTGGGCTCGGTCCGCGCCGCGGTCGCCGAACTCGTCCGGAGTATTCGAGGCGGGTGAAGTGGCCGGGAACGCGCGGCCGACGCCGGACGTTGTCCAGTCAAACGCTGGGTCCGGCGAGACGAGTGTGAGGAGAACGGGATGACGCTGCTGCGGGAAGCGATCGGGGAGAGTCTGCGGCGCGCTCGCGTCGCCCAGAGCCGGACGCTGCGTGAGGTCTCGACCTCGGCGCGAGTGAGCCTGGGGTACCTGTCGGAGGTCGAGCGGGGGCGCAAGGAGGCATCGAGCGAGCTGCTGGCCGCCATCTGCCAGGCCCTGGACGTGCCGCTGGCGCAGGTGCTCGTCGATGTCAGCGCGACCATGGCCGATGCTGATCGGGCCGCCGCCAAAAAGGCTGTGGCCACGGCGAATCCCCCACTGGCCGCCGCCGGTGCCGGGGTACGGCCGCGGGGCGGGGACGGCGATGTGCCGCGAGCCGGGGATGCCGGTTTCGGGCCGCGCATCGTCATTCCGGCCCCCAAATCGGATCGCTTGGTTCTGGTCGCGGCCAAGTGATGGTTGTGCGTACCGCACGTGATTACGGTGCGCGGCAGCCGAAAGGGATAAATTCTCTGTAGGCTTCGTGCCGGAGGCGCCGTGCAGGTGCGGGTTTTCCGGTCCGTCGCCGCGCAGTGGAGGATAGGGACAACCGGGTGCGTGACGGTCGCGCACTATGTCGCGCGAAGGCGCGCGGCACGTCAGATGGAGGCGGGATCAATCGATGGCTAATCCGTTCGTGAAGGCCTGGAAGTACATGATGGCCCTCTTCGATTCCAAGATCGAGGAGCATGCGGATCCGAAGGTGCAGATCCAGCAGGCCATCGAGGAGGCCCAGCGGCAGCACCAGGCGCTGTCGCAGCAGGCGGCGTCGGTGATCGGCAACCAGCGTCAGCTGGAGATGAAGCTGAACCGTCAGCTCGACGAGGTCGAGAAGCTCAATGCCAATGCGCGCCAGGCGGTCATGCTCGCCGATCAGGCCGCCGGTGCGGGCGATACCGAGAAGGCGATCCAATACACCAACGCCGCTGAGGCTTTCGCCGCGCAGCTGGTCACCGCCGAGCAGGCGGTGGAGGATCTGAAGGTGTTGCACGACCAGTCGTTGCAGGCCGCAGCTCAGGCCAAGAAAGCGGTCGAGCAGAACGCCATGCTGCTGCAGCAGAAGGTCGCCGAGCGCACCAAGCTGCTGTCCCAGCTGGAGCAGGCCAAGATGCAGGAGCAGGTTTCGGCCTCGCTGCAGCAGATGGACTCCACCCTGTCCGCCCCCGGTACCACCCCCAGCCTGGACGCGGTGCGCGAGAAGATCGAGCGTCGCTACGCCAATGCCCTCGGCGCTGCCGAGCTGGCCCAGAACACGGTGCAGGGTCGCATGATGGAGGTCCAGCAGGCCAGCGTCCAGATGGCCGGGCACAGCCGCCTCGAGCAGATCCGCGCCTCCATGCGCGGTGACGCGCTGCCCGCCGGTGGCAACAACCAGCAGGCCGTCCCGAACCCCGCGGCCGCGCCGCAGATCAACACCAACAAGGGTCAGGCGGCCCAGCAGTAGATCAGCGGTAGCGAAAGGCATTACGACGATGGGGAGATCGCGGGCGCAAAACACCCCCGCGACCTCCCCTGCCCGTTTTCTGCGCCGCTCGCGCCCCGAACAGACGGCCCCGATTCCCGGCCTCCCTTCTCCCTTCGGCCCGGCTCCCACCAGTGAATCGACACCGCCGCATCGGCAGGACGACAGCTACGGTGCACATGCTTCCAGCCCTTCCGAGGCGACTTCGCCGCAGTTCGGGCCGTCGACTCCGCGGGAGGCGTGGGTGCCGCCCGCCCAGGCCGGACCGAATCCGCGGACGCGTGGTGGTGCGGCGGCGCGTGATCCGCAGCCGGGCTTCGAACATGGTTATGGCGCAGCCGCTTCCGGGTCGGCCGCTGCCGGTGCGAAGGGGTCTCAGGAGCCGCCGCGGGTGAACGAGAGTTCGGCTGGGCGGGCGAAGCGGGGGCGGGCCGCTCGGGTGGCTCGGGAGATGTTGGCGCCCACGGGGGTTGGGCCGGAGGAGTTGGCGCAGCGGCTGCCGGACACCTTGCGAGGGGTGGGGGAGCAGGCATTGGTTGCCGTGCGCAAGTGGGCTGATCCGCGGGAGCGGGAGCTGCGCAAGCGGCGACGGGCTCGGCGGCGGAGTTTGCGGCTTGGGACCGCCGGTGGGTTGACCACTGCGGGAACTGTCGGGCTGGTGCTCATTTCGGCCCCCGCCTGGGCGGTGATCGTGGTCGGTGGCGGTGCCGTGGCGCTGGTGACCGGCACCGCGGTCACGGCGAAGAAGTATTTGCAGTTGCGGAAGGAGCCGCTGCCGCAGGCGGCGTTCACACCTCGGAAGTTGCCGCCGTTGCGGTCGGCCGCTCGGGCGTCGATTGCCCGGCTGGTCCGGGCGGAGCGGGCCCTGCACGGGCTCGGTGCGCAGATCGCGCGGTCGGGGCGGCTGCCTGTCGAGGACCTGAGCGATACGTTGGAGACGGCCTCCTCGGGCGCGGCCGCGCTGCATGCGCTGGCCGCCGATGTGGTCGCGATGGAGCAGGCGGCGGGCGTGCTCGGACCGCAGAATTCGCCACTGACAGAGCATGTTCGGGCCGTTTCGGTGCGCCTCGATGGTGGCGTCGTCGAATTCGAGGGTATGGTCGCGGCCGCCGCGCGCGTGCTGGCCGTCCCGGAGAGTGCCGCCGTCGCCGATGATCTCGGCTGGGCCATGGTGAATCTGCGCGATGCCGCCGACCGCCTGGACGGCTGGGCGCAGGCGCTCACCGAATTGGCCGACGAACGCTTCCGCGCCAACCCCTGAGCGATTCGGCCGAGAGCTTCGCCGTCGCGTCGACCCTCACGACCCCTGGCGGGCGTTGCCGTCTAGCGTTGGTCCAATGGACAGCATGCGCGCGGTGACTATCTCCGATTTCGGTGCCGAGCCCGAGTTGGTCGAGCTGCCGATGCCCGAGCCCGGGCCCGATGAGGTGCTGGTTCGGGTCGAGGCGGCGGCGGTCAACCCCTTCGACTGGAAAGTCGTCGATGGGGCATTGAAAGACTTTGTGCCGCATCAGTTTCCGTTGGTTCTCGGCAATGACGCCGCCGGGGTCGTCGAGCGGGTGGGTGCGGATGTGGTCCGTTTCCGCCCGGGCGATCGGGTGTGCGGGCAGTTCATGAGCGTGCGCCACGGGCGCGGCGCCTGCGCCGAGTACGCGGTCATCTCCGGGAAGAGCTATGCGGTCGTCCTCCCGGCGGACCTGCCGTTCGATATCGCCGCCGCGCTGCCGACCGCCGGAATGTCGGCCTACAACGCCATCGATGCCGCCTGCGGAGCCGATGACCGGACGATCCTGATCAACGGCGCGACCGGCGGCGTCGGCCAGTTCGCCGTCCAGTTCGCCGCGCGGCGCGGGCTCCGCGTAATCGCCACGGCCGGTCCGGATATGGCGGACTACCTCGGTGAGCTCGGTGCGACCGAGCTCGTCGACCGCGCCCTCGGCGATACCGTCGATCAGGTCCGCGCCGCACACCCGGAGGGTCTGGACGCCGTCCTGGATCTGGTGAGCGGGCCCGCCGACGCACTGCGCGTCGCGCGATTGCTCGATACCGGCGGCACTCTCGTCAGCACCGTCGGCGGCCTCGACAAGGACGCGCTCGCGGCGATGGGTGTGCTCGGGGTGAACTTCCAGAACAAGTCGAGCAATGAACTCCTCACCACCCTGGTCGCCATGGCCGCCGCCGGTATGCTGAAGGTGCGCATCGACGCGGCGATCCCATTGTCCGAGGTCGCCGCCCGCGCATCGAAGCTGCGGACCGCGCGTTCGCGTGGCAAGACGGTGATCCTGCCCGGATAGCGCCCTCGGGGACAACCCTGAACTTTCCCCGATATCGGCGCTGACCTGGTGATTTTCTGGCCTCGAACCCGCAGAATCGAAGTAACGGATCGCGCTGATCGCGGTTCGGGAACTACGGGAGGCACGGAATGCTTTGGAAGATCATCGGCATAGTCGCGGTTGTCTGGATCGCGCTCGCCATTATCGGCGCGCTGATCAAAGGGCTGTTCCCGATCCTCATGATCAGCTTGGTGGTTTTCGGCCTGTACCTGGTGTACAAGGCGGTGTCGGGTTCGAACAAGTCCCCGATGAGCAAGCTGTAGCGGTATCGGAACCTCGCTCGTGGGCCATTCGGAGATGATTCCGAATGGCCCACAGCCATTTTCGGGCCACGCTTTCGGGCCCATCGATATCGCACGGGCGTGGACGTGGCGATAGACACCATCGGATCCGATGAGGCCGTGGATGTTTCGCTCGCGCTGGTCGCGGACCGGCAGCGTATTGCCACCATCGCCGCCTTCGCGCGCGGTTTCCAGGAGGGCTTCCAGGTGCTCGGTGGTGGTCCCGGCGCCGATCCCGGCACCGAGATTCGCAATGCGGCATGGCGTGAGCTCCTGCCCTTGGTCGCTTCCGGAAAGTTGGACCTCGCCATCGCCGCGACCTACCCGCTCGGCGAGGCCGGGCGGCGCATGAGTCCGTGATTGCGGGCCATCCGGGTGGAAAGGTTGTTCTACTGCCCTGATTTCGGCGAAATGTCCCTTCGGGGTGACCCGCTTGGCATATGTTGTTGCCCACAACATATCCCCGGGCGGCCGCAATCCGGTGGCCGCCACTGGAAAGGGTCACCCTGATGAGGACGAAGAACACGCTGACACCCCAGCACTCCCGCCGCCTGCGGTCCGGGACAATCGCTGTCGCGGTGGCACTATCGGGTCTGCTGACGTTCACCGCGTGCGGATCCAACTCCACCAGCACCACCGAATCGTCCTCCGCGCCCTCGGGTGGCGGCGGCAATGGCACGGTCGGGGTCATTCTCCCCGAGACCGCCACCTCGGCCCGCTGGGAATCCTTCGACAAACCCATGCTCCAACAGGCCCTGCGCGCACAGGGATTCGACGCCGATGTGCAGAACGCGCAGGGTGATGTCCAGAAGTTCACCACCCTCGCCGACGGCATGATCGCCAAGGGCGTCAAGGTGCTCATCGTCGCCTCGATCAACAGCGAGGTCGGCAGCGCGGTCGCCGCCAAGGCCAAGAGGGCCGGTATTCCGACCATCGACTACGACCGGCTCAATCTCGGCGGATCCTCGGACTACTACGTCTCGTTCGACAATGTCCGCGTCGGTGAACTCCAGGGTCAGGCGCTGATCACCGCGCTCAAGGACAAGCCCGCCGCGCAGGTCATCGAGATCGAGGGCGCGCCGACCGATAACAATGCCACCCTGTTCCATCAGGGTCAGCTCAAAGCGCTTCAGCCGCTTTATGATTCGGGCGCGCTGAAGCTGGTGCGCAGCCAGGCCATCGACGGTTGGGATAATCAGAAGGGCGGCAGCACCTTCGAGCAGATCCTCACCGGCAACGGCGGCAAGGTCGACGGCGTGGTCGCCGCCAATGACGGACTCGCGGGCGCGGTCATCACCGTGCTGAAGAAGAACGGGCTCAACGGCAAGGTGCCGGTGACCGGCCAGGACGCCACCGCCGACGGCCTGAAGAACGTTCTGCGCGGCGATCAGTACATGACGGTCTTCAAGCCCATCAAGGACGAGGCCGAATCCGCCGCGAAACTCGCCGCGGCGCTTGCCAAGGGCGATACCGCCGCAGCGGATGCGCTGGCGCAGGGCGTGAGCCAGGATCCCAAGGGAAAGCGTGACGTGAAATCCGTACTGCTGACCCCGCAGACGATCACCCGCGCCGACGTCAAGCAGGTGACCGACGCGGGCTTCGTCAAGGCATCCGATATCTGCGGCGGCGATCTCAAGGCCGCCTGCACCGAACTCGGCATCTCCTGACGGTGCTGTAGCGAGCCAGAAAGTGTTGTGATGAGTGAGCCGCTGCTCCAAATCACCGGTCTGAACAAGAGTTTCGGCCCGGTGCACGTACTGCACGATGTGGATCTGACCGTGCCCGCCGGCGAGGTCACCGCGCTGGTCGGCGATAACGGCGCGGGTAAGACCACATTGGTGAAATGCGTTGCCGGAATTCATCCTTCGGACTCCGGAGAAGTGAAATTCCGGGGTGAGACCGTGCATCTGCACGGCCCCAAGGACGCGGCGGCGCTCGGCATCGAGGTCGTCTACCAGGACCTGGCCCTGGCCGACAATCTCGATATCGTGGCCAATATGTTCCTCGGCCGCGAACGCGGTAAGCCCTGGCTGCTGGACGAGGCGAGTATGGAGGAGGCGGCGCGCTCGACACTCGCCTCGCTGGGGGTGCGAACGGTGAAATCCGTTCGCACACCGGTCGCTTCGCTCTCGGGCGGACAACGTCAGACCGTCGCCATCGCCAAAGCCGTGCTGTGGAACAGCAATCTCGTTCTACTGGACGAACCCACCGCGGCGCTCGGCGTGGCACAGACCCGGCAGGTGCTGGATCTGGTGCGCCGCCTGGCCGAACAGGGCCTCGGCGTCGTACTGATCAGCCATAACCTGGCCGATGTCTTCGAGGTCGCCGACCGCATCGCCGTGCTCTACCTGGGCCGCATGGTCGCCCAGGTGCGCACCGCCGATGTCACGCACAGCCAGGTGGTGGAGTTGATCACCGCCGGGCGCTCGGGTGACCTCGGCCTGGCCCGTCCGGAAGCAGCGGTGTTGTGAGCGAGAAAGCCATTGATATGAGCAAGGTTTCGGAGCAGTCCGACACCGCCGCGATCACCGATTTCGGGATCGACACCACCACACGATCCACCCGAGAAGCGGTGGGGGAGTATCTCGCCCGATTGAGGGGAGGCGAGATCGGTTCCCTCCCCGCGCTACTGGGGCTGGTCGCGCTGGTGGTGTTGTTCTCGGTGATGTCGGATGTGTTCTTCTCGCTCAACAACATCGCCAATCTGCTCGCACAGGGTGCGGGGCAGACGATCATCGCCATCGGCATCGTCTATGTGCTGTTGATCGGGGAGATCGACCTGTCGGCGGGCACCGCGTCCGGAGTGGCGGGTGCGGTGCTGGCCATGCACTACGTGCACGACGGGAATCTGTTGACCGGGATGGGGTCGACGGTGTTCTTCCTGTTCAACGGGTTATTGGTGCTGGCGGCGGTATTGGCCGCGCTGCTGCGGATTTGGCCGGGTGTGGCCATGTCACTGCTGGGTGTGCTGATCACCGTGATCGGGTTCAAGGCCAATCCGTGGGTGGAGATGCTGCTCGCGGTCTGTGTGGGCGCGGCCATCGGTTGTATCACCGGATTCCTGATCGCCAAGATCGGGATGCCGTCGTTCGTGGTGACGTTGGCGCTGTTCCTGGCGTGGCAGGGCGTGATTCTGCAGCTCATCGGTGAGGGCGGGGTGCTGGGCATCAGCTCATCGCATGTGCTCGATCAGGTGGCGAACGGGAATCTGTCCACGGTGGGCAGTTGGGTGCTGTTCGTGGTGGCGGCCGGAGGTTATGCGGCGGTCACATTGGGCGGGCATGCCTTGCGTCGCAGGCGTGGTCTGGTCACCCAGCCGACGCCGCTGGTGGTGGCAAAGGTATTGGCGCTCACCATCTTCGCCGCGGTGGTGACCGCGTGCCTCACCGTCAATCGGTCACCCAGCAAGCTGATCGTCATCTCGGGCATCCCGTATGTGGTGCCAATTGTGCTGGCACTGTTGGTAGCTGGGACATTCGTACTCAATCGCACGCGGTACGGCCGGCACATATATGCCGTCGGCGGTAACGCGGAAGCCGCTCGCCGCGCCGGCATCAACGTAACCCAGTTGCGCGCAAGCGTTTTCGTCATCTGCTCCTCCTGTGCGGCGGTCGGCGCGATCGTCTACTCCTCCAAGGTCGGTTCGGTCGACCCGCAGGCGGGCGGACTCAACACCCTGCTGTTCGCGGTGGGCGCCGCGGTCATCGGCGGCACCTCGCTGTTCGGCGGCAGGGGCCGGGTGGCCGACGCCGTCATCGGCGGTGCGGTCCTGGCGGTCGTCTCCAACGGTCTCGGCCTGCTCCAGCAACCGGCGGCCGTGGTCTCCATCGTCACCGGTCTGGTGCTGCTGCTCGCGGCGACCGTCGACGCGCTGTCCCGGCGCCGAGCGGCGGTGGTGCAGCGATGAATTGGCCGAACACACGCGCCGGTGACCCGAACACGCACTCCGCAGGAAGGTCACCCGGTGCGGCAATGGTATTGCTAAGTCCATGACCGTCGCCCGCCCGGACGAGGTGCGCCGCTTCAACCGGTCCAGCCTCCTGCGGATGCTGCATACCGGAGGCCCCACCACCCGGGCGGCACTCGCCATCGCGTTGGGGCTCAACCGATCCACCATAAAAATGCTGGTCGACGGCTTGGCCGAGGCCGGCCTGGTGGAGGAGCGAGTCCCCCGCCTGGCCAGCGGAGCCGGGCGACCGTCACTGCTGGTGCTGCCGCAGCCGCAGGCGGCGGTGGTGCTGGCGGTGGATGTGCGCGCCGAGCACGCCGGTATCGCGCTGGTCGGATTCGGCGGACAGGTGCTCGGGCGCAACAGCTGGAATCTGCATGGGCGGCAACGGGAACCGGATGAGGTGATCACGCACGTCGCCGAATCCGCGGCCCTGCTCGCCGACGATCTCGGACTGCGCCCGCTCTCCGCCGGGGTTTCGGTGCCCGGGGTGGTGCGCCGCGCGGACGGCCTGGTGCGCACCTCGGAGAACCTGCGCTGGACCGAGGTGGCACTCGGCCAGCGACTGGGCGCGGTGCTGGAGTTACCGGTCGTGATCGGCAATGACGCCGAATTCGGTGCGCTCGCGGAGCATGTGCGCGGTGCGGGCAAGGGAGCGAGCGATGCGGTCTTCGTCTCCGCGGATGTCGGAGTCGGCGGCGGCCTGATCGCTCAGGGCGCACTGTTGCGGGGATCGGCGGGCTACCTCGGCGAGATCGGCCATATGATCGTGCGGCCCGGCGGCCGCCCCTGCCACTGCGGCAACGAGGGCTGCTGGGAGACCGAGGTCGGCGAGGCGGCGCTCTGCCGCGCCCTCGGCCTCCCCGAACACAGTCCGCGCGGTGCGATCGTCGCCGAACTCCGTGCCCTGCGGGGCGATTGCGATACCCGGCTCGCCGAATACCTCAACTGGCTCATCCTGGGCCTGGTCAATGTGGTGAACATTCTCGGCCCCGAACTGGTGGTGCTGGGCGATCTGTTCACCGCCCTCCCCGATGCGACGGTCGCCAAGGTCGGCGAAGAGGTCCGTCGCCGCAGCATGGTCAGCCGCGCCCTCGGCGGCGTCCGCGTCGAAAAGTCCCGCCTGGGCGCGGATCTGAAACTCCTCGGGGCCGCCGAAGCCGCGTTCGACGGAGTCCTGGCCGCGCTGTAGAGGCGGGTCACCTGTCGCGTGCACCGGGTCGGCGGCGGAGGTCGGGTGACCGATGCGGAGCGGGCTCGGGGTGGTGTTGAATTCAGTCATGGAGCAGCTTCCCGAGGACTGGCAGCGCGGCATCGTGATCGTCGCGCACCCCGATGACATCGAGTACGGTGCCGCCGCCGCGGTCGCGCGATGGACACGACAGGGCAAGGACATTCGCTATGTCCTGGTCACCAGCGGTGAGGCGGGTATCGCGGGACTGCCGCCCGCCGAAGCCGGACCGCTCCGCGAGGATGAGGAGCGGGCCAGCGCCAAGATCGTCGGCGTCAGCCAGGTCGAATTCCTCGGCTACCCGGACGGACGCATCGAGGAGACCCTCGCATTGCGCCGCGATATCGCCGGGGCCATCCGCCGCCATCGACCGGAGATGGTGGTGCTCTTCAACTTCGGTGATGTCTGGGCGCGCGGCTACGCCAACAGCGCCGATCACCGCGCCGTAGGCCGTGCGGCTCTCGACGCCGTCTCCGACGCTGGCAACGAGTGGATCCACACCGATCTGGACCTGCCCGCCCACTCCCCGCGCTGGGCCGCCGTCTACGGCGTGGCCGACGGCAGTCACGCGGTCGATGTCACCGACACCATCGAAGTCGCCGTCGAATCCCTCACCGCCCACCACCGCTACCTCGCCGCCCTCAGCGACACCCCGGTAGCGGACCAGGCCCGAGCGGTAATCGATATGACCGCAGGCCCCAAGGAAGGCTTCCCCGCCACCCGGGCCCTCTCCTTCGAGCTCTACAACTTCGGCTAGCTCCCCGCCCCGTCCCCGTCATCCCGGCATGCTTTTGGCCGGGATCCACACCGGCCGTGTCCATCCGGTTTCGTGGATCCCGGCCAAAACGCGCCGGGATGACGGGGCCGTGCGGGATGACGGGGCCGTGCGGGATGACGGGGCCGTGCGGGATGACGGGGCCGTGCGGGATGACGGGGCCGTGCGGGATGACGGGGCCGTGCGGGATGACGGGGCCGTGCGGGATGACGGGGCCGTGCGGGATGACGGAGGGGTCCGCGCCGGGATGGCGAGGGCTCCGCTGCCGGGCGGGGAGTGGACGATACCCGCCGGTTTTGGTGGGCCGAGGTGCAAGGCTCGGCGGGGCGGTGTGCGAAGCTACGCGTGTGCGAGTAGCGGTGGTGGCCGGGCCTGATCCGGGACATGCGTTTCCGGCGATCGCCCTGTGCCTGCGAATGCTGGCGGCCGGGGATGAGCCGGTGCTGTTCACCAGTCCGCGCTGGTTCGACGCCGCGCGCGATGCGGGCATCGGGGTGCGGCGGTTGAAGGGGCTGGCACCGCGCGCCGACGACGACGACGCCGACGCGGGCGCGCGCATTCATCAACGCGCGGCATTCATTTCGACCGAGATCATGCCCGAGTTGAGTGCGATGCTGCCCGAGCTGGTGGTGTCGGATGTGCTCACCGCGGGTGGCGGCATGGCGGCCGAGCGGCTCGGATTGCCGTGGGTGGAGTTGTCCCCGCATCCGCTGTACCTGCCGTCGAAGGGCTTGCCGCCCATCGGAAGTGGACTCGCGCCGGGGGAGGGTGTGCGCGGGCGCGCCCGGGATTCGGTGCTGCGCACGTTCACCGCCCGCGATATTCGGCGCGGTGAATCCCAGCGTGCTGCGGCGCGCGCGAGTATCGGTCTGCCGGAAGAGGATCCGGGTCCGGACGCGCGCTTGATCGCCACCCTGCCCGCGCTCGAGGTGCCGCGCCCGGATTGGCCGGAGAACGCGCATCTGGTCGGACCGCTGCTCTGGGAACCGACCGAACAGATTCTTGACCTGCCTCCCGGCGACGAACCGTTGGTCATGGTCGCCCCCTCGACCGCGCACACCGGTATCGCCGACATGGTCGAAACCGTTCTGGCCGGACTCGAAGGCGCCGGCGTCCGAGTCGCGGTCTCCACCCTCGACACCCCACCCGCATCGCTACCCTCCTGGGCCACGGCCGGTTTGGGTCGCCAAGACGAACTGCTCGGTCAGTCGGCGGTGGTTATCGGCGGTGGCGGCCACGGTCTGCTCGCCAAATCCCTCCTGGCAGGCGTCCCGGTCGTCACCATCCCCGGCGGCGGCGATCAGTGGGAGCTCGCCAATCGCGCGGTCCGCCAAGGCAGCTCGATCCTGGTCCGCCCCCTCACCCCCGAAGCGGTGCGCGACGCGGTGAAACAGATCCTCGACGATCCGGCCTACACCGCCGCCGCCAAGTCCGCCGCGGCCGGAGCCGCGGTCGTCTCCGACCCGGTCCAAATCTGCCACGACATCCGCGACGCCGCCCACGCATAGAGCGCACAACCGCCACGCCTACCCCGGCGCGTCATCGCACCCCGTCATCCCGGCATGTTTTTTTGGCCGGGATCCACACCGTCCGGGCTGCCGCGGCTTCCGCCGAGATCGCGCGGTCACCCTCGGATGGGAGTGTTCGCGCAGAGTGGAGGGGTGCGCGCCGGGTTGGGCCGTGGCGTAGGCTCGCGGCCGTGCGATTGACGGAGTTCCAGGAGCTGTTGCATACCGAATTCGGTACCGCGCGCGGTGATGCGCTGCTCACCGATCATGTGCTGCCGCGGATCGGAAAGACGGGGGCGCAGGCCATCGACGCGGGAATCGATCCGCGCGATGTGTGGCGGGCGCTGTGCTCGGAGTTCGATGTGCCGAAGACGCGGTGGTGACGACCTACTCGTCCGGGTGGGTTTTCTTCGCGTAGTGCCTGGTGGCCTTGGCGCGATTGCCGCAGGTCGCCATCGAATGCCAGCGGCGGGCACCGTTCTTCGAGGTGTCGTGGAACCAGAGCACGCAGTTGGGGTGCGCGCACTGTTTGATCCGGTCGGGGGCCGCGGCCAGCAGATTCAGCAGATCGTCGGCCGCCAGCCAGGCCGGAAGCCATTCGGCCTGCCGGATATCGGGTTCGGCGACGGGCCCCGCGGGGGTGAGGGTGCGGCGGATCCGGCCGTGCTCGAGGACCTTGTTCAACTCGTCGGCGGATTCGCCCCGGACCGCATGCAGAATCGCCTCGCGAGCCGTGCGGACGGCGTGCAACATCGGCTCGCTCGCCTGGACCGCGAGGTCGTTCTCGGCGAGCCACTGCCGCAGTCCTCTGGTGTCCGCGAGGAGATCCTGCGGTCCGTCCGCGTCGATCCAGCGGGTATTGAGCAGGTCCAGCGCGAGTGGTTCACCGAGGTGGGGGCGTGGAGCGGGCACGCCTGAGGGTAACCGCCCGGGGTCTGTCATCACCGGAACGCCTCCTGTCTAACCGGTATTAATCATTATGAGGGTTGACAGTGAATTGCCATGGCCCTAGTTTCTAACTAGTCAAACAACAAACAACAGTTAGATCTTCCGGAGGGTTCCTCATGACCGCACCCGCGCTCGCCACCGGCCATATCGGCCTCAATGTCACCGACCTCGACCGTTCGATCGACTTCTATCGCCGCGCACTCGGCTTCGAACAGCTCGGCGCGGGCGGCGAGGGCGACCACCGCTTCGCCTTCCTCGGCGCCGAAGGCAAGCTCCAGGTGACGCTATGGCAGCAGAGCGACGGCGAATTCTCGGCGAAAACCCCCGGCCTGCACCACCTCTCCTTTCAGGTCGACACCATCGACCAGGTCCGCGCGGTCGAATCGGTACTGCAGGAGCTCCGGGTGGCCTTCGCCCACGACGGCGTGGTCGCCCATGGAGAGGGCGCGGCCTCGGGCGGCATCTTCTTCGCGGACCCGGACGGGATCCGCCTCGAGGTGTACGCGCCCACCGGTGCCGAAAACGCCCCCGCCCCGAGCGGAGCCGCCCCCACCTGCGGATTCTTCTGACCCGGAATATTCGGGACCGCGGCGAAATTCGGTAGATCGGGTCGAGAGCACAGGCCCGCCGACAGGAGCACACCATGACCATCGCCTATCACCCCGGTGAACTGGCCGTTCAGGAACGGCTGGGCCAGGCCGATATCGCGCAGCGGGTAGGCCGCATGATCCGCCCTGAAATCCCCGCGCCCGCAGCGGAATTCCTGGCCGCACAGCCGATCGTCGTGGTGGCCGCCGCCGATGCCGCGGGCGCGCTCTGGGCGAGTCCACTGGTGGGTCCGCCCGGTTTCGCGCGGGCGACCGACGACCGTTCGATAGCCGTGGACGCGCTCCCGGTCCCCGGTGACCCGCTGGCCGAAGCACTGCGTGGTCCAGGGCATATCGGTCTCATCGCACTGCAACCGCAATCGCGTCGCCGGATGCGAGTCAACGGCCGTGCCGAGCCGACCGCGACGGGTATCCGCATCGCCGCCGATCAGGTGTACTCCAACTGCCCGAAGTACATCTCCCGCCGCGGTATCGAAGCCTGGTCGGAGGCTGCCGCGGTGTCGGTGCGCAAGGCCGAATCCCTCGATCCCGCTCAGCGACAAGCCATTTCGGCGGCGGATGCCTTCTTCGTCGCCTCCGCCGACCCGAACGGCAATGCCGACGCCTCCCATCGCGGCGGCAATCCCGGCTTCCTGCAGGTGCTTTCCCCGACCCACCTGCGCTGGCCGGACTATCGGGGCAACTCCATGTTCATGACCCTGGGCAATATCGCCGCCGACCCGCGCTGCGGAATACTCATCCCCGACTGGCGTACCGGTGCGACCCTGCAACTCACCGGCACCGCCGAAATCACCTGGGACGAGGCGGTCTTCACCACCGGCGCACAATGCGCCATCGACTTCACCATCACCGAGGTGGTGCACATCTCCGGCGCGACCCCACTGCGCTGGAGCGCCCCCGAACTCTCACCGGTCAACCCCTGAAAGGCTTCTCATGCGACCCCCACTACCCCCCTTCGATCTGGAAACGGCCAAGCTCAAGGTCCGCGCCGCCGAAAATGCCTGGAACACCCGCGATCCCGAGAAGGTGGCGCAGGCCTACACCGAGGATTCGGTCTGGCGCAACCGCGACGAATTCCTGACCGGCCGCGCCGCGATCGTCGACTTCCTGAAGCGCAAATGGTCCACCGAGAACGGCTACGCCCTCCGCAAACAACTCTGGAGCTTCCACGACAACTACATCGCGGTCCGCTTCCAATACGAATGGCACGACGAGTCCGGACAGTGGTGGCGCAGCTACGGCAATGAACTCTGGGAATTCAGCCCCGAGGGCCTGATGTCCCGCCGCGAAGCCAGCATCAACGACACCCGCATCGAAGAATCCCAGCGCCGCATCTTCGGAACCCGCGGCCCGGAAGACGACGACTGGGACCTGCCCCTCGAATGAGCCGCAGGCACCTGGAGTTCGGGCCGTCGCAGCCCCGCGCGACACGACCGGAAGCTCGCGGGCCCGGTCGCCAGCGCCCCTTGCCCGGTGGCGGGGCACATCTGAAAAACTCTGATCGGGCCGCGGATTCCGCCCCAGCGCATCGAAAGCCGCTGTCCCGCTCGGCCATCGCGGCGGGCAGTGCCGCGATGGCCAGTGGGGCGGGTGAGTGCCGAAGCGGAATTGCCTCGGCCTCACCAATACTCGGCGATCTCGCCCCCGCGAGGCAGCCTGCCCGCACCACTCTTCGCGGTGGTGCCAGCACCACCTGCCCCGACCGCAGCGCCCCGATCCACCGTTCCGGCTGACACCTGTGCCGATAGCGCGGGTGCGGCCGGAGCGGACGTGTTCAGCTCAATCGACCAGCGCGGGTTGCGCGGATATCGGCGCGACTTGTGCCCGTGCCCGGTGGAACAGGGCGAAGGACACCGCGCCGAAGATCAGACCGACCACGCAGGCGACCGTGAAAGCGGTGTCGATTCCATCCACGAAGTGCGTCAGTGGAATTGGTCGACCATCGCCGGCGGTCCCGCGGAATACCGTGCCCAGGATGGCGATTCCGAGCGCGAGTCCCAGTTGGCGTGCGGTATTCACCGCTCCGGCCGCGGTCCCGCTTTGCTGTACCGGGACTGCGGCCATGGCCGTCGACACCAGCGCGGGGGCATTGACGCCCGCGCCCGCTCCGATCACCACGAGACCGGGAATCAGTGCGGTCCAGGAGGATCCGGTGTCGACCATGGTGAGCAGGCCCGCGCCGACGGCGATCACGATCAGACCCGCGCCGATCGTCCACTTCGCGGCCGCGTCGTGCAGGAACCGCCCGGTCGCACCGGCTACCAGGAAGGCGGTCGCTGCCATGGGAAGCAATGCCAGCCCGGTACTCAGCGGGCTCATGTGCAGCTGCTGCCGCAGCCACAGGGAAATGAGCGGCGAAGCGGCGAAGGCCGAGAAAGTCTGCCCGGAGGCGCCGAGCAGTGTCGCGGCGAAGGTGCGGTTGCGCAGCAGACTCAGTGGGAACATCGGTGCGGGACCGCGGGATTCGATGACCGCGAAGAGCGCGGCGGCGGCCAGACCGAGGCATAGGGCAGCCAGCGCCCCGCCGTCATCCCAGCCGTGTTCGCCGCCGCGAATGATGCCGAAGGTGACACCGGTCGCGGCGACGGTGAATGCCAGCATGCCGGGTAGATCCACGCGGTGACCCGAACGCCGTTGCGAGGCAGGGAAAACGCTTATCGAGAGAGCGATGGTGAGCGCGGCGATCGGCAGGTTGACCAGGAAGATCCAGCGCCACGACAGCAGATCGGTGAGCACGCCGCCCAGCACCACTCCGAGCGCGGCTGCCGCGCCGCCGACCGCGCCCCACGCGCCGAAGGCTATTCCGCGATCACGGCCGGTGTAGGTGGCGTGCAGTAGCGAGAGTGTGGTCGCGAACATGGCCGCGCCGCCGATGCCTTGGAACACCCGCGCCACAATGAGAATCGAAGTGTCCGCGGCCGATCCGCACACCAGGGAGGAGATCGCGAAGAGGGTGAGACCGGCAAGGTACACGGGCTTCGCACCCAGCCGGTCGGCGAGTGAGCCGAGTACGAGCAGCAGCGCGGCCAGGGCGAGCGCATAGCCGTCCACGATCCACTGCAGGCCGGACAATCCGGCACCGAGGTCTGCGGCCATATCGGGCAGCGCGACATTGACGATGGTGACGTCTATGAGGAGCATCAGCGTGCCTAGGCACGCGGCGAACAAGGGGAGCCATTTCCGCACGGGGAGCCTCCGAGGAGAGTGAACGATTTCGACGTTCAGCGTGCGACCTGCGTCGCTTTCCGCACACTCGCAGCGAGGTTTTCGTTAGATTCCCCCTATGGCTCTCGAATTGCCTGGAGAATCCGCCATTCTCGATGACCTCGACAAGCGAATCGTGCACGGGCTGGTCGTGGATGCCCGCATCCCGTTCGCGAAACTCGCTGCCATTCTTGATGTTTCGGAGCAGACGGTGGCGCGGCGCTATCGTGCGATGCGGCAGCGCGGCATACTGCACATCTCCGGGCAGATCAATGTGGTCCCGCTCGGGCACGCGCGGTGGATTCTGCGCATTCGCTCGACTCCCAGCGGGGCGTTCCGGCTCGCGGAGGCGCTCGCGCGACTGCCCGAACTCAGCTGGGTCGCACTGCTCTCCACCGGTTCGGAGGTCATGTGTGTGAGCCGCGCGCGCACCGCGGAGCGGCGAGATGCCTTGTTGCTCAAACTGATTCCAGGCACGCCGCAGGTGACCGAATTGATCGCGCACGAGGTCATGCACAATTTCCCGCTGGACGAGGACTGGCCGCGCTACAGCCGAATGCTCACCGCCGAACAGCTGCGGGCGCTCGGCCCCGGCCGCCCGGTGCGGGACGCGGCGGTACTGGACGCGCCCGTCGCGCTGACGCCCGAGGATGAGGCCATGCTGACCATCCTGGCGCGGGACGGTCGCGCGCCCTACTCGCAACTCGCGGCGGCCACGGGCTGGAGTGCGCCGCGGGTGGCGCGCCGCATGGCCGAACTGCTCGAATCCGGGGTGCTGTACTTCGATCTGGATTTCGCGCTCGAACGCATGGGAGTCACTGTGCGCGCGGCGATTTGGTTGCGGGTGCGGCCCGCCGATCTCGCGGCGGTCGGTGCGGCGCTGGCGACCTATCCGGAGGTCACCTATGTCGCGGCCACCACCGGGCCGACCACCATGACGGCCGCGCTGGTCTGCCACGACACCGCACACCTGTACCGCTTCGTCACCGAGCGGCTGGGTGCGCTGGACGGGATCACCGATGTGGAGGTGACGCCCGCGCTGCGGCTGTTCAAACAGGCGCAGGTGCTGATGGATGCCGGGCGGATCACACTGGTCCGCTGACCTGTATTACCGCGGCGGGTCGGTTCGCGGTCCGGAAAATTTCCGTCCCGCGTGTCGGCGGGTGTGGTGTTTGCCTCGAACACCTGTTCGTTTAAGCTCGGCGTCGGAACTTGTCGGTGGCTCCCTCTAACGTGAGCGCCAACCACAGCACGAGATAACCCGTCGAAAAGGGGAACCAAAGGATGGCACCACAGCCTTTTGACCGCGACAAGGCGCTCGAACTGGCGTTGGCCCAGATCGAGAAGGGCTTCGGCAAGGGCGCGGTCATGCGCCTCGGCGAGGAGGTGCGCCAGCCCATTTCGGTGATCCCGACCGGCTCCATCTCGCTCGATGTCGCGCTCGGTATCGGCGGTCTGCCGCGCGGCCGCGTCGTCGAGATCTACGGTCCGGAATCCTCCGGTAAGACCACCGTCGCCCTGCACGCGGTCGCCAACGCGCAGGCCCTCGGCGGTGTCGCCGCCTTCATCGACGCCGAGCACGCGCTCGATCCGGAGTACGCCCGCAAGCTCGGTGTCGACACCGACGCGCTGCTGGTCTCCCAGCCCGACACCGGTGAGCAGGCGCTCGAAATCGCCGACATGCTGGTGCGTTCCGGTGCCATCGACATCATCGTCATCGACTCCGTCGCCGCCCTGGTGCCGCGCGCGGAAATCGAAGGCGAAATGGGTGACAGCCACGTCGGTCTGCAGGCCCGCCTGATGAGCCAGGCGCTGCGCAAGATGACGGGTGCGCTGAACAACTCGGGTACCACCGCCATCTTCATCAACCAGCTGCGCGAGAAGATCGGTGTCATGTTCGGCTCTCCCGAAACCACCACCGGTGGTAAGGCGCTGAAGTTCTACGCCTCGGTCCGCCTGGATGTGCGCCGTATCGAAACGCTGAAGGACGGCTCCGACGCGGTCGGTAACCGTACCCGCGTGAAGGTCGTCAAGAACAAGGTCAGCCCGCCGTTCAAGCAGGCCGAGTTCGACATTCTCTACGGTGTCGGCATCTCCAAGGAGGGCTCGATCATCGATATGGGTGTCGAGCAGGGCTTCATCCGCAAGTCCGGCTCCTGGTACACCTACGAGGGCGACCAGCTCGGCCAGGGCAAGGAGAATGCCCGCAAGTTCCTGCTGGAGAACACCGATGTGCGGGACGAGATCGAGAAGAAGATCAAGGAGAAGCTCGGCATCGGTGCGGATGTCACCGCAGCCGACGCCGAGGCTCCCGCCGACTTCTGATCCGTATGACCGACAGGTCCACCCCCGAGCCCCGGCCCACCCGGCCGGGGCCCGAGGACTCCCGCCTCGAAGCGGTGGAACGCCTCCGCCGCCAACTCGACGCCCTCGAATCCCGCGGCAGCCGTTCGGCTTCCAAGCTCGGCGGCTCGCGCGGCGGTTCCGGTAGGTCCGGCTCCCAAGGCGGCGTGTGGGATACCCCCAGCCCCTGGGACGATTCCGGTGCGAAGGCGGCCCCGACCCGCTGGACCAATTCGGGCGCGGACTCCGACTCCACCAAATGGTCGGAGTCGAGCACGGATTCACCCTCCCGGTGGTCCGAATCCGCCACCGATTCCGACGCTCAACTCTGGGTGGAACGCCGCCAACCCCGCCTCACCCGCCCTCTCCCGAGCGAACAGCCTGCGACGGATGACGATTCTCAATCCACCGAAGAGTCCGGCGTGCGCCGCCGCTCGGCAGTGTCGAAGAGGTCGGCAACCCCTGCGGGTGATTCCGCTGATTCCGAGCACACGGCCTCGGACAGCCACAACGGTGAACGGGGTGAGGGGCGGCGTGGTCGCCGCTCTCGGCGGCGGGGAGATGGAGGGGCTGCGGCGAACGGTGCGGGCGACGGGGATTTCCGCGAGTCCGGCGGTGCCCGGGGTGGGCGGCGTAGTCGGCGCTACGGATACGGTCCGGTCGAACCGCTGCCCGGCGGTGGTAAAGATGCCCAGGCCAAGGAGATCTGCCTGCGCCTGCTCACCGACCGCGATCGCAGCCGCGCCGAACTCGCGGATCGTTTGGCCGCCAAGGGATACAGCACCGAGGTGGCGGACCGAGTCCTGAACCGCCTCACCGAGGTCGGTCTCATCAACGACGCCGCCTTCGCCCAGCAGTGGGTGTACTCCCGCCATACGTACTCCGGCAAGGGCAAGAAGGTCCTGGCCGAGGAGCTCCGCCGCAAAGGCATCTCCCCGCAGCACGCCGACGAAGCGCTGGCCTCCCTCACACCGGAGGCCGAGTCCTCGCGCGCCGAAGAGCTGGTCCGCCAGAAACTCGGCTCACTGCCCCCAACCATGGACCGCGACAAGGCAACCCGCCGCCTGGTCTCCCTGCTGGCCCGCAAAGGCTATGACCCCGGCACCGCGTTCGGGGTAGTGGCGACCGCCCTGAAGTCCGTCGACCTCCCGGACCCGCCGCGACACCGCCCGCCCGAGCGCGGGGCCTCGGGCGCCGAGGACGTAGTCGACGACGGTCGCCATGCCGCGGAGTCCGGTTCAGGCTCCGCACATCTCGACCCCACCGCGGCGAACTCCGCCGCAACCGAGCCCACCGAACCTGACATGGACGCCGCGACAGAACTCGTCCGACGCAAACTCCGCACCTTCCCCTCAACTCTGGACCGCCAGAAGGCGATCACCCGCCTGGCGGGCATGCTCGCCAGGCGCGGCTACAACTCATCGACCGCCTTTGCGATAGTCACCCCCGAGGTGGACGCCGCCGGTTTCACCGCAGCCGCCAAACCCGCACCGCGTTTCTCCGGCCCGGCCGCGCCCGAACCCTCCCAAGGGCCGCTCGACGAGTTCGAGGGGGCTGATTCCGATCCGGGCGCCGAACTGGTTCGCCGCAAACTTCGGACTTTCCCCCCGAACCTGGACCGGCAGAAGGTGATTACTCGTCTGGTGGGCATGCTCGCTCGGAGGGGCTACAACCAATCCGACGCCTACTCACTCGTCAAAGCCGAACTCGCCGCCGCCGATCTCGACCGGTAGCGGCGGGTTCGGTCCGGCGTCTTTCACTCCCCTTTGGGAGCCGCACTCTCACGACCCAGCCTGGCCGACGGGCCGCGGATCGTATCCAGATTCGCACCCGGAGGCTTCTGCCAGTCTCTGCTGAGAAGGCCCCGAGTGGAATCCTCATCCCCCATACGGGAATCCACGTGCATGTCATTACGCAGGAGGTCACTCGACGAATTCCCGCATAATCGCAGGAACGTCGAAGCACCCTGCCGGTCGGTAGGCGACTCGGCAAGGAGGATTGCCTGATGGGTGATGAGGTCGCTCTGGCGCTGGCGGGAGTTGCGAGTGCGTTCGTGGCATATCCGCGGCGGCAGACGCTCGAGCGGTGTCCGCATTGCGGACCGCCGGTCCGGGTCGATGAGGCGGATCTGTATTGGCTGGCGCTCAAGCTCGGCAATACCGTCGGCGGTCGCGACGATGTGAAAGCGCTGCTGCCGATGTTGTTGGAGCGCTTGGTCACCGCCGAGGCGCTCGATCCCGAACTCGTGCTGGGGAAGTTGGCCCAGCACGAGTGGGGGAGTTGGCCGGAGGCGGAGCGGCGGGCCGTCGAGGACTACCTCGATGCGGTGTGGGGGCGGCTGCTGGCCGAGTTCCCTTCCCGGGTGGGCGCGTTCACTTCGGCGCGGGAATTCCTGCGTGCGATCGCGGCGGCGCACATCGAACCTGCTCGGTACCTGCGAGTGTGGGAGTCGGATACAGGGTCGGCCGCCGATCGGCATCTTGCGAAACTGGTGATCGAGACGGTGTATCAGCGGAGGCCGGACGCGGCGACGGTTGCGTGGCTGCGGTGTGAACCGGTGCGGGAACGCCTTTTCCGGGCGTTCGAGCGCGATCACGCCGGGGCCTGGGGTGACGACTTCGCGCGGGCATTCGATCTTTCCGCAATGCTCTGACTACGCGGTGATGCTGTGTCAGTGCAGGATTCGGCCGTGATGTCGGGGGCCGCGGCGGGGGCGGCGGGTGTCGGCGCGTGGGGCCGGGCGGGGGGTGGCCAGGCGGGGGAGGGAGGTGCGGGAGGGTGTTCGGGGCGGGGCCGGTTGGCGTTGGCGGGCGCGGGCTTGCGTGAGCATGACCGCGCCGAGGGCGGCGGCCAGGGCTGTGCAGAGGGCGGCCAAGGGGGTGGCGCAGGCGAGCAGGAGCAGGCCCAGGCGGAATTGTCTTCGGGCACTGTCCGCTTCGGTCATGTACGCCAGTATGCGAGTTCGGGATGCCCGCTGTCCGAGGCTCGGGAGACATTGGCCCGAAGTCGGAATCCGATGGCCGCACCGAAGCGCCCTGGTCCGAGACGACGAACGGCCTGGGCGAGTAATTCGCCCAGGCCGAACGTGTCTGAAATCAGGGGCGGTTGCCGGTCCGGTTCACGCCGGGCGCCGCGGTGACGGCGTTGGCGGGAAGTGCTGCGCGGGAACCGCGTTTGCGGGTGCGGAGCCAGCGCTCCAGGCGGGTGGCGACCACGCTCAGGGTGTAGTTGAGGGTGATCATGATGGCGGCGACCACCAGCAGGGCGGGGATGGTGTTCTGTTCGGCCGCGCCGAGCTGTTTACCGGCGCGCACCACCTCCACATAGGTGATCTGGTAGCCCAGGGCCGAGTCCTTCAGCGCCACAACCATTTGCGATACCAGTGCGGGCAGCATGGCGGTAATCGCCTGCGGCAGCAGCACGATGCGCATGACCTGGTTCTTGCGCAGACCCAGTGCGACGGCGGCCTCGGATTGTCCGCGCGGCAGCGAGCGAATGCCCGAGCGCACGATCTCCGCGATCACCGATCCGTTGTAGATGGTCAACGCGATCACCACGGCGGCCAAAGCCAGTTGATCCGAGGGGAATACGTTGTTCTGCGAGAACACCGCGAACAGGAAGATCATCAGGATCAGCACCGGAATGGCCCGTGCGATCTCCACGACCGCCCCGGCGAAAATCCGCACACCGCGATGATCGGACAAGCGCAGAATGCCGAAGACCATGCCGATCACCAGCGCGAAGACAATGGACAGCACCGCCGCTTCGATGGTCCCGCGCAGACCCGGCAGCAGATAGGTGGACCAGATGTCCTCTTCCAGGAACGGCTTCCACTTATCGGCCGCGAATTGCCCCTTGTTGTCGAGCGCGCTGTAGATGAACCACAGCACCGCCGCCGCGATCACGACGACCACGCCCGAGTAGATCCGATACCGCAGCCGCGCGCGGGGTCCCGGAGCGTCGTACAGAACCGATGCCGAGCTCATCGCGCAACCTCATATCGTTTGGCCAGCCAGCCGAAGAGCAGGCCGGTGGGCAGGGTCAGCACCACGAAGCCGAGCGCGAAGATGGCGCCGATGGCCAGCGGCATGGCCTCGTTCTCGTTCATGGTGTCCATCAGCAGCGCGGCCTCGCCGACACCGATCACCGAGGCCACGGTGGAGTTCTTGGTCAGCGCGATGAACACACTGCCGAGCGGGCCGATGGTCGCGCGAAATGCCTGCGGCAGCACCACGAGTCGCAGATTCTGCAGGAAGGTCAGGCCGAGTGAACGCCCGGCCTCGGACTGTCCCAGCGGCACCGTATTGATGCCCGAGCGCAGTGATTCGCAGACGAAAGCCGCCGTGTAGATACCCAATCCGAGTACCGCGTAGCGAAAGTTGTTCTCCGCGATGTCATTCGTGCCCGCCGCCGCGAGTTTGATGCCGAGTGTGGAGTACAACCCGATCGAGCAGAAGATGACGATCAGCGTCAGCGGGGTATTGCGAAAGATATTGACGTACGCCGTGCCGAGCCACCGCGCGACAGGTACCGGCGCGACCCGCATTCCGGCCACGATCGTGCCCAGAACCAGCGCCAGCACCGCCGAGTACAGCGTCAGTTTGATGGTCACCCAGAACGAGTCCAATAACTGGGTGTGGTAGTCCGAGATCAAGTTGAACACGGCGCGCGCGTCCTTCCCTTCACAGCATTTCTCAGTGAAATACGAAGTGTGCCGGGCGGTTTCACCGCCCGGCACACCGTTTCAACTCAGTACCGGTCCACCTGCGGCGGCGCCGGGATCTGGAAACCCGTTCCGGCGAAGTTCTTCTCGAGCGCGGCCTTCCAGGACCCGTCCGCGATCATGGCCTCGATGGCGTCATTGACCTTGTTGCGGAATTCGGCATCGCCCTTCTTGACGCCGATTCCGTACTTCTCGGTGGTGAACGGCGCACCGACCACCTTCAGCGCACCCGGCGACTGGGCCGCGTAACCGCGCAGAATGATGTCATCGGTGGTCAGCGCGTCCACGGAGCCGGACTTGAGCGCCTCCACGCACAGCGAGTACGTGTCGTACTCCTGCAGCTGAACATCCTTGGCGTACTTGTCCTTGATGTTCTGCGCGGGGGTCGAACCCTTGACCGAGCACAGCTTCTTATTGCCGTTCAGCGAATCCGCACCGGTGATATCGGTATTGTCCGAACGCACCAGCAGCGCCTGCCCGGTCACGTAGTACGGACCGGCGAAGTCGACCTTCTCCTTGCGCTTATCGGTGATCGAATAGGTCGCGGCGATGAAATCGACCTGCCCGTTCTGGATGAGCGTCTCGCGCTGCGCGGACGGCGCCTCCTTGAACGTGATGTTCTCCGGCTTCACGCCCAGCTTCGCGCCGATGTACTTGGCCACGTCCACATCGAAACCGCTGAACGAGCCGTCCTTGTTGTGCAGGCCCAGACCCGGCTGGTCGTACTTGATACCGACGGTGAGCTTGCCGCTGGCGGCGTTCTCTCCGGCCGACTTGTCGCTGCCCCCGCCACATCCGGTGGCGACGACGGCTAGGGCGATGGCCCCGGCCGCGACCTTGAGTACCTTGTTGAAACGCATCGGGAGTCCTTCTTGTGTAGGGAGATCAGGCTCTGTTGCGAATGGATCAGTGACTGAGGATCTTGCCGAGGAAGTCCTTGGCGCGATCGGATTTGGGTGCGGTGAAGAAGGCGTCCGGGTCGGTGTCCTCGACGATCTGCCCGTCGGCCATGAACAGCACCCGATTGCCCGCGCGGCGCGCGAAGCCCATCTCGTGCGTGACCACGACCATGGTCATTCCGTCCTTGGCCAGCTGCACCATCACCTCGAGCACCTCGGAGACCATCTCCGGGTCGAGGGCGGAGGTGGGCTCGTCGAAGAGCATCACCTTCGGATTCATGGCCAGCGCGCGGGCGATCGCCACGCGCTGCTGCTGCCCACCGGACAATTGCGCCGGATACTTGTCCGCCTGATTGGCGATACCGACGCGTTCGAGCAATTCCATGGCGTGCGCTCGCGCGGAGGTCTTGTCGGTGCCGCGCACCTTCACCGGCGCGAGCATGACGTTCTCGACAATGGTCTTGTGTGCGAACAGATTGAAGGACTGGAACACCATTCCCACATCCGCGCGCAGTTTGGCGAGTGCCTTGCCCTCATCGGGCAATTTCACCCCGTCGATGGCGATTTCCCCGGAGTCGATGGTCTCCAGCCGATTGATGGTGCGGCACAGGGTCGACTTGCCGGAGCCGGATGGTCCCACCACGATCACGACCTGCCCGGAGGGCACTTCGAGATTGATGTCACGCAACACGTGCAGCGAGCCGAAGTGCTTGTCCACACTCCGCATCGAGATCATCGGCGCGGACTTGCTGATGGATACAGGCGCGTCGGTCATGACCTGTGACCTTAGAGGCACTGTGCCCGAAATGCTCGTCTTTGGTCCCAGCGCGGGTACTGTGCCTTCACTCGACATACTCCTGTAACCGGGGATTGACGCCGCAGTGATCGCGGAGACGCAGGTCACCGCGACCGGACGGGGTTTATGGCCCCGAGAGCCCAGCCATTACCCTGGTTGGGTGAATTCGTTGGGGCAGGTTTCAGCACATGGCGCGGTGGCCGAGCACGATCTGCGCACCTATGAGGTGCGCACCTACGGCTGCCAGATGAATGTGCACGACTCCGAACGACTTTCGGGCCTGCTCGAAGACGCCGGTTATGTGAAGGCCAGCACCGGTGACACCGCCGATCTGGTCGTCTTCAATACCTGCGCGGTGCGCGAGAACGCCGACAACAAGCTGTACGGCACGCTCAGCCACCTCGCGCCCATCAAGGCCGAGCGGCCCGGTATGCAGATCGCCGTGGGTGGCTGCCTGGCGCAGAAGGACCGCGACACCGTGGTCAAGAAGGCGCCGTACGTGGACGTGGTGTTCGGCACCCACAACATCGGTTCGCTGCCGGTGTTGCTCGAGCGCGCGCGGCACAACGCCGAAGCGCAGGTCGAGATCATCGAATCGCTGGAGGCATTCCCGTCCACGCTGCCCGCCAAGCGCGAATCCGCGTACGCCGGGTGGGTGTCGATCTCGGTGGGCTGCAATAACACCTGCACGTTCTGCATCGTGCCCGCGCTGCGCGGTAAAGAGGTCGATCGACGGCCCGGTGATGTGCTCGCCGAGGTGCAGGCGCTGGTCGATCAGGGCGTCATGGAGGTGACGCTGCTCGGGCAGAACGTCAACGCCTACGGTGTCTCCTTCGCCGATCCCTCCGAGGAGCGAGATCGCGGCGCATTCGCGAAACTGCTGCGCGCCTGCGGCGCCATCGAGGGCCTGGAGCGCGTGCGCTTCACCTCCCCGCACCCCGCGGAGTTCACCGATGACGTCATCGAGGCCATGGCCGAGACGCCGAACGTCTGCCCGCAGCTGCATATGCCGCTGCAATCGGGTTCGGATCGCGTGCTCAAGGCGATGAAGCGGTCCTACCGCAGCACCAAATTCCTCGGCATCATCGAGAAGGTGCGCGCGGCCATGCCGCACGCGGCCATCACCACCGACATCATCGTCGGCTTCCCGGGTGAGACCGAGGAGGATTTCCAGGCCACCCTGGATGTGGTCCGGCAGGCGCGCTTCACCAGCGCCTTCACCTTCCAGTACTCCATCCGTCCCGGCACCCCCGCCGCGGAAATGCCCGACCAGCTGCCCAAGGAAGTGGTGCAGGAGCGCTATATGCGACTGATCGCCCTGCAGGAGCAGGTCTCGCTGGAGGCGAATCAGGAACTCATCGGCAGCACCGTCGAACTGCTCGTCGCCGAGGGCGCGGGCAAGAAGAACGCCGCCACCGCGCGCATGAGCGGTCGCGCCCGCGACGGGCGCCTGGTCCACTTCCGTCCGCCCGCCGACCTGCCGCCCGGCTCCGAAATTCGCCCCGGCGATGTGGTCACGGTGGCGGTCACCGAGGCGGCTCCGCACCACCTCATCGCCGACGCCCCCATCCAATCCCACCGCCGCACCCGCGCGGGGGACGCCCACGAACGCGGCATCACCCCGAAGACGGCCCCGATCGGCGTCGGCCTGGGTCTGCCGAGCATCGGCAAACCCCTCGTCGTCGAGACCGCCACCGCCGGCTGCGGCACCGAATGCGGCGCATAATCCGACACCGCGTAGTAGTCGGAAACCGGGGCGGGGCATGATGGGGCGACACCACTCCCGCATGACTCAGGATCACCACAAATGACCGAGCAGCAATCGAATGGCCCCGACGACTCCCGCGGCCCCGTTCCAGATCCCGGTGCGGCGGGCGGCGAGGGCGCGCGTCAGTCGGGTGAGGTCAAGGGTGCGGAGTCGCACGGCGCGTCCGTGTCAGATCCCGGTGCGCCCGGCGATACCGTCCCGAGCGGGCACGATGGGGCGAAGTCCGCGTCGGCAGCCGCCGACGCGGGGGAGCGGGCGGAAGATGCGGCGGCACAATCAGATTCGGCGCGTGACGGCGTGCCCGAGGCGAATGAGGAGAACATGAAGTCGGCCGAGGACAGTCAGGACTTCGAGCAGTTCCGGGCCGATCTGGAGGCCGTCGAGCGCAAGATCGCGGGGGAGATCGATCCGGGTGTGCGCGCCCTGGTGGTCGCCGGTGCGGTATTCGCGCTGCTGTTCTCGCTGGTGCTGCCGCATGCGGGTAAGGCGCGTGGATTCGACGTCATCCTGTACGACGCGGCCGCGCAGACCGAGCACATCGGACTGCCCTCGCGGGTGTTCGAGTGGTTCGTGGTGGTCTTCGGAATCGGCTTCTCACTGCTCGCGCTGACCACCCGGCGCTGGGTGCTGGCCTGGATCGCGGTCGCGGGATCGGCCATCGGCAGCGTCTTCGGCGTCTTCTCGATCTGGCATCGGAACACCCCCGGCCTGGGTAACTACCACGGCGCGGGTCCGGGCATCGGCCTGATCCTGTCCACCATCGCGATCATGGTGCTGACCTTCCACTGGATTCGCGTGGTCTGGAGTCGCACCTCGGTGCACCTGGCCGCCGAGGAGCAGCGCCGCATCGCCGCCGCCGAGGCCGAGGAACGCGATCATCGCCGACTCTTCGGCGATAAGTAGCCCGCTGCTCGTGGAGCCCGGTCGCACCAGGTCGCGACCGGGCTCTTCTCGTCGAGGGGCCGGTTCGCGCGGGCGCTCCGGGCGGTAGGCCAGTCCGGCGAACATCGCCGCGATGCCGACGATCGTCATGAAGATCCAGCCCGCGCGGTACTCGCCGAGCGTGTGGTGGGTGCCGGCGCCGAGGATGGCGGTCAGCACGGCCACGCCGAGGGCGGAGCTGGTCTGCCTGGCCATCATGAGAGTGCCTGAGCCGAGCGAGGTTTGGTCGGCGGGCAGCAGTGCGGCCGATCCGAACAGGGGCGGCTGCAAGAGCGCCGTGCTGGCTCCGGCGAGGATCCCGCCGGGCAGGATGATCACCGCGTAGGAGTCGGTGAATCCACTGGCCAGCGCCCACCACGCGCAGCCGATCGCCAGGCACGCCCCGCCCAGCGCCGCCGATGCGCGGGCACCGAATCGGGCGATGAATCGGCCCGAGAACGGTGACATCAGCAGGCAGCTGATCGGCAGCGGCGCGACACCGAGACTGGCGGCCAGCACCGAGTAGTGCAGGCGCTCGGTGAGGAACAGCGTGATCTCCAGAATCATGGCCGCGAAAGCCAGGTAGTAGCAGAACACTCCGAGTGTGGCTGTTCGGAACAGCTTGTGCCGCAACACAACCGGGCTCACCACCGGATCCGGATGATGCCTGATGTGCCAGCCGAACCATACCGCGAGCGCGATGGCGGCGGCCAGCATGCCGAGCGTGGCGGGACCGGTGTGACCCCACTCCGCCGCCTGCACGAATACCGTGGTGAAGCCCGCCGTCGCACCCAGAATCAGCAGTGCGCCAACGGGATCCAGTCGCCGCCGCACACCCGGTGCGATATCCGGCAGCACCCGGAGGCCCAGTGCGAAGGCCGCCACCGTGAACGGCACATTCAGCAAGAAGATCCACCGCCACCCGGCCTGCAACAGCAATCCGCCCAGCACCGGTCCGCTCGCCGCGCCCGCGGCGGCGATCGCCGTCCAGATACCCATGACGGTCGCATGCTCCCGCCGCGGGAAGCTCGGCAGTACCAGTCCGAGTCCGGTCGGCACCAGCAGCGCCGCCGCCACCGCCTGCGCCACCCGCGCGATGATCAGCGTCGTCAGGTTCGGCGCGGCCCCGCAGGCGATCGACGCCAACCCGAAAAGCGCTATGCCGATGAGGAATCCGCGCTTACGCCCGGTGTCGTCGGCCAGCCGCCCCGCCGGCACCAGCAGCGCCGCCATGACGATGGTGTACGCGTTCAACGTCCAGGACACCGCGCTCGTGGAGCTGTCGAACGAGTCTCGCAGTGTCGGAAACGCGACGGTGACCGCGAAGAGATCGAGTATGGCCAGATATTGGGCGACCCCGGCGATTGCCAGCACCCGCCAGCGCCGTCCGTCCGGCGGAGCCTCGAGCCGCTGAGCTGCTTCGTTTTCCGTCGTCGTAGTCATGGGTTCGACTATCCGACCTCGGCATTCGCCCAACCAGTGGCAGAAATGCCATGATGCGCTAGATTTCTGACAGGGCCGGGGTTAGCGTGGGAATATGGCGTCGGAAGGTTCGAAGGCAGCCCCCTCGGCGGGGACGATCGCGGTCGCCGTGGCTCCGGGTATGCCGATCTTCGAGGTCGCGATTCCGTACCAGGTCTTCTACGAGCCGCCGCTCGGCGTCGATCCCGATACCTGGTACCGCTTCCAACTCTGCGGCCCGCGTGACACCGATACGGCCGAACTGCGAGATCCCTTCGTGGCCTTGACCGCTCACGACTACGACGATCTGATTCGCGCCGATACCGTGATCGTCCCATCCACCCCGAGCGTGCGCGAAGCCCCGCCCGCCGATCTGGTGGAGGCGGTCCGCGCCGCGTACGAGGCGGGCGCCCGCATCGCCTCGCTCTGCACCGGCGCGTTCGTGCTCGCCGCGGCGGGCCTGCTCGACGGCCGCCGCATGACCACGCACTGGCGGCATATCGCCGCGATGCGAGAACGCTTCCCGCACTTGGAGATCGACCCCACCGTCCTGTACATCGACGACGGCCGCATCCTCACCAGCGCGGGCACCATGGCCGGAATGGACCTGTGCATCCACCTGATTCGCAAGGATCTGGGTTCGGGCGCGGCCAATGCCGCCGCCCGCTACCTGGTGGTGCCCCCGCATCGAGCGGGCGGCCAAGCCCAATACCTCGAATCGCCCGTCCCTTCCTACCCCGCCGATTCCGGCCTCTCGGCGACGCTCCAGTGGGCCATCCACCGCCTGGACCAACCCCTCACCGTCACCGATCTGGCCCGGCACGCCAACACCAGCGAACGCACCCTGGCCCGCCGCTTCCACGCCGAACTCGGCGGCACCCCGCTGCAATGGCTCCTCACCCAGCGCGTAATCCGCGCCCGAGAACTGTTGGAGGCCACTGATTTACCGGTAGACGTGGTAGCCGACCGCTGCGGCCTCGGCACCGCGGCCAACCTCCGCACTCACTTCGGCCGTGAGGTAGGAGTGTCGCCCAGCGAATACCGCCGCTCCCACCGCAGTACCCGCCACGAGGTGATCACCAGTTGACCACTCGGCTACTACGCCAGTCGGCTACCGAGGATGTATTCGCCGAGCAGGTCGTAATGTTCCGCATCGAGCCCGTCGTCGAGCGGCACCGCGACCGCGACGGTTCCCTCCTCCTCGCCGACGAACAGCGCCGGATCATTGCAGTCGGCGAATCCGATGGCATCGATTCCCGCGAATGCCGCGCCACCGCACCAACCATGATCCGCGACAACAAGATCCGGCCGGACCTGGCCCGCCTTCGCCAAGGCTGCCAATACCAGCCGGATGGGCCGATCGGAGTGCGTGTGCACCGCCCCGCCGGTATCCCCGACCGTCGCGACCCCGAGTGAGAAATCGATCTCGAGCCGTTGCCACCCGCGCCGGGTATAGCCGTCATATCCCGAGCCCGCCCCGGCCTCGACCACGGTCCCTCCGGCCTCGGCCAACGCCGCTGCCAACCGTTGATACAGCCGAGTCAGCCGCTCCGGATGCCCGGTCGCGAACAGCACCCGCTGCTTCTCGCGTAAGGCCTTGTCGAACCGTGCCGCATACCGATCCAGCGCCGCCACGGTCAGTTCCGGATCAATGGTGTCCACCCCGTGCTGAAAACTCGCCCGTGGATCCACCCCCACCTTGCGCGCCATCAAATCCAGAATCGCGGCCTGATCCCACTCGCGCCCCGGATTCAACCCGAACATGTAATGCGGATCCCGATAGGCCAGCCGCTGAAAATGATCCAAATTGTTCTCGCGCGGCGTAGCAACCTGCCCCGCCATCCCCGTCGCCATCAAATGCGCGACAACCTGCTCCCGAGTAGGTCCCATACCCCACACTAACCACATCCCGCCCCACCCGCCCCGCTCCCCTTGCCCCCCAACACAATTCACCCCAGCACCCACGCCCCGACGAAATGGGTACCCGGGCCGGACGATCGATCACCAGGAACCGGTGGCGGCTGTTCGTCCGAATTCGCGCCACTGGTTCCTGGTGATCACTTGACCGGGTGAGGGTGCTTTCAGCGCTGGCTGACGGCGCCCTCGGCGGCTTCGGCCCACTCACGCCACTGCTGGGCCTGCTCCAGGGCCTTCTCCGCGTCGCGGGTCTTGCCCGCGGCCTGTGCTTTGGCGGCCTGCTCCTCGAACTGGGCAACGCGCTCACGGAATTGCGCGGCGCGAGCCATGGCCTCCGGATCGCTGCGTCGCCACTGGGCATCCACCGCATCCCGGACGCGCTTTTCGACGGCCCGCAGGCGCGCCTCCAGATCGTGGATGCGCTCGCGCGGGACCTTGCCGATGGCATCCCACTTCTCCTGCAGATCGCGCAAAGCCGCCCGTGCCGCATCGAGATTCGTCTCGGGATTGAGGTTTTCGTAATGCAGCAGCAGTTCTTCCTTGGCGGTGGCGTTCTGCTCGAACTCCGCATCACGCTCGGACGCCGCGGAATTCCGT
Source organism: Nocardia sp. NBC_01503 (assembly GCF_036327755.1). Classification (NCBI taxonomy): domain Bacteria; kingdom Bacillati; phylum Actinomycetota; class Actinomycetes; order Mycobacteriales; family Nocardiaceae; genus Nocardia; species Nocardia sp. NBC_01503. The sequence continues at coordinate 5,106,206 of NZ_CP109596.1, forward strand.
GCCGCGAAGAAGATGTCCTGGGCGGATTTGAAACGCTTCCACAGCTGTTCGTCGGCCTCACGAGGCGCGCGCCCGGCGGCTTTCCATTCGGCGAGCAGATCGCGGAAGACCGCGGCCGTCCCCGCCCAGTCGGTGGATCCGGCCAGTTCTTCGGCGCGCACGCAGAGTTCTTCCTTGCGCGTCTTGGCAGAGGCCCGTTCCCGATCCAGCTCCGCGAAGTGCGCCCCGCGGCGGCGGTTGAAGGCCTCGCGGGCCTTGGAGAAGCGTCGCCACAGCGCGTCGTCGACCTTGCGATCGACGCCGCGGATGGTCTTCCACTCGTCCAGGATCTCGCGGAGCCGATCGCCCGCGACCTTCCACTGCGTGGAGTCGGTGGCGATTTGCTCGGCCTCCGCGGCCAGGGCTTCCTTACGCTCGGTTTGCTCGTGCCGGGAGCGTTCCTTCTCCTCCTTGGCGTGCGCGGCCGCCTCGTCGGAGTGTTCGATAATGGCCCGCAGGCGCTGGGTGAGTCCGTCGATATCGCCGATGACGGCGGCTTCGGGCAATGTTTCGGCAAGCGCGGTGGCGGCGGTTTTGGTCTTGCGGGCGTCGGTGCCGGCGGCGAGGCGGGCTTCGAGCAGGGCCACCTCGGTGGCGAGATCGTCGAAGCGGCGGCCGAAGTGCGCCAGGCCCTCGGCCGCGTCACCGGCCTGCCAGGAGCCGATGACGCGTTCGCCGTCGGTTGTCTTGACCCAGGCGGTGCCGTCCTCGTCGACTCGTCCCCACTGGCTGGGGTCGCTCATACTGGGCACCACGACGGGATGCGGGTGCGGGGTCGCCGGGCCGGGAGTGGGCTTGACGGCGTGTGGCTTGGGGGCTTCCGGTTTACGCGGTGCGGGCCCCGGGCGGGGACCGGCGGCGGTGGCCGGAGACGGACGCTGGGCGGCGCCGGGCTGGGGCGTCGAGGTCGGTTCCGACTGGGTCGCCTTCTCGTTTCCGCTGTTGTCGCTCATTGCTCCTCGTCCCTGCCGCGCGTCACGGCTGCCTGGTTACGCCCTAGCTCATCTGTCTGGCTGTCCCCCATTCAACCAGGCTGGGATGCGAAATGCTGTCTTTGAGGCCACCTCCGTGGCGCGGCGACCCAGGTGGGGTGGGGCTGGTGAGGCGCGGTAGCGCTACGGTTGTCGGCGTGTTCTGTGTTGCGTCGCTGGTCCCCTCACCGCCCGCCCTGGTATCCGAGCTGGGGGGCGCGGCCGGAGCGGCGGCCGACAGTCCGGTGACGGTGTTGCGTGGCGCGGTTTTGAAGGCCGTCGGTGAGCTGGCGGGGCAGGCCAAGCGGTGGATTGTGGTCGGCGTGGCGGAGTCGGACGGTGTCTTCGATGCGGAGACGGCGGGCACATTCCGGGGATACGGGGTGGATGTGCGGATCGGTTTGTCCGAAGCCGCGAATCTGGAGAATCCGGATCCCGCGCTGCCGCTGCCGGTGTTGATCGGTGGCTGGTTGCGTGAGCAGGTCGCTCCGGACGCCGTCGCGGTGGCACGTCTGGTCGCCGCCGACACGCCCGCGAAGGAGTGCCTGGAGTACGGCGCGCGGTTGCGCGCCGAAGTGGATTCGGCGACCGACCGGTATGGCGTGCTGGTCGTCGGCGACGGCGCGGCAACTCTGTCCCTGAAGGCCCCGCGCTACCTCGACCCGCGCGCGGAGGCGGCGCAGGCCGATATCGACCTCGCCCTGTCGACCGGCGACCGGGCCGCGCTCGCGAGCCTCGACCAGCGGCTCTGCGAGGAACTCGATATCGCCGGACGACCGGCCTTCCAGGTCCTGGCCGGACTCTTCACCGCCGATCACGCCAGCCCTACCGTGGAAACCCTCTATGCCGCAGCACCATTCGGCGTCGCCTACCATGCGAGCGTCTGGCATCGGGGCAGCGCCGCATGATCACCCCCGTCGCCGTCGTCGGCCCCACCGCCACCGGTAAATCCGATCTGGCCCTGGACCTGGCCGAACGACTCCACGGCGAGATCGTGAATATCGACGCCATGCAGCTCTACCGCGGTATGGATGTCGGCACCGCCAAACTCACCCTGCGAGAGCGCCGCGGCATCCCGCATCACCAACTCGATGTTCTCGACGTCACCGAAACCGCCACGGTCGCCTCCTACCAAACCGCCGCCCGCGCCGATGTCGAGGCGATCATGGCGCGCGGCCACACCCCGGTGATCGTCGGCGGCTCCATGATGTATGTCCAAGCGCTGCTGGACGATTGGGATTTCCCGGCCACCGATCCGCGGATCCGCGCCAAATGGGAGACCTTGCTCGAGGAGCGCGGCGTCGTGATCGTGCACGAGGCATTGCGGGCCGCCGATCCGGTCGCCGCCGCCACCATCCTCCCCACCGACGGCCGCCGCATGGTTCGCGCCCTCGAGGTGGTGGAGCTGACCGGTAGACCCTTCGCCGCCTCGGCCCCTCAGATCGGTGAACCCCGCTGGGGCACAACCATTATCGGTGTCGACCGCGAGACCGCCGCCCTGGACGCCCGCATCGAACTGCGCACCGCGAAGATGTTCGAGACCGGCCTGGTCGAGGAGGTGCACACCCTCATCGCCCAGGGTCTGCGCGAGGGCCGAACCGCCTGCCGCGCAATCGGATACGCCCAGGTACTGGACTACCTCGACGGCGAATACGATCTCGCGCAAGCGCGGGAACGCACCTTCATCGGCACCCGCCGCTATGTCCGCCGCCAGCGCTCCTGGTTCCGCCGCGATCAGCGCGTGCGCTGGGTCGACGGTGCCGACCCGCACCTGACCGAAACCGCTCTGACTCTCGTGAAATCCTGACCGTCACCGCGGCGCCCGCACCTTGACAAGATCTGCGAGAACCTTTTCGTGCCAGTCGATCTCGGCTTGAATCCGCATCCGGGCATGGTCCAGGATGAGATCGTCGGCACTGTTCTGATCGGGCCAGCGCCGGTCGGCCTGATGTTCGATGCGGGATCCGCGCGCCCGCAGGGCCGCCAGCCGGTCCTCGAGGTACCCCCGCAGTAGTTCCCGATCCAGATCGGCACTGACCGCCAGTGCGAGATCGACCGGATCGGGCCGAATATCAACCTCGCTGAACGCCTCGTCCCGCAGCGCGATGAGCTCCCGCCGTCCCTCATCGGTGATCTCGTAGATGGTGCGCGCGGGCAGCGACCCCTCCTGTTCGGTGCGCACGGGGCGAATGAGCCCCTCGTCCTCCATGCGATGCAACGCGCTGTAGAGGGAGCCCGGCTTGACACGTGACCACAGATCGGCCCGGTCCAACCGGGCGTCCCGCCGCAATTGATGGCCGTGCATGGCACCGCGTTTGGCCAGTGCCGCGAGGACGAACAGCCGGGTCTCGTTCACGGACCTAGTCTGCCATGACTACTCTGTTTTGAGTACCCTACGGCCATGACAGTTCGACCGATCCTCATCGCCGGTGACCCGCGACTAGCCGAAAAAGCCCTGCCCGCAGCTGTTTTCGACAGCGAACTCGCCGCGTTCGTCGATGATCTCTTCGAGACCAACACCGCGGCCGACGGAGCGGGCTTGGCGGCCAATCAGATCGGCGATCCGCGCGCGATCTTCGTCTACGACCTGCTCGACGAGCAGGGGGTGCGCCGCCGCGGTCATATCGTCAACCCGGTGCTCGAGACCTCGGAGATCCCGGAGACCATGCCCGATCCGGAGGATGATCTCGAAGGCTGCCTCTCTGTACCGGGGGAGTGGTTCCCCACCGGCCGCGCGAAGTGGGCGCGGGTCACCGGGGTCGACAAGACCGGTGCGCCCGTCATCGCCGAGGGCGCCGGCTACTTCGCTCGCTGCCTGCAACACGAGACCGATCACCTCGCCGGACACCTCTACCTGCACCGACTCATCGGCCGGAATCAGCGGGCAGCCCGCCGCATGATCAAGGACCGGCAGTGGAATCGACCGGGGAACTCCTGGCTGCCGGACGCCTCCGCGACCGCACAGCGTGACTGAGGTCCGATGCGTGAAGCCGTCCCGGCATCCGTCTGGCCGGGATCCGCACTGGTCATGGCGCAACTGGTTCCGGGGGATCCCGGCCGCGAGCGCGCCGGGATGACGGAGTATCCGCACGCCGCAGCGTTCGATAGTTCCGCCGCGTCGTAATCCGGTGGCGGTCGAGTGGGAGCGGCCGGTGTGCGCAACCAGTTCCGGCACAAGCCAATCCGGCGCAGGGCGGGACGCGACCCACTGGTGGCGACGCGCCAAAGCGAAATCCTGTGCGGCGGGTATCCGCGCTAGGTTGCTCGGGTGACGCGTCGTGCGAATACTCGCAATGCCTCGGTGCAGGAGTGGCAGGCATATCTGAACAATCGGGCCAGGCGCCTGCGTGACAACAGATTCCTGGTGCACGGTAGACGGCCCATCGCGAGGGCGCTCGAATGTCGTTGGCCGCTGGAGACTCTCGTGTATCGGCTGGGTTCGCCGGAGCTCTCGGGGTGGGCGCGGCAGGTGCTGGACACCAGCGGGGTGCCGAGCATCGGGCTGGTGCCGGAGGTGATGGCCGAGCTGGCCGAATCGTCCGAGCCGGTGCCGGAGGTGGTGGCGGTGGCGATATCGCGCCGGATCGAGCTGGATGATTTCGCACCGGGAACGCCGGAACAGCCGCCTACCGTGGTGGTCATCGATCGGCCGAGCGCGCCCGCGCGACTGGGCGCGCTGATCCGCTCCGCCGCGGCCTTCGGTGCGAGCGGAGTCGTTGTGACCGGTTCGGGTGCGGACCATTACGACCCGCAGAGCGTGCGCGCCTCCGATGGCGCGCTCTTCGCCGTCCCGGTGCTGCGCGCCTCCGGTCCCGCGCAGCTGACCGCGTTCCGGGACCGGCAGCTGATGCGGGGGATCGGCACCCGTATCGTCGGCAGTGACGATCACGGCGGGATCGCCCTCGACGAATTCGAGTTCGGCGGCGCCACCGTGCTGGTCATCGGTGATGAAAGTGTGTCGCTCGCCCCGGCCTGGCAGCAGGTGTGTGACGAGCTGGTCTGCGTCCCGACCGACGGTTCCCTCGGGTCCCCGTCGGCGGCGGCGGTGGCCCTGTACGAAATTTCCCGGCAGCGCCGGGCGTTGCGCTGACAACTCGGGTGTTGGGTGAGGACGAATGGTGAACGAGAACGCGGCTGATATCGACTTCGGCAAAGGGCACGGCACGCAGAACGATTTCGTCGTACTGCCGGATCCCGACGCCTGGCTGGAGCTGACCGAATCGCGGGTGGCGGCGCTGTGCGACCGGCAGCGCGGGATCGGCGCGGATGGTGTGCTGCGGGTGGCGCGCGCGGGTGCGCTCATCGAAAACGGAACTCTCCCAGTGCTTCCCGAGGGCGTGAGCCCGGAAGACTGGTTCATGGACTACCGCAATGCCGACGGCTCCATCGCCGAGATGTGCGGTAACGGCGTACGCGTCTTCGCCCACTACCTGGTCGCCACCGGTCTGGAATCCGCCAGCGAATTCGTGGTCGGCAGCCGTGCGGGCGCTCGCCCGGTGGTCGTGCACCATGCCGATCCCGTGCACGGTGAGGTCACCGTCGCCATGGGCCGGGTGCGCACGCTCGGTGAGTCGAAGGCCACTCTCGACGGCCGCGAGTTCACCGGTCTGGGCATCGATGTCGGTAATCCGCACCTGGCCTGCGTGGTGCCCGGCCTCACCTATGACGAGCTCGGCGCGCTGGATCTGACCGATGCGCCCTCCTTCGACCACACCGTCTTCCCGAAGGGCGTGAACGTGGAAATCCTCACCGCCCTCGGCGTCGCCTCCGATGGCAACCGCGGTGTGGATATGCGCGTCTACGAACGCGGCGTCGGCGAAACCCGTTCCTGCGGAACAGGAACCGTGGCCGCCGCCGCGGCCGCCCTGGCCGCCGACGGCTTCGACCTCGCCGCCGACACCGGCCACATTCAGGTCCACATCCCCGGCGGAACCGTCACCGTCGGCATCGACCACGGCACCGCGACACTCCGCGGACCCTCGGTTCTGGTGGCAACGGGCAAGATCGCCGCCAAATGGTGGCAGGACGCCTAGCGAGATTTGGGGTCCGGGGGTCAGGCCCCCGGAGACCCCCTCTTCACCCGCGGCGGAATCGCCGTGAAATAACCGAATGCGCTGTTCCGTTGGTCCATGGGACTATGGAGGCGTATGAGTAAACAGGAGACGTACGAGTTCACTCCCGCTGAGGAGAACACCGACGACGCCGAGACCGGTTGGTCCGCGTCGCCGACCGTCGGTGAGTTGCAGCTGGAGGAGCGCGCGGCACTGCGCCGCACCGCCGGGCTGTCCACCGAACTCGAGGACATCACCGAGGTCGAGTACCGGCAGTTGCGCCTGGAGCGTGTCGTGCTGGTCGGCGTCTGGACCGAGGGCACCACCGCCCAGGTCGAGGCGCGCATGGCCGAACTGGCCGCGCTCGCCGAGACCGCCGGTTCGGAGGTCATGGACTCGCTGATTCAGCGCCGGGACAAACCGGACAAGGCCACCTACATCGGCTCCGGTAAGACCGAGGAGCTGCGTGCCATGGTCCTCGAGACCGGCGCCGATACGGTCATCCTCGACGGTGAGTTGAGCCCCGCGCAGCTGACCGCGCTGGAGAAGATCGTCAAGGTGAAGGTCATCGACCGCACCGCCCTGATTCTGGACATCTTCGCCCAGCACGCCACCTCTCGTGAGGGTAAGGCGCAGGTCGCGCTCGCGCAGATGCAGTACATGATGCCGCGACTGCGCGGCTGGGGTGAGTCCATGTCCCGGCAGGCCGGTGGTCGTGCGGGCGCCAATGGTGGCGTGGGTACGCGTGGTCCCGGTGAAACCAAGATCGAGACCGATCGCCAGCGCATTCGCGAACGCATGGCCAAGCTGCGCCGCGAGATCCGTGAGATGAAGACCGCCCGCGATACCAAGCGGCATCGGCGCGTCTCCAGCGGTATCCCGCAGGTGGCGATTGTCGGCTATACGAACGCGGGCAAGTCGAGCCTGATGAACGCGCTCACCGGCGCGGGCATCCTGGTGCAGGACGCCCTCTTCGCGACCCTGGATCCGACCACCCGCAAGGCCGCGCTCGCGGATGGCCGCGAGGTCGTCTTCACCGACACCGTCGGTTTCGTGCGCCATCTGCCGACCCAGCTGGTCGAGGCTTTCCGCTCGACCCTGGAGGAGGTGACGGGCGCGGATCTGCTGCTGCACGTGGTGGACGGCTCCGACCCGTTCCCGGATCAGCAGATCAAGGCCGTCCGCGAGGTCGTCACCGACGTCCTGCGCGAAACCAAGACCGCCGCCCCGCCGGAGTTGTTGGTAGTCAACAAGATCGACGCCCTCGACCCCATGCGGCTGACCGAGCTGCGCGGCTGGCTCCCCGAGGCCGTCTTCGTTTCGGCGGCGACCGGCCAGGGCCTGGACGTGCTGCGTGAACGCCTGGACAAGGTCCTCGGCGGCCTGGTGGAGGTCAGCATCCTGCTGCCCTACACCCGAGGCGACCTGCTGGCCCGCATCCATGCCGACGGCCGCATCCTCACCACCGCACACGAGGCGGACGGCACCCTGGTTCGAGCCAAGGTCCCGGTGGCCCTCGCGGGCCTGCTCGGCGAATACGCCCACGCGGGCGTAGACGTGAACGCGGCCGCAGACACCGAACCATCCGCGGTCGATTGATCGGCATGCCGGGCAGTGCGATCTCTGCCCGGTGACCTGGCTCTCTTCTGCTCCGGGTGATTCCGTCCCGCGCAGGGTATTTCGTTAGCATGCCGTTATCGGAAATCTCTGCAGGGAGGGATGTCTTGTCTCGAAATGACGATCAATTGACCGAGACTCGGGGGCTCACCGACGGTGCGCCATCGCACGTCGAATTGACCGACACGGATCGCCGGGCCATCGAACTACTGGTGGCGCCTTCGCGCGCCTGGTTCAGTCCGCGGTTCTACGGTCTGGAGAATTTCCCGCTGGACGGCCCGGTGCTGCTGGTGGGAAATCACACGCTGGCGGGTGGTACGGATGCCCCGCTGCTGGCGGCGGAGATTCTGGCCAAGCACGACCGGCTGGTGCGGGGCCTGGCCGAGAATGTGCTCATCGATGTGCCGGTGCTGCGAGATGCCTTGCATCGCTTGGGAATTGTGCGCGGGAACCGGCACAACTGCACCACGCTGCTGGAGCAGGGTGAGGCGGTGGCGGTCTTCCCGGGCGGAGGTCGCGAGGCCATGCGCGGCAAGGGTCAGAAGTACCAACTGCTGTGGGAGGGCCGAACGGGCTTCGCGCGCATGGCGATTGCCACCGGCGCGCCGATCGTGCCGATCGCCATGGTGGGCGGCGATGACATCTACGACATCGTCTTCGACGGCAATCATCCGGTCATGAGCCCGCTGCGCAAGGTCGTCACGGGTCTGGGTCTGCGCGCGAATCTGACCCCGCCGCTGATTCGCGGCCTCGGTCCGACGCTGGTTCCCAAGCCGGAGCGCTTCTACTTCTCGCTCGGCACCCCCATCGACACCACCCCGTGGCGTGACGCCACCGATTCCGAGGCCGCCGCGCTGGAATTGCAGTCGGTGACCCGTAAGGCCCTCGAGGAGGAGCTCGCTTTCCTGCTCGCCGAGCGGGACCGCGATCGCGGCCGCAGCCTGCTGGGCCGCACCCTCTCCGGCCTCGGTCTCTGACCGCTAGGTTTACCGGGGTTCAGCTGCTTCGATCTGGACTGTCAAAGGCGACAGTCGCAGTTCGGACCTGTTTTTCAGGGTTCGAAGTTAACCCTGATTCGACTTTCGAGTACCGTATGGGCAGAGGCGATGTGCCGATGTGGTCACTCAGGAGGTTGGCGTGGAACGCACTATTTTCGAACCTGAACACGATCTGTTCCGGGAGTCGTTCCGAAAGTTTCTCGATCAGCATGTAGCCGCGCACCACGAGCAGTGGGAGCACGACGGCATCGTCGATCGCGCGGTCTGGCTCGAGGCGGGCAAGCAGGGCTTCCTGGGAATGGCCGTGCCGGAGGAGTTCGGCGGCGGCGGCGTGAAGGACTTCCGCTACAACGCCGTGGTCACCGAAGAGGTCACCTACGGCCAGTATTCGGGCCTGGGTTTCGGCCTGCACAATGACGTGATCGCGCCCTACCTGCTGGAGCTGGCGAACCAGGAGCAGAAGCAGCGCTGGCTGCCCGGCTTCTGTTCCGGCGAGATCATCACCGCCATCGCCATGACCGAACCCGGCACCGGTTCGGATCTGCAGGGCATCAAGACCCGCGCGGTGAAGGATGGCGACGACTGGATCCTCAACGGCTCCAAGACCTTCATCACCAATGGCATCAATGCCGATATCGTCATCGTGGTCGCGCAGACCGATCCGGACAAGGGCGCCATGGGTTTCTCGCTCCTGGTGGTCGAGCGCGATATGCCCGGTTTCGAACGCGGCCGCAACCTCGACAAGATCGGTTTGAAGGCGCAGGACACCGCCGAGCTGTCCTTCCAGGATGTGCGCGTCCCCGGTAAGAACCTGCTCGGTACCGAGGGCCAGGGCTTCATCCACCTCATGCAGAACCTGCCGCAGGAGCGCCTGTCCATCGCCGTCATGGCCGCCGCCGCCATGGAGGGTTCGCTGAAGAACACCATCCAGTACGTGCGCGACCGCAAAGCCTTCGGCAAACCGATTGGCGCACAGCAGAATACGCGCTTCGTACTGGCGGAGCTGGCCACCAAGACCACCGCTGTGCGCGTCTTCGTGGACCGCTGTATCGAACTCCTGAACGCCGAGAAGCTCAGCGTCGAAGAGGCCGCCATGGCCAAGTACTGGAGCACCGAGGAACAACTCGACCTCATCACCAAATGCCTGCAGCTGCACGGCGGCTACGGCTACATGCGCGAGTACCCGATTGCCAAGGCGTACATGGACGCTCGCGTGCAGACCATCTACGGCGGCACCACCGAGATCATGAAGGAGATCATCGGCCGTTCCCTGAAACTGGCCTGATACCAGACGGTTTCCAATCCGCGTCCGAGTAGCCGTCGGTGGAATTCCGGCGGCTATTGGCGCGAGAAACTGCCGAAGGACTCTGCCCCGCGTCGTCGATTTTGCGAATCATTAACCACACCAGCTTATCCGCGTGAATTCAAGAGCTTGTGGGGTGCGATGTGAACGTTGTCGAGGCACAGCGGAACGAGGGGGAGTCGGCCGTGGTCTGCGTAGCCGACATCTCTGTCGACGGCGGTACGGCGATGCCCATGATAGGTCTGCTCGGCCTGGACGGTGAGTTGGTGATTCCGACGGACTGGGACGATCCATTGGTGACCGACGCGGTCGGTCACGTGGTCCGGATCGAGTTGCGCCCGCCGTGGATTCGCATCGGGCCGGGCCGGGTGCAGTCGGTGCTGGAGGGCTGCCACGCCTGGCGGCTCGGCTACGGCGCCGTCGATGCGGCGGTCGAGACGCCGGGTCCGAGGGACGAGCCCGTACGGGTGGTCGTCTCGACCACCGTGCCCGCTTCGGTGCGTGCGAATTCTGTTGCGGCCGAAGCCGATCACGCCGATCCGACGCCGTGGTGCGCTGCCGCCGCGTGGGTGGGCGCGGGCGTACTGCTGGCAGGTTTCGTGGTCGGCTGGCTGCTGATCCGCGGTGGCCGTGGAGCTCAGTGCGGGTCGGCGTAGTAGTCGACGCGGAATACCGGATAGCGCTCGGCGATTCGGTGCAACTCGGCGTCGGAGGGATCGGTGGTGACGCCGAAGTAGTGTCGTGCCTCGAGCGCCGTGCCCCAGGAGCGGCCGGTTCGCCCGGCGCGCCGCAAGTAGGCGCGGATCACGGGTGGGCGATTGGCGATCTGGATCTCCGTGAGGGTCGCGGCGCGGCGCCGACGGCGACCGATGACCACCCGGCCGGCGCAGGCGCGCACATTGCGGACCCATTCCGACTCACCGCTCAGCGAGACCAGGAAGTCGTTGCCGTCGTGCTCGACCCGGACCAGATTGGTGCGGTGGATGACACCGCTGCGGCGACCTGGAACTTCGAGTACCACAGCGTAATCCGGGCTGAGTCCGAGCAGCGTGAGCCGACTTCCCAACGGTTGTAACCGTCGATACAGGGCGGGGCCTGGACGATAGCGCACAGGTGCGGTGTAGTCGACCGGCCCCATGATGCCGGTGAGCTTTTCGCGGGCGGGTTGATCGTGCTTCGTGCGCATGCTGTCGGCTTCCGTAGCGGAGCGGGTCCCTGTCGTATCACGATGCGGCAGTTGGCGTTCGATCGGCAGGGCCGAAAGTCCCGGGTCGCGGCGCTCGTTCGCCCGGCTTGTCGCCGAAGCGATTTCGGTGCCCGCCGGTCGGTAGGCTGAGCCGTATGGCACTCACTTTGGGCTCGATCAACCGGAGCATGAACGGCGTGGTCGTCGCGCTCACCGAGGCGCCGGTCATCGGTGCGCTGATGCGGCGCGGTTTCGTGGTGGTGACCTATACCGGCCGCCGCTCCGGCAAGACCTTCAGTACCCCGGTGTTCTATCAGCGCTCCGGTGACAAGGTGACCATCGGTGTCGCCATGCCGGACAGTAAGCAATGGTGGCGCAACTTCCTGGGCGAGGGCGGTCCGATCTCGTTGCATCTCAATGGGGTCGACCGGAGTGGGCATGCCACGGCAGCGCGGGATGCGAAGGGGCGGGTGAGCGTTCGGGTGCGATTGGACCCGGCGATCTGAGGTCGCGGGACCCGGATTTTCGGGGGTTCGCTGCCGCCAGCCGCACTGATTCGCCTCCGGTGGGACGCGCCGGGCGGACCGGGGCGTCCCACCGGGGCCGGTGGCTGGGCTGGACCATGGATCCATGGTGACTACTCGGATTCGTCAGCGTTCCGCCTGCACCGTTATCGCGCTCACCGCTCTCGGTGCGGCGCTGGTATCCACTGCTCCGGCCGCTTTCGCGGCCGATACCATCGAGGTCCAGAGCGCCTCGGCCGATGCCGTAGCCGTCGACTACTCCTGTGCCGCCGATGCCGGTGTGACGACCATTCAGGTGCTGGTCGGTGATCCCAATGCCGATCATCCGTCGGCGCAGGGCACCCCGGTTACCCCGACCTGTGACGGCGGTCGGCATCAGGCCACGATCAGTCTCAGCGCCGCGGCCGGTGGTGGGCCGTTGTCCTCGGGGCAGACCGTGCAGGTGCGCGCCGGGCTGCTGGATGAGAATCAGATGGTCGTCAAGGGCACGGCGCGGGTCCTCGAGCTGGAATGAGGGTATTCAGGCGATGACGGTGCGCAGCAGGGAGACTCCCGCCGTCAGCGCCGCGCCCGCGGTGGACCAGGTGATATCGGCCGACTGGCAGGTCAGCATCACCACCGCATAGCGCAGTGGTCCGCCGGGTGCGGCGGCGACCAGGCCCGGTGGTGTCCAGGGTGGTGGAGGTGTCCAGGAACATCCAGCCCTGTTTGACGGCCCAGGTGTCGCCGGTGAGCGCGTCCGGAATGCCGAAGTACTGGTCGGTGCCGTCGGCGGAGATCTGGGTGGTGGCGCGCGACGCACCGAGGACGAGGGTGCGTGCGGGCAGTGGGACGGTGCGGTTGAGGTACTCCAGGACCTGCACCACATCCTGTGGGGTGGTGCGGGTTTCGTTTCGTGATTCAGCTGGCAGTTGGCTGTCAATCTGTGTCGACGCCACCGCAGGTAGGAGACCGTATGGTCTCATTTCGGTTGCACTCGGGTTCGGCTATCTGATGGCGAACTAGCATCGCTGATAGGTCGGGGTCGACCGCTGGAGGCAGTGATGTTCTCACGCCGCGAAACTATTCGAACTGCCCTGATAAGGGGTTCCGTGCTCGCCGGTTTGGGTGCGGGGCTCGCGCTCAATCCCTTGACCGCGCCCCTCGCGAGCGCTGACGCCGATTACGGCGGCGGGTGCGCCCTCTTCGATGGCGATCGTGCGGCAACCATCGACTCGCTGCGCTTCAGATGTTCGCCCGCGCAGCAGGACGATATCTTCCGCGATGCCGATCAGGGTGCGGTGCCGATGGGAGTCAAGAACGGCTGGGTGGTCCGCCCCATCGATATGCAGTCCTGGGCCCCGCTGATCTGGATCGGCAAGACCTTCTACACCGGACCGAACGGCGGCTATCTGCAGAACCGCATCACCGGCGCGGGCATCGAGGGGTGGCGCGCCGATGTGTACAGCGCGCCGGCCATTCTCGATGGTCGCCCGACCTGGGCGCTCAATTACGCGCCGTCGCCGACCCCGCAGGTCTATGACGAGATTCGCGAGATCACCCCGGGCGTCTGGTTCGGCTACTCCTGGTGGCGGGAGAACGGCGGCCAGGCCGCACTGCTGACCTTCGTCCTCACCTGAGCGCTACGGATGCGCCGCGGCGATCCGCGGCATGACCGCGACCGTGCCCGGGCAGGGCGCGGGGCAGGTGGCCGCCGCCAGCGCGGTGTGCGGACTGCGGTGCCGCAGCGATCCGATCATCGCGATGACTTGCAGCGCAATGAGAATCGCTCCGTAACCATAGGTGGTGGTCGCCAATCCCAGACTGCTCTGGCAGAGTCCGGCGATGACGGTCGGCACGCTCAGCGCCAGATAGCAGACCACGTAGATCGCGGTCACCACCTCGGCCCGATTCTCCGCCGGTGACAACCCGGTCAGCATGCGCAGCGCACCCGAAAACGAAGGCCCGAAACCGATTCCGGCGATAACACTGGCCGCGAAGAAGATCGCGGCGGAGTGCGTGGCCACGCCCAGCATGGCCACCGAGACGCCGATCACGAGCAGTACCGGACCCCGCCCCAACGCCTGATCGATGGTCCAGTCCCGGGCGAGTAGCGCGGTGACGGCCGAGGTCCCCTGTAGTGCGACCACCACCAATCCACCCGCCAGCGGGCTGTTCAGATGGAACTGCACCCGCATGAGCGCACTGCCGAGCGACAGGTACAGCCCGCCCAGCGCCCAGGTCGCGATGATGGACGGCATCATCGTGCGGAATGCGGCCCGAACCTGCGGTGGGACGGCGAATTTCGGCACCAGCGAGGCCAATGCGCGCCCGTCGGGCGTCACCGTCTCCGGAATCAGCAGCACGCCGATGCTGATCGCCACGAACGCCGCGACCAGCAGCCAGTACACCAGTTTGGTCGGTGCGGGCGCGTACGCCATCAGCAGGCCGGAACTGATCGCCCCCAGCGCCAGACCCCCGGCCGAGGCCGCATTGGTCATCAGCGCGCCCAGTCGGGATTCGGCGGGTTGCAGGTCGATGAGCGTGGCGCTGATCGCGCCGGTGGCCAGTCCGGTGGCGATCCCCTGCACCGCGCGGGCGGCGAAAAGTCAAGTCACCGAGTGTGCTTCGGCGAAGGTCAGGGTCCCCGCCAGCTCCAGCAGGACGGCGGCGATGAGCACGGGTCGCCGCCCGATATGGTCCGAGAGTGATCCGGCGAACAGCAGTGTCACCAGCAGTGCGAGGGTATTGACCGCGTATACGCCCGTCGAGACCAGCGGCGAGAAGTGCCACATCTGCTGGTACACCGGATACATGGGCGAGGGCGCGGCGGAGGCGAAGAGCAGCAGCGCCAGCGCCGTGGACAGCAGCCAGAACGCCGAGGATCGCGAGATCCGGTAGGGCGCTGTGGTTTTCGTGGCGCGGGTCGTTTCGGGAAGGTCCCGCATGGTCTCAGGCTCCCGGACTTCCGGTGGTTGGGAAGCCCCCGGCCGGATCGGCCGGGATCGCGGCGGGGACATCACGGGTGTATCGGAGACTCACCGCTCCAGCGTGAAAGTCGCGGTGCGCGCGATCAATACGTGAATCCCGCCGGATCGGTTAGGCGGGCTTATCGGTCGCGTACCCGGTGAGTGACCGCCGGTACGCCGGGTGACCCGGCCGACCGTAGGATCGGACCGCTCGGTTTGCTGCCGGGGGCGCCCGGCAAGGGGTGCACAGCACTATTGGTCGAACGGATTCAGGCGATTCGGCGGATGGCCCCGGGCGGTCACCTGGCCTGGTACGGCAATGTCGGTGGGGCGGCGGAGCTGCGGCTTTCGGATTTCTTCGGCCATGCCCGGGGTTGGAATGCCCATATCGTGGGCTTCATCAGCCCGGTGCCGGAGGAGACGCTGGGGGAGGATCTCGGCATTCTCGCCGATCTGGTGGCGGATGGCCGGCTGCGCCCGCATATCGGGCGAACCGACGATTGGATCAGAACGCCGGAGGCCTTCGTTGCGCTGGCGGATCGTTCGCTGCGCGGTAAGGCGGTGCTGACGCTCGGTCACTGACCCGGGCTCAGGGCCGGCGACCGAGCGTCGAGTTCACTTGCGCGAGTGGGTGATCCGGTGGTGTGCCGCCAGCAGGCGGGGCACCACCAGGTAGACCGCGCTGGGCACCACGACCGCGGTCAGGGCCAGCGCCCGCAGGACGGGCGGCCAGGTCGCGCTGAAGGGGGCCATCACCGTCATGCCCAGGGCCACCATCGGGAAGATGGCGAGCCAGGTGATCGCGGCGCGGACATGCACCGAGGGGGCTGCGACGGGGGTTGTGGTGACGGTCATTTCAGACTCCGTTCAAAACTCCAACCGTTTGGTTGCAGATGTGAGTAGATCACCTTCCGCACGCGTTTGCAACCATTCGGTTGGAGATTCTGTTCCGAGTTCGCGTCAGGCCAGGCGCCCACCACCGTCCACGTGCAGCGTGGTGCCGGTCAAGAAGGGATTCGTCAGTGCCAGCAGGGCCGCCGCGGCGATATCGGCCGGAGTTCCGATGCGGCGGGCCGGATTTCGCGCCGCCACCGCGGCGAAGAAGGCTTCCTTGGTGGGCCCGTCCCACGCGCCGGAGTCGACGATGCCGGGGGAGAGGGCATTCACGCGCAGCGGTGCGAGCTCGACGGCCAGGGCCTCGGCGAGGGTGGCGGCGGCCGCATTGGTGGCCGCCATGACAGCCCGTCCGGGCGCGGGGCGCCAGGCGGCCACGCCGGAGAAGAGCAGCATGGCGCCGCCCGGGCGGAAGCGGTCCGCGAAATGCTTGGCGAGCAGGATCGGGCCGATGACCTTGGCGTCGAAGGCGCGATGCACCGCATCGCGATCCAATTCGGTGACCGGGCCATTGGCATGGTCCGCGGCGAGCGTCACCAGATAGTCGAGTTCGCCGACGCGTTCGGCCAGCGCCCGAACGGACTTCTCCTCGGTGAGATCGACTTCGGGACGGCCGACCGAAATCACCTGTGCGCCTTGGTCGGTGGCATCGGCGGCGATTCGCGCGGCAATGCCGGAGCTCGCGCCGATGATCACCAGGGTCTTGTTGTCGAGTGTTGTCATACCCCGATCAGCGCTGCGGCTCGCCGCGATCATCCCGTCGTGATCTGAGGGTTTTCCATGGAACCCATAGAATTCACGAATGCCAACTCTGCGTGCCCTGGAAGCCCTCGTCGCCGTGGTGGATGCCGGATCGATCACCGAGGCGGCGGCGCGCCTGCATATGTCCCAGCCCGCGCTCTCGCATCAGCTGGCCGCCCTCGAGCGGGAGATCGGCGCGCCGGTGGTGGAGCGCCTGCCCCGGGGCGTCCGGCCGACCGCGGTGGGCCGCAGCGTGCTCGCCGATGCCCGGCTGGCGCTGGCCGCCGTGGACCGCGCCGTGGCGGGCGGGCGCGCCACCGCGCGCGGCGAGGGCGGGCAACTGCGCCTGGCCTGTGCCGAGAGTCTGACCGCCGGATTGCTCGCGCCGGTCCTGCGCGGCTGGCTGCGCCGAAATCCACTGGTGCGCTTGGCGCTCACCGAGACGACCAGCGCTGACGAACTGGCGCGCCTGATCGATTCCGGAGCGGTCGATCTCGCTATCGGCCCGCGGCCGAGCCGTTGGACCGGTGGTACCGAGGTGGTCGGCGTCGAGGAGATCGTGGCCGTACTGCCGCACGATCATCCACTGGCCGATCGTGATCACCTCACGCTCGGGCAACTGCGCGATCAACCGCTCATCCACTACCACCCCGACAATGGTCTGGCGGGCTGGCTGGACGCACAGGCCGCCCGCCGGGAGGTGGAGTTCACCGTCGCCATGCGTACCCGCCAGGCCGCCACCGCCGCACAACTGGCCGCCGCCGGTGTCGGCATAGCCCTGGTCCCCACGACGGCCGTGTCCGCCGGACTCCCGGCCGCCCTGCGTCGCCTGCGACCGGAGCTGAGCCGCGAAATCGTCTGTCTGCTGGGCACTCCCGGCGATCCGCTGGTGCGGGCCTGCACCGCGGCGATACAGCGCCGCGGCATTTCGATACCCGCGGCGATCGCCACGAAACTGACTCCCTGAGCCGTGCGGCATGAACTTACGCCCCCGGCGTCCCGGCGCCCGCAACCCGGTCATCCTGGTGCCTGCATCCCGGCGCGCCTTTGGCCGGGATCCATTGAAACCTGGTGGGCCATAACCTGTGTGGAGCCCGGCCAAAGACGCGCCGGGATGACGGGGTGAGGCCGGTCCGGAAGCGGTGGCCCGAGTTCGGGACTCGGGCCACCGCAGGTGTATGAGACTGTCTCAGTGCGCCGTCGCGGGGTCGCCGAGGATGCGGCGGGCCTCCAGTGCCAGGTGGATTTCGGTGGCGGCGCGGGGTTCGGTGAGGCGGCGGCCGGTGAGTTCGGCTACCCGATTGATGCGGAAGCGCACGGTGTTCCGGTGGCAGAAGAGGGCGGCCGCTACGGCCGAGACCTCGCCGTCCTCCTCGAACCAGGTGCGCATGGTTTCCAGCAGGACCTCGCGATCGTGTTCTGGGAGAGCCAGGATCGGACCGAGGATCGAGCGGGCCAGGGCGCTGGAGACCTCGGGGGATCCGGCCACCAGCACCGGAATCAGCGCATCGTCGTAGCCGAGTACCTGGTGGGAGCCGGGCTGCGTTGCGGCACAGGCCAATTCGGCCTGCCGTAGTGCTGCCGAGGCGTCGACCAGGGTGCCGAACGTCGAGCTGATCCCGACCCGGCCGACGCTGCGTTCGGCGAGCAGCGCCCGCAGTCGGGGTTCGGTGAAACGTGTTGTGAGAGCGATAATTCCGATATGGCTGTCGGCCCGAACCCGCCAGGCCGAGGAGACTCCGAGCATGGACAGGCCCTTGTCCACCCCGGGGAGTGCCTCCGAGGCCGCGGTGCCGGTGGTGGAGGCGACCACCACATAGGAGCCCTGTGCGGGAATGCCGAGCGTGCGCGCGAACTCCCATAGTCGGGCCCCGTCCACCTGTCCGGAGAGCAGGGCGTCCAGGGCGGCATCGTGCGCGCGGGCATCGCGGCGCAGTTGTTCGGCGACCGTCTCCTGATATCCGTCGGTGAGCGCCTGCGAATAGTCGTCGACCAGCTTCCACACATGGGAGGCGATATCGAGGAGTTCGCGGCTGGCCACGGGATCGTCCCCGGCCATGGCGAGTAGTTCGTCCCAGACCACACCGGAGCCGATGCGGTAGGCGCGCAGTACCGCGGGGAGCGGGACACCGGTTTCGGCTCGGCGATGGCCGGTGCTGCGTGGGGCGGCGATACCCGCTTCGCGGCGTCCGGCCAGATGGCCCAGGATGGATTCGAGGTTGGCGCGGTTGGCGCGCCGCAGGTCCTCCGGCGTCACCGCGTGCAGACTGCCGTAGACCGGTTCGGCCCGTTCGATTTCCGCTGCTACCCGGTCGACCACATCGTCGATGCGCTCCAGCAGTGCTGTGCTGGCGCGTGCCACGAACCCTCCGGGCAGGGTGTTCGGGGTGTTCATGGCAAGTGATCGTACCGTCCAGAATTGTTGCCGTGCACAATACGGACATAGTTCCGCGATCGATTCGTCCCGATTCAGCGGTTATTCGAGCGTTCTCGGGCATGAGTCACCGAATTGTGCTGTGCGCGAGCACAGTTCCGCATCGGTCGAGGTTATCTCGGCGGAACGCACCCCGTTTGGTAGGACCATTCGACCGCTAGCGGAGCCCTGCATGTCGTCATTGCGCGTGTTCCCAAGGGATAGCGCACAATTGGAGTCTCCGCTGTGGGATCAGAGGATTGTTATGAACGCGTACAAAGGGCTGATCACCGCTCTGCTGGCCCTGGGGGTGGCGGCGGGGTGTTCGACTCATCCGGCGAACCATGCGGCACAGGTGGTTTCGGGGCCGTCGGCGAAGCTGCAGCAAGTGACCGTACCGGTCGGTTCTGGCCCGGGGCGGTACACCGTGCAGGCCCAGCCCGCGCCGGGCACCTGCCATTTCGGCAAAACCTCTGATGGGCAACCACTTCCGGACCCGGTGTGTACTCCCGGGGCGACCAACCCGAACGTGACCGCCGCCAATCTGGCCGACACCATCTGCAAGTCCGGCTATACCGCCTCGATTCGGCCGAACTCGAATATCACCGGTCGCGAGAAGGAGGCGAATATCAAGTCCTACGGCTACACCGGTGATCCGAGGGATGCCGAGTACGACCATCTGATCTCGCTCGAGCTGGGCGGCGACCCGAACGATCCGCGCAATCTCTGGGTGGAACCGCCGTCCCCGGACCACAAGGCCGGCGGCGGCACCGCCAATCCCAAGGACCGCGTGGAGAACCAGTTGCACAGTCTGATCTGCTCCGGCAAGGTCGCGCTCACCGATGCGCAGGGTGCCATCGCCGCGGACTGGACCACGGCACTGGCCGTCATCGGTCATCCCGGCGGGAAGTGACCGCCGTATCGCGCGGGCCCGCCCGCTGAAACCGTGCCTGCGCGCATGATCGCGGGCTTACCATCGACCAATGTCAGCCCCGCGGGGCGCCTCGATGATGATCGAAGGTCGGGTCGTCCACAAAGTCTCCAATGCCCTGCAGATCACCTTCCAATCCGGACCGGGGGACCCGCTGGCCGTCGGCGTGCAGGGGGCGGGGGACGGGCTCGGCGGCAAGATGGCCGTACTCTTCGGATTCAAGAACGGGGGGACGGGTCGGCACCGGATCACCTATGCCGATGGCTCGGTGGTGTGGGTGCGGTCCAAAGATAGCGCTCCGACCGTGCTGAGCCGCGAAGACGGCACAGCCATCGGCGCCATCGAGCGTGCCGACACCTCCACGGCGGTGGGGGCCACCGCCGGAACGCTGCTGCATTTCGTTCCGGCCGACGACCCCAGGACTCCCGAACTCTTCCGGCTGCGGATTCTCGATCGCATGGGTGCGGAGTTCGGCCGCCTCGATGTGGTGCGCACCGCGGGTGGTTGGACGCTCGGGCAGATCGCGAACGATCTGAACGAGACCTATATCTGGTGGGATCGCGCCGGGCAGCCGCTGGCCACGCCCATTCTCGGCACCCGGCTGATGCTGCGGCGCGCCCCGGACGCCACCGAACGCGATGTGCTGCTCGGGGCGTGCGTGGACATCACCCTCGGGCTGCGACCGTATGTCACAGCCATGAAGTGAAAACTATTACGGCACAGTTCAATCCGAGACTTTGATACTCAACTTCCCGAGGTTCGTCCCGGTCAGCAGACCCTGGAACGCGGAGACCGCGTTGTCCAGGCCGTCCACCACATCCTCGAGATAGGTGAGCCGCCCCTGCGCGATCCAGCCCGCGACATCGGGATGGAACTCGCCGAACTGGTCCAGGAATTCGGTCTGGATGAAACCGCGCACGGTCAGGCTCTTGCGCAGAATCAGCGACATGAGCAGGCCCATGCGATCCGGGCCGGGCGGCAGTTCGGTGTCGTTGTACGAGGCGACCAGGCCGCAGACCGGGACGCGGGCGAATTTGTTGAGGCGCGGCAGCACCGCGTCGAGCACCGCGCCGCCGACATTCTCGAAGTAGACGTCGATACCGTCCGGGGTCGCGGCGGCCAATTGTTCGGCGAAATCCGGTGCGCGATGGTCGATGGCGGCATCGAAGCCGAACTTCTCGCGCAGCAGCGCCACCTTGCGCGGGCCACCGGCGATGCCGACCGCGCGAGCGCCCTTGATCTTCGCGATCTGACCGACCGTCGCGCCGACCGGACCGGTGGCGGCGGCGACCACGACGGTCTCACCCGGTGCGGGCCGACCGATGGTGAGTAGGCCCGAGTACGCGGTGAAGCCCGGCATGCCGAGTACGCCCAGTGCGGTGGTGAGCGGTGCGGCGGCGGGATCGAGCTTGCGCAGATACCGTGTGTACTCGACCGAATGCGTCTGCCAGCCGCCGTACCCCAGTACCACATCACCCGGCCGCAGCGCCGGATCGTCGGCTTCGATGACCCGTGAAACCGTTGCCCCGCACATGGTTTCGTCGATCTCCACGGGCGGTGCATATGAGGGCGCGTCACTCATGCGGCCGCGCATATACGGATCCAGCGACAGGTACAGCGTCTGCAACGACGCCTGTCCCGGCCCGGGTGGCTCCAACTCCATCGTCTCGGTCCGGAAGTTCTCCGGCTGCGGCATACCCGTGGGACGCGATGCCAGCACGATGCGAGTGCTCTTCATCGGCACGACCTTTCGATGGGCGACGGCCTCATTGTGGAACATGACCGCCCACGCCGACCCGGATTGGAAGGCGTGTCCCGCTCAGCGAGTCCCGCGCTGTCGGTCCGATGCCGGGGGCGCGGCGCGCCAGGTGTCGAAACCGGTCATGATGTGACCGCGGCGTAGACGGTTACCTGGCGCTACCCGCGACCCACTCGTCCCAGGGCACGCCCCAATCGCCGTTCTGCCAGACCTCCAGCGGCGCACCGCCGGTATTGCGTACCTCCACCACATCACCCGGTAGCGCGTAATCGAAGAACCAGCGCGCGTTCTCCGAGCTCAGGTTGAGGCAGCCGTGTGAGACGTCCTGGCTGCCCTGCGCCCAGATGGTGGAGTCCAGCGCGTGCAGATAGATGCCGTCGGTGCTGATGCGGGTGGCCCAGCCGATGGCCTCCTTGTAACCGAGCCGCGAATTGATCGGCAGCCCGTAGGTCGAGGAGTCCATGATGACCGGGTTGGCCTTGTCCATCACCGTATAGACGCCCGGCTGGGTCCAGAAGGTAATCGTCCGTCCCGCAATGGTTTCGGAGCCGCCGCGCCCCATGGAGGTGGGCATGGAGCGAATCAGATTGCCGTTCTCGAAGACATCGACCATATGGGTGTTGTCATCGGCGATGGAGACGTGCGCGGGACCGATGACGAAGTTGACCCTGCTGTCTTCCTGTCCGAACAGTCCCGGCCCGACCTGCACGCCGTAGATGTTCGCGGCCACGCTGATCTTGGTGCCCGCCCGGTAGTAGTCCCGCGGCCGCCAGTGCGCATTACGATTGTCCATCCAGTACCAGACCCCGTCGACCGGCGGATCGGCCTTGACGATCAGGCGTTTCTGCGCGGCGGCGCGATCGGTGATGTCCTCGTCGAAGTGCGCGACGATCACCGTGCCGACCCCGTAGGTGCCGCCCTCGGCCAGCGCCTCACCACCGGTGGTGTTCAGGTACACTTTGGTCTGGTTGGCGGGCTGGATGGTGGTGAAGGTCGAGGTGACCGGTCCGGTGAGACCGGTGACGGCCATACCCTCGGCCTTCAGCGTGTAGGTGCGCCCGTAACCGAGCTGGACATTCGGTTTCCACGCCGTCTTATCGGGCGTGAAGGTGCCGTCGATGACCCGGCCCTCGTCATTGGTGAGCGAGACCGTGGTGAGTACGCCGCTGGCGGTGCTCACCTCGACGGGGGCCGAGGGATCCACATCGCCCGCACCCTGCGCCGGGGTGACGGTGATGGCCGGTGTCACCGGCGTATCCGGTACGGGTGTGCCATTGGGCGTAGTGGAGGAGGAGCACGCCGGAATCAATACGATCAGCGCGGCCATGAGACACGCACCCGCCGATGATCGAAAACGGTGGAGTGGCACAGGCTCTCCCTCCATCTTGTTACTGCCCAGCCTAGTAGACCATCTTGCGTTTGCATTCGTTCTCCGGCGCCGTGGCGAGACGCGCGAGCGCACACCGTCACCGACTTGTTATGTCACTTCAGGGTTTGGTCCGTCGGTGGCGAAGGAGGTGGAGTGGCAGGGGCGGCGCAGTCGATCGGCGGGTGCGTCCAGCCGGAGTTTGCGGCCCTGATGGGTGTAGACGCCGGAGACGCCGACCGCGATACCGTTGGCACGCCTGATGAATTCGTTGACCGCGCCGATATCGAAGGCAACGGTGCCGCCCTCGGGGAGATCCGCACCCGCGGCGACCGGGCGTCAGGAGCCGGTATTGGGTTCCAAGGTCGATTGGGCCGCAGGGGAATTCGATTCACCGTGCGCTGCGGAGGTGACTTCTGTTCGGCCCCATCGATCTCCGCCGCCCGCACCGGAATCGATCCGAAAGCGTTCGGCTCGCCGCGAAGCGAGCCGAACGGTCGCGTTCACCAGCCGGAGCCGGAACCACCCGATCCGGTGTTGGCGAGGATGGTGCCGATGACCATCTGGGCGAGCCCGGCGATGGAGCCTAGAAATTCCACAGTGTCCTCCGATAACCAAAAGCCGATTGTCCGGCCTAGGCGAACCTAGCCCAGCAACCTTTTGGAAGATGTCCGTTTCATAAAAATAGGTAGCGGGCGGATCGCCGGTACCGGTCGGCCGTGCCCATACTTTCGGGGTTGCAACGCCTTTCGCCCCGGACGCGACAGACTGGGTAGTGCCGAGTCGAGAGGACGCATATGAGACGCATGATCGGCATCATCGCCGCGGTCGCCGCGGTCACCCTGGTGACGGCCTGCCAGGACGATGGGACCACGCCCGCACCGGGTGGATCGTCGGCGTCGTCATCGGTCACGGTGGCCCCGCCCGGCTCCGCTCAGCCGTCGGCCACCCAGCCCACACCGCAGTCCCCGGGCACTACGCAACCCACCGGCAACGATGCTCCAGCCACCGCCGGAAACGGCAGATGCGTGGATTTGAACTCCCCGGTGGTCACCGCCGCCCTGGGCAGACTCGGCCCCAATGTCGGCGGCGACGGCTTCTACGCCGACAGCGGCACCGAGGCCGCCGTCGGCTCCTGCCCCACCCTGCTGTGGGTACTCGCCGGAACCCCGCGCGGCACCGCCAGCTCGCCCTGGCAGGTGATGCTCTTCAACCACGCCGGTTATCTCGGCACCGCCACCAAGAACTGGACCGCCTACACCACGGTGGTCGGCTCCTCCGACCGCAGCGTCCAGATCCAATATCGCTGGCTTGCGGGCCAGGACGCCAGCTGCTGCCCGTCGGGCGGCCCGGTGGTCGTCACCCTCACCCTCGGCTCGGACAACCACACCGTAACCCCCGACCGCGACTTCCCCACCCAGGCAACGGATCCGAACTCCGGCACCGCCCCACCCGTCTGCCCGGTCTCCAAATCGGTCCTACTCGCGGCCCTGAAGGGCACCGACATAGAGTCCCGCCTGGCCAAGCCGATCGAGTTGGAAGACCAGATCGACTGCTCCGGTGACTGGGCCATGGCGCACAGCGGAACCCATGACAACACCGTCAACCGAGCCCAGGTGCTGTTCCACTACGTGGCAGCCGACGGCGGCTGGAAACCGGTGGATCTCGGCAGCGCCCTGCGCTGCACCGAAATCGGCGTCCCGTCCGATATCGCGACCAAGATCTGCCACTGACCGGGTGAATGCCGCTGCGCTCACCCGCACAGTGCGTGGGTGAGCAGAGCGCTGAGATCCGGAGCGGCGACGGTGCCGGTGTAGGAGTAGGTGATCGCCCTGCCCGACGCGGTGGCGCCGGCGATCGCGGAGAAGCCCTGGACGCCACCGAGGTGGCCGACAAACTGTGCGCCGCATGGCAGTTGGGTGTATCCGATGCCGAGTCCATACGACATCCCGGCACCCTCGCCCATATCGACGCCGTCGAGCATCTGCGGTAGCAGGGCCGGTGACACCACCCGGCCATCCAGCAGCGCGGCGTAGAAGCGATTCAAATCGGCTCCCGTGCTGACCAGCGCACCCGATGTCCACGGCATAGACGGCTCCATCATCGTCTCGTCGGTCACGGTGCCCTCGACGGTGGCGTAGCCGATCGGATGCGGTTCGCGCAGGCCGGTTTCCCCGGTGCCCGGCAGGTAGGTCTCGGACAGGCCGAGCGGGGTCACGATCCGATCGCGCAGCTCATCGGTGTAGCGGCGCCCGGTCACCGCTTCGATCAACATCCCGGCGACGAGGTAGTTGGTATTGGTGTATTCGAATCGGGCACCGGGCGCGAACCGCGCGGGTCGCCGTAGGGCGAGGGCGATCTCCTGCGCGGGGGTGTAGGTGACACCGCCGCGCGCCGCCTCGTACTCGTTCAGCCCCGCGGGTTCGATCGGCTCGGGTAGCCCGCTTCGATGACCCAGCAGCTGGCGCACGGTGATGGCCCGCCCGTCGATCCCGTCGCCGACGAGCAGACCGGGCAGATAGGCCTCGACCGGCCGATCGAGATCGACCCGGTGTTCGGTCACCAGTTGCAGCACGATCGCGGCGGTGAAGGTCTTGGTGATACTCCCCACCCGGACATGCTGGGGACGATCGGTCGGAATCGGCGACCGCGCGGCGATATCGGCGAGACCGGCGGACAGGACGGTCGTGACACCGTTACCGGTGAGCGTGGCAAGCGCCCCGACCGCGCCGGAGCGGATCAATGCGTCGAGATCGCCGCGCACGCTGTCCACACGAGCGGTTTCCGACGGTTGAGCGGAGGATTCGACCGTGCCGGTCGAGCAGCCGGACAGCAGCATCGCTACTGCGCAGATCGGGATGACGAAGGCTGGGGTACGCACGGTCCGACGGTAGAAACCCCGGTCCCGCAAACGCATTGGACCGGGGTACTACCCGCGCATCGGACCGGAGTATCAGGCGGCGGGGCGCAGCAGGTTGCCGTGCAGGGCCCCGTGCACGGTGCGGGCGGCCACGGCGATCCAGGCGGTGAGCAGCAGGGCGAAGAGGGCTACCGCTACCACCGCGAAGAGGATGGCTCCGGTGTGGGCGTAGAGGACGGTGCTGCCGGTGACGCAGGTGCCGAGGGGGAAGGTGAAGCCCCACCAGGTCATGTTGAAGGACATGGCCTTTCGGGCGTGGAGTGTCACCGCGATCGCGATACCGAGCCAGAGCATGGCGAAGCCCCAGGTGGGCACGCCGAACACGAGGGCGAAGACGTCCAGTCCGGCGGCCTCGCGGGCGGGCAGGGCGGTATCGGCGACATTGGCGAGTTGGCCTGCGGCGGTGACGGATTGGCCGAGGGGGCCCAAGCCGATCCAGACGGTGGCGACCATGCCCGCGGCGGGGAGGCCGTGATGCATCAGCCGGGACCAGATCATGGTGATGGTGATGAAGGCGGCGATCAGGCTCAGTCCGAACATGGCCAGGCAGGCGAAGAGCAGGGTCATCCGGGGCTGGCCCGCGGGGGTATGGGGGATGAGCATCGCGCCGGTGGCGGCCGAGACCATGGGGGGTACGACGGGCATGAGCCAGCCGCCGAATGCCGCGTCCGCGTCGAAGCTGTGGCGGGTGATCATGCGGAAGGGGATGCCGCAGGCCGAGATCAGACCCAGGACGGTGCCCGCGCTCCAGAGCACCCAGTCGATGGTGACCGCGGCGGACATGCCGATCACATCGCCGCCGAGCAGTAGGGTGCCGAGGCCGACGGTCATGAGCGCCATGGGGGGAGCGCCGTAGAACTGCATCATCACGGGGTTGGCACCGTGCGAGCGGGCTA
Organism: Nocardia sp. NBC_01503; assembly: GCF_036327755.1. Taxonomy (NCBI): domain Bacteria; kingdom Bacillati; phylum Actinomycetota; class Actinomycetes; order Mycobacteriales; family Nocardiaceae; genus Nocardia; species Nocardia sp. NBC_01503. The sequence goes on from NZ_CP109596.1 coordinate 5,132,763, forward strand.
CCTCGGGGTGCCGCCGCCAGTGGGCGACCCAGGCGGCTGAGAGTCCGACCAGCAGCAGTGCGGCCAGTGCCCACACGATGGTGGCGAAGCCGCGCATACCGGGAAATTGCAGGGGCAGGGTGGCGGCGGCATTGGCGATGATGCCGGTGCCCATCACCACGGCGAACCAGTTGGGTGCGAGCCCGCGCAGCGCGTCGCCGGGCGCACCCGCAGGCTGGACCACACGGCGCGACGGCGCGGCCGCCCGCGACTCCACAACAGGTGACTGGGCGTCTGCGCTGGGGCGGAAGGTCAATGTGGTCATGAATCCAGCATCTGCCGTACGCAAACTCCCCGGTACCGGCCATGAATCGATGGATACATAGAGCCGTTCTATGCCGGGCCCCGGGTGACCCTATGACCTGCGATCTCAGCTGACCACGGAGAACCGCCGGGTCGGTGGATCGGCCCGCAACCGGCGGACCAGCCCGAGATCGGTGGGCTGGGACCGGTGATTGTCATAGCGCTCGAACGCCGGGGCCAACTGCGGGAACCAGCGCGCGAACTCACCGCGCACCGGCCCGTCGGTATCGAGCGCGCACAGCACGCCCATGGCGGTGAGCAGCGCCCGCGCGAACGGTGTCACATACGCGGGAATCGTCATCTGCCGATGCGCATTGCTCAGCCGCGGATCCATCACATAGCGCACCCGCCGCCGCAGCCAGTCGTTGGTGAAACGGAAGCCGTTCTGCGCCAGCGGTTCGGTGACCACCGCGATACCCTCGGCAATCGCCTCGACATCGTAGGAGCGGCCGGGTTCGACGAACCCGTGCCGCCGCAGCGCCGCATCCAGATCGGCGACGGTGCCATTGAGCGCGGTCTCCACCACCTCGATGACCAGTTCGGTGAATCCGTCCTGCGGCCAGGCCACACAGGCGCCGAAATCCACCACACCGAGCCGCCCGTCCGGCAGCACCCGGAAATTCCCCGGATGCGGATCGCAGTAGAGCAGTCCGGTGCGCGCCCAGGACGACAGCAGGAACCGCAGAATCAACATCCCGACCCGGCTACGCTCCTGTGGCGCACCGGATTCGATGATCCGTGTCACCGGTGTCCCGTGCAGCCACTCGCTGACGATCACATCCCCGCGCTGGGTGATCACCTCGGGCACAACGAAATCCGGATCATCGGCGAAGGCGGCAGCGAATACCCGCTGATGTTCGGCCTCGGCCGCGTAGTCGAGCTCCTCGGCCACGCTGGTGCAGATGGCCTCGGTCACCGCGGGCACATCGGCCCCGGGCACGAACACCGTCGCCAGTATCGACAGCCGTCGCAGCTGCTCCAGATCGCCGAGCACCGCCTGATGCGCACCCGGATACATGACCTTCACCGCGACCTGGCGGCCGTCCCGCCACACCGCGTGATGCACCTGCCCGATGGAGGCGCCCGCGGCATGGCGATCGTCGAATTCCCGGAAATGCCAGCGCCAACTCGCGCCCATCTCCGCGGCCATGGCCGCGTGCACGCTGCCGGGCAGCATGGTCGGTGTGGAGTCCTGCAGCTGGGCGAGCGCTCTCCGATACGGCTCGGCCAACTCCGGCGGCAGTGCCAGTTCGTACAGCGCGAGCAGCTGTCCGAGTTTGGCGGCGCAGCCCTTGAGCTCGCCGAGCACCTCGAAAATGTGCTGGGCCGTGCGCAATTGGATGTCCTGATTGACCTCGGCCGAGGATTTCCCGCGCGCCCGTTTGGCGACCCCGGCCGCCTGCCGCCCGGCGAATGCGATGGGCAGTGACGCGATTTTGGCATTGCGAACCGCGGTCCGAACCGGCGGCGTGCCGCCGGTACCCCTTGAACGACTGCTGGTTCGCCGCTCGGTCATGTGCTCACCTCATTGTGTGCGCGGCACGCGACGGTGCGGGTGCGCGCACGTGCAGTTTGGCATACGAGAGCATAAACTGTCTGGGACGTATCCGAAAGTTGTGGAAAGGTGACAGATGGGTGCCCGGACGGTCGTCGCCGATGTCGCCGACGAGCTCGCGCGCAGGGTCGCCACGGGGGTGTACGCGCCGGGTGATCTGATGCCGTCGGTGCGCCAGGTCGCCGAGGAGTTCGGGATGAACCGGGCCACAGCGCAATTGGTGCTCGGACGGCTCGAGTCCCATGGACTCGTCGACGCGCACCGCGGTCGCGGCTTCACCGTCCGCGATGTGCGCAGGGTCGGTGGCCTGGACGTTTACCGAAGATTGTTCCGCCTCTCGATGCCCGAGCCGGAGCTGGCCGCCGAAATGTTCCGCGATATCGTCGCCACCGAACGCGCCATCGTACTCGAGGCGCTGTTGGACTACACCGAGCTGGAATCCGGGGCCGATACCCGCGCCCTGCACGGGACCGTCGACGAGCTCGAATCTCTCGCGCGCGCCGCCGAACCCGATTACGCCCTCCTGCTCGAGATCGAAATCGGCCTGGTCCGAGACCTTCTCACCGAGCTCGGGCACAGTATGCGGCGCGCGGTGCTGAATTCGGTGGGCGAGATGCTCTTCGAGGTGCCCGAGGCGGTACGAGCGATCTTCGCGGTGTCCCCGGATATGCACGTGCTGGTCTGGCGCGCCCTGCTGGCGGTGTGGGAGTCCGGGAGCGGTCCGTCCGAGGCGCAGCTGTCGCTGTTCGAGGATCTGTTCGGCATGTACCACGAGAAGGTGGTGGCGCGCTTCGACGAACTGGTCGGCCTCGATGCGGAGAGCGCCGGAAGCGCTGCGCGAGAGGCTGTTTGACCAACCGTCTGAGACGGCATGGGACACTCGGTTCCGGTCTGCCGGGACTGCTCAGCCCGCGACCACGGCCGCGGCGGCGATCAGCGCGGCGATCACGGTGAGCGCCATGGCCACCACGATCAGCAGATTCCGGCGGGTGGGCGGCTCGGCCGGGATGGGCTCTCTCCGGTCCATGATTCATCTCCTCGGTGGGATGGGCGGCGATGGCGGATCATCGTATTCCGGTGGTTCCCAATAGGTCTGTAAACCGGGGCGTTGCGGCATCAACTCGGCCGCCTCGCGCGCGACGCCGACGAACCCGGGATGGTCGATGACGAAGCGCGCCGCCCGCTCCACCTCGGGTCCGCTGCCGGCCCGCATGAGGGCCCGGGTGAAGTTCGGGAAGGCGCGGGTGAAGTAGTGGATCAGCCGCGATTCCAATCGCAGCGGCAGCATGGCGCGATCGGCCGCCGCGGCCTCGACGATCTTGCGCCCGGCCTTGTCCGGATGCATACCGAGCAGGGTCATCCCCTTGACCACGATCTGCCGGGTGATGGCGACCTGTTCGGTACTGAGCGTGGCCAGGGTGGCGGTGGCGGCCAGGTTGGTGGCGATGAGTCCGGGGCACACCACCGTGACTCCGATGCCGTGCGGCGCCAGTTCGACTCGCAGCGCCTGGCTCAGATGTTTCACCCCGGCCGCCGTGAAGCAGTACGGGGTGCCCAGTCGCATGGCCGCGAAGGCCGCTACCGAGGAGATATTGACCAGCTGACCGCCGGCACCGCGCTCGGCCATCTGCGCGCCGAAGAGGCGGCAGCCGTGCACGACGGCGGTCAGATTCACATCGACGATTCGTTGCAGGTCTGCCGGTCGGATGTCGAAGAATGGTCCGCCGACCACGATTCCGGCATTGTTCACCACCACATCGGGCACGCCGTGCATGCTCCGAACGTACTCGGCCAGTGCCACCAGCGAGACCGGATCGGCGACGTCGAGGGCGTACGGAAATGCCCGTCCACCCGACGAATATATGAGCGCCGCAGTATCTTTCGCGGTGGCGAAGTTGATATCGGCGACGATCACGGTGGCCCCGCGGGCCGCCAGGGCCTTGGCGGTGCCGCGGCCGATGCCGCTGCCCGCACCGGTCACCACGGCGATCTCCGGGTGGAAGGGTTTCATCTGCTGGTCCGCTCCTCCGCTGATGCGTCGGAGTGTACTCTGTCTGGGACAGCAGACGCATGTGAACGCAGCGCGGCGGCCGCGGAATCAGGGGATCCTCATGTCAGGCTTCGAGCATCAGGTGGTGGTCGTCACCGGCGCCGGTGCGGGCATCGGCCGCGCCGTGGCGCAGCGCTTCGCGCGTCGGAAGGCCATGGTCGTCGCGGCCGATATCGACAAGGCGCGCGCGGTGCGGACCGTGGAGTCCATCGAGGCATTCGGCGGTGACGCAACGCCTTACGCGGTGGATGTGTCCGACGCGGCCGCCATGGAATCCTTCGCCGAGGATGTGCGGACCGAATTCGGTATACCCCGGGTGCTGGTCAACAATGCCGGATACCGCACGGCCGGACCATTTCTGGAGCACACCCTGCGGGACTGGGAGCGCCTGCTAGGGGTGGATGTCTGGGGGCTGGTGCACGGTTGCACCCACTTCGGCAGGCAGATGGTGGAGTCCGGGCGCGGCGGGCGCATTATCAATGTCACCTCGGTGGCGGCCTTCACTCCGATTCCGCTCGGCACGCCGTACTGCGCCAGTCGCGCGGCGGCCCAAATGCTCACCGAGGGACTGCGATTGGAGTTCGCGGGCACCGGCGTCGGTGTGACCGCGGTATGTCCGGCACTGGTGCACACCGGTATCTACGAGGACAGCGCCGATGAGTTCGATGCCGAGGCGGATATCGCGCGCGCATCGCGTGTCCCAGCGCTCGCCGAGCCCTTCGTGGTGCACGGTCCGGAGAGTATCGCGCGCACCATCGTGCGGGTGGCCGCGCGCAATCCCGCCGTGGTGCCCACGCCCATCGAGGCGCGGGCGCTGTATCTGGCGGCGAGGGTATCGCCCGGCAGTGCGCGCCTGGCGGCGCGAGTCATCAAGCCGGACAGGCTGACCGGACTGCGTGCCCGCCTCGCCCGCCCGGCCGTACTGTCCCGTATCGACGATTATCTGGCGCGCAAACTGGAGCGTTAGAGGCGAGCGGCGAGTCCTTTGAGCGCGTAGGAGGCGAAGGGCCGGACGAACGGGGCGGCCCAGCGCAGCGGCAGGAAGGCGCCGATGCGCGGGCGGAAGGCGATGGTCCAGGCCAGTTCGGTCCCGTTCGCGGTCTCGGTGAGTCGCAGATCCTGCACAAAGGATTTGACGACAACAGGTAGTGAGATCGTGGTGCCGTTCGTGGTGATCCGCTGATGCGGCGCCAAGGTCACCACCCGCTCCTGCACCGCGAAGAGCGTGCCGTCGAAGATGCGCAGCGCGCCTTCGCGGCGGGCCTCGTCCTGGTAGTGAATGCCATTGACCAGGGGCAGCCAGGAGAAGGTTCCGTTGAGCTGCAACGCATCCCACACCTTCGCCGGCGGTGCGGCGAACTCGCGAGTGGCGGTGACGGTGAAAGTGCCTTTGTCGGCCAGGTATTCGTCGATGCGATCCGAGGACAGCGGTTGGGTTCGGAAACCCTTCCCGGCCAGCACATCCCTGGTCCATCCGCGCATGAGTAGCGCGATGACACCCGCGCCGAGCGCACCGAGGACGACAATGACGATGACGGCGACAATGATGGCAGTGGGCATGAGGCTATTCCTTCTCGATGCGACCGTATGGTCGGAACTCGTTGCCGCCATGACGATTTCGGCGGACGAAGGCCCGGGTGGCGCTGCTCGCCTGAGCTGCGAATGTGGCGGTGGCGCGCACGCTGCGCATGCGATGGAGCTGCCGGAGTCCGAAGAGGGCGGCGAGTCCGGCGGGGATGAGCATGAGGCCGGAGGTGGTGAGCAGCGCCGCCCAGCGCGGCATCCACTGCGCCAGCAGTTCGGTGAGGAAGCGGAAGAAGTAGACGGTGCCGTATGCCGCCGCGGTGAGCGCGAAACCCAGTGCGGCCAAGGCGATTACGCCGCGCACGAGCTCGGCGAGGAAGAGTTTTCCGGCCCGGTGGAGCCGGGGCCCCGCCCAAGCGGTGAACTCCGCGAGCAGCAGCCGCACGATCTGCTGGAATTGTCCGGGTTGCGGCTCGATCGCTGTGTCGTAACCGGTTTGGTCGTCCGCCATCCGCGGCCCCCTTGAATCGATCTCCTCGTCGGCGACCGCTTGCCGCCGGAACTGTCGCATCCTAACACGATCGAGTAGATTGTCTCAGACGGTAAATTCTCCCGAGGAGGGTGAACGGAATGGCCAAAGTGCTCTCGGACCGGACCAAGGCGGCGCGGCTCCCGCTGCTCCCGCGACACTGGGGCGTGGCTGATATTCCCGACCAAACCGGTAAGACCGCGGTGGTCACCGGCGCGAACAGCGGGCTGGGTCTGCGCACCGCCGAAGCCTTGGCCGCCAAGGGTGCGCATGTGCTCATGGCCTGCCGAAACGAACTCAAGGCCGCCACCGCGCTGGAGCAGGTGAGCGCAGCCGCCACCGGCCCGAAACCCGAAGTGCTGCCGCTGGATCTGGCCGATCTGAGCTCGGTCCGGCGCGCCGCCGATCACCTCGACGCCCGCGACAATGCCATCGACATTCTGGTGAACAATGCCGGAGTCATGGCGCTGCCCAGGAATATTCGCACCGCCGAGGGCTTCGACGCGCAATTCGGCACCAACCATCTGGGTCACTACGCGCTGACCGGATTGTTGCTGCCCGCGCTATTGCGCGCCACCGCACCGCGCGTGGTGACGGTCTCCTCGGTGGCGGCCTGGGGCGGGTTCATCAACTGGTCCGATCCCAATTGGCGTGTGCTGTATGTCCGCTGGCTCGCGTACAGCCAATCCAAACTGGCCAACCTGCTGTTCACGGCGGAGCTGGATCGCCGGGCCCGCGCGCATGGGACCAACCTCACCGCGGTGGCCGCGCACCCGGGGCTCTCCGCCACCCACCTCTACGACTCCGCTGCCGAGCGGGGTCTGTCCGGGGCGCTCGCGGCGGTGCAGCAGCGCGCACTGGTGGCGATGGCGCAATCCGATCGTATGGGCGCGCTCCCGCAGTTGTACGCCGCCACCATGCCGAACCTGCCCGGCAATGCCTATCTGGGCCCCGGACTGGAGACCTTCGGCTATCCGCGCCGCACCCTGCGAAACCCGCTCGCCTTCAGCCGAACCCAGGCCCGGGCCCTGTGGCGATTGAGCGAAACCCTCACCGATATCCGTTACCCCTGGCCCGACTGGCCGTGATGCACGCGCCCCGAGATCATCCGACCGAGGGGCGCGGTCCGACTCCCCATGCGAGAATTCGGCTGCTGTTACCGCTTTTCCGATTGCGCGTGAGGAGATGCTTGTGAGCTCGAGGTTGTGGATGGGTGTACCGGTCGCGGTGCTGGCGGTCGCGCCGGTATTCGCCGCGATCGGAACCGCGCCCGCGCAGGCGGCGCCGTCCGGGCCGGGTGTGGCGTTCAACTACACCTGCACCGGTCAGACCTACGCCGGTGAGGAGCTGCCGGCGGTCAACATATCGGCGCGCGGCGGCGTCCGGGCCGCGAAGGGGCAGGCGCAGACCTCATGGCGTGGTGTGGCCAAGTTCTCGACGATCGAGTGCAAATCGGTCTGATCCGAGGTGACCCGGGCCGCGGGGAGCTCGGGCCGCGCGCCCGTCGTCAGATGGCGCGGCGGTGATTGAGATAGGCGAAAGAGCCCAGGCCCAGCGGAATCTGGAACCAGAAGGTCAGTAGCCGGAATCCGAGCGCCGCGCCGACGGCCACGCCACCGGTCAGGCCGGCGAGGGCGGTGAGCCCGGCCGCCAGGGTGATCTCCTTGGAGGCCACCCCGCTGGGGGAGGGCATGAGCGGGGCCAGCGCGACCGTCACCAGTTGGACCACGAAGGTGTCCGCCAGACTCAAACCGGCGCCCACCGCATGCAATACCGCCCAGAGCGCGACCACCATCAGTAGCGGTTGCGCCAGTGCGCAGACCCACAGCAGTGCGGCGCGGCCGGGCCGAAGTGCGGTGGCGGCGACCGATTTCCAGGCGAACTCGGCATCGGTACGCCCCGCGCGGGCGTGATGCGCCAGGCCGTGCCAGCCGCCGCGCCCGGCGATCCAGCGGCGCAGCCCGATGGTGGCGGCCGCGATGAGCGCACCGCCGATCAGTACCACAATGGCCAAGATTCCCGCGGCGTGCCAGCTGTTCGCGGTGGTCTGCTGCCACCAGGCGGACAGGCGTGGACCCGGATCGTGCCAGGGCGGTTGCCCATTGGTGCGATCGATCAGGCTCGGTGTCGCCAGGATGGCGATGATCACCAGCGGGATGCGCACCACCAGTGCGGCGAAACCGAAGAGGGTCATGGAGGCGACCGCGGCGCTGTGGCTCAGGCCCTCGCGGCGCAGGAAGCGCAGCCGGATGAGCAGTGAGGCGGCCGGGATCAAACCGATGGCGGGCACCGCGAGCTGCAGTGCGAAGAGCCGGGCCGAGGAGGGTTGGGCGGGAATCGATCCGCGCAGCATCCAGACCGAGGTGGGCCAGAGTCCCAGCGTGGCGATGAGCGCGACGGCCAGCCAGCCCGGATCGGCGGCGAGCAGTGCGCGCATTCCCGCGGCTACCGTCTCGTGTTGCCAGAGTGCCGCGGCGATGACCACCACGGTGCAGATAACGGTCGGGAGCGCCTTTCTCGCGGTTGCGGGAATGGCCGGGGCCATCGGCTCTCCTTGTGTTGCGGTATTGCGGATGTCGTCATCGACCTGTGAATCGCGGGCCGGGCCACCGACATTAACGTGCTCGGGGAGGGGGCGACCCACATTCCGGCACAACAGTGGGCACTGCCGGACAACGGTACTCGATGCGGATCGCCCCCGATAGCCCGCGAGTATTCGGTGGGGTACGCACCGGATGTCCGTGGGCCGCAACCAGGGTAGTGCTGTCTGGGACAATTGGCAATCAAGGCTCGGGCGCGTGCGGATCTGGCTCGCACCGCGACCGCGCCTGCGGGATCGGGTCTTTCGACGGCGTAAGGCTGCGTAACGGTCGTCTTGTTGCGGGCCGCGGTAGCCGGCGCGCAATCCGGGTAGGCTCGCGGACAAGGGATTCGGCCGTCAACGGAGAATGACAGGACCACCACCGTGGGCAAATCCATGACACCGCTGGAACTATTGCGTGAGCTCGAGCCGGTTGCGGAGGACAATCTGAACCGGCATCTATCCCTGGCCAAGCCGTGGCATCCGCACGACTACGTGCCCTGGGAGCGGGGTCGCAATTTCGCCGCCATGGGCGGAACCGATTGGGAGCCCGAACAATCCAAGCTGGGTCCGGTCGCACGCGCCGCCATGGTGACCAATCTGCTCACCGAGGACAATCTGCCCTCCTATCACCGGCTCATCTCGGATGCGTTCTCCCGCGACCGCGCCTGGGGCGCCTGGGTGGATCGCTGGACCGCCGAGGAGAACCGGCACGGTATCGCCATTCGCGACTATCTGGTGGTCACCCGCGGCGTCGACCCGGTGGCCCTGGAGAACGCCCGCATGATCTGCGTCTCCCAGGGCGTGGACGATCCCACCGGCACCGGCGATCACAGTGTGCTGCCCGGCGTCGCCTACGTGACCTTCCAAGAGTTGGCCACCCGTGTCTCACACCGCAATACCGGCAAGGTCTGCCAGGACCCCGTCGCCGATCGCATGCTCGCGCGCATCGCCACCGACGAGAACCTGCACATGGTCTTCTACCGCAATATCTGCGCCGCCGCCCTGGACCTGGTCCCCGACGACACCCTCCAGGCCATCACCGACGTCATCCTCGAGTTCCGCATGCCCGGCGCGGGCATGCCCGACTTCCGCCGCAACAGCGTCCTGATCGCCAAACACGGCATCTACGACCTCCGCCAGCACCTGGACGATGTCCTGCTACCCGTCCTGCGCAAATGGAACATCTTCGACCGCACCGACTTCACCCCGCGCGGCGAACGAATCCGCGAAACCCTGGCAGCGCACCTCGACCAGCTGGCCAAGGACGTCATCCGCTTCGAAGAACAACGCGATCGCGCCCTCGCCCGCGAGGCGGCTCGCCGAGACCGCGAATCGGTCTGAGCCCACCCGTCTTCCATCTCCGCCTCGACCATTCGGGCTGCGCCCCTCGTCATCCCGGCAGGGTTTCGGCCGGGATCCACACGGTAATCGCGAGTCGTTCCGCGTCCGAGTTCGTCGTGCCGTCCCGCGCCTGTGGATGGCGGATCGTTTATCCACATTCCGGATTCGCGCCCACCCCGCTGTCTCCGCGCGATCTATCGTCGAGTTTCGACAGAGGGGGAGCCCATGGGGGAGATATTGCGCGCCGATCTGGACGCTTTACGCGTCATGGCGGCGGCCGTGCGGGGCGAGGCGGAGACGATCGCCGGGATCGACCCGGTGGATCCGATCGCGAAAGTCGGCCGGTCCATGCCCAATTCGGTGATCGGCTCGGCTGCCGCCGGAGTGGGTGGACCGATTGTGGCGGCGCTGCGGGACCTCGCCGATCGGCTGACCGCGCTATCGGGTGCGGTCGAGCACGGGGTGAAGTCATACGAAGAGGTGGACGCGGCGCTGGGTAACCAACTCGACAGCTATACGCACCGGCTGCCGTAGCCAGGCGGGTAGCGCTCTGCCGGATCGAACAGCCATCGCCGGGTAACGGGTGCCGATCGCGGTTCGTCGGCGGGTGCGCAGGTTGTTCTAGGTACCGAGAGGAGCAGGGGTGGGTCGGGCCACCATGTCGCAGGTGCGCGGCTGGTATCCGGAGAGCGCCGGTGTCGCCGGTGACGCCCTCGTGCAAGCGAACCGCTGCTTCACCGATGCCATGTACGCGGTGGCGCGGCGGATGGATGCGGTGGTGCTCGGATGGCAGGGCGCCGCGGCCACGGCGGGGGAGTTGCGGGCGCTCGCGGCGCAGTGGAGCGCGAACCATATCGGTGCGGCGATCGTCGATATCGCCGACGCCCTCGCCGATGGCGCGGCCCTGGCCCGTCTCTGCGCGATCGTCCGCGAGATCGAGAGCGATGCGACCGCCAACGGCTGTGTGATCGCCGAGGACGGCACCGTGACCGCCCCGAAGGCCGATACCGGAAGTGGCGTACTGGATCTCGTTCTGCAAGCGTGTTTCGAAGCGAAGGCCTCGACCCTGCAGGCCCGACTCATTCCACTCCTGGACTGCGCGGGTGCGACCGACCAGCGGGTCGGCGCGCGTCTGACCGCCGCGGTCGAGGCATTGACCGCCCTGCGCGCGGATCCGCGGGGTGGGCAGCGCGATGCACGGGTGACCGCGATTCTCGACGGCAATGCCTTCCTGCCCGAGGACCCGAAAGCCCTTGCCATGCTGTGGGATTCGCTCACACCCGCCGATCAGGACGCCCTGTTCGCCTACGACCCCGCGATCGGCGATCGTGACGGTCTGCCCGTGGTGGCGCGGGACTTCTACAACCGCGCCGATCTGGAGCGATTGCGCGCCGCCGCCACCACCGACCTGGACGCCCTCGATGCCCAGCACCCGGACTGGGCACGGGAGAAGGGCTTCCCGGATACCCCGCACGGTTGGCGCGTACTCGACGACTGGGACGATGAGCGCACGCGCGACCGCACCCGCCTCGCCGACTACGCGGCCCTGACCGCGGCCATCGCGCCGTCCGAATCCGGTCTTCCGCCAAGGTTTCTGCTCACGGTCGACGATCGAGGTCATGGCGCGGTCGGGCTGAACAATCCGGATACGGCCGCCAATATCGCCACCTTCGTCCCCGGCACCGGCTCACCGCTGGCGGGTATCGGCGCGGGGGTCGGCCGGGCCCGCGCCCTGCTGGATGCCGCCGTCAAAGCCGATCGCACCGCCCGCACCTCGGTCATCGCCTGGTACGGCTACGACACCCCGCCCGCGCTCGGCAGTGCCCTGCGCAACCGCTACGCCGATGACGGCGCACCCGCCCTGGACAATTTCGAGGCCGGACTGCGCGCCACCCACGATGCCCTGCCCGCCGATATCACCGTTATCGGACACAGCTACGGCAGCACACTGATCGGCGTGGCGGCCAGTCACGGCAATTCCCTCGCCGCCGACAATGTGATCTTTGTCGGTTCACCGGGCGTGGAGGTCGACCGCGTCACCGAATTGCGTTTGGCCGGAATCGATCCCGTCCACAATCGGGAGCACGTCTTCGCCACCGCCGATCCGGCCGATCCCATCCCGAAATTCGGACATTTCATTCATGGCACCGATCCGACCGATCCCGATTTCGGCGCAACGGTTTTCGGCTCCGCGGGCGCGACGCTGAATCTGCCGCTACTGCGTGAACTTCCGATCGATCCGTGGGCGCATGGCAACTATTGGGATACCGCGAATCCGGCACTGCGCACTCAGGGCGAGATCATCGCCGGACGCTATCAGCCCTGATCGCCACCGACCGCGATACCGGCCGCCAGCGGTGCACAGGGCAGTTGCGGAGTCATTGCGGGAGTGCAAGTAAAGCATGAAATGGCCAGGTGACCGACTTGGTTTGAAACGGTTGGGTTCATGCTAGGGTTCCCGGCAGTACAGGCGGGAAATCGGAGACAAATGCGCACCGAGAACATCAACAGGAAGTTCAAACTGCATGACGAGCGCAGGATTGCCGCGCAACTTCCGGAGCAGTTGCAGGGTCTTGATGTCGTCGGTTTTGTCAGAGTCGATGAGTTTCCGGCAGAGTTGCTGAACTCCTTCGGAGAGTTCGCCAACGCTGCCGTAGAGCCCTATACCCGTATCTATCGCAATGCCCAGCCCAATCGGATAGACGCCTGGTTGCTGGAGTTGCTGCGACACGGCCGCATTGGCGACCGATTCTTTCTGCGCACCGGTCTGGAGTACTTCCCGTGGGCGGATTGCCGGGTCCTGGACCACCGCTGGCTGGAGTCGCTGCGCCGGGTGATCGGCCCGAATCAGGGCTTCATCTCCCAGGACAAGACCTCGGCCGCCATGACCATCGGCGCGCAATACGAAATGCTCGGCTACCTGCGCCCGGTCCCGCCGCCCGGCACATTCGAGACACCGAGCGTGAATGAGCAGACCGTCCTGCTCGCACCCGTCATCGAACCCCCGGCCGACAACGAGACCACACAATTGATCTCCCGCGTCGAGGCTCCGACCCAGCGCATCACCCGCGAGCCCGCCCCCACCGGCGAAAACACTCCGGAAACCGGAGAACAGCTCTAATACGACGCGCCGGAAATCGGCGCATGACCCGCGCTCCCGGAAGGGCGTGCCGAGCTGCGGCCGAACCGCACACGGTCCCACTACGTTGTTCTGGTACCAACAGCGAATCGCCGAAGCGAGGGTGCCGAATTCATGTGGTCAGTCAGCGGATTGCCCGTCCATGTCCTGCTCGTCCACGGCATTGTCGTGCTGGTGCCGATGACGGCGGCGCTGGTGATCGTATGCGCGCTCTGGCCCGCGGCCCGGCGCCGATTCATCTGGCCGACGGCCGCTCTCGCGGTACTGGTGACGGTCTTGACGCCGGTGACCGCCGAGGCGGGGGAGTGGCTGCAACAGCGGCTCGGCTCAACACCCGCGATCGAAAAGCATGTGCGGCTGGGCGGTCAGATGCTGTATTTCGTTGTCCCCCTGTTGATTGCGGCCGCACTGCTGGCGTTGGTCCACACTCGGGAGGGACGGGGCAAACCGATCGGGCGAGCGGTGCTCGTCGCGGTCGCGGTACTCGCGGTGGCGGCCGGCGCCGCGGCCACGGTGCAGACCTATCGTGTCGGCGACTCCGGCGCGCATGCGGTCTGGAACGGCGTGGTGAGCTGAGCCGGAGAATGTCGTGACCCGGCGCCCGGTCTGCGGGCGGGCGCCGGGTCACGGCAATCCGGCACGGTCAGACCTTACGGATAACCGTGACGACCTTGCCGAGGATCTGGGCGTCATTGCCCGGAATCGGCTCGAACAGTGGGTTGTGCGGCATCAGCAACACCTGGGAACCGGTGCGCTTGAATGTCTTGACGGTGGCCTCGCCATCGATCATGGCGGCGACGATATCGCCGTTGTCGGCCACATTCTGCTGGCGGACGACCACCCAGTCGCCGTCGCAGATGGCGGCCTCGATCATGGACTGCCCGACGACCTTCAGCAGGAACAGCGAACCCTCGCCGACCAGTTCGCGCGGCAGCGGGAAGACATCCTCCACCGCCTGCTCGGCCAGGATCGGACCACCGGCGGCGATTCGACCCAGGACCGGTACATAGGTGGGGATCGGGTGCTCGCTGGTGCTGTCCGGCTCGGTGCTCACCGAACGTAGCTGTGCGACACCGGAACCCGCGCGCATCGCCGTCTCGTCCAAACCGCGCACATCGACCGCGCGGGGGCGGTTCGGATCGCGGCGCAGATAGCCCTTGCGTTCCAGGGCGCGTAGCTGATGTGCCACCGAGGAGGTGGAGGTGAGGCCGACGGCATCACCGATCTCCCGAATACTCGGGGGATAACCGCGGTCGCTCACCGAGCTCCGGATGACCTCCAGCACCTTGCGCTGGCGGACGGTGAGATCCGTCCCCGTGCCGGATGTTTCGGTACCGTCTCCGATCTGGTCGGCTGGACCGTTGTCACCCTCCACAGCGCCGTGTTCGCTCACCGCCGCAGTCCTCCGTTCACCGCTGTGTCTCACCGGAATTGGCCTCCGTGGCGACTCGCGCCGCCCTCCGGAGATCTCGTGCCTCGACTGTAGACCGAGAGTCCCGACTGATCAAACATCTGTTCGACGCATGTCGTGGAAATGCGTGACCTTGATGCTCCTATTTGTGTCAAGTCATGCTGCGGCGAGCCATGCTCGGTAGCGTTGGGCGAGTTCGTAATCGGGGTAGGTGCCCAGTTCGGTGCGGCAAATCTTGGTGACGTAGGTGCCCATAGCGGCTGCGGCGATGCTGAGGGGAATGTTCTTGGCTTGCCGTGCTGGGCGCAGGTCTTCGAGTCCGGGAGCGGCCAGGCCGCGGGTGAGGGATTTGAAGACCTCGCGAGCGATCGCGCGTTTGAGGATGCGCAGGATCTCGGCGGGGTTGCGGCCTTTATCACGTTGTGCGCGAACGAATTCGCGGGTGCGGGCGTCGGAGGACATACGGACCAGTGCGATGGTGTGCAGGGCGCAGTTCGCGTGTCTGTCACCGCCTCGGGAGAGCCGGTAGCGGGTGGTCTTGCCCGAGGATGCAGGAACCGGGGCGGTGCCGCATAAGGCGGCGAAGGATGCTTCGCTGCGAAGTCGTTCGGGGTTGGCTCCGGCGGTGATGAGCAGTTGGGCGGCGGTGTTGGGGCCGACCCCGTGCAGAGACATCAGGTGGGGGTTGGCGGCGGTGGCCAGCTCGCGGACCTGTTTCTGGAGATCGTCGGCCTGGGTGGTGAGGAAGCGGTGTCGTTGGGCCAGGGTCTTGAGCGCGGTCAGCACCGCCCGCACGACCGGATCAGCTCTGTCTGGTCGGCAGGCTGCGAGCGCGGTGACCAGTGCTTTGTCCTTCAGGTGCCGGTACTTCTCCCGGATCGCGGCTGGGGCGGTGATGAGCATGTGGTGGATCTGGTTCATCGCGGCGGTGCTGGCTTTGACCGCTGAGCGGCGGGCGTTGTTCAACGCGCGCAGCGCCTCGATCTGCTCGGTCTTGGGTGCGGCGTTCGCGCGCCCGGACAAGACCGCGCGGGCGGCCTGGTAGGCGTCGATGGGGTCGGATTTTCCGTGCATCCGCCGCACGGATCGTTCGGGCCGGATGACCTCGCGGACCTCGATTCCCGCCGCGAGGACCGCGCGGGTGAACCCTGCCCCGTAGGAGCTGGTGCCCTCGATGCCGACGACATCCACAGTTCCGTGGGAGGCCAAGAACTCCAGGGCGTCCCGGTATCCGGTTGCGGTGGTGGGGAATTCGTGATCGCCCAGTTCCCGCCCCACCGCGTCCAGGGCCGCGACGTGGATGGTGTCGGCGTGGGTATCGGCTCCCGCCACGAGCGAGATATTGGTGACCGGCCGCGACGCTGCCATGCTTGATACTGCCTTCCCGTAACGACTTCGGTGGGTCGACGCCGGTCGGGCGAGCAGACAGGACATTGATGAGGCTTCGCCAGGCTCTTATTAAGTCATGTCCGCCCGGCCGGCGAGCGGGAGCCTTGACTACCGATCAGACCAAGTGATGGTCAGCCCAGCAGGGCGACAGTCGGTGGGAGAGATACAGCGGTCAAGGCCCTGAAACATCATCAGTGTCGGTGGTTCGTGGTAGAAATTCGAACATCAGTTCTTCGAACACATGAGCGAGTCAACCGTCCAGAGTCACCCGGTACATCAGCCAGGAGGTTTCTTCGATGCGCACTGTGATCAGCGAATTCGACACCATCGGAAGCGATTTCGGCTTCGACAGCCTCCCCTGGGAGCTGCGGGCCGAACCTGCCCCGGTCGATGTTGCCGAGGCGACATGGCAGCCCGTGATGGATCGTCGCCCGTGCCGTGCGCGCGTGCGACCGGTGAGCCGTGACCGTGCGCGCGTCGGCCGCCCGCATGTCGTGACACGCCGGGCCGTGGGGCGTCCGCTGGGCGCGCATCCGCTGAATCGCGTGCAGCGCGCGCAGATCGGCTTCGCGGCACTCGCGATCACCGCGCTCATGACCGCGCTCGCGGTCGCCGGGCTGGTCGCCCTCGCGCAATTGCGCTCCGGTGAGTTCGGTGCGCAGACGACCTCGGTCGTCGATGTGGTGCCCGCGCCCGCGCATTAGTCCGGTGCGCCCGGCGCTATCGGGCGGGCCCGCACCACAGGGGATGGCGGTGCGGTCGCCGTGGGGTTGCGGGCGCGGTCACCACGCATTAGCGGAGCGTCGGCCGGGAGCGGCCGCCGATAACCGGCAGGTCGAACCGGATTTTCGAATAGGGGTGGACGGCCAATGCGAGTGGCCGTAAATGCAGATTGAAAACTGAAACACGTTGCTACGGTGCCTCGAGTGTGACAGCCGCAACACTCCCGCCGATCCCGATGGAGCGGCGGGGATCGCATAAGGGGAGACCATGGCGCAGGGCACCGCCCGCACGCGGGCAGGCGTGCACGAACCGCAGAGACCACACCGCCGAAGCCGGGGCAGAGCTTCACGACATCGGGGGATGGCGGGTCTGGTCCGACTGTTCGTCGTGCTCGGCACACTGATCTTCGGGTTCGTCTCGATACCGGTGGCGCAGGCCGAATCCGGTTACGCCGCATACCTGGATCTGCCATCGGTCAACGGAGACGGCGCCGGTGGCGGCGGTCTGAATCCCGCGCTCCCGCTCGATCCGGACGAGCTGCTGACCGCACTCGACCAGGCGCGGGCGGCGGGTATCGCACCGCGGCGGTACGCGACTCTGCTGCACCAGTATTGGTTGACGATCGCCACCCGGAACGCCGATATCGATTTGGCCGCATGGGATCCCACGCGGGGGGTTCCGGCGAACTCGCGCACCTTCATCCAGGTGTACGTGAACTACCTGCGGCTCAACAATCAACACCCGGACTATTACTGGGTCGGGTTGGCCGGGCTGGCGGGCGGCTCCTTCGCCTCCGGCTTCTTCGATATGGGCGATGTGGCCGGCATCGTGAGCGTGCCCGGTGTACACCAATTGGGCAGTGCCGTCGCCGATCTGCTGCGCGGCACGCCCGCAGAACTGACCGATCTGCTGCCCGCCGATATCAAGACACTCGGCACCGAGGGCGAGCGGCTCACCGCCGACGACCTGACCTGGTACCAGACCCGGCTGATGATCATGCAGAAGCACATCTTCATCGACCAGGTGCCCATGCACGAGGCGTACGCCGCCGCGGGCCTGGCCGGCGTCGAGGAGATGTACCGGGCCGGTGTGCTCGATGAGAACGCCGTCACCGCCTGGCGGGAGATCGACGGCGGCGCCCCGGCCGGGCTCGCCGACGCCGCGCTGCGCATGACCGATCGCGAACAGAATCAGATCATCGCGGACCAGTGGGATGTCACCTCGTCCGGTCGCGGCGTCATGGGCCGGGTCATGACCTATGTCAGCACCGTCGCGGGCAAGGCCGCCGTACCGGGCGCGCTGGCGCCGGGTGTGTTCGCGCCCACCACGATTACCGCGGGGAATATGGCATTGCGTACGCCACTGCCCGACTTCAACTGGGCCGATCGCGACACGCGTTGGAATTACATCACTCACGACCTGCTGCCCCGCTATTTGGAGCTCTGTGGGAATGAGGCGGTCGCGAGACCTGTTCTGGCAGAACCCTTCACGGATAAATTGGCGGCCGGTCGACTCATGCGCAGGCTGCCGGATCTGCTCGGTGATCTCACCGCGCAGTGGCAGCTCACCACCTGATCGGGGCCGCTCACCCGGGCGGACGCACAATGACCGCGTCGGTCCGGGTATCCTCGAGGTTGCTGAGGAGCCCAGGCCCCGACGAAGGATCCCGGATGCATTGCCCGTACTGTCGCCACCCCGACTCGAGGGTGGTCGACTCACGTGAGGCCGAAGAAGGCAGCGCCATCAGAAGGCGTCGTGCCTGCCCGGAGTGTGGGCGACGGTTCTCCACGGTGGAAACCGCGATCCTGTCGGTGGTCAAACGCAGCGGTGTGAGTGAGCCGTTCAGCCGCGAAAAGGTGATTCGTGGTGTGCGCCGCGCCTGCCAGGGGCGCGAGGTCGACGACGACGCCCTCAACCTCCTCGCCCAACAGGTCGAGGACGCCGTGCGCGCCAAAGGCGCGCCCGAGGTACCCAGCCACGAGGTCGGCCTGGCCATCCTCGGCCCGCTGCGTGATCTCGACGAGGTCGCCTACCTACGCTTCGCCTCGGTCTACCGATCCTTCAGCTCCGCCGAGGATTTCGAGCAGGAGATCGCCTCCCTCCGCAAACACCGCGCCGAAAACGCGGTCGGCGCAGCCGCTCCGAAGTAGAAGTTCCGCACCGCACTCCGGTGTCGGGTCAGCGCTTGGCGGGCGGTCTGCGCGCGGCGTCGATGGCTTTTTCGATGCGTTTTGTGGAGACCGCGTATGGGGTGCCGAGTTGCTGGGCGAAGAGGCTGACGCGGAGTTCTTCGATCATCCACCAGATTTCGAGGACATCGCGGCCGTTGCGGCGGCCCTCGGGGAGCAGTTCGAGGAGGCGGTCGTAGGCCGCGTGCACGCGATCGAGTTCGATCATGCCCTGGCGGTCGCGGTTGGCCGATGCGGGCAGGGCCTCCAGGCGCAGGCGGGCGGCCTCCAGATAGCGTGGGAGTTCACGCAATCGGGTACTGCCCCATTCGGAGACGAAGCCGCGGAAGACCAGGTCGTCGAGTTGATGCGTGACATCCTGTGCCGCTTCACGATCCCTGGTGTCGGCCAGGGCGGCGCGGACGCGATGCGCTTCGGCCAGGACCGGGACCACCAGGCGCACCGTCTGGGCGACAGTCGTGGTGAAGTTCGGGCGGACCTTCTCGATCAGCGCCTTGAACTGCTCCGGACTGCGCACCGGCCCACCGGCTTTCGCGATCAGCTCATCGGCGGCGCAGGCACGGCAGTCCTCGATGAGACCGTCGAGGGAGCCGTACGGATTCTGGCTCAGCGCAAGGCGATCGGTGGGCGGCAGCGCCGCGGTCACCGAACGCGCCGAGGTGGGCAGCGCGTTCAGCAGTAGCGTGCGGGTGCCGGTGCGCATGGCGGCGGCCTGTTCACCGGGGGAGCTGAGCACGCGGACCGCGACGCCCGCACCCTCGGGAACCAGTGCGGGATAACCGGTAATCGTCTGTCCGCCGACCTGTCGGCGCACGGTCGGCTCCAGCGTGCCGAGCGATTCGGAGGTCCATACCGCCGCCGGGGCGCGCTCTGCGGCGGCCGTGGCGCGGGCCACCGATTTCGACACCTGCGGGGCCAGTCGGGTTTTCAGCGCGGCCAGGCTCTTGTCGCGATCGACAATCGTGCCCGCGCCGTCGGTCGCGGCGAAGGTCATGCGCAGGTGATCCGGCAGCGCCGCCGGATCGATATCGGCTGGTGCGATGGTGACCGACCCCAGCCGGGACAGCTCACGCGCCAGCCCGGTGCGCAGCGGCTCCGCACGTGGAGTCAGCGCCGCCAGTGCGGCATTCGCGAAATCGGGTGCGGGCACCACCATGCGGCGCAACTGCTTGGGCAGGGTCTTGATGAGCGCTGTGGTGAGCTCCTCGCGCATCCCCGGCACCAGCCAGTCGAAGCCGACCGCGCGCACATGCGCCAGCTGCGGCACCGGAATGTGCACGGTCACACCGTCATCGGCTTTACCCGGCTCGAATTGATAGGTGAGCGGCAGAATCAGCTCACCCTGGCGCCAACTGTCCGGGAAGGCGGTCGGATCCAGCAGCGCCGCATCCTCGTTGACCACGGTCGAGGCGGTGAAGTCCAGGAGCGCCGGATCCTGCTTCTGCGCCTTGCGCCACCAGCTGTCGAAGTGCCGCACCGAGACCACATCGGCCGGAATCCGGCCGTCGTAGAAGTCGAACAGCACCTGATCGTCGACCAGGATGTCGCGCCGCCGCACCCGATGCTCCAAATCGGCGACATCGTCGAGTAATTCGCGATTCCGCTCGAAGAAGGCGTGTTGGGTCTGCCACTCACCCTGTACCAGGGCGTGTCTGATGAACAGCTCGCGCGAGAGCTCGGCATCGATCCGCCCGAAATCCACGCGTCGCTGGGTGACCAGCGGAATCCCGTACAGCGTCACGCGCTCATAGGCCAGGGCAGCGCCCCGCTTGGACGACCAATGCGGTTCGGAGTAGGTGCGTTTCACCAAATCCCCGGCCAACCGCTCGGCCCATTCGGGTTCGATCCGAGCCGCCGTCCGTCCCCACAGTCGCGAGGTCTCGACCAGTTCGGCCGCCATCACCCAGCGCGGCGCCTTCTTGGCCAGCGAGGAGCCGGGGAAGATCATGAACTTGGCATTGCGAGCCCCGAGGAACTCCCGGCTCTCCGCCTCCCGCACACCGATATGCGACAGCATGCCCGCCAGCAGCGCTTGATGAATCGAGGTCACATCCCACGGCATGGCCTCATCCGCCGCGGCGGCCTGCGCGGCGAGCCGTACCGAGAGACCCGAGCCTCCCGCATCGCGCCCGCTCGCCTGCCCCGCTCTGCCGGACGAAGTGACTGCCCCGACTGCTGAACTCCGGCGAGAAGTGCCGGACTGGGCGGAGGCCCCACCGCCGGGTGCAGCCGTGCCCGCCTGGCCGGATGCTGTTGTGTCGGAGACACTTTGCCCGGAGCGGCGATTTGCCGCACGCCCCCGCTCGTTGTCGGTCCGACCGGTGCCGGAGCCGTCCGGCTCGCCGTCGGTTCGCGATGACTCGGGGCCGCTCGTTCGCGCGCCACCGCGCCGGTTCCGGCCGCGTCTGCCCGCACCGCGCGCGTCGCCGGATTCTTCGAGGTCCGTCTCCGAAGACTGTGTGTCGCTCGCCGATTGGGAGTTCTCCGTGGACCAGCCGAGGCCGCGGGTGATGGTGCGGAGCTGGCCGTGTAGGTCCTGCCATTCGCGAATGCGGAGGTAGTGCAGGAACTCGTCACGGCACATGCGGCGGAACTGGTTGGAGGACAGGTTCTTCCGCTGTTCGCCGAGGTAGTCCCAGAGTTTGAGGTAGGCCAGGAAGTCCGATCCCTCGACATTGAAGCGGGCGTGCTTGGTGTCGGCGGCTTGCTGGAACTCCACCGGACGCTCGCGCACATCCTGGATCGACAGCGCCGCGACGATAATGAGTACCTCGGCGAGGCAGCCGGTATTGTTCGCCTCGACCAGCATGCGCGCCATCCGCGGATCCACCGGCAGCTGCGCCATTTCGCGGCCGACGGGTGTGAGCACCAGTCCGGCGTCCGGGATCTCGGCGTTACCGGCCTCCTCGCCGCGCCGCGCCAGCGCGCCCAACTCCTCCAGCAGCGCGATGCCATCGCGGATCGCGCGATTGTCCGGAGCCTCCACGAACGGGAAGCTCTCGATATCGCCGAGCCCGAGCGCGGTCATCTGCAGAATGACGGCGGCCAGATTGGTGCGCAGAATCTCCGGTTCGGTGAACTGCGGCCGTGCTTCGAAATCGTCCTCGGAGTACAGCCGGATGGCGATACCGTCCGCCACACGTCCACAGCGCCCGGACCGCTGCCGCGCCGAAGCCTGCGAGATCGGTTCGATGGGCAGCCGTTGCACCTTGGTGCGCATGGAGTAGCGGGAGATTCGCGCGGTACCCGGATCGACCACGTATCGAATACCGGGCACGGTCAGCGAGGTCTCGGCCACATTGGTGGCCAGCACGACTCGGCGACCGGCATGGTTACTGAACACCTTGTGCTGTTCGGCCGCCGACAACCGCGCGTACAGCGGCAGAATCTCGGTGCGCGGCAACTTCATATCGCGCAGGGTGTCCGCGGTATCGCGGATCTCGCGCTCACCGGAGAGGAATACCAGGATGTCCCCGTCTCCCTCGGCGAGCAATTCGCGCACCGCGTCACCAATGGCGTCGGTGGGGTCGCGGTCGACGATCCGGGTGTCCTCGTCATCGGGATCATCGGAGGTGAGTGGAACCTCCAGGGACAGTGGCTGATACCGGATCTCCACCGGATACGACCGCCCGGACACCTCGACAATCGGTGCGGGCGAGCCGTTCTCAGCACTGAAGTGCCGGGCGAACAACTCCGGATCGATGGTGGCCGAGGTGATGATCAGCTTCAGATCCGGGCGCTTGGGCAGCAGCTGCTTGAGATAGCCCATCAGGAAGTCGATATTGAGACTGCGCTCATGCGCCTCATCGATAATGATGGTGTCGTAGCGGCGAAGTAGCCGGTCCCGCTGGATCTCCGCCAGCAGAATGCCGTCGGTCATCAGCTTGACCAAGGTCCGATCCGAGGCCTGATCGGTGAAGCGAACGGTATAGCCGACCACATCGCCCAGTTCGCCGCCGAGCTCCTCGGCAATGCGCTCGGCCACGGTGCGCGCGGCGAGCCGGCGGGGCTGGGTGTGCCCGATGGTGCCGCGAATACCGCGACCCAGCTCCAGGCAGATCTTGGGCAGCTGGGTGGTCTTACCCGAACCGGTCTCACCGGCCACGATCACGACCTGATTGGCGGCGATGGCGGCGGCGATATCGTCACGCCGCGCGGAGACCGGCAGCTGCTCCGGATAACGGATCTCGGGTACGGCGGAGCGGCGGGCGTCGACGCGGCGTTGCGCGGCGGCGATATCGGCTTCGAGTTCGGTGAGATCGCCGCCGCGGACCTTGTCGAGACGCCGACGCAACCGGTGTTCGTCGCGGATCGAGAGGTCGGCCAGGCGGGATCGAAGCTCGCGAGAGGTGGCGGCGGTCCTGGTCATTGCACCGTCAAGCGTAGCGAAGTCATTGCCCGTCCCGCTCATCGCGGTGGTGCAAATCGCTCGAAAGCGATTGCCTGATGTGTGCTGTATCGGCGTATCGTCCCCGTTTCGCCGCTTTCCCATGCGAATATCAGGCCATGGTCGCTACCGCCGGGACGCCGATGTGGGTCCGTGTACCGCGTATTGCCTTCGGTCTGTTCGCGCTGGTGGCGCTGGTGGACATACCGGTGCGCAATATCGGTGTCGACGGCTACTCGTATACCAACTTCTTCAGCTACTTCACCATCCAGTCGAACATCCTGGGCGTGCTGGTGCTGTTGGTCGGTGGTCTGCGCGATCCCGGCTCGCGGGGCTGGCAGCTGTTCCGTGGCGCGGGCACGCTCTATCTGACGATCACCGGCATCATCTACGCGGTCCTGCTCGCCGATGTGGATGTGCAGATGGACGGCTTGTGGACCAATGCGGCTCTGCACAAGGTGATGCCGCTGGTCATCCTGCTCGATTGGCTGATCATCCCAGCCGGTATCAAGGTGACGCCGAAGCTGATCGGCTGGTGGTTGATCTATCCCATCGCCTACGGCGTCTACACGCTGATCCGCGGCCCCATCGTGGACTGGTACCCCTACCCGTTCATCGATCCGCGGACCCAGGGCTATCTCGCCATGTCCGGCAAGCTGGTGGTGATCGTGCTCTTCTTCGTCATTCTGGCCGCGGCGGTGGCGGCGCTGAACGGCTTCCTGGTCCGCTTCTGGCGCGAAAGCCGCACGCACGTCAGTTGATTCGGAGTTCGCGGGTCATGAACACACTGTGCGGGTCGTTCGTGTAATCGGCGAACGGCCCGCAGTGCTCGAACCCGTGCCGCTCATACAACCGCACTGCGGGCAGATAGAACTCCCCGGATCCGGTCTCCAGACTCAGTCGCGTGTATCCGCGCGCCTTCGCCTCATCCATCATGTGCCGCAACAGCATCGAGGCCACCCCGCGCCCTCGGAAGGCGGTTGTCATACGCATGGACTTGATCTCACCGAAGCTCGGATCATGCTCCTTGACGGCCCCGCACCCCGCGAGTACATCGTCTTCCCACACCGACCAGAACGTGAACTCGGGCTTGCGCAGCTCGGCCACATCCAGCGCGTGCATGCTGTCCTCGGGAGAGTTCTCCAGCATCTCGGCCACATGGGCCTCGAGCAGTTCGATCACCTCGGATCCGGACAGATCGTCCACGATAATGCGCATGCCATCAGATTAGCTATACCGAATGGTCGACAGAATTTGCCCGCCGAATGCTGGGAAAATCACTGACCGACAGCGGGGTTGGGGCCAACGCCTTGAGTGTCACAGTGACGAAAGTGGTGTTAGGGCACCGGGTCGTCGCTCGGCAGCGGATCGGTATGGCGGGACAGCACCTGATCGATCAGCTCGGCGGCCGCGCGATTGGTCATCAGCCGGGCGATGGCGATATTGGTCTCGAAGTCGTTGCGATCACCGGGCGTGCGGTCCGATTGTGCGAAGGGTTTGCCCGCCAGATGGAAGAACAGTTCGGCGGCGTAACGGTCCACCGCCTGGTCGACGTCGACCCGGAAACGTTCGACCAGACCGAAAGCGGCCGATGCGGGTAGACCCGCATCGATCAGTCGCGTCGCCAGATCGCAGCAGCGGGGATTGGCCAGCCGGTAGGCCTCGAGTGGATCGGTGGCGGCCAGGGCCTTCCGCATATACTCGGGCAGCTCCGGCGCGGGTGCCGCGGGTGCGGTCGCCGCGGGCGCGGTTTCATCGGGTTGATCCGGTACGCCGAGGATTTCGGCCAATCCGTCACCGCGATCCCAGGCTTCGAGAAGTTCGCGGATGCCGTTGAGTTTCATACCCCGGCTCAGCAGTCGGCTGATGGTCTGCAATCGACTCAGGTGGTTGACGTCGTAGTAGCCGATGCGCCCGCGGACGTCGGGGGAGGGTAGGAGGCCGCGTTCGTGATACACACGGACGCTGCGCACGGTTGTATCGGCCACCCGTGCCAGTTCATCGATGGTGTATTCCACTGTGCCGATCATCCTCAGAATCCAGATCCGGGCTGGTGTGCGGTACCGAATGTATCGAGCCGCTACACAACGATGCAACATAACCGGACCTAAGTCAATGTGCCGTTACATAACGGCATAAACCTTGCGGGGTAGACACATGTCGGTTAACGTGCCTCTACCGGCTACTACAGCCGCTTCCGGGGACTGCCCGATCAGCCCCGACGACCGCCCGATAAGTGGGACGCGACCGAATCGCGTTGTGCCCCCATGTTTTCCGGAGACGGCTATGAGCATCACCCGCACCCGCACCCTGAGCGGGGTTTCCCTCGCGGCGACCAAGGTCGCCGCGACTCCGATCCGCGCCAACCGCCCGCCCTGCGCGGAGATTCCCAATGCCTGGGACCTCGATGTCGGCACGCCCGAATCCTGGCGGATGGCCGTGGAGATCTGTCAGAGCTGTCCACTGTTGGCTCAATGCGAGTCGTTGGCAAAGACATTCATCGCCCGCGGGGACGCGCCCAGGGCCATGATATGGGCCGGCATCGGTTACGACAATGCCGGCAAAGTGGTCGAGAATCTCGACCGGCACCGCATCGCTCCCGTCGATCGCAATCGGCCCATGCGGATCATCCGCAATGGTCAGGGCGCGAACCGGGCCGAGCCCGCCTTGCCCGCGCCGCGTCGGCACCTCGTGCTCGGTCAACCGCTGCGGCCCACCGGCACCGCCTAGCTCTGCCCCGCTGATCGATTGGAAACCCTTGTGATGGTGGATAACTCATGACAGTGCTGGCCCTGGAAGTGGGCGCCGCCGGATTCGCCGCCGGACAGGTGGCCGACGATGTCGGCGCCGATGAGATCCGGCGTGTGCCCCTGCCCGCGGGCGCGCCCTGGGACGGCTGCCGGGATCTGTTGCTCGAGGTGGCGGCGGGCTCCCAGGTCACCGCCCTGGGCATTGCCTGCTCCGGGCCGGTGGATATGGCCGCCGGAGTGGTGGCTTCCACCGAAATACCGCAGTGGCGAACGGGTTTCGCGATCGTCGATGCCGCGCGCAAGGTCTTTCCCAACGCGAATGTGAGCATCGCGCTGGACGGGGTCTGCCTGGCCCTGGCCGAGCGCAGCTTCGGTGCGGCTCAGGGTGTGATGGACTCGCTCGCCATCTCGGCCTCGGAGCAGATCAGCGGCGGTATGACCGTCGGCGGCTTCGCGGTGGTGGGGCGCACCGGGAATGCGGGCAGTATCGCGCACACCCTCGTGCCCGGTTTCGACGAGCGGTGTGAATGCGGCGGGCACGGTTGTGTGCAGGCGGTGGCGAGCGGTGCGGCGATCCGCGCGTGGGCGCGGGGGCAGGGCTGGTCCGGGGATTCGCTCGCGGCGTTGCTCACCGCCGCGCAGCAGGGCGACGGCATTGCGGTCGCCGCTCTGGGGCGCGCGGGAACCGCGCTGGGCAAGGCCATTTCGTCGACGGCGGCGCTGCTCGACCTGGACCTGGTGGTCATCGGCGGCGTCATGGCGGCGGCGGGTCCGGCGCTGTGGAAACCGCTGGGTGAGGCGGTCGCGGACCACGCCAGATTGGGCTATCTCGCCGGATTGCGGGTGGTGCCTTCGGCTCTGGGGGAGTTGGGCGTGCTGGCGGGTGCGGGCGTTCTGGCCATGTTCGGGGAGAAATCGTCGTGACGATCGAGCGGGGCGCCGGGCAGTGCTGCGTGCACGCTACCGGGCCGTTAACCTCGGGCCCGGTTGATTTCCAGTAGGTGAATTCCATTGAACGTACCGCTATACAACGGTACATTGCATGGGTGGGAAACTCTCCTGGATCTCCGAATCCTGAGTCGAGGCTGGGACCGCCGAGCGAAATGCGAAGCGGCCCAGTCATTCCCTGGATATCGGCGGAGACGCTGACGTCCGAGGCGCTCACAGTAGCCTCTGTGGGGAGCTCCGCGCGCGACTTCGCCGCATGGCAGCGCGTCCTACAGCGGCAGCTGGCCAAGACGCCCGCGCTCTACCAGGGCCTGACGCCCGCCGGTATCACCGACGCCGTGCATGCCGTGCGGGAACGGGCGACCGAGTTCAAGCTCACCGTTCCGAGTCGGTCCGGCCCGCACGCGCTCTGGGCGCGACCGGTGCTGGGTCCCGCGGGGGATGTGCACGGGGTACAGCTCTGGATGGGCCCGGCCGCGGACTCAGCGCCGGTCCCGCCGGCGGCGGCCGGGGCCGTCTGGGATCTCGAATCCCAGACGCTCGCCATGCCCAGCGGCATTACCGAGCTGACCGGATTCGCGGCCGAGGATTACGTCCCCAGGATGTCCATCGCCGAATTGTTCCAGCGGGTCTCGGGATTCGATCGCCACGCCGAGGTGCTGGACCTGCTGTACGAGGCGAAGGCGGGCACCAGACTGCAATTCGATGCCACCGTCACCAGTGCCGCGGGCCGGGCGGGCCGATGTCGCTTCACCATTCGCGGCCGAGATGACGGGCGCGCCCGGGGCGCATGGTGGCTGATCGAGGATGTCACCTCCGAACAGCTCGTCACCCATCGGCCCACCTTGGAGAACATCGGGCTGCGCGAAGCACATCGGCGCGCGGGCACCCACCTGGCCGTGCTGCATCTGGAACACATCGGCATCGCGCACTGGCTGACCGATCCGGCCACGTGGATCCGATGGGACTATCTCTTCCGCCCCGGTGATGTCTTTCATCCCGGGGATCGGGAGCAGCTGCTCGCACTCGGCGATCAGGTGCGGGCCGGGTACACCGCCGGCGCGACGGTGCGCACGCTGGACTACCGCGGGGGTTACACCTCCAGTTCGCTGCTGCTCTACCCCTATCCGGGATACTCGAGCCGACCGCTGGCAATTGTGCAATTCGTTTGTGCCGGAGATTGTTCCCCACAGCCCGAACCGCTGTGCGATAGCGCCGGAATACCGCTGGCCGGGGTGCCCATCGGCTATGACGAACAATTGCGCTTTCGGCTCACCGGGCGAAAGGCCAGAAAGGCGCACGCCTGAATCCATTCCCAGAATTGGGAGTACCGCCGAGTAACGTTGCGCCACTTGATCTCTACCATTTCGATGGTGAGCGTAACGAGTGGTGGACGGGCAGATTCCGGTGCGGCGCTGCTCCGCCGGATGGCCGCCCGGCGCCGCCGGGACAATGTGGTCGTCGTAATACTCGCGGCGCTGGCGGTTTTCGGCGGCGGGCACGCGATACTCGACGCGTTCTCCGATCCGCCACCGGGCCCCTCCGACAATTCGACGATATCGCTGCTCGGCAAATCCCAACTGGCCGAGTCCTTCGCCCGCGATTTCGTTGTCACCTATCTGAGTGCCGGCGCCGGACAACAGGATCGAATCCAGGAATTCGTCGGCGGTGCACAGCAGGCCACCCTGCCCACGACCGGCCGCCCGGTGAGCGATCCGAGCGTGGTCTACGTCAGCCGCGAGCTCACCAGCGGGGGAGTGGACGTGTGGGGCGTGACCGTCTCGGTCCGCATCACCCGCAGAATCGGTGCGGCGGCTGATGATTCGCGTCAGTGCTATCAGGTGTCGGTGGCGATGGTCGAGGGCCGGATGCGGGCACTGTCGCTGCCCGCCGCGGTCGAACCACCAGGCCACGGCCCCGAGCTGGCGCTGAACTACGGCGCGACGTGCGCCGCGGACACCCCGCTGGCCCAGGTGGCCGCCGGATTCCTGCAGGCGCTGCTGACCGGGACGGGTGATATCGCCCGCTACACCACCCCGACCTCCGGAATCGGCGCATTGCGTCCGGCCCCGTTCACTTCGGCGGAGACCGCCACGGTCAACGCCGACGACGCGTCGTGCGGTGCGAACGGATCCACCGCGCGGGTGCTGGTTTCGGTGAACCCGAAGCTCGACGGCGCGGGCACCCCGACCCTGGCCTATCCGCTGACGATGCTGCGTGAGGCTGGGCAGTGGCAGGTCAAATCCGTGGATTCGGTTCCCGCGCTGCATCTTCCGCTCACCGCCGGATCGGCGCAGTCGGCCGCCGGCGCGGGCGCCACCAGTACTACCACGACCACGGCCAAGGGGCCGGCGAGTGCGGCGCAGGTGCCGCAGGCAACCCAGAACTGACCGGGAAAGGACTCCCCGCATGGGCACACAGCTCGGCAGCATCCTCTACGGAGTACTGCTCGTCTTCCGCTGGCTCGGCCTGATCATTTTGACCATCGCCAGCATGGGAATCCTCATCTCCGAGGCCACCAAGAACAAGCTCTCGCCCGGCAAGGTCTTCGCGGTCACCGGGTCGGCGATCGTGGCGGCGGTGTTGTTCTGGATTCTGCCGACCATCATCAACTACGCGCGGGTCGACTCGGGCACCGTCGTCCAGGACTTCCCGATCGGCCGGTACGGCCGATGAGTTCGGTGATCAAGGTCTTCACCCCGATCAAGCGGGTGCCGACGGTGATCGGCAAGGCGCAGAACGGCCAGAAGCTGCCCTTCGGCCCGTACACGCTGCCGCAGATCGCGGCGGCGGCCGGGTTGCTGGCGATCACCGCGGTGTGCTCGATGAGCTTTCCGATCAATCCGGCGGGCACTTTCGTGGCCGGACTGGTCGTGACCGTGGCGAGCGTGTTCGCACTCGGTCTGATCCCGTACACCGGTGTCCGTTTGACCTCGCGGGTGCTGTGGGTCGGTCGGCTGCTCGTGCACCGAAAGCCGGTGTCCGCCTCGGGAATGCCGATCGACGCGGAGTCGGCGCGGCACACCCTGTTCATCGAGGAGTCCGTGGTGGTGATCTTCCCGGAGGACCGGGTCGCGGAGCCGCGGCCCGTCGCGCCGGTTCCCGTCTTGAACCTGGACGCGGGCGGCAGTCTGCTCGCGGCGATCGACGGCGGCCGCGCACTACTACCGGGTGGGCGCGGCTGATGGCGTTCGACCGCGACCTCCAGCCGACCGTGGCGATTCGCGGGAACCTCCAGTTCACGCATGCCGGTCTGGTCACCGCGACCTACTTCATCAATCCGCTCGGCTACGGATTGCGCAACGCCAGTGACAAATTCGATGTCAAGGCCGCGCATCACGCGCTGATCAACAGCCTGCCGAACGGCTCGCTGCTGCTGGGCATCCAGGCTGGGCTCAATACCCTGGACGTGCTCGGCAAGATGGTGGAGGGCGTCGATCTCGACGAATGTGAATCGTATGCGGTCGAAGTGGTCGCGGCCTACGAGCGGGTTCGTGCCATCGGGCCGCAGACGCGAATATTCCTGCTGTCCATGCCCGTCGGCTCCGCCAACCCGGGAATGTCCGGGCTGGCGCGGATGTGGCGCGGCGCCGCACCGGCGGACCTGTCCGGGGTCACCCGGGCCGATATCGAGGGGTACGAGGAGAAAGCGTCCGAGATCCTGTCTCGGATCGGCGAGGATTTCGACCCGATGCCGGTTCCGGCGGCATTGTTCCAATGGTTGTGGGAGCACTACCTTTCCCGGGGCGCGGCCGGAGATCCGGTGGCGCCCACCCGGGTCGGCGCGCTCGATGATGTGACGGCCGCGGTCTTCCGCTCGGCCGCCCTCGACGAGGGCGCGCAGGCCGACAGCGGACGTCGGCTGCGGCCCTCGTTCGTGCCGGTGATCAAGGTGGTGCAACCCGATTTCGAGTTCCGGCCCTCCTACCAGGCGATGCTGACCCCGCATTCATTTCCATACGCGGGCATGACATTTCCCGGCGGCAGCGAATTCCTCAATGTGATCGAGGGGCTCGGCGATGTCACCGTCGACTGGGGGATTCGGGTGTCGACCCGGCCCGCGGATCAGGTGCTCAAGAACAACGAGACCAACCTGCGCCGACTCGGCGAGCAGATGGATCAGCGTGATCAGGAAGTGTCGTTCGCACAGAACACCCTGATGTCGAAGGCACAGATGCTGGGGGAGTACAACACCCACTTCGAGGTCAACGGTGGGGAGTCGGAGGTGTCCTTCACGACGGTCATCGCGGTCGGCGGGGCCTCCCGGGAGGCGACCATGGACGCGGTGAACCTGCTCAAACGCCGCTACCGCAGGTTTCAGGTCGAGCTCACCGCACCGCTGGGCGCACAGGTGGACCTGTGGTCGATGCTGGTGCCGGGCAGTCCGCAGCGGCGGGCATTCGACGATTTCGCCCATATCGTGCCCTCGGACATGTGGGCCGGATTCGTGCCGTTCACCAGCAGTCAGATCGGCGACGACAGCGGTCCGGTGATCGGGGTGAACCTGATGTCGGGGCACTTCGAGCCGATCCACTTCGGCATCATGGAGGCCGCGCTGCACGATCTGTCCGCCTCGTTCGCCGTCACCGGTGAACTCGGTTCGGGCAAATCCTATCTGCTGAAACTCATCGCGGCACTGGTCAATGACATGGGCGGGCAGTTCCTCGCCATCGACCGCAGCCAGGTCGGGGAATGGGCGCATTTCGCCGCCGCCATCGACGACGCGGTGGTCATCGATCTGGCCAATCCGACTGTCTCCCTGGACCCTTTGCGTCTGTTCGACCCGCGTATCGCGGGCGAGCGCACCCTGGATTCGATTCTGCCGTTGCTCGATCTCTCACCGACCTCGGGTGCGGGTGCGGTGGCCAGTTCCCTGCTCACCCCGCGCGGTATCGCCGAGCATCGCATCGCCTCGCTGGTGGATCTGTTCCAGGTGGTACTGCGCCTGCGTGATACGCCCGGAATCGGTGACGACTACGCGGATCTGGCCTCCCGGCTGGGAACGATCGCCGATCGGGTGCCGGTGCTGTTCGACCCGAATCTGGCGACCCTGCGACTGGATTCGGCCGCCACCGTGATTCGCAGTCATCAGGTGGCGCTGCCCTCGGCCGAGGAGCTCACCACACCGCACCTGTACAACCGGCTGCCCCTGACCAAACGACTCGGCACCGCGCTGTACGAACTCGTGGGAGTCGCCGCGCGCGAGGCGTTCCTGCGTGACAACGGCCGTTTCGGACTGCTGATCGGCGATGAGGCGCACCATTTCACTCAAACCCAGGTCGGTGCGGCGGTCACCTCGGACTTCAGTCGTGACGGCCGAAAGCATCTGGCCGCCATCGGCCTCGCCTCGCACGATCCGGCCACCGACTTCCAGGGCGCGGCACACAATCTCATCCCGAACCGGTTCGTCTTCCGCCAGCGCGATGAGACCCTCGCGCGCAACAGCCTGGAATGGCTGGGCGTGAATCTCGACGAAGCGCCCTACCTGCTGCAGATTCTGCGCGAGGACACCTCACCACCGGTCGGTCCGGGCCGCCAGGTGCCGCAGGAGCGGCGCGGGGAGATGTTCATGCGCGATGCCTTGAACCGCATCGGGCGCGGCAAGATCCTGGGGCCGGCACGACCCGAGCGGGCCGCCGCCATCACCAGTACGCCGGGGGCCGTCAAGGCCGCGATCGGGCAGGGCTGATGAGCTCGTGAATGACGATGTCGCGCACCGTGATCGCAGCCCTCGTGGATGGCCGCTCGACGCCGAGCAGGTCTGGGAGCTGCGGCACTGGCACCTGGGCGCGGTGGTGCGCCGGATCGGGGAGTGGATACGCGCGTCCCGCCGGCGCCATCGTGCGGTGGTGCTCATCGGAATCATTCTGGGGCTCACCGTCATTCCGGGCTGCATCGGCGCGGTGGCGATGGCACAGGGCGATTCCCCGGGTGCCGCGGGCGGCAATGGTGCGCTGAGCTGGATGAATGTGCGTGACTCGGCGGGGGTCAGCGTGTCGAGATACACCTTCGCCTTCAATACCGACGCCGTCGGCATTCTGCACCCGTTCAACACCGCGATGGCCACGGCGATCAGCCTGGAGTTCGCGGGCTGGATGGTCATCGTGGTCACCGGTATCTGGTTGATCGGATTCGTGCTCAGCTTCCGGTGGATGGACCTGTTCGCGACTCCGCTACGAGCGGTCGCCGCGGGATTCACCGAGCAGGTCAGCATTCCCATCGTGCTGATCACCGCGGCATCGATCGGCGCCTTCTGCGTCGCCTGGTTCGTACTGCGCGGATTCCATGCCAAAGCGGTCATGCAGGTGGTGACCATGCTCGGGGTCGCGGTGCTGGGCCCGATGTTCCTGGCCGACCCGCTCGCGGACGTACTGTCCTCGGACGGCTGGCTGAGCCAGGGCCGCGATCTGGGCATCACGGTCGCGGCCGGTTTGAACGGCGACCGCAATCCGCAACCGAATGCGATCGTGGCGTCGATGCAGGAACAACTGGCCGACAATTTCGCGCGAAAACCGCTCCAGGTCTGGAACTTCGGTCATGTGATCGATGATCGGCCCGCGTGTGGGGCCGCGTGGACGAACTCCGTGGCCACCGGCGACGATGATCGGATCAAGAACGCCATGCGCTCCTGCGGTGACGGGGCGGCGTACGACGCGGCGAAAGAACCGACCGCCGGGCAATTCGGCGCGGGACTGCTGGTCTTGGTCTCGGGAACACTGCTGCTGGCGTTCGGCGCCGTACTCGCGATGCGGATCGTGCGCTCCGCATTGGATTCGGTCTATCACGGCTTCCTGGCGATCTTCGGTTTCGCCGCGGGCGGGTTCGTCTACGGCCCCACCCAGACCTTCCTGGTGCGCAGTGTCGTGCACTCGCTGTTCGCCGCCCTGCGGATGGCCGTGCAGGTGATCTTCCTCGGCGTCTACGTACTGTTTCTCGGCGATATCTTCAAACACGCGCAGGGACAGGTGATGTCGGTCTTCGTCATGGGCGCGATTCTGGAAGTCATCGCGATCTCGCAGTTGAAGCGGTTGGACGCGAGCCTGGATCGCGGCAATGACTGGGTGGCCAATCGATTCTCGCAAACCCTGCACGGCGCCACCCAGCAGGGCTCGGGAGGTGGCGGTACCGCGCTGGGAATGGGCAATGTCGGCGCGCAGCGCCACGGTCTGGGAATACTCAAAACCTTCGCCGCCGCCAGCGTGATCGGTGGTTCGCCGCTCACCGCATTGGCCTTGCAAAGGCGCAATCCCGCCTTGCCCTTCTCGGAGTTGGAGACCGCCGCGTCACTGGCCAACTGGGGCGCACAGTCCGTTCCCGGGCTGGGCGGTCCGATGGGTTGGAATGTGCAGTCCATGCTCAACCGGCAGATGTTCGCCGAATCGGCCAGGCGGGCTGCCGAGAAGACCGGTGGTATCGATACGGTCCTGGGTGCGGCGGCCGCGATTCAGGGAGCCATCGACGTGGGCGCCGGGATCGCTGATTTGAACGGTGCGCTTCAGGGTGCGGGATTCACCGATACCGCGCTCATCTCGCGCGCGGTCAAGTCGTGGAATATCGCCGAGAAGGACTCGGAGGGGAATGTGCTCTCCGACAAGCACTTGGCCCATACGGCGGCCGCATTGAACCGGGCGCAGACCACCACGAATCGATTGACGCGCGGCGGCGGCAGATTCAAGCCGGGCGACTCCGATCAGGCTGCCGCGGATATCGCGACGCTTCAGGCATCGGCCTATCGGCTCCGTCGGCGGCGTTCCGGCGGCGTCACCCTGGATGAGGGCTCCGCCGATCACCCGCAATTGGATTTCGTCAACGACTACATGGACCGGCCTTCCCAGTCCAAACTGATCGCCCTGGCGAACGTAATCAACGGCACGGCAGCTCCATCGGAGGAGCAAGCGCTCGCGAACCCGGACGCCGCCCGCCTCCGCAGGCATATGGGGGTGCTGGCGGACGCTGGCGTCGCACGCTACGACGCGGACCGGATGTGGGCGTGGATCGGCAACGAGCATGCGAAGCGGATCTTGGGTGCCGCGAATGCCCTTGCGGAAAATCCGGACAATCGGGAGCTCATGCAAGAGGTCAGAAGGCAGGTGGTCGGAGCGCGCGACAGCGAAAGCTGGACGCCGAACGGAATGAGAACCCCGCTGCAACAATTCGCACGACCTCGTACGAGTCTCCCCGACGGCGATTGGACAGCGATGGCCGGAGTGGCGGAGCGGCTTCGAAGGCGCGCATGAGATGAGACTGCTCCCGATCCTGGCGGTTCCCGCGGCGCTTCTCGCGCTCGTTCTCGCCTTCATGATCGTGTTGTTCGGCGGCATCGACACCGCGGCCGCCTCGGACTTCGACCATCAGTGCGCGGTGGCGATTCCGAACCCGTCCTCGACCTCACGGACGGCGCCGAGCCGGGGTGCGCGGACGGCGCCGGTATCGCCACCGGTGACCTCGAACCCCTACGCGGAGTTGACCTTCGCAGCCGATGACACCTCGGTCTCGGATCGGCAGCGCACCTGCGCCAGCGCGATGCGGACCGCGATCTATCAGGGACCGCCGGTGAACGAGCCCGCCACCGGGGCGGGCGCGCGGTGTGCGGGGGAAACGATTGCCGCGCTGGTGAATCGAGGTGAGCGTGGTGGCGCGGTGGTGGAGCCCGCCGCGGTGACGGCGGCGGTACTGCATCGAGCCTCGGCCGCGGTGTCGACGGGGTATTGCCCGCCGCTCAGCGATGCGGAGGCCGATACTCTGAGCGTGGCCCGCTCCGGCGGGAATGCCGACCGGTGCCCGCTCCCGGGCGGGTCCGCGGTGCTGGATCTGCCGGATAACGCTGCGGCCCAGAGTCTTTGCGGGCAGCTGGTGGCCGTGGGTGCGGAATCGCCGGGGGATCTGGTGTTCTGGGATTATCGAGGTAGCGTGCCGACGCGGGTGGGTATGGTCGCCGACGGGCGCCTTTCGACCGACGCACGGCTTTCGACCGGGGCGGTGCTCATGGTGAGCTGGGACACCCATTCGGGCAGGCTGGTACAGCTCGCCCTGCCGAGCGGGTGGGATGTGCGAGTGAAACGGATGCTGGGGGACGCGGCATGACCGAAGCCGCGGAGGTGACGCCCGAGTCGGAAGCCGTTGCGGCCGAACGAGAAGCGCCGCCCGGAACGCCCACCCCGTGGAACCGTCGCCCGCCCGGCACGGCCTGGCCGCCGATTCGCCCGGCCGGTCCGCCCCATCCCGGCGCGGCCCAGCCACCCGCGTCTCCCGCGGTCCATCCCGGCGGCCCGCCCCGTCCGGGGGCCGCCGACGTGGTCGCGGGCGCGACACCCCCGCGCACCGCGCCCGGGGCAGCGGCGACACCGGCCCCCGGGGAGACGACCGGAACGGGACAGGATCCCGCCGCAGCCCGTCCGGATGTTGCGGGCACACCGCCGGATCCCGGCGGGGCGCGATCGGGTGGCGCGGCGGCACAGCCGGATTCGGCTCGGGCGCACTCGGATTCGGATGACCGCGAGCATGGCGACCGACACGGATCCGATCCCGGCGTGAGTGCCCTCAGTGCGGCGGCTCCCGCCCTCGCCATGCTCCCGATGATGCTCGCCTCGCTGCTCGGCGGAGCGGGTGGCGGCGGTGCCCAGCCCGGTGGTGGCGCGCCGCGAAATACCTCGGGCACAACCGATTCCGGGCAGACGGGAGTGGGTGCCCCGAACACGTCGGACGAATCCTCGCGCACCTTGTCTCCGCAGGCGCAGGCCGCGCTGCGCGCGCTCGAGCAGCTTCGGGACGCCTACGGAAAGTCCCGCGACAGCGCTCGTACCGGATCCGGAACGAAGCCGGTGCAGACGGGGGTTCGACCGGGCAGCGGAACCGGTTCGGGCGCGGGCGGTGGTGACGCCGCGGCGGCGCTGTCCGCCGTGCAGCTCTATCAGCGCACCGCCGCAATCGCTTTCAACAACCTCGACAACCAACTCGCGGGTTATCTCTCCGGTCTGGCCGGTACTCACGGGATCGATCGGGCGGCGTTGAACTCGCTGATCAAGGAATTGGACCTCGCGCTGATCAAGCTCGGGACGGCGGCGTACACCCCGGCGGGGGCACAGAAGGTGCACGATATCCTCACCATCGCATTGCGCGAGGGCATCCGGTTGGCCGGTGCGGGGCAGGTCAACGCATCCGATACCGCCGCCGCGATCGACAGTCTGACCGGGCAGTACCTCTACGCCATCGCCGGTCGGAACTATCCGGGGAGCATGCCCGCGAGCGCGGGGGTCTCGGCGGCGGTACAGCAGGTCATCGCAGTGGCCACGGCCCAGGTCGGCAAACCGTATGTGTGGGGCGCCGAAGGTCCCAACTCGTTCGACTGCTCCGGTCTCATGCAGTACGCGGCTCGCTCTGTGGGGGTGAGTATTCCGCGTGTCTCGCAGGATCAGTACCGCCAGCTGCCCAAGGTGAATCCCGCCGATATCCGGCCCGGCGATCTGATCTTCCCGGCCGGTCAGTACAACGGCGGCAGCCCGACGCACGTCATGATGTATCTGGGTAATGGGCAGTGTGTCGAAGCGCCTCGACCCGGGGCCACCGTCCGCATTACCGCGCTCCCCTCGAGCTACGCCGCCAGCCGATGGAGTTGACGAGCAGCGATGACTTCCCACCGGTGGGAGGTCGATTCGCTGTGCGGTCGCCTCCTGGCGTTATCGTCTTCTCCACCCGGCATTTGCGTCGAATTGCCCGGCCCCCACTACGATTCCGGCGCTGCTGACGAGGACTCAATCCACACTGCGCGTTCGTGCTGTTTCGCGCGGCATGAGAGGACCGATACCGGTGGAGCAGATCATCAGCGAATTGCCTTGGCGTGATTGGGGTCTCGACTTCGCCGAACTGCGCCGCGGTGGCTGGCGGCCCAAACCGTTCAACGAGTTCATCGTCAAGATCCACGGTCACTGCAACCTCGCCTGCGACTACTGCTATGTCTACGAGATGGCGGATCAGAGCTGGCTGTCCAAGCCGAAAGCCATGTCGCGCGAGGTGTTTCGCGGAACTTGCGAGCTGATCAAGGATCATGCGGTCGGGTATGCGCTGCCCGCGGTCAACCTCGTCCTGCACGGCGGGGAACCGCTGCTGGTCGGCACGAGCGAGTTGGAGTATTTCGCGCGCACCGCCCGCGAAGTACTCGACCCCGTGGTGCGACTGCGGCTCGGGGTGCAGACCAACGGCGTGCTCATCGACGAAGATGTGCTCCGAATCTGCGAACGCTGGAATATCAAGATCGGCGTCAGCCTGGACGGCGGTGCGCCCGAACATGATCGGCATCGTATCGACCCGGCGGGGCGCGGTAGTCACGCCCGGGTCGTCGCCGGGTTGGAGCAATTGCTCACTCCCCGGCACCGGCACCTGTTCTCCGGGCTGCTGTGCACCGTCGATGTGGACAACGATCCGATCCGGACGTATGAGTCGATGTTGCTGTTCGAACCGCCGCTGGTGGATTTCACTCTACCCCATGGGAATTGGACGACCCCGCCGCCGGAGCGCGGTCTGGATCAGACCCGTACGCCCTACGGCGACTGGCTGATCGCGGTCTTCGACAGGTGGTACGACGCGCCCGTGCGGGAGACCGGAGTCCGGCTCTTCGGCGATATCGTCGATCTGCTGCTCGGCGGCCGGGCCACCTCGGAGCTGCTGGGTCTGGGGCCGATTCGGCTCGCCGTGGTGGAGACCGACGGCTCGCTCGAGCAGGCCGACGATCTGAAATCCGCCTTCGAGGGTGCGGCCCGAATCCCGGCGCGCGGCGAGGGCAATCCGCTCGATATGGCGATGTGGGAGCCCTCGGTGATGGCGCGGCAGATCGGATCCACGGCATTGAGTGCGACCTGCCTCGAATGTCCCGTTCAAAATGTCTGTGGCGGTGGGAATTACGCGCATCGCTATCGGGCGGGAGAGGGATTCCGGAACCCGTCGGTGTACTGCGCCGATCTCAGGAAGCTCATCACCCATATCGAATCGCGAGTACACGCCGATCTCGACGCCGCGCTCACGCCGGTGTCGGTGCCCACCGCTTCCTCGGAAATTCCCACGGCTGGGAATCCCGGAGAATCAAGGCCGTAGGAAGGCCCGAGACATGTTTGGCCGCGAGGTCATTCCGCGAGTAGCGGTCGCTGATTCGAACGGGCGAAGTCGCTTTCCGGACCCGGTGAGGTGAGTATGAGCTGGTGGAAGAGTGCTATCGGCGCTGTGGTCGTCGGCGGCGCAACGGCCGTCGGGTTCGGTCTCGGCGGCGGCCCGCTCACCGCCGGGCTGCTCGGTGGCGCGGCTCAGACCCTGTGGAGCCACTGGGGGGAGGGCAAGAGCTGGACCGAATCCGCGGTGACCGGAGCGGCGGTCGGGCTGATGGGCGGAGGTGTCAGTGGAATTCTCGGGGGCGCGGAGAGCGGGCTCATCAAAGGCGGATGGCAGAACGCCCTTTCGGGCACGAAACTTCAAGCTCAGATTTTCCGCACGGCCAAGAGCGACTTGGGTGGATTCACTCGCCGAAAACTCTCCTTGGAAAACTGGAATCGTCCGTGGGTCGGCGCTCTCGGATCCGGGGTGGCCACCGGCTACGCGAGTTACAAGATCGGGACGTCGGAGTTCCCAGGTGGGGGTGGCGGTGGGGGTGGCGGTGGCGGTGGTGCGCCCCAGATAGGCAGTATCCCGACAATCGCGATCTCGTGACACCTGTGTTCACGCAATAGATGGCCAGGGTGGTCCACAGTGCAAATGCAACCTATCTACATGCCCGATACGAATGCGATGAAGACGCATCAGCCGCCCTATCCGGAGAAGTATTGGGTCGCGCCCGTCCTGGAACAGGGCTATCGCACACTGCCCAAGACCTTTTCCACGACCTTCGACGGTTTCGGCGCCGGCCCCACGACCCAGCCGCCGGCCAAAACCGCTCCCTCGAAGATCGAACCGTTCGGGCTCTCCGGAATGGCGAGCGCGGGGATCACGAACTATCAGGCGCTGGCCACGAGCCTGAACAACTCGTTCAGTGATCTTCAAGCGGCGAATGCGCTCGTCGCGCCCGCGGTCGAGGATACGGCGCTGACCGCGATGAAGGCGCAGCAGAACATCAACACCCTGATTATGGGAATGGCGGAGGACGCCTCCAAGGTCCCGCCCGAACCGATGACCGAGAACGAGTGGGTCATGGAGTTGATCACGAAGGTGACCGAGAATCTGGCCACGGTGGTCAGCAATGCCAAGGGGGAGATGCAGCGGGCCAAGGCCGATATCGACGGCGCCGCGAAAACGATCAAAGATCAGAAGGATCTGATCGCGAAGCTGCAAGCGGAAGCGGCTAAAAGGGCCGGCGATGCGCCGCCCCCGGCCGGATGGCCCGCGCCGAACGGCGGCCTGAACAACGGACAGGTGTATCAGCCACCGAACCTCGGCCTGGGACCGTTGAATCCGGGAGGCACCGGCCGGATCCCGGGCGGCGTGACTCCCACACCGGATCCCACCCTGCCGCCCAAGCCCGATGGAACCACGCCGCCGGATACATCCAGGGATGATCCGAGCCGGGACATCCCGGATATCGGTCGGCAGCCCGATAACACGCCGCCCACCCCGCAGCAGCCCCAATACCCGAATATGGCAACGCCTTCCACGATGGGCGGGATGGGCGGCGGCATGGATCCCATGAGCATGATGCTGCCGTCCCTGCTGAGCGCGATGCAGCCCAATATGAACGATCGGCTCCAGGCCGATCCGAATCGGTACGACCGTGAGGATCCCTACGATCGGTACCCGCAGAACGCGGTGCCGGTGCAGGCCTCTCCCGCCGCGGTCACACCGCAGGCTCCGGCCAGCACACCGCCGGCGACTACGACGACTCCGCCCGCGACCACCGATAAGCCCGCCGGTCCGGCACAGCCCGCCGCCCCGGCGACGACGGTCGCCCCCGGTTCCGATGGGGGAGTGGACTATCCGTTCCCGGACGGTATTACTCAGCGCGTATCGGTCGTCGTGGCCAAGGCACTGGACAAGGCGTTCGGCAATAAGAGCGGCACCGACGCGCAGACGGCGTACGCGGACACCACCGCCAAGTTGGATATCAAGCAGCCCGATCAGCGGGTGGATCCGGGTGCTCTGATGACCGGTGATGTCGGCATCTGGGAGAACCCGGACATGGTGGCGATCGTGCGCGCCATGGGATCCGGGGCCGAGGAGCGGCTCGATCTCATCGTGAACGGGGAACTGCGCAGATATCCGGACCAGATCTCGGAGACGACGGGCGATCTCGGCCAACTCGTGGGCTGGGCGCATCCGCGCGGTATCGAGATGACCGGCACCAGCGCCAAGTACACCGATGGCGCAGCGCCCGGAACCGGCGATCCCGCGGCGTCTTTGCCGGTCGTCGCGGCTCCGGCGAGTTGATCGCGGGGCGGGCGGAAGGAACTCCGATATGGCAATGAACGTCGATCCCGGGGAGCTGATCGAGGCGGCCGCCACCCTGTGGCGGCTGGTGGAGCAGGCGCATGCGCAGCTGCCGACCGGCTGGGTGACGCCTGCGGGCGCGGACCTGCCCTCCACCGTGGCCTCGGCGTTCCATACCGCGCACGCGGAATCGGCGTTCAACTCGCTCATCGCCATCGCCAACCGGGCCGGACCGCACGCGTACCAGATCGGTTCCTCCGCGGTCGAATACACGCTCGCCGATGACGCGGGGGGACGCAAGATCGCCGGCTCCGGCGCGGAGACCCTCACCAATCCCGTACCCAAGATGCCACCGTTCGGACCGCGCCTTGCGCCGGTGCCGACCGTCGCGGGTGCGCCCGCGGTCGATCCGCTCACCTTCGCCCAGCAGTTGCGTTCCGGTCCCGGACCGGGTCCGGCGCGAGCGTTCGCGAATTCGATCCGGCAGTATCTGGACGGTCCGCATCGCGATGCCGTCGCCGGGTTCGAGAGCCTGGTGCCGATCATGAACAAATGGACGCCGGTGGGCACGACGGTGGCCGGACATCTGAACACCTTCGGACGCCAGCTCGACGAAATCGGCGGCAGCATGGGCACACTCGCGGCCAATGTCGACGATTACGCGAATGCGTTCCAGGCCGCCAAGGATCGGCATCCCACGCCGCAGGAGATCCTGGCCACCCGCAAACGCCTGCTCACCGCCATGCGTTCGAAGGATTCGGTCGCATTGGCGGAGGCGCTGGCCGAATTCAATGAGCAGAACGGACTTTCGGCCCAGACGCACGCCGATTACACCGGCGAGATCGGCAAGACGCTGCCCGCGCCCGGTGGCACCGGCAAGCCGGGTGACGGCACGTCGGGCGGTGCCAATGGCGGCTCCGGGGACAAGGGCAGCGGGCAGGGTGACCAGAGCAGCAGCATGCTGATGTCGATGCTGCCCTCACTGCTGAGCAGTCTCACCAACTCGGCAGGTTCACTGTCGCAAAACAATTCGACGACCGAGGACGATCCGGACGCCGCGCTGGACTATCCCGCCGATCAACTGCCCGAACTTCCGTCGTTCACCGGCGGCGGTGGCAGCCCGGGCGGCGGTGACCCCGGATCCCCGGGCGTCCCGGATCTCCCCGTCTACAACGTCGCCGCGATGCCCGGTGTCAGCGCGCCCGCGACGCTGGGCAACTCCGGCCTGCCCCGCGCCCCCGTCATCGAGGCGCTGCCGGGTCAGTCCGCGGGCAATCCGGCCGCACGGGCGGGCGGCGCACCCTACATGCCCTATATGCCGATGGGTGCGGGCATGGGCGGCGCCGGCGGGTCCGGCGGCGGCAATGACCGCTCCCGCGTGGTCGCCTGGCATCCGGACCGCCTCATGTACGTCGACGACACACCACACACCGATGCGGTGATCGGCGAGAAGCCGACCATCGCCCCGACCGTGACACCCCCGACGCCGGCCCACGCCAATCAGGCGCCGACCAATTCCGGAGGCTCCGTATGACCGATATCCATCCCGATGTGCAAGCCGCCCTGGACGCCGCGCGCGATCTGCGCCATCGCATCGCCGACCTGCGCGAGCGGATCAACGGCATCCGCGCGCGCCGGCCCTCACCCAGCGGTGCGGTGGTTCCGGAGGTCGACGCCATGGGCCGCCTCACCGACCTCTACTTCGCGCCGGGCACCACCGCGCGCTTCGGCAATGCCGAACTGGTCGCCGAGATCATGGCCGCCATCGGCGAGAGCACCGCCGACGCCGGACGCCAGTACCAGGTCATCATGGATGTCGAACCGTGGCCGGAAACGGTGACCACGGAACCCGCCGCGAGCGGAACACCATGACCGGCGCGGACATCGAAGCGGGCACCGAAACCGAAAGCGCGGTCACCGTCGCCGATACCGTGCAGTGGCTACACGATGAGGGTCTGGCCCGGCTGGCCGTCGTCGGCGCGACCGCTCCCAGCCCCATCGTGGCCTTCACCGTGGAGGTCGCCACCGGCACGGTGACCGCCTTCCCGATCGCGGTCACCGGACCGGGCACCGATGTGCTGACCCTGCCCGCGGACGATCTGCCACCGCCGAGCGGTACCGCGAAACGCCTTGTGGTGGTGGGACTTACCGCCACCGAATCGGTGCTGGTGCTGGATCTGGCCGCTCTTCCGGCACTGAGCATC
This sequence comes from Nocardia sp. NBC_01503, assembly GCF_036327755.1. Taxonomy (NCBI): domain Bacteria; kingdom Bacillati; phylum Actinomycetota; class Actinomycetes; order Mycobacteriales; family Nocardiaceae; genus Nocardia; species Nocardia sp. NBC_01503. The sequence continues at coordinate 5,176,228 of NZ_CP109596.1, forward strand.
CGCGCCGAACGCCCGGAGACGACGGCGCGGGCGTGGGTGGCGCAACTGCTGCTCGATCCGGAGATCACCATCACCACCAACAGCGCCGAGCTGGCGGTCCCGGCCGGGAACCGATGCAGGTTCACCTTCATTCCGGGCGGCGGCACCCTGCTCATGGTGGACGATAAGCGCCCACCCCTGACCACCGTCACCCTCGACCCGGCCGGTGACGGGACCGAACAACTCGATGTGGCCGAGGACGGCTCCGCCGAACTGTATCTGGGGAACCGGTTCTGGCAGCTGCGGCACGTGCTGGGTATCGGCGACCTCACCTGGGCCGCCCTCACCGCCCAGCTCGAACCCGTTGACTGACAACTGAATTCGCGCCACCACCGATGACGACAGGAGTATCCATGGACGACGATTTCGACCCGTACGACGCGGCGGTCCCGCAGGCCCCGGACTGGCGGAATATGACCCACGAGGTCTTCAATCCCGATCACAGCGCGGGCGCGGCCTGTAACCGGGACGGCGAGATCGTCGGCCTGCACATCACCGACGAGGCCCGCGACAACGGCGACTCCTGGCTGGCCGCGGAGATTCTGCGGCTCGCTCGGCTGGCGCATCTCAAATCGCGGGTCGCCCTGCGCGCGGAGATGGAACACAACGGCACCCTGCCGCACACCATCGACTCCTTCGACCTGCCGACCGAAGCCTCCTACCGCGCCGCCGAGGCCGCCGAATTCGGCACGGCCAGGCACTGATTCGTGAACGGGACCCCATCGTGACCCATAAGCTCGATATCGACGAGCCCGATGAGATCATCGCCGCCGCGGGGCGTGTCACCACCGCGGCCGCCGCGGTGACCGGACGCGCCACCACCGCGATCGCCGGGCTCGTTCCGGTGGGCGGGGCGCGCTGCGACCTCGACCACGCGCTGCTCGGCGTCCTGCACTGGGTCACGACGAGCTGTGCCGACGCCACCACTTCGGACAGCACCGGCTCCGCCGCCGCACACCATTTCATCGTGCGGGCGGCCCATGCGCTCACCACGGCCGACGACCACGGTCGCGTCACCGTGCACCGGTCCGCCGACCGGATCTGAACTCCCCTCGATGCGGCCGCACTATGAGAACCCCTACTGGGATGCCATTGTCGGAGACAACTGGCCCGGTATCGGGGACGGAGCCTGGCGCACACTGGAATCCGTCGCGCGCACCGGTGCGGCCGAGATGGACGTCACCGGGTTCGGACAGGCGCGCCGCGCTTTCGACGACCACATTCGGGTCAGTGCCGCGCTGCAACCGGTGCAGGACGCGCTGCGCGCCGAACAGCACAGGTTATGGGCACTGGCCGATGCCCTGAATCTGGCCGCGGATCTTTTCGGGGAGATGGCCGAACTGGTGCGCCGAACCTGTTCGCGCATACTCGATATCGTCGATTCGGCGGTAGCGGGCATCAGGGGCGAGACCGCGCCGGCGGAGGAGACCGAGGCCGAACGCGACGATCGGCTGGCCCGCATCGGCCGGATCATTCGCAATGCCCGCGACGAAGTCGCCGCGGTGATGGCCCGCGCCACGCAACAGGCGGGGCCGCAAGGCTTTCCGGAGCTGTCGGCCATCGCGAACCTGCTCGGCATACCCGGGATGGGGGAGCCGGGGCCGGGATGGCAGCCGCCGGGAGTTCCCGGGGGTCCCGGGGGTCCCGGGCGGCCCGGTAAAGGCTCCGGGCCCGGGTCGAAGCATCCGCCCGAACCGAATCGTGGGCGACCCGGATCGGCTGTGCCGGAGCCGGATTCGGATAAACCTCCGGTTCCGCGGGTGCTCCCTGTCGGGGACGGTGCCCCGCCGGGCGGGTCTCCCGGGGACCTACCGAATGGAGATGTGCCCGCCGACCGTCCGGTGAGCGTCCCGCCCGATGGGGCGGCGATAACGGACCCGGCACGGCATGACCGGCCGCCCGGATCGTCCGACTACGGCGTCGGCGGCGGGACGAATGGGAACGAGGCGTCCTGGTATCGGCCGCCCGCGCCGCAGCCGGGTCTGCCGGGCACGGCGCCCGGCTTCATCGGCGGCACACCGGGTGTGGTGGCGCCGCAACATTATTCGTCCGATGAGTCGGTGCCGGACTCGGGCGGCGGCACGCATGAACCCGGAGCGACGGCGGCGACGACCGGCACTACCGCTCGCTCCGACTCCGCCGCCACCGAGCGTCCGGTATCGGACTCGGACTCCCCGGCGAAAACGACCGGCGGGCAAGCGGATTCGCGAGCGGGTGTGAACGCCTCCGACTCTGTTCCCGACGTGACCGGTGTCGGCGGTGTAAGCGCCGTTGCGTCCGGTGCTCCAATCGCGGCGGGCGGCCCGATGCCGTTTCTGCCGCTCGGCCCCGCCGCGGCGGGGCCGCCCGCCGGGGCACAGGGTTCCGGTGCACAGTCGATTTCGGCGCAGACTGGTACGGGCTCTGGAACGGGCAGTGGTACCGGTGCGGGCACAGCGACCGGAGGTGCGGCGGCGAACAGCGCGGCTCGGACACCCGTGCAGGGTGCCGCTCCCGGCGCAGCGTCCCCCTCGGCTCCGGGCGGTGGCGCGGTATCGGCACCCGCCGGGGATCATCCGTCCCGGAACCGTACCGGGCGCACCGAACCGCGTGACGCGACGGAACGAGTTGCGCCCGAACATGATTCGGAGCCGTTCCAGGCGGCGATCGGTGCGGCCATGGCCGCGGCGGCCGCTCCCGCCTTCGTCCTGGGCGATCGGGTGGACGGCGATTCGGCGCTGGCCCGCACCCTGCTGCGCAGCATTCTCGCGGTGGTCGACTGCTCACCGATCGCGCCCGCGTGGGCGGTGGCGGTGGCCCGCCATGCCGGCGGTATCAGCGCCTTCGTGACCTCGAACGAGGGGCGCGGCTGGTTGCCCGCGGGGCTGTATCTGCCCAGGACGGTATCCACCCCGTGGGTGTGGCAGGCCGCCCGTGACGCCGCCTGGGAGGGCGTGGCGGATCCGGCTCGCGTCCTGGTCGAGTTCAGCCGGGCCTGGGGGCGGACCTCGGGGGCCGAACTCTCGGCCGTGGCGTCATCGGTGCCGATCGATCCGGTGCTGCGCGCGGCGCTGCCCTCGGTGCGATTCGACGGCGAGGTCGAGCCCGCGCCGGAGCTGAATCTCGGTACGCCCGCACCGGATCGGCGCGATCGGCTGGCGGTGACCGCGTCACCGCGGCTGCTGGATCGGGTGATGGCGGTGCAGGAGCCGACGATCCTGTTGCGCTGCACCGAACTCGCCCGCGACGCGCACGCGCGGGTCACCCGGGCGGTCCCGGATGCCGTGCACGCCATGGGAGCGCCGGAACTGCGCGGGCGCATTCTCACCGCGTTGCGCAACCGGACCGCGGTGGCACCGGACTGGTTCGAGGAATTGCGCGACGCCGACGACCTGCTCGCCGCGAGTATGGCGCCGCGACGACTGGACGTCGGTCGTATCCCCCTGGGGGAATTGCGATTCGAGGAGAACGGTGAACCGGCGGTGTTGCGCGCCATGCAGTTGCAGCGCCGCTGCGACGAATTGGTGCTGCTGTTGGCGGGTACCCCGGATCGGCAGTGCCTGCGCGACGCGGTGTACGTGCACGCCCATCTCACCGAACATCCGGCCATCGCCGCGGTGGGCGGACCCCGCGTCCCGCCGCGGGTCAGCGGTTGAACCGCGGTGGGGGATCGGTGCGGGCAATCGCCGGTGGCAGGCCCCGGCCCATCGGGGCCTGCCACCGAACTCGCCGAATGGACTGTGGCGAAACAAGGTTCGCGACTTCACCTGAGAACACTATGGGCTTCCCATCGGCGGGAAGGCTCGACAATTGGGCGAATCGCCGAGGGCGGAAGGGAGTTCGATTCAACGTGGCCGAGAAAGTGCACATCGATCCAGCGGTACTCCGCCAACTCGCGGTCCAGCACCAGCGAGTCGGCGATGAGACCGTGGAATGGGCCAAGCCGCCGGAGGATTGGCTCAAAGCCTTCCCGCACACCTACGGAACCATCGCCAGCCCTGTCCTGGACGCGTTGACGAAGTATTACAACGCCCGGCAGCAGGCGGGCAATGCGCTCGCGGAACAGCACTACCGCACCGCGGCCGAACTCAACGCCTCCGCCGACGAGTACGAGCGCGCGGATCGGGACAGCGCGGCGGCGATCCACCGATCCGGCGACGGCCCCTCCGGCGGTGCCGGAACGCCCGCGGGCGTTCCGCCGCTTGTTCACCCGAGCGCGCAGACCCCGGGCGGACCGGGGAATCCCGGCGCCGTGCCACCGGTTTCGGGTGGCAGCGACCCGAACACCGCTGGCGGACAGGGCGCCTCGCCGATCACCGCGCCGGGCCCCGGCGCGGGCGCCCCGGCGACCGTCGGGGCGCCCGGTGGCGCACCGGCCGCCCCGGGTGTGTCCGGAGCGCCCCTCGCACCCGCCGCCTCGGCGACTGATCCGTCGGCGCCGCACACCACCGCGGGCCGCGACGGTCTGTCCGGGACGGCCGCCGATGCGGTACGCCCCGCTGCGGTCACCGCCCCGACCGGCGCCGGCGCCGCGCCGATCCTCACCGGCGCGGGTAGCGGCGATTCGGCGCAGCACGCGGCCCCCACCTCGGGGACCGGCGTGCCCGGCGATGCCGTGCCGGCAATGCTGCCGACCCCGTTCGCGGCGGCGGTCGCCGCCGCCAAGGATCGGGAGACCGGTCCGGGCCATGTGGTGAACGAGGCCGTCAACGAGGACCTGGTGATCGCCCGCACCCTGCTCGCCGCGGTGCTGGCGGCCGTGGACGAGCCGATCATCGGTCTGGCCTGGGCGGTTTCGGTCATGCGCGGGCCGACCGGCATCGGCGTGTTCATCACCAGCAACGAGGGCCGGGGCTGGCTGCCCGCCGGGCTCTACCTGCCACGTGAGGTATCCACCCCGTGGCTGTGGGACGAGATGCTCGGGACGGAACAGAGCTGGCCGTGGGAGGGTGTGGCCGATCCGGCACGCGTACTCGCCGAATTCGGCCGGGCCTGGGGCGGTACGACGGAGTCGACCCTGACCGCCCTGGTGTCCTCCGGGTCGATCGATTCGAGCCTGCGCGCACAACTGCCCGATACCGCCGTGGAAGATATGGTCCCGCCCGCTTACGACATCGATCTGCGCACACCCGCACCCGGCACCGCCGATCGGCTGGCCCTTGCCGCATCCATACCCGCATTGGAAAGTGTTGGCGCGGTGCCGGATTCGGCAATCCATCGCCGCCGCACCGAGCTGGCGGAGCAGGCGCACGCCGACCTCGGCCGCACCATCGCGGCCCCGGCCGAGGCGGCCGGTGGTCGCGCCCTGCGCGGTCGCGTGCTCGCCCTGCTGCGCGAGAACCAGCAGGTGCCCGCACAGCTGTGGCAGGAACTGCGGGACGCCGACGATCTGCTCGCCGCCACCATGCTCTCCCGCCGGGTCGACGCGGGCCGGGTCACCCTGGGCCAGTTGCGCATCGAAGACCAGGCGGAAGCATTGCGCGCCATGGTATTCGAGCGCCGATGCACCGAACTGGTGCTGCTGCTCGCGGACCAACCCACCCGTCAGGGCCTGCGGGACGCGGTGTACGCGCACGAGCAGATCCTGGGTCACCCCCTGTTCGCGGCCGTTCCGGTCGCCGCGGCGGCCACCGCCGCCGAGCAGGTCTCCACGGTCGACACCATCGGACCGCGGGTCGCGCCACCGGCGGTGACGGCGGGTCCGCCCGCTGCGGTGACGGTGTCACCGCTCGATGATCGGGTGAATGGATAACGGCCAGTGGGCTTCTCGGGCGTCCCGGTGGCACACCGGGACGCCCGCTCACCTACCGGACGTGGACCTGACCTGTGCTCGACCTCGCGTGCGATATCAGGCGTCGTCCCAGCTGGGCGTGCCGTACACGTTCAGTTTGTCTATGCCCGCGCCGGATGAACAGCCCAGGCCCACAACCGAATAGCGCCATGTGGCGCCGGTGGACTCGGCGGCCCCGGCCAGGGCGTCGACCGCCGCGGTGCTGCCGTGATGCCGGGCCGCGAGCTCACGCACGAGCGGGGTCAGGTCGCGCCCGCGGTGGCGGCCCAGGTGCAGCGCGAAGGTGGTGGCACCGTCACGATGCCCACGGCAGATCGCGATCGGGAAGTGGTGCAGGTCGGCCGGGTCGGCTCCGCAGCGGACCAGCTCGGACAGCACCTCCCACGCCGGATCGCCGAAGTGGCGGACCAGTTTCATCGGCGTGGCGATATCGCCGTATCTGGCTTTCAGATAGACCTTGTGACCGAGGGCGCCATGCGCGTCGACTTCGATTGCGGCGAAGCAGGGTTCGATGAACTCATGGTGTGCGGTGACCGGAGCCAGTCCGGTGAATTCGGGCCATGCCGCGCACAGCCGAGGCAATGCGTCCGGCGCGGCGCGGAGGGAGCCGTACAGCTTGAGGCCCGGGGGGCGATCCGCCGCCGCGCGATGTACCACCCCGAGCCAGGTCGCGAAGCGCTGACATGCGGGAAGGTCGGCCGGATCGGGATATAGCGCGGCGACGAAGGCTCGCAGCGTCTCCGCCGCTGGTGCGGCGTTGTTCGGCATCAGCTCGGCGACTTCATCGATAGCGGCGAGCTGAGCGGTGAGACGAGATCCGAAGTCGGCGTGTATTGTTCCGGCCTCCGTCACATAGCGGAGAGCGGGCGTGCTCCGGCCTCCGCCACCGGTCACGCTGGCTTCGAACGGAACACCGGTGCTGGTGAGTCTGCTCGCAGGGTATCCGTCGGCAGCCAACGGATTCAACTGCCCGCCGCACGCTCGGTGCAGCGTGGCGCGGATCGTCTCCGGATCAGTGTCCAGCGCCAGGCGCTCGGCCGAGGCGATCAGGAAATCGCCTGCGGCCGTGGCCAATTCCACCGCTATGTCTCCCCGCTCGGACCCTTGGGCGGGTTCGCCGCCGGGACCACCCCGGGTGCCCCGGGCGCGGTGACCTTGGGCGGATCGGCGGGTTTCGCATCGGGCGGCCCCTGCCCGTCGGTAATCATGTCCGCGCCGCTGGGATGGAAGAATCCCTGAAACTTTCCGAACGCGACTCCGAGTGAATCCGGAAGGTTGTTCTGGTCGAATCTCACCAGGTGGCCGTCCTGCTTCGGACCGAGTTCGCCGTTGATGACGATCTGCGGTCCGTCCTGGGTCATCACCACCAAGGCGGTTCGGTCGGCCCACTGCACGATATCGCCGGTATGTAGTTGGGATTCGGTGACCTGCGTCCACTGCATACCGGCAGGACTGTTTTCGTACGCGCCGCGTCCGTCGCAGAGGTTCGGATTGTTGAACGCCTTGTTGAGCGCGTCCTGCACCGCAGGCGTCACTTCCTGGGTACCGCTCAGGCCGGGAATCGTGACGTTCACCAGGCCCTTTCCATTGGCGGGCGGGGGAGTGGTCTGGTCGGCGGTCACCGTCGGCTGCCCGGGCGTTCCGGGCGCCCCGGGTGCGGTCGGCCCGCCCGGCGTGGTGGAGGCGGGAGTGACGGCATTCGGATCCTGTCGCCGTTGTGGTTCGCCCCTGTCGTGCTGGATTCCCGGGTTGTCCTGATTCCGGTTCTGCGCCGCCTGTGACATCGCCGAGATCGCCATCAGCATGCTCGGGTCGAAACTCGAACCGCCGCCGGTGTTCCCACCCGCGTTCCCGCCGGTACTTCCACCCATGCTCCCCCCGGAATTCATCCCGGGGTTGTACACGGCCGGGGTGACGTTCGCGCCCTGCTCGATGCGTTCTCTCGCCGCGTTGATCTCATCGATAACCTGGTCGTCGCCGGTGCCGGTCGGGGTCGTGGTGGTATCGGTCGGGGTGGTCCCGGGAGACGAGGCATCCGGTTTCGTGGCCGGATTGCCTTGCCCGCCCGGACTATTCGCGAGCGCGTCCTTGAACAGCGCGCTGTAGTCGGTGTTCTGCGCCGAGGGTGTTCCGGTTCCCGCTCCGGCTCCGGTCCCCGCTCCCGTCCCCGTTCCGGCTCCGGTCCCCGCTCCGGTCCCTGCTCCCGCTCCGGTTCCCGCTCCCGCGCCTTCTCCGGTCTTTTCTCCACCACCGGCTCCCGGTCCGTCGGGTTTCTTCGGCGTCGGAGTGACCTTCGCTGCTTCCTTCAGAAACTTGTCGGCTACCTTCTCATAGGCCTCGGTCCATTTTCTGACCTTTTCCTTGAGTGGTTCGACATATACCCGCTGTTCCACGCTCGGGGTGAGATAGAACAAACCGTCTGTGGACTTCTCGAAAACCGTTTCGACTATCGGATCATGATCATGTTGGTAATAGTGCGTCTGCGTCAGCTTATCGCCATCGCGCTGCCAGCCGTCCACCTTGTTCTTGAGGACGTCTTGCACCTCGGCGATCATTTTGACCAAATTTTTGAAGAGGTCATTTCCTGTCACCTCGGTGTCGAATGTGGCGTCCGTGGCGATCTGGTGTTCGCCGTTGTATGCTGCCTCCCGCTTCTTCAATCCATCCTCCAGGGCTCCGTGCGCGGCCCTGATGTCCGACCAGCCACTCAAAGTCGTCGGTCGTTCTTCCGTCACCAGCGCCGGAGCGAAGGTCGGGTGCTCCTCTTTCGGGCGGCGCAGGCCGAGCGAATCGAGATCCCATTGCATGGTGAACTTTGTATCCAGCACCAGGGCCTTCAATGGCGCGCTGGCACCGTCCGGCGCCTTCAGTTCGACCAATACCGCATGCTTTTGCGTTTGGTCGTTGACAGAGTTGTCCGCATCGGTGCTGAATACAGGTTTGTCTACAATGGTTTGGTAGTAGGTGTCGACGTTATTGTGATACAAAGATGACACGAGATCTTTGTACTTCCCATTGTCGACATGCTTTTCGTGCGCCGTCTTCGCGAGCTCGGACTTGAGGTCGAGAGCTCCTCCGCCGGCCTGTTCGTCAAGCTTGTCCCACGCGTCCTTGAATTCTTCCGCATTCAATGTGAGGAGACGGTCCAAAGATGCTTTTGCCTGATCATCCTGGAACCCGTCATCGTCACAGAAGCTGTATTCATAGTCTTTTCGGACATCTGCGACAACCTTGTCGACCTTGCCGGCGTCGATTTCAGGAGCCATCAGATGCTCATTTCGATACGGGATGAGCCGTTGCCGGCAGAGTTTTTCGGCACAGCGGCTATTTCCGACCCGGGGTGCGTGACAATCTGTTCGTAGGTATAAAGCATGTCCCGCAGCGTCTGGCGATCGGGTTCGGTATCGGCGTACAGACGCCGCATCTCATCGGTACGGCGTCGGATGAACCCGTCACGTGAGCGTGCGATGGGCCCCGTCGGCTCCGTCTGGATTTGCGTGTCGATCACCAGCTTCTGACAGGTAACCAGGATATCCATATCGGTTGTCATTTCCGCGTAATTCCGGGTGCGGTCGGTGCCGGCTATTTCGAGTCGATCGACCAGCCCCGCACCAGGATTCGAGAAATCGGCGTCGGTCGGGGCGGCCGGCACGTGATCCGTGATCGCGATATCAGCCGGAAGGGATGACCGCAGTCGATTCGAGATGGTCGTGGAGGACGCCAGTGCGCTGAGCCGAATCGATATGCGGCTTGTCGTGATCGATACCAGTTCGGCGAGCATGCGCGCCGGGTCGTCGATTCCGGCCAACTTCGCGATGGCCTGCCGGTCGCTGTCACCGAAGCGGGATTTCCAGCGCCACGGCACGATGACCTCGGAAGGGAGGAAGAGCCCGGCCGGTAACCAGCCGCGACCTTCCGTCGAGGTCAGCAACAGCACCGGTCCGCGACGGGTGATCGCCACAGCGGTGGCCCACTCCAAGCCGGGCGTCGAATCGCCCACGGCGGCAAGAACTCCCGCGAGCAATGTGCGAGCGAGTGTCAGATGGTCGGCTACGGTATCGCCGACGACCAGCGACGGCTGTGAGCGCCTGGCCCCGGTACTCCGCGCCGACGCCGCGAGCGGCCCCGGTGAGAGCGGGCCGTCTACCAGGCGCCGGGCCGGCCCGGTCACGGGGTGAGCGGTGGATACCGCTCGGTCCGGAGCAGTCGAGGACGCATGGATGCCATTGGCGGATCGTGGGTCGGCGCCGGGTGCCGTGATGCGAGGTGGTGGGGCGGTGGTCGCGGCGGGGGCAACGGGGATATCGGTTCTCGGCCCCGCATTTCGCGGTTGCGCGGTGGAACCGGTGGAGGGTGTGGACGGAACTGGAGCCACGGGCCCAATGGGCGTCGAGGGTCCGACCGATGTGGCGGACCCTACGGGAGCGATCGGGCCTATCGGAGTGCCGACCGCGGCGGGATCGTCGGGTCGGGTGATGTTCCGCACCGCCGAGGGCGCGGCGTTCGGAGCCGTCGCCCGTCCGTCGGCGGCCGGGAGAACGGACCGCTTCGGTGGGGTGCCGCCAATGGACGGCGCCGGAATGATCGGCGGCGGTGAAGGATCGGTATTCGGTGTATGCGGTCCGGCGCCGCCGGGGCGATTGTCGAAGCCGCCGCCGGCTTGACTGATCTGGTGTCGCCCGTGCTCGTCTCTGGCTTCGAGTTCCGCTGCGGCCCTGAGCAATTGGTCGCGAGTCTGTTCATGGTTGCGAGCCAGTCGGTCTGCCTTGGCATAGCGATCGTTGTAGAACTCGACCAGCGCGCCGTGCATGGGGTCGGCGATTGTGCCGTAGGTTTCCGGGAATTCGTCGAGCCAGGCTTGCGGAATGGCGGCCCTCCTGCGAAGCTCCGCCGCGATCAAGGCATGCTGCTCCGCGGATTTCCGCAGATCATCTGGCTCGATGAGGAGATGGTCGGCCATGCTCGATTGGTTCCTCCCGCCGGGCTGCTTCGAATCATTTCTCCGACTTCCCGAAATCGGGCTCCCGGGAGCCGGGTGCGCCGTCGGCCCGCCATTGCCGCATCGCTTCCGCGAGCGGGCGTGGCAGTAGCGAAATGTCATTCATATCGATGTGGTATTTGCGCCGCGCGTCAGCGGTGCTCTCGGCTATGGCGGTCATGATCTCGGCGACCAGTTCGTGACTGCCGAATCTGTCGCACGTTCCGGGAGCCAGATACAGATCCCGGAGTCGCCCGTGGATGTCGACCTCGGGAATGACCAGGCCTGAGGGTGAGGGACGCCGCGCGACGATTTGCTCGGCCCGCTCCTGAATTGCTTCGAAGCGATGCTGCAGTTCCCGCTTCATGGCGAGTCCCGCCCGCACATCGGGGTGAAGTTCTCTCATCGATCCTCGTTCGTCGGCGGCCCTGCCCTTCAGCATGCGTCACCGCGCAGCGGGCGACTTCTCGCCAGTGAGAAGGGTGTTCGCCGAGACAAGAGCGGGATGGCTTGCGGTGCAAGCTATCCCGTCGTCCTCATCCTCACGCTGAACCGGTGCGCGGCGGGGGTGGGGGAGGAGGCGGGGGTGGCGGTGCGCCGGGTGGGGAGTCTGTACCCGATACCGGAATGGTCGCTCCCGCGGGTTGCGCCGCCGCGGCGGGATCCCCGCCCGGGCCGGGCTGGGGAACCCCCGGCGCGCCCGGCGCCGTAGCGCCGGGTGGGGGAACACCCGGCGAGTTGGGGGCCGCCGCGCCCGGCGGGGGACCGCCCGGTGCGCCTGGGGGCGGGCCGTCCGGATGCTGGCGATCGTCGCGCTGATCGCTCTTGTCGTTCATCTTCTCGACCAGTTGCAGTGCCGAGGGCAGTAGGCTGGCGCCCAGCATCGGAATCATCATGAGCGCCTGCATGATTCCCGAGCCGCCGCTGTCACCGCCCCCGCCCCCGCCATTCGCACCCGGCTGCTGCTGCTGTCCGCCGCTCCCGCCGCCCCCGGGATTCCCGCCATTGCCACCGTTACCGCCGCCGGGGTTGCCGCCGTTGCCTCCGCCGGACATGCGCAAATTGTCTTCGGCGACCTTGCTGACCCGCTTGTACACCTCCTCGATCGTCTTGGCGATCGTGTCCATGAGGCTCACCTCATCGGCGGGTTGTAATTTGGCGGCTGTCTTTCTGCTCAGCGCGGCAACCAGATCCGCGATCAGATGTTTGATCGCGGCGAGGGTGCGGTCCTTGTCTGCCGACATCACATTGGCGACATCGAGCACCTTGTCATCCATGGTCAGCAGCGAGGCCTGGCGGGATTCGACCGCTTCGAGCGTCTTCTGATACAGCTCGGACGCTTTGCCCTCGCCGAGGCTTTTGTACACCTTGGTGGTCAGCAGATCGTCGACCCGGGGCGGTGGGAAGGTCGTTCCGCGGCCGAGTAGGTCGACGGCGGTCTGGAGCGCGGCCTCGGCCATCGCGATGAAGCTCTTGAGGGCGGGCGACGCGCCGGAGGGGACCGGGAGTCGCGGAATCGTCCAGTAGTGCTTGCCGATACCGGAGGGCCGGGTATCCCGGCCGGTTTTCACGGGAAGCGTATGAGCGCCCGGTGCCACCGAGGCCGAGACCGGAACCGTTCCGGCGGGCAGGGTTTCGGCGTCCGCCGCTGCCGCGGGCGGCGTGCGGGCCTCATCCGTTCCACCCGGCAGGGTGAAGGCGCCCGCCGGGCTCGCCGTGGTCTCCGCGTCGGTCGTGTCCGTCATATACGTCGCATCCGTTGCCATCGCCGCCGGCACCCGCCTCCCTGTTGATCAGACTCATTGTCCGGTGTTCCCCGAGGTGGGAAGCCGCGCGGCGGCCGGTCATGCATAGTCGACGGACGGCTACGGCCGATACGCGGCGGCATGCTGCCCGGAATCGCCTGGGCGGCACGACGACCGGGAACACAACGGACGCTCGGTGAGGCGCGAAGGCGGTGACGCGAATGGCGACGGTTCTGTCCGACGACCTGAGCGGTGTGCTGAAGTCATTGCTCGACCTGTACGGCGCGGGTTCTCCCGATCCGGTACAGGCGGCGAGAATGGGTGTGCTCGAACGGGATACGAGCGAGGGCGTGGGGTCCGCACTGGCCGCCTACACCGGCGCGCGCAGTATGCACGTATCGATCGCGGATTCGCACGAGGGCAAGGACAGTGTGGTGCGGCAGGCGGTCGCGGTGTCCGGCGGCAATACCGCTGACGGCCGTAACCACCTCACCCATCAGATCTCGGATCTGCAATCGCGCATCCAGGCGATCGCCGGAATCCGGGACACTCGATTCAGCGGCCCGGCCCTGCTCGACGCGGTGCAGACCACCATCACCAAGGCCACCCAGCAGGTCGACCGGGACACCCGCGCCGCGCACAAGCTCGCCGCGCAGATCATGCCGCCCGCCGCCCCCAAGGTCATAACCAATTGGTCGGATTCGCCCAGACGCCGACGGCCCCGACTACGCACCCGGCGACGCACCCGGATTCCCCGAAACGGCACCGCGGGCAGCAATGCCGTTCTCGCGGCGAGCAATTGGCTCGGCACCCGGTATGTCTGGGGTGGCGGTGGCGCGGGCGGGCCCAGCGGTGGCGGCTTCGACTGCTCGGGCCTGACCCAGTACGCCATCGCGCAGGCGTCGCAGGGGCAGGTGATCCTGCCGCGCACCACCTATGAGCAGATCCACAGTGGTATCCGCATTCCGGTTTCGGAAGCCCGACCCGGTGATCTGGTGTTCCCCGCCGGTTCCTTCAGCTCACGCGGCCCGGAACACGTGCAGTTGGCCGCCGGGAACGGCATGGTCATCGAGGCGCCCTATTCGGGGTCGACGGTCAAATGGTCTCGAATGTCGAGCCAGGCCATAGTCGTTCGCGTGCTCTGAACCGCGGGGTAGCCGGACATGGCGATCGAAATACCGCACGAGGTGGCGCTGTTCCTCAATTACGCGGGCGTGCCGTACCCCGATATCAATGAGGATCAGGTCCGCGAATTAGCCACGCACGTACGGAATTTCGCCGCGAAGGTGCGCGGCACCCATGAGGCCGCGACCGGTGCGATCAAGGATATGAACGGGGTCTGGTCCGGGTACTCCTATGAGCAGCTGATCACGGTCTGGGCCCGCATGAGCGCGACCCATATGGCAGAACTCGATCGCGCCTGCAAGGTCGTGGCGGTCGCGTTGAACGCCGCCGCCGAGCTGATCGTGGTGACCAAGGTGGCGGTGCTGGCCGAACTGACCGCCATGGCCTCGACGTACCTGGCCGCCATCGCGGGCACCTTCGCCACCGGCGGGCTCTCCGCGGTGGTGGCACAGTCGCTGCCCGCGATGGCGAGCAAACTGCTGTCGGTGATGGAACAGGTGCTGATCGCCTACCTCCTCGCCGAGGTGCTCGGCAAGGCGATCGAGCCACTGGGCCACGTCATCGAGCGCATGGTCGGCGGCGCACTGCACAACGCGGTGGTGGACGTCCTGGATCTGCCCCCGCCGCCGAGCAGCTCGGCGGCGCCGCCGATGCGGATCGAACCGGACGAGGTCATGCGCTACGCGGATCTCCTGGACGCCTACGCGGACCAGATGCTCTCGCACGCGGAGGATTTCGCGAACAAGGTGGGCGGACTGGATTTCACCACCGACAGCGGACGGAACCTCGGCGACTCCGGGGGCGAGCCTGCGCGCAACCCACCGGCGGACGAGTTCACGGCAGCGCCTACCGGGCCGCCACCGCCGGTGTCACATCCGGTGGATCCCCCGATGACAACCGGAAGCCTTCCCGCTCAGTGGAAGTCGCTGCCCGCCGGACCGCCGATAGCGGCCACCGACGGCCCGGACCGAGTGGCACCGGGTTCGGACTCGCCATCCGATCGGGTCTCGCCGCGTCGCGGTGCGAATTCGGCGGCGCCTATGGCTTCGACCGGATCGGCCGCGAATGGCTCGGGCCCGGCCACGAATTCGGCCGGACCGGGCGCGAATTCGGCAGCGCCCCGGGTGAGCGCGCCACCGTGGCAGGAGAATTCCGGGATGCGGCGGGAATCCCCCGCCTCCGAAGCGGTCCGGGGCGGTAGCGAGCGCTCCGACCGCGCGGCGGACGCGCCCCGCACCTCCGATCGCACCGAGACTCACACCGCGGCAGTATCTTCCGGCTCGGAGCGGGTCTCCGAGCCCGCCGCCACAGCCGCACCTCCCAGCAGGGAGCGAACCGTCTTGGCTGCCGGTCCCACTGCCGAGGTGACCGCACCGAGCGGTGGTGATGGCGAATCCGCTGCGCGACAGCCGGATCCGATGGGCACGGTAGGTCCGACGAACGCCCAGCAGAGTGCCAGTCCCTGGCGCGGCGGCCCCGTACGACGTCGGGGGCCCGAGAGAGTGGCCCGGACTTCGCGCGAGCGGCACCCCACCGCGGCCCCGGACTCGCAGACGTCCGAGCGAAGTGGTGTTCCGGTGCCGGAGCGCGGTGTCGCATCGACGCCCTGGTCCAAACGTGTCCGCGAGTCCGACACCGTGGCAAAGGTTTTCGCCCCGCAGACCGAATCGCGCGTCGGGCGTGCCCGCGCGTCGGATCCGGTGCGGGAGGATGCGGCAGCCCGCAAGAACCCCACGGCCGACCCGGCGAATACCGTCTCCGATTCGAAGAGCCGCCGATCCGAGGAAGCGGATCGCTGACCGGTCGGGCCTATGTCCGCGCGGTGGAATCGCCTGCCCGGGAACCCTGCCGGGAGACCCTGGTAATCCAGGTTCCGGTGCTCGGTGCGGTGGGTGCTACGGCCACCGGTGCGGGTGACGGGGGTTCGGCCGACCGGGGTGGGGCCAGCCGTCGCGCCCGTCGCGCCAGCAGCGCCATCGCCACCACCAGCAACCAGCCCGCCGAGTGCGGACCGAGGATCGAGACCAGCACCCCTGAACACAGCGCTCCGGCCGCGGTCCCACCGTGCGAGATGAGCTTGCTGGCGCCGAAGATTCGGCCGATCAGCTCCTCGGGGTAGATCCGCACTCGATACAGGGTCAGCGGCACATTGACCATCGTCCCCACGAAACCGACTCCCATCCAGCACACGCCCAGCACAAGGGGATTCGAGGTGATGGCGATCGGCACGGCCAACAGGGTCCAGGCCCACAACGCGGCCGTGAGCACGGTCTGTGGGTTGAGTCGATTGCCGAGCCGGGCCGCCGGTACCGCGCTCAGTAGCCCGCCCACACCGGTGGCCCCGAGCACCACCCCGACAATCCACGTCGGTTGACCGCTCTGCTTGATCGAGAGTGTGATCACCAGAATGAGCACCTGAATTATCGCGTTCGACGCGCCGAGAGTGATCGCGGCGTTCCGCCCGAACGAATCCGTCCCGAGGTGCCGCATGCCGACCCGGATCTGATCCCAATCCCAGATGCCCGCGGTTTTCGCGGGAGCGGGTTCGGGCGGCGTCTGTGCCCGGGAGCGAATCCTGGACAGCGTCCACAGGCAATAGAGGTAGGAGGCGGCGTTGGCCAGAAACGGCAGCCCGCGTGCGATGCCGAGCAGTGCCGCGCCGAGCGTGCGGCCCATCATATTGGCTATCGGCTGCTCGGCCTCCAGGAAGGCGAACGCCGCGGGGCGCTCCGCCTCGGTGGTGACGTCCCGAATCAGAACCAGTTCAGCGGTATTGAAGAAGACGTACGCCGTACCTTCGGTGAAGGCGGCCACCGCGAGAAACAACGCCAGACCCGGTGGTCGCATGAAGATCACCAGCGCCGCCAGCACGGTGGCCGCCAATCCCATGCGCTGGCACAGCACCAGGGTTTGTCGGCGGTCCCACAGGTCCGCCGCGACCCCCGCCGGAATTTCGAACACCAGCCCCGGCGCCGCGATCGCGAAGGCCACTACGCTGGCTGCGATCGGTGAATCGGTGAGCAGCAGTGTCAGCAGCGGGTACGCGATGCGCGCACCCTGTAGTCCGACATGGGAAATGGCATTGCCGGACCACAACAGCAGGAAGTCCCGGTTACGCAGGACGGTCGAACCGGGCATTCGGAATCGCTTCCGTGGGAATCGAAGTGGCCGTCAGAGGATTCGGGTGACGACCGCCTTGATCACGCGAAGCAGGCCCCGACGGGCCCGCAGCGCGGTGATCGCGGCCGCTACGACGGTGATGGCGAGCGCGAACAATGCCGTCGATGTCAAACCGGCCGTGTGGAGCTGCGATAACTTACCGGGCCAGGGATATTCGTTACTGCCGCGCAGCGCGCCGATCGCCAGCCCCAACTGGGCGGACAGGTCCCTGTTCATCACCAGCGCCGCACTCGCCTGCGGTATAGCGGCGTTGAGCGTGTACAGGTCCATCGCCACCAGCAGCGCCGCGGCCGATGCCGCTACGGCGGTGAGGGTTTCGGCCGCCGCGCTGCGCTGCCGACTGGCCCAGACCGCCGCCGCCACGGTGATGAGGATGGCGGTGGTGGCCAGGACCGCCCAGGTATTGCTGATCTGCGGTCCGGGCGGCGGCGACTGCGACCACAGATTCAGATGTTTGGTTGTGCGCCGGAATCGCCCGAAGGCATTGACGGTGGCGGTACCGTCCCAACCGTAGGCCGACAGCCACGGCTTGAACATCAGATACAGCACCGCTGAATTCGCCAGTGCCACCAGAAGGTACGGCCAACCTTCGCTGATGGATTTGTGTGCGCCGCGCTGCGGATCCCGTCCGCCGGGCGATCCGGCCGCCTGCCACGGTGTCGATTGCACCATCGTTCCAACCTAAGGCGTGCCGGCGTGCGGGTGTCGCCACTGCTGGGGAGAGCCGGAGCCCGGTTGCCCAGCGGGCGTGGAGCTTTCGTCCACTATCCGGCAGTAGCTCAGGGCGAACGGGCGCAGTAGGGCACGCATGAAGGCGGGGCCGTCGGCGGCGGTCACCAGTGGTTCGGTCGCCGGTGTTTCGATGCCCTCGCGGTACCAGTGCACCGCCAGCGGACAGGGGCTGCCGTTGCACAGCCGCAGTTCGACCGAACCCTGTGCGTTGAGCCGGAATTCAGCGACGCGATACCACTGGTTCAACCCCCGTTCGTAGATCGAGACGAAGGTGGGAACGCGGCGCGCGGGACTCGCGGTGATCATTCGATTTCCTCACTCCCCTCCGCCATTGGATCCCGTACCGGTCGTTACTGCCAGTGCGCACTTCCCCCGCGTGGGAAGTCGCCGAACGCGCCGGGTACCGCATCCTCGAATCGCGGGCGCGGAGCCGTCGTTCGGCCGATGTGGCGCGAATTGGCCCGCAGCTGACGCTTTCTGGTACCTGGAGACCGGTCGTTTCGGCCGTAGAGTCGATGCACACTTCGCCGGTGGACTCGGAAATGAACTCGGGATCACACGGCGCCTTGATCCGGAATCAATCTGCTCGGAGATTCGATGACGTTAATCAGCACGACCCGGATTCGGCAGGACGCGCTGCCGGTCGATCGACCCCGTCGTTCGACGCCCACGGGACAGGGCGGGTGCCATGCTGATTCAGAGTAGCCGTTGCCGCACCTTCGAATACGCGGTCACCGAACCGTCGGCCTGCGCTGTCGGGGTCGCCGAGGGCGAGGTCGGCACG
Source organism: Nocardia sp. NBC_01503 (assembly GCF_036327755.1). Taxonomy (NCBI): domain Bacteria; kingdom Bacillati; phylum Actinomycetota; class Actinomycetes; order Mycobacteriales; family Nocardiaceae; genus Nocardia; species Nocardia sp. NBC_01503. The sequence goes on from NZ_CP109596.1 coordinate 5,194,581, forward strand.
TCGCATCGATTCGCCGAATGCCTGGTCGTCTCGATCGCACTCGAACATGGTGATCTGGTGCTCGGTGCCGCCGCGGCGAAGATCATCCGCAAGCTCATCGCCCGCACGGGGGCGCTGGCGGTGGTCATCGATGGCTATCTCCGCCCGCCCACACGGGGTGAGCGCACCGAGGGCGGCACCGATCTGCTGACCGATCTGGCCGATTCGCTCGATCTGCTCGCCGAGGTCACCGAACGCCTGACGCACGGCGGGGAGAACGTCCACACCTTGCCCTTCGGCTGGCGCACGCGGGCGCGGGCCCAGATGTCCGACGGCGCGCACACCCGGCACGGCATTCGATTGAACGCGGGTGATCCCGGTACCGGCGGCGGGGTGGTCGCGGCGCTGGATATTCCGGTGGTGCAGCGCTTTCGCGCGATGAGCGCAGCGGCCTTCAGTCCGACCTGCGCCTGAGGAATTCCGGAGCGGCCGGTGGTGTCCCACGCCACCGGCCGTCGTGGATCTGGTTGTCGTGGGGAGGGTATTCGACAAACCATGTCCGGGGCGGCCGGCATACCGGATCGCGGAATCCGGCCGCAGGATCGAGACCACCTGATGAGGGGCAAGGTGGCGCCGACCCTTTGTGCCGTTAATCAACGGCACAACGAATATTGGCATATTTGAACGGCCGCTGGCCAATGCCCGATTCCCCCTCGTGGGAAGGCAATGCGCAGGCCGGGGCAAATGGGGTACGGCTGTTCCCAGCGATGGGAAATGAGAGTCCCGGGCTCGCCTCTACCCTTCGTGCAGACGAGATCGGTGGAAGGGAAGTCCGAGTTGTCAGCGGCCGAGGACGCGTTCTATACAGGGGTTCAAAGTCTCGGATTGGTTTCCGGGGGAGTGCGCAACGACCAGCACGCGCTGGCGGCATTCCACGCGGCGACCGATCTCGATCCGGATATGTGCGATGCCTGGCTCGGGCTCGCCATGGCCGGGGAAATCTCTGGTGAAGTCATCTACGGGGCGTATCGCTCCGTCCACAATCTGTACCGGGATCAGCAGCGGGCGGGCCTGCCCGATCGATCGCTGTGGTGCCAGGTCGAAATCGGAATGTACGGGCTGCGCGTGGCCATGTCCGATCGCGATCAGATCGCGCTCGCGCAGGCGTGCAAATACGCCGAGGGCGGTGAATGGGGCGAGGCCACCGCCATTCTCGATCAGCTGCCCGCCGACGATGTCGCCGACTTCGTCCGGCTGTCACTGTATTTCCGCACCCACCGCTGGCCCGATGTCCTGGAATTCCGGGCGCGCAAACCGGCTCTCGAGGACAATCTGCTCGATATCGCGGCCGAATTGATGGCGACACAGGCGCTGGCGCAGCTGGGCCGCTTCGGTGAGGCCCTGCCCCGGGCCCAGCGCATCGTCGAGGACAGTTCCTCGGGCAGTCTCTCCTACATCTGGGCCGACGCGCACTTTCTGCTCGGAATGGTGTTGCGGCACAACGGCGATCACGAGGCCGCCGATCGAATCCTCAAGGGACTACAGGGTTCCGCGCTGTGGCAGCAGCATGAGGATTGGCAGCGTGCGGTCGCGGACAAGACCTATCGCTTCGAAATCACCACCGCCGACGTCATTTCCACCCGCACCGACCGCTGGGATCCGCGCTCGGGCGACGACCCGGCCGAGGTGGCGGCGTCCGCGGCGCGTGACGAACGCGAATCCCTGCTCACCGAGGCTTCGGATCTGCTGCGCGCGCAGATCGGCATGGATTCGGTCAAGGAGCAGGTGGACCGGCTCAAATCCGGTGTGCTGATGGATCAGGTCCGCGCCAAACGCGGTCTGGCCGTGGACTCCCGGTCCCATCACCTGATCTTCTCCGGTCCGCCCGGCACCGGTAAGACCACCATCGCCCGGGTCATCGCCAAGATCTTCGCCGGACTCGGCGTGGTGGAGAACGCGGATGTGATCGAGGTGTCCCGCAACGATATGGTCGGCACCCACCTCGGGCACACCGCGCCCAAGACCAACGCGCTGATCGATTCGGCCCTGGGCGGAGTGCTGTTCATCGACGAGGCGTACACCCTGATCCAGGAAGGGCTCTCCGGCGGAGACGCTTTCGGTAAGGAAGCGGTCGACACGCTGCTGGCCCGAATGGAGAACGACCGCGACAAACTCGTGGTGATCATCGCGGGCTACGAGGATCAGATCGATCGCTTCCTGGCCTCCAACGACGGCTTGGCCTCCCGCTTCACCAAACGCATCCGCTTCGCCAGCTACGACGCGAACGAACTCGTCCGCATTGCCGAACATATTGCCCAGAACAAGGATTCGATCCTGTCCGGGGATGCCCGCCATGCCCTGCACGACCGCTGCGAGCAACTCTCCGGGCAGGCCCGCAATGGCCGTCGCCTGATCGACCTCGCGGGTAACGGCCGTTTCGTGCGCAATGTGGTGGAAGCCGCCGAGTCCGAACGCGACTACCGCTTCACTCGCGAGAACGCCAATGTGGCCGCGATGACCGATGAAGAACTCATGACCATCTCGGAGGCGGATATCACCGCCGCCCTGGAAGGACTGGCGCCGGCCGCCCACTGATCGGCGCGACGGAAGGAAACACACGACGGTGGCCCGCTTCCGGGTGGTGACCAAACACCAGATCTCCGGCTGGCGCTTCCTGTTCCGGCGCATCGAACACGCGCTGGTCCGGCGGGACGCCTCGATGATCGACGATCCGCAGCGCGGGCGCTCCACCGCGCTGTCGATCGGTATCGCGATGGCCTGCGTGGTCATCGCGGGATCGGCGGTGCTGTCCTTCTTCAAACCCGCCAAGCCGATCGGCGATTCGAAGATCGTCGCCGAAAAGGGCTCGGGCGCACTGTATGTGCGCGTCGGCGCACGACTGCATCCGGCGCTGAACCTCACCTCGGCGCGCTTGGTGATCGGCGCGGCCGAGAACCCGGTGCAGGTGTCCAAGGAGGAGTTGGCGAAGTTCCCGCGCGGCCCCATCGTCGGTATCGCGGGTGCGCCCGGGGCGATCTCGGACGGCAATGGCCGCGATTCCTCATGGGCGGTATGCGACAGCACCGCCATCGGTGCGGCCGGGCCGACGGATCCGACCACCGGTCTGCCCACCACGAGCCGCTCCCCGGTGCGCACCGTGGCGATCGGCAGTCGGCTCAGCATCGACGGTGATGCCACTCGCCCGCTCGGCGACACCCAGGCCCGGCTGCTGCGCGAGGGCTCCACCACCTGGCTGGTGTATCGCGATCACGATCGCGGAATCGTCAGGGCCATAATCAATCTCGCCGATTCTCCGGTCACCCTCGCGCTGGGCATCGACGCTACCGCGCCGGTGCTCCCGGCCTCGCCGGGTCTGCTGGAAGCCATCCCCGAAGCGCCACCGCTGCGGGTACCGGCGGTGCCGGGGGCCGGGCAGGTCATCAGCTTGCCCTCGGGTCTGTCGGTCGCGGTCGGCTCGGTGCTCTCGGTGTCCACCGTGGATCACGGCGCCGCCTACTATCTGGTTTCGCAATCGGGCGTGGTGCAGATCAGCGCGGTGCTGGCGGCCATGGTTCGCAATGCCGATTCGCACGGCGCCGTCTCGGCCATCGCCGTCGGCCCGGATGTGGTGGCCACCAACCTGCGCCCCGGCGGCTGGCCCGGCACCACCAGCTATCCCGCCGCCGCGGTGCACATCGCCGATCCCGAACGCGACGGCATCACCTGCTACCACTGGACGCACGCGGCCGACGATCCGAACGCGAGCACCGAACTGCTGATCGGGCGGCAACTGCCACTGGCGGCCGACGAGCTCGCGCGTACGGTGCCGCTGGTGACCGCGAGCGGTTCCCGCGGAACCACCGCCGACGCCGCCTATCTGCCCCGCGATACCGGCAGTTTCGTACGCGTCACCGGATTGGATCCGGCCTCACCATTGCGCGAGGCGCTGTACTGGATCTCCGACAGCGGTGTGCGCTACGGCATCGACGCGCGCATCGGCGGCAGTTCACCGGACCCCACCCTGACCGCACTCGCGCTGCGCAATCCCATTCCCGCCCCGTGGAGCATCGTCTCGCTCTTCGCCATCGGGCCGACCCTGTCCCAACGCGATGCCCGCATTCAACACGACGGCATCGCCGCCGACCGCGCCGCCGCGCCCCTGCCCGGAGGACAACCGTGACAACCACGCGCCGTTTCGTCCGCCCCGCCCGCATGGTGCGCGGGCCCAAGGCGCCGGCGGTGGCCGAACTGCGCCTGCAACCCCCCACCGAACTGCCCAAACCCGTTCCGCCGTCCCGGCTTCGGATGATCATGCCCGTGGTGATGATGGCGGGGATGGGCGGCATGATGGTCATGATGTTCCGCGGCGGCGCGGCCATGAATCCGATGTCGCTGATGTTCCCGATCATGATGGTGGTGTCGATGTTCGGCACCCTCGGCGGCAGTATGGGCGGGAGCGGTTCCGGTGGCGCGGCCTCGCTCAACGAGGAGCGTAAGGACTATCTACGCAGTATCGCCGAACACCGGAAATCGGTGCGCGCCACCGAGACCGAGCTCGAGACCTATCTGACACACACCCACCCCGGACCGGACAGCGTGGCCCGGCTGATCGGCGGTCAGCGTATGTGGGAGGTCCAGGTCGCCAGTCCGCAGTTCCTGCGCATCCGGGTCGGGCGCGGTCGCATCGCGAATCAGGTGCGGGTCATCGTGCCCGAGGCCGCACCGTTGGCGGACCTGGATCCCGTCGGCGTGGTGGAGGTTACGCGTTTCGCCAAGGCGTACTCGACCGTCGGTGGCATGCCGGTCGCGATCAATCTGCTGTCCGCGCCCGAGATCGGTCTGGACGGCGACGCCGCCGCGGTGGCAGCCCTGGTGCGTGCCATGCTCGCGGAAACCGTTGTGCTGCATGGTCCGGACCAGGTCGGGATCGCCGCGGTCCTGCCGGATCCGGACGCGCCGGAATGGGCGTGGTTGAAATGGTTGCCGCACACCCAGCATCCCAGCGATAAGGACGCCATCGGCTCCAGCCGGATGGTGTACCGCTCGGTCGCCGAACTCCGGGGCAAGGTGCTCGCAGGGCTCAACCGCGGACCGTTCTCGGCCAATAGCCAACCGTCACTGGAGCGTAAGCACTTCCTGCTCATCGTCGGCGTCGGCGGCGCGGCCAATGAACGCGATATCTCCGGTATCGACGGCTGCACCTGGCTGCGGCTCGGCATCGCCGAACAGCCGCTGCCGCGTGCGCTGCGCTTCAGCGTCGATGCGGACCACGCGCTGTTCGAGGTGTCCGCCCGCGGCCGGCGCCGCGTGGGCCGGGCCGATGCCATGTCCGTCAGCGCCTGCACCGCCCTGGCGCGCAGCCTCGCCCCCTACCGGCTCTCCACCGTGGTCGAAGCCGTTGCCGCCGAACAGGCGGGCGGCACCACCTGGGAGGAAATGGTCGGTATCACCGATCCGGGTGATCTCCAGGTCGACCGGACCTGGCGCGTCATCCGCGATATCGACCGGTCCCGGCTGAACGTCCCCTTCGGCTACGACCCGGCCGGCAGTCTGGTCCACCTCGACATCAAGGAATCCGCCGAGGAGGGTATGGGCCCGCACGGTATGTGCATCGGCGCCACCGGCTCGGGCAAGTCCGAATTCCTGCGCACCCTGGTGCTTTCGGCCGTGACCACGCACTCCCCGGACCTGTTGAACCTGCTGCTGGTCGACTTCAAGGGCGGTGCGACCTTCCTCGGCTTCGATCGCCTCTCCCACGTGACCGCCGTGGTCACCAATATGGAGGAGGAGGCCGATCTCGTCACCCGTATGGAGGACGTGATCAACGGCGAAATGGCACGGCGGCAACGCATTCTGCGCGATGCCGGCAACTTCGCCAGCGTCGCCGATTACGAGCGGGCCCGTGAACAGGGCGCACAGCTCGAACCCATGCCGACCCTGCTGATCATCCTCGACGAATTCGCCGAACTGCTGGAACAGCATCCGAGCTTCTCCAAACTGTTCGTCGCCATCGGCCGCCTGGGCCGGTCACTGCGCATCCACCTGCTGCTGGCCTCGCAGAAGGTGCCCTCCAGTCGGATGGGCGAGCTCGAGGCGCACCTGTCCTACCGAATCGCGTTGCGCACCAACCAGACCAGCGATTCGCGCGATGCCATCGGCACCGCCGACGCCTATCACCTGCCCAAGAAGCCGGGCGCGGGCTACCTGCGCGTCGGTGCGGGCGATCTGCAGCGCTTCCAGGCGGCCTATGTCGGGTCGCCCTATACCGCCCCCATACAGACCGCCACGCCCGGCACCCAGCGCGCCCGGCGCGCCAGCGGCGGCTACCGCATGCCGCAGCGTTTCACCACGGCCGCGATCACCGAAATCCAAAGTCCCGTACCGGAACCCGTGCCCGCGCCGGAACCCGAGGTCATCGATGCCGAACCGGTGACGGTAATGGAGACCGTACTGCAGCAACTCGCCGGGCACGGACGGCCCGCCCATCGAATGTGGTTGCCGCCGTTGAATATCGCGCCCACCCTCGATCGGCTCATTCAGAACGTGACGCCGGGCAGCCTGCGGCTGCCCTGGGCCATCGTCGACCAACCCCGCCTGCAACGCCAGGACGTGTGGACGGTGGACCTGTCCGCGGCCGGCGGCCATGTCGCGATCGTCGGCGGACCGCAGTCGGGCAAATCCACCGCGGTACAGACGCTGGTCCTGTCGGGCGCACTGACCCATACCCCCGAACAGGTGCAGTTCTACTGCCTCGATTTCTCCGGCGGTCTCACCGGCCTGCGCACCCTGCCGCACGTGGGCTCGATCGCCTCCATCCGCGACGTCGACCGTGTTCGGCGCACCTTCGCACTGCTGACCAACCTGATCGCGCACCGGCAGAACGTATTCGCCGAACTGGGTATCGATTCCATGCGCGAATTCCGTCGCCGCCGCGCGTCCGCGCGCGAATCGGCACTGCTCGATGCCCAAGGCGATCAATATGGAGACGTCTTTCTCGTCATCGACGGCTGGGATGTCGGATTCTCCAGCAACGGACCGTATTACGACGAATACCTACCGGTGGTGGAATCGCTTGCGCTGCAGGGTCTGAACTACGGCGTCCACCTGGTGCTGACCAGTTCGCGCTGGGCCGCCATCCGGTCCTCGATCAGGGATATGCTGCAGACCCGGTTGGAAATGCGCCTCGGCGACCTCACCGACACCGTATTCACCACCCAGCGGCAGGTTGTCGCCTCGATACCCGCCAATCGGCCGGGACGCTGCATCTCCACCGACGCCCTGCATATGCTGATCGCGCTGCCGCGCGTCGACGGTGTCGCGGAGCCGGATTCCATCGGTGCGGGGCTGACCGCCGCGGCCGAAACCCTCACCCGCCAATACCCCGGCAGGTGCGCGCCGGAGGTCAAGCTGTTGCCCGCCAACATCTCCCTCGCCGAGGTCACCGCGGGAATGCCCGCGCCGTCCACCCTCGCGCAGCGGCTGGCGGTGCCGTTCGGTCTCCGCGAATCCGACCTCACCCCGGCCGTCATCGACTTCGGTGTCTCCACCCATATGATGGTGCTCGGTTCCACGGGCTGCGGTAAGTCGACCGTGGTTGGGGCCCTGCTGGATTCGATCCATCGGCGATTCACCCCGGAGCAGGCGCGCATCCTGCTCATCGACTATCGCAGGCAGCATATGGATGCCGTGCCCGAGGAACATCTGATCGGGTACCTCACCAGTGAACGCGATCTCATCGAGGGACTCGGCGGTTTCGCGGCCCGCATGCGCGAGCGCCGTGCGCCCGATGGCGTGACCTCACAGCAGCTCAAGGAGCGCTCCTGGTGGAGCGGCCCGGAAATCTTCGTGGTGGTCGACGACTACCACATGGTCGTCCAACGCGGACAAGGGAATCCGCTCGATCCGCTGAAGGATCTCATCGTCGACGGACGTGACACCGGCCTGCATCTCATCGCGGCCCGCAATATCGCACAGGCCGATTCGGCCATGTACGACAACATTCTCGGGCAGATGAAGAACCTCAACTCCTCGGGTCTCATCATGGACGGTTCGAGGCTGGACGGCATGCTGGTCGGGGATGTGAAGGCGACGAAGCAGCCCACCGGCCGAGGCATTTTCGTCGAACCGCTGCATGCCCGCCGCGACCTCGTACAGGCCGCGCTGCCCCCGGTGCGGGAGTAACCGGGCGCGTCCTATTCGCCGCTCGAAGAGTGAAAAACAACTCGCATTCCCAAGGGTGGGAATGCAATAGCGTTCTTTATGTACCTCTCCATTCGAGCAATCGAATAGTCGCAAGGAGACGATCCATGTTCGTCCAAGTCGCACACGAGGAGCTCCCCGGTATCGGCGGGCAGCTCCAGACCATTCACGGCGCCTTGTCCTCGGTCGTCGGGACGCAGCTACACCGGGCGGTGCCGATACCGGCGGGCGCGGACTCCGTGAGCGTCACGGCGGCGCTGCGCCTGGTGGCCCAAACCGCGCAGCATATGGCGGTCACGGCGCCCGGGCTCGCGCACCTGCTGTCCGGCGCCGAAATGATCTACCCGGTCAGCGCCGCCTACGGCGGTACCGACGGAACGGGTGGGGCCACCATCGGCGGGGCGGGCGCGCGGCTGAGCGTGTAGGCCGCACCGGGTTCGGAGTGATGTCATGTTTCCCGACTTTGTGGCGTTGCCGCCGGAAGTGAATTCCGCGCGTTTGTTCGCGGGCCCGGGCCCGACCGAAATGGAGTCGACCGCTACCGCGTACGCGGCCATTGCCGACGGCCTGCTCACCGCTGCCGCCGGAGCCGACGGAAGCATGAACCAGATGGAGATCATCTGGCAGGGCGGCTCGGCCGACCAGGCGCAGCGCGCATTTCGCAACCACGCCAACTGGTTACGCACCGAGGGAGCCGCCGCGGCCGCCACCGCGGCGGTCGCCGCCGGAATCGGCGCGGCCAATGGCGCCGCCCTGGCCGCCATGCCGACCGTCGCCGAAATCGAGGCGATTCAGGCCGCCATCGCGACGGCGAGTGCCGCCAGCCCCGGCAGTTTGGGACTGGGCGCCGCGACGGTGGCCATACTCGAAGGTCTCTATATGGCCGAATGGTTCCGGGCGGCGACCGTGATGAGTACCTATGCGGCCGCGACCACGGCCCTGCTCGGTCAGTTGCCGCCGCCGAGTGAAGCGCCTCCGATCGTGAGCGGACCGCCCGGCGTGGCTCCGCCGGGTATACCGGGCATGGATCCCGGTGTGCCGGTGGGAGATCCGGGTGGCAATACCGGTCTCACCGAGCCGGGCGGTGGCGGGGACGGCTCGGGGCCATCCGGCGGTCAGCCCGGCGACGGCGTGGGCAACCCGGGCAACCCGGGCGACCCGGGCAACCCGGGCAACCCGGGCGAACCGGGACAGCCCGGTAATCCCGGTCAGCCCGGCGACCCCGGTAATCCGGGTCAGCCGGGTCAGCCGGGCGGCGGAGATCCTCAAACGCCGGTGACCCAAGCACAGCAACCCCTTTCGGAGCTGCCGACCATGCCGACCGACGGCTACGGGAGCGGCGACGGACTCTCCTCCGGGGACGGCGGCCTGCTCGGCGCCGCGCCGAACTCCACCACCTTGGCCGGACTCAACGGCGGCCTGGGCAGCATGGTGGCGCTCGGTATGACCCCGGGCGGATTCGGCGCGATGCCGGGCAGTACGACCGGTTTCCGGATGCCGACGAACTGGTCGACCATGTCGACCCGGGCCTTCGGTATGGGTACGGGAACCCCTGCGGCGCAACCGGTTCCGCAACGGACGGCGCCTCGGGGCGTGACCGCGCCCAAGGCCCGGCGTCGTCGCGAGCGCGATGAGCGCAAGCCCGGGAAGGCCTTCGCGCCCGGTGAGTCCCAGGACGTGCCGGTGCTGGAGGAACCCCCCGCGATAGGCGTCATCGAGTATCTCGACGGGGACGGACAGCAGGAGTCGGTTTCCGAACGACTCCTGGCACTGGAGGACCCCACCCTCGATGACCATACGGATCCGATCCTCGATTCGATCCTCGAAATACGTCCTCGATAGATTGTCGCGGCCGAAATTGAATACCATATCGAAAGGAAATTCAAATGGCGGGTAAATACAGCGGCGACCCGGTAAAGGTGCAGGAGTCCGCGAACAACACCTTCAAGGCTCACGAGGAACTGGAGAACGACCTCGGCGCCCTGTTCAACGTCTCGGACGAATTGGCCAAGGCATTGGCCAGTAAGGGCGCCGGTGACGCGACTCAGATCGCCATGTCCGATGCGCTGCACAAGGGGAAGAACCTCGACGGCCTCCTGGTTCAGATCGTCGAGCAGATGAAGAAGGCCGGTGTGACGGTCGACGAAACCGACAACTGGGCCAAGAGCAAGATCGGCGCCGTGTCCGGCGGCGGCAAGATCTCGGCCTTCTGATTCCCGCTACGCAGGCAATTACTTCTCAGAAAGGCTGAATCGGAAATGCTTTACAATTTCGAAGAAATCGATACCCACACCAGCCAGCTGGGCGGAATCATCGACAAGATGGAACAGCACACCGCTCATATCTCCGCGGTGCGGCAGGACCTGCTGAACAGCGGATTCTTCGGCTCGGCCGCGACCGGCTACGACGACGTGATGACCCAGCTGAACACCAGGCTGACCCAATATCAATCCAGCCTGGCGCAGCTCAAGGGTGCGATCGGCTCGTCCAGCGATCTCATGCGGATCACCGATACGAACAACGGAAAAGGCTTCGCGGGAATCCTGTGACGGTTCGTCGACCCCGAGTGAAGAATTGATCAACGATCCTGTCGCGGTCGACCTGAATGTCGATGCCGCCCTGCTGTTGCAGTCCATGGTCGGCATCGACTCGTATCCGATGGTGCTGGCCATCATGCCGAATATCGAGAGCATCGATGACCGGGACCGGGTCAACGCCTTCGTCGCCGCCCAACTCACCGAGGCGGGCATTCTCGGCGACGGAGGCGTGCACCCGGTCATCGCGCACTGGTTGGGCTGCCTGGCCCGGCCGGATGTGGAACTGGTCGCCCGCATCATCGACCACGGCGTCCCCGGCGAACCACCGGGGATGCTGCGAATGTCCCTGGCGCGCAGTGGTGAAACCCATGTGCTCGCCGTGCGGCACGACGATCATCTCGTCATCCAATCGGTGTTCGTCGAGGGTGAGCGGACCGATGCGGTGGCGGCGGCATTGCTCGCCGCGCTCGGTCCGGCGTCCGCGCTGGACTTCACACCGCTGACCGCCACCGACGAGGAGTTCGACACCGTGCCCGCCGATGCGGAATCCCGCCGCCCGGCGCTGGTACAGCTGGGCGCGCAAGGCCGCACCGCCGCCGTGCTCACCCGGGCGCTCGACGAGGTGGTCCGGCGCGCGGAAGTACTGATGATCGAGCACCACGACGGCATCATCGCCACCCCCGAACTGTGTATGACCGTGCTGGACACCCACTCCGGCCGGATCGCGGTCGTACCGCATCGGGATCTGAACGGGCAGGTGCGCACCACCTACCGGCCCGGGGACGATGCGAGCGTGCGTGCCGGTGTCCGGGCGCTGGTCGACCTGTTACCCGGCGAAAGTTGGTTCCGAACCAGTCGAACGTGATTGTCCCTCTGGGATTTTCGAGAGGATGAGGGGAAATGAACAGAGCACCGAGCAGCAGCGGTGAGACGACCGGATCCGTGCGCGCTCGGGGCGGCTACGACGCCTACTTCGGGTCGGCCGAGCAGAGCGATACCGGCAGCACCTGGCGCTCCACCGTCGCGGGGCGCAGCCATCACCAGCCGCCTCCGCCACCCGGCCGGGCCCAGACGCCCGAAGCGGATGCGGATGAATCGCCGGAAACCGGAACGGGATTCGCGGCCGGGCCGGAACCGGGCGGAGCTGATCCCGGGCCGGAGAGCCCGGCCTTCGCGGGTGCGCCGAACACCACGTACGCACCCACCGCACCACCACCGGGATTCGACGTCCAGTCGACCCCGACGCCACCCGCCGCGCCGGTCGCACCGCCCACCGGTTCCTATCCGCCCACCGGCTCGGCCGCGCCCACCGGCCAAGCCCCACAGACAGGTTCGGCCGCGCCCATCGGCCAAGCCGCGCAGTCCGGTTCGGTCGCGCCCACGGGTCATGCCGCACCCTATGGTTCGGCCGCGCCCACCGGTCAGGCCGTGCCCATCGGCTCGACCGTCTCCACCGGCCAGGCCGCCGCCTTCGGCGCGGCCGAGGCCACCGCCCCCGCCACCGCGCATACCGCACCCACCCAGGCGCGCGGTCGAACCGGCGTGCAACCCGACTTCTTTTCCCCTCCGGCCGTGCAGGATTCGCGCCAGCAGGCCGCGGCGCCGGCCGTTCGGACGCAAGATCGCGGCGCGCGGTCCGAATCGGCCGGGTACCAAGCCCTGCCGATCTCGCTGACTTCGAATGAACTGCTCGCGGATATCGCCGCCAGTCGTCAGGCCCAGCTGCGCTCGACCAGCGGGATGCGCGGCGCGTTGAACAAGGTCGGATTCAGTCTCGGCCTCTCACCCGCGGAACTGCGCACCGAGGACCGGCACGCGCGCATCCGCCGTCAGCTCGGCACCGCGTATCAAATCGCGGTGCTGAATGTGAAGGGCGGCGTGGGCCGCACCACGACCGTGGCGGCTCTGGGCGCGACCTTCGCCTCGCTGCGCCCGGATCGGGTCACCGCCATCGACGCCAATCCCGATTTCGGTGATCTGGCCGCTCGCACCAGTCGGCACCCCTTCGGTCTGACCCTGCGTGATCTGGCACAGGAACGTCAGCTCGACGCCTTCTCCGCGGTGCAGTCGTTCGCCTCGATCACCAATTCCGATCTGGCCGTGGTGTCCTCGCCCTGGACGCCCGCGGCCATGGAGGCACTCACCGGCTCGGAGTACCTGGCCGCCACCGAGACCCTGCGCAAGCATTACAACCTGTTGCTCGTCGATTGCGGCACCGGCGTTCTCGGCTCGGCCGCGCGAGCGGTGCTCGAGTCCAGCGATTCGGTCGTACTGGTCACCCCGGCCACCGTGCGCGGGGTCACCGGCGCGGTCGCCACCCTCGAATGGCTGAACGCGCACGGCCAATACCGGCTGGCCGCCAATTCCGTCATCGCGATCGTGCTGCAGCAGCCGACCAAGCCGGTCGTCGAGGTCGAGCGCATCGAGGAGCTGTTCGCCACCGCGCAGCGGCCCACCTTCGTCATTCCCTATGACGAACACCTGGCCGAGGGCGGCGAAATCGATCTGCGCCTGTTGGACAAGGACACCGCACTGGCCTTCGAGGAACTCGCCGCCACCGTCGCCGACGGTTTTCCGGACACCATGATGGCCGGTTACGGCCGACCCGAACGAGGAGGACGGCAGTGAGCGCCCCCTCTGCCGTGGCCGCACCACCGGCGTCCGCGCAGCAAACCGCCGAGGTCGCCCGCGCTCGGGTGGCGATCATGGTCGCGTCCTATCAGGTGGACGTGGTGTTGCCGACCAAGTTCAGCGTCGAAACCTTCATGGACGACCTGATTTCGGTACTGGTCACCTCCGTCGACGATCCGACCGTGGACTTCACCGCCGAGAACGGACATTGGACGCTGGCCCGCCCGGGCAAGTCACCGCTGCCGCGGTGGAGCACGCTGGCCGAGCACGATATCGCCGACGGTGCGCTGCTACTGCTCACCACCACCGAATCGGCGGAGGCGTTCGATCCGCTGGTGGAGGACATCACCGACGCGCTGGCCCGGGTCAACGAGCGCGAGTTCACCGAATTCGATTCCGGAACAGCGGCTTTGACGGGCATATCCGCTTTCGGAGCGGGCGCGCTGGCGATATCGGCCCTGCTGTCCTGGTCCTGGATGCGCACCGGTTCGGTGCTGTGGTGCGCGGTGCCCGCGCTCGTCCTGGGTGTGCTGTGCGTATTCGCCGCGACCGCGCTGGAGCGGCGCTATCGCGAGCCCAGGCTCGGCCTCGGCGCGACCCTGACCGCGATACCGCTGCTCGGCGTCGGCGCGGCCATGCTGGTGCCGCTGCCGTATGGACAGCACGGCATGTTCCAATCGGCGAATCTGGCCACCGGTGCCGCCGTTGCGGCCGTTGTCACCGTGATCCGGCTGCGCTCGACGCGGCTCGGCCTGCCGGCGCTGCTCGCGACGGCGGTACTGGGCTCGCTGCTGGCCCTCGCCGCGGCCGTGGAAACCGCCCTCGACCTGTCGGCGCGTCAGCTGGCCGGCGCGATGGTGCTGGCCGGGCTGCTGTTGCTGACCGCCGCGCCCCGGCTGGCGGTGTTGGTCGCCCGCATTCGCCCGCCGGATCTGCCCGATCCGGGCCGTGAGGTCACGCACAGCACGCTCACCGATATCTTCGACGCCGAGACCACGGGCCCCGGAGAAGAGGAACAGCCTGCGGCGCAACGCAATCGGGCCACGTTCTCGCTGGAGAGCCGGGCGCGCCTGGCGATCAACGGATTACGTGGACTCATTATCGCGGCCGCGCTGCTGTTGGCGGGTGCGGCCGTGCTCTCGGCGGCGCTGAGCCCGGGCGGTATTCGCGAAATCATCATGGCCGCGGCCATTTCGGGGGTGCTGGTGATGCGGGCCCGCTGGTATCCGGACCGGGTCCAGGCCATCGCGCTGGTCGCGGCCGCCGCCGCCACCGTGGTCGGTATCGGGTTCGTCCTGGTCGGCGCCTACGCCACCGCTCCCGCGCGCCTGGTGGTGGTGCTCGTGATCGCCGCGCTGGCGACCGCCGGCGCGGTCTCGGGCGCGCGCCTGCCCGCGGTCCGGCTGTCGCCGGTCGTGCGCCGCATCATCGACCTGATCGAATACACGTTCATCCTCGCGGTGCCGGTGCTGGCCTGTTGGATCATGGGCATCTACACCGCGATGCGGGGGCTCTGATGAGAATCGCCGGCGCGTCCGCGCTGCTCGCCGTGCTGCTCGCGCTGGCCCCCATGGCCGCGCCCGCATCGGCCGTCCAACCGCCCGAGGTGGCCACCGCGCCCCCTCCCGCCGATGACACGCCCGGCCCGGAACTTCCCACCAAACAGGACAAGGGCTGTGTCGCGGTCGGCGTGCTGCCCCATAGCGATCCGTCGCAGGTGCCACCGCCCGAACGCGCCCTGGACCTGCGCCGGGTGCGGGCACTGAGCACCGGTGCGGGAGTCACCGTCGCGATCATCGATACCGGCGTCGGTCCGAATTCCCGGCTGCCCAACCTGGTCGGCGGCGGCGATTATGTGCAGGCGGGTGGCGACGGCCTCTCCGACTGCGATGCGCACGGCACGCTCATCGCCGGAATCATCGGTGCCGCAGCCGATCCGGCGGATGGCTTCGCGGGTGTCGCGCCCGACGCGCACCTGATTTCCATTCGCTATCGCTCCGGGGCGTACAGCCTGGACGGGTTGCTGAATCTCGATGCGGCGCAAAAACTCTCGGTCCAGATCCGGGAGCTGGCGCGCGCGATCACCCATGCGGCCAACCTCGGCGCGCAGGTGATCACCGTCGCGCTACCGGTCTGTGTGCCCGCCGGTCTCGGGGTAGACCAGTCCACGCTGTCGGCCGCGGTCAACTACGCCTCCCGGATCAAAGGCGCGCTCATCGTGGCGGGCGCCGGTGGCTCGGGCAACGGTTGTGAACAGAATCCCGATATCGATCCGGGCCGTCCCACCGATCCGCGCAACTGGACCGGGGTCAAGACCATCTCCACTCCGGGCTGGTTCGCCACCGATGTGCTGACCGTCGGCTTCACCACCGCGACCGGGGACGTCATGGCGGATTCGCTGACCGGTCCGTGGGTTTCGGTCGCCGCGCCCGGCACCGGAATCGAATCGCTCGGTCCCGGCGGCGGTGATCTGATCAACGGCGTCGGTGAGCCGGGCAAGCTCAACGCGGTCGGCGGCGCGTCCTTCGCCGCGGCCTACGCCAGCGGTGTGGCCGCGCTGTTGCGCTCGCGCTATCCGAACGAATCCCCCGCCGAGATCGCCGCCCGGCTACAGGCCAGTGCGCACGCACCCGCGCGCGGGATCGACAATATCGTCGGTGCGGGCCTGATCGATCCACTCGCGGCGCTGAGCTATCGCAACGCCCCGGCCGCACCCGCCGGGCTGTATCGCGGTGCGGTGCTGGATATTCCGGCGCCGCCGCGCGCCAAGGACCGGCGTCCCGGTATCACCGCGCTCTGCGTGGTCGTCGCGGCCGCGCTGCTCGGCGTCGGCTCGAACGCGGCGTACGGCATGTTCCGGAGGAGACGGTGAGCGATTCACGCTTCGGGGTCGGCGGTATCGGCCGGGCCCCGCTGGCCGTCCTGGTCATCGTGGGCGGACCGGCGCTGGCCGCGCTGAGCGCGCACACGCCGTGGTGGGTCGGCGCCATCGTGATCTCGATCGCGCTGACCGTGACCGTGCTGCGGGTACGCGCCCGCACACCCGTGGACTGGCTGGTGATCTGGGCCGGATACCGAGTGGGCCGGACCACGCGGGCCGAGCGCCGCACCTCGGTCACCGAAGTGGTCGATATCGACACCGCCGCCGGTCCCTGCGGAATCCGCTTGGGCGACAACACCTTGGTGGCGATGATCCAGCTCGCGCCCAATCTCGATCTGCCCACCATCATCACCGAGCAGACCGTGTACACCGAGGACACTCTCCCGGTGGGCCTGCTGTTGCCGCTGTTGGAGCAGTACGGCATCACCGTCGACATCGATATCGTGACCACCGGCCGCCGGGCCCGCCCCACCGGCGACTACAGCATGCTGTACGACCAGTTGATCGGCACGCATCCGGTGATCGGTGAACGGCTCACCTGGCTGGTGGTGCGCCTGGACCAGCAGCGCAATCTGAGCACGCTGACCCAGCGCGGCCCCTGCGCGGTCTCGGGGCCGCGCGCCCTGGCCGCGGCGACCCATCGGATCGGCACCCGGTTGCGCGAGCGCGGGATCATCGCCCAGGTACTGCCCGCCGCCGCGGTCCGCGAGGCGACCCTGTTGCTGCACACCGGGGTTCGCCTGCCGGAATTGCGGGAGGAATGGGATCACCTGGGGGTGGCGGCCTCGGGTCGGCGGGTGGCCAGTTTCATCGTCGACTGGACTCGGCTCGGGGATGCCGTGCTCGACGACTGCTGGAGTTGGAATCGGGGCTGGACCACCGTCGTGATCGGACTGTCCAGCGGCGACGACGGCCCGCGCGGTCTGGTCCGCTTCGTCGGTCCGGAGCCGGAGGGCCCGCTGCCCGCCTATCTGCGGCCGCTCTCCGGTCGGCAGTCCGAGGCGTTCCTGGCCACGTTGCCGGGGGAGCGGTCGGTGCGGGAGCTGCCCCGCGCCGATCGCGGCGGCGATCACGCTCCGGCGGAGGTGCTCGCCGACCTGGTCGTGCCGATCGGGCCGAACGGCCAGATCCTGGGCGCCATCAGCGGTCAGCCGCAGCACACCCTGGCACTGCCGCTGTTCGATCCGGCCCGGTATCACCCCCGCCGCCGGACGGTCGACATCCGGGCGGCGCTGCCGGTGGCGCAGCAGATCGTCCTGCGCGCCATGGTGGTCGGGGCCAGCGTCGAGGTGCACTCCTCGCGGCCGCACGCCTGGCTGCCGCTGGTAAACGCGGTCGGCGATCCGCTGTCGCTGCGCCTGGCGGCTGAACCCGGTGCGCGTGAACAGGATCCGAATACGCAGCCGGTCACCCTCGAGGTATTCGATCAGATGTCACCGCGTGGTTCGGCCGCCAATGCCATGGTCACCATCGGCGACCCGGGCACCCGCCCGCGCCGATCGGTGGATCTGGCCATCGAACAGGTCGACGACGGCACCGTCGAGATCGGCATCCCGATGCGCACGGTGCGCGTCGATCTCATCGAACCGCGCGGTGAGACGAGATATTTCGAGCAACCGCCGAATCCGGCCGGCCCCGAGCCGGAGCCCGAGGGCGCACCGGCGCCCGCGGGTGCGCCGGTTCCGGTCCCCGGTCCGTGAAATCGGGTCCATCAACTGAAATGAGGTGGGGCAGTAATGTCTTCGGGCGTGGTAACCGATTCCCAGTCGTATGAAAGTGATGGCCGGACGCTCGGCGAGGACGAGGAACAAAGTCCGCGTCAGGCGGCCGCGGCGATATTCTCCAGTCGATTGTCGGCGTTGATCTCCGAATCGATGGTGTCGACCGAGGACGGTGCGACTCGATCGCTGACCTTGTATTCGCTGGCACAGCATCTGGAGCTGGCGTACCCGGATGTGCCCGTCTCCCAATCGGGTTTGTACCGGCTCATTCACGGGGACGCCATTCCGCGGCTCGATCTGATCATCGCGCTGGCCCGGGTATTCGATGTGCCGCCGGAGTATTTCGTGACCGGCGAGCGAACTCGCTGATTCTCCGAATGCCTTCTCGGTAGCGGGAATAGCGCGGACCCGAATCCGCGCCGCGCCTGGATACGATCCGAGCCATGCCCGACAAGGACCCGGGGGATATCTTCCTCCAGCACCGGGAAGCGGTCCTGGAAGCGCTGTTGTCCGATCCGGCGCTGGGATGGACCGGCGCACCCGCCACGGAACAGCCGCCTTTCGGGGAATTGGATGACGATTTCGACGTCCCCGGCGCGGCTGCCCCGGACCCCGCGCCCTCGTCCGGCGGCGGGCCCAAGGCCAGTGAACGCATTCTCGCGCTGCTGAACGGACACACCGCCACTTCCGAATTCGAATGGTCCGATTACGCGCCACCGGCGGAGAAGGCCCCGGAGTTGCCCGCCGCGGAGGAGACCGCCGACAAGCTCGGTGCGCCCGGTCGCGGCGCGCGCTCCCCGGTCGCACGGTTCGCCGATCCGATTCGCGATCTGGCCCTGCGGGCACGGCAACCCAAGGTGGCGTTGGCGGTCGCGGGCGTACTGGTGCTCGTGGTGGTGCTGGCCCTGTTGACCTCCGGCGGTGAGCCCGAGAACACCAGCGGTCAGACGGTGCTGGCCACCGCCACCGGCCCGGCGAATCCGGCTCCGGCCCAGCCCACCTCGACCGCTCCGGCGGCGGGCACCCCGATCCAGATCAAATCCGCTCAGTCGCACTGTCCGCCGGGCGGAACCCCCGCCATGGACGCATTCGCCGGCACCGGCAAGGCGTGGTCGTGCCCGCGCGCGTACAAGGTCGACGGCCAGATTCTGGTCATCGATCTGGGCCGGTCCTACCGGGTCGATTCCATCGGCCTCGTTCCCGGCTGGGACGCCATCGGTTCCGACGGCGGTGATCAATGGGCGAAATACCGTACAGCGAGCCGTATTTCGTACAAATTCGATGACGCCAATGCCACCACCTACACCCAGCAGACGCTGGACCAGCGGGCCCTGGTCGTCACCAAGGTGAGTCCGGAGATCAGCGCGACCAAGATCGTGCTGACGGTCCTGGAATCCAAAGGCGATCCGACGGTCAATTCGGTCGCCCTGTCTTCGATTGTGGTCACCGGACATTGAGCGTTCTCGAATCGATCTGCGAGTACTGCTCGCACCGCAGCCCCGGCGATGCCGCGAGCTGTATCCAATGCGGTGCGCCGCTGGCCAAATTGATGTCCGGTGATCCGCTGGCCCTGATCGGCCCGGTCATCGCGAGCGCCGACAAGTTGATCGGCCCGACCGGTTCAACCGTCGAGGGTGCGGTGAAGGCGGTATTCGGCGGCGTGGGTCCGCGGCTGCCGCAGTGGATCGGCGCGCTGGTGGGCGTGGTGGCGATGGCGGCGGCGGTCTTCTTCCTGGTGAACTCGTGCGGGCCGGAATTGAGCTCGGGGTGGAACGCTCCGGCTCGGACACTGCCGCAGACCTTGCTCGCCGCCTCGACGTGCACCGGGGCGGGGGAGAGTCAACAGTGTGTCGTCGCGGCGGGTAATCCGTTGCTGGCGGCGGGAATCGGCGGCGGGCGGGAGCTGGCCTACGCGGCGCGCGTGGTTTCACCCGATCAACTCGCGAATGATGTGCGGCAGTGGCGATCCGCGGGTGCGACGGTGGTCGCGGACGGTACGACATTCATCGCCATCAGCCCCTCCTGGAATATCTGGTACGCCGATACCCAATCGGGGCTGCGGCTCGAGACCGGCTCGCTGCCCAACGCGGCCGCCGCTCGCGCCTTCCTGATGCGATCCGGGCTGCTCGGCTAGCGACGCCCGTCTTCTCACCCATGAAGACTTGTTACATTATTTTATGTGCCGTTGGTTAACGGTACATCGAACAGGTGCTGTGACCGCAGGGTACGGCTCGAATCTCGGGAAGGTGCGGACGATGGTGGCAACCACGCTGCAGATGCTTTCGTGGCAGAAGCTCCGCGAAGATCCAGCGGACCTCGAGGCGGTCTACTTCCGATGGATACGCCCCGACGCGACGATCGCCCTGGTGAGCGATCGCGCCGGGCAGATCCTGCGCCGGCACCTGGAACTGGCCGAATCTCGTCGCCCGGGCACGGCGGTCACCCGCGTCTACCGGCCCGGCGACGCGAGCGAACTCGGCCCGGCCATCCAGATCGTCAACGACGATATGCCGTTGCTGGTCGACTCGCTGTCCTGCCTGCTGCGCCGCTTCGGTGCCGCGGTCAGCGAGGTCATCCACCCGGTCTTCGATGTGCTGCGGGACAATCAGGGTCGCTTGCGCGGGGTCGCCCCCGGCACCGGCGCGCCCCGCGAGGCGGGCCGCCACACCATCGCCGAATCCTGGATTCATGTGCAGCTCGGTCCTCAGACCGACGCCGCGCTGCTCGATCGCATCGAACACGCGCTGCCCGATCTGCTCGCCGCCATCCGGGGCGTGGCCCGCGATACCGCCGCCATGACGACCACGCTGTCCAGTGTGGCCGCGGCGCTCGAGGGCGCCGCGACCCGCGAGCACGATGGCGAGATCGCCGATCACGCGCGGCTGCTGCGCTGGCTCGGGGACGGCCACTTCACCCTGCTGGGCTACGGATATCACAGCGCCACAGCCGATTCCGAGACGAGCGGGCCGACCGGCAGCCCCGAACTGCTGCGCCGGGCCGGACTCGGCATCCTGCACGATCGGATCGCCGCGGACCTGGACATTCCCGCTGTCCCGGCCGGTCCGCCGGTGCTGCGCCTGTCCAGCGGCTCCCTGGACGGTGTGCTGCCTGGATCTCCGGACGGTTACATCATCAGCGTCGCCGATCCGGGCACGGCCGCCCCGGGGCAGCCGCTGCCGATGCCCGGAACGCACGTATTCATCGGAACCTTCACCGTCACCGGCCAGCACGAGAACATTCTGGACATCCCGGTGATCTCGCGGCGCGTGCACCAGGTGATGGAATGGGCCGGCCTGCGACTGAACTCGTTCTCCGGCCAGGAGTTGCTCGAGCTGCTGCAGACCTTCCCGCGCGCGGAATTGTTCGCCACCGACACCCGTCGCCTGTTCGAAACCGTCTCCGCCGTCATGGATTTGGGTCTGCGCCGACAGGTGCGGCTGTTCCTGCGGCCCGAACCCCGCGGCGGCGCGGTGTACTGCCTGGTCTATCTGCCCCGGGACCGCTATTCGACCGAGGTCCGGCTGCGTATGCGCGAAGTGCTGCGCACGGAATTCGACGGTGAACAGGTCGACTACTCCGCGCGCGCGACCGAATCCGAGCTCGCCGTCGTCTATTTCACCGTGCACCGGCCCGTCGGAGCCGCCGCCGCCGACGTCTCGGAGGAGAGCCGCGCGCGTATTCAGGAACTGCTGTTCGCCACCACCCGCTCCTGGTCCGATCTGTTGGTCGCCGAGGCCGCTCGCGGATCGGAGGTGTCACCCGAGGTCGCCGCCGACTACGCGGCCGCCCTCCCCGCCACCTATCGGCAGGAGTTCCCGCCCGCGCGTGGGCTCGCCGATCTGCGCCGCCTGCGCCCCCTGGCCGAGGGCGGCATCGACACCCAGCTGTACCGGCGGCTCGGCGCACGTGCGGGGGAGTGGCGATTCACCCTGTACGTGCACGGTGCGGAGGTCTCGCTGAGCCGGGTGCTGCCCATACTGCACAGCCTGGGTGTCGAGGTCGTCGACGAACACCCCTACCCGCTGCTGCTCGCGGATGGTTCGCGGCGCTGGATCTACGATTTCGGCCTGCGCGTACCTACGGGGATCGATCAGTCGGATCACCTGCCGGACAACGATATTCACGGGCGATTCGCCGACGCGGTGACCGCCATGTGGTTCGGCGGGGTGGAGGTCGACGGACTCAACGAACTGGTATTGCGCGCGGGTCTGGACTGGCGGCAGATCGCGATCCTGCGCGCCTATGCCCGCTACCTGCAACAGGCGGGCTTCGCGTACTCCTTCGGCAACATCACCCGGGTGCTGCAGAGCCATCCGGATATCGCCCGCTCCTGCGTCGAATTGTTCGAGGCCCGTTTCGATCCCGACGGTGCGGGCGAACTCGCGGCCCTGCGGGCATTCACCCTCGAGGAGCAATTGCGCGCCGCGATCGACGCCGTGGTCAGCCTGGACACCGACCGCATTCTGCGGGCCCTGCTCGATATGATCGGCGCGACGCTGCGGACCAGCTACTTCCGCACCGACCGGATCGGCGGCGACCGGGACTACCTGTCGTTCAAGTTCGATCCCCGCCGCATCCCCGTATTGCCCGAGCCACGACCGCAATTCGAGATCTTCGTGTACTCGCCCCGGGTCGAGGGCGTGCACCTGCGTTTCGGCGCGGTGGCGCGCGGCGGGTTGCGCTGGTCGGACCGTCTCGGCGACTTCCGCACCGAAATCCTGGGTCTGGCCAAAACGCAGGCGGTCAAGAACGCGGTCATCGTCCCGGTCGGCGCCAAGGGCGGATTCGTGGTGAAACGCCCACCCGTCGCCACCGGCGACCCGACCGCCGACCGTCAGGCGCTGCAGAGCGAGGGAATCGCCTGCTACCGCACCTTCATCTCGGGCCTGCTGGATCTGACCGACAATATCGACCGCGGGACCGGGCGGACCGTGCCCCCGCCCCGGGTGGTGCGCCGCGACGACGATGACACCTATCTGGTGGTCGCCGCCGACAAGGGCACCGCGACC
Organism: Nocardia sp. NBC_01503; assembly: GCF_036327755.1. Taxonomy (NCBI): domain Bacteria; kingdom Bacillati; phylum Actinomycetota; class Actinomycetes; order Mycobacteriales; family Nocardiaceae; genus Nocardia; species Nocardia sp. NBC_01503. The sequence continues at coordinate 5,217,538 of NZ_CP109596.1, forward strand.
TTCTCCGATATCGCCAACGAGGTCGCCCAGCGCTACGACTTCTGGCTGGGTGACGCCTTCGCCTCGGGCGGGTCGGTGGGCTACGACCACAAGGCCATGGGCATTACCGCCCGCGGCGCCTGGGAATCGGTGCAGCGGCACTTCGCCGAAATGAATATCGACACCCGGACAACGGATTTCACCGTCGTCGGGGTCGGCGATATGAGCGGTGACGTCTTCGGCAACGGTATGCTGCTCTCCCGTCACATCCGCCTGATCGCCGCATTCGACCATCGGCATATCTTCCTGGACCCGAATCCGGATGCCGAGAGCTCCTTCCTCGAACGTGAGCGCCTGTTCGCGCTGCCGCGCTCGTCCTGGGCCGATTACGATCGCTCGCTGATCAGCGCGGGCGGCGGGGTCTACGACCGGGCGGTGAAGGCGATTCCGATCACCGCCGCCGTGCGCGCGGCGCTCGCCCTGGATCCTGGAGTAGCGATGCTGTCCCCGCTGGAACTGATCCGCGCAATCGTGAAGGCCCCGGCGCAACTGCTCTGGAACGGCGGGATCGGCACCTACATCAAGGCCGCCGCCGAGACCAATGCCGAGGTGGGCGACAAATCCAATGACGCGGTACGGGTGAACGCGAATGAATTGCGCGTCAAGGTGATCGGTGAGGGCGGCAACCTCGGCATCACCGCATTGGGGCGGATCGAATTCAGCAATGCCGGCGGCAAGTGCAATACCGACGCCGTCGACAATTCGGCGGGCGTGGACTGCTCGGACCACGAGGTCAATATCAAGGTGCTGCTCGACAGCGTGGTCGCGGCGGGCGAATTGTCGCTGACCGAACGCAATCTGCTGCTGGCCTCGATGACCGAGGAGGTCGCCGAACTCGTACTGCGCGACAATATCTCGCAGAACTTCCGGCTCGGCATCTCGCGCGCGCACGCCCCGCAGATGGCCGCGGTACACCGGCGACTGCTCACCCGGCTCGAGGGGCTCGATCGTGCGCTCGAGACGCTGCCCTCGGATACGGAGATGTTGCGGCGCATCGACGCCGGCCTCGGCCTGACCTCCCCGGAGTTGGCCAATCTGCTCGCGCACGTGAAACTTTCGCTCAAGCGCGAACTCCTGGCGGGCGGGCTGCCCGATCATCCCGCCTTCGCCGCGGCGCTGCCCGGCTACTTCCCGGCACCGCTGCGCGAACGGTTCGGGGTCGCCCTGCAACGGCATCCGCTGCGCCGGCAGATCATCGCCACCACGGTGGTCAATCGCGTGGTCGACTACGGCGGCACCACGTACGTCTTCCGGCTCGCCGAGGAAATGGGCGTCACCACCGAGGACGCGGTGCGCGCGTTCACCGCGGTCGCCGAGATCTTCGATCTGCACGAACTGTGGCATCGCATCCGCACCACGCCCATGCCCACCGAGGTGCGCGATGAGCTCGAACTCGAGACCAAGCGCACCCTGGACCGCGCCTCGCGCTGGGTGCTGACCAACCGGCCGCAACCAATCGCCATCGGCGCCGATATCGCCCGCTACCGACTCGGGGTGCGTGCGCTGAGTCCAATGGTGCCGGCCTGGCAGCAGGGGCGAATCGCCGAAACCCTGCTCGCCCGTTCACGATCGGCGATCAGCCGGGGCGCACCCCGGGATCTGGCCGAGCAGGTGTTCCTGCTGATCCACCGCTATCCGCTGCTCGATGTCATCGATATCGCCGAAGTCGCCGGGCGCGACGCCCGCGATGTCGTCTCCCTCTACTACGCCCTCGATCAGCATTTCGACATCCAGCGCCTGCTCGACGCGGTGGTGGGGCTCGAGCGCAGCGACCGCTGGCGCACCCTGGCCCGCCTCGCGGTGCGCGACGACCTGTACGACTCGCTGCGCGCCCTCACCCTGGACGTGCTGACCACCGCCGCGACCGAGGACAGCACCGAGGACAAGATCGCATACTGGGAATCGATCAATCGCTCCCGCCTCGTCCGCGCGCGTGCCGCCCTCACCGAGATCTTCGCCACCGGCACCCTGGATATGGCCACCCTCTCGGTGGCCGCGCGTCAGGTGCGCGGGATGACCGGCGGTGCGGATTCGGTCCCCGCCACCCCGGCCGCTCTCGAGTGATCCACCCGGACGACTCCGGGAGCTGAGAAGGTCCCGGTTCGCCGCCCGAAGGGAGACGAACCGGGACACCCTGTGCGCCATGGGTCGACCCACCACAGGGCAATGCGCCCGGAGTCGCGGTGATCGATTGGCCTCGTGCGGGTTTCAGCAGCGGTTCGCGGTGAAGCCGAGCGGGACCAGGTCGCCCTCCGCGCCCGCCGAGGCGCGTGCCAACAGCGCCTCGGCGGCGGCGCCGAACGTCGAACTGTACTCGACGCCGGGGGTGCAGCCGCCCTGCTCGGGTCCGCCGATCACGCCGACCAGCCGACCATTCTGGACCCACGGCCCACCGCTGGTCCCTTCGCCGAAGCCGCCGCAGTGGATCGCGGAACCGCCCGCGGTGATCTCCAAGGGCGCGGTGCACGTGAGCGGCCGCCCGCGGCCGCCCAGCGGGTATCCGCTGACGGTGACCGGCGCGCCCGCCCGCGGTGTGCCGAGCGGCAATCCGGGGACCACCTCCTCGATCTTCTTGCCGTCGCGCGGCGCGACTCGCAGCAGCGCGAGGTCATGTCCGTGATCGAAGGACTCCCGCCACGCCGGATCGACGTACATGGCCGTCACGGTCCACACGCCCGCGGGGAGTGCGGCGTCGTGCAGTAGCGGTGCGAATTCGATGAGGGCGCCGGGGCCGAGCACACAGTGCGCGGCGGTCGCCACGAGGTCGTGTCCGGGTGACGCGACTACACTCGCCGAGCAGAAATGCGGGCCGCCGAGGCGGGGTGCCACACCGTCGGCGCTGGGGTAGAACAGTGCTCCGGCCGAAGGCACGGTCTCGACCTCGTACGCCGCCGGTATCTCCGCCGCCGCGTACGGCGCCGCCGAGCCGAGTAGCACCCCGCACACCAGAGCCGTTATCCGTCGCACCCCGAGGACAGTAGCGAAGTCGGCCCGATCATTGCCGGATCGTGCCGCAATTACCGCAGAACTTCGCCGAATCGCGCAGTTCCGTGGCGCAGTTCCGGCAGGCCGGGCGTGGGGCGAGCTCGGTGCCGCAGTCACCGCAGAAGCGCGCGCCGGGGGAGCGGACGCTGTGACAGGACGGGCACACCGGCGATATGGCGGGCAACGGCGGGGCGACGGTCTGCTGCTGCAGGGTGTTCAATCCCAGTGCCGCACCGAGGAATCCGATATCCCCACCGCCGCGTGCCATGCCCTGTCCGGCCCCGATGGCCATCTCACCCGCCGCGTACCGGCCGAAGTCGCCGGTCATGCGGACGTAGGTGCGATCCTTGGCGAGTCGTTTGAGTCGCTCGGCGTCCTCCGAGGCGAGGGTGATGTCGAAGTTGCCCATGCGTGGCACCCGCAGGCCGTACTCGTACAGCAGGATATTGGTCTCGCGCAGCACCGTGCTCTCGATCTGCGCGAGCTGTCCGGACAGTCCGAGCACAGGCCATTCGCCGCGTGAAACACCCTGTGCGACAGCTATTTTCATACACTTGAGCAGTAGAGCGGCGCACCACCGCGAGGCCGCGTCCGGATCGGCCGGGTCGACGGTGCCGATCAGTCCGGTGATCAGTTCGCCGGGATCCCGCACCGAGAGCGCGAATTCGCCGAAGGCCCGCAGTGTCACCACCTGTTCGCTGACCGGATCCGCGATATCGGTGAGCCGACCGCCGAACTTGATGCCGGGCAGTTCGCGGGCGGAGACGAAATACAGTTCGGCCCGGTAGAAGTTGCCACCGGTCAGGGTGTCCACCAGGGCGCCCAGTACGGGCAGCTCATCGGCGTCGATCCGGTGCCGGCCGGGGCCCAGCGCCGCGATGATCTTGCCGGATCGCACGAACAGGGCGATCTCGTCGGCATTGACCAGGGCGCGGCTGTAGCGGCGGATATTCAGATCCGGCCATTTGTAGACGAGCTGATGCTTGCGATCCTCGGGGACCGCGATGAATTCGCGCTCGAACCATGCCATGCGGGCCTCCCTGACTGTTCAACTTCTACTGATGTATCGATGTACAGCGGCACGATAGTTCTGTCAAACAGGTGCGCCTTCCCAGGATTGGGACTCTGAGCAGCAGATTTGATGTCATATCAAGCTGCCGCTCCTGTTGAATGTGCCGTTATATGACGGTACATTCAATATCGATATGACCCGGATCACCTGAAAGGCCTCCACATGACTACCGTTCACCCGCCCGACGCGCCCGCGGACGCCTTGGCCGACGAGGACGCTGGCTACCACAAGTCGTTGCGGCCCCGGCAATTGCAGATGATCGCGATCGGCGGGGCCATCGGCACCGGCCTGTTCCTGGGTGCGGGCGGGCGACTGGCCAGCGCCGGCCCCGGGCTTTTCCTGCTCTACGGGATCTGCGGCGTCTTCGTCTTCTTCGTACTGCGCGCGCTGGGTGAGTTGGTGCTGCACCGCCCCTCCTCGGGGTCGTTCGTCTCCTACGCGCGTGAGTTCTACGGGGAGAAACTGGCTTTCGCGGTCGGGTGGATGTACTTCTTCCACTGGTGCATGACCGGCATCGTCGATATCACCGCGGTGGCCACCTACATCCACTACTGGGGTGCGCTACAGGTGATTCCGCAGTGGCTGATCGCACTCATCGCGCTCGCCATCGTGGTGAGCATCAATCTCATCTCGGTCAAGTGGTTCGGCGAACTGGAGTTCTGGGCGGCCCTGATCAAGGTCATCGCGTTGGTGCTGTTCCTGGTGATCGGCTCGATCTTCCTGGCGGGGCGCTTCAAGGTCGACGGTCAGTCCACCGGTTTCAGTGTCATCGCCGACCACGGCGGTCTCTTCCCGGTCGGCATGGCGCCACTGGTATTGGTCACCACCGGTGTCGTATTCGCCTATGCCGCTGTCGAATTGGTGGGAACCGCGGCCGGTGAGGCGGAGAACCCGGAGAAGATCATGCCCCGGGCCATCAACTCGGTGATCGCCCGCATCGCGCTGTTCTACGTCGGTTCGCTGGTGCTGCTGGGCCTGTTGCTGCCGTACACCGCCTACCACGCCGGGGTGAGCCCGTTCGTCACCTTCTTCGCGAAACTCGGTGTGCCCGCGGCTGGTTCGATCATGAACCTGGTGGTGCTGACCGCCGCGTTCTCCAGCCTCAATGCCGGCCTGTACTCCACCGGCCGCATTCTGCGCTCGATGTCGATGAACGGCAGCGCCCCGGCGGTCGCGGCCCGGATGTCCCGCACGGGTGTGCCGTACGTGGGCATCCTGGCCACCGGCGCCATCGCCCTGATCGGTGTGGTCCTCAATGCGCTGGTGCCGGACAAGGCCTTCGAGATCGTGCTGAATATGTCGGCACTGGGCACCATCGCCTCCTGGACCGCGATCATCCTGTGCCAGTTGGCATTGTGGCGGCAGTGGAAGGCCGGACAGGCCGAACGCCCCGCGTTCCGATTGATGGGTGCGCCCTACACCAGCATCGCCACCCTGGTCTTCCTGGCCGGAGTCGTCGCGCTGATGGCGTTCGGCGATGACGAGGTGCAGCGCGGCGCCGTGCTCGGCACCGTGCTGGTGATGGCGCCGGTACTGGTGGGCGGCTGGTTCCTGGTGCGCAAGCGGGTGCAGAGCGTGGCCGCGGCCCGGCAGGGCTTCACCGGTCAGTACCCGGTCATCGTGGAGCGCCGCCCGCGCCTGCAGGACGCGCCCGCCGAATTGCTGCCGGCAGAGCGGAAGGATGACCAGCTGTAGAAACCGGCGACCCGTACCCCATCGTGGCGGACCCTCTTCCCACGGTGGGGAATACGGCGTGCGCACGGTATGCCACGTGCCCCCAGAATGGGACCTCGATTCCACGGTGGGCGAGAGGTATCCATGCCGGAGCAACCCAGCACATCCGGTCGTCGCCGACCCAATCCCTGGGCCGATCGGCGCATACGCGGCACCGAGGTGCCCCAGCGGATGTCACACCCCTGGGCGATCCGGCGACCCGGTAAGAGCGATCTCGTGCACCGACCCGATCGGCCCAACCCCCCGCCGAGTATGAGAAGCGAAGGCTCGCAGCATTTTACGTCATCCACCGCGGTCACCGTTGACCTGTCGGACGCGGAGTTCGACGCCGCCGAACAGTCCGGGCGCAGTGCCAGATCACGGCCCAGCGTGCGCCGTCTCGGCGGCGGTCTGGTGGAACTGCCCCGGATCGAGCCCGTCGATCCCGCCCAGGTCGTACTGGACAACCCCGAAGTGCCCGAACCCAAACGCTTCTGCTGGAAATGCGATCGCCCGGTCGGCCGCCGCACCCGCGACCGGCCCGCTCGGATCAGTGGCGAATGCCCGCATTGCCACTCGCCCTTCAACTTTCGTCCCCAGCTGACCCCCGGAGACCTGATCGCCGAACAGTACGAGGTGCAAGGCTGCCTCGCACACGGCGGCCTCGGCTGGATCTATCTGGCGGTGGACCGCAATGTGAGCGATCGCCCGGTGGTGCTCAAGGGATTACAGAACCCGCTCGACTTCGAGGCACATGTGGTGGCCCTGGCCGAACGCCAATTCCTTTCCGAGGTAGCGCATCCCGGCATCGTCAAGATCTACAACTTCGTCAAACACCGTACCGGCGGTGATATGCCCGACGGCTATATCGTGATGGAGTACATCGGCGGCCGATCGCTCAAATCCCTGCTCGAGCACCGCGGTGAGCGCCTGCCCGCCGCCGAAGCCATCGCCTACGTCATGGAAATCCTTCCGGCCCTGGACTATCTGCACTCCTTCGGCTTGGCGTACAACGACCTCAAGCCGGACAATGTCATGGTCACCGAGAACGAGGTGAAACTCATCGATCTCGGTGCGGTCGCCGCGATGGACTCCTTCGGCAGCCTCTATGGCACCCCCGGTTATCAAGCGCCCGAGATCACCGAGACCGGACCCACCATCGCCTCGGACATCTACTCGGTCGGCCGTACCCTGGCCGCCCTGGTGCTGGATCTGGACCGGGACGAGAAGGGCAATCATCTGCCGGGTATCCCCGATCCCGCGGATCGTCCACTGCTGCGCCGTTATCCGGCGCTGTACCGTCTGCTGCGTCGCGCGACCGCCAGCGAACCGGATCGCCGCTTTCCCTCCGCCTATGCGATGTACTGCCAGCTCGCGGGTGTGCTGCGCATGGTGCTCGCGGCCGACACCGGTACCGAACATCCGCAGCGGTCGATCGAATTCGGTTCCATGCGAGGCGATTTCGGTATTCATACGCTCATCGCGCGCACCGACGGCATGGTGCGGGGGGCCGGTGAGACCGTCGGGGTCGATCCGCGCGATATCGCCGCGGCGCTGCCGGTGCCGCTCATCGACAGCGAGGATCCCTCGGCGGATCTGCTGTCCGGGCTGCTGCACAGTGAACCCCGGCATGCCCTGGATGCCCTGCAGCGCACGCACAGTCGCATTGTGGCCGGCACCATCCCGGCGCCCGCGTCCTATGAGCTCGAGGGCGCGCTGACCGCGGTGCGGGCGCACCTGGACCTCGGTCATACCCTGCCCGCCTGCGAGCTGCTCGCGGAATTGATGCCGGGATACCGCCGGGACTGGCGGATCGAATGGTTCATCGGGGTGGCGGCACTGCTGGACCGGCATCCCGATCGCGCGTACCGGCATTTCGAGACGGTGGCGGCCATGCTGCCGGGTGAGATAGCGCCCCTGCTGGCCATGGCGGCCAGCGCCGAGTTGACCGTGGAAAGCGTTCCCGGCGTTGCCGATCCGCAGCTGTGGCGGGCGGCGGCGCTGGACTACTATCGCACGCTCTGGCAGGTCAATCACGGTGTCATCACCGCCGCGGTCGGCCTGGCCCGGCGACTGGTCGCGGACGGGCAGACGCTGCGCGCGGTCGAAGTCCTGGACGAGGTGCCCGAGTCCTCCCGGCATTACACGGTAACCAGGCTGACCGGCTGTCTGCTCCTGGTCTCGCGGCCCGTCGCCGAGATCACCGACGCCGATCTGGACACCGCGGCCGCCCGTATCGAGGAATTGGCGCAGGAACCGCGCACCGCGCAATTGCGGGTGATCCTGCTCGGCGCGGCACTGGAGTGCCTGCGCGGCGGCGGCCGTCCGGAGCGCCCCGAGGCGACGATTCTCGGCTTTCCGGTCACCGAGATCGGATTGCGTCTGGGCCTGGAGTCGAGTCTGCGCGATCTGGCGCGCACCGTCCCCGATAAATTCCACCGCTATCGCCTGGTGGATCTGGCGAACCATATCCGTCCGAATACCCGCTGGTAGCCGGGTCAGCGCAGACGGGTGCGCACCAGCAGGGCCAGCGGGATCGCCGCGAGCAGCAGCAGCCATGCGGTGTTGCCGAGCGTGAGCCACAGGACGATCGCGAAAATCGCGGCGGCCACGACCCGCACCACCCGCGCCGGTATCGGACCGATCTCGGCGCCGGGAACGACGGTGGGGGAGGCGGGCAGGTCGGCGAAGGTCTCGGCGAGTTGTCGCCGACTCACGGCCGCCCAGACCGCGGTGCTGCGCTCGTCGAACTCCGGGGCTGTCAATCGGCCGATACTGAAGTGCTCGGACAGTTCCCGCAGTGCGCGCTCACGTTCGTTCTCACTCACCCGGCCGTACGGAGATTCGCTCATCGAGTCAGGATAGAACCGCTCCGGAACATCGCCCGCCATACGAATTGCCAACGGCGGGAAGGTGTTTCGCCTCAGCTATCGGTGTCGCGCCGCACCCGGTCCGGGACGGTCGGATCGGCGGCATTCCGTCAGGTGATGGCACGCCGACCGACGCGACGCCGGGTGCAGGACCGGCATCGCGTCGATATGGTTTCCTGTACGTATGACAGGAGGGCCCGAATACACGATCGACGAGCTCGCGCGTGCTGCCGACAGCACCGTGCGCAGCGTCCGCGTGTATCACGAGAGGGGGGTTCTCCCGCCGCCGGAGGTGCGCGGGAGAACGGGCTATTACGGGGCGGAACATCTCAATCGAGTCCGCACCATCAGCCGGCTGCTGGACCGCGGCATCAAACTCAATGGAATCAAGGAATTGCTGGCGGCGTTCGACCGCGGCGACGATCTGGGTGATCTGCTCGGTGTGCCCGACGCGGATCAGTTGTCCCGGGATATCGGGCCGGGCGGGGCCACGGTGGCCGCCACCGAACTGCAGAATCGCTTCGCCGACGTGCCGAACGGGCTCGCCCGGGTGGTGACCGCCGGGGTGTTCGAGCCGGTGGACGCGACGAACTATCGGGTCGCCGACGCCGATCTCGCGGGCCTGCTGGACCGGCTCGAGGGCGCCGGGGTGCCGATCACGGCCGCGCTGCAGGAGGTCGAGCGGTTGAAGGCCGATTGCGACCGCGTTGCCCGTCGCGTGGTCGATCTGGTGCGCGAGCACGCCTGGGAGCCGTTCGCGAATTCGGAGCGCGGCCCGGACGATCACGCCGAGTTCACCGCCCGGGTCGGCACGCTCCGGTCGGCGCCGGGTCGCGCCGCCGAGGATCTGCTGAACCGCCTCATCGACCGGTATCTGGCGCAGGATGCCGAGATCGGCGCGGTGCTGAATCCGGATTCCTGACGCGGTCGTAGCCGGATTCCCGGCGGATCGCATCCCGATTCCGGACCGGTCGGCACTTCCCAGGTGTGGCTACATTGTAGAGCGAATGCGCCGTTACCTATCGGTACATTAATTGATGTCAGCGACGGTGCCGCAGCACGAGTGGAACTCGGCGCGGAGCGGCGGACGGTAATGGAGACATCGATGTTCACGAGCTCACAGCGCATTCGAACCACTGTTCACACCCCTCGAAAAGGGTGGCGTGCCCGCGTGCTGCCCGCCGCATTGGCCGCCCTCGGGGCGCTCACCTTCGGCGTCACCACCGCGCCCGCGCAGGCTCAGCCATCGCGCGCGGCCTGTCTCTGGGACGGCGCGGGCTATCGGCAGGGCGGCACGGTCTACGCGGGCGGATCGGGATTCACCTGCGGCGTCGACGGATTCGGTGCGGCGCGCTGGTTCCGCGGTTCCGGTGCCGGGCGTCTCGGGACGGTCTTCAGTCCGGGTACCGGAAACCCGGTGGGCCAGTTCAGCCCCGGCGCTCGCCAGCCCGGTAGTGATTGGAACGACTACTGCGTCGGCAGCCAGCTCATCCCGGGTACGGAGGACGTCTACGAGTTGTTCGCGATCGGCGGAACGCTGATGTGGCGGTCGGTCGGTCCCATCTCGGACTGGGCCTTCGATTCCCCGGTGATCCGCCCCGCGCCGACGTGGCGCTCCTCCAGCATGTGCATCGACGGCGTGCTGAGCTGATTCCCTCCGCTGATTCCCCCAATGCTCGTGCCGGGCATCATGTCCCGGCACGAGCATGGTGCTGTCAGCGGCCGGTGTAAGCGGGTACGCGCCGCACCTGCTGCGCATCCTCGTTGTGTCCTTTGTCCCAGGGCGCCTCGCCCGCTCCGGCCGGCTGATCGCGGTCGCTGACGCGCCGGTTGTCGGTGGTGCTCGAATCCCTCCGCTGCTCGTCGACGCGCCGGCCGGTGGCATCGCTGACGGACTGGTCGCGATCGGCCCCGCGGCGGTTGTCCCCGCTGGGATCCGCGTGCGGCCCACGGCCCTGGCGGCCGCCGCTGTCCCTGCCGCCGGAGTGGTCGGTGTCGTGGGTGCCGCCCTGATGAGCCAGTGTGACAACCGGATTCGCGGACGCCGTGGTGGCGGCCAGTACGGGGGTCGCGACGACCGCGCAGGCGAGCACGGACGAGGCGATGAGTTTACGGGTGGTGGATGCGCGCATCGCTGATTCCTTACGTGACGTCGACTATCGGTTCATGCACGCTCCGCGGGCGGTGTCGAGTGGCGGACCAAACAACGTGCCGTTAGATAGCGTTACATCAAATAGTGTTCCACTAATGACGGACGCGCTGTTCCCCGCGATGAGAAGTCCGGTCCAGCGAATAACGGGGCGCCGGTCGAACGCCGAACGCCGAACGCCGGGTCGCCGCTGTAGCGGCGGACCCGGCGTCCGAGGTGAATAGAATGCGTCGCGGTGGGCGGGCGGGCCCGCCGCACTACGAGATATGTTGTGGTTCAGCAGCTTCCGAACGACCCGCTGCAGACGGTCGGGGGCAGGAACGGGCGGCCGTGCCGGTAGTCCCGGGGGCCGTCCCAGGACGGCGGGAAGAAGCCCGGGAAGGGGGGACCGGGCAGGCGGCCACTCCAATCGGGCCGATCGCGATAATTGGGCCGGTCGTGCGACCACCCGTCGTTTCCGTGGTGGGGCCGGTCCAGTGCGATTCCGGTGGCCGGATCGGTGGGCTGTGCACCGGCGGCGGCGTCCATCGCACCGATCGGGAGTACGGCCAGGGCGGTGAGAACACATATCCGGGCGGCGGCCTTGCGGATCGCCGGTGTCTTGGTGTCCAACATGATTTTCCTTCTATCGGACCAGGCAATTCATTTGTGGCCTGGTGGGTTTCGCGGTGGTTCGTCACCCAGGACCGCGCCCTCGCGGCGGGGGTCCGCCCCGCCGATCCAGCCGTCGCCGTCCCGGACCAGGGCGGACGCGCCGCTGGACTGCGGTGCGACCGAGACCTGATGGCCCAGTTCGCGCAGTCGCCGCACGAGCGCGTCATGATCGCCGTTATCGGTGGCGTCGACGGCGGGGTGCTCACCGCCGACATTCGTGGTCGCGGAGTTGGCCGCGCCGAAATCGATCATCGATACCGCCTGCTGCGGATCCAAACCCCAATCAAGCATGGCGACAAGGGTTTTCACCACGAACTGAATGATGACCGCACCGCCCGGCGATCCGGTGACATGGGTCAGCGGACCCCGGGAACCGTCCGCGGCGGTGTCGAAGACCAGCGTCGGGGCCATCGAACTGCGTGGGCGCTTACCCGCCTCGAGGCGATTGGCCACCGGTACGCCGTCCCGGTCCAGCGGTTCGGCCGCGAAGTCGGTGAGCTGATTGTTCAGGACGAACCCGTCGACCAGATGGAATGCGCCGAAGGCCGATTCGACCGTGGTGGTCATACTCGCGGCATTGCCGTAGCGGTCGACGATGCTGATATGGCTGGTGCCGTGCTCGACCTGTTGGGTGCTGTTGCCGACGGGTACGGGACCGAAGTTCCCGGGCTGGGCGACACCCATAGCGCGGGTGGGATCGATGAGCGCGGCGCGGTGCGACAGATAACTCGGGTCGATCAGCGTCCGCGGCGAATTGCCCGGCGGTGGAACGAAATCCGGGTCCGCGAGATACTTGTCGCGGTCCGCGTAGGCCAGCCGCTCGGCCTCGGAGATCAGGTGTACCGCGGCGGCGGTGGGCTTACCGCCGTCGCGGTCGGCCGCGGTGTCGCCGTTGCTGTGCTCGGGTTTCATCGCGGCGAGGTCGGCCGTGGAGAGCATGCCCAATACCGCCGCCACCGCGGTGCCGCCCGAGGACGGTGCGGGCATCCCACAGACCTCATGGGTGCGATACGGCGCGCACAGCGCGGTGCGTTTCTTGGCCTGGTACGCGGCCAGATCCGCCGCGGTGGTCGATCCGGGGGAGCGCCCGCCCGAGGCATCGGCGATCGCTGTCACGATATCGGCGGCGATGGCCCCGGTGTAGAACGCGTCCGAGCCCTCCGACGCGATCGCCGAGAGGGTTTTGGCCATGGCGGGATTGGTCAGCGTGACGCCCGCGGCTTTGGCACTGCCGTCCGGCTGGAGGAAGTAGGCGCGGGACGCGGGATCCTTGGCGAGATCGGCCGCCGAATCGGCGATCTGGGCCGCCAGCCGGGGACCGATCGCGAACCCTCGGTCGGCGAGATCGACCGCCGGGGCGAACAACTCCCGCCAGGACTTCCTACCGTGCTCACGCTGGGCGAGTTCGAGCAGCCGCAATACCCCGGGGGTGCCGATGGACCGGCCGCTCGCGCGCGTATTCGGTTGTGGCGCGGTGTGATCGGCCGCGCTGATCCACCGCAGATAGTCCGGCGTCGCGGCGGCGGGCGCGGTCTCGCGGCCGTCGTAGGCGTCCACGCTCGCGGTGGCGGCATCGTAATAGAGCAGGAACGCGCCGCCGCCGATACCGGTGGCCTGCGGCTCGACCAGGCCGAGCACGGTTTGCGCCACGACGAGCGCGTCCGCGGCGGTCCCGCCGTCGCGCAGCACCGTGCACGCCGCCTCGGTGGCGACCGGGTTGGCGGTCGCCACCGCGAAGGTGCCGGTGCGCACCGGCGTCATTCCCGAGCGGTAGCCGGTCGCGATTTCGGGGTGCAGCGACAGGTCGGTGGTGGCGGTACCCGATGTGGCGATGGCCTTTTGGGGGATGCCGTTGGGGGTGGTGGTGCAGGATGCCGACGGCCGGTCGTTATCGGACGAGCAGGCGGCGAGCAATCCGATCAGCAGGAGTGGGGCGCAGCAGGCGGCGCCCCAGGCTTGCGTTCGTGTGCGCCTCATGTCTTCGGACCCTATCGGTATGGCCACCGCTGGGAAGCTGTCGTGACTCGTGCACCGAAAGGCGAAATGCATTCTCACACATGGAGATCCGATTGATCATGGGTTGCCAGCGGCGGGAAGGGGGGCGTCGTTCGAATGCGATACTGCTGATATGTCGCGAACTCGCCGTACCCGCGGGCATGCCGGAACCGCACCGCGCCACGCGTGCGGCGCGGCTAGTTCCGGGCACACCTGCGATACGCGTCCGGGGTCTGCCCGGTCCAGCGGTGGAACGCGCGGCGCAGTGCGCGCTGGTCGCGGTAGCCGACCCGACCGGCAATGGACTGCACCGGCAGTCGCGTGTCCCGCAGCAGGCGCGTGGCCTGCTGGCAACGAACAGCTTCCAGTTCACGCCGCCACGAGGTGCCGTGATCGGCGAGTCGGCGCTGCAGGGTGCGCGGGCTCACCGCCAGCCGCTGTGCGACGACTTCTATTTCGGCGCTTTGCCTTTCGATCAACGCGGCGCTGATCTCGGCGCGCAGGGTGTCCTCCCAGGTCGGTGCGGGCCGGGCGGTGTCGATGATCAGCTTGGCGTAGTGGAGCAGAATTTGGCGCAGTTCCGGATCGTAGGGCCGCCCGTCCCGCGTCCGTTCGGCAATGGGCAATACCAGGGCGGTGCGGTCCTGATCGAAATGGATATTGCCGGTGCCGAACGTCTCGATGAGATAGCCGGGGTCGGGCGGTGCGGGGTGCGTGAAATCGACTCGAATCGGATCGGCGGCATGGCCCGCGATCGCACGCGCACGATGCAGCAGCACGGTCAACGAGAACTCGTTCACCACCGCGGCGACGGTGGCGCCGTACGGTCTGCCCCGGAATTCGGCGATCAACTGGTGATCGTCCGCGGTGACGACCAGGGTCGCCGCGGGGTCCGCCATGACGGCGGCGAATCGCGCGGCATCGGTAAAGCCCTCCGCCAGATTCGAAGCGCCGAGGATGAGGTAGTCCCAGATGTGCAGGCGCCCGGGCGGCGCCAACTCGGCCACCCGCACGCCCACCCCGACTCCGCCTGCCGCGCAGATCAATTCCCACAGGCGCAGCAGCGCCGTCGAGGGGATCCGAAGGAAATCATCGCCGAGTAGTTCACGCCCGAGCCCGGCTATCGCGGCGATCTCACGATCGGGTACACCGATCTGGACAGCCGCCTCCAGCACCGATCGCGTGAGGTGCGACGATACGGTGCCTTCGATCTCGGACAAGTCTGCTCCTGCGGGTCGCGCGAAAGTTGGTTCCGCCCAGCCTGCGATCCCTCACGCGCGGGAACAACAACCAATCTCTACACAAACGATCACTATTACTAATCAACGAGTGGCGCGAACACGCCACCGTTCGCATCAGCTCGGCTCCGGGGGCCACAAATCGCGGATTACCTGGGCGAATGCGTGGATCAGCGCGGTCTCGGAAGCACTGCGCCACACCGGGGCACACCGCACCGGGTGCGAATCGGCAATTGGCACATATGAGACACCGGGTCGAGATCCGAGCAGATTCGGCATTCTCTCCGCTTCCCAAGCGGGAATCCGGCCCGATAACTTCCCGGAGCTGGGAATGTGTGCCGCCGCGGACTGGATAGGCTGCGGGTGGGTACGTGGCGGAGGAAGGTGAATCATGGTTGCCTCATTGCAGCTGCCAGCCGCCGGCGCCGAGGTGAAACTGCATCGGGTCTCCCAGGCGCCGATGCTGAATGACTACATCGCCGATACCGAATCGATCCTGCAGCTGCTGCTCGATACCCTCGGCAAGGGCACGGCCCAGCAGCTCACCGCGAAAGCGTTGAACGCGGCCACCACACAGTCGGCGGGCACCGGTGCCGCGGCGGCGGACTATCACGCGACCGATACTCAACTCGCACAGTACAAATCAGACCTGAACTCGCTCGACACCCATATCGCCGATATCGCGCAGAAGTCCGCCGGTATCACCGAGAGAACGCGCGCCGAGGTCAAGGGACTGCGGGACACGATCAACGCCATCATCGGCACCGTGCGTGAAAAGCCGACCGTACCAGAGCAATTGGGTGCCATCGATCGAATCGACGATGCGGTGGGCAAAGCCGAGAAGGCGGTGGTGCAGGCGTGGGATCTGAACAATGCCCATGGCGCCACGGTGCATCAGGCCAGCACCGGCGGCGGTAGCCAGGGTGGTGGCAGTCAGGGTGGTGGGAGCTCTCCATCCGGTTTCAACCCGGGCCTGGGTGGCCTCGGTGGCTCGACGAACGGCGGCAACTCCGCCGATACCACTCAGTCACACCGGAATTCGTCCCCCCGCTACTCCGGACCCGCGAACGCCGAGCCGATCTCGGGCACCAAGAAGGCGCAGGCGAGCGATATCTACCGCTACCTGATCACCAAATACGGTTTCACCCCCGCCCAGGCCGCGGGCATCCTCGGCAATATGCAGGTCGAATCCGGATTCAACACCGCCGCATACAATCCCGGCGAAGGCGCGATCGGCCTGTGTCAGTGGGAGGGCGGCCGCCGCACCATGCTCGAACGCTTCGCGGCCTCCCAGGGCAAATCGGTCACCGACTGGCAGGTCCAGGTCGACTACATGATGCGCGAAATGCAGGGCGGCGAATCCGGCGCCTACGCCCACGTCAAAGCCGCCCAGACCCCGGCCGCCGCGGCCAGCGCCTTCGACCAGTACTACGAACGCAGCTCCGGCGATGCCCGCGGCCAGCGCATGGCGAACGCGGCGAGCATCGCCGCCGCCATGGGCACGATCTCGATCTGATACCGGCTGTGCCCGCCGACTTCCGCTGCGGGGCAGCCGCGGTACTCGGGCCGATCCGAGATCGACTGCCACCCAGCGAATTCCAGGAGGCGCTGACCTACACATCCGATCCGGTTCTCAATCGCGTAGTACGGTTCGAGGATCCTGCCGCGGGACTCGAACGGCTGCGTGAAGATCATGAGCACTTCCGAAAGCTGCGCGCACTCACCGATTCCTACTTGCCCGAGGTCGAGGATATCGCCGGAGTGCTCCAGAATCCCGCGCTGCGTGCCACGGACAGAAAGTTCCTGGTATCAATTCTGTCCACTCGTGCTCCGATGAAGCGAATCGAGCAGATGTATACGAACTTCGCGCACTATGACCACCTGTGGGAGGTCTTTCAGGCGAGGCCGTCGCTGCGTCTCGCGCAGGAGCGTATCGCGCGTATGGACCGGGCCGTCGCGCAACCGCTACCCGATCCCCTGCGCTCGGTGCGAGGCCTCGAGAGTATCGGCCACCTGGTCGACGAGCAGGGCATACCACTCGGGACGCGCGATCCCGCCCTGCTGCGCAGCGTCATCCAGCGTGAGCGGCTTTATCTCGGCGAGCCTGGGAACAGCGCCCCCCCGACTACTACGCCGGTGGCTACCGACTCGAATTGGATCTACCCGAAGGATCCCACGGTCTGTGGATGGGCCTCGCGAGCCGCAACTGCTTTCAGCGCGAACTGATCCTGCCCCGCGACACCGCATACCGGATCGATGAGGTCATTCCGAATCCTCAGGGCCAGAACTATATCGGCGTCGACTACCTGCTGCGGGCAACGTGATTCCATCCGGCGGGTTATTAACCGCGGAGCTGGTCAGGGCGGTAGAATCCAGACGTTCGCGGGGATGTGTCCCAGCTCTCGTACCCGCTCTAGTCGGGCCAGTGCGCCATCGATGGCATTCGGATGTAAGCCCGCGTCGCCCATGGCCGCGCGCAGGCGGCCGGTGTCAGCGTTGCGTATCGCGTCCAGGACCTCCGGTTCGAGTTGTTGTCCTTTGTGGGCGGCGACGAAGTCGGAGTCGATAGCGATATTGTGCGGGTTGCGGGCCAGGGGGAACGATCGGCCATGGTCGATGGCGACGAGGTCGAGGTGGGTGCCGCGGTCGACCGTGCGATAGTTACCGGGATGCCGGTCCAGCGCGCCGATTAGGTAGTCGAGGACACCGACTTGCTGCTGCTGGACTCGTGGATAGGCATCGATCGACCTGGACGGTGTGGAATCGACGAACTGCTGGATCATGCCGGGACCGGAGTGTCGGCCATCTGGGCCTACGACTCCGTCGGTGCGTGCGGTAGGAGGGATTCGGCCGAATCCGAGGATTTCATCGACCCGATATGCGGCGATTTCTCTACTGGTCAACGCACCTGGTGCATGGATGAAGGGGAGGTTCGCGTCGTATTTCTCGCCATGAATGGGTTTGTAGATGTTGAGTTCGCCGTCCTCCGAGCGCATCTTGCGTACTTCCGTCGAGCTGCGTGCGACGGCGTCGCGCATATCGTCGGTGAACTCGACATTAGTGGATAGCCGGCGGGCCGCCATGGTCGACTCGGTATCGCTGCGGCGGTAGTTCCAATTCCGCGCCGGCATCCGCATCGGATTCGGTTGACTTACTGTGCGGGTTTCTTCGAGGAGGTGATGCCCAATGCTGGTATCGGCGTTGTCCACCGTACGCAACGCGGTGCGTGTGGTACCGCTGGTGCGCTCATAGGTGCGCGCGACCGATCGAGTCCCGAGGTCCAATGTTCTGGTCAAGTTTCGGGTCAAGCGGTCGACGACGTTGCGCAGGACCGGAGTAACGCCGCCACTCATGGCTGCGATTGCGGGCTTTCGTCCACTACGCGGTAGTAGCTCATCCCAGGTAACTCGAGCAGGGAACGTAAGAACCGCAGACCCTCTCCCGGACCGACCCTGCCGAAGGGATCGTAGATTTTTACGCCTCGGTCATGCCATTGCTCGGCAATCAGGCAGCCGTCAGGATCGATCACCGCGAGTGCTGCCGTCCCCTTGGCGGTCAATCGGAACTCGGCCACCTTTCGCGGCTCCGTCGCGCCGACGTCATAGATCGCGACCACGGTCGGCGATACGTCCATCACAGCCACCTCTACCTCCGGGCTGACATGTTCACGTCAGGTGGATCCCCAGAATCGACATCGTCACTTCGGGTGTCATCGAACCTACCTCGCGAGCACGATCGCCGCCGACGAGTGGCCGTACAGACTCGGGCCAAACGGGACTTCCCAGCTCTGAGACGGCCTTGCCAGGGGTGGGAATAGCCATCGCCGGTTGTCGCGGCGCAGCGGTCACAATGACCGAATCATCTGGCAAGCCTCGTGACGGTTTAGGAAAACGTGCCCAGCAAACTCATCGAGCTGATGAACCGGGTCCGTGTGACGATTCAGGTCGAGGTATCGCTCGGCTATGAAAAGGCAGTCGCGAGCACTCGAAAGATATCGGATGCTATCCGGCAGGCGGTACGTAGAACGGAGGACGCCGACCAGGCAGGCCGCCGAATGCTCGGGGCCGGCGAGTCCGGGGCGCGGGGAACGGGAACGCTCGACGCGGTCGTCGAGGTGCACCGCCCGGCGTTCAATCGAAGATATTCCAATACGAATAGAGTCGAGTACCGGCCGAGTGACCTGCCGGTCTTCGCGGGTCCGCCTACACGTGAACAGGTGCGGCAGGGACAAATTGGCGATTGTGGGCTGATCGCCGTCATCGGCGCCGTTGGAAAGCATCGGCCGGAGGCTATCCAGCGAGCAATTCGCGAACGCAGTGACGGGACGTTCGACATCACTTTCCACAATATCGAACACCTAAATGATGGGACCACGTTACGGCCTACCGGGAAGACGACCACCTTCCGAGTCAGTAATGAACTCCCGCATACCAGGAACGGTCCGCCTGGTCCGCCGATCGGGGCCCGATCGGACGACTGTTCCTGGCCTTCGTTGCTGGAGAAAGCCGCTGCGGGCGAGGACCGCGCCTGGGATACGGTCAGACATTCGATCTGGGATCTGAGATGGCGGGGCTTGAAACCGGGGGTCGACAGCGCCCGGCGGCGCAAGGGGCTGCTGCTGTCCTCGCCCAGCACGCCGCCGCTCGGCTATAACCGAATCGGGGTGGGTTCGAGCCCCGCCGAGGAGGCTAACCTGCTCGCGAGAATCACCGGCGAGGAGGCTGTGGTCAGGGATCTGCCGCCCGGGCACCGGGATCTGCTGTCGGAGGTCAAAGGCCAACTCGACAGTAATAAGCCGGTTATTGTGGCCAGTCGATCGACGGTAGAGGGAGTGGATTATCCGGATGGTGTATATGCGAACCATGCATACGGAGTGGAACGCGTCGTTGGTGACAAGATCGAACTGCGGAACCCATGGGGATATGACCATCCGGAACCGATGAGTCCCGGTACGTTCTTGAAGCTCTATCATCCGGTTTATACAACGCTGAGTTAGGTTTGAAAATTGAGCGACGGACAAGTCAGTACCATCACCATCCATCTCGCCATTCCTTCGGACTGGGGCTTCGGAAATGTCATCGGTGGAAAACATGTCACCGAGGCGAATGGACGATACGCGGCGCGATTGTTTCTCAAAGATCGTGAGGGTCAACGCCATATCACCGTTCGGGAAGGCGACCGGATCGCATTCGCTGGACAATCGTGGTGCGTCACGAAGGTGTACGAGCCGGTCACGGACGCCAGGGGCCCGGTGGTGACTCTCACCGAGATCTGACCCGATATCGTCACTTCGGCCGAGCCTCACCGGTATTCCGGTTGTTGTCCGGGGTGATCGCGTTATCGCCGTCGCCGCGACTATCGGAGCGGTCTTCGCGGCCGGGGTTCCGGTCCGGCGTCGAGCCGGCGGTCGTCGTGGCGGTTGTCGGTGGTTGCCCGATATCCCAGGAGACGGTTCGGGTCAGGCTGCCGTGTGATTCGAAGGGTTTCGCCCAGCCGAGCTCGGTGAATCGACCGTTCTCCGAATCCTTTACGCCGGTGGCGACATCGCTTTTGCCCTTGTCGAAGTCATAGTAGTCCTGTGCCTCCACGGTGATGTCCATGATGACCTTCTTGCCTTCGACACGGACATTGGCGTGACTCCACTGCTGGTATCCGCCGATGGTCTTCTGCCAATTCTCAGTGGAAGTGCCCGCCGTGCGCGGATCACCATTGATCTTGAAGTTACGATTGCCGTCCTTGGCGAAGGCGTCGGCCGCCAGGGCGGCACGAGCGATCTCCGTATCCACGGACTCGGAAATGCCCTTGTCCTCGCGATATCCTTCGTCGTAGTCGAATTCCATTGGCTTGCCGTTGTTTTCCCAGTAGTGCCGGTACATCGCGCTGGCATCGTCGAATTCGGATTTCACATACTCACCGCCCAGCAGCTTCGCCTGCCACTTCTGCTTGTTCAGCCAGTCCTGGAATCCGCCTTTCTTCGTGTTGTAGATGAAGGTATCGTCGTGCGGGATACGCGGTCTGCGCGGATCTCCGATCGTGTAATTGCTATGGTCCGTCTTCAGCGCGTCGAGAATGGCTGTCATCCCCTGGTCGACCTGATGGGCGGTGTCGTGCAGGGTTTTGATGCCGTCATGGGTGGTTTGCCATGCCTGAGCCATGGATATGATGTTCTTCTTGGCTGGCATTGCGTAATCATTGTCCGCTTTCCGGAACATTTCTATGACCGAGTCCAAAGCCCTGCGGCCGGAGTCATAACTCTTCTGGGCTGCTTCCAGGGTATCCGCCCAATTTCTGAGTCCCAGGTTGCCGGTCTGAAATCGAGTCTGAATGCTCTTGGTTCGAGTGTTCAATGCGTCTACGGCCTGACCTGCGCCGACTGCCCCGTCTCCGCGCCATACGGACGATATTTCCGATGACGTCATCGGCTTCAGATAATCCAAAGAATGTCCGGCGCTTTCGGCTCTGGTTTGATATATCTTCGCCTGATAGCGAAGCGAGTCGGCTATTCCTTTCGGCCGCGGAAAGGCGTATGCGAGGCTGATCACTGATTTCAGGGCATCTGATGTGCAGTGTTCGCCTGCGATCTGGCCGAGTTGATCCAGCAGTGAACGCAGGAGGGTGACATTGTCCGAATACCAGCTAACCAATGCTGTTCGCTTTCGGCTATTGGGTCGGCATGACGGTTACAGGAGGCTGTACCGTGGGTATGGGCATCGACGCGTTCGGTGGAGGCGCGCTCGAAACCGCGGCGCCGCCGTCGGTGTCAGTGATGTGATAGGTATTCAATTTGTCGGTCAGAGAATATGCCAATGCCGAACAGTCTTTTTCGGCGCTTTTCCTCAGTCGGTCCATCTCCGTATGATAATTTCTCAGTTGAAAAACTATGTCCCCGAAGTCGGCCGGGAGAAGATTGTCCGCGGGATCCATCCAATCGGAGAGGTGAAAAGCGGCCTTGAATATCTCGTTCACGGTCGTCGGTAAATTCTTCGGATCCATCCAGAGCGTCGGCTTGTCGCCGTCGCCCTTGGTCTCCTTCTGCTCCGGCGAGGGATTCTGTTGATCAATCGGCTCGGGTGCCACGAGATTTCCTTGCCAATGGGTTCCGGATCGGTCGACAGCGATGCTAACCACCGTCGTCTTCCCCGCTGTTCCCGTCGCTGGGGATCTTTCGGCCTGGCGCTGTCGCTCCCACCGCTGGGAAAGTTACCCGGCCGCCGCTGCCTACCATTTGCCTTGCACGCCAATAGTTTTCAATTGAAAGGTAGCTCTCCTATGAACACGAACGACCGCGCTGTGGTGTCCGCCGTGACCGATCTGCGCGACGCTCCGCTGGGTCAGCTCTCCGGGCAGAGCCTGCCCGAGCTGCTGTCGAATCTGGCCCACTCCTCCACCACCGGCATCTCGTTCAGCTCCGCGATGATGTGATCCGAAATACCGCACCGGCTATCCCATGAACCGTAAACCGCTTCCGTTTCGTCAGTTTGTGATCAAGGTGCATAGCCGGTGTGACTTGGCGTGCGACTACTGCTACATGTACGAGCACGCCGACCAGTCCTGGCGTGGCCGCCCGATGGGGCTCGCCCCGGCGACGGCCACCCGGATTGCGTTCCGCATCGCCGAACATGCCGCAGCCCATGAACTTCCCGAGGTCGCCATCGTGCTGCACGGCGGCGAACCGCTCTTGCTCGGCGTCGATCGCACCCGGGAATTCCTCGCCACGCTGCACACCGCCATCGCTCCGGTGGCCCGGCTGAATCTGCACATCCACACCAACGGGG
Source organism: Nocardia sp. NBC_01503 (assembly GCF_036327755.1). Classification (NCBI taxonomy): domain Bacteria; kingdom Bacillati; phylum Actinomycetota; class Actinomycetes; order Mycobacteriales; family Nocardiaceae; genus Nocardia; species Nocardia sp. NBC_01503. Next base: position 5,240,028 of record NZ_CP109596.1, read on the forward strand.
TCCTGCTCAGCCCGGCATTTCTCGACCTGTTCACCGAATACAATGTGCGAGTAGGTGTTTCGCTTGACGGTGATCGTGCCGCCAATGACCGGCACCGGCTGTACCGCAACGGCCGCAGCAGTTACGACCGAGTGAGCGCGAGCCTGGAGCTGCTGCGCAAGCCGCGGTACCGCGCGTTGTTCTCCGGCCTGCTGTGCACGGTGGATATCGCCAACGATCCCGTCGCCGTCTATCGCGGCCTGCTTGCCCAGGATCCCCCGCGCATGGATCTGATTATGCCGCACTCGAATTGGGAACATCAGCCGCCCGGTCTGCGGTCACCGCGCGATCCGGACAACCCGAAGCAGGGCGGCGGCGAATACGGGCGGTGGCTCATCGCGGTCTTCGATGCCTGGAACGCCGACGGCCGTCCGGTTCCGCTGCGCACCTTCGAATCGGTGGTGGCGGCCATGTACGGCCGCCCGAGCTCGGCCGAGGCCATCGGTCTCGATCAGGTGGATCTGCTGGTCATCGAAACCGATGGCTCGCTGGAGCAGGTCGATTCGCTCAAGACCGCTTACGAGGGCGCGGCCGCGACCGGACTCGATGTGTGGGACAACAGCCTCGACGAGGCGGCCGTGCTTCCCGGAATCACGGTGCGCCGGGACGGTATCGACGGTGTCAGCGCGATCTGCAAATCCTGTCCGGTGGTTCAGGTGTGCGGCGGCGGTTTCTACCCGGATCGCTATCGCCCGGGCGCCGGTTTCGACAACCCCTCCGTCTACTGCTCCGATTTGAAGGAGATGATCGACCACGTGGCCGAGTCAGAAGCCGCCGCGGGACGAGGTGGCGCGCAGACCGCCGCGCATGGCGCCACCGCCGCTGCCCACAGCTTATCCGATAGCCAATTCGACCAACTCGCAGCGGGTTTCGGTGATGCCGAGACCATCAACTGGCTCGCCCAGGCGCAGTCGTCACTCCAGCGCGAATTGCTCGCCGGGGTAGGCAGATTCGGGCCGCAGAAAGATGAGAACTTCACGGCCGCATGGGATGTGCTCGTCTCGCTGGACGCCTCGGCGCCCGAGGCGGTGGCGCGGGTGCTGGCGCATCCGTACACCCGGGTGTGGGCCACCGCTCTGCTCGAGGGTGTCAGCAAGGGCGAATTGGTGGCCGCGGACGTCCGTCATCTGCAAGCCGTCGCCGCGAGCGCGGCCCTGCACGCGGGACGGGAGCTGCGACTGCCGATTCCGGTCCGCGACGGCATCGCGCCACTGCCCACCTTCGGTGCGGTGAAAGCCGGTGCTGAGGAACAGGTATGGATCGAAACGGGGTCGATCGACGACCTGGACCTGTTGCATCCGGTGCGCCTGCTCACGGCCACCGATCTGACCGTCCCGCTGGAGGACACCGATCCCTATCGGATCGGCCACAGCTTCGCGGCGGACCGGCTCGGCGATGCCGAGGCGCAGCGGTGGCAGGTCGCTTTCGCCGAGGGAATCGATTTCATCGACGCGCATCTGCCCGGGTACGCGCCCGGCCTGCGGGCCGGCTTGCGTGCGGTGATGCCCATGGAGCCGGAGGACAGTTATGACCGAAGCGCCTCGCTGCGTGCGGCTTTCGGTGCGGTCGGCATCGCCTTGCGACCGGCGCTGGTCTCGGCGGCGCTGCCGCTGATCCACGAGTTCCAGCATGTGAAGATGGGCGCCATTCTCGATATGTTCGCCTTGTTCGACCGCGCCGATACCGAGCCGCGGTATTACGCGCCGTGGCGACCGGATCCGCGGCCGATCGAGGGATTGTTGCAGGGCACCTACGCCCATATCGGGGTGACCGACTTCTGGCGGGTGCATCGAACCCTGGCCGAAGGCGCGCAGCGTCAGGCATCCGAGCGGGAGTTCGTGCGGTGGCGCCTGATGACCGCTGAGGCCATTCGCCAGCTCCAGGGCTCCGGATCGCTGACCCCACTGGGGGATCGGTTCGCCGCGGGTATGAGCGCGACCGTGCGGCCGTGGCTCGCCGAACCGGTCGACGCCGAAGCGGAAAGCGCTGCCCTGGACGCGGCCCGGGCGCATCGGGCCGCCTTCGACGAGCGTGTGAAGGTGGGAAATGACATCCACGCTTAGTCTTCCGGAAGAGCGATTCGCCCAGCTGGCAGCGGGTTTCGGCGATGCGGAAACCGTCCGCTGGCTGGTGCGTGCGCAGGGCTCGGTGCAGCGCGAATTACTTTCGGCGGTAGGTACATTCGGCCCGCGCGACGATGCGCGCTTCACCGCCGCGTGGGGTGTGCTGTTGGGTTTGGACGCCTCGGCCCCCGAGGCGGTGACGCAGGTACTGGCCCACCCGTACACCCGGGTGTGGGCATCGACGCTGCTCGGGAATATCAGTCGCGGGGAGTTCATCGCCGCCGACGTGCACCATATGGAGGCGGTCGCGGCGAGTGCGGCGATCCTGGCCGGTATCGATCTGCGACTACCGGTGCCGGTACGTGATGGCAAGGCGCCGCTACCGTTGTTCGGTGCGCTGCGAGCCGCCGAGACCGTATGGATCGATACCTGCCGGGTCACGCTGGACGAGCCGGTGCGCACGCTCACCCATGGCGATCTGACCGTCACCCTGGAGGACACCGATCCGTATCGCGCACTGCCCTATATCGGCAGCGAGATCGAACCGACCGGACGACTGACAGCAGCCGAGGCGCGGCAGTGGCAGCGGGCGTTCACTGGCGCTCTCGAATTCATCGAAACCCACCTGCCCGCGTATCTGCCCGGCCTGCGAGTGGGTCTGCGAACGATTCTGCCGCTGCGACCGGACGGCCCCACGGACCGAAGCGCTTCGGCCAGAACGGCATTCGGCGCGGTGGGGATCGCGGCCCGGCAGTTGAATCCGCAATCCCTGGCCGAGCTGCTGGTACACGAATTCCAGCATGTGAAGCTCGGCGCGATGATGGACGCCTTCGAACTGTACGACCGCGCCGATATCGAACCGCGCTACCACCCACCGTGCTTCTCGCATCCGCGCCCGATCGAGGGGTTGCTGCACAGCACCTACGCGCACCTCGCCCTCACCGATTTCTGGCAGGCCCAGCGCACCATCGCGACGGGATCCGCCGCCGCTGCCGCCGCCGACCGGCACGCCGAAGTCCGAGCGCTCACCGCCGAAGGCATCGCCCTCCTGGAATCAGCCGGATCCCTCACCGTCCTCGGCACGACCGTTCTCGACGCAATGCGGCACAGAGCCACCGACTAGCGCTCCTCGGTCCGTGCGGTGCCGTCGACCGCGGTAAGGACTCGCCGGGTACCGATGGGCTCGGAATGCCGACGGCCACGGCGAGCCGTCGGTCATGGTTCGGGGGGCTACGGAGGTGAGCAGACCGTGTCGATCGTGCCGGGTGCGGCTGAGGCGGCGGCCGTCGCACGACAGGCCGCTGAGAGCACAACACAGGCGCTGAGCACCGGCGCGTCCAGTATCAGTCGACAGTTGCGTGACATTGCCACCGGGACCCGGGAGTCGGCCGGGCTTCTGGTCCGCGCCGACACCGGGATCGCGATACCCGTCGATTCCGCTGGTCGCGCCCTGATACGTGATGATCAGGTTGTCGGCGGCCGCGCCGAAGCCGCGTACGCCACTTGGTTGAGCGATCTGCGGGCCCGAGGCGTCGACGCCGATCGGGCGATGGTGGATCTGGGGACGGTCTGGGACTATCTGCGTCACGACCCCAAATGGGCCTTCGATTCCGAGCGGAACTACGCGGGTGTGGTGATGTTCGGTAGCTCGGACAGCGGCGGCGCGGCGGTCCTGGCCAACCTTGTCCGTGACCGCGGCCTGGAGAGAACGCCCGCCGTGTTCTCCGGCTATGCCGCCCGGGCACCGGTGCGATCACCACCGAAGCCGTTCGGTTCAGGACGGGCGCGGAGCGAATAGGTCTGGGATCCCATCGCGTCATAGAGGATCATCTGGCCCGCAATACCGGCGAGAACGCCGCCAATTCCTTGGCATTGCTCCGTGAACAGGGCCGAGGCGTGCGATCGATCGTCGCGGTGTGCACCCCGCAGCATTCTCGGCGCGTATGGGGCACGATCATGAAACAGGGGCCCGATGTGGAGCACGTGGCGATGGTCACCGCCGATGTCTCCGTGGAGAATTACCTGCGCTATGGAATGCGCGACGATCCCTCGCTGGTGAAGCCGCCAGGCCGCATCACCGCGGCGATCATGGGCGAGATCAAACGCCTGGACGAGTATCCCGCCGAAGGCCATATCGTCCCGCAGGAGGTACCGGTTGACGTTCGCGCCGCCTACAACAGGCTGAGCGAAACGTTTCGCCCCACCGAGCGCAGGTTCTGACTCAGTGCCGGAACCCGATCGGGCAGCGAGCCCGGGAGGTGTGGCCGACCGAATCGCTCATCGTTCCACCACCAGAGCGCTGCGGTTGAGCACCACCCAGTACCGGTCGTCATAGCCGAAATAGCCGCCGTTGGTCTCGTACGCGTCGTAGCCCCGCGACGCCGCGAACCGACCCATATCGGAGTTGACCCACCACTCATCCGACAACTCCTTCAGGCGGGCGGTGACCGCGGGAGTTTGCTCCATGGCTTCGAGTCGCCTGCGCTCTGCCGCCGCCCTCAACGTCGAGGTGGAGTGCTCGGCATACAGATCGCGGTAGTGGGTTATCCGCGCGTCGGGCCGCAGCGCCATCCGGATGACACCGGCGGGATTGCCGTCGGCGTAGTGCTGCGCGACCTCGCGCACGGTTGTCACATAGGTGCCGTTGCCGGTGATGATTCCCTCGGCCGCAAGCCCGGGGAAATATGGGCCGGTCTTGAATTCCTCGACGAAACGCGGATCGGTCACGCCGCGGAAGAACTCGTGCCCGCCGGCCGCGACGACCGAATCCACACCTTGGGCATCGGTCAGTACGGGCACGCGGTCGTAGCCCTGCAGGCGGTAGATCTCCCCCAAGCCCGGATCACTGAGGTCATCCAGCGTGGTGCGTAATTTGCTGCGCAGGTGGGAGACATCCATGGTGCCGCTGAGATCGCGACCCCGGGCGTAGGTCGAATCCGATGCCTGCCGGATCGTCGTTGCCCAGTTGGCGGGCGCTGTGTTCTCGAATTCGGCGAAACCCCTGGGTGCGTCGGCCATTTCGCGGGCGCGCACCCCGGCTCTCATTTCATTGATGAGCGGAGGAAGCCCGGCGCGGTGTTCGCCGGTCTTGGCGATGGCGGTGGCGAGTTGCCTCCTGATCATGTTCAAGGCGGCACCGAATGAGAGGGTCAAGCACACCTGCCGTTTCCACCCGAAGGCGATCCGGAACGATCATCGACCGGTCTCACTCGATCAGTAGCGTGCGGTGAATCCTCGCGACGTCAGCCGTATGCCCTACTGCGTCAGCCGATGCTAAGGACAATTCCGGGCACATTCGCCATACACCGATTCCCAGCCGTGGGAAGGCGTGAGCGGCGTCCCGGGAACGGGTGGCAGCCGGGGGTGCCCACGGTTGGGAAGGTGCTGATTACCCGGATGCGGTCGACTGATCGGGAGCACGTGATGTCGGCAGGAAGACCAGATCTGGTGTCGGTGGATCCCCGTATCAAATGGACTGCCGTTGGTCGGCGTTCAGCGGGAAGGGCTTGCCGCACAGGACTATCCGTGATAGTTCGAAGTGATCCTCAGCGAGAACGGATCCACTTCCCGGTGAACACAACGGCGGCAGCTACATCAACTACCCGGATCCGGATCTGGCTACCCGGTCCGGAACACCTCGGCGACGCCCTGGCGCAGCCTCTACTACGGGGACAACTATGCCGAACTGCAACGGGGCAAGACCCACTGGGACTCGAAAAACCGCTTCCGTCATCGTCTTTCGATCGAACCCGATGATATGCCGCCGTTCCCAGGGCTGAAGGTCGCCGGTCCCCGGGGCTAGGGTTCCTTCCGCAATGTGTTCGGACACAGGAGTCGTCATGGCGGAAGTGACCGGCGCGGCCGGTGCGGTACGGACCTTGATACCGGCGCGGATCGACCGATTGCCCTGGTCGAGATTTCACACTCGGATGGTGATCGCGCTCGGGGTGGCGTGGATTCTGGACGGGCTGGAGATCACCGTGGCCAGCGCGGTCGCGGATACGCTCACCGAACCTGAAGCCTTACATCTGTCTTCGGCGGCCGTCGGTTTCCTGGCGACCATCTATCTCGCCGGGGAGGTCGCCGGTGCGCTGATCTTCGGAAGCCTGTCCGATCGGCTCGGCCGTCGCAGACTCTTCATCATTACGCTCGGTATCTACCTGATCGGTAGTGGATTCACCGCTTTGACCCTCGGCAGCGGGCCGGGATGGCTGGCGTTCCTATACCTGACCCGGTTCATCGCGGGTATGGGTATCGGCGGCGAGTACGCCGCGATCAATTCCGCCATCGATGAGCTGATTCCGGCGCGATATCGCGGCCGCGTGGATATCGCTGTCAACGGAACCTATTGGGCCGGTGCGATTCTCGGCACACTGGGTGCCTACATCCTGCTCAATCAGGTGAGCCTGGACCTCGGATGGCGGCTCGGTTTCCTCATCGGCCCGGTGCTGGGTCTGGTGATCGTGCTGGTGCGGCGCAACCTTCCGGAGAGCCCGCGCTGGCAGATCATGCATGGCCGATCCGAAGACGCCGAGGTATCGATCAGCGCCATCGAACGCGAAGTGACGGCGAGTGGAGTGCGGCTACCGCCCGTGGACGAATCGCGGGCCATGGATATCACGCCCACCGATCAGATCGGCTATCGGGCGCTGACCCGAATCCTGTTCCGCGAGTATCCTTCCCGTGCCATCCTCGGTGCGAGCCTGATGATCAGCCAGTCCTTCCTCTACAACGCGATCTTCTTCACCTACACGCTGGTCCTGGGCAAGTTCTACGATGTCCCCGCCACTGCCACACCCCTCTACCTCATCGCCTTCGCCATCGGAAACCTGCTGGGCCCCTTGCTGATCGGACGCTTCTTCGACACCGTCGGCCGCCGTGTCATGATCGCGGGCACCTATATCCTGTCCGGCGTCCTGCTAGCGTTCTCGGCGTGCCTGTTCTACAGCGGCGCACTCAACGCCATCACCCAAACCATCTGCTGGTGCGTCATCTTCTTCTTCGCCTCGGCCGGTGCCAGCGCCGCCTACCTCACCGTCAGTGAGATCTTCCCGCTCGAGGTGCGGGCCAAGGCGATCGCCGTATTCTTCGCCATCGCACAGTGTTTCGGCGCGCTCGGCCCGGTCGTCTACGGCGCGCTGATCGGCGACGGCACCTATCCGATCGGGCTGTTCCTGGGCTACCTGGTGGGTGCGACCGTGATGATCGCGGGTGGCCTGATCGCCTACCGCCTGGCCGTCGACGCCGAGGGCCGCTCACTCGAGGACATCGCCCCGCCGCTGTCGGCGACGGTGCGGACACCTGCTCACGACCACCGCTGATGAGAAAATCGCTGGCCCGCGCGGTGCACTCGGTCCGAATCTCCGAGTTCTCGTAAAACCGATGAAAGGGATCGATGGAAGCGGCTGTCACGGTGACCCCGGACCAGTTGCCGGAGTTGCCGCTGCATGTCGCGGTGGTGCGGCCGGTGTTCCTATGGGGTGCGCCCGGAATCGGGAAGAGCGGAGACCGCCGAGAACTGTGATCACAGTCGGCATTTCGCGATCGGGATCAGCGAGGCCGCGCGGCAGTCGCTCGAGGTCGCCGGGCGGGATGTGACGCGCGGGAAGCGGGAGATATCGCGGCCGTGGGATCGCGCGCTGAATTTGATCAGAGTTCGCCACGAACACGCCTTCCTCATCCCGGCCGGTGCGTCGCTCCCGTTCCGTCCGCGCGGTCCCATCTTCCGAATGCGGTGAATCCGAGGGCGCGGTCCAGTGCGCGAACGGACCGCGGGCCAGCCACGCGCCGATTGCCGCGCCCGCGGCGTTCATGAGGACGTCGTCGATCGAGGAGACACGGCCGAGATCGAGTACGTACTGCGCGGTTTCGAGCAGGGCGGACAAGGCCGCGCCGAACAGGAACATGCGCCGGACGCCCCCGAATCGAGGCAGTCGCAGCGGGAGCAGGAACCCCAGGGGCAGGAACACGATCAGGTTCGCGCCGACCTGGACGAAGGCTTGGAAGGGGTCGTCGGTCAGGGTTTCGAACAGGTCGGTCAGCGGGACAAGGCTTATCTCACGTGGTCTGCCCGTCGGGGTGAGGATCATCCAGAGCCAGGGGAGCGTGCCGCCCAGAATTCCGGCCTCCGCCACCGTGTTTCGCACGGCGTGCGGCTGCCCCCGGCGCAGTCGGACCACCAGCCACACTCCACCGATCAGCACCGGAATCCCGAGTGCCCACACCGTGAGGACATCGCCCCACATCATCCAGACCTGCCGCATGCACCCACGTTAACCGCGAATTCCGGAGTGACCGTGGGTGATTTGTGTGCTTTTAGCGGAGTGCGAGGCGGTATCCGGCCGAGGAAGGGCAGGGCTAGGGCGGTGCCCGATGTCGTAGGTGGATGCCACCATGGAGGGAGATCGGGACTCCGCGCTGAGAGGTGGTGGGGTGTGACGGGATTCGTGCAGGAGTATGGGGCGCTGCGGTGGGTGATCGCAGCGGCGTTCGGTGTCGCGGTGGTGATTGTGCTGGGGCGGTTGGCCGCGGTGCGCCCGGCCGCCGAGATCGCCGAGTTCAGCGAGGGTATCGGTGGCGACGCGATGGTGCGGGGAAGCACCGCGTCGCCTCGGGCAGCCCTCGCGTCCGGTTGGGGAGGTCTCACCCCGGGACGCGGAAATATGTTCGTGGGGAATGGGATTCGCGGGCTCGATCAGGAGTCGGATGCGGCGCATCTGCTGATGTGCATGGTCATGCTGGCCATGCTGGTGTTTCCGGCCACCGCCGATCCCCGGGCATTGCGGGGTGTGCTGACGGCCATGCTGGTGGTGTACGCGGCCCTGCTCATGGCGCGAATTATGCGGTGGCGCAGCGTGAGTGTGACCGCGATCGGATATCACCTGCTGGCCGCCGGGGCCATGTTGTACGCGATGAGCGGGCACGCTGAGCACGGGATGCCGATGGATGGTGGCCCGTCCCCCGGCTTGATGCTCACCCTGGCCGCGTTGTTCACCGCCGACGCGGTGGTCATGGCGGTGCCGTGGTCGCGCCGGGCGCTGCGGCATATGTTCCCGCATCCGGTGGGCACCGGTCCCACGGCGGTGGTGCCGCATCTGGTGATGGATGTCGGGACGGCGTACATGCTCGTCCTCGCCGCCGCGCACTGACCTTTCGAGCGTTCGGTCCGGTGCCGCGACCTGCGGCTGGACGGGGGTCGTTCGCGCTGTTCACGGTCGTGATGGTGTGATGGTGGGGTGTGCGGCGTGCCCGGGAAGGGGTCGCCGGTGTCGGTGTGACGGAGGTGCGGGATGGGTTCGCTGTGGCATGGCTTCGCCGATATGGGTGCCGTCGAGAGTGGTGGCGCGTTCGTGGTGGCGCGTGGTGAGGGCGCCTATATCTGGGATGAGGGTGGCACCCGATACCTGGACGCCACCGCCGGTCTGTGGTTCACCAATGTCGGCCACGGCCGTCGCGAGATCGCCGATGCGGTCGCCTCGCAGCTGACCGATATCGCGCACTACTCCAACTTCGGTGACCTGGCCTCGCCGGTGCTGCGCGATCTGGCCGAGCGCCTGTCCGGTATCGCCCCGGTGCCGGGCAGCAAGATCTTCTTCACCTCCGGTGGCTCCGACGGCGTCGATACCGCGGTCAAGCTGGCCCGCCGCTACTGGAATGTGCAGGGCAAGCCCGGCAAGACCATTGTGGTCGGCCGGCAGAAGGCGTACCACGGCATGCATGTGGCGGGCACCTCGCTCGCGGGCATCCCGGTCAACCACGAGGGCTACGGCGAGTTCATGCCGGACGCCCGCACCATCGGCTGGGATGACGCCAAGGCGCTGCTCGCGCTCATCGAGGAGGTCGGCGCGGATCGTATCGCCGCCTTCTTCGCCGAACCGATCATCGGCGCGGGCGGGGTGTACCTGCCGCCCGAGGGCTATCTCACCGAGGTGCGCCAGATCTGCCGCGAGCACGACATCCTCTTCGTCGCCGATGAGGTCGTGACCGGTTTCGGTCGTATCGGCGGATCCTGGTTCGCCTCCTCGCGATTCGACCTGCAGCCCGATCTCATGACCACCGCCAAGGGCCTCACCTCCGGCTATATCCCGATGGGCGCGGTCTTCATCGCCCCGCATATCGCCGAACCGTTCTTCGCCGGTGGCACCTGGTTCCGGCACGGTTACACCTACGGTGGCCACGCCGCCGCCGCGGCCGCGGCCATGGCCAACCTGGACATCATGGAGCGCGAGAACCTCCTCGACGCCAGCAAGAACCTGGAAGCGCTGCTGCACAAGCACTTCGCGCCGCTGGCCGAGCACCCCCGGGTCGCCGAGGTGCGCAGTGGTCTGGGCGCGGTCGCCGCGGTCCAGCTCGCCGATCCCGCCGAGGCCATGCCGTTCGTCAAAACCCTGCGCGCGCACGGCATCTCGGGTCGCGCCGCCGGTCAGGGCGCACTGCAGATCTCGCCGTCCTTCGTGATCACCGAGGAGCAGGTCGCCGATATGGCGGCAGGCTTCGCCGCCGCCCTGGGCTGATCAGATGACGACCGGGTGGTCCTCGACCACCCGGCCACCCAGACGCACCCAGCCGTCCGAATCCCATTCGGTGAACAGCTGTGATCCCGAACCCTGGGTGATGTACAGCCCGCGCCGCAGTTTGGCGGTCAGGGCGATGGCGGCCGCACCGGTGGCCTCATCCTCGGGAACTCCCATGGCGGGGGCGAACATTCGCGTGCGCACCGCACCGCGCGCCTCATCGGTCCAGTTCCACACATAGTGCGATCCCTCGGTGAAATCGCCGGGGTCCAGGGTGGCCAGCTCGTTCAGGTCGTCGAACTGATGAAAAGTGAAGGTGGGAGCCCACTCCGAGCGTGCTCGCACCCAGGTCATGCCATCGGTGACCGATACATCCACCGGCCCCGCGGGTACATCGATCACCGAGACGGGATTGCCCTGCATGAACAGCCACCAGGCGGTGCCCACGGTCGGATGCCCGGCGAAGGGCAGTTCGATGGCGGGGGTGTAGATGCGCATACCGGTGCGCCCGTTCGACGGGTCCTGCACCACCACGGTTTCGCTGTATCCGGCCCGTGCCGCCAGCGCCTGATGATCGACGCCCTCGACATCGGCGGCGCGGGCGATGCCCAGCGGATTACCGAATCGGCCGGCCGCATCGGTGAACACGCGAACCACTTCGATCTGTGCGCCATCACTTTCGGGAGTGCCCATGGGAGCCGAGCTTACCGCCGGTTATCGAGCGACGGGAGGGGAACATGTCCCGAGCATGTCGGCCAGTGCGCTCTTCTCGGTGGCCTGGACGGTGAGACCCCAGCGGGATTTGATCGCCACCCAGCGCCGCGCGTAATCGCACCAGTACGCGGTGCGCGGCCGCCATTGATCCGGGGACTTGGCGCCCTTGTCCTGGTTGGCCTGCTTCTGTACCGCGAGCAGATTGCCGACGTCATTGGCGAATCGCTCACGCTGTTCCGCACTCCACTGCGAGGCTCCCGAACGCCAGGCGTCGCCGAGCGCGACCACATGATCGATCTCGATATCCGATGCCTTGAACCGGTCGTACGGCAGGCGCTCCCCGGCGTACGGATCGACGAGTACGCCCGATAACACCGTGCACGAATTACTGTCCGCCAGGCGAACTTCCGTCAGATCCCGTTTCATCACATCCTCGCGGGCGGTGCAGCCGTCCGCGAGTGTGGGCTCTCCGCCGCGTCCGGACCAGCCGGGCCCGAAGGCATTGCGATCGTAGGATTCCCAATTGCGATTCCAGGCGATGGTGAGCCGATCCAGATCTCCGCGCGCCCGCTGTGCGTCGGGTAGCGGCGTACCGGTCGGATCGGCCGCCGGGGGCTGTTGCGCGGGCTCCGCCCGCTGATTGCTCCAGAGTGTGAATCCGATCGCGGCGACCGCGGCGAGCACCACCGAAGTGGCGAGGAATTTGCGCCAGCGGTGTCGGGCAGCGGTCCGGGGGCGCGGGGGCATGCGGGGGAGTCTAGGTGCCCAAACGGGATGAAACGGGCAACGTTGCCAACCGGTGACCCAATTTCCGCTATCTATTGGCAAACGTCACATCGACCGTTCACCGCGCATAACGGCCATGCGCGGACCGCCCACACCGACGAGAGCGGGGCCGCACACCCTGACGGTGTGCGGCCCCGCTCGTACTACGTCGGATTCCGACCGATCAGACGGCGGCCGCGGCCAGCGCCTCGGTCGACGCCACGGCCTGGCCGACACCGGCCACGATCGCGGCGGCGCGCAGCGACTCGAAGATCACCTCGCGCGAGACGCCCTCTTCACGCAGGGTGTGCTCGTGCGCCTCCAGGCAGTGCTGGCAGCCGTTGATCGAGGAGACCGCGAACGACCACAGCTCGAAATCGGCCTTCTCCACACCCGGGGTGCCGATGATCTGCATGCGCAATCCCGCGCGCAGATCGTCGTACTTACCGTCCAGGAACGCCTTGCCCCGGTAGAAGACATTGTTCATGCCCATGATCGAGGCGGCGCCCAGTGCGGCGTTGTACGCCTGCTCGGACAGGATGTCGGCGGCCTCCTCGGCGACCTCGCGCAGCGTGGTGGCCGAACGGGTGGCGGCCGCCGACGCGAGCAGGGTGCCCCACAGCTGTTGCTCGGTCAGCACGGTGGTGCGTGCGATCGAGGACAGGTTCAGCTTGAGGTCCTTGGCGTACTCGGGCAGGGAGTTCTTCAGGTTCTCGATGGTCACAGCGCGCGGTCCTTCAATTAGATACAGCCTTTGGGTCAGAGACTGCTTGGTTGATCAGAAGCGAAGATCAGACCGAAGCGGTCATCAGCTCGCCGGCCTTGATGGTCGGGTCGCCCTTCTTCCAGTTGCAGGCGCAGAGCTCATCGGACTGCAGTGCGTCGAGCACGCGCAGCACCTCGTCGACATTGCGGCCCACGGAACCGGCGGTGACGGAGACGAACTGGATCTCATTGTTCGGGTCCACGATGAAGGTGGCGCGGTCGGCGACGCCGTCGGCATTGAGAACGCCGGTGGCGGCGGCCAATTCGCGCTTCAGGTCGCTCAGCATGGGGAACGGGAGGGTCTTGAGCTCCTCGTGCTGGGCCCGCCACTGGAAGTGCACGAACTCGTTGTCGACGGACGCGCCGAGCACCTGGGCGTCACGATCGGCGAACTCCTCGTTCAGCTTGCCGAAGGCGGCGATCTCGGTCGGGCAGACGAAGGTGAAGTCCTTCGGCCAGAAGAACACGATCCGCCACTTACCGGCGTGATCGTCGCTCGAGATCTGGGTGAAGTAGTCGTCGGGCTGCTGAGCGTTCACCTTCGAGAGATCACCGCCGATGACTGCCGTCAGGTTGTAGGCGGGGAACTGGTCGCCGATGGTCAGCAGGGCCATGCTTGCTCCTCTTGTAGTCGAATCGATTGTGTCGTGACTGCCGCGAACGATCTTGCCCAAACTAGGGTGAAAGGTAAAGCCGATCGTTCGCTCTACACTGATAGGCGTGACTGATCAAACTTATCAGCCGACCCTTTCGCAGCTGCGTGCGTTCGTGGCGATTGCTGAATATCGCCATTTCGGTACCGCGGCGGCTCGGCTGAACGTGAGCCAACCCACGTTATCGCAGGCTTTGGCATCACTGGAAAACGGACTCGGTCTACAGCTGATCGAGCGCAGCACCCGCCGGGTATTGGTCACACCCGCAGGTAAACGCCTTCTGTCCCAAGCCATGGCGACGCTCGAGGCCGCTGACCGATTTGTCGCATCGGCGGCCGGATCCGGACTCGGCGGCACGCTGCGCATGGGCATAATTCCGACGGTTGCCCCATATGTGCTGCCCACCTTGCTGCCTGAGCTACGCAGGCAGCTGCCCGCACTCGTACCGCATGTGATCGAGGATCAGACCGCGCGTCTGTTGGATGGTCTGCGCTCCGGGGTTCTGGACGTCGCGCTGCTGGCGCTCCCGGCCGATGCCAGCGGCCTGGTCGAGATTCCGCTCTACTCCGAGGAATTCGTGCTGGTCGTCCCGCGCGGGCATAAGTTCGCGGGCCGTCGCGATCTGAAACCCGCCGATATGGACGCACTTCCGCTGCTGCTGCTCGACGAGGGGCATTGTCTGCGTGATCAGACTCTGGACCTGTGCCGCACCCATGAGGCGCAGCCCGGCGCGGTGGGGGACACCCGTGCCGCCTCGCTCGCGACCGTGGTGCAGTGTGTGGCAGGCGATCTCGGGGTGACCTTGATTCCGGAGATGGCGGTCTCCGCCGAAACCTCGCGTGGCACTTTGGATATCGCGCACTTCGCCGCACCCGCGCCCGGGCGCACCCTCGGATTGGCCTATCGCGCCTCCACCGCGCGTGGTGAGGATTACGAACGCCTGGCCGAGATCATCAGCAGTCACCGACCGCACTGACCGGGCATGCCGTGCTCCAATTGACCGGTTCGAGCGCGTCTGGTTCGCTCGAGCCCATGCGGATTCACCATCTGAACTGCGGCACCATGGCCTTCGGCCTGGTCGACCACTGCCTGCTCGTCGAGACCCGGACCGAACTCGTGCTGGTCGACACCGGATTCGGGCTGGGGTGTGTGCGGGACCGGGGGAAGATGCTGGGCCCGAGCCGATTCACCTTGGGCGTGAAACTGCGCGAATCCGAGACCGCGTTCCGGCAGATTCAGAAGCTGGGTTACGACCCGCGCGATGTGCGGCACATCCTGCTCACCCATCTCGATCTCGATCACTCCGGCGGGCTCACCGACTTCCCGGAGGCGACCGTGCATGTGCACGGTCCCGAATTCCGCGCTGCCACCGCCACACCCACGCTGTCCGAGCGCCTGCGCTATCGCGCACAGCAGTGGGAGCACGGGCCCAAATGGATGGTGAACGAGGTCGAGGGCGGCCAGGACTGGTTCGGCTTCACCACGGTGCGGGATCTACCCGGCTTGCCGCCCGAGATTCTCGCGGTTCCGCTGGCGGGGCACACCCGCGGACATACCGGCTACGCGATCGACAGCGGACGGGGCTGGCTGCTGCACGCGGGGGATGCCTTCCTGGTGGACAGCACCATCGATCCGGAGCAGCCGAATACGCCGTTCGCCGTGCGCGTCTACGAACAAGGTGCGATCGTGCGGGATGCCTATCGCGAGAATCAGCGCCGACTCCGTGAACTCCGGCGGCTGCAGGGCCATCAACTCAGCATCATCAATTCGCATGACCCGGCACTGTTCGCCCGGTCGATCGGCCGGTGAGTAGCCGTCCCTGGGCGCGCCGGTTGCCCGCCGGCGACGCCCCGCTGTTCGTCTATGGGACGCTGCGGTTTCCGGAAATATTGCACGAATTGATCGGCGGCACAACGCACTTGCTGCCCGCAGAGTTGCCGCGACGGCGGGTCGCGGTCCTGCCCGGCAAAGTGTACCCGGGCCTGGTGTACGCCGATTCCGGTGCCGCACAAGGCTTTCTGCTCACCGGCCTGACCCGGACGCAATGGTGCGTGCTGGACGAGTTCGAGGACGACGAATACGACCTGGCCCCGGTTCTGGTGCACGCGGGAGAGCGGGCGATCTACGCGTGGACCTACGCCTGGACCGCTGACGTCGACGCAGCGGATTGGTCGGCCGCGGATTTCGCCGCCACCCACCTGACGAACTACGTCGAGCAGTGCAGGAGACTGACGCCGGGAATTGCGCCGGGCACCGTCCGCATTCCCTGAGCGGGCGCGGTGCGTGCAATGCCTGCACCGCTATCATTGATTGCACCCCTGACCTGGGAAGGACTGATCGCCATGGCTGCTCGTACACGACGTGAGCAACGTCCGATTCTCGCGTCTCTGACAATCCGCAAGCTGCCCGCCGATGTGAAGGAACGTCTGCGGCGCCGGGCCAGCGAGCACGGGCAATCCATGGAAGCCGAGGCCCGCGACATCCTCGAGGCCGCGACAAAGCCGAACCCGGCGGAGAACCCGCTGTCCGGTGCCGCGCTCATCGAGCGATTGGCGAGCCTGCGTGAGGCCATGGAGACCGAAGGGCTGGACCCGACGATCAGGGACAGGCACGTCGAAGCGTGATCATCCTGGACACGAACGTCATCTCCGCGTTGATGACCCCCGAGAAAGCGCCGGACGTCGCCGAGTGGGTGTCATCGCTCGATGAGTTCTGTACGACAGCGATCACGACGCAGGAGGTCACGCAGGGCATCATGCCGTTGCCGGAAGGTAAGCGGAAACGTGCTCTTTTGGCGGTGGCGGACGCGGTATTCGCGCCTTTGCACGACGCAGGCCGAGTGCTGCCGTACGACTACCGAGCCGCTGTCTGCTATGCCCATTTGATGGAGAAGCGGCCCGTTCCGGGTGTCAGTGAGATTTTCGATGCGCAGATCAGCGCAATCGCGCTGCTGCATAGCGCGACCGTGGCAACTCGGCAGGTGAAGGATTTCCAGGGCCGAGGATTCGCGGTGTTCGATCCGTGGACACGTAAGACTCACTAGGCAGGGCCAGCGCTGCCACGCGCGCCCGACGTCTATTTGGGTGCCCAGCATTCTGCTCCCCGGTCCGGATCCGGCGACGCTGCTGCGCACGGTCGAAACCGAGCGCGCCACCAAAATCTTCTGCCCGCCGACGGTGTGGTTGTCGCTGCTGCGGCATCCCGATTTCGACAAGTACGATCTGTCGTCGCTGCGCAAGGGGTACTACGGGGCCGGCATCATGCCGGTCGGGGTGCTGCACGAATTGCAAACAGCAGCTCGCGGGGTTCAAGGTGCCGAAGTTCGTGGCGTTCGTCGAGGCCCTGCCCGAGAACCCGAGCGGCAAGATCCTCAAGCGCGAATTGCGCACGGCGCACGCGCATCTCGCCGAACCACCCCGCTAGCGGCGGTCAGAAGTCCGCGATCCGATCCAGGTGTTCGATATTGGCGACATCGGCGGGGTCGTCGCTGGCGGCCCCGCCGAACCAGCCGTCCAGGATCTCGGCCAGCAGGGCCCGCGAGGTCAGCCGCAGGCTCAGCGCCAGCACATTCGCGTCGTTCCACCGCCGCGCCCCCGCGGCGGTATAGCTGTCGACGCAGAGCGCGGCCCGGATTCCCGGCACCTTGTTGGCGGCGATCGACGCCCCCGTTCCGGTCCAGCAGCACACCACGGCCTGTTCGGCTCGCCCCTCCGCGACATCCCACGCCGCCGCGGCGCTGCCCCAGGCCCAGTCATCGCGCTCATCGGGCTCCAGCGCCCCGTGCACGAAGACCTCGTGCCCGCGCCGGGTCAATTCGGTCACCAGCGCCCCCGCCACCCCGGTGTCTTCATCCGCAGCTACCGAAATACGCATACGGACATTCTGCCCGCCTAGAATCCGATTGATCACCGTCTCTGCTGTTTCGACCCTCACGAGAGGGGTGATCGACCGATGATCACCATCAGATTCGCCGCCTTCGCCGCCGTCGCGACGCTCACCGGAGCGCTTTTCACCGCCTGGTCGGGGACCGCGGGCTCGGGGGCCGCCCAGGCCTATGGCCCGTGGTCGTGCGCGGCCGGTAACCCGCTACAACCCACGGCCGAACTCTTCGGCACCTGGAATACCGCCACCATCACCGATCCGGCCGATCCGCGTCTGGACGATCCGCTCACGCAGTTCGATATCGAGGTGAACCTCACCGCGGCAATGGAACTCGGGCTCACCGTGCATTCCGAGCCCATTGACGGCGTCTTCTGGTCACAGGAGTCGCGGCAGATCACCTATGAGCCCGCGCGCCGGTTCGAGTTGGCCTGTACCGGGCGCGACAATCTCTGCTGGATCGCCGACGATCTGCGCGTGCGCTACCACCGGGAGGCCGTGCTGGGGCTGGAGTATCTGCCCGCCTCCGATGACCGCGCCGACGGATTCGCCGTCACGGTCCCGGGTGTCGACCGCACCCGCCTGCACGACGCGCTACTGGCCGACCCCGCCGCACGCGACACGCTGGGCGGCGGCTCGGTCACCGAAGACGGCAATCTGATTCTGGTGGCCGACCGCGCCGACCTGCCTGCGGTCCGATCATTCGTCGAATCGCTTGGTGCCCAATGGGATCCAGCTGGCATTCGGTACGGTGACCGCCAATACGTCACCGGTTACTGCACCCCTGGCGTCTACTTCTGACCGGTCTCGCGCCGCTCGCGCGGCGACTCGACCTGAGGTTGGTCGAGTCGCCGTGGCCTCGCGTGGTCTATCTCCGGTACCCGCGTGTGCGCTGAATCCTATTGTGCCCGAGTGGATTACATCGGGTAGATGGAGTGCTTGCGGGGGTTGAACTCCGGCTTGAGCGGCTGCTTGGTGCGCAGCAGGCGCAGTGCGTGGCGGATCTCCAGACGGGTGCGGACCGGTTCGATGACCGCGTCGATATAGCCGCGTTCGGCGGCGATCCACGGGGTGGCGACCGTCTCGTTGTACTGGTTGACCATGAATTCGCGTGCCGCCGCGCGGTGCTCCTCCGGGATGGCCGCGAGCTGGCGCTTGCCGAGCAGGTCGACCGCGCTCTCCGCGCCGATGACCGCGATGCGCGCGGTCGGCCAGGCGAAGCTGAAATCGGCGCCCACCTGGCGGGCCCCCATCATGCCGTAGGCGCCGCCGTATGACTTGCGCACCACCAGATTGATGATCGGCACCGTCGCCTCGATGATCGCGCGGGGGACTCGACCGCCGCGGATGATCACTCCGGCGGCCTCTTCCGACAATCCGGGCAGCACGCCCGGGGTGTCGGCAATGAAGATCAGCGGAATATTGAAGGCGTCGCAGAGTCGGATGAAGTAGGTCGACTTGTCCGAGCAGGCGGCGTCGATGGCGCCGCCCAGCACCAGCGGCTGATTGGCGATGACACCGACCGGGAAACCGTCGACGCGGGCGAAGCCGGTGATCAGGTTCGGGGCGAAAGCCGCACGGATCTCATGGAATTCGCCGTCGTCGAAGATGCGCAGCAGAATCTCGTGCATGTCGTAGCCGGCGCGATCGGAGTCCGGGATGATCTTGTCGAGCTCGCGGTCGGTATCGGTGATCTCCGGTTCCAGGCCGGGATTCACGATCGGCGGCTGTTCGACGCAGCTGGTCGGCATATAGCTCAGGTAGTTACGCGCCCACTCGTAGGCTTCCTGTTCGGTCTCGGCCACGTGGTGCAGGGTGCCGCGTTCGGCCTGCACCTTCGCGCCACCGAGATCCTCGGCGCTGACGTCCTCACCATTGACGGCCTTGATCACATCCGGACCCGTGACGAACATGTACGAATCCTTGGTGCCGATCAGCACATCGGTGTTGATCGGACCGTAAACCGAACCGGCGGCGCACTTTCCGAGAATGATCGACACCTGCGGCACATACCCCGACAGCTTCTCCAGCACCCGGGAGATATCGCCGAACGAGGCCAGCGACCCCACCGCGTCCTGAATTCGCGCGCCGCCCGAATCATTGATGGTCACCACGGGGCAGGCATTGTCGAACGCGAACTGCAAGGCGCGCATGAACTTCTGTGCCGAGGTGACGCCCACCGATCCGCCGTACACGGTTTGATCGTGAGAGATCACCACCACCGGGCGCCCGCCGATCAAACCGCGCCCGGTGACCAGCCCATCCCCGTAGAGCGCATCGGTCTGTCCCGGTTGCCGAGCCAATGCCCCCGTCTCGATGAAGGTCCCCTTGTCCAGCAACATATCCACTCGCTGCCGAACACTGGGGATGCCCTTCTTGTCCCGTTTGGCAACCCCGGCTTCCCCAGCCGGTTCCGCGGCCATCTCCAGAATCTTGGCCAACTCATCGAGCTTCGCCCGGGTACCGATCACGCTTCCTGCCACCTTCCAACCGAACTGTTGTGCCACCGGCAGGTTAGGCGGTGCCGCTCCGCAACGTGCGACCGATCCGGATATAAGGGATGAATCACAGTCGAGGCAGGCCACCATGGTGTCGTCGCAAGCGCGTGGTCAGTGCTTTTCGTTGTGGGCGGCGACTTCTCGGACCGCCGTGGCGATGGCCTGGAAGTCCTTGCGCACGATGAGGACCGGTCCGCTGCTCTGACCGTGTCGCCGACTCGGGCTATCGAGTAAGTGGATTTGTCGAACATATGTTCGATACTGGGGTAGGGTGGCTCGCGTGAAGACACATTCGACCGCATTGGCGCCGGATGCTCCAGCACCGGGATGGCCGGAACTGACCGATGTCGATTTGCTGCGCACCCTAGTCGAAACCGAACGCCGTCGGCGGCGACTGGATGCTGCCATGCGCGCGGCCGTCGCCGAAGCCGACCGTCGTGGGCTTGCCGCGGGCACCGGCTATGAGGACACCGTGGAGCTATTGACCGATCTGTTGCGGATCAGCGCCCACGAAGCGCGCCGGCGAATCGAATACGCGGCCCCGCAGGTCCGCTCGCGGTCCAGAAAGGTGTGGAGGGTACTGGCGGCAGCCAGCTGACGCCGGGTCGACCCGCGGTTCGAAGCGGCCGTGTGGCAGAACCTGAAAGACCAACGAGCCGAGCTCATCTCGATTGACCGAACACTGTGATCTGTCGATTATCGATTGCCGGTAGTGGGGGCCGTCGCATGGCGATACAGAGCCAACGGACTCAATACCGATGGAGTTGGACATGACCACGGTGATCGCAGGACCGAAGCGCCGTCGATATCGCTTGCGCTGGAAGACGATCGGTTATCTGGCCCAAGTCGCGGGCATGTTGTTCGGATTGGTGTGGGCGTCTTCGATCGTCATGCTCTGCCTGGACCTGAAGGAACCGAAACCGTCCGGCGAACCGACGCAAAGGATCGTGACGACTCCCTACAACGTGCCGCTGTCGCCGATGGTTCAGCCGGTTTCACCGTCACCCAGCGCCATCCCGCCGTTGCCCCGCTGACCTACCACGTCCGACGAAGAACGCAATGTGCTTCCGCGACAGCGCATTCCAAGCGTGCGCCCGACGCCTTCGGCGGGCGCACGCTCATCCGTACCGTCGCCTCAGTGCCCCATGCCGAGGCCGCCGTCGACGGGGATGATGGCGCCCGAGACGTAGCTCGATTCGTCGGAGGCCAGGAAACTGATCACGGCGGCGACTTCTTCGGGGTCGCCGATGCGTTGCATGGGGATGGCCTGCTCGGCGAGCCGCTGGTATTTGTCGTCGAGCGCCTGGGTCATATCGGTGTCGATGAAGCCGGGCGCGACGACATTGGCGGTGATGGAGCGAGAACTGAGTTCGCGGGTGATCGATCGGGCCAGTCCGATCAGTCCCGCTTTGGAGGAGGCGTAGTTCGCCTGGCCGGGGGTGCCCGCCATGCCCACCACGGAGCCGAGGAAGATCAGCCGTCCCCAGCGGGCGCGGATCATCGGTCGGCTCGCGCGTTTGGCGACACGGAACGCACCGGTGAGGTTGGTATCCAGGGTGCGTTCGAACTGTTCCTCGCTCATCAGGGTGAACAGCATGTCGTCGGTGATACCGGCATTGGCCACCACCACCTCGACCTCACCGTGATGCTCGGCGACTTCGGCGAAGGCCGCGTCGATCGATGCGTAGTCGGTGACATCGCATCGCACGCCGAGCAGTCCCTCGGGGGCATCGGTTCCGCGGTGGGTGACCGCGACCCGGTGCCCGTCCTCGGCCAGCCGTCGCGCGACGGCCAGACCTATGCCGCGGTTACCGCCGGTGACCAGGACCGATCGTGGGGTGGTCGGTTTCGACATGCACATCCCTACTTCGTATGAATCAGTTCGCTGAACCGAAAGGTGCAGCCCCACTGAGCATTACGGCTCATGGGACAATCGGCATCAGCGGATTCGCCCAATCTCCGCAGCGAAATATGAGAGCTCCTCACACCACCGCGGGCACTCCCAGCCCACCCAACGCGGTGAGTCGCACTCCCCGGGAAGCCGAAGCGCGGAACGCCTTTCGATGCCGCGACCCGCGCGGTTCGAAACGGCAACGCAGCCTTTCCGTAGGGTGAGCTCTTGTGGAATCAGCTATCAAGCTCGAGGACTTGCGGTCCGCGCTCTCGTGCGTCTACGAGAAGCTCGGCGCGGAGAGCCTCACCGAGCCCGACTGCCTCGAACTGGTGGCCCGCGCCGAGGTGATTCAAGACCGGATCGACACGATCCAGTACGCCATCAGCGATGAGGAGATCGCACCCACCCGGACCGCGACCACACTGCCACCTGCGAGCGATCGGCTGTTCTGACCGGAACCTGTCCGAGCGTGCGTTGACGGTGGATGGTGGGGCGAATTAGGTTCGGCTGATGCCGGTCGACGAGGACAGCAGCGGATACCGCTGGAGTGATGTGCCCGCTGGGCGACTGCGGGGTGAGGTGGCCGAGGCATTGGGCGGTTTCTCGCGGCGCGCCGTCGATCCGGATGGTCGCAAGGCTGCCGCGGTGCTGATCGCGATTGCCGATCGTGATGGGGAACAGGGTATTTGGTTGACCGAGCGGTCGTCGGGACTGCGCGCCCATGCCGGACAGCTGGCCCTGCCGGGCGGCAAGCTCGATCCGGGGGAGGATGCGGAGGCGGCGGCATTGCGAGAGCTGCACGAGGAGTTGGGAATCGCCGTGCCCCGCGCAGCGGTGCTCGGCCTGCTCGATGACTACCCGACCCGCTCCGGCTACGTGATGACCCCGGTGGTGGCATGGATCGGCCATGAGCCGACCCTCGCCCCCAATCCTGCCGAAGTGGCTGCGGTGCACTGGATTCCGCTGCCGGACCTCGACGTAGACCCGCGCTTCGTCCCGGTACCCGGTTCGGACCGCCCCGCCATCCAACTCCCCCTGCTAGGTGGCCACCTGCACGCCCCGACCGCAGCGATCCTCTACCAATTCCGCGAGGTCGCCCTCCACCACCGCCCCACCCGCGTGGGCCACATGGACCAGCCCCGCTTCGCTTGGGAATGAGCTGTAGAAAGCGTTCTCACCGGCCGGGATTCGCCGATAAGGGGAGAAATAAAGTGATTTGATCCTATTTATCGGTCTTCGCTGTGTGGAGACTTTTCTCGTCGGGTTCTACCCTGAAAGTAACGAGTCCGATTCATGTGCGATGTTTTTCAAGACAACATCAATTCAGGAGGTCGGAATGCTATCCGTGAAGCGACTTGCTGTAAGTGCAGCCGTTGCCACCGCTGCGGCGGGCACTATTCTCGCTGGTGGGGGCGTTGCCCAGGCCGATGTGCCGGTGTGGGAAGCCAACTGTCACGTTTACAACATCTTCAACACCGGCGGCATGTCCAATTGTGAGTTGCCCACCTGGCATCAGGTGAAGCTCACCTGCATTGCGTGGCCCGTTCCATTCACCTACTGGAAATACGGCCCCGTGCAGTACGGGCAGAACCAATCCTGGGCCAGCTGTGATTCCTTGAATGCGATGGTTGGGATCGAAGTTATCCAGGCGTAGGTCGCCACCATTGTCGACGCCGTCTCGGTCGGTGGGAGACTTATGCGGCTCACCGCCGAGAGCGCGCCTGTCGACAACTCCGTGACCGTCGCTGACCACCCGCGGCCGCGATCCACAGCATGATGGAGGGATGTTGGAGCGGGTGAGCGCATGCGCGCATTGTTGATATTGGTCATCGTGCTGTTGATCGCGCTGGTTGTCGGCGACCGGGTTGCGGTGGTGATGGCGCAGCATGAGATCGGGCGCAAGATCGCCGCCGACTACGGTTTGCCGAACCAGCCGAGCGTCACGATCGGCGGTGTTCCCTTTCTTACCCAGGCCGTCGACGGCACCTATCGCGATATCGAGGTCCGGGTCGGCGAGTGGACGGAGAAGAACCTCTCCGTCCATGACCTCGACGTCAAACTGACCGATGTCTCCGCACCTCTGGGTGACATCCTCAACAACCGCACCTCGAATCTGGTTGCCGCGACGGCGAAAGCGACAGCCGTGGTGCCGTATGACGCGGTGCGGCCTTTCGCGCCCGAGGGAGTCGAATCGATCTCCTACAGCCCGGAGGGTTTGCGGGTCACCGGAACCTTCTCGGTGCAGGGCATTTCGGTGCCCGCGACGGTTACCGTGACCGTCGCGCCGACCGCCGACGGCATCGAGGTCACCCCGGTCTCGGTCCAGCCCGCCTCGGGCGGGCCCACGATCCCGCTGGCCCTGCTCAGCTCGACCCTCGCCTTCACCGTGCCGCTGGAGCGACTACCGCTCGGTGCGCAGTTGACGGCCATCCAACCGGGCGCCGATGGCCTGCACGTGTCCGCTGTGGCCGCTAACGTGCGCTTCTCCGACCTGCCCTGAACGACAGGGCATCAGAGGTGATCGGCGGTCAGTTGCAGGCGTAGGTGCGTGGTGGCCCAGAGGTGGAGAGCCTGGACCGGGGAGGCGGTGGGCAGGGAATGACCGAGGGCTTCGAGGGTGGTTGCCGCCGTATGTAGGCCCACGCGACGGAGAGCACGGGCGGATTCGGCGGCTCGGGTGTACCAGGTCGGGGGTAGGTGGCGGATACCGCGGTGCGGCACCTCGGCGGTCAGGGAAAGTGCGGCGGTAATGGCCTCGGTCAGCGGGTCTTTCGGATTGAGAGCTGTTGTCGAGGGAACGGTGTGGGTGGCGCTGGCGTAGCACGGTACGTGGACCGTTTGGCCCGCCACGACCGCGGTCGGGTGTAGGAGTAGGCGACCGTGCTGACGAGTGAGCGAACCGGCGATGTAGCGCAGGGACCCGGCTTCGCCGGAGAGCGTGTGCGCCAAGGCGTCCAGAGCCCCGGGAGCGGCGCCTGTGTGGGCTTGGCTGATGGTTGCCGTGCCGGTCGGAGCGTGCAGGGTGGCCTCCAGACGTTGTTCGCCCGGGAGATAACGGATTTCGTCGACGTGATCGACCACCACCGCGCGGAGCGATTCACCGCGCACCCGAGGCCGGATGACGGCGGGAGCGAGCGTGGTCAGCCGGGCTGCCTCGGCATCCAGATCGCCGACCAGGAGTTCCGGTGGGAGCGTTGACCAGTCACCCGTCGACGGTAGAACAGAGGTGCGGGCGACTCGGCTGTTCGACAGGCGCACACTGCGATTGGCCGAGCGGATGGCGGATTCGGTGACCACATTGCCCGCCGCCAGATCGCCCAGCCGCGCCGACCCCGTGCGCCGGGCGGCCAGGGCCGCGGCGCTGGGCGGGGTGGAGCCGTCGGGAATGGCGGTGGTCACCGGCAGCGTCAGCACAATGCGTGCCTCGGGGTGCGCGAGATAGGTTTCCACGGTTCGGGATTCGCTGTCACCGGTGATGCGCGCCCCGAGACCGGTGAGCCGCAGGTGCCGCAGCGGAGTGCTGGCCGCCTCCTCGGTCCCCAGCACCGGAACCCAGTCGCGCGTGCTGGCGCGCTGGCGCGCGACGAGTTCGGTGATGAGCGTCGCGGTGAGCAGCGGATCGTGGCGGGCGCTGCGATCCCGATAGGCGGCCAGTTGGTCGAGCAGGTCCACCAGGGCGTCGTGCGGCCAGCGTGCCGAGGCCGCGTCCAGGGTGCGCAGCGCCGCGCTGAAAATGGCGGGCAGAGCCGGACCCGCGTGTGCCACACCGTCATTGAGAAGGTCGGCCAGCGGAGTCGGCACCGATTCGGTGGCGGTGACCGCCGCCGATCCGTCCGCCGCGTTCCCGACGGTGACCTCCAGGGCATCGGCGGCCGGATCCACCGCGTCGGCGACCCGGAAGGCCCACACCGCGAGGGCGATCGCATCGGGGCGGGCGCCACGCGATGCGTCGGCGCGGGCGTACCCGAGATCGCCGGGAACCAGGAATCGCACTGTGACAGCGGATAATTCGACCGCGGCGACAGGATCCTGCGGGGTCGCGCGATGCACTGTGGCGCGGTATCCGGCGCGGTGCGCCTTCCTGGCCGCGGCGAACGCGCGGGTACCGAGCAGCTCACGCAGCTGATCATCGGAGAACTCGGCCGGAGTCCACGGCTTGGTGGCGGTGAGTTCGACACCCGCACTGCGTGTCTCACCGATGGCCGCCACGTCCTGTTCCTCGGTTGCCGCCGCGGACTCGGCCGTGGCGCTACCCGCCGCCGATTCGGCTGTCTCCACGACCGCATCGCTCACCGATTCGGTTGCGGCACTGCCCACTTCGGCATCCCGGACGGTAGCCTTCCTCCGATAGTGCAGCACCACCATCACGCGGTGACGGCAGACCGTGGTCGATCCGCATGTGCAAGGCGCGGCCTCGAGGGTGACCCCGGTGGTCAGGGTGGTGCGGGTGCCGTCGGCGAAGACGGCTTCGACTGTGCCGTCCGGAGATTCGCTCAGTTCCGGTGGGGCGGAGGCGTTCTCCTTCACGGCGCGTTTGAGGATACCGCGATTCGCCAGGGTGATGAGCGAATCGTCGGTGAGGGCGAGCAGGTCGGCGCGCATGCGGGTCATCCGATCGATTCGGCGATGAATCCGGCCAGTTCACCGGGTGTCATCGCGCCCATGTGGACGCCGACATCGGCCAGGCGCTGGCCGGTGTCGCGGTCGTACACCGGGTCCGATTGTTCGTCGAGGGCAGCGAGTCCCAGCACGATCGCACCCTCGGCGACCAGGGACGCGGCGGTGCGGATCAGTGACCCGGGATCGCCGCCCTCGTAGAAGTCGCTGATCAGGGCGATGATCGTGCGGCGGGGCCGCTCCACCAATTGCGCGGCATAGGTCAGTGCGCGAGCGATATTCGTACCGCCGCCCAACTGCACCTTCATGAGCAGCTCGACCGGATCGTCCACATCGCGGGTGAGGTCCACGACCTCGGTATCGAAGGCCACCAGATGCGTCTTGATACCGGGCAGATTCCACAGGCAGGCCGCCGTGACAGCCGAATGGATCACCGAACTCGCCATCGACCCGGATTGATCGACCAGCAGAACGACCTGCCAATTGTCCATATGCTTACGCGTGCGCGCCCGGAAATGCGCAGTCTCCACATACAGCCGCTGCTCCTCGGGACGATAGTGAGCGAGGTTGGCGCGCACCGTCTTCGGGAAGTCGAAGTCGGCGGCGCGCGGAATCCGACTGGGCCGCCGCGACCGGGTGCCGGTGAAGCAGACGCGAATCTCGGCGGCCATCTTCTCCATGAGATCGCGCACCACCTGTTCGACAATCCGGCGCGCCATGCGCAGCACCTCCGGATTCATCAAATGCTTGGTGCGCAGTACCGCGCCGAGCAGTTCGGCATTGGGTTCGAGGCGTTCGAGCACACCGGGATCGGTGAGAACATCGTGTAATCCGTAGCGCTGCACGGCATCCCGTTCGAGGCGCTCGATTGTCGCCTTCGGGAAGAGGCGGTGGATATCGTCGAGCCAGTCGACGGCGTGCACGATCGAGGGCCCGTCCCCGCCGGTGCGGCGAACACCGCGCTGTTCGAGATCCTCATCGCGCTCATAGAGCCAGTCCAGCGCGGCATCCTGCCCCGCCGCCTCGGCCCCGAGCCCGCCGCCGCGGCAGACACCGGCACCGGCGGCACCCAGAATCAGCCGCCAGCGTTCCAGCGCCGGATCGAGTTCATTCATGGGTGGCTCCGCTGAGTTCCGTTGTGCTGAAAGTGGATTCGCCAAGCAGGCCATAGTCGGACAGTTGCCGCTCCACCCGCTCCTCCACCGCCTGTGCCCGAGCCAGCAGCCCGGCATCGATCGGCAGCCGCAGCAACGCCGACCCGGACCCGCCGAGCCCCCGCATTTCGAGCAGGTGTGTGGCGATGATCGCCCGCTCACGAGGTGGGAACCAGGCGAACGCCAGCCGCAGGGCGGGGAGCGCCCCGAGGAACTCCTCTGTGCCGAAGCCGCCGACCAGCTCATCGAGTACCGCGAGCAGTGCTGCGCCGGCCGGGGCGCCCTCGACGGGCGAGGATGACACCGCCGCTCGCGGGCCATCGGCCGGAGACGGTGGATGTGCGTTCGGATCGCCGGTGCCGGGCAGAGCCGCGCCCAAAGGTGCAGCGGCGGAGGTGTGTTCGCGAGAAGCGTGCTCCAAGAGCTGTTCACGGGCCAGGGCGAAGAGTCCGGCGAGGAAGTCGCCGAGGACTTCCGACGCGCCCGAAAGGCGCACCGCGCGAGCGACATCCGGACTCTCGTCCGGGGCCAGGACCGCGACCACGCCGACCGATGCGCCGCGCAGCGCCGGTGGGCGGTCGGCGGCGGTACAGCGCTGGAAGACGCCGACCACGTCGACGCGGTCCACGCTCAGCACCTGCTCCGCGTGCAGCGTCGCATCTCGCACCGCGGCAATGGCTTTGAGCAATGCATCGTCAGCGGGTGCGGGCCCGCCGCGAATGCCCTCGATCAGCCAGAGCAGGCGCAGGGCCGCCGCATCGATCAGCGCGGCGAGGGTGGGGGAGTTCGACGCGCCGAAGAGACGGTCGTGCCGCCACAGGCCGAGCGTCACCGCCAGGAGTTGGCCCAGACCCGCCGGTGCGCCCGCCGCGGCGATGAGTCCACGCACGCTGTCGACAATGCGGCCGGTCAGCTCGGACAGTCCGCACAGCGTCGCGTCGAAGAGCACGACGGCGAGTGCGCCTGTGTCGGTTCCGGATTCGGCGAATCGCTCGCCCAGGCGCGCGGCCGCCGCTTCGGCGCAGTTCGCGCCCAGTGCGCCCGCCTCGATCAATCGAGGCAGGCGCATTTCCGTCGCGGTCATCCTCCAGCTCTCGGTCAACTCCGGCGGCTGCCCGATCGCGGGTCCACCGCCGCGCGTGTATCCGGGTATCCCGAGAATGCGGAGTCGATGCAGCAGACGGCTGGTCGCCAGCCCGGCCTCGGTGGTCAGATCCACCGTGATCCGACCGGTGTCGGGGACCTCATAGCGTGCGAGTTCGGCTTCGGCATCGTGCACGAGCGGAGGCAGCGGCGTATCCCGGTGCAACCGCCCCACCGTCGAACCGGACAGCGCCGCAACCATTTCCACGACCACGGGATCCGTCCCGGTCGGCAGATGGCCGCGCCCGGTCCAGGGCAGCGGACGGTCCAGCGCTTCGGTGATCAGCGTTCCCGCCAGACCGTCGAGCACATCGGTGCGCGAGGGCGATTCATGCCCGCGCAACCTGCTCAACCCGATGGTGAGGGTGCGTGCCCCGATCAGCGAAGCCGTCGAAACCGGCTGCCCCCGCTTGCGCAGCCGCTGTACGACCGCACGCGTGACGCTCTCGGCGGCGTCCTGCGCCCCGTGCTCCCACAGCCGCTGGTAGTACGCGGGCGATGGCATCCCGGATTGATACCCCGCGAAGGCATCCAGCCGTTGAAAGCTGAACGGCACCAGATAACTACCGCCGATACCATCACCCGCGAACGGCGGCACCTCGGGCCACGCGGTGTGATTGCCGGCTGCGGCCGACGGCGGTACCTCGGGCCTCACAGCGTGAATGCTGCCCGGGGCAGTCTGCCCCGCGGACAACGGCTCCCCGCTGTCCTGAGCGCTGTTCGTCCCCGCGATATCGGCGTCGATGGCAGGTCCGACCGGCGCGCTACCCGAGTTCAGCGCAGACGATTCGGATGGCGCGGCGTCGATTCCGTTCGCGGCGAGCACATGCCGGATGAGTGCGGGACGGTGAAAGCCGCCGGTGACCACCACGATGTGCTCGGATCCGGCGGTTTCGGCGCGCCCGACGGTGAGGTCCGCGACGGCGGCATCGATCCAGCGCGCCATGTACTGCTCACGGGCGAGATCGCCCGGCGATGCGTCATCATCCCCGCGCACCAATTCGAAGTAGGCGGCCAGCCTTTCGGCGAGCGTCCCCGGATCGCCGAGTTCGAAGAGGTGATCCCACAGCGCATCGATATTGTCGACCGCGAATTCGCGGCACAACCGCTCCACGGCGCGCTCGTAGCGCCGCTCGGCGTCGGCGTAGCGGTTCTCCTGTCCGGCGAAGGCGCGATGCCAGGCGGGCAGATCGATGAACCGCACCTGAGCCCCGGCCGCGCGACCCTCGGTGAGCGCCAACCACTCCGGCGAATAGTCGCACAGTGGAGCCCACGACATACGCCGGGTCTCGCTGTCGCGATAACTGGTGAACACCGCCACCGGCAGCTCATGTCCGAGCAGCAGCTCATCCAGGCGCTCGTTCATATCGGCCGGTCCCTCGATGAGCACATGCGCGGGCCGCAGCCGCCGAATCGTATCGCGCACCAGTCCCGCACAGGCCGGACTGTGATGGCGCACGCCTATGCAGGTGATGCGCACCGGCCCGGCCGCGACGGTGAGCATCGGATCCAGGCTCATGGCTCAGCCCGGCAGCTGGAATCGGGCGTCGTGCAACGCTTTCCAGGCGCGACCGGATTTGCGCGGCACCTGCTGCTCCAGATAGCGGCGCAGCCGGGCCAGATCCTCCGGATCATCCTTGGCGGCGGTACCGGCCAGGCAGTGCACGATATCCGCGCCGTCGCCGGGTTCGCCGCGCAGATACCAGCCGCGCAGACCGACCGCGTGCGCCACCGAGACCGCCTCGGCGGTACTCATGACCGAGGACATGCGATCCAGTGGCGTCCCGGAATCGGTCGCCCCGGTGCGTAGTTCCCGGAAGGCGGTGACCAGCACTTCGAGGACGTCGCGCGGCGGGGCCTGCGGTACACCGGACTTGCGCAGCAGCGCTTCGGCCTCGGCCTCGACCAATGCCAGCTCGGCGGCGAAATCGGTAATGGGGAAGACGGTTTCGAAATTGAATCGCCGCTTGAGCGCCGCGCTCATATCGTTCACACCGCGATCGCGGGTGTTGGCGGTGGCGATCACATTGAAACCCGCTGTGGCGTACACCATCTCACCGAGTTCGGGCACCGCGAGCACCCGATCCGAGAGCAGCGACAGGATCGAGTCCTGCACCTCGAGCGGGCAGCGGGTGATCTCCTCGAAGCGCACCACCTTGCCGTCCCGCATCCCGCGCATCATGGGCGCGGGCACGATCGAGCGTTCGGACGGCCCCTCCGACACCAGCAGCGCGTAATTCCAGCCGTACCGGATCTGATCCTCGGTGGTGGCCGCCCCGCCCTGAATGGTCAGCGTGGAGTCACCGGAGATGGCCGCCGAAAGCAGCTCCGACAGCAGCGATTTCGCGGTACCGGGCTCGCCGGTGAGCAGCAGTCCGCGCGTGGTGGCCAGGCTCACCAGCGCCCGATCCACCAGTGAGGCATCGCCGACGAACTTATTGGCAATGCCGAGTTCGGGATCGCCGGTAATGAAACGCTTGGCGGCGTCCACGCTCAAAGCCCACCCGGGCGGTTTGGGAGCGGTATCCGCGGCGCGCAATCGCTCCAGATCCGCCGCCCACCGCAGTTCGGCGGGCGGGCGCTGCATATGTTCGGTGCTGGTCACTGTTTCCCCTGGTGCATGGATCAATTGGACCGGCTGTAGCCAGCCGGGCCGACGGGTGTATTCGGCAGTGCTCCCCGATGCGCTCGGGGAGATCGGCGGGACTAGCCCGCGTCGGCGGCTTGTCTCAGCCAGTCCACATCACGCAGGATCTCCGAGACGGTGACCGGATCGAGGTCGGCGAAGGTGAGTCCGCCGCTCTGCCGCCCCGTTCGGTACAGGCGGCCTTCGAAGGTCTGCGCGCCAGCGCCGCGCGGATCCCAGGTCGCTACGCCTTGGGAGGGTATGACCTCGAAGAAATACCCGCCGGGTAGTCGCTTGCGGAAGTCGCCGAGATAGCCGCCGTCGCCCGTTTCGGGTTGATCCCAGCCGCGCGAGACCAGTCCCAGGAATCGAGTGCCGTCGATTTTGGTTCCGTCGCTGGGGATTTCCGTCGCCGCGCGCAATTCGTCCGGCAGGCGGAACGTTTCCCGGGATAGCTGGGGGAAAGGTTGCAGCAGTTCGTAATCGGCGAATACCGCGCCCCAGGACTTGGTTTCGTCCGGGATTTGGAGCGGATGCACCACGCCGAGCACCGCATCCACGGCGAGGGTCACCGTCTCGTCCAGATGATCGGCGAAGGTGCGATCCTCGGCGATACGGAAGGTCGATACCAGCGCCTGGTCCTCGTACACTCCCCACACCACCCGGCGGGTGATATGCCAGCGCAGCGGATGCGCGATGAACAGCTCATTCAGCTCGGTGACGGTGAAGCGCCGCTGCCCGATCATCGCGCGCTCCAGCCGGGCAATCTGGTCCGTCGCCAGCGTGCGGGCATCCTTCTTCATCTTGCGGAAGGTCTTGTGCGCCTGCTCGGCCCGCCCCGGATCATCGTTCGCTCCGGCCTTGGGCAGCGCTTTCACGGTTTTGCCGTCGCCGGTGGTGAGCGTGGGCCGCAACTGCTCGTCGAAGCCGACGATGAATTGGCGTGGGCCGAAGTCCAGTACGGCCGTGCCGTCGGCACGCAGCCCGAGATCCGGGACCAGCCGGTCGGCCAGTTGATCGGAGGTCAGATCCA
The DNA here is from genome assembly GCF_036327755.1 of Nocardia sp. NBC_01503. Classification (NCBI taxonomy): domain Bacteria; kingdom Bacillati; phylum Actinomycetota; class Actinomycetes; order Mycobacteriales; family Nocardiaceae; genus Nocardia; species Nocardia sp. NBC_01503. Next base: position 5,272,384 of record NZ_CP109596.1, read on the forward strand.
TCCGCTCGGCGATCTCGTCGATCCGCGTGCGCGCGCCCTCGCGGACGCGAGTGGTCTTGACCTTCTCGCTGATCGTCTTCAGCGCCAGCAGCGCGGCATCCGAGCCGATGGTGACGAACGCATCCAGCGCCGGTACCGAACGCGGATCCGAGCGCATCTCCCGCACATTCGAGAGCAGGCGTTCCACCGTGGTGTCAGCACCGAAAACGCCCAACGCCTCATACACCCAGTAGTGCTTGGTGGGCGCGCCCGCCTGCCACCACTGCTGGTAAACCGCCCAGGCGAACTCCGCCAGCGCCACGGCATCGCAGGAACGCTTGACCAGCTCGAGCCCCGCATAGGGCTCACCCGGGGTCGACAGCAGCAGCATGGTAAGCAGATTGTGTACCGCATCGACCGGCAGCACCGCGCATTCGCCCGCTGAAATGGGCGGCAGCACGGGGATATTCACCCAGTCCGGCAGGGCGGGAATCCGGGCGGGCAGCACATCGACCGGATCGGTCGCGAGCACCGCCTCGACACCGGCGGCGACCTTCGCATCGTAGGTCGCCGCGGCGGACCGAATGGCCTCGCCGTGGCCGAGTTCGGCGAGCAGGCGCAGTGTGCGCCCGGCCTCGCGCCTGGCCTTGACGCCCTTGCCCAGGGCATCGGGAATCAGTGTGCGCGCGGCGAATTCGGCATGGCGGCCGAGATAGGCCAGCGCCGGCCCGCGCAGGGTGCGCCGCTGCAGCCACTGCATCGCGAGCATCACCGCGTCCGTGCTCTCGAACGGCGCCAGCGCCTCGCCCGCTTCGCGGGCCGCGCGGCGTGCGATATCCAGCACCAGGGGATAAGCGGCGGTCTCGTGGCGGGCGATCAGGACGCGCAGCGTATCGCCGCTGCTCCACGCATAGGTCAGGCGTGCGGAGGGGAGCAGTGAAAGCAGGTGCTCGGGTTCGGCGGCGAGCAGGTAGGACAGCTCCCACGGGTATATTGCGGCCGTCTTGATCTCCCGGAGCCTCTTCGCGAGGTTCTGGGGCGGGGTGAATTCCTCAGCGGCGAGCCATATTTCGCGCTCACCCGGCTGCCAGGCGCAGCGCAGGGTGGCGGGCGCGGTCAGGCCGCCGATCACCACCGGTGCGGGCCGTTCGCGCTGCCACGGCGGCGTGCGCAGGATCGTCGGTACATCGGCATGCTGATCGTTCGCGGTCGCGGCGGCCACCGATTCCATTTCGGCGGTGACCAATTCGGCGGTCGGCGCGGGCAAGCGTGCCATCAGTTCGGTGGCGACCGCCGGATGCCGGTGCACCAGCTCACGCAGGATATCGGCATTGCGCGCGGTATCGAGCAGTCGCAGGGCGCGGCGCGGAAACCATTCCGCGGCTTGCCGTATCGCGTTGAGCGCGGCGGGCCGATCGGTCCGCGCCGCGAGCGCGGTGAAGGCGGCATCGGTGGGAATCGTGGCAATGGCCTGCGCCACCGGACCCGCGAGCGCGGCGGGAAGATCCGGATGTTCGAGCCAATCCACCAGTACCGGCAGCGCCTCGAAGCCCACACCGTCGACGACGGTCATGGCCGAGCTCGCCGAATCGACCGCCGGTCCGCCCGCCGGGCTCCAGTAGTAGCCGAAGACCGCATTCAGCCGTCGCAGCTGGTCGGGCGTATGCGCCGCATCCACCAGCAGTCGGGCATGAGCGTGCGCGCTGTCTGCCTCTACCGCCTCGTCGATATCGGTCGCCACCCAATCATGCTGCGTTGGAAGCAGATACGAGGTGATGACTCGGGCGTGCGGATTCCGTGCGCGGAATCGCTCCAGCACCGCTACCACGCCATCGACCTCGGCAAGCCCCGCCAACCGCGTCCGCAGCGGTGCCAGCGTGCCGCGCAGGGTCTCGATCTCGCCCTCCGACCACCGGTTCGGCTGCTGCCACAATGGCGCGGTCACCGCCCGCACCAGTGCTTCGACCACGAACTCGATCCCGCGCACCTGGAACCAGTAATCCAGCAGTGCGGTCACATCCTCGGCCGCCACCCGCCGCTCCTTCGGCGTCGGCCGCACCATCCGCTCGACCCGCGCCGCGATCAGCGCGGCGGCTATCTCGGCGGTCAGTTCCCAGGTAGCCGTGGCGAATCCGTCGTGGGAAGTGGAGTCACCGGAATAGGTCTCGAACAGCAGAAACCTGATGTGGGCCGCCGTGGGGTTCCCCGCGAACGCGGGATCACGGGATTCGATGCGGAGCAGGGCCGCTTCATAGAGTTCGATCGTCAAGGCGCTGGCACGGGCCGTCACCGCTTCGGTGTCGATATCCGGGCTGCCGGTGGGCAGCAGCCCACCCCGCCGCAACCGCACCAGCTTGCGCAGCGCCTCGGGCGGATCGAATCGATCCTCCACGGCCGACACCGCACCCGCGGCCATCGCGGCCTCCCCGCCGCCATGACCACCCCACGCCCGCACCATGAATTCCCCATCCCTTCCAGCCGATTCGGTACCGACTGTAGACAACCCCACCGACACTGGTGGCCGGGCTAGCCGGTGAGGTGGACCGGTCGCGGAGGACTACCGAGGCGGTGACGGCACAGCTGCCGTCCAGCGCACGCCCGGTGCTCATGGACGAGGTGTTGGCTGATTCCCGGAGCTACTTCCCGGCGGCGCGCGCCAGTTCCTCCGGGTAACGCTCGCCGGCAATGGCATCGGACGGGGTCGCGGCCTCGACGCGCGCCAAATCCTCGGCGCTGAGCGTGATATCGACCGCGGCGACGTTCTGCTCCAGATAGGTGCGCCGCTTGGTGCCCGGGATCGGCACCACATCGTCACCCTGGTTCAGCACCCAGGCGAGCGCCAATTGTCCTGCGGTGACGCCCTTCTCCTGTGCCAGCTCGCCGATCGCGGCCACGATCGCGAGATTGCTGTCGAGATTGCCGTCCGCGAAGCGGGGGAATCGGCGGCGCATGTCATCGGCGGGCATATCCTTCGTGGACGTGATCGCGCCGGTGAGCAGCCCGCGTCCCAGCGGAGAGAACGGCACGATACCGATGCCGAGTTCGCGTGCGGTGGGCAGGATTTCGGCCTCGATACCGCGGGTCCACAGCGACCACTCACTCTGCAGGGCGGTGATCGGATGCACCGCGTGCGCCCGCCGAATGGTCTCCGCCGAAGCCTCGGAAATCCCGAGGTATCGCACCTTTCCGGCCTGCACCAGCTCGGCCAGCGCACCCCAGGTCTCCTCGACCGGCACATTCGGATCCACCCGATGCTGGTAGTACAGATCGATGTAATCCACCCCCAGCCGAGCCAGCGACTCATCGCAACTCTGCTTCACATAGGCGGCATCCCCCCGCGCGCCCATACTCCCGCCCTCACCCCACACGATTCCGAACTTGGTGGCCAGCACCACCTGATCCCGCCGATCGGCGATAGCCCGCCCGACCAACCGCTCATTGGTCTCGGGCCCATACACATTGGCCGTATCGAGCATGGTCACCCCGAGCTCGAGCGCCCGATGAATCGTCGCGATCGACTCGGCGTCACTGTCACTGTCGTGAACCCCGTACGCATGGCTCATCCCCATGCACCCGAGCCCCTCGGCCCCCACGGTCAGTCCACCGAGCTTCCTGGTCGCGATCATCCTGAACTCCTCCATGTCGAAGTCGGTCTCCGGGCCGAAACCCGCTCACAAACCGAACCTACGACCTGGAGAGCACTCCAAGTCAAGCGCGATCACACCCCCGGTGCGTCGAACCTGCCCTCGGCAACCGCCGCCGCGAAAGCACCCCACTCCCGCTCCTCGAACACCAGCACCGGCCCGCCCGGCCGCTTGCTATCCCGTACTCCGACAGCGCTATCGAGGAATGCCACCTCGACACACTCCTGTCCGCCGGAGCTGTAGCTGGACTTGAACCAGCGCGCGGAGCGCGGCTCAGCGATCATGGTCGAAGACACCCGCTTCAGCGGCGGCTGCGAACGAATCCCATTCCGCCGCAGCAAATATCAGCGCAGGACCTGCGAGGTGCTTGCTGTCGCGGACGGCGACAGCATCGGCCAGGAACGCCACCTCGACGCATTCCTTGCTACCGCCGGAGCGGCTGCTCTTGAACCAATGAGCCTGTGACAGATCGGTATTCACGTCGCATACTCCTTCGCAGCCTGCCGCAGCAGACTCCTCGACTCGGCCTCGTCGAACGCTGCGTTCCGCATTCGGTCGAACGCGGCAGCGTATCGCTCCACGATATGCGTTTTCTCCGAGTACATGTCTCCGGTGAACCCCTCCGCGTACACGACCGTCGGGTCCACTGATTTTCCTTTGCCATCTGAATCGAACCCCAGGATGACGAACGGTCCGGTCTGCTCACCTGTCGGCATTCCCGCGGAGAAGGGCACCACACGAATGGTGATGTTCGGGCGTGCGGTGGAATCGGCCAGGCTGCGGAGCTGAGCTGCCATCACCGTTCGGCTGCCGATCATTCGCCGTACCACGGTCTCGCCGAGTAGCACCTGAAGTGAGGTCGGCTGGGCCGATCGAGTGATCAGCGCCTGCCGTGTCATCCGAACCTTCACGCGAGCGGAGATCTCGGCGTCATTAGCTTCCGGGTAAACGTTCTGGAACAACACCCATGCGTAGTCAAAGGTCTGTAACAGTCCCGGTACCAGGTCCGGTTGGAATGTGGTCAGCCGCCGTGCAGAGGCTTCCAACCCCATGTAGACGCTGAAGTTCTCCGGAATCAGATCGCCGAACTCGTGCCACCACGACTTGACGGCGGCCTGCTGGGCGAGTCCAAGCATTGCGGTCGTCATCGGCTCGTCGAAGCCGTAGATGGTGCATAGCTCGCGTATGTCGACGATCCTTACCCGATCTGATTGCCCTCGCTCGAGTCTGTGCAGTGTGCTCTTGCCCCACTGAAGCAGTGCGGCGGCCTCTACGATCGTCAGCCCCATCGCCTCTCTACCTTCGCGCAGGTATCGGCCAAGCTGACGGCGAGGAAGGGTGCTATCGACAACGTCCGACATGTTCCGTCCTGAACTCGTCGTGTTTCCCGATCTGGGAAACAGTGTGCGGTCAAAACGGGAGCTGTGCATGGGTTTTCATACATTTTCGTGGGGATCTCTTTTCGTCGTTCCTTTGTGGTCTTGACCGGTGTGTGCTGGTGGTGTGCCCGAAGCGCGTATCCGGCACACCGTCAATCCGGACGAGCACCGAAGGTGGTCGAGATGTCTTGGGATGCATGGGCTCTACTCGCGATCCTCACGCTGTGTCTCGGCGTCATCGCATGGTCGTGCTGGGGCTTCTACCGTGACGCGCACCCAGCGGACCGCGTTCTGCGGTTATCCCTGAAGGGCGGCGGATTTCTGTCCATGCCCCGGCGTGCTGGCGCATCGGCCGGTCGCCATCGGGCGCGAAGTCGTCACATGTATTGGCCGACAGTGCATCTCACCAACTACTGAAAGGTAGGAGCATGACCCCCGCCGAGGTCGCGGTCCTGGCAGCACTTCATCCGGACCGCACACTGACCGCCATTCAGATCCAACGGGATTCGGCGCTGACGAGTTGGCACACCCGCAATGCTCTCGCGCGGTTGCAAGCTCGGGGCCTGATCCTGCCCGGTCATATTCGCGGCCGCTGGCGGATTACCGCGCGTGGCCGGATTGCGCTCGGGGTCAAGCGGCGGCGGTTCGGGTGAGGTGGTGGAGATTGGTCGGTGGGCGGATATAGGCCGCCGGATCGAACCCGATTCGGGTTGAATGTCTGGTTGGAGGGGTTGTTTTGTCGGTTCGTCGAATGGTTTTCGCCGGGGTGGTCGGGGCTTCGGTTATCGCGACCGGTGGGTGTGAGGGTTCGGGGGAGTCGGCCGCGCCCGTGTCGACCGTCGCGCCGACGACCACCACGCCGCCGAAGCCGATGACGGAGTATTTGGTGAATGCGGCTGATACGCCGGGGATTACCTACGTGCTGCCGCCGGCCGCCGATGCGGCGGCTCTCGGGACGGTGGGTTTCGGGTCCGGAAAAGACACACCGGAGTGCACGGCGCGCAATACCGCCATCAGTGTGATCAACAGCGATCCGTACGCGAGTGCGCTCGCTCGCATCGAGACGGCCGACGGTAAGCCGCGATACGACGTGCAGGTGTGGTGCGGGCCGAGCAGGGGTGTTTGCGGTATGACCTGCATCGGGTGAGTGGGGATCCGGATCGGTTCGTGTTGCTGGAGGAGTGGGAATCTCGGGATGCGCTTGCGGCGCATGATATTTCGGCGCATATGGTGGCGGCCGATGCGGCGAGTCCGGCGTTTCGAGCCGGACCGGCGCAGGTGGTGGAGTGCGAACCGGAGGCGGTGGGCAATCCCTGAGTGAGCGTCCGAGCGCTTGGGCAGGTGTGGCCCCGGTGCTCAAAGCGTCGATAAGCGGTTGGCATTGCCGGCGTAGGCGTCATCGAACAGCTCCCAGCCGTTGCGGCGGCCGACCGTGCGCGTCTCGGCCATCCAGCCCGCCTCGACAGCCGCGTCGACAAACGCCCGGACCACGCCGGGCATGTTCAAATTCAGCAACCGGTCACCGATCCAGATATCACCGGCAGCGGAAAACCCGCCGTCTGGGACATGGCGGTCACCGTCGGGACGGAAGACCAGTGTCAGTCCTGCCACCGACCCGATTTGCCGCAATCGCAGGACTTCCTCGCAGCCGTCCACATGTTGGTGGTAGGTCGTCCACAGATACTGCACCTCACCCGCCATGAGCACTCGGCGGCGGCGTTCTTTCGTCACCGCGCGATGCTAATGCGGATCCCTGGATCTCGGCTATCGGTTTGTCGAGCGGGCCGATCGCCGTGACATGGTCATGGCTGATGAGAGTTCTCGGACGCTCACTGAGACCGTCTAGGGTGAATCACCCAGTGGGACTAGGGCGAAGTGCCTCTCGGGGGTGATGTGCGGCCGGGCCGCCGCACCTAGCGTTTCGGGGATGAGCTTCGAGGACATCGTCATCCCGGTGTTGAATGCTTCGGATCGGGCGTTGTATGTGCTGCTCGCCGTCGATATCGGGGTATTCCTGTTGAGCCGCAGGCGAACTCGGCATCCGGAGCGGCGTGGCTACGGGTTGAAGGACACCGCCACGAATATGACCCTCAATATCGCCAACGGGTTCATCCTGCGGGTGACCGAGGTGCTCGGCGGCGCGGCGATGGTGATACTCGCCGCCGCCGTCACCCCGCTGCACTGGCAGCCCGGGGGATGGGGTTGGCTGCTGGCGATTCTGCTGGCCGATCTGGCGTACTACTGGGAACATCGCACCGCACACCGGGTTCGGCTGTTCTGGGCAACGCACAGCGTGCACCACTCGAGTGAGCATTTCAATCTCTCGACCGCGAACCGGCTCGGACTCATCGGTGCGATGGATCTGCTCGGCCAACTCTGGTACGTCCCGATGGCGCTGCTCGGAGTGCCGGTGTACTCGATTCTGATCGCCAAGGCGATCACCCTCGTCTACCAGATTCCACTGCATACCGAACGGGTGCACCGACTGTGGGCTCCCATCGAATACCTGTTCAACACCCCGTCCCACCATCGCGTGCATCACGGTGCGAACAATCCCTACCTGGACAAGAACTTCGGCGGGGTATTCATGATCTGGGACCGCATGTTCGGCACCTACGCACCCGAACTCGAACGGGTCGAGTTCGGCCTCACTCGGCAAATCGGCACGCATAATCCGCTCAAGGTGTACACCCACGAAATTCGTTCTCTCATAAGCGATGTGCGCTCCGCCACCAACTGGCGGGACCGCGCGGGATATCTCTTCGGCCCGCCCGGCTGGCAGCCCCGGCCCACCCCGATCAACCTCACCGAGATCGCGCGTCCAACCGGAGACGCGGAGCCGCGAATGACATAGTGGTCCGATGGGCGATAAGGCAACCGTCGCGGAAGCGTTCCTACCCCTACTACACGCCGCGGTGGGGCGCGAGTCGCCGGTGCGATTCGAATTCTGGGACGGCAGCGTGATCGCGCCGGCGGGGGAGTGCGCCGGGGTCATGCGGGTGCGATCCAAGGACGCGCTGCGGCATTTGGTCTGGGCCCCAGGCGAACTCGGGCTGGGACGGGCACTGGTCTCCGGCGAGGTGGACCTCGAGGGTGACATCTTCGTACTGCTGCGCGCACTACAGTCCACCGCACCCCGCGATGCCCGCCTCGGCCTCGATGCGGCTTGGCAGGCACTCGGCGCGGCCCGGCGACTGGGGGCGCTCGGTCGCCGACCGGAAATCCCGCCCGAGGAAGCCCGGCCCGTGCGCGGCGGACTGCACACCAAACGCCGGGACGCCGCCGCCATCAGCCATCACTACGACGTCGGCAACGACTTCTATCGGCTCGTACTCGGCCCCAGCATGACCTACTCCTGCGCCCGCTTCGTCGGACCGGACGACGACGGCCACAGCGCCGCGGACCCGAGCGTCTCACTCGAGGACGCCCAGCGCGCCAAACACGATCTGATCTGCCGCAAACTGGGCTTGGACAACCGCCCCGGTATGCGCCTGCTCGATGTCGGATGTGGTTGGGGCGCAATGGCAATGCATGCCGCCGCGACCTACGACGCCCAGGTCGTCGGCGTCACCATCAGCGGCGCGCAAGCCGAACTGGCCCGTGCGCGCATAGCCGGCGCGGGCCTGTCCGACCGCATCGAGATCCGCCTCCAGGACTACCGCGACCTGCGCGGGGAACAATTCGACGCCATCTCCTCGATCGGAATGTTCGAACACGTGGGAACCGAACGCGCCGCCGAATACTTCACCACCCTGCGCTCCCTGCTGCGCCCAGAAGGCCGCCTGCTCAACCACGCCATCTCCTCATCGGGCGGATCGGTGATCGGCAGCCGCTCCTTCGTCGGCCGTTACGTCTTCCCCGACGGTGAACTCATGGATGTGGGCGAAACCATCCTCGCCATGGAACGCGCGGGCTTCGAGGTCCGCGACGTGGAATCCCTGCGCGAGCACTACGCCCTGACCCTGCGCAATTGGGTAGCCAACCTGGAAAGTGCTTGGCCGCAAGCAGTTTCGCTGTCCAGCGAAGGCCGGGCCCGCGTTTGGCGGCTCTATATGGCAGCCTCCGCCCTCGGCTTCGAAGACGGCGGCCTCGGCCTGCATCAAGTGCTCGCCGTCGTACCGGATCCGAGCGGCCGTACCGGTATGCCCGCGACCCGTCGCGCCTGGAGCTGACCGGATCCGGTCTGCCCGCCCATCCGACCTTCGGATTGACCGGCCGGCACGGGCGTCCCGGCAGCCGCTGGCTCAGCGACGTCCCCCGCCTCGACGGAAATGTCTACGCGGGAACGCATTTCGACTACGCGGGGGTGAGCTGCCTGGGTGGCCAGCCGCGCGGCGGCGGCCTCTCCCGCACCTCGAAGGGGCACACCTTCACCCTGGGCGCGAACGTCCAGATCAGCTGACCGGCTACCGACAGCACTGTGCCCGTACGGAATCCGTACGGGCACAGTGCGTTCGCGGTTGAGTCGAGCTAGCCGACCGTCGCGCCCACACGCAGGGCGTGCGGTTCGATGGCGCCGCGCACGATCGCGCGCTCGTCGATGGTCTCCGCCTTGTAGGGCAGAGTCGACAGGGTGGCGGTCATCTTGGCGACCGGATCCTCGATGGCCTTCGGGGTACCGAAGATGAAGGTCCACTCGTGCTCGTCGCTGACATACGGGACCACGGTTTCGAACAGGTTGTGGAAGCGGGTCCACGAACGCTTGAGGGTTTCATTGCGCCACATGGTCTGACAACCGGCCTGGGCCGCCAGCACACCACCCTCGGACAGAATCGCCTTACAGCGGTTGAGGAAGTCATCCTCGTACAGGCGATTGTGCTGCGCGTCCTCGACCCGCTCATCCGGCAGGTCGATACAGATCATGTCGTAGCGCACGCCCGCGGCCTCCGCCTTGGCCAGGAAATCCCAGCCGTCGGCGTAGTGCATCTTGATCGGGCCGGTCTGCGCGACCGCCTCGGCCAGATCCGCCTCGGAGTAACCGTAGGGGAGGTGCTTGGCGCACAGCTCCACCTCCAGCTGATCGATATCCACGTGATCGACGAGCGAAGCGCCCGCCGCCGCCGACATCTGCGAGGCGACGCCCTCACCGGAACCGATGATCAGCACCTTGTCCAGCTTCTCGGCCAGCGCGTACCCCGGGACCAGCATGGCCTCGTGGTAGGTGAGCTGGGAGAACTCGGTGGACTGGCGATCGTCGTCGGAGAACAGCGACAGCCCCTGCTCGGTCTTGGCGATCACCATGTGCTGGAACGGGGTGTTGGTGTCCACCACGACCTCGGACATGTTCCACACCCGGGTCAGACCGTCGCCGACCGGCTCGTGGATCCGTCGCGAGGCATGCCCGCGCTGGATGACCTCCATATTGACGGTCCCCGGCGCGAGCTCCTGCTGCAGCAGCTCGACGGCCTTGGTGGCGCCGGCGCCGATACTGCCGCAGGTGAATACGTCGACGAAGATGTCTCCGGATTCCGGGTAGGTGTGGATGGAGGCGTGTGACTCGGCCAGTAGAGCCAGGATGGTGACACCCTGCGGCTCGAACTGCTTGCGCACGACATCACAGATGGTCACCCCCGCGGCGACCAACGATTTTCGAAGTGCGGCTTCGAGTCGTTCGAGGTCGTCGCAGAGGGCCGCGTCGACACCACCGAACTCGGCCAGCACATGCCAGCCGGTGAATTCTGCCGTCATGGCTAAACTCACTCTCGCTCAGCGCCAGTGACATGAACAGTCAAAGGCGGAAAACCGTTGAAGGACACCGACGAATAGCTCGCCGTATAGGCGCCGGTCTCGAGGATTCGAACTGAATCACCGGCTCGCAACGTGGTCGGAAGAAGGATCCGCGTGCGCTGATAGAGTACATCGTCGCCATCGCAGGTCGGACCAGCGACGACCGCCTCGGCCACCGGATCGCCATCGCGATCGGTCTGGAAACGGTATGCGATGTACTCGTTCTCGGTCTCGGCCATGCCGTTGTAGCGGCCGATATCGAGGTATATCCAGCGCCGCCCGTCCGGCGCCTGGCGAACATTCACCACCTCGGCGTGGATCACTCCGGTGTTACCCACAAGGGCGCGACCGGGTTCCACGATCAGGGTGGCGTGTTCCGGGAGATGGCGGGCGGCGGCCGCGGTGATCACCGCGCCCAGCTCGTCCACGCCGGGAGCCGCGTCGGCGTACGAAATCGGCAGTCCCCCACCGATATTCACCACCGATACGGGAATGTCCTTGACCGCCAACGTTTCCGCGATGGCACCGGCCTGTTCGATACCGATCTGCCATGCGATCGGATCCAGCTGCTGCGAACCCACATGGAAATACGGTCCGCCGACCTTCAACCCCAGATCGTGCGCGCGCACCAGCAACTGCGCCGCTTCGCCCGGGGCGCAACCGAACTTGGTGCCGAACGGGGTCTGCGACTGCGGGGCCGAGGCGAGGAATCGGCACTCGACCTCGGAGCCGGGCGCATGCGCGGCGATCCGCTCGAGATCATCCTCGGTATCGAAGGCGAAGCGGCGCACACCCGCGGCGAACGCGGCGGCGATATGGCTCGCCTTCTTGATCGGGTTGCCGTAGCACATGACGGCCGGATCAACCCCCTGCGCCAGGCAGAGCTCGATCTCACCGACACTGGCGACGTCGAACTCGGCGCCTTCGGTATCGAGTAGCCGGATGATCTCCGGTAGGGGACTCGCCTTGACGGCGAAGCGAATTCGCGCGGTGGGTAGCGCGGAGTGCAGGGCGCGGTAGTTGGCACGCACCAGGTTCAGGTCGACGACGAGACAGGGCGACTCGCGAGAGTTTGAAACGGTCAATCTAAGGGAACTCCCCACTGTTCGGGCCGTGAAAACGGCCTCGGGCAACAGCCAGCGAGAATAGCAGCGGTTGGCGTCGGAAAACGAACTGGCGATCAACGACTACGTCACCTTAACGCCGCGGGGCCGCCCGAAGGCGGCCCCGCGACCTTACGAGAGTGTGACTACTTCACCCCGCGGCGATGGTCACCTCATCGAAGACGACCTCACCCGCGGCATCGGATTCGGCCAGGTCGACGACCGCATTGATCCTCCAGCCGTGATCCCCGGCCGGATCGTCCAGCACCTGGCGCACATGCCAGAACTCGCCTCGCTTCTCCACCTGGAACAGCTTCGGGCCGCGAGCATTGGGTCCGGTGCGGATTTCGTCGTACTCGGCGAAGTAGGGCTCGAGTTCGCCCTCCCAATCGAGCTCGTCCTCGTAGTCGTCGAGCGCGTGCCAGCGCTGCAGTGCCGCCAGCTCGACCCGGCGAAACAGGGCATTGCGGACCAATACCCGGAACGACCGTTCGTTGGCGGAGATGGGGCGTACGGATTCCGCACCGAAGGCCACCTGTTCGGTATCGGTCTCCGCCCCCGGATTGGTGAGCTGCTCCCACTCGTCCAGCAGGCTCGAGTCGACCTGGCGGATCAGCTCGCCCAGCCACTCGGTGATGTCGTCCAGCTCCTCGGTGCGCGCCTGTTCGGGCACGGTGCGGCGCAGCGCGCGATAGGCATCGGCGAGGTACCGCAGCACCACGCCCTCCGAGCGCGCCAGCTCGTACTGCGAGACCAATTCGGCGAATGTCATGGAGCGCTCGACCATTTCGCGCACCACCGATTTGGGCGCGGGCTCGAACTCGGACACCCACGGATGCCCGGCCTTATATGTCTCGAATGCCGGAAGGATCAGCTCCTCGGCGAGAGGTTTGGGCCAGGTGATCTCCTCGAGCAGCTCCATGCGCTCCTCGTACTCGATCCCATCGGCCTTCATCTCCGCGACCGCCACCCCGCGCGCCTTGTGCTGCTGGGCCATCAGCAGCTGCCGTGGATTCTCCAGCGTCGATTCGATGAGCGAGATGACATCGAGGGTGTAGGTCGGCGACTCCTTGTCCAGCAGTTCGAAGGCGGCCAGCGCGAACGGCGACAGCGGCTGATCGAGCGCGAAATCCCGCTGCAGATCCACCATGAGCCGGGCATGGCGGCCGTACTGGTCCGGCTCGTCGAGCTGCTGCACCACACCCGCGTCCCGCAGCGCGCGATAGAGCTTGATGGCCTTGAGGATATGTCTGCGCTGCGCCGGGCGCGGTTCGTGATTGTCCTCCAGTAGATGTCGCATGGCGTAGAAGCAATTGCCCTTGCGCGCAATGACATTGAGCAGCATGGAGTTGGTGACATTGAAGCGCGACACCATCGGTTCCGGCGAGGCCGCGACCAGGCGATCGAAGGTCTCCTCGGACCAGGAGACGAAACCCTCCGGGGGCTTACGCTTCTGGACCTTCTTGAGCTTCTTCGGATCATCACCGGCCCGGGCGATGAGCCGGGCGTTCTCCACCTCGTGCTCGGGCGCCTGCACCACGACCGTACCCATGGTGTCGAATCCGGCGCGCCCGGCGCGACCCGAAATCTGATGGAACTCACGGGCATTGAGCCTGCGCGTGCGCACACCGTCGTATTTGGTGAGCCCGGTCAGCAGCACCGTGCGAATCGGCACATTGATACCGACGCCCAGAGTGTCTGTGCCGCAGACGACTTTGAGCAGTCCGTCCTGGGCAAGCTTCTCCACCAGTCGCCGATACTTGGGCAGCATGCCCGCGTGATGGACACCGATACCGTGCCGGATGAAGCGCGAGAGCGTCTTGCCGAACCCGGTCGCGAACCGGAATTCACCCAGCGCCTCGGCGATCGCGTCCTTCTCCGCCTTGGACGCGAAGTTCACGCTCATCAGCGCCTGAGCGCGTTCGATGGCGGCGGCCTGAGTGAAGTGCACGACGTACACCGGCGCGAGACTGGTGGTCACGAGGTCTTCGAGGGTCTCGGTGATCGGCGTGCGCACATACGAGAAGCTCAGCGGCACCGGACGTTCCGCGCCGGAGACGATCGCGGTGTCATTACCGCTGCGCCGCTTCAGATCCTCGGCGAAGAAGTCGACCTCACCGAGCGTGGCCGACATCAGCAGGAACTGCACCCCGGGCAATTCGATCAGCGGCACCTGCCACGCCCATCCGCGATCGGGATCGGCGTAGTAGTGGAACTCGTCCATGATGACCTGGCCGACCTCGGCCGCCGTACCCTCGCGCAGCGCCAGATTCGCCAGAATCTCCGCCGTGGCGCAGATGATCGGCGCATCCGGATTCACCGCCGCGTCACCGGTCACCATGCCGACCCGATCGGCCCCGAACACCTCGCACAGCGCGAAGAACTTCTCACTCACCAGCGCCTTGATCGGCGCGGTGTAGTAACTGCGCTGCCCGCGATTCAACGCCGCGTAATGCGCGCCGATGGCGACCAGCGACTTACCCGACCCGGTGGGCGTGGCGAGAATGACATTCGCCCCGGTGAACAGCTCGAGTAGCGCCTCCTCCTGAGCCGAGTACAGCGTCAGGCCTTCGGAGGACGTCCAATCGGTGAAGGTCTCGTACAGCCAGTCCGGGTCCACATCGGGTACGGCTTGGTCGGGCACGAGTTCGGATAGCTGCACGCCACTACGTTACTGGGCGATACGCCCGGCTCCGGACACGGCGGCCACCGTCGCGTCCGACATCAACCTGCGCAACCACTTCGCCGTCCCGGCGTGCGCGCCACTTCCTCACCCAGTGTGTGCGCCGGGCCGTCGCCTCGGTGTGTGCGCCCGTTCGTCATCCTGGCATGTTTTCGGCCGGGATCCACGATCCGAGCCGCATTACCGGTGCTGCTCGCCGCCTTCATCGCCCTCGCTGAAACCCGACTGCTCGGCGAGGAACTTCTCGAACTCCGCGCCCAGCTCATCGCCGGTGGGCAGATCGGCATCGGGTGCCAGCAGACTGGACTGGCGTTCCTGCGCGGTGACGAAGCTGTCGTACTGCCGCTCCAGCGCCTGCACGACATTCTCCACCTCGGCATTGCCGGAGATGTGCTCGTTGACCTGCTCACGCACCCGCGCGGCCGATTCGCTCAGCGCGGCGAGGGGCAGTTCCAGACCCGCGTTCTCGGCCACATTCTCCAGCAGCGTCTGCGCGGCCTCGGGATAGGCGGTCTGGGTCAGGTAGTGCGGCACATGCACCGAGAAGCCGACCGATTCATGCCCGTGCTGCGCCATCCGATACTCGAGCAGCGAGGACGCGCTGCCCGGCACCTGCAACTCACCCGGCCAGCGCTGATGATCGCCGATCAGATCGCTGTCACTGGCGTGCGCGGTCACACCCAGCGGACGGGTATGCGGAATCGCCATGGGAATGGCGCTCAGACCGATGGTCCGGCGCACACCCAGCTGTTCGGCCAGCAGCCGTACGGCGGTGACGAACTTCTCCCAGCGCAGATCCGGTTCCAGACCGGACAGCAGCAGGAACGGCGTCCCCGCGGTGTCCTTGACGGCCCACAGATTCAGCTCGGGCTCGGAGTACTCCGAGAAGTGATCGGTCTTGAACATCATGAGCGGGCGGCGGGAGCGATAGTCCAGCAACTCGTCCATATCGAACGAGGCGACCAGTTCGCTCTCCAGGCTTTCGCGCAGATGTGTGGTGGCCAGCTTCACAGCGTGCCCGGCATCGGTGAAACCCTCCAGCCCGTGCACCAGCACGGGACCGGCGCCGTCGGCCGAGGACAGCTGCGGAGCGGGAAACTCCAGCTCGTACATTCGCGACTCGTAGTCCATCGCGTACTCCTTCCTGCGTGGCCCACCTGCGCGACCCGTGACCTATTGTCCCTCATGCGCCGACAGGTCGTGCATCGCCCGCACCCCGGCTGCAACGCGGCAGACCCGGACACGCATTCCCGCGAGCTCGCCACGCGGCGTGGCATTCGGTGTGAACAGCGGATATTCGGCATAGTGGACGAGTGACCGTGCCGGATTCGTCGGGTCGGCAGGTGGCTTGCGAGCCCTGCCCCAAACCCACTCGCAGGTTGTCCCGAATGCCTCTCCGCCCCGTGGGGATCGCGTTACTGGGCATGATCCTCGCGGGATGCGGCAGCACAACGATATCCGGTCACCCCGTGGCATCCCAAAGTTTGGTGACAACCGTGCACACCGACAGCGGACTCGCCCGGTTACTGCCCGACGCGTCCCAATTCCCTTCCCGCTACGCCGCGGTGACTCTGCCCGTCGACGCGGCGGGTCAGGCCGCGAGCGATCTGGACGGTGTACTGCCCGGCGCGAGCATCGATCCCGCGACCTGCGCACCGCAGGCACCCACCGCCGGACCGGTGGTCGTGGTCGGCACCGATGACAATGCCCGCGCCACCCTCACCGTGGAGTTGGTGCGCACCGATCAGAAACTCGCCACCCTGCGAGATCAATTGCAGCGCTGCGGAACCGTGCACGTCGGACACGGCGGCACCACCGCCACCATCACCACCGAAATGGATCCGCCACCGCCACTGGACGCCGACGACACCCTCGCGCTGCGGCGCACCGTGCGATCGGAATCCGGCAGCGCGGGCATGACGCGCAGCATGCAGACTCTGCTCGGCCAGATCGGTGATGTGCGAATCAATGTCACCTACATGTCTTTCAGCGGCGGCAAACCCGACGCCGAAGCCCTCGACACGCTCTTCACCACCGCGGTGAGCAAGGTGCGCAAGGGCTGAAAGCCATTCGGAAGGAGCCGACCCCTGCCTGCCCGGCTCCAGTACCGAATCAGCAGGCAGAACCGGTGCCCGAACCCGAACCAGCCGAGCCGCTGCCCGCCGAACCGCTTCCGGCGGAGCCGCTTCCGAACGAACCACTCGCCGAACCGCTGCCACCCGAACCGCTGGCGGAGCCGCTGGGCAGGAATGCGCACAGGGAATTCGGCACACCGACCGGATAGACGATGGTCGACATGGACAGGCCCTGGCGCACGCCGATGGTGTAGCTGCCCGTGGCGGTCGGGTGCCAGTCCAGGGTGGCCGTCACGACGCCGGAATTGGCGACGGGCGTGACGGTTCCGATGCTCGCGCCATTGATCAGGAACTCGACCGGGCCGAACTTGTTGTCACCGGAGACCCCGGCGATGATCGAGCAGCCGTCGTTGACACTGCACGATTTGCCCGGAATCAGGCCGATCACGCTGATATCGGTGATATCCGCGGCGGCGGATCCGGCCAGCAGCGCGGGGGCCGCGAGGGCGGTGAAGGCGGCGGCGGTGCTCACCTTGAGAAGTGTTCTCGTCATTGTGTATTTCCTTCCGGCACCGGAGTGGGGTGCCGGGCGGACTGTAACAGCGCGGCGCCCTCCGATTCGGTGAAATCGGAAGTGCTGCAACATGATTCGGATTTCGCATGACTGCGCAGCAGTGTGATCAGGTGCCATAGCGCGCCACGAGTTCGGTGCCCAGGCGGGCCAATTCCGCGCGCACCGAATCGGGTTCGGTGACCTCGAGCGCGGTACCCCACCCGGCCAATTGCTGGGCGATCATGAGCGGGCTCGGGGCGGTGATGCGAACCCTGGTGCGGCCGTCCGGAATCGGGCCCTCCAGCACGCAGTGCCTGCCCTGCTGATGGCGCAGCACCGGTAGCAGATGATCCGGAACCAGGACGGTCGCCGAGAGCGTCGAACGATGCCGCTCCACCTCCTCGACAACCTCCGACCAGGCGGTATTGAGGTCGAAATCGGCTGGGCGATGCGCTGGTTCGCCGGTGATCTCGATATCGGTCATGCGATCGACCCGGAAGGTCCGCTGCCCGCGGTCGGTTCCGGCGATCAGGTACCAGATGGCGTCCTTGTCGATCAGACCCCACGGGTCGACGGTCCGCCGCGTGCGAGTCTCGCCGCGGCCGTACTCGAATCGCACCCGGCGGCGGCGCACCACCGCGCGCTGCAACTCCTCGACCGGGGCCGGAGCCTGTTCATCGCGTTCACCCCAGCGCGCCGGATCGACGATCATCGCACCGGCCGCCGCCTCCGCATCGGTGCGGAAGGACTGCGGTAGCGCGCGCAACAACTTTCGCAGTGCGGAGCGAGTGGCCGGGCTCGCGGTCGCCATCGGGCCCAGCAGCAGGAACAGTGACTGCGCCTCCGGAGCGGTCAAGCCGCTCAGATCCGTGCGCGCACCACCCACCAGTGCCCAGCCCCCACCGCGCCCGGCCTGCGGGTATACCGGAATCCCGGCGGTCGAGAGCGCCTCCAGGTCACGGCGCGCGGTCGCCACCGACACCTCCAGCTCGGCCGCGACCTCGGCCGCGGTCACCCGGCCGCGGGTCTGCATGAACAACAGGGTGGCTACCAATCGATCGGCTCGCATGAGAAAAGTCTGCCCGTAAAAGTGCTCATTCGGTGAGCACTTTGCCGTCGATGATTGTGCTATCGACATCGGAACGACCAAGGAGATCGACATGCTGCGTGGAATGGCCACCGTCACCTATTACGCCGACGACCTGGAGGCCGCCAAGGACTGGTACAGCGAATTCCTCCGCACGGCACCGTATTTCACGGTCCCGGGCGGGTACTACGAATTCCGTATCGGCGACTACCAGGCCGAGCTCGGCCTCATCGATCGCAAGTTCGCGCCGAGCCATCCCGATCAGCCTGGCGGCCAGGTGGTCAACTGGCATGTCGATGATCTGCCCGCCACCTTCGAACGACTGCTGAGCATGGGTGCCAAGGAGTTCGAGCCGATCACCGAACGCGGCGCGGGCACCGGATTCGTCACCGCCGCGGTCGTCGACCCGTTCGGAAACGTCCTGGGCATCATGTCCAACCCGCACTACCTCGAAATTCTCGCCCAGCGCGCCGAGTAGCTCGCACGTGTCACTCCTTCCGGCACGCGAGGAGCGTGCCGAGGCGGACTGTAACAGCGTGAGCGAGGGCTTTCGGGTGAAATGAAACGAATATGTTTCAAGTTTTGCGCCAACGCGGCGGCAACGTAGCAGCGGGCACCGACAGAATCCCGCGTCGGCTGCCCGCGCCACGCCGAATGGTGCACGGCGCGAACCGAATTCCACAGGCGGGGCGAAACCGGCGGTTGCTGTCGGGAGCGTGACGGTGCTCCCGCGCACCCTCGACCGCATGACAACGCCCGCCGAACCCGGCCCACCCGAACCCCTGCCCGCCGCCGTCGACCCGCCGGCCGAACCCGACCCGCACTTGCGGGATCCTGGTGATTTCATCGCCGCGATACCCGCCATGCTCGGCTTCGTGCCGGCCAGATCGCTGGTGATCACCGTATTGCGCGCGGAGCCGGGTGCCTCCGGAAGGGCGGCGATCGATGTGGTCGCCCGGATGGATCTGGACAATCCAGGTCGGTCCGCCACCGGGGAGTTGGCGGACCGGGTCGCGGGAGTCTGTGCGGGCGGGGAGGCGTCGGCGGTGCTGGCGCTGATCGTGGATGACCGGGCGACCGCGCCCGTTGAACGGCATCGTGGGGTGCGATCGCGCAAACACCGCGATCTCATCGGCGCGCTGGAGCATCGACTCGATGCCGAGGCGATTCCGCTCGCCGGTGCGTGGGCGGTAACCGCCATCGGGAGGGATCAGCCGTGGTGGAGTCTGCTCGGACCCGGGCGGTGCGGCAGTCAACCCGATCCGGCGACCTCGCTGGTGACGCTCGAGCATGTGCTCGCGGGCCGTCCAATGCGCGCCTCACGCGATGAGTTGACCGCCGCGGTCGCGGTGAATTCCATTGTGCGAGACAAGATGCCCGAACTCCTGGAGGCGGCGACCGAGGCCGCCGCCGACCGGCTCGCCCATGCCGTGCGCCGCGGTGAGCCGAACTTCTACAATCGCGCCGCACTGCGCGGCATCCTGCGGCAGATCGCGAATATCGAGGCGGGCCTTCTGCCCACCGTCGCCGACCTGGCGGAAGTGGCTGTCGCACTGCGTGATCAGACGGTGCGCGACATCCTCTTCGGCCTCACACCCGGCGTGCACGCCGGTGCGGCCGAAACCCTGTGGCTCGAATTGACCCGCGCCCTGCCCGATCCCGATCGCGCCGAGGCGGCCATGCTGCTGGGCTATACCGCCTACGCCCGCGGTGACGGACCCTTCGCCGGAGTCGCGCTGGCGGCCGCCCTGGCCTCGGACGAATCCCATCGCATGGCCAACCTGCTCGATCTCGGCCTGCAGACCGGTATGCGCCCGGAGCGGTTACACCGCTTGGCGCGGGCCGGACGCGAAGCCGCCGCGGATCTCGGGATCGATCTGCGATCGGAGCACCCGTGAAATCCGCGGCGGAGAGTGAGAACTACTTGCGTGCGCTGTGCGCGCGATCGCCGAGCGCGCGCAGGAAATCCCAGGCGTCGGTGACGATCTCGTCCAGATCGGTGTGTTCGGGCCGCCACCCCAGCTCGGCCATCGCCTTATCGCTGGAGGCGATGAGCACCGCCGGATCACCGGCGCGACGCGGCGCGTCCACCGAGTTGATGGGCAGCCCCGTCACCCGGCGGCACGCCGAAATAACCTCGCGCACCGAGAAACCGGTGCCGCTACCCAGATTGAAGATGCGATGCGCACCCGGCTGCGACTGGGTCAGCGCCAGCAGATGCGCCTGCGCCAGATCGCGAATGTGGATGTAGTCGCGCACCGCACTGCCATCCGGCGTCGGATAGTCGGTGCCGAAGACCGAGATCGAATCCCGATGGCCCAGCGCCGTCTGCAAGACGAGAGGGATCAGATGCGTCTCCACCACCCGGTTCTCGCCGAGCCCGGCGTAGGCACCGGCCACATTGAAGTACCGCAGGCTGGTGGCCGCGAGCCCGTGCGCCGCCGCGTACGAGGTAATGGCGTAATCGATCGAAAGCTTCGACGCGCCATACGGATTGGTCGGGGCCTTGGGCGCGTCCTCGACGATAGGCACCTGCTCCGGTTCGCCGTACACCGCCGCGGTGGAGGAGAAGACCAGGCGCGGGGTGCCCGCGTCCCGCATGGCCTCGAGCAGCGCCAGGGTCTTGACCACGTTGCCGTGCCAGTACTTCTCCGGCTGCACCACCGACTCGCCGACCAGCGACTGCGCCGCGAAATGCAGGACGCCGTCGAAGGATTCGGCCGCGATGAGATCTACGCCGACCGTGGCGATATCGCCCTCGACGAACTTGGCCCCGGCCGGGACGCCATCGGTATTGCCGGTGGAGAGATCATCGACGACCACCACCTCGTGGCCCTCTTCGAGCAGAACCTGCGCGACTCCGCCGCCGACGTAACCCGCGCCTCCGGTAACCAGCAGTTTCAAGTCTCAGACCAACTTCACCTGGACGGCATGCGCCATCTCATCGGACAATTCGTAGCCTTCGTGACCCGGCACCAGAATGATCACCGCACCGGGCTTGGTCTCCACATTCACCCGCGCGTCCGGTACGACACCGGCCTCACGCAGCTGACCGATGACCTCGGGATCGGTCTGAATGTGCTCGGACAGGCGACGCACCACGACCGCGGCCGACTGCCCCGAGGGCAGATCCGAGAGTCGGATCAACTTCTCCTCGCCGCCGCCGCTCGGCGTGACACCCAGTTCGTCCAGACCCGGAATGGGATTGCCGTACGGCGAGGTGGTGGGGTTGTTCAGCACCTCCACCAGGCGGCGCTCCACCTCCTCGCTCATCACATGCTCCCAGCGGCAGGCCTCGGCGTGCACGTTCTCCCAGTCCAGGCCGATGATGTCGACCAGCAGCCGCTCGGCGAGGCGATGCTTGCGCATGACCGAGACGGCCATGGCACGACCCTTATCGGTCAATTCGAGGTGGCGGTCACCGGCAACGGTCAGCAAACCGTCGCGCTCCATCCGGGCCACCGTCTGGCTCACCGTGGGCCCGCTCTGTTCGAGGCGCTCGGCAATGCGAGCGCGCAGGGGCGTAACGCCCTCCTCCTCGAGGTCGTAGATGGTACGGAGGTACATCTCCGTGGTGTCGACCAGATCCTTCACCTGTTAACCCCTTCGTCGGCACGAATTCTACCCATGCGCGGCGGCTACACCGGGCGACAGCATATTTCGCGAACGCCGAGTCAACACCCAGGACGGCCTGCGTGTTCCCCACAGGTTTCCCGGATGACAGGCGCGCCGACCCGGAATGACGGCAGGGCGGCGTCCGCAGTGTCAATAGCTTACGAAGTCCCCCGACGCATTAGCGTGGCAGGTATGCCCGACCGTGCGCGTGGAGATGGAACCGTTGTCTGGAGCGATAGGTTCCTGGACTACACGTGGACACCCGAACACCCGATGCGACCGGTGCGACTGCAGTTCACCATGGCGCTCGCGGAGAATCTGGGGCTGCTCGACGGGGTCGAGACGCTGACCCCGGCCACGGCGGGGGAGTCCGAACTGCTGCGCGTGCACACTCATGACTACATCGAGGCCGTCAAGCACGCTCGGCAACCGGCGGGCATCGTCCCGGCCGCACCGCCCTTCGGCCTCGGCTCGGCGGACAACCCGGTATTCCCGCACATGCACGAGGCGGCCTCGGTGATCGTCGGCGGGACCTTGGCCGCGGCGCGGGAGATCGCGGCCGGGCGGACCCGGCGGGCGGTCAGCATCGGCGGTGGCATGCATCACGCCATGCCGGATTCGGCGGCCGGGTTCTGCGTGTACAACGATGTGGCGGTGGCGATTTCGTGGCTGCTGGAGAACGGGTTCGATCGGATCGCCTATCTCGATGTGGACGTACATCACGGAGATGGCGTGCAGCGCATGTTCTATGGCGATCCGCGCGTGCTGACGCTCTCGATCCATCAGCATCCGGCGACGCTGTGGCCCAATACCGGATGGCCGGAGGAGACCGGGGCGGGCAAGGCCGAGGGCACGGCCGTCAATCTGCCGATCATGCCCGGCACCCGGGATCAATTGTGGCTGCGGGGTTTCCACGCGGTGGCCCCCGGCGCGCTGGCGGCGTTCCGCCCGCAGATCGTGGTCAGCCAGTGCGGGGTCGATACCCATCGCGAGGATCCGCTGGCCGATCTGGAGCTGAGCGTGGACGGTCAGCGCGCGGCCTTCATCGCCATGCGCGAACTGGCCGATCAATACGCCCAGGGGCGCTGGCTCGCGGTCGGCGGGGGTGGATACGGACTCATCCGGGTCGTCCCGCGCGCCTGGACCCATCTGCTGGCCGCCGCCCTGGATCGGGATATCGACCCGGACACCGAGATTCCGCAGCAGTGGAAGGACCTGGTCGGCGCGTACGCGCCCACCGTCGCCGCACCCGGCACCATGGGCGATGGCGCGGACACCGGCTTCGACCGCTGGGACGGTCCGGGCGGCGGTCGCGAAACCGGTGACGAGCGCGCCGACCGCGCCCGCCGGGCCCTGGACACCGCTATTTTGGCAACCCGCCGAGCGACTTTCGGCCTGCTCGGCCTGGATCCGGAGGATCCCCGTGACTGACCCCGCCGACCCCGCACCGCTGCTGCCCGCGGATACACCCGGCACGCCCGCGATTCCACCGCCGCCGCCCGAACACTGGTTCGCCGATGTGCTGGCCGCCGACGGCGGCGTGGTTCGGCTGCGCCCGATCACCCCCGACGATGCGGCGGGGTTGGAGCGATTCCACACCGGGCTCTCGGATCGGACCCGGTATCTGCGGTACTTCGGACCGTATCCGCGGATGACGCCGAAGGATCTGTACCGCACCACGCATGTGGACTATCGCGATCGGGTCGGGCTGGTGATCGAGCTCGGGGACGAGATCATCGCGGTCGGGCGGTACGAGCATCTCTCGGATCGGGCGGGAGCGCGCTCGGCCGAGGTGGCGTTCGTGGTCGCCGACCATCATCAGGGGCGCGGGCTCGGATCGATTCTGCTCGAACACCTCGCGGGCGCGGCGGCCGAGAACACCATCGAAACCTTTGTGGCAGAGGTGCTTGCCGAGAACAACGCCATGGTGACGGTGTTCCGCGATGCCGGATATCAGGTCCAGCGCAGCCGCGACGGATCGGTCCTGCACCTGGAATTCGCCATCGACCCCACCGAAGCCCTGCTCTCGGTGCGGGATTCGCGCGAACGCGCCTCCGAGGCGCGCAGTGTCGGGAATCTGCTCAGTCCGCGTTCGGTGGCGGTGATCGGCGCGACTCCGCTGGCGACCCGGGTCGGTGGCGCGGTGCTGGCGAATCTGCTCTCCGGTGGATTCCAGGGGCCGGTGTTCCCGGTGAATCGCAATCGCACCGCCGTACGCGGGGTGCGCGCCTATCCGACCGTGCGCGATATTCCCGATGAGGTCGACCTCGCCGTAATCGCCGTTCCCGCCGCCGAAATCGGCTCGGTGCTCGATGACTGTATGGCCAAGGGCGTCAAGGGGTTGGTGGTGCTCACCGCCGGATTCTCCGAGACCGGGCCGCACGGCTTCGCCGCCGAACGCGAACTCGTCGAAGCCGTACGCGCGCACGGTATGCGGGTGGTGGGTCCGAGCGCGCTCGGCATCGCCAACACCGATCCCGCCGTATCGCTGAACGCCACCCTCGCCTCGGTCCTGCCCGGGCGCGGTCGTATCGGATTCTTCTGCCAGTCAGGGCCTTTGGGCGCGGCCATTCTCGGTGAGGCGGCCGCGCGCCAACTCGGCCTGTCCACCTTCGTCTCCGCCGGTAACCGCGCCGACGTCTCCGGCAATGACCTGCTGCAGTATTGGGATACCGATCCCGGCACCGATGTGGTGCTGCTGTATCTGGAGACCTTCGGCAATCCGCGCAAGTTCTCCCGGATCGCGCGCCGGGTGGCGCGCACCAAACCCATTGTGGCCGTGAGCAGTGGCCGCAATGTGGTGCGCGTGGACGGGGAGCCGGATCTGGACCGGTCGCTGGTGCGGAATCTCTTCGCGCAGGCGGGCATCATCCAGGTCGACTCCATCACAGAGCTTTTCGACTGCGCCATGCTGCTGGCCTATCAACCGCTGCCCGCCGGGCCGCGACTGGCGGTCCTCGGCAACAGCGCCGCGCTGAACTGGCTCGCGGTGGACGCGGGCCGCAATGAAGGACTCACGGTGGGGGAGCCGATCCACCTCGGGCCGCAGGCGGGACCCGCCGACTATTTGACCGCCGTCGCGGCCGCGGTCACCGATCACACGGTGGACGCCGTCATCGTCATCTACTCCCCGCCGGTGCCGAACGCGGTCGCGGCCTTCGCCGAGGCCATTCGCTCCGGTGCGCAATCCGATCCGGAGACACCGGTTCTCACCACCTTCGTCGCCGATCAGGGCATGCCGAATCTGCTCGCCACGCGTGGACCGGGCGGCATGCTCGAGCGCGGCTCCATTCCCTCCTACGGTGATCCGGAGCGCGCGGCCCGGGCCCTGGCCCGGGTGCGGCGCTACGCGGATTGGCGCACCCGCCCGGTCTCGCAGGTGGTGCGGCCGCAGGGCTGCGCGACCGCCCGGGCCCGGGAACTGGTCGCCCAGTGGATGGCATCGGGGACCGATCACTGGCTGTCGGATCTGGAGGCCGCGGAACTATTGGGCTGCTACGGCATCGGGGTCGTCGAATTCCGCGAGGTGCGTGATGCCGATGCCGCCGTGGCCGCCGCCGAGGAGCTCGGATATCCCGTCGCCGCCAAGGCGACCGGTGAGATCTGGCGCAATCGCCCCGACCTCACCGGTGTGCGCCTGGACCTGTGGCGTCCGGACGCGGTGCGCCGGGGGTTCACCGATCTGGCCGAGATCTCCGGGAATCCCGTGCACATTCAGCGCATGGCGACCAAGGGCGTCGGCTGTGGTTTCCGGGTGCAGGACGATCCGTCCTTCGGTTCGGTGATCAGTTTCGGGCTCTCGGGCACGATTATCGATCTGCTCGGTGACCGCGTGTATCGGGCGCTACCGCTGACCGAGGACGAATCGGCCGAGCTCATCGACGCGCCCCGGGCCGCCCCGCTGCTCTCGGGCACCGTCCGCGGCCGCGATATCGGCAAACCGGTGGATCGAGCCGCCCTTGCCGAACTGGCACAACGCATTTCGGCGCTCTGTGATGACCTGCCCGAGGTGCGCGAATTGCAGTGCGAACCGATCATGGCCGCATCCGAGGGGGCGGCGGTGCTGTACGGCCGGGTGCGCATCGGGCCCGAGCCCAACCGCTTCGATATCGGGCCGCGGCGGATGGCCTGAACCGCTATGGCATGACTCACAGCGGCGGATGCGCCGAGATGGGTTGAGATGGATCAAGAATCGTCGGCATGGAGAGGTGATCGTATGCGGGAGAACCAGATCGAGACGGCGACCGCGCCACTGCGCGATGACATCCGATTCCTGGGCGGCATCCTCGGGGATACGATTCGCGATCATGAGGGGGCGGAGGTCTTCGATCTCATCGAACGGGTCCGGGTGGAGGCCTTCAAGATCCGGCGCTCGGAGGTGGATCGCGATGCGGTCGCCGATATGCTGCGCGATCTCGAGATCGGCACCGCGATACCGGTGATCCGCGCCTTCAGTCACTTCCTGCTGCTGGCCAATCTGGCCGAGGATCTGCAGCGTGATCGGCGGCGCGCGGTGCATATCGCGGCGGGGGAGCCGCCCCAGGACTCCAGTCTGGCGGCCACCTACCGCAAACTCGACGCCGCGCGGCCGGATGGGGAGGTGGTGGCCGATCTGCTCGGCGAGGCGCTGGTCTCACCGGTGATCACAGCGCACCCCACCGAGACCCGGCGGCGCACCATCTTCGATGTGCAGTCCCGGATCACCGAACTCATGCGGACGCGCCAGCGCTATGACGAGCACGAACCCGAGTTCGCCGCCATCGACACCGATATTCGGCGGCAGGTGCTGCAACTGTGGCGAGCGGCGCTGATTCGGCTGGCGCGCTTGCGTATTCAGGATGAGATCGAGGTCGGGCTGCGGTACTACGACCTCACGCTGTTCGATGTCATTCCCAAGATCAACGCCGATGTGCGGGCCGCCCTGCGTGCCCGCTGGCCCGAGTATGAGCTGCTGTCGCGCCCGATCCTGCGGCCGGGCTCGTGGATCGGCGGTGACCGGGACGGCAATCCGAATGTCACCGCCGATGTGGTGCACCGCGCCACCCATCGCGCGGGCACCGTTGCCTTCGAACGGTATCTGAAAAGCCTTGTGGAGCTGGAGAAGTCGCTGTCGCAGTCGGCGCGACTGGTGCCGGTGACGCCGGAGTTGGCAGCGCTCGCCGATGCCGGATTCGATGATTCACCGCAGCGCGCCGATGAGCCGTATCGGCGGGCGGTGCGTGCGATTCGCGCCCGGCTCAGCGCCACGGCGCGGCAGTCGCTCGGCGAAATCCCTTCGGAGGGAATCGATGTGGTGGCCGAGCCGTACGCCGGTCCGGAGGCATTGCTGG
Organism: Nocardia sp. NBC_01503; assembly: GCF_036327755.1. NCBI lineage: Bacteria > Bacillati > Actinomycetota > Actinomycetes > Mycobacteriales > Nocardiaceae > Nocardia > Nocardia sp. NBC_01503. The sequence continues at coordinate 5,299,559 of NZ_CP109596.1, forward strand.
CCGATCTGAATGTGCTCGACGCCTCCATGCGCGCCTCCGGTGACGGTCTGCTCGCCGATGATCAGCTCGCGGCGCTGCGGGGCGCGGTGGAGACCTTCGGATTTCATTTGCAGGGCCTGGATCTGCGGCAGAACTCCGAGACCCATGAGCAGGTGGTGGCCGAGCTGTTCGCCTGGGCGGGCGTACATCCCGATTACGCCTCGCTCGACGAGGCGCGGCGGGTGGAGTTGCTCGCGGCCGAATTGACCACGCGCCGCCCGCTTGTCGGGCCCAGCGCCCAGCTCAGCGAGCTCGCGGCCAAGGAGTTGGCGGTGGTGCGGGCGGCCAAGACCGCACTCGATGATCTGGGGCCCGATACCGTGCCCAACTACATCATCAGTATGTGCACCTCGGTCAGCGACATGCTCGAGGCGGCGCTGCTGCTCAAAGAGGCGGGCATTCTCGATCCGGGTGACGAGCGGACGCCGCCGTCCAGTTCGGTCGGGGTGGTGCCGCTCTTCGAGACCATCGACGATCTGCGCGGTGGCGCCGAAATCCTCGCCGCCGCACTGGAAGTGCCCGCGTACAAGCGTCTGGTGCAGGCGCGCGGTATGCGGCAGGAGATCATGCTCGGCTACTCCGACTCCAATAAGGACGGCGGATATCTCGCCGCGAATTGGGCGCTGTACCGTGCGGAGCTGGATCTGGTGGATACCGCGCGCAAGACCGGAATTCGTATGCGGCTCTTCCACGGTCGCGGTGGCACGGTCGGTCGCGGTGGCGGTCGCAGTTATGACGCCATCCTGGCCCAGCCCGCCGGAGCGGTGCGCGGATCGCTGCGCCTGACCGAACAGGGGGAGGTCATCTCCACCAAATACGCGGACGCGGGCACCGCGTACCGCAATCTGGAGGCCCTCGTCGCGGGCACGCTCGAATCGACCCTGCTGGATGTGGAGGGGCTGGGCGAGGATGCCGAACCCGCCTACGCGGTGCTGGATGAGCTGGCCGAGCTTGCGCGCCAAGCCTATTCGCGGCTGGTGCATGAGACTCCGGGCTTCGTGGAGTACTTCCGCGCCTCCACGCCGGTGGCCGAGGTCGCCGATCTCAACCTCGGTAGCCGCCCGGCCTCGCGCAAGCCGACCAATTCGGTGTACGACCTGCGTGCTATTCCGTGGGTGATGTCGTGGAGTCAATCCCGGGTCATGCTGCCGGGCTGGTACGGGACCGGATCCGCCATCCAGGAGTGGATCGGTGACGATCCCGCGCGACTGGCGCAGCTGTCGGATCTGTATCGGCGCTGGCCGTTCTTCCAGACGGTGCTGTCCAATCTGGCTCAGGTGATGGCCAAGGCGGATATGGATATCGCGGCCACCTATGCCGAGTTGGTGCCCGATGAAACCTTGCGCGCCACCGTCTTCGGCATGATCTGCGATGAGTTCAGTCGCACCGCCCGCATGCACGCGGCCATTACCGGGACCGATGAGCTGCTCTCGGACAACCCGGCATTGGCGGAATCGATTCACAATCGCTTCCCGTACCTGGAGCCGATCAATCAGCTACAGGTGGAACTGCTGCGCCGCCGCCGGGCGGGTGACGATTCGGAGTTGGTCGAGCGCGGCATCCTGCTCACCATGAATGGCCTGGCTACGGCGTTGCGCAACTCCGGCTAGCGCCTTGCGTACTAGCGGAATACGTCCATGTGGTCGCGCACCCAGTCGGCATAGGTGTGCGGTGCGCGACCGAGCACCTGTTCGACATCGCCGGTGACCGTGGCATTGCGGCCCGCCCGCACGTACTTCTGACCGGGAGGGAATCGGCGTCTCGCCCAAACACTTCGCGCGCATCACCCGAATCCGGCAGGTCCTCGCCGTGGCGGGCAACACCCCCCGGTCCTATCTGGCGCTGACCACCGGCTTCTACGACCAATCCCATATGACGGCGGACTTCCGCGCCATCATGGGCGTCCCGCCCGCCGCCTTCTTCCAGGGCACCCACCCCGCCCCGACCGGCTGCCCGGCACTGAGCTGACCGGTCAGGGGATCAGTCGGGTCACGGCACTGTAGGGCCAGGACCCCGGTGCGCGTGGATCCGGTTGCGGGGCGTCGACCGCCGCGCGCAGCTGCGGCGACGACAATCTGCCGAGCCGGTCGGCCGCCAGATAGATCGACTCCAGGTACGCGACGTTCCAACCGCACTCCTCGAAGAAGGCGATTCCGTTCTCCGGCAGGAACTTCCAGGGCGCATCGCGCAGCAGCCCCACATTGCGCTCAGCCATCAGCTTCGCGACCCCGGCCGCGCTGAAGTCCAGGCACCAGCCCGCGATCTCGGGCCGCCGCAGCGCCGCGGCGAGGGCGATCACATCGGCTTCGGAGAAGTACATCACCAGCCCCTCGGTCAGCACCAGCGCCTGCTCGGCACCTGCGAGCGCATCGTCGAGAAACCTCTTCAGTGCCGGGCCGTCGGTGAGATCGACTGCCGCCCGGGTCAATCGGCACCGCGGTGTCTCCTCGGCGAGCAGTGCGTTCTTCTCCCCGACCAGACCGGGCAGATCGGCTTCGACCCAGTCGAATCCCTCCGGCAACTGCATCCGGTAGGGCCGGGTATCAAGTCCGGCACCCAGATTCACCACCAGGTCACACCCGGCGGCCACCGCCTCGTCGATCTGATCATCGATCATCTTCGTCCGAGCAACCAGAAACCAGTCATCGGCCATCACCGCCCCGGCAGCCTCGGCGATCTCCCGCCCACGATCCCCGGCCAACCGTGCGGCAAGCGGATCCCGAAACAGCGCATCGGCCCGCGCCGACTCCGCGGCCCGCCGAGCCGCCACCCACCGTGCGGTATCGGACACATGCGTAACCAACGGTCGAGATGTCATCAGATCAACTCCCCTCACCCGCCCCGCCCGATGCAGAGCACCCTCTGTATTTGTAGAGGATTACGCCCGCGGACAGTACGCACTGTGGCCGACGCCACCCTGCCCTATACGACTATTCGCGAGGGGGACAACAGAATTCGATCACAGATCACATGGGAACGCCGGACGACACGGCCTCCCGGAGGGGGATAACGGGATGCTCGGGTCGACCGGCGTTGATCGGACCGGCGCCTCGAATGACGGTCCGACGATAGGAAAACGGCCGGCCCGGGGGGTCGGCCGTTTCGGATCAGCTGGCGTAGGCGCGCAGGCGGTCGGCGCGCTCACCCTTGCGGAGCTTGGACATGACCTCGCGCTCGATCTGGCGGACGCGCTCACGGGAGAGGCCGAAGAGCTTGCCGATCTGGTCGAGGGTGCGGGGCTGGCCGTCGTCGAGGCCGTAGCGCAGGCGGATGACCTGCTGTTCGCGCTCGTCGAGGGTGGCCAGGACCACGCGCACATCCCGGTGCAGCAGACCCGCGATGACCGCGGACTCGGCCGAGGTGGCCTCGGAATCCTCGATGAAATCGCCGAGGGGGGCCTCTTCGTCATTGCCGACCGGCATATCCAGGCTCACCGGGTCGCGGCTGTGATCCAGCAGGTCCGCGATCTTCTCCTGCGGAATGCCGGATTCGCGGGCCAGCTCGGCGTCGGTGGCCTCACGCCCGAGCTGCTGATGCAGTTCACGCTTGATGCGGGCGAGCTTGTTGACCTGCTCCACCAGGTGGACGGGCAGCCGGATGGTGCGGCTCTGGTCCGCCATACCGCGGGTGATCGCCTGACGAATCCACCAGGTGGCGTACGTCGAGAACTTGAAACCCTTGGTGTAGTCGAACTTCTCCATGGCGCGGATCAGACCCAGGTTGCCCTCCTGGATCAGGTCCAGCAGCGGCATGCCGCGGCCGGTGTATCGCTTGGCCAGAGAAACCACGAGGCGCAGGTTGGCTTCGAGCAGATGCTGACGGGCCGCTTGACCCTCGCGGACCAGGATCGCGAGATCCTTCTTCTTGACCGCGGACAGCCGTTTGGTCGTCTCCAGCAGGTGCTGAGCGTAGAGGCCCGCCTCGATGCGCTTGGCCAACTCGACCTCGTCGGCGGCCGTGAGCAGCGCGGTCTTGCCAATGCCATTCAGGTACACGCGTACCAGGTCGGCTGCGGGGCTCTGGGCGTCGAGGTCCTGTTCGCTGATGCGCACGTCAGTGGTGGCGGGGCTTGTCATGACTTGCCTCCTGTCGGTGGTGTCTCGCTCCGTTCAACGGACCCGACATCAGGAAAGTTCCCCACCGTGGCGCTTGTAAACCGTATCTGAGCTGCGGTTTCCGCTACGGACGGCTGAGAAGTTCCTGAGAAGGGCGTACAGTGCGGAACTCGGGAACCCGATCGGCGGCCTTCGTTATCCGGGTGGTTGCCGCCGTCGGAACCCGAACTTCGGAGCGCTGCAATCGAATACGTGTGTATGGGCCTTGCCCTGCCGCTGGTCGTTCGAGTGTCTTTGTAACGATCGGCAGGTCGGAGGCATTCCGGAGATACCCGTCGGCGGTGATCGAAACGTGAGATAGCTCACCGAGATCAGATAAACGGCTGGTCACGGCACGGAAACGACTCGGCCGCCGAGCGGAGTGCCCGGCGGCCGGAGGATGGGTGAACTCGGCTGGCGAAGGTCAGCGCGGATGGATCAGGCCGTGCCGGACCAATCCGACCACCACGCCCAGCACCGCCGATTCGAATTCGGGGGTGGCCGCGCCACCGGTCTCACTGAAGGCGAGCAATTCGACCAGCTCGCTCAGCGGCAGCCCGTCCGGGCGCATCCCGGCCAGCAGCGCCGCGGTGGTGTCGTCCACCTCGTGCTGCCACAGCGGACCGTCGCCACGATGCAGCCGCGCCACCCGCTGCTCCCAGCCTTGCTCGCCCGGCAGATAGACCCGCTCCAGCGCGCTGACCGGATCGACCTCGAAACGACTCGCCAGGACCAGATCCGGATCGGTGGCCACCGCGCGCAGCCACGCCGACCGCTCGAAGTACCGGCTGGCCTCGTTGCCGAGGGGATCCTCGAAGTGATGGGTGAGATCCTCGGCCAGGATCTCGGTCGGGCCGTCGATATCGCGCAGATAGACCACACCGAAGCCGATTCCGTCCACCTTCGCCTCGGTGAACGCCTGCAACCAGCGTTCGGCCTGCTCCTGGGCCTGCGGTTCGCGCGGATCCAATCCGGCGTCGCGCAACCAGGTTCCGACATAGAGGGCGGGATCGGCGATATCGCGCTGCACTATCCACGCGTCCACGCCCTGATCGGGCAGCCAGCTCGAGACCCGGGCGCGCCAGTCCTGTCCTTCTATATGCACCCACGAGGCCAGGAGTGCCGCGGTGCCACCGGGATTCAACATGGCGGGCATACCGGAGATGACGAGCTCGCTCGCACCGTCCATGGCCAGGCCGGAATCGCGATAGGTGTGTTCCACGCGCGCCGGTCCGACCACGAACGGGGGATTGGCGACCACCTGATCGAAGCGCCGCCCGGCGACGGGCTCGTACCAGGAGCCTTGGCGCAGTTCGATATCCAGGCCATTGAGCGCGGCGGTGGCCTCGGCCAGCCAGAGCGCGCGCTTGTTGAGATCGGTGCCGGTGACCTTCTGTCCATAAGACGCGGCGTGAATCGCCTGCACACCGCAGCCGGTGCCGAGATCCAGCACGGTGCCGACCGGACGGGTCGGAGTGGCGCGCAGCAGTGACAGCGACGCCTGCCCGACCCCGAGCACGTGATCGGTATCGAGGGTGCGACGCCGCATGGAGTCGTCGAGATCGGACAGCACCCAGCGCGTGCCATCGCCGAGATCCAGCGGACGCAGGTCCAGCGCCGGGCGGATATCGCCGCCATCGCGTTCGAGCAGTCCGGCGGCTACCGCGCGATCGATATCGACCGGTGCCAGCGCGGCGGCGACCTCACGTTCGGGCATGGCATCGCCGAGCAGCAGCAGGCGCACCAGAGTGCCCAGCTCACCGGCATCGCGGGCGGCCCGGCGCACGGGCACGGGCTCCGAGCGCCACAGCGCGGCGTGCGCTTCGTCGCCGAGGACCTCCAGGAGCGAATCGGAGTCGTAGCGGACCCGGGTCAGCGCGGTGCGCAGATCGGCGGCCAGGTCGGCGAGCAGGGACGAGCTGGTCGTCTGGTTCGTCGGCATGGGTAGAAACTCTGCCATCGCAACCCGGTGGCATCCCCGGGCGGTCCCGGTTCGCGGGTCGCGCTGGGTGTTCGCCGGTGGCCGTCCGCGATGAATTCCCGCTCACTTCAACATCATTGACGCATCTCACCTGCGGCTATTCCGACCGCTCGGGACGGTATTCGTTGCTACTGTGACCGGGTTCACGCAGGAGGTATCGCAGTTGACATTCGATATCGAGACCGGCGGGCCCGGCCCGGACTGGTAGCAGGTTTACGACAGCCCCGAATTCCAGCGACTACGCCGCAGATTCCGTCTCTTCGTCTTCCCCATGACCGTTCTCTTCCTGGCCTGGTACGCGCTCTACGTGCTGCTGGCCGACTACGCACACCACTTCATGGCCACCAGGGTCGCCGGAAGATCGCGATCGGCCCAGATTCTGGGCCTAATGCGGTTCCTCTCGACCCTCGGCATCGCCGAGCTCTTCCTGTCACGGCGAGTTCGGTGCTGATTCGGGAGATTCCCGGCACGCTTGAGGAATCTCGAACATATCTTCGACCGTGCCGCTAATGTCCCTGTCTCCGAGCGCTTCCGGGTAAGCGCACCAGCGGTGAGCGCACAGACAATCGGCCAGGGCCGGAGTGGGGGTGGGAAGCGGTTTGATGCGCGCGTACCAGCTCCGAACCAGCGCGAACGCGGGCAAGCTCGCGGCCGTGGCCGAAGTTCTGCCATGGTGGCAGCGGGGTCTGGTTCATGTGCAACACCTGCAGGTGCGACGACTGCGGGCTGGGGAACTCACCCTGGGTTGGCTCGGTGGGCCGGAGGCGAAAGCCTTGCCGTCGTACCTGTCTGCGCGGCAATGGAAGTCGGTAGTCAACCAGACCAACGCCGCCCTCGAATCATGGCGCGCCGCCGCAGTGGCCGGGGTGCGGGAACTGATCCGCGACCTGGACATCGACGAAGAGTTTCGGGTTGTGTTGTACCGCATCAACCTTCGCCACGGCTGGTGGTGTGAGCGCCTTATCCTGGACCGGAAGACCGGCGCTGAGGCAGACCCCGCAGCCTTGCGCGTGTGTCGGGATTTGATCGGGACATGGCTGTGGCGCCACCCGTTTCCGAATTTGAGCCGGGTGCGGACAATGACGATGGATGGCCCAATCGCGACGGTCGAGCCCGCCCGGGGCGTGCACGCTGACTTCTGGGTGCGGGTTTCAACCTGCGCTGCGGGCCGCCCGGTTCGAATTCCTTTGCACGGCTACGACTACTTCGTCAACGCACTCGGGGATGTCCGTAACTTCTGCCAAGTCACCGTGAACGATGATGGTGCGGCGTCGTTCGCTCTGGTGAAGAAATCGGCGGCTGCGCCGATTCGCGTGAGTGGAGAATCGATCGGTGTGGACTGGGGTGTGGCAAGCATGTTCACCACCAGCACCGGTCAGATCCTGGGGCAGCATCTTTACGTTTGGCTGGCCGAACGTGATGGTGAGGTCACCGCGCTGGCGACTTCCCTGCAGCGTCAGGGCGTCAAACCCTCTGAGTCTAAACGGTTTCGGGCGTTCACCGCGCGAATCCGCGCGCATGTGCGCAATGAGGTCGGTCGCCTGCTGAACCAGCTTGCCGCGCAAGACATTCGCGGGATCGTGGTCGAGAAGCTCGACTTCCGGTTCGGTGGCCTGAGTAAACGGTTGAACCGGATCCTGTCCCGGGCGGGACGAGCCGCAGTGACCGCGAAGCTCCTGGCCGATATCAACGCCGCCCGCAATGTCCTCGGACGTTCCGCGGTTCGGGGTGGCTGGTTGTCGTGGTCCAGGGATCGGGTACTTGCGCAGTTGGATCGAGGCTTCACCGCCCGCTGGCGGTGTGACCCGACCTTGCTGCGGGAGCGTCCCACTCGACGCGGTCGCAGTACCGCTACTTCGCCCCCGGCGAAGTCAATCGTGGTCCAGGAACAGTGTTCCTCGGATTCGGATACTGTCCATCCCCGTTTCGTTCGCCCTGGGCTGGCTGGGAACCGTGCTTTCGCGTGAACGCAATAATGCGAAGTTTGCTGGGATGCAGGTGCGGTCTCTGACCGGCACTGGAGCGGAAAAGGCTGGGTAATAAAAAGGTAAAGAAATTGTCGCTGAAATGTCACTGAAAACCCTTGCGGCATTTCAAGATCAATATTTCGAAGATCAAAAATACTGCTACGCAACGTGGTTGGGCTGTGTATGCTATTGATCATGCACAGCCCCACTACGAGGTGGGATGATGGCGAGGCGGTGTCGTAAGTGGACCTCAGCAGGCTCCGAATGCGTCGTGCGACGGTAATAGCCGTCGCGGTCGGCGCTCTGATATTGATGGCCGCGGGGCTCTTCGATAGATTGTTGCTGGGTGTATTCACAAGTGCCGGACTGGCTCTCGGCTGGATCAACGCGCAAATCACGTGGATGTCGATTGTGCGAATCACCGATGCGGAAACTCCCAGCAAACAAAAGCTCGCGCTGTCTTCCGCCGCGCGGCTGATCATATTGACCGGCCTGTCGATTGTCATCGCCTTCTTCACCCGGCCCTACGGTGTCGGAATCTTCTTCGGGCTGGCCGTCTTTCAATTGATTCTGGTATTGCACACCGCATTGCCCGAGGTGAAAGGGCTTCGACAGCAGCCATGAGCCATCCCGTCGCTTCGATTGCCCAGATGTCCGTCACCCTGAGCGCCGAAGGGGAGTCGGAGTCCAAGATCCACGTCGGCGACCACGCGGTCGCGCATCTGTGGGGTCTGGAATTCAATGTCGACACCATTGTGTCGACCTCCGTCGCCGCCCTTATCGTGCTGGGCCTCGCCTTCTACCTGCGGGTCAAGCTCACCTCGGGGGTACCCAACGGCGTGCAGCTGTTCTTCGAGACCGTCACCGTACAGATGCGCAATCAGGTCGAGACCGCCATCGGTATGAAGGTCGCGCCGTTCGTGCTGCCCCTGGCCGTCACGCTCTTCACCTTCATCCTGCTCTCCAACTGGCTGTCGGTGCTCCCGGTGCAGTACGGCTCGGGTGAGTTGATCGCCCCGCCCGCCTCCGATGTGAACTTCGTCTACGCGTTGGCGCTCTTCGTATTCGTCGCCTACCACGCCGCCGGTGTGGGCAGGCGCGGTGCGGGCGGGCACGCCAAACAATTGCTCAAGGGTCACACCGGTTGGGGCCCCATGATTTTCATCAATGTGATCGAGGAGATCGCGAAGCCACTATCACTGGCATTGCGGCTCTTCGGCAATATGTTCGCCGGTGGCGTCATGGTTGCGGTGATCACGCTGTTCCCCTTCTGGATCAGCTGGGGCCCGAATGCGATATGGAAGTTGTTCGACCTTTTCGTCGGCGCCATCCAGGCATTCATCTTCTCCCTGCTGACCGTCCTGTACTTCAGCCAGTCGATGTCGCTGGAGCATGAAAAGCACTGATCGGCACCGCTGTTCGGTGACAATTTCCACAAAGGAAGTGAAAAATGGCAGATCCAGCAACCGCGAGTATCGTCCAGGGCGCTCTCATCGGCGGCGGCATCATCCTGGCGGGCGGTGCCATCGGCGCGGGCATCGGTGATGGTCTCGCCGGCGCGGCATTGATCAATGGCGTTACCCGGCAGCCCGAGGCCGAAGGCCGACTGCGCGGCAACTTCTTCCTGACCGTCGGTCTGGTCGAGGCCGCCTACTTCATCAATCTCGCATTCATGGCGCTTTTCGTATTCGCCACTCCCGGTAAGTAGACGTAATCATGTCTCCCAGAACAGATGTGGAGGCCGCGGGGAACTTCCTGATTCCCAACGGCACCTTCTTCGCCGAGCTCGTGATCTTCCTGATCGTGCTCGGAGTCATCATGTTCTTCGTGGTCCCGCCGATCCGAAAGGTATTGGCGGAGCGGGAGGCTCGGGTCGAGGAGACGGCGGCGACCAGCAAATCGGCGAACGAGTTGTTCGCCGAGGCCGAGGCCAGATACCAATCGGCACTGGAGAAGGCTCGGGCCGAAGCGGCCGAGATCCGGAACCAGGCGCGTGCCGAAGGCCGGGCGATACTCGAAGAACTACGCGGCGACGCTCAAAAAGAGGTCGACCACATCGTCGCGGAATCCTCGGCACACCTGCGTGCCGAGGCCGACCAGGTCGCCGCCGAACTACGCGAGGACGTCGAACCGCTGGCCCAGAATCTCGCCGATCGCATGCTCGGCGTGAGTGCTAGACCCCGGACCAGCGCCGGCCATCAGAGAGGACGGGGGACGCCCTGATGCACACCAATGGGCTGCTCGCCGAAGGCATTTACAACATCACCTTCGATTGGCCCGTCTTCTTCAGCCAGTTATTCGGCTTCGGCGTCATTATCTGGATTTTCGTCAAATACATTCTGCCGCCTTTGAGGAAAATCATGTCGAAGGCGCAGGACACCGTGCGACGGCAACTGGAGGAGAGCGAGGACGCGGCGGTCCGTTTGACCGACGCCAAGACCGCCTACGACAGCGCCATCGCCGAGGCGAAGGCCGAACTCGAGCGGATGCGCTCCGAGGCGCGCACCGATGCCGACCGCATCATCGCGCAGATGCGTGAGGCCGCGGCCGCCGAGGTGGAGCGGGTGCGCAAGCAGGGCCGCGATCAGATCCTGCAGTACCGCAGGCAGCTGATGCGCGATCTGGAGGCCGATCTCTCGGCCGCCATGCTCGACCTCACCGAGGAGAAGGTGCGCGAGCAGATCGGCACCCCGCAGGCCAGGTCCGAGAGCGTGGAGCGTTTCCTCGAGGATCTCGAGGCGCTGGCCAACTCGGCCCCGGCCGCGCGGCGGCAGCCGCAGACCGGATTGAACTAGAAACCGTGTGATCTGGACACGGTTACTCCGGATCCCGGCCGGTCAGGCAGTATTCCTGACCGGCCGGATCGGTCATTACCAGCCATCCGGTGCCCCAGCGCACGCGATGCGCGCCGAGCTTCTCATGCCAGGCCGCCGTCGTTTCGATATCGGTGCAGGCCAGATCCAGATGCGCGGCGGTGGGCCGATCCTGCTCGAGGCGTTGTAGAAGCAGTTTCACCGGTAGCTTGGAATCCGGTGTGAGCCTGGAGTATTCGGGCAGACTGCCCGGCATCCAACGCCACCCGGTCAACTCGGTCCAGAACTTGACCTCCTCGTCATGATCGCTGGGTCCGATATCCAGGCAGACCTGATCCAGTCGGCTGCGATCACCCTCCGGCCCGGTGACCACGGGCGCGATCTCGCCCTCGGTGCCCGCCGGGGTCAGACAGAAGATCATGCCGTGCGGCGACTTCAGCACGGTGTGCTCCGGATGTTCGAGAACCAGTGTGGCCCCGAGCTTTACGGCTCGATCGACCTCGGTGGGCACATCCTCGACATCGAGGTCCAGGTGAATGCGCGGTCCGTGGGGTACCGCCTGCATCTTCACCGCGGGCGCGCCGGAATCCGGTAGCAGCGTGACGAATTCGGAGTTCGCACCGCGCTTGGCCGAGAGCGTGGTGGCGGTGACCGCGGTCCAGAACTCCGCGCATTCGTCGAACTGTGTTGCGGGACGGTCGAGGAATGCCCAGATCCATCGAATTGTCATACTGTCTCCCAACTCTCGCGATGCCAGTCCTTACGGAAGGTCTTGCGGTATGTCAGCGGCGGCACACCGAGCTCGGAGCGCATGTGATGGCGCAGCGAGGCGGCGGTGCCCATGCCCGCCGAGCGGGCCACCTCGTCAATGGTCAGATCGGTGGTCTCCAGCAGTTGCCGGGCGTGCCGCAGCCGCTGTTGCAGTACCCACGCGCCCGGCGCAATACCCGTCTCGGCCTTGAATCGGCGCGTGAAGGTCCGCACGCTCATACACGCGTGCGCGGCAAGGGAATTCAGATCCAGCTCCCGGTCCAGGTGCGCCAGCGCCCACAGTCGGGTCGGTGCGGTGCCATCCGAACCCGGTTCGGGGACCTGCTGTTCGATGAATTGCGATTGCCCGCCCTCACGCCACGGGGGAACCACGCAGTAGCGGGCCGCGTGATTGGCCACGGCGCTGCCGTGATCGGTGCGAATCAGATGCAGGCACAGGTCGATTCCGGCCGCCAAACCCGCTGCGGTCCAGATGTTTCCGTCCTCCACGAAGAGCAGGTTCTCATCCAGGCGCACGCTCGGGTAGAGCGAACGGAACAGATCGGCGAAGTTCCAGTGCGTGGTCGCGCGCCGGCCGTCCAGCAGCCCCGCCGCGGCGAGTACGAAGGCGCCCGTGCAGATGGAGACGATGCGGGTGTCCGGGCGGATGGTCGCCAGGGCCGCGGCCAGCTCCGGTGTGAGCACACCCTGGGTGCGCGGTTCGGAGATTCGAGTGCCGGGCACGATCACGGTGTCCGCGCGGGCCAGCAGTTCCGGTCCGAATGCCGGGACGACCGCGTAACCGGTCGTGGTGCGAATGGCCTGTCGCGCTTGTAATCCGCACACCTGGACGTCGTAGAGCGGGCGTCCCGACTCGTCCTTGGCCTCGCCGAGAACCAGGGGCGCGATGGTCATATCGAACCCGACCAGCGGTTCCAGTGCCAGTACGGCCACCAGATGCGGTGTGGTCATCCCCGGACTCCTCTCCCTCGGTCTTGGCCGGATATTGACGCATTGTGTCATTCAGGCCACTCGTTCGCCACCGGGAATTCCGTCACGCTCAACCGGTGAGCGAACTCCAGACCGGCCCCGCCGTCGAATCACCACACGGCACAGCGCCATTGCGCGATCCGGATGAGCCTGCGGGCGCGGCACCGCCCACACCGGAGAGCGACTCCGACCCAACGGCTCACGCACCCGCGATGCGCCTGGGCCGATTGCATCCCGCGTGGATCGTCGCCGCGGTCGGGTTCGTCGCCTTGGTCGGGGCGGCGGCGTTCCGGTCCGTCCCGGGCGTGCTCATGGAGCCGCTGCACGAGGAGTTCGGCTGGTCACACGGGACCATCGGGGCGGCCGTCTCGGTGAATGTGCTGCTGTACGGCCTGATTTCGCCATTCGCGGCCGCGCTCATGGACCGCTTCGGGATTCGGCGGGTGGTGGCGAGCGCGTTACTGCTGATCGCGGCGGGTGCGGGGCTCACCGTGTTCATGACCCAGTCGTGGCAGTTGATGGCCACCTGGGGGCTGCTGGTGGGTATCGGCGTGGGCTCGATGTCCATGCCCTTCGTGGCCACCATCACCGGGCGCTGGTTCGTGCACCAGCGCGGTCTGGTGACCGGTGTGCTGACCGCGGCGGGTGCGGCCGGACAGTTGGTGTTCCTGCCGCTGATCGCGCGACTGGCGGGTGATTACGGCTGGCGCACACCATCTCTCCTGGTGGCGGGGACCGCGCTGGTGGTGGTGCCGCTGGTGCTGCTGTTCATTCGCGACTATCCGAGCGATATCGGCGTCACCGCCTACGGGGCCGAGCCGGGCAGTGCGGTGGGCGTGCGCACGCGGGCTCCGGGCGGTGCGGGGCGGGCTTTGACCGTCCTGTTCTCGGTGGCCCGCAAACCGGTGTTCTGGCTACTGGCAGGGGGTTTCGCCATCTGCGGTATGTCCACGAACGGTCTCATCGGCACGCATTTCGTCAGTGCCGCGCATGATCACGGGATGCCCGCCACCACCGCGGCCGGACTGCTCGCCCTCGTCGGCATCTTCGATGTGGCCGGAACCATCGCCTCGGGCTGGTTCACCGATCGCGTGGATTCGCGGTATCTGCTGGTCGGCTACTACTCGCTGCGCGGGCTGTCGCTGCTGGTGCTGCCCATGCTCTTCGGTCCGGATGTGCAGCCGAGTATGTGGGCGTTCATCATCTTCTACGGTCTGGACTGGATCGCCACCGTGCCGCCGACGGTCGCCCTGTGCCGCGAGCACTTCGGCGAAGACGGACCGGTCGCCTTCGGCTGGGTCTTCGCCTCACATCAGATAGGCGCGGCCGTGGCGGCCTTCGGCGCGGGCTATATCCGCGATATCCAGGGCAGCTACACCCTGGCCTGGTACATCGCGGGCGCACTGTGCGGCCTGGCGGCGCTCATGTCGGCGAGTATCCGCAGACAGCCCTCAGCTGTCGATGGCGTTGTGCGGGCGTGAGTCGAGCGCCTTCTGATTGCGCCGCCCGTCCCAGCGGCTGGGTTCGTCCTTGCTGCGGGGCGGCCGGTCGTTCGCGCCCAGCACCGCGATCCACGGCAGCGGAATCGAGACGCCGATGATCACCAGCGAGATCACCCAGTTATGCCACAGGCCGTACGCGATCGCCGCTCCGACCAGGCATGGAATCCGCAACGCCATGATCATCACGTAGCGCCGCACCCGATCGTGATGCTGCTGTTCCAGTGAGGTCGCCGCCTCGGTGATCAGCGTCGGCTGTTCCTTCTCACCCCGGAAGAACCCCTGGGGTTTGCGCTCCGGCATGGGAATCGAACCGGGAGGAAGGAATTCGACCTCGGGGCGATCCGGGCCGCCCTCGGGATCGGCTGGTGAATCGCCGTCACGCTGCATACCTCGAGTCTTGCACTACCGCCTGTCGAATGCACACGCCGGTTGCCTCCCGCGAGCGGCCTGGCATCATGGATGGGTGAGCGCAGACACCCTGGTACGTCCGGAAACGACCACCGACGAGTCGACCGACAGCGACATCCCCAAGGTCTTCCACTATGTGAAGAAGAACAAGATCGCCGAAAGCGCCGTCATGGGCACCTTCGTGCAGGCCCTGTGCGGCGAGGTCTTCCCCGTCACCCGCTCTCCCAAGCCCGGCTCCCCGGTCTGCGAGGAGTGCAAGCGGGTGTACGAGATGATGAAGAAGGAATGAGCTAGGACCTGGAGTCCGCCGGTTTCCGAGCCGAAACCGGCCCGAACGGATTACCGTTCGGGCCGGAAGCTGGAGGGTTCGGCGAAGATGGCATGGTTGAGAAGCGTTGCGGTGAAACGTAATTCGTCATTGTCGAGATAGCCCTTCGCCTTGGCGATCACCGCGGCCACGCCGCCGTAATCCACGACGTAGCGCTTGGCCTGTTCGATCGGCGGGTGCTCCCACAGGTGTGCGGGGTTGCCGTCGAACCAGCCCATATAGCGCTGGTAGATGGCCTTGACGTTATGGCTGACCGTCGCGCGGCCTCGACCCTGCATACATGGCGACGTTGGATCGACCGGAACAATTCCGCGATCATGGCGGTCCTGTTCCTGTTCCTGGTCCTGGGCACTCGATCGCTGGGTGCGGCGATCAGCGGTCTCAGCTAGCCGGGAACCGCCCGTCCGGCGGTGTCACGGTGAGCGCGATTCTGCCGAACACCTCGCCCGCGTCCATTCTGCGGTGGGCCAGAACCGCCTGCTCCAAGGGAAGCTCTTCGTGCACAACGGCTTTCAGCTCGCCACGACCGGCGGCGGTGAACAGTTCGGCGGTTGCGGCGCGTCGCTCGAGTGCGGGTACGGTGTCGGCGCTGAAGGTCGCGAACGACATCGACTTCCGGAACGCCGCGACCATCTCCATACCGAAGTCCGCCGGTGGTGTGCCTGCCATCGCGCCGACGGCCACCATCCGGCCGTTCGGCTCGAGCCTGGCGAAGAAGGAAGGTAGATCCGCGCCGGCGACGATATCGAGAATTACGTCGTAGTTCGCGGGAGCGTCCGGCGCGCCCCGGCCGAGCCGGTCCAGCACATGTGTCGCGCCCAGTCCGCGCAGGCGATCGCCACGCTCGGCCGAGGATGTCGTGACCGCCACCGCGCCGGCGCCGCCACGGGTCGCGAGCTGTACCGCCATGACCCCGATGCCACCGGCCGCGCCGCGCACCAGCACCGACTCTCCGCGAGTGAAATGGGCGTGACGCAGGGCGAAGTGGGCCACCATCGCCGAGCTGCCGAGCGTCACCGCGGCGACGGCCGACAGGTCGGTGGGGATGGGGACGAGCGTTTCGGCCGATGCGAGGGCCAGTTCGGCATAGCCGCCGCTCTCACCGGTGAGCGCCCATACCCGGCGGCCGACCCAGGTCGGGTCGACGCCCTTGCCGACCGCGGTCACGGTGCCCGCGACCTCGCTGCCGAGGATGCGACCGGGCGTGGCGCCGTACGCGGCCAGCGCGCCGCTTCGGATCAGGACGTCGATGCCGCCGACGCCGATCGCCTCGGTAGTGATCAATACCTGTCCGGCGTCCGGATGCGGGTCGGGGAGGTCGGCGACCGCGAGTACCTCGGGACCTCCGAATGCCTGGACCATCACTGCTTTCACCGGTATCTCCATATTCTTCTCGATCGGAACCAATCAGGCGGACCGTAACGGACGCCCCCGTCCGTTTAGCTAAAGTGAGAGCGGTGACCGCCCATTTGCCTCACACATTGCGCTCGGACGCGCGTGACAATCGCGAACGCATCCTCGAGGCCGCTCGCACGGTATTCGTCAGCGCCGGTTTGGATGCGCCGATGCGGGAGATCGCCCGGCGAGCCGAGGTCGGGCCCGCGACCCTCTACCGCCATTTCCCGACCAAGGAGTTGCTGGTCGCGGCGGCATTCACCGAGCAGATGCTGGCCTGCCGGTCACTCGTGGACGACGGCCTGGCCGATCCCGATCCCTGGCACGGCTTCTGCCTCACGATCGAGAAGCTCTGCGAGCTCCTGGCACATGACCACGGCTTCACCGCGGCCTTGATGTCCACCTACCCTCACGCGCTGGATTTCGCCGCGATCCGTGCCTCCTCGCTGACCGGCGCCGCCGAACTGATCCGCCGCGCCAAAGACACCGGGCAGCTGCGCCCCGACGTAACGCTCGACGACCTCATCCTCATGATCATGGCCAACAGCGGCATCCGGGGGAGCACGCCGACAGCCCGCCTCGCGGCATCCCGGCGCTTCGCCGCACTCATGATCCGAGCGTTCCGGGCATCCTGAATTGCTCCGGGACAGTGAAGGCTTGGGTCCTGCCGGGGTGGGACCTATGGCTCTGCTGTCCGTCGCCGGTGTGCACCACGCTGAACCGATAACGCAAGCGGCAGTGAATGGCGGAGAGGTGAGCGGCCATGATGTGGAACGACGGTTACGGCTGGGGCTGGGGCGGTTGGGTCCTGATGGGCGGGATGATGGTGCTGTTCTGGGGCCTGGTTCTCGTGGTCGGATTCGCGGCCGTGCACTATCTGCGCACGGCGAACAGTGGCCGGTCCGAATCGGTCGGCGGGTCCGGGGTGGAGCGGGCCGAGGTCGTGCTCGCGGAGCGGTTGGCGCGGGGTGCGATCGATGAGGACCAGTACCGCAAGCTGCTCGCGGTCCTGCGCGAGACCCGGTCATGACGATGCGTCGAAAATGGCTGCGGCCGTTGCTGATTGCCGCGCTGGCCGTTGTACTCGGGGTCGGGACGACCCTTGCTTTCGCTGCGACCGGGACCTGGCACGGCACGCATCGGTGTACCCCGTCCGTATTGTCCGGCCGGGTCGTCGAGGTGACGGTGACCGATATGGGTGCGGGGATGATGGCGTCGGGGATGATGGATGGCCGACATCGGCCGTCGGACAGCGAAAAACGTTGGTGGGGAACCGATCCGATGCGAATGTTCGTCGAACCGGGCACGATCGCAGCCGGTGAGGTGTCGCTGAAGGTGCGCAATACGGGCAGGCTGACGCATGAAGTAGTGGTGCTCCCGCTGGTTGCGGGACAGCTCTCCGGCGCCCGGAGTATCGGTCCTGACGGTCGCGTCGATGAGGTCGGCAGCCTCGGCGAAGCATCCAAAACGTGCGGTTCCGGTACCGGTGACGGAATCGCGCCGGGCGCGGTCTCGTGGACGACGCTGACGCTGCCACCGGGCCGCTACGAACTGGTGTGCAATCTGCCCGGTCACTACGGCGATGGTGCCCACGTCGAGTTCGATGTCACCGGCGGCGGCGGATGATCGCCGATCGACCGGCGAGCGGGGGGGTATTCGGTCAACGGCCCGAGATCATCTCGGGCCGTTGATCTTTCGCCCCGGGGCGGTGGTTTCAGTCCTTAGCGCCGGAGAGTGATCGCTCGGGCAGCCCGGCGTGAAAGCCGTTCGCGTAGCCATCGGCGAACCCGTCGGGATACTCACCCTGCCCGGCTGGCGGAGCCGGAGCGGCGGTGTCGGATTCGTGGAGCACGGCTTGTTTGAACCCTTCCCGGAAACCATTGCGGTATCCACGCGAATAGGCGGTCGATTGCATTCGAGACTCCTCAGTTCGGTGTACTGCGGATCATCGACAGTGTGTCGAACGTCGACGCGGCGTCGGACCACACCAGCTCGCGGCCCGGCGGCATCCCCTGAATCGCACCTGATCTGTGCCTCGCAGATAATCAGCGTGACCGTCTCATTGTCGCATGATCCCCGCTCGTAGCGGCTGGAGTTCGGCGAGACCGAAGCCCCCGTTCGCCGGATCAGTTGATCCGGCGATCCAGCCCCGTCCAGAACTCTTCGCGAAGTTTGAACTTCTGGATCTTGCCGGTGGCGGTGCGCACCAGTTCGCCGCGGAACTCGACCCGCTTCGGGCATTTGTAACCGGCCAGGCGGGTGCGGCAGTGCGCGATGAGCGCCGCTTCGTCGACCGGGTCCGCACTGTCGTCGAGCACGACCAGAGCTGTCACGAGTTCACCCCATTTCTCGTCGGGGATACCGATGACGGCGACTTCCCGGACCGCCGGATGCGACATGAGCGCGTCCTCGACCTCGATCGAGGTGACGTTCTCGCCGCCGGTGATGATGACATCCTTCTTGCGGTCGGAGATCGTGAGGTAGCCGTCCTCGACGGTGCCGCCGTCGCCGGTGTGAAACCAGCCGTCCGCCAGGGCGTTCTCCGTTGCCTCGGGGTTGTCCAGGTACGACGAGAGGATGTGGTTGGAGCGGGCGAGCACCTCACCGCTGTCGTCGACCTCGATCCGTACACCGATGGCCGGGGCGCCCGCGCGCCCGAGTAGCCGGGCCTGCTCGGGCACCGGCAGGTCATCCCATTCCGCGCGCATGCGCGACATCGTGAGCAGGGGAGAGGTCTCGGTGAGCCCGTAGATCTGGATGAACTCCCAGCCCAGCGCTTCCCGGATCAATTCGATGGTGCGGGTCGGCGGCGGAGCGCCGGCGACGATGATGCGCACCCGGTCGCGTCCCGGAATCTCGCCGTCCCAGGATTTGGCCGCGTCCAGGATCGCGGTGACCACGGCGGGCGCCGCGCACAGGTAGGTGACGCCGTGCTGCTGGACGCGGCGCAGGATCTCCGCGCCGTCGACCTTGCGCAGGACGATGCTCTTGGCGCCGATCGCCGTGGTGATGAAGGGGTTTCCCCAGCCGTTCGCATGGAAGGTGGGCAGCGTATGCAGGTACACGTCGCGGTCGGTGACGGTGGCCTGCCACCCGAACACCACCGCGTTGATCCAGTTGTTGCGGTGCGTCAGCTGCACGCCCTTGGGCCGGGCGGTGGTTCCGGAGGTGTAGTTGATCGTCGCGGTCGCGTTCTCCTTCGTCGCCGCTTCCGCGACCCACGGCTCCGGCTCGGTGTTCGCTCCCCAGATCAGGTCATCGTCCCGGCCCAGGACGAAGGTCCGTCGGCATGGCACCTCGTCGACGAGATGCTCGAGTTCGGGGTCGACCAGCAGGACCTCGGCGCCCGAATGCTCGACGATGTACCGGATCTCGGCCACGCTGAGCCGGAAGTTGATCGGCACCAGCACCCGGCCCCACCCCGCGACGCCGTAGAACGAGACCAGGAATCTGGCGGCGTTGTGCGAGACGATGGCGACCCGCCCGCCGACGGGTACGCCCAGCTCATCGAGGGTCGCGGCCTGACGGCGAGCGAGGTTCCCGAGCTCGGCGAAGGTGATCTCGCCCCAGGAATGCGCCGGCTGATTCGGCTCATCGACGATGGCGACCCGATCGGGGTAGACGGTCGTGGCGCGGTCGAGGAAGTCGTTGATGGTCAGCGGGATGAACATGCATTCTCCAAATTACAACGGCGGGAGTCTATTTCATCCTCTCATCAATTCACGGTCGGACCCTCGTGGATTGCGATCATCGCCGGTCACCGCTCGAGCCGGGGCGGTAGTCCTGCGACGAGGCTCGAGCTACGACCCGCACGACAGCCGAAGCTATAGTTCACCCGTTTCGGGTGAACCCCTCCCTAGTGGTGCGGTCACACACTCATGTAATGGCTGCGACCCCGAAACCGGCATCCGAGCCCATCGTCCGCCAGCACAAGGCGCTGCTCGGCCAGTTGCCGTTCGCCGACACCCAGGATTTCGACGACGCCACGCGTGGGCTGGTCGCCCGGCGTGAACCCAATGCGGTGACCGACGCGGACGGGACGGTGTTGTGGGACAACGACACCTACGCCTTCCTCGACGGCGAGGCCCCCGACACCGTCAATCCGAGCCTGTGGCGACAGTCGCGACTGGCGGCGATCGACGGCTTGTTCGAGGTGGTGCCGGGCATTTACCAGGTGCGCGGACTGGACCTGTCGAACACCTCGTTCATCGAAGGCGATGCGGGCGTCGTCGTGGTCGACACCCTGCTCTCGGCCGAAACCGGCGCGGCGGCACTCGAGCTGTACCGGCGGCATCGCGGCGATCGCCCGGTCAAGGCGATCATCTACACCCATTCGCACGCCGACCACTTCGGCGGCGTGAAGGGTTTCGTCTCCCAGCGGGAGGTGGACGACGGCGCGGTGCGGATCTTCGCGCCCGAAGGATTCATCGAACACTCGGTATCGGAGAACGTCTACGCCGGTACGGCGATGAACCGGCGCGCGGCGTACATGTACGGCGCGGCGCTCGCGCGTGGTCCGCAGGGGCAGGTGGGTGCGGGATTGGGGCAGACGATCTCCACCGGCACGGTCTCACTTATCGCGCCCACCGATTTCATCACCACCACCGGCCACGAGGAGACCGTCGACGGTGTGCGGATGATCTTCCAGATGGCGCCCGACACCGAAGCGCCCTCGGAGATGCTGGTCTACTTCCCGGATCACCGGGCGCTGTGCGCGGCCGAGGACGCCACGCACACCTTCCACAATCTGCTGACCCTGCGCGGTGCGGTGGTGCGCGACCCGCACGGCTGGGCCGGGTACATCACCGAGACCATCGATCTGTTCGGCGGGGACGCCGAAGTGGTGTTCGCAGCCGTCGACACCGAGCTGGCCCTGGCCGCGGGCACGCTCACCGGCACCGAGGGCAGCGAAATACCCACGGCCACAGGACAATCGGATTTTGATTGCTACCTCGCCGTCGAATCCGCCACCGCGCGACTGGCATACGGTGACGTAGCCGAGGCCGAACGCCGATTGCGGACCGCGATCGCGTCTCACCGACACCGAACTCAAGGTGTTGCGGCAGCTGCCTTCCGCGCGCACCACGCAGCAGATCGCAGACGACCTGGGAGTCTCGATCAATACGGTCAAAACACATCTGCGCGGTATCTACGCCAAACTCGGCACCAACTCACGCGTGAAAGTCATGGCCGCGGCCCGCCGCAGCGGCCTGCTGTGAAATCACCGCCGAATTCACCCGCACCGGATGAAGCCGCCGCCCGCGTGGGCGCGCACACTTCGACGAAAGCCGAATCCGGGCCGCCCGCCGGTGCCCGAACCGCACCGTGTCAGGAAAGCGAGGTCGGTGACCGATGTCGACGAGATACCAATTCGTAGTCGACGGCGAACTGTCCGACCGCGCCCTGGCGGCATTTCCCGAGCTGTCCTGGACACCCCCGTCCCACGGCACGACGACCCTGTTCGGCGCGGTCACCGACCCCACCGCGATGCGGGGCATCCTCGCGCGCCTGGACAACCTCGGACTCACTCTCCTGGAGATGCGGCAACTACCCGATTGAGGAGTGCGCCATGGACCTGCTGGCACCGCGCAGCCAACGCCGAACCCTCGACGAATTGCGCGACCGGCTCGATTTCACCGTCGGGGACACCCGCGCGAAGCGGTCGGCGTTCTGGATCATGCTCACGCTCTCGAGCATCATCGCGATCTCCGGTGTTATCGGCGATTCCACCGCCACGGTGATCGGCGCGATGATCGTGGCGCCGCTGTCCGTCCCGATCCTGGGGGTCGCCCTCGGAATCGCCACCGGCAGAGCGGCTCTGGTCGGCCGGAGCCTGCTGCTCGTCGCTGCGGGGGTCGTGCTCGTGATCGCGGTCGGGTTCCTGTTCGCGCAGCTGCTGCCCAATCCGACGAATGTGCTGTCCAACTCCCAGGTCGTCGGCCGTACCTCCCCGAAGCTGATGGATCTCACCGCCGCGCTGGCCACCGGTCTCGTCGGCGTGATCGCGATGATCCGGCGCGATGTCGGTGACGTGCTGCCGGGCGTGGCCATCGCGATCTCGTTGGTGCCGCCGCTTGCCGTGGTGGGGGTGTGCCTCGGTTCGCAGGCTCCGGCCTTGGCGTTGGGTGCGTTCGTGCTCTTCGCCTCCAACGTGATCGCCATGATCATCACCGCCACCGTCGTACTCGTCGTGACCGGATACGCCCGGGAGGCGGGCATGGCCGGGGCCCACCGGGGCCGGGCCTACACGGTGCTGGCCGCGGCGCTGGTCCTGGTGGCCGCGCCGATGGTGGTGAATTCGCTCTCCTCGCTGTGGGCCGACCGGATCGCGAACGCCACCCGTACCTGGCTGACCGATGTACCCGGAGCTCAGGTCACCGAGGTAACCCTGCACAGCGATACCGCGACGGTGCGCGTGCTCGCGCCGGCCGATCTGCCGCCTATCGAGGAATTGCAGCGCAGGGTCGACGACATCGTGCCGTGGAATCCGCGCGTGGTCATCGTGCACACCGTCGGCAGCAGTACCGAAACCCGTTGACCTACTCGGGGTCTCGGGAACTTCTGGGTGTTCGCAGCAGGGGTTCGAGGGCGGCGGCGAGGCGGTCCAGCGGTGCGCTGCCGCCCTCGGCGCGGGACAGCACCAGTGCGCCTTCGATCCCCGCGATGAGCAGGGTCGCCAGATTCGTCGCATCCGGATCGGGTGTTCCGTTGCGGCGCAAGCAGTCTCGGAAGGCACGTTGCCAGCGGTCGTAGATGGCGCGGGCGGACTCGCGCAGGGCTTGGTCATCGGGGCCCGCGCCGATGGTGACGGCGGCGACTGGACTGCCTGGCGGATGTTCACCGCCGGCCATCATCGTTTTGGCCCCGGCGATGATCGCCCGCATGGCAGGCACCGGTTGCTGAGCGGTGCACCAGGATTCGATGTAGGCCCCGACGGTGGCGTCGGTGGCGGCCAGCACCTCCTCGGCCACTTCGGTTTTGCCGCGCGGGAAGTGGTGATAGATCACGCCGCGGTGGGCGCCGGCCGCGGCGGCGATCTCTCGAATGCCGGTCGCGCCGTAACCGCGGCCCCGGAACAGCAGCGCGGCCTGTTCGATCATCTGCTTGCGGGTTTCCCGGGCCACCTGTGTCCTCCCGACATCCTTGACCAAGCCGATCGACCTAGAACATATTCCACTCGTCGCTAGGTCGACCGGCTCGGGTCGCACCGCCTGAGTTGCGCCGATCAGGCGGTGCGCCAGGGGCCTTCGTCGAGTGTGCCCAGCACTCGCGGGCTGAGGACGTCAGCGCGCAAGCCCGAGGTGGAGATGAAGCTGTACTGATACGAGACGTGATACTTGCCGTCCGGATCGGGATCTCGATCGATGCGAACCCCCAGATTGCCTTCCCCGCCGACGGGTGTGGTGACCCAGACTCCCCGCCGGATATCGCCCTGGATCGGCCCGAATCCCACGTCGTACAGTGTTCCTCGCACGATTGTGGCCGCGGTCTGATCGTCGATCGCGACACTCACACCGGCTGCTGAATCTTCCCCGCCCGGGATGGTGAACACGTGAATTGCCATTTCGATCTCCTAGTGTGAAACCGACCCTCCATCGGCGATGCTATTGGACGAACGACCATCTGTCGCAGGAGCGCTGCGATCCGCGGCTGGAAAATGCCTGAGCGGCAGGGTGATCCGGTGTTCTATCGGCGAGTGCCGTTGGGGGAGCGCGTATCCGGTGCTCCGTGTCACCTGGACCACTGCCCGGGTCGAACCGGCATCGGCGTGAAGTGCCGGGGCGTCGCTCGCTGGAACGCCCGAACCGAGCCCGGTGGAAATGGTCGATGTGCCGTGTGTCGGCAATCCTCTGGCGAATGACTATCGGATAATTCGACGGGTGGCGATCGGTCGAAGAACGATATTGGCGTTGCTGGCGAGCCTGCCGCTGGACGGTCTGGTGATCGCGCGGGCGGCGGGTACCCCGGTGGGTGGTCCGCCGGTCACCCAGCCCGGTCGGAACGCGGTGCGGTACACCATGACCGCGTTCACCAATGACAGTGAAGCCGAGTTGTATGTCTATGAATCGGCCGATGCGACCAACTTCACGCTGGTGCGCGGGTCCGCCTACGAGCCGCCCAGCGGGTTGCTCCGGGATCCGAGTCTGATCCGGCATACCGATGGGCGGTACTACCTCACCTACACCACCGGATGGGAGGGGCAGACCATCGGATTCGCGCGCAGCGATGACCGGGTGAACTGGACGCATCTGTACGACCATCCGATCGATGTGCCGGGGGTGACCTCGACCTGGGCTCCGGAGTGGTTCGTCGATCCGAGTGGTGAAGTCAATGTGCTGGTTTCGCTATCGGATGGTTACCGCTTCACGCCGCATCTGATCACCGCGACCGATCCGGGGCTGAGTATGTGGACTCCACCGACTCCGCTACTGGGGCTCGGTCCGAAGGACACCGGCTACGGATATATCGACACCACCGTGGTGCATCACCGCGGCCAGTACTACGCCTTCACCAAGGACGAGACCACCAAATACGTCGAACTCGCCGTGGCCGATCAACTGCGCGGACGGTATCGCTTTCTGCGGACCGAGGACTGGGCCGGATGGGGAACACCGCGCGAGGGCCAGTGCGTCATTCGACTGCCCGGCGGCGGCTGGCGCATCTACTTCGACGCCTACGACGACGGCATGTACCTGTACAGCGACAGCCACGATGATTTCCGGACCTGGACAGCCCCCGTCGAACTGCCCGAACTCTCCGGCACCGTCCGGCACTTCACCGTGCTGCCCGAACCCGGCGCCTCCGAGACCACGAGGAAGAACTGAGAACACGTTCCGGCGGGTATGGATGCGCGGCTCCCGGCAGCCGGAATCTGCTGCATTGCGCCCGGACTCGAATACTGTGACAGCGTGATCGCCCGTTCGCGCAGCAGCGCCCATGTCCTCGCTGGTTGAGCGGCCGTCCGGCGCGGAGCCGGATGGTCTGCGCATCCTCCTGGTCGAGGACGACCGGGCCGATGCGCTGCTGGTTCAGGAACTCGTCGCCGACGCCGCCTCGGGCGCCGCCCTGGAATGGGTGCGCACCGTCGCGCAGGCGTGCGAGATCCTCTCGACCACGCCGCCCGACTGCGTACTGCTCGATCTGCATCTGCCCGATGCGCACGGGCTCGAATCCCTGGAACGATTGCGCGCGGCCGCCGCCGATGTGGCCGTGGTCGTGCTCACCGGACTCGATCAGGAACCGATGGGATTGGCCGCGGTCGCCGCGGGCGCACAGGATTACCTGGTCAAGGGGCGGGTCGAACCGGAGCTGTTCGGGCGGGCGCTGCGCTATGCGGTTCAGCGCAAACAGGCCGAAAGGGCCGCGGCCGCACTGCGGGTCGGTCAGATGCGGGCCCGGGAGAACGCCCGGCTCGAACGCGGGCTGCTGCCGACGCCGTTGCTACACGGTGATCCCCTCGTCGAGGTGGTGACCCGATATCGGCCGGGCCGCGCGCATTCGCTGCTGGGCGGCGACTTCTACGATGTGGTGCAGGATTCGGACGATCGGGTGCACATCGTCATCGGCGATGTCTCCGGACACGGGCCCGATGAGGCGGCCACCGGGGTCGCACTCCGATTGGCTTGGCGCACACTGGTTCTCAGCGGTATCACCGGAACCAGGCAATTACGACTGCTGGAACAGCTGCTGCTGGCCGAGCGCACCGGGAAACACACCTTCGCCACCGTCACCACCCTGACCCTGCGCGCGTCCCAACGATCGGTGCGGGTGATCCGCGCCGGACACCCCGGCATGCTGCTCCGCGACGGTGGCACGGTGCGCTGGCGTGAGGTGCCGGGCGGCCCGGCGCTCGGATTCCATCCGGGACAGGCGGATTGGCCGATCCAGGACTTCGAACTACCGGCGCACGCCGAATTGATACTCCTCACCGACGGCCTTTTCGAGGGGCATATCGGCGCGGGCGATGAACGACTCGGCGAGGACGGCCTACTGCGACTGGCGCGTTCGCTGCCGGCGATCGAACCGGCGGAGTTCCTGGACAACCTCATCGACCGCGCCGAGGCATTGGCCGAGCAGCAGGGCGGCCTCGCCGACGATGTCGCCGTACTGTCGGTGCGCTGGAGTCGGCGCGCTCGACCGGAGGTCGCACCGTGACCGCGACCCACTTCGGAATAGGCCGGGTCACCGCACAGGCGTGGTTCCAGCGGGTGCTCGCGCTGATGGTGTTCGTCGTACTCGTCGGCGTCGGCCTGACGGCTCTCACCATCGGCGCGACCGCCCGCGTCTCCGACATCCTCGGGCGGCAGATCCAACCCGCCGCCACCGAGGCCTACCGATTGCAGAGCGCGCTCGCCAATCAGGAGACCGGCGTGCGCGGCTACGCCATCACCGCCGATCCGCAGTTCCTCGAACCCTTCACCCTCGGCCGTGAGGATGAACCGCGTGCCATCGCACACCTGCGTGCACTGCTCGCGGATCGGCCCCAACTGCTCGCCGATGTCGAAGCGCTGGAGCAGGCCGCCGGGGTGTGGCGCAACGATTACGCGCAGCCACTGATCGCGACCATCACCCCCGGTACGGTCCGGCCCGTGGACGGCGCCGCCAGCGCGACGGGCAAGGTCGAATTCGATGCGCTCCGTGATCGTTTCACCACCCTGAATACCGATCTGTCCGCCGCGGTCGAGAATGGTCGCCACGATCTGGAACACAAGCGCGCCATTCGGAACGTGGCATTGTTCGGGATGGTCATCGCCTTCCTGGTGACCACCTTGGTGCTCACCGTGCTGATGCGGCGACTCGTGGCCCGGCCGCTGCGGGAGCTGGTTGCCGCCTCGCTGCGGGTGGCGGACGGCGATTTCGAGCACCGCATCACCGTGGGCGGACCCGCCGACCTCGCCACGGTCGCCGAGGCCGTGGAGAGTATGCGCCGCCGGATCGTGGCCGAGCTCGAATCCTCCCGGGTGCAGGAGGCGCTGCTCGCCGGTCAGGCCGCCGATCTGGATCAGCAGGCGGTCGAATTGCGGCGCTCCAATACCGAATTGGAGCAGTTCGCCTATGTCGCCTCCCATGATCTGCGCGAACCGCTGCGCAAGGTGGCCTCGTTCTGTGAACTGCTGGAGCGGCGCTACGGGGACCAACTCGACGAACGCGCCCGGCAGTACATCGCATTCGCGGTGGACGGCGCGAATCGTATGCAGATCCTGATCGAGGATCTGCTCACCTTCTCCCGGGTCGGCCGGGTGCACGATGCCATCGCCGCCACCGACCTCGACCGAACACTGGACCGCGCACTGGCGAATCTCTCTGCGGCAGTGGAGGATTCGGGATTGCAGCTGGAGCGTCCGGAGCGACTGCCCGAACTCACCGGCGAACCGACACAGCTGATCATGCTGTGGCAGAACCTCATCTCCAATGCGATCAAATTCCATCGGCCCGAGGTGACCCCGATCGTCCTGATCGAGTGCGAACCCGAGCCCGGCGAACCGGTGGGATGGCGATTCTCGGTGTCCGACAACGGAATCGGCATCGCCCCCGAATTCGCCGAGCAGGTGTTCGTGATCTTCCGGCGGCTGCACGGTCGCGATGACTACAGCGGAACCGGAATCGGTTTGGCGCTGTGCAAGAAGATCGTCGATTTCCACGGCGGTCGCATCTGGATCGATACGACCTACACCGGCGGGACTCGGATCTGCTTCACGCTGTTCGAGCGGATTCGCTACTCGGCCAGCGCCTCCTCCAGCGTGTTGTAGACATCGAGCAGGTCATCGAGCCCGGTCACCTCGATGGGGCGGCGCACCTGCGGTGAGGCGACCACCTTCAATCGGCGATCGGAGATCGCCTCCAATGCCCCGACCAGCACGCTCAAGCCGGCCGAACCGAAGAATCCCACCTCGGTCAGGTCGACGACGAGCATTGTCGAATCGGTGGCCAGTGCCTCGCCCACCGCGGCCGACAATTTCGGCGCGGAGACGATATCCACCTCACCCGCCGCGGACAGGATCACCGCCGACTCGGCCGATCGTGTCCGGACGATCAACTCTCGTGCCTCGTCGCTCACCGGGGTACCCCGGCGCTCGCCCCGAGTACCGCCCATGCGATTCCTTGAATCGTCACTATTCGCTACCTCCGGACACATCCCATCAAAGCGAGCCGACCACCCGTTTTCTCGAATGAAGCCGACCCCGGCAAAGCTACGCAATCGTACTCCAGTCGACCGCGTACCTGGGCAATGTGGCATCGCTTCAACCGTTTTCACGGCGATCCGAGGCTGTCGGTGGGCTCGGCCATACTCACCGAAAGGTTTTTCGCCAGAAGGAGATCGGTGTCATGGGGGAGTCTTCGCCGCAGCTGTTCGCGGATCCGCTGTGGGAGCGGCAGGGCCGGGCGCATGCCGCTGCCGCCGCGGCGGAGCGGGCGCGGGAGGTGCCGCTCGTATCGGGGCTGATGGTTCCGCAGGAGCGGCGGATGGTCTGGGAATCGGGGGAGCGGCAACGCTGGCTGGCTCAGGCCGGGCAATTGTATTCGGGACACCCCGGGCGGGTGCTCGATGCCCAGGGGTGGGCGACGGTCGTGCAGTCCTATCGCGAGGGTGGGCTCCGCTACTCGCCGACGCAGGGCCATATGTTCGGGAACGCACCGGAGGAGCTGGTCAGGCCGCTGCTGGGCGAGTGGCGGCCGGACTTCCGGGGCAACGGTGTGCTGCGGTACCTGCAGGTTCTGGTGGCGCGGTTCGAATTCGAGGCCCTGCCCACGGTGTTCCACAGCGCGAAGACCAATTCCTACGAGGTCGGTCCCGCACTGCTGCCCGTCCTCGATATCGAGGTGGCGCGGTTGATGGCGGACTGGTTGGTGCGGTTGAGATCGATGCGGCACCTCACCCGTCGATGGTTCTCCCGACACGGGCTCGCGGCGGTGCCGCTGCTCGTGCCGGACGCACTCGGCAAACGCCGGGTGCCGCGTGAAAAGGCCACGGCCGCACTGGCTCTCATCGCCTCCGAGTTCGGTGCGGAGGAGGTGGCGGCCGCCGCCGAAGGTCACGGTGCGGCCGCTGTGGCGGGGGTGCGGGAGATCCTGCGGGCCGAGCCGCCCAAGGTGGTTGGCGACGGACCGGTGGAGCGTCCTGTCAAACCCCCGAAGCTGACCTGGCTGGATCGAACCCGCTTGCCGCGGGTGCTGTTTCGCGATGGCAGCCCACTTTCCGACGATGCCGTCGAGAAGCTGCTCGGGGCATTCGCGCTCTCACCCGGGGTGCACACGTATACCGCGGCCAGGCCCTACCCCGATCTGGTGGAGGCGCTCGAGTACTGCGATCGCGGTTCGCTGGCCCGCTGGGGGCAAGCGATCTTCGACTGCTGGGTGCGGGCGGGCACACCACCGCGCAACGGCTGGGTGATCGACCAGTTCTATTGGACGGCGGATGGCGAATCGACCGAGCGATTGGGCGCGGCGCTGCTGCGCTGGCCGGGAGCCAACTCCGAACGGCATGCGGCCAGGGTGCTGGCGGAGCTGGGCACCGATACCGCACTGCGCCAGCTGCATCGGGTTTCCCAGCGCGTCAAAACACCCGGATTGCGCAGGGTCGCAGGCGAATTCCTGGCCGGTGCCGCGCGCAGCCGCGGTCTCACCGCCGAGGAGCTCGCCGACCGGCTAGTCCCCGACCTCGGGCTGGACGCCCGGGGCACCCTCGTACTCGATTACGGCGCACGCGCTTTCACGGTCGGATTCGACGAGACGCTGACGCCGTTCGTCATCGACGCGGCGGGCAAGCCTCGAAAGAGTCTCCCGAAACCCGCGGCATCGGATGATTCGGAGCTCGCACCCGCCGCCTATCAGCGCTTCACCGCGCTGAAGAAGCTCGCGCGCGGCACCGCCTCCGATCAGATCCGGCGCTTGGAGCGCGCCATGGTCACCGGAAGGGATTGGAGCCCTGCGGATTTCGAGCAGTACCTGGTGACGCCACCGCTCATCCGGCACATCACCAGGCGATTGGTGTTCACCACCGGCGACCTCACCTTCCGCGTCGCCGAAGACCGCACCCTGGCCGATATCGACGATGCCGCAGTCGAACTCGCCGATACCGCCCGCGTCCGTATCGCGCACCCGCTCGAACTGGGCGACACGATCGAAGCGTGGGGTGAGGTATTCGCCGACTACGAGATCACCCAGCCCTTCCGGCAGCTGGACCGACCGGTCTACGAACTCACCGCCGACGAACGGGCCAGCGGTGACCTCAGCCGTTTCGCCGATGTCACCGTGCCGGTCGGTGCGCTGCTCGGCCTGGTCGGCCGGGGCTGGGAGCGTGGCTACGCACAGGATGGTGGCGTCCAGCACGAGTTGATCCGCTCGATTCCGGAGGGCCCTGATCTCGTGGTCGAACTCGATCCGGGTATCTACGCGGGCGAGGCGCACGCCTCCGGCGATCAGCGGCTCATCAGAATCCGTTTCACCGCACCGCCGTCCGATGCGATCGGTCCCGTCCTGGCATCGGAGTTGATGGCGGATCTGGCCGGACTGGCCGGATGACTATCGGGACCTCAGCGCCGGCGGATCCTTCTTCAGCGAGACATGCTCCCCGGTGGGCAGTGGAATGGTCGGGGGATCGATCTCGGGTTCGGACGCGGACCGGTGTTTGCGCCGGGCCCACCACGCGCGAATCTGCGCGGCGCGCGTCGCGCGGGCGGGCCAGAACTCCTGGACGCTGGCATTGAACTCCGCGCCCAGGATGACCGCGAAGCCGAGGAAGAAGGTGAAGAGCAGGAACGCGATCGGGGTGGCGAGTGCGCCGTAGGTGACACCGGTGCGGGTCACCCAGGACAGGTAGCGGCGCAGGCCCTCGCTGGCGGTCATGAAGAACACGCCCGCCACCAGCGCGCCGCCGAAGAGCCGATGCCAGGGCAGGGTGCGGTGCAGGGCCAGCTTGTAGAGGGTGGTCAGCGCGACGATCAGCAGCAGGCCCGCACCCGGGTAGTAGAACGTGTCGATCAGCCTGAGGCCGGGCTCTTTCCACCCGCGTGGCAGCACCCGGCCGACCATGGACGGCCCCAGCGCCACCAGCGGCAGGATCAGTACCGAGGTCACCAGGAACAGCACGTACAGCCAGAGCGCGAAGATGCGCTGCCAGACCGGGTGCCGGGCATTGGCCTGACCGTGTGCGGCGGTGATGGCGTCCACGAAGGTCGCCATGGCCGAGGATCCGGCCCAGAGCGAGAGCACGAAACCCACCGAGACCACGCCGCCGTGACCGCGTTTGAGCACGTCATTGGTTGTGGGTTCGATCAGATCGTCGACCACGCTGGTGCTGAAGAGGTTGCGGCTGAAGGTGATGATCTTGCCTTCGACAATGTCCACGGTGTCCGGTCCGAACCAGTGCCCGACATAGCCGAGGCTGCCCAGCAGTCCGAGCATCAGCGGGGCCAGCGACAGCGTCTGCCAGAACGCCGCGGCGGCGGATTTGTTGAAGATCGAGTCGCCCCACGCCTTCACCGCGACATGCACGATGAGCTCTCGGACACGCCCGAGCCGTGTGGCGACGCGCACGTCTACCCCTGGCGCGTCGGACGCGTCGGCGTGTTGCGGGGATTTGTCGTGCTCGTTCATGGTGGCTACAGCATCGCTCACCAGCGTTTCAAATGAACGCGGACCCACGATGTGTCGTGCGGCACTACTTGTGGCTGTGTCGGATTGGTGCGTTGTCGGTCCACATCGCTAATCTCTTCCAAGTGACTTCGGGTGGTGGCGGTTCATTACGTGCTTGGCAGCGCAGGGCTCTCACCAAGTATCTGACGACCAAGCCTCGAGACTTCCTTGCTGTCGCCACACCCGGTGCGGGTAAGACGACCTTCGCGCTGCGCGTGGCGGCCGAACTGCTCGCCGACCGCACCATCGATCAGGTGACGGTGGTGGCCCCTACCGAGCATCTGAAGCATCAGTGGGCCGGATCGGCGCAGCGGCTCGGGATCCAACTGGATTCGAACTTCTCCAACTCCACCGGCTCGACCTCCTCGGATTACCACGGTGTCGTGGTGACCTATGCCCAGGTGGCCTCGCATCCGTTCAAGCATCGGGTGCGCACCGAGAACCGCCGCACGCTGGTCATCATGGACGAGATCCACCACACCGGTGATGCCAAGAGCTGGGGTGAAGCGGTCGAGGAGGCCTTCGGAGACGCCACCCGAAGACTCGCGCTCACCGGAACGCCCTTCCGCAGCGATGATTCGAAGATCCCGTTCATCACCTATGAGGCGGATGAATCGGGCTTCGAGAAGTCCAAGGCCGATCACACCTACGGATACTCCGAGGCGCTCGCCGACGGCGTGGTGCGACCGGTGGTCTTCCTCGCCTACTCCGGTGAGGCGCACTGGCGGGACAGTGCCGGTGATGAGTACTCCGCCCGCCTGGGTGAGCCGCTGAACGCCGAACAGACCGCCCGAGCCTGGCGCACCGCCCTGGACCCCGCGGGCGACTGGATGTCCAAGGTGCTCACCGCCGCCGACACCCGGCTGCGGCAGTTGCGTGCCACCGGTATGCCCGATGCGGGCGGTCTGGTCATCGCCACCGATCAGGACAAGGCCCGTGACTACGCCGAACTGCTGGAACATATCTCGGGCACCAAACCGACCGTGGTGCTCTCGGACGATCCGCAGTCCTCCAATCGCATCGGCGAGTTCAGTGCGAGCACCGATCCGTGGATGGTCGCGGTGCGCATGGTCTCCGAGGGCGTCGACGTTCCACGCCTGGCGGTCGGGGTGTACGCCACCAGTGCCTCCACCCCGCTGTACTTCGCGCAGGCCATCGGTCGTTTCGTGCGCGCGCGCAAGACGGGTGAGACCGCGAGCGTCTTCCTGCCCTCGGTGCCGGTGCTGCTGGATCTGGCCGCACAGCTCGAGGTGCAGCGCGATCACGTCATCGGCAAACCGCATCGCGAGAAGAACGAACTCGACGACGAACTGCTCATCGACGCCAACAAGCAGAAGGACGAGCCCGGCGAGGAGGAGAAGAAGTTCATCGCCCTGGCCGCCGACGCCGAGCTGGATCAGGTCATCTACGACGGCGACTCCTTCGGCACCGCCACCTTCTCCGGCAGCGATGAGGAGGCCGACTACCTCGGCATTCCGGGCCTGCTGGACGCGGACCAGATGCGCGCCCTGCTGCGCGACCGGCAGACCCGCCAACTCCAGGACCGCACCGCCGAATCCGCCCGCACCGCGACGCTGCCCACCAACGCGGCGTCGGCCGAACGCGCCGCCACCGCGGACCGCCTCGGCGAACTGCGCCGCGAGCTCAACAGCCTGGTCGCCATGCACCATCACCGCACCGGCAAGCCGCACGGTGTCATCCACGGTGACCTACGCCGCGAATGCGGCGGGCCGCCAACCGCATTGGCGACCGCGGATCAACTCACCGAACGCATCGCGGTGCTGCGCCGCACCAGCTGATCAACCGCCGCGGCGGCCCCTATCGGCGGCTGCGCATCCTCGGCCGGGCATCCCGGCCACGAGCGTGCCGGCTGACGAGGGACCGGGATTCCGAGATCAGGGCGCAGTAGCGCCGAAGATCAGGGCGCAGTAGCGCCGGAATCCGGTGCCGGTCAGGTGGATTCGGAACCGACCACTTCCAGCTCGACCTGGAAGGAGTCCCCGACATCGAGCCCCTCCGCCACCCGCACCGGCTTCTTCATCGGCAGCATGTACGTGCCCCGCTTGCGATCGGGGAACAGCGAGGTCGCCCACTTGCTCCCGCCCACGGCGACCCGCACCCGCACCGATCCGAACCCACCGGCCAGATGCCCGTGCTCCTGCTCGATCTCATCGGCCACCTCTTCCGGCAGGCTGGTGAAATACCAGGACGCGGGGCCTTCCCACACCCATAGCTCACTGGTGAACGAGTACCGCGACGTCGACATGCCCCGACCGTAGACCAGGGGTATGACAGCACTGCCCCGTAATTCCGCGCGGGCGGTACATCGCAGTCCTTGTCGAGGGCGGCTCGACCCGCCCGGATCGCCGTGATGTGGGCTGAGCCTGCCGCGCGGAGGTACGCGCGGCGGATCCGGTGCGGGCAGTGCCGGCTATCCACGTGTCAGTCGGCGAGCAGTCGTCGCCACCATGATCGTTTCGCTTGCGGGGCAACCAATTCGAGGTCGGTGAACGGGGTATCGGCTGCCGCGGTGGGCGTGCTGGCCACCCGGTCGGTGACACGCGCCGCGCGCCATCCGGCCACCACGTCGTCCGCTCGCACCGGTCCGATCGGCACGTCCGGTCCACTCGGTGAACGAATCCAGCGGACGATGCGCTCGTTGAGTTCGGAGACCGCTTCGCGGACAGCCCGTTCGGAGGTCATCTCACGGACGGTTCGGTCGATGCGCTCGCGGTCGCGGCGCAGCACCAAGTGTTCGGGCAGCAGCGCGTCATTGCCGATTCCCTCGCGTTGCAGCAGGTTCCGGACCCACCAGTTCTCGTCATCCATACCCGGCGGAATGGGTTTTCCCGCACCGGGCAGCTGGTCGAATTCGCCCCGATCGGTGGCCTCGCGAATCTGTCTGTCGATCCAGGATTCGAAGGTGAGATCGGGCGGTTTGCGCTCGGTCACACCCCAATACTACCGACTGTCGGAGATCAGTTCCGGCAGATCCCCGGGCCGGAACAGGCGCACTAGGCCACCGGCACCTCGAAGTAGGACGCCGGATCCAGTGCGCTGAGCGGCGTCCACCGAGCCGGATGGGATTGTTCGCCCGCCGTGCCGGCGGTGCTGCCGCCGCTGCGGAAGCCCTGCAGTTCCAGTGCCAGCCACGGTGTTTCGTCGACCTGCCGGGCCAGGGCGTAGCAGGTGGCCAGGTAGTGTAGGCAGCGTTCGTTGCGGGCCCGGCAGGAGCAGTCCGCGCGCGCTATCCGCGGCGCGATATTGATGCCGTGCTCGGCTATCGCCACCCGATGCTCGTCGGTCAGGGTGAGGGTGTCCGCCGGAATCAGTTGTGCGATAGCCGCAATGGTCTCCGCGGTGAGTGGGGTCAGTTCCAGATAGGTCACCGAAGCCTCGGATCCGCGGTGAATCATGGCGCGCACCATGGTGTTCTCGATCTCGGTCCGCACCAGGCCATTACCCGCGATGCTGCGCGCCCGCGGCAGCATCGGCTCCGGCTTGCTCATCTTCAGCGGTTGCGCCAGCCGCACCCAGTCCATACCCCAGCTGGTGTATCCGAAGTCGTTGTCGGCCATATCAGTTGGCTCGCTTTCGACGCAGGAGTTCGAAGAGCCGGTCGTCATCGAGGCGCGCCAGCGCCGCGATCCCGGCGGTATCGGTGAGATCGGTGAGCGCGGATTTGCGGTCGTGCATCCCCGCGATGTGCTCCTCGATGGTGGTGCCCGAGGTCAGCGTGGTGACGGTGACCGTGCGGGTCTGCCCGATCCGATGCGCGCGATCGGAGGCCTGCGCCTCGACGGCCGGATTCCACCAGCGGTCGAAGTGAATGACATCGGCGGCGCGGGTCAGCGTCAAACCGGTGCCCGCCGCCCGCAGGCTCAGTACCAATACCGGTGGCCCGTCGGGTGATTGGAAGTCCCGCACGATCTCACCGCGCTGCGCCTGATTCAATCCGCCGTGGAAGAACGGCACGGGCACGCCGAACTCCTCGGCGCAATGCCGCACCAGCAGTTCCCCGGTGCGCCGGTACT
Organism: Nocardia sp. NBC_01503; assembly: GCF_036327755.1. Lineage (NCBI taxonomy): Bacteria > Bacillati > Actinomycetota > Actinomycetes > Mycobacteriales > Nocardiaceae > Nocardia > Nocardia sp. NBC_01503. The sequence goes on from NZ_CP109596.1 coordinate 5,335,496, forward strand.
GCGTGAACACCAGGGTCGGTGCGTCATTGGCCACATTGGCCGCCAAGATGTCGGCGCACACATCGAACTTGCCCGAGCGCCCGGACAATTCGTCCAGATCCCCGGTGATCAACCCGGGGTGATTGCACACCTGTTTGAGCTCGGTGAGCACCGAAAGCAATCGGGTATGCCGCTGCCCGCCCGATCCGAACCCTTCCTCCTCGGCGCGCTCGAGCAGCTGGTCGTAGATCCGTTCCTGCTCCCGGGTGAGGTCGCAGACCAGATCGGTATGGATCTTGGGCGGCAGTGTCCCCGCCACCTCGGCCTTACGCCGCGCCAGCACCACCGGTTCGATGGCATCGCGTAGTCGCAGCACCGCGGGTGCGGACCCTTCGGAGATGGGCCGCACGAACCGCCGCCGGAATTGCGTCTTATGCGTGAACTCGTGTGGCACAACCAGGTTGAGCAGCGCCCACAGCTCCTCGAGATTGTTCTCCACGGGCGTACCGGTCAGCGCCACCCGCACCCGCGCCTTGATACCCCGCGCCGCCTTGGAGACCTGCGTACGCGGATTCTTCAGCACCTGCGCCTCGTCGAACACGACGCTGGCCCACTGTTTCCCCGCCAGCCCCGCGCCATGCCCGCGCAGTGTCGGATATCCGGTCACCACCACGGTCCCCGCCTGCGCCCCCGGCAACTTCCCGCCCCGCCACGCGACGGCGGCGAGTCCGGGTGCGAATCGCTCGATCTCATGCACCCAGTTGCCGACGAGTGATGTAGGACACACCACCAGCTGTGGGCCGTCGGCGACCCGCCCCAACAGGTATCCGATGGCCTGCACGGTCTTGCCCAAACCCATCTCATCGGCGAGTACGGCGCCCCCGTGCGCGGCCGTGGTCTCATGCAGCCAGGTGATGCCGCGTGCCTGGTAGGGCCGTAGTTCGGCCTTCAATCCGCTGCGCAGCTCGGTGCCGAGCGTGATGGTGTCCCGGAGCGCTCGCACGGCCCGCTCGGCCGTCACGATGGCGTTCCCGCCCGCATTGGGCACCGCGTGCGCCGCGACCGGCAGTGCGGGCGGCTCCCCGTTCAGCACGGCCCGCCAGCTGAGCGCCGACGATCCGGGCGTTTTCAGTGTGAGGGCCGGGAACCGCTCGGGCTCGACCAGCAGGCAGGGCACCGCGCGCACCGCGAATCCCTCGGCCTCGGGAATCGCCAGGGTGATCGCATCCGATTCACCCTCGAGCTCCGGCGGCGCGCCGGGCGCCGACGCGCTCCAACTCCAGAGCGCGAACATATGCCGATCGGGCAGGTAGGTGGCGTGTGTGGTGGACAGGACGCTCTCCTCCGATGCGTGGATTCCGCCCCAAGACACACAAATACCGTTTTGCGCAAGTCCGGGCCGGAAAACTGGGCAACGGGCGGGCCCGTGAGGGACCGCCCGTTGCTTGGGGTAATTCTGTTGGGAAGATTCAGTTTTCGAGCGGACCCCCCGAGCCGGTATACCGAACCCGAGGTGGAGGAGCTGTTACAGCGCCGGTGCCGACTCCGTGTCGATCACGGCTTCGAGTTCACGGAGACGATCCATGTGCTCATTGGCGTGATGCTGGCAGAAGAGCAACTCACCACCAGCGGGAAGGGTTGCACGCACGCGCGCAGCCGCCCCGCAGCGGTCACAACGATCGACCGCGGTCAGTGGGGTGCTAGTCAGGGTTCCTGGCATGACTCCTCCGTCCTGGCTCCGAGTGCTCGCACACCCTTCGCCTGGTGTGGGGCTCGCGATCCACTTCGCGAGCTCGCTACCGCTACTTCCCAGCAGTGGTTGATGACTACTCTGTCAGACGTTCGAGGCGAGGTCTTTGTTCCCGAGGAGTTTCCCGTGTGTTTTGCCTAACAGACCTGGGATTTCGCTGAAAGCGAACAGGGCCCGGCGTCTCCCCGTGGAGTCCTTGGAACTACCCACCTAATACGCTGATCGAGTTGTCTATCGGGAGACTACCCGGGGGCACTGACACTCACACTCCGATTGGATAACCCTCCGAGTTCGATCTGCACACGCTCGGCAACGCTCACAGCCACGACGGGTTCAGATCGAGAGTGGCCCGATCGCGCGAGTCGAGCAGATCGAACATCGCGCCGGTGCGCGGCAGCTCCCAGCGGAAGAAGTATCCCGCCGCCGCGCGCTTACCGAGTCCGAAGCCGTCGCCACTCGCCGCGAGTGCCGTTGCGGCCAGAGCCTGTTCGAGCCAGATCCAGGACAGCGTCACATGACCGAACGCCTCGAGGTAGACGGCGGAGTTGGCCAGCGCGGTCTCGGCGTCACCGTCCCGCCACAGACCGGCGGTGGTGGCGGCCAGTCGGCCCGCCGCGGTCTCCAGGGCGTCGGCGAACCCGGTCAGCTCGGAATCGCCGGTGGTGCGGGCGGCGGCGACGGTGGCGGCCATCCGGGTGAGCAGGGCGGTCAGGGCCGCGCCATTGTCGAGGGTGACCTGGCGGCCGAGCAGGTCCATGCTCTGAATACCGTGTGTGCCCTCGTGAATGGGGTTGAGGCGATTGTCGCGGTAGTGCTGTTCGACGTCGTAGTCGCGGGTGTAGCCCGCACCGCCGTGCACCTGGATGGCCAGGTCGTTGGCGGTCAGGCACCACTGGCTCGGCCAGCTCTTGGCGATGGGGGTGAGAATGCGCAGCAGAGTCGCGGCGTGGGCGCGCTCGGATTCGGTTGCGGCGGTGCGCTGTTCGTCGACCAGGCGGCCGCAGTAGAACTGCAGGGCCAGCGCGCCCTCGACATAGGACTTCTGGGCCAGCAGCATGCGGCGTACATCCGGGTGGTCGACGATCGGCACCTGCGGGCCGCCCTTCGCGCCGAGGGGGCGGCCCTGCGGGCGATTGCGGGCATAGTCCAGGGACTTGAGGTAGCCGGTGTAGCCGAGTGCGGTGGCTGCCAGGCCGACGCTGATCCGGGCCTCGTTCATCATCGTGAACATTTGGGCCAGACCGTGATTCGGCTCGCCGACCAGATAGCCGACCGCGCCCGGCCGGCCGCCGGGGGTGAAATTGCCGTCGCCGAAGACCGGGGCGGTATTGACCGTGCCGCGCCAGCCCATCTTGTGATTGATGCCCGCGAGCACCACATCATTGTGGACGGTCGGCCGATCCTGTTCGTCGGCAAGGAATTTGGGCACGATGAACAGTGAGATGCCGCGCGTGCCCTCCGGCGCGCCCGGGATGCGGGCCAGCACCAGGTGGACGATATTCTCCGAAAGTTCGTGGTCCCCACCGGAAATCCACATCTTGCGACCGAAGATCCGGTACGAGCCGTCGTCCTGCGGTACCGCACGGGTGGTGATATCGGCCAGGCTGGACCCGGCATGCGGCTCGGACAGCGCCATGGTGCCGAGATTGCGGCCGTCCAGCATGGGGCGCACGAAACGGTCGATCTGCTCCGGACTGCCGTGGGTGGCAAGCAGATTCGCATTGCCGGTGGTGAGCATGGGATAGGCGGCGGTGCCCGCGTTGGCGGCGTGGAACCAGGCCATGCACGCGGTGTAGACCACATGCGGCAGCTGCATCCCGCCGATCTCGTAATCCATTGCCGCACCGATCATTCCGGCATCGGCGAAGGCTTTCACGGCCTTGCCGACAGCGGGGATGATGTGGACGCGCTCACCGTCGAACTCGGGCTCGTGCAGATCGTTCTCGCGATTGTGCGGGGCGAAGTAGGTGGTGGCCAGATCCTGGCACAGCCGCAGTACCTGGTCGAAGGTGTCGCGGGAGTGGTCGGCGAAGCGTTCGCGCCCGGTCAGGGACTCCACATCGAGCCAGTCGTAGAGCAGGAACTCGATATCGCGGGCGGACATGATCACGGACGGGTTCATGATTCCTCGAACGGTCGGGTGCGGGCGGTCTCGTACCCGACGGTCTACCAGATCGGTGTGGTCCCGCCTGCGCTCAGTCGGCCGCGCTCAGGAGCGCACCGAGGTGCGGCCGCGGTGCAGGCGACCGAAATGCCCCGGTGACTGCCCCTTCCAGGTGCGGAAGGCCGAGGCGAACGCCGACACGCTGGAGTAGCCCAGTCGTTCCGCCGCCTGTTCGACGGTGAGCCCGGCGATGAGCAGCTCCTCGGCGAGCAGGCCGACCGTCTCGGTGCTCAGCTCGCGGAAGGTGGTGCCCTCCTCGGCGAGGCGGCGGCGCAGGGTGCGCACGCTGACATCCAGATCCGCGGCAATGCGCGCCTGGTCCGCCGAGCCGCCGTGCCGGATCAGAAGTTGGCGTACCCGTCCGCTGAGGCCGGTGCGGCTGTGCCTGCTCTCCATCAGATCGTTGCACTGCTGTTCGTAGAAGCGGGCCGTGGACATATTCGCCTGCGGCAGTGGGGTTTGCAGGGTTGCCGCCTGAAAGCTGATGCGGGACTGCGGCATCGAGAACGCCACCTCCTCGACGCCGAAGACCGCGCCGAACATCTCGTAGATGGGATGGGCTTCGACGTAGAGCTCCACCCGGACCGCGGGCAGGCGCATGGGCAGCAGGTCCTGCTGAATCGTGGCGATGGCGGCCAGATCCCGCTCCAGGGTGAAGCGGCGGATGTCGGGGGGTAGCGCGCTGTCATCGCGTACCACCGCCACCTCGGACCCCCTATCCTCGATGTAATGGTGTGCGGCGGTGAAGGACAGGTCGGCGTAGCGCAGCGCGATATCCATGGCTCCACGTAGATTCGGAGCGCTCATCAGCGCGAAGCCGAGGACGCCCATCGAGGGCGGATGGCAGAGCAGCCCGGCCAGGAGACCCAGTCCGGGTTCATCCTCGATGCCGACGACCACATTGCGCATGATCGAGAATTCCTGCCCCAGCGTGATTTCCGTGGAGGGGTCGCGCAGATCCGCTTCGCCGATACCGGTTTCATGCAAAACCGACCGTATGGTGAGGCCGCGACCCAGGGCGAAGTCGGCCAGCAGGGCGGTGCTGGTGATGGACCGCAGTTGCGCCAACTCTTCCGTCACTCAGGCATACTCGCAAACTTTCGGCTTCCCCGGGCCGTTACCGGCCGGTAAGTTGCCTGGGTACGGCCCATATTCGTCGATTCCTGGCCCATTGCCAGCTGGTCGCTCGAAAACCTCAGCCATACGGTGAGATTCATGCGTACAGCGCTTATCGCATATTCCGAGGTGCCGTCTGCCGGAAAGGTCGGCCCGCCGATGCTCATCGTGATCGCACCCGCCGATGGCAGGGTGGTCGACACCATTCCCGCCCACACCCCCGAAGCGGTTCGCGATACCGTGGATCGGCTACGCGATAACAGCGTGCTGTGGCGGTCGCTGGGCGTGGTGGGGCGCATCCACTGGCTGTATACGTTCCGGAACTGGTTACAGGACAACAGGTCCGGGCTCGCCGCGCTACTCGGGCTGGAGACCGGCAAACCCGAAGCCGAGGCCGATGCCGAGTTGGCGCTCACCCTCGAAGCCCTGGATCACTACCGCACCCATGCCGCCGAATTCCTCGGCGGCAGAATGCCGCAGGCGGCAATGCGGCCCGGCGCGGCCATGCAGCTCGCCGTCGCCCATCACTCCTGCGCGGTGGTCGGGGTGATCGGCCCGTGGACATATCCGTTGGCGCTGGCCATGTTCGACGCCCTGCCCGCCCTGCTGGCCGGTGCGGCCGTGGTCGTCAAACCCTCTTCACAGACCCCGCTCACCATGCGCGCCATCACCGCCGGCTGGGCAAGTACCGGCGCGCCAGGGGTTTTCGAGACGGTGACCGGACACGACGCCGGTCCGGCCGTGGTCGACCATGTGGACTATGTCCGCTTCACCGGCAGCGCCGAGACCGGAAAGGTGGTGGCGCTGCGCGCCGCTGCCCGGTTGATCCCATGCTGTCTGGATCTGGGCGGTAAGTCCGCGGCGGTGGTGCTCGCCGACGCCGATCTCGACAAAGCGGCCGCGAGTATCGCCCTCGGCGGATTGGCAAATAGCGGGCAAAATCCCAATGCGATCGAGCGCGTCTATGTCGAAAGTGCGGTCTACGACGCCTTTCTCGACAAACTCGTCGATGAGGCCGCCGCCTTCGGGCCGATTCTGGGCGATGACACCGCCGTCGGCGTCATGACCTCCGCCAAACATATCGACGTGGTTCGCGATCAGGTGCGCGACGCACTGCTCAAGGGCGCGATCCTGCGCTGCGGCGGCACCGCCTCCGGGCACAGCTTCGAACCCACCGTCCTCGCCGATGTCGATCCCACCATGGCGGTGCTGACCCAGCAGACCCTCGGCCCGGTACTGCCGGTGGTGCGCGTCGCCTCGGCCGGTGAAGCCTTCGAACTCGCACTGCGACCACCCGGTCCGCCGTGCGTGAGCGTGTGGACCGGGGATATCGCGGTCGGCGCTCGCGCGGTGGGCCGGTTCGCGCCCGCACCCGTCGGAGTGAACGACGTATCGGTACACGTGGCCCGTCCCGCGCCGTACTAGTCGGACGAGGGCCAGACGGCTCCCACCCCGCCGCCCTGTCCCCGGCGGGTCGGGGTGGGACCTCGCGTCATCAGGAATGGGCCTGCCGGAGTGACGGGTAGGTTGTTGCGGATGGGAGATGAGACGACGCCGAAGACCCTGCTGCACATCTGCGCTCGCGACGAGTGGGAGGCGGCCGTGGCGGCGGGGGAGTACCGCGCGCCCTCGCTGGCGGAGGTCGGATTCATTCATCTCTCCGAGCCGTATCAGGTGCACCTGCCCGCCAATCGGCTCTTCGCCGGGCGCGCGGATATGGTGCTGCTGCGGCTGGATCCGGAGCTGCTCGGGGCCGAGGTGAAGTGGGAGCCCGGCGTGCCGACCGATCCCGAATCCATGCGCTTCCCGCATCTGTACGGTCCCCTGCCGATCGCGGCGGTCGTGAAAATCACCGCCTATCAGCCAGGACCGGACGGTTTGTACAGCGCGCTCGCCGAGAGCTGAGCTGATCCACCGGCATCCGGCCACCCTGTCCTAATCTGGACGGGTGAACGTCGATGTGACAGCGCTGCCCGGTATCGGTGTGCGGAAGGATTTCGAGGTCCGTTCGGGGCGTCGGATCGGGGTGGTGGCGCATCGGGACGGCACCATCGACCTGATCGTCTCCCAGCGGGACGACCCGGACGCCTGCCTGGCGCAGGTCCCGCTCACCAGCGATGAGGCCGCGGTCATGGCCAATCTGCTGGGTGCGCCGCAGTTGGTGGAGAAGCTCAAGGAAGACCACCGCGACCTACCCGGAATCACCACCCGCCAACTACCTATCGGCGGCAATTCGCCCTATCGCGGCCGCATGCTCGGCGAGACCGGTATGCGCACCCGCACCAAAGCCTCCATCGTCGCGGTGATGCGCGCGGGCCAGCTACACCCCTCGCCCGGCCCCGATTTCGTCCTGGACTCCGGCGACCTGCTGGTTGTCGTCGGCACGCCGCACGGACTGGACGCGGCCGCCCGCATCCTGGCCGACGGCTGAACCGGTGGACTCGACCGGCCTAGCCCTGATCGAACTCGGCGCGATCCTGTTCGCGCTCGGCATGATGGGCCGGTTCGCCGCCCGCTTCGGCATGTCGCCGATTCCGCTCTATCTCCTGGGCGGGCTCGCCTTCGGTGAGGGCGGGATCATCGAGATGCGGGCCGCGGCCGAGTTCGGTCATCTGGCCGGTGAGATCGGCGTGGTGCTGCTGCTCCTGTTGCTCGGATTGGAGTACACCGCAGCCGAATTGGTCACCGGACTGCGCCGGGGCTGGCTCGCGGGTGTGCTCGACATCGTCGCCAATGCGACACCCGGCGCACTGGTGGCACTGTTCCTGGGCTGGGGGCCGGTGGGTGCGGTGACCATGGCGGGCGTCACCTATATCTCTTCCTCCGGAATCGTCGCCAAGGTACTCAACGACCTTGGGCGACTGGGTAACCGCGAGACCCCGGTCATCCTGTCGATCCTGGTGTTCGAGGATCTGGCCATGGCGGTGTACCTGCCGATCCTGACCATGATGCTGGCCGGAGTGAGCTTCGCCAGCGGGATGAAATCCCTGGCCATCGCATTGGTCGCGATCACCGTGGTGTTGCTGGTGGCATTGCGGTACGGGCGCTATGTCTCGGCCGTGGTGGACAGCAATGACAATGAGGTCTTCCTGCTCAAACTGCTGGGCGCGGCGCTGCTGGTCGCGGGTGCGGCCTCCGCGCTGAATGTGTCGGCCGCGGTCGGCGCGTTCCTGCTCGGTATCGCCATCTCCGGATCGACCGCGACGGAGGCGGCCAAACTCCTGGAGCCGCTGCGAGATCTGTTCGCGGCCATATTCTTCGTGGCCTTCGGGCTCAATACCGATCCGCGCGCCATCCCGCCGGTGCTGGGCTGGGCCATCGCCCTGGCCGTGATCACCTCATTGACCAAGATCGGCACCGGCTGGTGGGCCGCTCGACGGCAGGGCATTCGCCGGATGGGCCGGGCGCGCGCGGGCGCCGCCCTGGTGGCGCGCGGCGAGTTCTCCATTGTCATTGCCGGGCTGGCGGTTTCGATGGGCGGGGTGAGCCATGAGCTGGCCGCTCTGGCCTCTGCCTATGTACTAATTATGGCCGTACTGGGGCCGATCGCCGCCCGCGTGGTCGAGCCTGCCGTCCGGTTCTTCCAGCGCGACCGCAGCAGCGGACTCGATCCCGTCGCCGGGATCTGAAGGGACGGCGGCCCTTTCGGCGGTCGGCCCGGTCCGGGTGATCGAGTTGCGCCAAGCCAGCAGGCGGCGCGATGCCAGCACCGCCAGACCACCGAGGACGAAACCGATGATGAGCGCGAGCAAATGGCCGTAATCGGTGAAGGTCGGACCGTTCCAGAGCGCGTAGCCGTACCAGATCAGCAGTCCGACAGCGTAAATCAGGCGAACCCGGCCGCGTAATCGATACGCCATCACCGCGAGCATGGCCGAGATTCCGTAGCTCGGGCCGACATCCGACGCCACCGTCACCCGGAACGGGATCATATCCCGGGCCACCGCATGCGAAATCGCGCTCACCGTGAGCAGAGTCGCGCCGACATGCCCGGCCGCCACCACCAGAATCCAGCGCAGTGAACCCAGCCAGCGTTCGGCCAGTGCCATCACCGTGAGCAGGATGAGAATGTCACCCCACGGGAAACCGCCATCGGTCCAGAAGGCCGAGGCGAGCAGCACCTGAATCGGATCACGCTGCATATTGCGCAGATTCGTCGACGCCGACAGGATCAGGTGACGGCCGACGATATCGCTGGCCCCGCGCAGCGTCCACCAGGTGACGAAGAGCGTGAAGGCGTAGGCGATCGAGGCCGGGGCCACCGCCAGCAACCGCTGATAGGCGCTCGCCGCCCGGCGGAATCGCCGCGGACGCCGCCACCACGCACTCACCATCCGGATCTCATCGCCGATATCGACGGAGTCGACCCAGGGTGGGTGGTACGTGCGCAATGTCATCCGCAGGGGTCCGTTCTCGCGTGTGCAGGGGATCGTCACCGTGTGAACCGACGTCCCGCCAGGGCGTCGTTCTCATCGTATCCCGAGGTCAGGCCGGTTCGCAGCGGCACAGCGCGCAGGGTGGAAGTTACCTGCGGTAATCCGCCGGGAAAGCGGTGGTTACGGCACAGCAACATGGGTCCGGAGGATGGAGAGCAGCATCCCGTGTCCACCTCCGAAGGAGCCTGAATGAGCGTGTACCACCAGGGCATCGGCGGTACCAACTACAGCTTCGACGGGCTGGTGGAGTTGCTGGCCAAGGCCACGCCCAAGCGCAGCGGGGATGAACTGGCCGGGTGCGCGGCGGAATCCGACGCCGAGCGGACCGCGGCGCAGTGGGCGCTGGCGGAGCTGCCGTTGAGTGTCTTCCTGAACGAACCGGTGGTGCCGTACGAGACCGACGAGGTCACGCGGTTGATCTTCGATACCCACGATCGCGTTGCGTTCCAGGCGATTTCGCATCTCACCGTGGGTGGGCTGCGGGACTGGTTGCTCGCCGTCGCGGCCACCTCGGATGCCGGGAGCACCCTCGCCGCCGTCGCGCCCGGGCTGACTCCGGAGATGGTGGCGGCGGTCTCCAAGCTCATGCGCAATCAGGATTTGATCGCGGTCGCCAAGGCCACCGAGGTGACGGCCGGATTCCGGACCACCATCGGATTGCCGGGAACGCTCGCCACGCGCCTGCAACCCAACCATCCCACCGATGATCCACGCGGGATCGCCGCCGCGGTGCTGGACGGCTTGCTGCTGGGCTGCGGGGACGCCGTGATCGGGATCAACCCGGCCACCGATTCACCCAAGGCCACCGCTGATCTGCTGTACCTGCTCGACGAGGTGCGCCAGCGCTTCGATATTCCGACCCAGTCCTGTGTGCTCTCACATGTCACCACCACCATGGGATTGATCGAGGCCGGTGCGCCGGTGGATCTGGTATTCCAGTCCATCGCGGGCACCGAGGGCGCGAACTCCGGCTTCGGCGTGAATATCTCGCTGTTGCACGAGGCCGACGAGGCCGGACGGTCGCTGCGGCGCGGCACCGTCGGCGACAATGTCATGTACCTGGAAACCGGTCAGGGCTCGGCACTTTCGGCGGGCGCACACCTGGGCACCGGCGGAAAACCCGTCGATCAGCAGACCCTGGAGACCCGCGCCTATGCAGTGGCCCGTGATCTGGATCCGTTGCTGGTCAATACCGTGGTCGGATTCATCGGACCCGAATACCTCTACGACGGAAAGCAAATCATCCGAGCCGGGCTGGAAGACCATTTCTGCGGCAAACTCCTGGGCCTGCCCATGGGCGTCGACGTCTGCTACACCAACCACGCCGAAGCCGACCAGGACGATATGGACACCCTGCTCACCCTCCTCGGCGCGGCCGGTTGCGCCTTCGTCATCGCCGTCCCCGGCGCGGACGACGTCATGCTCGGGTACCAGAGCCTGGCCTATCACGACGCCCTCTACGCCCGAAAAGTCCTGGGCCTGCACCCCGCCCCCGAATTCGCCGCCTGGCTCGAGCGCCTCGGCATGATGAGCGCCGACGGCCGCATCCTGCCCGTGGAGCCGCTGTCGTCACCGCTGCGCGCCCTCGCCAGTGCCTCTTGAGTAGGGAAGTACGTTGATCCGAGACGAATTCGACTACCCGCGCGCGAACGAAGCGGACTATTCATCGCACCGCACAGTGGGATCGCACGGCGATTCGCCGGACCCCGGTGGTGCTGTGCGCGGTGGTTCGTTGGACCTGAGTGCGGCTGTGGCCGGCGATTCGCCGAACTCGGGTGGTGCCGTGCGCGGGGATTCACCGAACCCGAGCGGGACTGTGCCTGGCGGTTCGCCACCCGCGAGCGCGGGGGCGCGCGGCGGATCGCCGCTCCCACAGGCGGGGCCGGATGCTATTGCCGCCCGGGCATTCTGGGCCGAACTGCGGCGGAACACGCAGGCGCGCATCGGCTTGGGCCGGACCGGTGACGCGCTGCCCACCGCCGACGTTCTGGAGTTGCGGGCCGCGCATGCCGCTGCCCGCGATGCCGTGCACAACCCTCTCGATGTGGAAGTGCTTGCAGCACAGGTGAAATCCCTCGGCCTGGGCGATCCGGTGCAGGTGCGCAGCCGCGCCGGTAGCCGCTCCGAATACCTGCGCCGCCCCGATCTCGGGCGCCTGCCCGGCGAGTCCGAACTTCCGGCGGGGCAGGGTATTTCCGCCCTCGGTCACAGCGGCGCGGATATCGGCGTGGTGCTCGCCGACGGCCTCTCGCCGCGCGCGCTCACCGACCACGGCGCACCCATGCTCGCCGCCCTCTTCGATGCGCTCGGCGACCGTTTCACCTTCGCTCCGCCGGTCATCGCCACCCAATCGCGGGTGGCCCTCGGCGATCACATCGGCCATGCGCAGGGCGTCGGCACCGTTCTGGTCCTCATCGGCGAACGCCCGGGCCTCTCGGTCGCCGACAGCCTCGGCATCTACCTCACCCACCTCCCGCGCCCGGGCCGCGCCGACTCCGAACGCAACTGCGTCTCCAATATTCACCCGCCCGAGGGGCTCGGCTACGCCCGCGCCGCCCAAGTCACCGCGGGTCTCATCGAAGGCGCTCGCCGCCTCGGCCGTTCCGGAGTGGACCTCAAGGACACCTCCGCCGACCTCGCACTCGACACCTCGGACCCGCTTGTTCTGGACGTCGAGTCGGCCTAGCCCATCGGTGGCCGACAGTTCGACACCTCCTCGTAAGGGATCTCGAGGACACCTCAGCCGACCTCGCTCCTACCGTGCTCAGCGTGTCCGCCGCGAGCGCGGCACCAGCCCGCTCTGTGCGTGATGGGTGCCACCCCGATATGTTGTCGCGGTGAGCGGATCGGTGCGGCTGGCACGTGTGGCGAGGGCACTCCCGGCGGTGGCCGGGGTGCTGTTGTCGACGCAGCTGCTCGCGTTCACCTACGCGATTCGCAAGGCGCGGCAGTCGCCGCGACTGGGCGCGGATGTGATCGTGGTGCTGGGTTGCCGGCTCAAGCGGGGTAGGGCCGGGCCACTGCTGGCATCCAGGCTGGAACGCGGGCTGGAGGTGTACCGGGCGGAGGTGGCCGCGGGTGGCGACCCGATGATGGTTGCCTCGGGCGGGCAGGGGCACGGGGCGACCGTCACCGAGGCCGACGCCATGGCCGACTACCTGGAAGACGCGGGTGTCCCGGCCGGAAAGATAGTGCGGGAGAACAGGTCTCGCAATACCGAGGAGAATCTCCGTTACACTGCGGCCGAGCTCGCGGCACGGCTGCCCGCCGATACGCGAATGACGGTGGTTACCAGTGATTTCCACGTCCTGCGCACCGCCGCGCTGGCCCGGCGGCTCGGCCTGCGCGCCCAGGTGGTGGGTGCGCGTACTGCCCGCCGGTTCGTTCCCAAGGCATACCCGCGCGAATTCGCCGCTGTCCTGATCTCATTTCGCCCCGCCGACTGGTAGGCCGCCGACTGGTATTCCGGATCATGGCGAGCCCGCCTTGGTGCGCAGGTCCAGGCGGCGCATGACCCGGTCGACCACATCGGGGGCGATTCCGGGTTCGCGCCGCGCGGCCAGTGCCTCGGCTCGCCCCGCTTCCAGGACCTCATTACTGATGGCGCGCATCTGTGTCGCGAAGGCCACGGTGCGGTCGGTGTTCATCCGGGCATTGCTGTCGGCGGCCTCCGGATCCGCCTGTGCCAGACGGCGTTCGAAGCCGTCGCGCAGGCGTTCGTAGACCTCCTCCGGGAGTGCCTCGGTGGTCGAGATCTCTTTCAGCCGAGCGAGTTCGGCCTCCAGGACGCGGGTCCACAGCTGTCGTTCCATGGCGCGCTCGTGCACGGTGTCCACATGCACGCCGGTCGCACGCACCACGGTGGGCAGGGTCGGGCCCTGCAGCAGCAGGGTGAACAGCGCCACCGCGAAGGCCGTGAACAGGATTTCGGTGCGGCCCGGGAAGGGGTCGCCGGTGTCGGTGGTGAACGGAACGGCCAGTGCCAGTGCGACTGTCGCGACTCCGCGCATTCCCGCCCACCAGGTGACCACGGTCTCGCGCCAGGTGTACGGCTCATCGGCCTCGCGGTCGCGCCACCAGTTCTGGAAGAGCGCGGTGGTGATCAGCAGCCAGATCAGCCGCAGCCCCACCACCACGCCGATGACAACGGCCGCTCCGCCTATGAATTTCGGCCAATCCGGTCCGGCGTCCCGCAGGACCGTGCTCAACTCCAGGCCGATCAGCCCGAAGGCGAAACCGGTGACCAGCATCTCGATGATCTCCCAGAACGAATCACCGATGAGCCGATAGTCGCTGGAGCTGAAATCGGTTGCGGCATCGGTCAAATACAGCGAACACACCAGCACCGCAAGCACCGCCGAACCACCGCGCGCATCCGAGACACCGTAGGCGGCGAACGGCAGCAGCAGCCCCAGCGCGACCTGCCAGGGCGCCTCACCGAGTCGGCGCATGAGCTTGCTGCCCGCCCAGCCGAAGAGCAGTCCGACCCCGACCCCGACCAGCGCCGAGACGGCGAACTGGCCAGCCGCCGCCCAGGCCGAGAACTTTCCGGTGACCACCGCCTGAATCGCCACCGAGTAGATGACGATGGCGGTCACATCATTGAACAGGCCCTCGCCCTCCAGCACCGCGACCAGGCGGCGCGGCAGTCCGAGCTTGCCCGCCAGCGCCGAGACCGCCACCGGATCCGGTGGCGCGACCAGTGCGCCGAGCGCCAGCGCCGCCCCGACCGGGACGGCCGGGTACCAGGCGCGGAATGCCCAGGCCACGGCCACGGCGGTGACAATGACCAGCACTACCGCGCGCAGGCTGATCGCACCCCAGTTGTCGGCGAAGGTTCGCCACGAGGTGCGCCGGGCCGCGGCGTAGAGCAGGGGCGGCAGGATCAGCGGCAGGATCATCTTGGGGTCGATGTGGATCTCGGGGACCTGCGGTATCAGTGCCAGGACCACGCCGAATGCCGTCATGAGCACCGCGGGAGCCTGGCCGAGTCGCTTGCCGAGCGGCTGGGCCAGGATCGTCGCGAACAGGACGACGAAGATCAACTCCATTTGATGCGCCACGCCAGACAGTTTGCTGCGCGTATGCCAGAAAGTCGACCAGGTGGTCCGTGTTCTCAGGCGAACCCGGTGCAGTTCTCAGGCGGCCGGGGAGAATCTCAGGAAAGCCGGGGCGGATAACCGCCGCGCTCGGGGGCGTACAGCGGCGGCTGCGGATACTGATAGGGCTCGGGGCTGTGCGCGACCGAGTACTGCTGCGGCGAACCGGGACTCGGTCGGGGCGCATCGGTATTCGACTGCGCCTCGGTCGAATTCGCCTGCAGCGACCACGGATCGTGCCGCACCGGCGCCGGGCGTACCGGCTCCTTCACCCGGCTCGCCTCATCCACCTCGGTCAGGCCGACGTGGATGAGCAACACCATGGTCACCATGCTGACGCTGATCATCAGTGGCGCGAGCAATTCCATCGCGCCCGCGCCGTGCGGCATACTCGCGTGCTCGGCATGATGTGCGCTCATCGAGGCCATGCCGGTGTAATGCATACCGCACACCGCGATACCCATGATCAACGCGGCGCCGACGGTGGCGAGAATCCCGTTGATATTCAACGTGAACCACAGTGCGACGATCGACGCGACCACGGCGATAATCATGGACAGGGTCACCAAACCGGCGTTGTAATCGATGATCGCATCGGACTTCATGGCGTACATGCCCGAGTAATGCATGGCGCCCACGCCGGTCCCGGTGATGGTGCCGCCGACAGGCAATTCCCAGCCACCCCAGCGGCCGGTCGCCACAATAGCCAACCCGATCCACACCACGCCCATGGCAATGGCCGCGCTCAGCAGTGTGATCGGAACGTTGTAGCGAATCGTCGCACCATGAATGGAAAACCCCAGCATGGCAATGAAATGCATAACCCAGATGCCGGTTCCGCCGATGGCCACCGCGGCCGCGATGAGCCAGCCGCGCCTTCCCTCGCCGGTCCGAGCACGTGCCGTGCACCGGAGCCCGAGCAGACATCCGGTGACGGACATGATGTAGGCCACGACGGGAGTGACCCATCCATAGCTGAAGTGGCTTATTTCCAGCACTCGAACTCCATTGCCAGAACAAAAGTTTCGCGATCGCGTCTGCGACGTGCGAAGAGTACCGGCCGGTAGCCCGATTGGGAAATTGAAATGAGAATATTTCGTACGTATTGGCCCGATCCGGGAGAAACGGTGCGGCGGATCGGGTTCCGAATCAGTGCGCGGCCGCCGCGGCGTTCTCGATCAGCTCGGCCACCGTGCCCGGTCGCGATAGCGCGCCAGGCCCGCGCGCAGGCCGCCGCCGAACCCATTCGCGCCCGGATCGATCTGACCGATGTGCTGTGCGCGAGTGGCTCATCCGGCGAGGCCCGCACCACCCTGGAACGAGCGCGTGGTCTGTCGATCGCACGCGGCGCGCTGACGGGTTCGCGAAAAAGATGTCGACGGGTCGAATCCTTTCCCGATCGTGCCGACTCTTATGGTGGTGACTGTTCAACCGAGACGAGAGATCGCGCCCGAGCGCGCGCGCAGCCCTGTGGCGGAATCACCGGCACCCGAGTCGATCGCCGGGGAGGCGGGCATGGAACACGGATGGGCCGGTGAACTACTGGTCGAGGCGGCCCAGCGCGGTGACCGCGAGGCGATCGCCACGGTGGTGGAGGGCGCGCATCCGCACGTGCGCCGTTTCGCCCAGCACCTGTGCGCCTCACCCGACGACGCCGAGGATGCCGCCCAGGAGGCATTGATCATCCTGTACCGAAAGATCGGCACCCTCCGCGCCACCGGCGCCATCGCCTCCTGGATGTTCCGCATCGTCCGCAACGAATGCCTGCGCCGCGCCCGGCGGATGCTCGACGGCCCGCCCCGGATCGACCTGGGCGACAACGACTTCGCGATCTCCGCAGAGGACGAGGTGCTCCGCCGCCTGGAGGTCGCTCACCTCTCCGACGCGATCGCGGCACTGCCCGCCATCCAACGCCGGGTCCTGATCATGCGAGACATCCTCGGCTACTCCGGCCGCGCCACCGCGGACACGCTCGGATTGAGCACCGCGGCAATGAAATCCCAGCTCCATCGCGCCCGCGCCGCCCTCCGGCAAAGCCTCGACGCGACCCGCTGACCCACTCCGTCCCGAAGGAAACACAGCCATGCTGACACCCGGATCTCCCATGCCCGCAATCGAACTCGAAGACACCACCGGTCGAACCCGGTCCCTGCCCGGCCAGCGGGCCACCCTGATCTACTTCGTCCGATCCACTTCGTGCCCGATCTGCACCCACCACGTCCGTGACCTCATCGCTCACCGAGATGTCCTCGACGCCAACAACATCCAGGTCTTCATAGCCATCCCTGAAGACGCCTCCACCGGATCCGCGTGGAAGATTCGCCACGCGATACCTTTCCCGGTCCTGGTCGGCACCGCCACCACCCCGCACGAATCGATCGGCCTGTGCCGCAAGGTCTTCGGCTCCATGCAGCAATCCGGCACCCTCCTCATCGACCGGAACGGCCTCATCAGCCACCTCCGAACCGCCACCCTCCCCACCGCGGGCTACAACCGCAAAGCCCTCCTCGCGGCCATGGACACCCTGCCTGTTTCCTGAGGCTCGCTCGATGCCGCCCGGGAGTTCGCCGGTTGAGCTGATTCCAGAGGAGCCGAAAGTCCCTGCGGTTGTGGGCCATCCGCCGGCAAACGGACGGCATCGGCCTCTCGGCGGATGCCGGTCCCGGGGCGCACAGTCGAACCATGGAACTCCCACAGCGCACCGGGAGCCGGGCCGAGGACAGCGGACTGGCGTGGCGGACAGCGTCGGTCGACGGTATTCGAAGCCGATATCTGGTCGGCGGTACCGGACCGAGCGTGGTTCTGCTGCACGGATTCGGGCTGGCCAATCGCACCTATCGCGCGGCACTCGAGGAGTTGGTGCGCCGCGGAGTACGGGTCTACGCACCGACCATGCCCGGATTCGGTGGCACCGCGGAACTGCCCAGCTCGAAGTTCACCATGCGCGGCTACGCGGCCTGGGTCGCCGCGTTCATCCGCTCCGTGGGCATTACCGAACCGGTGACCCTCATCGGCCACTCGTTCGGCGGCGGCGTCGCCATCATGACGGCCCACGACTCGCCGATCTCGGTGGGGCGACTGGTGCTGGTCAATTCGGTCGGCGGCTCGGCCTGGGTGAACGGCCGCGGCGCGCTGGTCGCGATGCGGAAACGGCCCCTGTGGGATTGGGGCCTGCACCTGCAAGCCGATGTCCTCCCGCTCCCCGAACTGACCCGTGTCCTGCCGGTGATCCTGCGTGACGGAGTACCCGCGGCCCTCACCCATCCCCGAACCTTCTGGCGCGCGGCCACATTGGTCAGAACCCAGGATCTCACCGCCGAACTGGCCGAACTCGGTCGCCGCGGCCTATCGGTGACGATCATCTGGAGCAACGAGGACAACGTGATCCCCGCCGCCGCCACCCACACCCTCCGCACCGCCCACGAAGAAATCCGAACCATCACCGTCGACGGCCGCCACTGCTGGCTCCTGGCCGACCCCACCCGCTTCGGCGAGGTCATCAGCGAGGTCCTCGCCTTCGCCCCCGCCACCGACGCCGCCTCCTGATCCCACGACCTCGGGTGCGCAAGACATAGGGAGAACCTCCCTATGCCGCGACGTGACCGCCGACGGCTCAGCGCAAAATGCCGGCTTCCTTCGCTCGCCGTACTGCGTCGCGGCGTTTGGTGACCTGAAGTTTGGTGAGAATGGCGGAGACGTGATGATCGACGGTTTTGACCGAAAGGTACAGGCGCTCAGCCAATTCGGCATTGGTGAGCCCGTCCTCGAGTAGTCGCAGCACCTCGATCTGGCGCACGGTCAACCCCATCGGATTGGCCAAGGTCGTCGCCCGTCGCGGCGCGGGTACATCGCGTGCGCCGTTCGCGCGCAGGTCGTATCGCACCTTGGCGGCAACGGCGTCCGCGCCGAGCCGATCGAGAATATCGAGTGCGCGCCGGGCGAGGGCCGTGTCGCCGGAGTCGGCCAGGGCGAGCGCCGCATCATAGGGTGTGTCGAGTTCATCGAAGGCCGCAGCGGCGGCCTCGTACTGTCCGGCGGACAGCAGTCGGTACGGCTCGGCCACGGAGTCGGTGCTGACCTGTGCACCGATACGACCCAACCAGATGGCCAATTCGCCTCGCGCCCATTCCAATCCGAGCGCGGGCACGCTGTCGACCAGCGCCAGACACTGATCGAGGCGTTCATCGGCAATCCCGGTCAACCAGTACTTCTCGACGATTGCCGCGGCGACCGGCAGCGTACGCACCGGCTCACCGAAACGGCAGGCCAGTTGCCACGCGAGATCGATTCCGCCGGCGTCGTTCCCGCCGCGGCGCAGCGCGACCACCGCGCGGATCAACAGCGGCCACACGCGAGCCAATGGTGCGCTGGGACTGTCCAGCACCGAGTCGGCGTCGGCAAGCGCGCCCTGCCAATCGCCGATCAGCAGCTTCAGTCGGCTACGCGAACCGAGTTGGACGACATGACAGACGGGAAGATCGTGCTCGACCATCAGGGGCAAGCAGAGATCCAGCAGTTCGGCCGCCGCACCGAGTCGCCGCTGCTCGACATCGAAATACGACAGGTTCGTGTAGCCGCTGGAATAGATCTCGTCGATATGTTTCGGACCGGCGGCGAGAATTCCCAGTAGCCGGTCGCGCGCGACCGGCTGCCCAGCGAGTACCGCGCAGAAACCCTCGATCAGTTCGACGCGCACGCGCAGCAGCGGATCGGCGGCGGCGCAAGCGATTTCGCGCGCACGGGCGAGCAATCGCGTGGCGGCATCGAGTTGGGTCGACTGGACGGCGAGGAACGCTCGCAAGGCGAACGCGTGCCCGATCTGCGTAGAAGTCGCCGGTTCGTCGTCCGCGGCGCCGCCTTCCAGCACCCCTATCGCGGCGGCCACATGGTCGTCGGCGGCCGATCGATTCGAGTTGTACCACTGATAGACCGCCAAAGCGTGATGGTCGGCGCTCACCGCCACATCCGCGCGCATCGTCTCCCGCAGCCGCATGGCATTGCTGCACGCGATGATGGCGTCGTCGAGCCGGTCGGTGAGGTAGTACTCGGCGGCCAGCCGTTCCAGCAGGTCGGCTTCGGCCGCAGGCGGCAGTGTGTGGTGTTCCAGTGCGAGACGGAAGAACTCGGTCGCCTGGGTGTGCGCACCGGAACGCGCGGACACCCGACCGGCTTCGGCGGCGGCCGTCGTGATCAGATCGCGGTCACCCGCGCCCACCGCGTGATGGCTGATGACGGCGGGATCCGGCCGAGCGGTCGCGTAATGGGCTTCGATGAAGCGGCGATGCAGGCTCGGCTCGGCGCCGGGCGGAATAACGCTGGTGACGGCGAGGCGACACAGATCGTGTCGAAAAGCCACTCCGCGATCATTGCGCTTGATGAGTTTGGCGTCGTCGAGTGCGCGCAGCGCGGGCAGCGTGACTCCGAGATCGGTGAGCAGATGGTCCGCGATCGCACCGGGCGCGCAGGTCAGCAAATGCAGGAGATCCCAGGCGGCGGCGTCCAGTCCGGCGGTGCGGGCCAGAATGGCGTCACGCACGGTCGTGGGCAGTGCGTCGGTGCGATGGTCGAGCATTTCGGAGACGAAGAAGGCGTTGCCGCCGGTCACCCGGTGCAGCCACCGAGGATCGACGGGACGATCCCCGGCGAGGGTCGTCACCGCGGCCAGGCTCAGCGGTGGCAGCGTGAGTGTGCGGGCGTGTGGAGACCGTGCGATATCGCCGAGTAGACCACGCAACGGATGGTTGACGCCGACTTCGTCATCGCGTGCTATCCCGATCAGCAACAGGCGGGTGTGCGATACGCGGCGGAGCAGAAACCGGAACAGGTCGATGGTGCCCTGGTCGGCCCAGTGCAGATCGTCGACGATAAGCACCGACGGTGCAGTTCGCAGATTGTCGAAGACCGCCGCGAAAATATCGTAGGACTGATCCCCATTGCGCAGCAGCGTACGCGTGGTGTCGTCGAACCGACCCGCGAGATCGTGCAGCGGTCCCAGCGGCCGGGGCGTGGACAGCGGATCGCATGCCCCCCACAGCACCCGTTCATCCTCGCGCCAACGCTCGAGGAACGTCTCCACGAATGTGGTTTTGCCCGCACCGGATTCGCCACAGACCAGCACCGCCCCACCGTGTCCGGCACGTGCCGCTGCCGCTCTGGTCTCGAGCTCTCCGAGCTCGTACTCGCGCTCGGAGAGCATCACATCGGAAATATTACCGGTGTGCCCGGGCCGCGACCAGCGCCGTAACCGAGTCGGTGAGTGGCCCGGAGCATCTCGTGCGTGCTGAAAATAGGGAGTCGCCCCCCATGAGTTTCGTCCGCGGATGACCAAGCGTAGAAGGCACCGATCGCGACCGCATCGGGTGGTATGGACAGCAACAGGAGAAACGAATCATGACGCGCTTCCTCATCGAGCGAGAAATCCCCGGAGCGGCCGAGCTCACCACGGCCGACCTCGCCGCGATCGCCGAGAAGTCAAATGCCGCAATGACATCGCTGGGTGTCCCGTATCGCTGGATCACCAGTTTCGTCGCGGGCGACAAGATCTACTGCCTGCACGAGGCCGACGACGAGGACGCCATTCGCGAGCACGCCCGCCGGGGTGGTTTCCCGGCGAATCTCGTCGCGGTGGTGGCCGACGAATTCGGCCCCCACACCGCCGACGCCCGGTAACCGAACATCGACCCGGTGCGACCGAAGATTCGAAAGAGGTTATGACAGTGGAGGTTCCCGTGGTCGCGGGTGCGATCGCGAGTGCGGTTTTCGCCTCCAGCACGCTTCCGATGCTGGCGAAAGCCCGGCGGACCAAGGATGTGCGCTCCTACAGCCCGAGCAATATCGCTCTGGCCAACATAGGCAATCTGGTCTACATGGTGTACGTACTGGACCTGCCGCCGGGGCCGATCTGGGCACTACACCTGTTCCATACGATCAGTTCGGCACTGATGCTGTTCTGGTACCTGCGCTTCGTCATTCTCGCCGACAGGGATTCGCGGGAACCTACCCTCGAATCCTGACCCCGGAACAACTCCAACCGTGTACGGACCGCTGAATTCCAGTGCCATCGCTCCTGGCCGACAGCGCGGTCCCGGATCCGGATACGACATCGGGCCGCTGAGCGAAAGCTCAGCGGCCCAATTCGATTCGAAACCTAGTCCAGGTAGTCGCGCAGGACCTGGGAGCGGCTCGGGTGGCGGAGCTTGCTCATGGTCTTGGACTCGATCTGGCGGATGCGTTCGCGGGTGACCCCGTAAACCTGGCCGATCTCGTCGAGGGTGCGGGGCTGGCCGTCGGTGAGGCCGAAGCGGAGGCGGACTACGCCGGCTTCGCGCTCGGACAGTGTCTCGAGGACCGACTGGAGTTGGTCCTGGAGGAGGGTGAAGCTCACCGCGTCCACGGCGACAACGGCTTCGGAGTCCTCGATGAAATCGCCGAGCTGGGAATCGCCCTCGTCACCGATGGTCTGATCGAGGGAGATGGGCTCACGCGCGTACTGCTGGATCTCCAGCACCTTCTCGGGCGTGATGTCCATTTCCTTGGCGAGCTCCTCCGGAGTGGGCTCACGGCCCAGATCCTGCAGGAGTTCACGCTGGATACGGCCCAGCTTGTTGATGACCTCGACCATGTGCACCGGAATACGGATGGTGCGAGCCTGATCGGCCATGGCGCGGGTGATGGCCTGACGAATCCACCACGTGGCATACGTGGAGAACTTGTAGCCCTTGGTGTAGTCGAACTTCTCGACCGCGCGGATCAGACCCAGATTGCCTTCCTGGATCAGATCCAGGAACGCCATACCGCGGCCGGTGTAGCGCTTGGCGAGCGAAACCACCAGTCGCAGGTTGGCTTCCAGCAGATGGTTCTTGGCGCGATTGCCATCGCGCATGATCCACTGCAGGTCGCGGCGCAGCTGAACGGGGAGCTTCTCGCCCTTCTCGGCCAGTTCGCGCAGACGCTCGGTGGCGTAGAGACCGGCCTCGATTCGCTTGGCGAGCTCGACCTCCTCCTCCGCGTTGAGCAGCGCGACCTTGCCGATCTGCTTGAGGTAGGCGCGGACCGAGTCGGCCGAAGCGGTGAGCTCGGCGTCTTTGCGGGCCTGGCGCAGGGCCTCGGATTCCTCCTCGTCCCAGACGAAATCGCCCGAAGCCTTGTCCTTCTCGGTGGGCTCCTCGGCCTCTTCGGCTTCCTCGCCCGCCGGAGCGGCCTCGGTCTCCTCATCGGCGTCGTCCTCGGCGAGGTCTACTTCGACCAGATCGGTCTCATCGACCTCGAGATCACCGAGATCGTCGAGCTCGACGTCGTCGTCGCCGACCACATCGGCTTCGCCCTCGGCGCCCTCGGCCTTGCTCCCGGCCTTTTTGGCAGCTGCCTTTTTGGCGGGAGCCTTCTTGGCAGCGACCTTCTTGGCGGGAGCCTTCTTGGCAGCGACCTTCTTGGCCGGTGCTTTCTTGGCGGCAGCCTTCTTGACCGGCCGTGCTGCGGTGGTGTCTGCGGAGTCGGCTTCGTCGGCCGATTCGGCGGTCTCTCGGGTATTCGTGGCTACCACGTACGCCCTTTCGTGACGGTCTCGTGCGGCGTCACGCCAGAGTGGTGATCCGGCGGAGCGGTCTGTCGGGGGATAACCGGCGCGCATGCCGGGTTGGTTTCACCGGCGCACCGCCGGATGTTGTTCCATTGTAACGATCGAACCAGCCTGCTTACGGCGCGATACCGGCAGACACGGCCATTGCCGCTCCGACAATGCCCGCGGTGTTCTTCAAATCGGCTGCCACAACGGGTGTTCTGTTGGTCAGCAGGGGAATCCATTCGGCGTAGTCACGGCTGATGCCGCCACCCGCCACGAACACATTCGGCCAGAACAGATTTTCCAGCGTGACCAGCACCTTACTCACCTCGGCGGCCCATTCGGGGTAGGTGAGTCCATCGCGATCCTTGATGGACGCGGCGGCCCGATGCTCGGCCTCCTTCCCGTCGACCTCGATATGCCCGAGTTCGGTGTTCGGGACCAGCACACCGTTGTACATCACGGCCGATCCGATGCCCGTGCCGAAGGTGAGCAGCATTACCGAACCGCTCAGATCCTTCGCCGCGCCGTAGCGGTCCTCGGCGAGTCCGGCGGCGTCGGCGTCATTGAGCACCGTCACCTCCCGCCCACCCAGCGCCACCGAGAACAGTGCGCGCGCATCGGTGCCGATCCACGACTTGTCGATATTGGCGGCCGTGCGCACCACCCCGCCGATGATCACGCTCGGCATGGTGATGCCGACCGGACCGTCCCAGCCGGACTGCGCCACCACCTTCGCCACCGCCTCGGCCACCGCGTTCGGCGTGGACGGGTGCGGTGTCGGCACCTTGATGCGTTCCTGGACCAGCTCGCCGGTGGCCAGATCGACCGCGGCGCCCTTGACGCCGCTACCGCCGATGTCGATCCCGAACGCGTGCCCCCGAGCGGACATGACGACTCCTCGTTCTCCCAGTGCTGCCGGTGAATCCCGGCGCGCGGCACGATACCGGCTCCGGCGAATGAATCCGCACGCCCGCCTCACGGCCTGGAGCGGCCGATGAGCTGTGTCGTGCGCGACAAGCCTAATGCGAGGTGTGCCGGATCTGTGCTGCGATGGGGATCGTGCCGGAATCCGATTTCACCTCCACCGCATCGAACACCACCGCGACCACCGACGGGACCGACATCGCCGAACTTCGCCGCATAGCGGTCCATCTGGCCGAAACCGCCGCCGCGCATGTGCGCACCCGACGCCCCCAGGTTTTCGGACCGGGCACGGTCGAGGACGAGGCCGTGCAGTCCAAGAGCACACCCACCGATCCGGTCACCATCGTCGATACCGAAACCGAGGCCCTTGTCCGCCGCCTGGCCGCCCAATTGCGCCCGGGGGACTCTGTAGTCGGGGAAGAGGACGGCGGGACGCTGACGGACGATCCGGAGGCCGTGCAGTGGGTCGTGGATCCCATCGACGGAACCGTGAACTTCGTCTACGGGATTCCGGCGTACTCGGTCTCGGTGGCGGCGGTGCGCGACGGCAAATCCGTCGCCGGAGCCGTCGCCGATGTGGTGCACGAGGTCACCTACAGCGCCGGGCTGGGTCAGGGCGCACACCGCAGCGTCTTCGGCGGCTGGGGCGCGCGGGACGATTCGATCGAGAAGCCGATTCCCTTGCGTTGCAACGCCGTCGACTCGGTCGCCATGGCGCTGGTCGCCACCGGCTTCGCCTACGCCCCCAAGCGCCGTGCCCGGCAGGGCGAACTCATCGCGGAGTTGTTGCCGGAGATTCGCGATATCCGCCGACTCGGTTCGGCCGCACTGGATTTGTGCATGGTCGCCGAGGGTCGCGTGGACGCGCACTACGAGCACGGCCTGAACCTGTGGGATTGGGCCGCGGGCGCGCTCATCGCCGCCGAGGCGGGTGCCGTGCTGACCCTGCCCGCGCCGACCTCGACGGGTGCCGCGGGGGAGTTGGTGGTCGCCGCCGCCCCCGGTATCGCGGCCGAATTATCGGTGCTGTTGGACCGGATCGGCGTCACCACCCCTATCCCGGTTTAACTCCAGCCCGCTAGACACGCCCGTGTACCGAAAAGGAGAATCGCCGCACCCGTCCGGATGCGGCGATTCTCGTATCGGTCACGGCCGGAAGGGTTTTCGGACCGCGTGGAAAATTCCGGAGCAATGAGGTCCGTGCCCGGGCGTCAACGCCCGGGCACCGGTCTCAACACTTGGAGTGTCGGGCCGCGTCGAGCAGCTTGGGATCGATGGCCGGTGTCGTTCCCGGCGCCGGATTCTTCAGCGAGCGCAACACCTCCTCGGCATCGGTGCTGGGCCGGATATCCCGGAACAGCGAGCCGAGCACGAAATCGACGGTGTCATCCGTGCGCTGATCCTCGATGAGCTCCGCGCACGGCGCGACCAACTGCACGGCCGCCGCGGCGGGCCGCCCGTTCACACCGAACCGAATCTGCCCGGTGCACTCCAGATCACCGTTCACGTAGACCGGATCATTGCCGACCTGCACGTCCGGTGCGCTGGCGAAACCGAGATCGCCCAGTTCGGAGGCCACATGCGCGGCCTGTCCGCGCTGGCCGTTGGCGTTGAACACGCGCACCTTGGACTGTGCGAGCGCCACCGGTTCCACATCACGTAGCCGCGATTGCCCCACCCGCTGCCCCAACGGGGCGGCCGCGGGCGCGGCGGTACTGGAGGCTGGACTGGGCGAATTGCACGCCATCGCGCCGGGATCGGCCTCGGTCGTCGTCAGTGCCTTGAACCACACACCGACGCAGATCACGGCGATGACGCCCACCATGGCTGCCCACGGCTCCCAGCGTCGCCGAATGAAGGGCCGCCCCTCGGGGTCGGTCGAATTGCCTTGGGTGATCAGTGAAACCACAGGCACACTCTACGAAAAGCTGACGCGCGTCGCGTGCAAGGTCCCTGATGCGCGTCGCGTCCGATGTCCCCGGTATGTCTCCGGCAGGTCGCGGGAACCCGCCTCGAGGTCTCGGTCCGTTCCCTGGTCGGTGACGATTGATCCTCAGTTTCGAGTCGCGCGTGTTTTGATTGCGACTTTTGTGCCGGGGTCCGCTATTGTCTGGCGGCCCAGATCGTATCGCCCGGGTTGAATCGGGGGTTCGATTTCGGGAACAACAAGGGCATGTCCTGCGTTGACCGAGCGCGATCAGGTACGGACCAGGAGTATCCGGCCAGGTCGGTGACCGGTGTACGTGTGGCGTACACCACGGGCGGGGCGGTGAACCCCGGCCGGATTCCTGCGGGAATCCGTTCCGGAACGAGCCGGTCCGGGATATACGGAGTAAGGACGAGGGGAAGACGACATGGCAACCGACTATGACGCACCGAGGCGTAGCGAAACCGACGAAGTGTCGGAGGACTCGCTCGAGGAGCTGAAGGCTCGTCGCAACGAGGCCGCGTCCGCCGTCGTGGATATCGACGAATCCGATACCGCGGAGTCGTTCGAGCTTCCCGGCGCGGATCTTTCGGAGGAGGTGCTCTCGGTTCGGGTCATCCCGAAGCAGGCCGATGAGTTCACCTGTTCCAGCTGCTTCCTGGTGCACCACCGCAGCCGGCTGGCCAATGAGGCCGGCGGGCAGCTGATTTGCATGGACTGCGCGGCCTGATCCTGGTCACACAGCCCTGAGCAGGAAATATCCGTCTGTCCGCGCTCGGTTCGCCGAGCGCGGCAAGGACGTTCTCGGGTTTTCACGGCACCGTTAAGCGGCGCTTTGCACACCCAATGCCTCGAGGATTCGTTCGGGCCCACAGGCGCAGCCTGGCCAACCAGGCTCGTTAAAGGCCGAGTGCTTCCATGATTCGTTCGGGCCCACAGGCGCAGCCTGGCCAACCAGGCTCGTTAAAGGCCGAGTGCTTCCATGATTCGTTCGGGCCGGCGCGTACTGACCAACCAGTACGGTGTCGGGTCGTCCGGGTCGTCGAGCACGAGTAGGAGCATCGGGCCGATCCAGGCGCGGTGCTGTACATAAGCGGCCGGATCGAGCTGTCGACCCAGGGCCGCGCTCTTCGCACTGGTCGGCACCCCCGCCGCGCGCGCCACGAAGGTGGCCGGGAGATGGGCGGTGTCGATTCGCAATTCGGGGGTTCCGTCCGCGTCACGCGCCACTTCGACGCGATGGCGCGACATCCAGAGCAGTACCCAGACGGGGATGGGGAACAGCAGCACGTACGGCAGCCACGCCCGGATACCCGGTGCGCCCATGTGGATTTCGGCTGCCAGCAGGCCGGTGACGGCCAGGCCGACGGGCCACCACCACAGCGGCACCCAGAGGCGCTCGGAGTAGAGGGGCGTGGTCTGCTGCTGAGGTTCCATGGTCACCTGAGGGGGCTGGTCGGACACGACATCAGACTAGGTCAATGGTCGCGGGGGTGAACGCGTAGGCTCGGCGCACGTGACCGGAATTCCTCCTATTCCCCTGCTGCGGCTCGATGCCGGCATGCCCGTACCCACGCGCGCTCATGAGGGCGATGCCGGGGTGGACCTGTGCACCACCGAGGACGTCATCATCGAACCGGGGGAGCGGGTGCTGGTCGGTACCGGCATCGCTATCGCGCTCCCGATCGGGACGGTCGGTCTGATCCATCCGAGATCGGGACTCGCCGCCAAGCACGGCCTCTCGGTCGTCAACACCCCCGGCACGGTCGATGCCGGGTACCGCGGTGAGATCAAGGTGTGCCTGATCAATCATGATCTGCGTACTCCCATCGAGCTCCGGCGCGGTGACCGTATCGCCCAGCTGCTGGTGCAGCGGGTCGAGTTGGTCGACTTCGCCGAGGTGCGCACGCTCGACGAAACCGAGCGGGGCGCAGGAGGATACGGATCGAGCGGTGGGCACGCCAGCCTGGTCGCACAGTCCGGCGGGGTGGATAGAGCAGCCGGTAAGGAGGCCTGACGATGTTCGGACGCAAGAAGAACAAGGGTGACGCGGACGACGCCCGGTACGACGACGAGTACACCGAGTACGACGAATACGGTGACGACGACGTCGAATACGAAGCCGAGGGGTACGACGAACCCGCGTACACCGCGGCGACGGATCCGGAGTTCGACACCGATTCGTTCCGGGTGCCCGAGCGTGGCTCCAAGGTCGGCCCGTACAACTACGAGGATGTCGTCGACCAGCTAGAGAACGTCGTCGAACAGCGCCTGGATCTGGGATCGGTCATCGTGCCGGTCCCGCCGGGCGGACAGCTTCAGGTCGAGATGACCCCGGACGGCACCCCGCAGGCGGTGCACCTGGCCACCGAGCACGGCCGCATCACCGTGGCCGCGTACGCCGCGCCCAAGTCGTCGGGTCAATGGCGTTCGGTCGCAGCCGATCTCGCCGAGACGCTGCGCAAGGACGGCGCGCAGGTGTCGGTGCAGAACGGCCCCTGGGGTCGTGAACTGCACGCGGTCACCGATGGCGCGGATCTGCGCTTCATCGGCGTGGACGGACACCGCTGGATGGTTCGCCTGGTCGCGGCCGGTCCCTCCGGCTCCGCCGCCGAGAGCACGCCGCTGGTGGCCGCGGCCCGCGCCATCATGAGCGAGACCATCGTGCGCCGTGGTGACGAGCCGCTGCCGGTGCGTGAGCCGCTGCCGGTGGTCCTACCCCAGGAGCTGGCGGATCAGCTCGCCGCCGCGCACCAGCAGCAGCTGGCCGCGCAGCAGCAGGCCGTGGCCGCACAGCTCGCCGCCCTCCAGGGCGGCCCCCAGCCCGGAGTCCCGCAGCAGGACACCGAACCGCGCCGCGGCGCGGAAGGTTCGGCCATGCAGCAGCTGGGCCTCCAATAGCCGGAACCCACAACGGCCTCCGCACACCTCGGAAGAACGAGGAGCGGAGGCCGTTTGCTGTGCTCACTCCGTCATCCCGGCGCGTTTTTGGCCGGGATCCACGGGGACTCGTAGGAGTGCTGGAAGGGGTTGGATCCCGGCCAAAAGCATGCCGGGATGACTGTGATGACGAAGGGAAGCTCTCAGGGGGTCGCAATGCGGCGAGGGACCAGAGTCCTGAAGCCGCGCTGGCCGAGAATGGCTGGGTCCGAGCCGAGTTCGTCGAGGGTGAGGTGGTGTAGCTCGCTGTCGGGGATGAGGTCGGCCCAGCGCTCGGCGACCCCGAAGGGGTGCACCGGATCGTCGATCGCGCCGACGAGGGATACCGGCACTGTGATGCTGCTCAACAATTCGGCTTCGGGCCAGCGGTAGGCGGCGGCCTCGTCGAGCGCCGAGGGCAGGTCCGGCCACTGCGAGCGCCACGAGCGGGTGAGCGCTTCGGCCAGCCACGCCGGGCTGGAGGCTCGCATACCTTCGATGACGGCGTCGATGCCGTCCGCGCGCAGGGCCGAGGCGGTGGCCGCCGCGCTCAGGGCCGCCGGGCAGCCGGTGGTGTCCGCGCCGGTCCAGGCGGGCAGCGCCGCGACCACGCCGTAGACCGAATCCGGGTGCCGGGCCGCCCATTCCACGGCGACCGCCGCACCGAGCGAGACGCCCGCGATGAGCACCGGTCCCGAGCGTGCCGCGGCGTCGAGTGCGGCGTGGTAGCTGTCGATCACTCGGCGCGGGTCCGGATCGACCGGATGAAATGGGATATCCAGTGCGGCACAGGCGGATCCGAAGGCCCGGCGGGCGAAATGGGCATCGGAACCGGTTCCGGGCAGGGCGACGGCGACCGCCGGATGTGGTAGATCGGGCACCGGCGAAGCGTACTGCGACGGGCGCGCGTGGCGGGTGCGGGCCGTCCCCTCTACAGTGGCGGTGTACATCCGCTGCCAAGGGGTAACCCCCGGGTAAGTGAAACGAACGAACGGCGTGCGACCCACGTCGTGTTGGCTCTACAGGAGAGCGTGCGAGATGCCATCCTCGGGTGGAAAGGACTTCCCTTCAGGCTATTTCCGGCGACTCAGCCGGCGCCTGACGGAGGATCTGGATCGTTTGGATGCCGAGGAACTCGCAGAGACCTCCGAAGCGTCGGGTGCGTGTCACGCATCGGAGTGTCGCCGTGGCGAAGAGGTCACCATGCTGGGTCGGCTGCGCAGTGTCGAGGCGTGTCCGAAGTCGGGCGGCGCCGAGGTCGAGGCCGAGTTCTTCGACGGCACCGACAGTGTGAACCTGGTGTTCATCGGCCGGCGGCGCATCCCGGGTATCGAGCCGGGGCGTCGTATCCTGGTCCGCGGCCGGGTCGGCGAGCGTGACGGCGGCAAGGTCATTTTCAACCCCTACTACGAACTTCGCGGGAACTCCTGACACCTATGCCGATACCTGCCAGCAGCAATGACGAGGGCCGCGCGCCCGCCGGTGACCCTCGCGAGCTGGAGGACGTCTTCACGGACGAGCTCACCGCGCGTGAGGCCGAACTCGCCGGGGCCGTGACCGAGCAGTACGTGGTCCAGCATCCGCACGGCCTGCGCGAGGAGTTGGAGGAGCTGCACGAGGAAGAGGTCGAGCAGACCCTCCTGGAACAGCTCGGCGGCTTCAGCGGCCTGATCTACTCCTCGCTGCCGGTGCTGGTGTTCGTACCGGTGAATTCGCTGCGCGGGCTCACCACCGCCATCTGGGCGGCCCTGGGTGTGGCCACCGCGATTCTGATCTGGCGATTGGTGCGGCGCGGTCCCATCCAGCCGGCCATCTCCGGCTTCCTGGGTGTGGGTGTCTGCGCGTTCATCGCCTATCGCATGGGTGAGGCCAAGGGCTTCTTCCTGTTCGGCATCTACGCCAGCCTGGTGTACTCGGGCGCGTTCCTGGTGTCGCTGGTGGTGCGCTGGCCCCTGGCGGGTGTCATCTGGGGTGTGTTGAACGGCCATGGCACGGAATGGCGTTCGGATCGCCGGGCCATGCGCCTCTACGATCTGGCGACCGTGGTGTGGGCGGTGGTGTTCGGCGCCCGCTATCTGGTGCAGAACCATCTCTACGACTCCAACAGCACCGGTCTGCTGGCCGTCGCGCGCCTGGCCATGGGCTGGCCGTTGACGGCAGTGGCGCTGGTGGTCACCGTGTGGGCTGTTCGCAAGGCCGGGCATCTGCCGGTCTCCACTGCGAAGACCGCGAAGACCGCCGCACCGGCCGAATCCGCGGACTCCGCGCGTAATTGAGCTCTACCAGCGCCTTATCGCGCTGACCGCCCGTAGCGCAACACCTTCGGGCGGATCTGGCACGTAAAGGGGGTGGCCACCCCACCCCTGGGGTGCCTATTTCGACGGCTCCGATCATCGCAGGATCGTTATGAACGATACGGCGAAAGGATCGACGGAGTTGAACACCGACGGCAAGGCAGTGGCACCGCAGGACCGTGGCGAGGGGCTCGGGACCGTAGTGCGGACGACGGCCGCCGCGCGCAGGCATTCGGCGGGGCGGGGAACCAAGACCAACAGCGCGGCCACATCGGAATCCCGGCGTGCCGCAGCGGAACTGGAGAAGTTGATCGGACCGGCCGCCGCGGGCGACCGGGCGGCGGTCACCGAGATCCTCAAGATCGTGTACCCGCTGGTGCGGCGCTACTGCGCGGCGCGAATGGGCGGCGCGGGTCATCTACATGTGACGGCCGATGATGTGGCACAGGAGATCTGCATGGCCACCGTGCAGGCCATTCCGCGCTACCGCGATCAGGGCAAGTCGTTCCTGGCGTTCGTGTACGGCATCTCGGCCAACAAGGTCGCCGACGCGTTCCGGCGGGCGCAGCTGCATCCGGCGTATCCGGTGGCGGAGTTCCCGGATGAGCCGATGAACGAGGCCGGTCCGGAGGAGCGGGCGATGCAGTCCGAAACCCGGGCCGCCACACGGGAACTCATGAAGGTGCTGGCCCCGACCCATCGCGAGGTGCTGGTCATGCGCATCGTGCTGGGCTGGACCGCGGCGCAGACCGCGGAGGCCATCGGCACCAGTCCGGGCGTGGTGCGGGTTATGCAGCATCGCGCGCTGAACAAGCTGCGCGCCGAACTCCGGGCGGCGTCGTAGACCGTGACGGCACCCGGAGAGCGATATCAGGCGGTTGCGCCGACCGGGGTGCCGAAACCGTTGACGCCGAGGGCTTTCCGAAGATCGTCCTCGGCCTCCACGGAGGTGACGAACAGCAGTTCGTCCTCGCCTTCGAGCGGGTCGTCGCCCTGCGGCACGATGACCCGGCCGCCGCGCAGAATGGTGACCAGCGCGGCATCGCGCGGCAGCTTCAGCGTGCGAACGGCCTTGCCCGCCAACGGCGTATCGGTGGGCAGGGTGATCTCCACCAGATTGGCCTGGCCCTGACGCAGCGTCATGAGCCGCACCAGATCACCCACCGAGACGGCCTCCTCGACCAGTGAGGCCAGCAGTCGCGGTGTCGAGACGGCCACGTCCACACCCCACGACGAATCGAAGAGCCATTCATTGCGCGGATCGTTCACCCGCGCGACCACTCGCCCCACCCCGAACTCGGTCTTGGCGAGCAGTGCGAACACCAGATTCACCTTGTCGTCGCCGGTGGCGGCGATGACCACGTCATAGGATTCCAGCCCGGCCTCTTCGAGCGTCTCCAGCTCGCAGGCATCGGCGTGGGTCCAGACCGCGGTGGGCGCGGCGGTCGGATCGATGTGATCGAGGCGGCGCTCCAGCAGCATGACCTGATGTCCGCCGCGCAATAGCTCCTGGGCGATGGATCGGCCGACGGCCCCCGCGCCCGCAATGGCTACCTTCATGACTAATCCTCGCTCGCGGGTGGGTTACCGGCCAGGGCGACGGCCTCACCGACACTGCCCGAGGTGGCGGCGATGTATACCATGTCGTCGGCCTGCAGCATCGTCTTGGCGTTGGGCAGCATGCCCTGTCCGAAGCGGATGAGGAAGGCCACGCGCGCGCCGGTGGCGCTCTCCAGGGATTGCACGGTGCGGCCGTACCACTCCTCGTGCAGCGGGATCTCGGTCACCGCGACGGTGCCGGTGGGATCTCGCCAGGTGGTGGTGGATTGATCGGCGACCAGGGTGCGCAGGAACCGGTCGGTGGTCCAGGGCACGGTGGCGATGGTCGGAATGCCGAGGCGCTCGTAGACGGCGGCGCGTTTGGCATCGTAGATGCGGGCGACCACGCGCTCGATCCCGAAGGTTTCGCGGGCCACGCGCGCGGAGATGATGTTGGAGTTGTCGCCGGAGGAGACGGCCGCGAAGGCGCCCGCCCGTTCGATGCCCGCGCGGGTCAGTACATCCCGGTCGAATCCGACTCCGGTAATGCACAATCCGGGGAAATCGCGGCCGAGGCGCAGGAAGGCGCTCGAATTCTGGTCGATCACCGCGACCTCGTGGCCGATGCGGACCAGGGCGCGTGCGAGTGAGGATCCCACTCGCCCACACCCCATGATCACTACGTACACCGTGCGAACCCCATTCCCGAAAACCGTGGTGTGCGGTCTGGTTCCCTCTTGTCAAGAACCACAGTGGAGGGCAACCGTACCGCTCGAGTTTTTCCCGAGGCACTTTCCCCCTCGGGTCGGTATTCAAACCGGAACCGGAAAAAGCTCACACTGCGAAGTGGACGAGGGTCGCAGTGTTCACGCGCAACAGTACGGTCCGCGACCGCGCTCCGCCGCGCCGTGGACGCGACCGGCCCCGCACTCCCTTATGCTCACCAAAGTGTCGAAGTTGACGACGGCCGCCAAACGCATGCTGGTTGGCCGCCCATTCCGTAGCGATTCCCTGGGGCATACCCTGCTGCCCAAACGAATCGCGCTCCCGGTCTTCGCCTCCGATGCTTTGTCATCGGTGGCATACGCGCCGGAGGAGATCTTCCTGGTGCTGTCCGTGGCCGGGCTGTCGGCCTACACCTATGCGCCGTGGGTGGGTTTGGCGGTCGCGCTGGTAATGGCTGTCGTGGTCGCCAGCTACCGGCAGAATGTGCACGCCTATCCGTCCGGTGGCGGTGATTACGAGGTCGCGACGACGAACATCGGGCCAAATGCCGGTCTGACCGTCGGTAGCGCGCTGCTGGTGGACTACGTACTGACCGTCGCGGTGTCGATCTCCTCGGCAGCGTCGAATATCGGGTCGGCGGTGCCGTTCGTCTCGACGCACAAGGTGCTGTTCGCGGTCGCCGCGATTGTGATTTTGACTGCTGTCAATCTGCGCGGTGTGCGCGAGTCGGGGACGGCATTCGCGATTCCGACGTACGCCTTCATGATCGGCATGTTCATCATGCTCATCTGGGGATTCACTCGAATCGGGATTCTGGGCCAGCAGGTGCACGCCGAGTCCTACGGGTTCGGGTTGAAGGCCGAGGACGAGCATCTGTTCGGATTGGCTTTCGTCTTCCTCATCGCGCGTGCCTTCTCCTCCGGCTGTGCGGCGCTGACCGGTGTGGAGGCCATCAGCAATGGTGTGCCCGCCTTCCGGAAGCCCAAGTCCCGCAATGCCGCGACCACCCTGCTGTTGCTCGGCGGTATCGCGGTGACACTGTTCATGGGCATGATCGTGCTCACTCAGCAGGTGGGTGTGGTCTACGCGCAGAACAGCGCCGACCTCGTGGGCGCGCCATCCGGGTATGAGCAGAAGACCTTGATCGCGCAGCTGGCGAACGCGGTGTTCCACGGGTTCCCGCCGGGGTTCTACTTCATCACCATCGTCACCGCGCTGATCCTGGTGCTGGCGGCCAATACCGCCTTCAACGGATTCCCGGTGCTCGGCTCGATCTTGGCGCAGGACCGCTTCCTGCCGCGACAGTTGCACACTCGTGGTGACCGGCTGGCGTTCAGCAACGGCATCATCTTCCTGGCCGGCGGGGCGGTCGCCTTCGTGGTGCTCTTCGGGGCCGAGGTGACCCACCTGATCCAGCTGTACATCGTGGGTGTGTTCGTCTCCTTCGTGCTCAGTCAGACCGGCATGCTGCGGCACTGGACCCGGTTGTTGCGCAGTGAGACCGATCCGGCGCAGCGGGCGCGGATGAAACGCTCGCGGGTCATCAACGCCATCGGTCTCACCATGACCGCCACCGTGTTGGTGATCGTGCTGATCACCAAATTCCTGGCGGGCGCGTGGATCGCGATCGTCACCATGGCTGCGATTTTCGGCTTGATGAAACTCATTCGGCGGCACTACGACACGGTGTCGCGTGAACTCGACGAGACCGAATGGGACGGTGTGCTGCCGAGCCGGACCCACTCCATCGTGCTGGTCTCCAAACTTCATCTGCCCACCAAACGGGCCATCGCGTACGCGCGGGCCACCAGGCCCGACACAATCGAGGCGATCACCGTCAATGTCGATGAACCCGATACCCGCGCGCTGGTACGGGAGTGGGAGCGCAGCGATATCTCGGTGCCGCTCAAGGTGATCGAATCGCCGTACCGTGAGATCACCAAGCCGGTGATGGATTACGTGAAGCGGGTGCGCAAGGATTCCCCGCGCGATGTGGTGACCGTATTCATCCCCGAATACGTGGTGGGCCACTGGTGGGAACAGTTGCTGCACAACCAGAGTGCGTTGCGTCTCAAGGGCCGGTTGCTGTTCGAGCCCGGCGTCATGGTGACCTCGGTGCCGTGGCAGCTCACCTCCTCGGCCAAGGCGCGCGCCGGACGTGAGGTCAGTGCCCCCGGTTCGGTGCGGCGCGGATACGGAGACGACCTGTGAGCAGCGGCGAGGATTGGCGCGGTGCGGTTTTCGAGGTTCGCCTCGGCCCGCCCGGACACGGCGGATTCTGTGTGGCCCGGCATGAGGGGCGCGTGCTGTTCGTGCGGCACGGTCTGCCCGGTGAGCTGGTGCGCGCCCGGGTGACCGAGGATCGCGGCGGATCATTCTGCCGCGCGGACGCCATCGAGATTCTGGAGGCGTCGGACGACCGCGTCGACCCGACCTGCCCGGTCTCCGGACCCGGCGGCGCGGGCTGCTGCGACTTCTCCCATGCCAGCCCCGAGGGTCAGCGCGCGCTGAAGGCGGCTGTCGTCGCCGAACAGCTGCGCCGACTCGCCGACTGGGAGACCGACTTCGAGGTCGAGGTCATCGCGGCTCCGACGTACGGCGCGGCCGCCCCGGTACGCGGCGCAGCCGACCCCGGGTACGGCGCCGCAGCGGAGGGCGAGCTCGCGCGGACCGGGGGCAGGCCCGCCGCGCTCGGCGGTGTGCGCGGCATCGCGGCCGGCCGGGTTCGCGAGTTCACCGGCGGTGTTGTGAAAGAGGTTGTGCCGCAGTCTTATACGGCGGGCTGGCGATCTCGGGTGCGCCTGGTCGTTGATGCGGACGGCCGAGCCGGGGTGCACCGTTACCGCAGCACCGATGTGATCGCGGATCTGCGCTGTCCGCAGCCGATGGCCGGGGCCATGGAGGGCATCGCCGATCGCAAGTGGACTCCCGGCGCGGATCTCGTCGTGGCCGTGGATGGTGACGGTATGCGCCACCTGATCGAGTTGGCTCCGGTCGAGTCCGAGCGCGGAGATCGCACCGCGCGCGGTGCGAACGGCAGAGGTGAACGGAATCGTGCTGGCCGCCAGGGTGGCGGCCGAGGCGGCGATCGCAGCAGCGCCGCCGCTCGTCGTGCCGCCGCGGCGGGTCCGCGCGCCGAGCGACTGATCGACGGCAGCGGCCGGGCCGTGCAGTACGTCTCGGGTCGTCGCTTCGAACTCTCGGCCACCGGTTTCTGGCAGCCGCATTACGGTGCCGCGCAATGCTATTCGGATGTGGTGCGGGAGTGGGCCGACGCCGCCACCGGCGCGCTGGCCTGGGATCTCTACAGCGGTGTCGGTGTCTTCGCCGCCGGACTGGGCGAGCGGGTCGGCCAGACCGGCGCGGTGCACGGCGTCGAGTTCGCGCGCTCCGCCGTCACCGAAGGTAAAGCGGCGCTGCGGGATCTGCCGTGGGTGGAGCTGAGGGCCGAGCGGGTCGAACGCTGGATTGTCGAACAGCCCGATACCGCACCGGATGTGGTGGTCCTGGATCCGCCGCGCGCGGGTGCCGGTAAAGAGGTGATCGCCGCCCTGGGTGCGCGCGGCCCCCGCCGCATCGTCCATATCGGTTGTGATCCAGCGGCTTTCGCCCGCGATCTGGGCCTGTACCGCACCGCCGGTTACCACCCGTCTGCCCTGCGGGTATTCGATGCCTTCCCCGGTACGCACCATGTGGAATGCGTCGCGCTGCTGGAGCGCTGAGCCGGATCGTATTGCGGCGGAACCTCTCTCCGTCTGCCCGTGGGAAGCGGGCCGTGCTGCACGGCGCGCGGGGCGTCCGCCAAGATAGCCGTCATGACTACGCTGTCCGATCCGACCCTCGCGGCGGTGGTGGAACTGATCTACGGCGATCAAGCCAAGTTCTACTCCCTCGAGGGGCTGCTCCTGAGCGTCGACCTCAAACACCCCGAGTACACGGTCGAGATGTGGGTCAACAGCGACAGCTACTGGGGGCGTCTGGTCACCCCCGTCTACGGCGCCCGGATGGCGGCGCTGGCCGGTAATGCCGACGCCGATCAGGCGCTGCTGAATCTGGTCGAGGTCACCACTCGGAAGTTCCTGCGCGGGGAATCCACCGAGCGCGAACAACTTCCGCCGTGGCTGGCCCCCCTGCGCGCGTCGCTGCTGGTCGACGGCTATCAGCTACGCCTCGAAAAGGTAAGCGGCACAGCGGCGGGGTCCGCCCCACGCTGCCGTCTGAGACCTACGCACCGGCTCCCGGTCGCCCTGGCGGAACAGCTGGCCCTGATCGAGACCGAACTCGAATTACGCAGCCAGCAAACCCCTTTGGATCACCTACAGCAGGCCACCCGCGCCTATGCCCGCCGCGATTACGCCACCTGCGAAGAACATCTCAGCGCCGCCCTGGACCACCTCACCGCCTATGCCGCGGGCACCCAGGACCTGGACAGCGCCAAGAACGTCCGCCACCTGATCGATACGGGTCGCCTCTCGGTCCGCGAAGGCACCCGCCTACTCCGCGACCTCCGCCTCCTCACCTCCCCGAACCCGCACCCCCACCGCACCCGGGCCGACGCCACCCGCTTCCGCGTCCAGCTCACCGCGACCCGCGCGGCGACCCTGCTTTCGCAGATCGAGTTCTGAGAGCCACCGCC
This sequence comes from Nocardia sp. NBC_01503, assembly GCF_036327755.1. Classification (NCBI taxonomy): domain Bacteria; kingdom Bacillati; phylum Actinomycetota; class Actinomycetes; order Mycobacteriales; family Nocardiaceae; genus Nocardia; species Nocardia sp. NBC_01503. Next base: position 5,373,568 of record NZ_CP109596.1, read on the forward strand.
GCCCGGCCGGGAAGAGCCGGATCGGCACCGACACCACCACCCACACCAGCACGAACGGGGCCAGCAGATCCTGCAGCACCGCCGGCATCAGCACCGCGACACAGGCCGTGACCACGCAGCCGAGCAGCACGACCAGTGGCCACGCATGCACCTGCCACGCCTGATACGCCACGAACGCGGCAAGACTCCCGATCAGGAGAGCGCCGATATTCCGGATGAATTCCCGCGTCTCCCGTTGCCTCGCGCTCACCTCGCCAGAGTACTGCTCCGCACCGAATCTGCATCGGCCACAGCATTTTCCGCCAGCACGGCCGCTGTAAATCCGGTCGGTGCGACCCCGGCCGTTCACGCAGCCCGGAGGGCCTCAGCCCAATTGCCAGGTGACCTTGATCGTGGCGTTGAGTTCGCTTTCGCCGAGTTCGACGGGAATCGGTGGGGCACCGCCCATATCGCTCTTGGCGGCGGCGAAGGCTATGCGGGGCATAGGGATTGACGGGCCGGAGGTGTCTTCGGTGATCTCCAGCACCGGGCCCAGCCTGCGGCCCGCGCGGCGCGCGTACTGTTCGGCTTTGTCTAGGGCGTGATCCCAGGCGGCATCGCGGGCCCGGGTGAGCATGGACTCGGGATCGCTGACGGTGAGGGTCAATCCGCCCAGGCGCACATCGTCACCGCCCGCGTCGACCGCATGCGCGATGATCGCGGCGGGACCGCTGTTGGCGTCGCTCTTCTCGGGTGCGGCGATATCGCGCAGGGTCACCGTCAGCGAGGTGCTCGCCACATATCCGATGACCTGCTCCCGATTGGCCTCGGTCCACACGGTGTCCGTGCGCACCGACAGTCCGCTGGTCGAGATGTCCCGGCCCGGCACGCTATCGCCGCGCAGTGACTCGGCGAGCGCGGTGGTGCGCTCCCCGGCGGCCGCGTACGCGAGCGCGACGGTATCGGCCCTGGTCTCGATCGACATCGTCACCCGCATGAGATCCGGTGTGCCGGTGGCACTTCCGGAGCCGTAGATCGTAATGCTGCCGGTGTCGATTCCGGTGCTGGTCACGGCGTCCTCCTGGTTGGCTGGCAAGACGATCCCGATGCTACCCACGGCCGCGTTTGCCCTGGTCGCGGCGCGCTGGTCATACCCCGCCGTGTGCGGCCAGTGCCCGCACGGCCGCATCGGCCTGAGCGTAGGCGGCGGTGGCGAGGCGTTCCAGGAGTGCGAGTTTCACCTCGGGGGCCTGGCGGGTGAGCTCATCGAATTTGTCGGGCGGCAGCACGGCCAAGCGGACGGTGTTCTCGGCGTAGATGTCATTGCTGAACAGCACTCCGGTGAGCAGCGAGATTTCACCGAAGGACATGCCGGGGGAGAGCGAGATGAGCCGATGCCGCCGCCCGTCGCGATCCTCGAAGCTGACGCGCACGCGCCCGTCGAGAATCAGGAACAGTCCGGCGCGCGGGCTGTCGCGGGCCACGATGCGCTCCCCGCGTGCGACGGTCCGGATCTCGAATTCCTTGGCCAGGCGCTGTCTTTCCGCATCGGGCAGATCCGCCAGCGCCGGATGCTGTTCGATGCGCAATGCCGCCGAGGGGGTGCAGTCCTCCGGTCGATACTTGTCGATGATGAGTTGTTCGCACCATTCGGTGGCGCTGTCGCGGTCGGCGAATACTCGTCCGCGCGGGTCGGCCGGATCCAGGCTGGACTCCATATGCCCGAGTTTGGCCTCCGGATCGACCAGTGCCACACGGCATCCGGCGGCGGCGAGTTCGCCCTGCAGATCGTCGAGCATGCGGACCGCGATCTCACTCACATCGGCGATTTCGCGCAGATCCAGTACGAGCGCCTCGAGTTCACCGGCGGCCGAGGCCGCCTCCACCGCCCGCACGGTGGATTCCGCGCCCGCGAACAGCAGATCGCCGTGCAGCTCGAATATCTGTGCGCGCTCACCCCATTCGCGCAGCACCGCCAGTTCATCGGCATCGCGCCGCAGCCGCGAGGGCGCCTCGGCGACGGTGTAGGCGGTGCGAATAGCGGTGTGCGCGGCCCGTGTCACATGCAGGAAGTGCAGCCCGAGGCGATGTGACAGCTCCCGGCACGCCTTGACCCCGCGCACACTGCTGCCGTGCGCGTCCAATCGCGGTGAGTAGACGGCGATTCCGATCTGCCCCGGTAGTACGGCCAGAATTCCGCCGCCCACACCGCTTTTGGCGGGCAGTCCGACCGTGGTCACCCAATCTCCGGCCGCGTCGTACATACCGCAGGTGGTCATGACGCTGAGTACCTGTTCGACCAGTGGCCGAGACAATGCCCGTTCGCGCGTCAAAGGGTTGACGCCGTTATTGGCGAGGGTCGCCGCCATCACCGCCAGATCACGGCAGGTCACATCGACCGAGCATTGCCGAAAGTACCGGTCGACCGCTTCATCGGGATCACCGTCGATGATTCCGGCGCCGCGCAGTAGATATCCGATGGCCCGATTTCGGAATCCGGTGCGCGCTTCGGAGGCGTATACGGCCTCATTGAGTCGAAGCTCACGCCCGGCGAATCGGCTGTAGCTGCGTTGTATCCGAGCGAACCGGTCGCCCGCGTCACGACCCTCCACGAGTGCGGCGGCGGCGATGGCTCCGGCATTGATCATCGGATTGCGCGGCCGCTGTGTCTTGGGGTCCAGACTGATTTCGTTGAACGGTTCCCCGGTGGGCTCCACGTCGATGCGCTCCGCGACCGCGGCGGGCCCGCGATCGGCCAATGCCAGTGCGTAGGTGAAGGGTTTGGAGATCGACTGAATTGTGAAGCAGGTGTCCAGATCTCCGCTGCCGTATATCCGGCCGTCGGCCGTAGCCAGGCAGATGCCGAATGAATCCGGTTGTACCGCCGCGAGTTCCGGTATGTAGTCGGCAAGCTCACCGGAGGTATCCGAACGGCACAATTCGTACACTTCGTGGATGATGTTCGCCACCACGCCGTGCGACACGCGAGCTGGGCCGTTGGTGGCCGGAATTGGGGGGACCACGCGGCCACTGTATCCGGGTAATGTGTGTGGAGCCTCACATTCATTGCGGATGTCGCAGGTGGCGTTCAGTTCCTGGCGTCGGGGGCCGGTGGGGTCTCCGTAGACTGTGGCAATCACAGGAGACATCCGGAGGGAGCAATAGCCGTGGGAGTGCTTTCCCGGGTCGACATGCCCGAGGACCTGCGTCGGCTGTCGGTACCGGAGCTGCGCGAGTTGGCCGAGGAGATTCGCGAGTTCCTGGTGCGGAAGGTCGCCGTCACCGGCGGGCACCTCGGACCGAACCTCGGTGTCGTGGAGCTGACCATCGCGCTGCACCGGATCTTCGATTCGCCAGCCGATCCGATCATCTTCGACACCGGCCATCAGGCCTATGTGCACAAGATCCTCACCGGCCGTAAGGACGGTTTCGACACGCTCCGCAAGGTCGGTGGCCTCTCCGGCTATCCGTGCCGGGCGGAGAGCGCGCACGACTGGGTCGAGTCCTCGCATGCGTCGGCCTCGCTGTCCTATGCGGACGGATTGGCCAAGGCGTTCGCGCTGACCCGCCAGAAACGCCACGTGGTCGCGGTCGTCGGCGACGGCGCGCTGACCGGCGGTATGTGCTGGGAGGCGTTGAACAATATCGCCGCCGGGCAGGACCGTTCGCTGGTCGTGGTGGTCAATGACAATGGCCGTTCCTACGCGCCGACCATCGGCGGTCTCGCCGAGCGGTTGGCCGGGCTGCGCATGGAGCCCGCGTACGAGCAGGCCCTGGACGCCACCAAGCGCATCGTGCAGTCCATTCCGCGCGTGGGTGATTCGGCCTATTCGATGCTGCACGCGCTCAAGACCGGTATCAAGGACGCGGTGGCTCCGCAGGAGCTCTTCGGCGATCTGGGCCTGAAGTACGTGGGCCCGGTCGACGGTCACGACACCGTGGCTCTGGAGGCCGCGCTGCGGCGCGCCAAGGATTTCGGTGGTCCGGTCGTGGTGCACGTGGTCACGCAGAAGGGTCGCGGCTACAAGCCCGCCGAGGACCATGTGGCCGATCAGATGCACGCCATCAACCGCATCGACCCGGAGACGGGTGAGCCGGTGGGTGGTTCGTCCGGCACCACCTGGACCTCGGTCTTCTCCACTGAGCTGATCGAGCAGGCCGAGCAGCGCGACGATATCGTCGCCATCACCGCTGCCATGCCCGGTCCGACCGGTCTGTCGCCGTTCGGAAAACGCTTCCCGGAGCGCATGTTCGATGTCGGCATCGCCGAACAGCACGCCATGACCTCCGCGGCCGGTATGGCCCTTGGCGGTCTGCATCCGGTGGTGGCCATCTACTCCACCTTCCTGAACCGGGCCTTCGATCAGCTGCTCATGGATGTGGCGCTGCTCAAACTCCCGGTGACGCTGGTACTGGATCGCGCCGGAATCACCGGTGACGACGGCGCTTCGCACAATGGCATGTGGGATTTCTCGGTGCTGGGCATCGTCCCCGGTATTCGCGTGGCAGCCCCGCGCGATGCCGCCACCCTGCGCGAGGAGTTGGCGGAGGCGCTGCACATCGGTGACGGCCCCACCGCCATCCGCTTCCCGAAAGGCACTGTCTCGGAGGATATCTCCGCGGTCGAGCGCTTCGACGGTGTGGACGTGCTGCGCCTGCCCGAGGGTGAGGATTCCGGTGCGCGCTCGGCGCGTGGCGATGTGCTGCTGGTAGCGGTCGGCGCCTTCGCCGATCTGGCTCTGAAGGTCGCGGATCTGCTGGCGGCCGAGGGCGTTTCGGTATCGGTCATCGATCCCCGCTGGGTGCTGCCGGTCTCGGACAGTGTGGTGAAGCTGGCCGAGAACTACCGCCTGGTGGTGACACTGGAGGACAGTGGTCTGCACGGTGGTATCGGCAGTACGGTCTCCGCGCGCCTGCGGGCCGCCGGAGTCGATGTGGCCACCCGCGATCTCGGTGTGCCGCAGCAGTTCCTGGACCATGCCGCGCGGGCGCAGATCCATCACGATCTGGGTCTGACCCCCGGCGATATCGCGCAGCGGGTGCACGGCTGGCTGGGTAACAGTGCCGAGGCGGATGCGGCGATGTCCGAGGCCGAGGGCGATAAGTCCGTCTCCACCGCGAGGGCGCTCGCGGAGTAATCGGTTCCGAGACCGGGCGGGTGGCATCCGAGGGGTGCCGCCCGCCTTTCTTGTTCGCGACTCCGTGTACGCGGCAGCACTTCTCGCGTAGATTCTAGAACCGGTTACAGTTTTCCGGTCAGGAGTTGTGCATGCCCGCAGAGGATCCCGCATTCGTTCTCGTCGAGAAACCGCGTCCGGGAATCGCCCTGGTCACCCTCAACCGCCCCGAGCGGATGAACGCCATGGCCTTCGACGTCATGATCCCGCTGCGCGAAACCCTCGAGGCGGTAGCCGCCGACAATGAGGTCCGCGTGGTCGTGCTCACCGGCGCGGGACACGGCTTCTGCTCCGGCGCGGATCTCCAGCACGCGGGCCGCGTGCCCGGTGTCGAGGGCCTGACCAAGACCACGGTCGCCCGCCGGTCGATGGAGCTGCTGAACAATGTCATGCTGACCATCCGCCGCATGCATCAGCCGGTGATCAGCGCGATCAACGGCGCGGCCATCGGCGGCGGCTTCTGCCTGGCGGTAGGCACGGATATTCGGATCGCCTCCGAGGACGCCTACTTCCGGGCCGCCGGCATCAACAACGGCCTCACCTCGGCCGAACTCGGCATCAGCTATCTGCTGCCCCGCGTGGTAGGCACCACCCGCGCCTTCGAAATCATGCTCACGGGTCGTGACGTGGACGCCGCCGAAGCCGAACGCATCGGCATAGTCTCGCGCGTAGTCCCCACCGACAAACTCCTGGAAGCCGCCTACGACACGGCCGACCAGATCATCCGCTGGAGTCGAGTCGGCACCGAACTCACCAAGCGCATGCTGTGGAGCGGCCTGGAAGCGGGCAGCTTCGAATCCCATATGCAACACGAGGGCACGGCTCAGCTCTACGTCCGCCTCACCACCGAAAACTTCGACGAGGCCATCAGGGCCCGCCGCGACCGCCGCCCTCCACTTTTCGAAGACTGACCGTCGCACATCCTCGGATGGCTCACCCCGCCGTCCTCCGCCCCCACCCGTCATTCCGGCATGCTTTCGGCCGGGGTCCACGGTTATCGGCTGCCGACTGGAGGGTGTGGATCCCGGCCGAAAACGCGCCGGGATGACGGGGCGGTCGCGGACCAGCGGGGTGGTCGCGGTTATCCGTGGTGGGGCTGACTACTTACGCGTCTTTGTCGTCCGCCGGGTAGAGCGCCTCGACCAGGCGGGGTACCGCGAGTTCGCGCTGCCAATCGCGTGCCCCGCCTGCGGCGAGGAAGTCGTCGATCAGGGCGGGCGCGTCGCCGTTGGTGGCGGTGCGGGGCAGTCCGTCCCAGCACATGCGCCGCAGCAGGTCGGGGGTCAGCAGGTTTTCGATCGGCACGGAGACCTCGGTCGAGAGGTCGCTCATGGCCGAGCGGGCGCGCTGCAACCGAGCGGCTGCTGACGGATCGCGGCGTTCCCACCGGTTCACCGGCGGCGGCCCGTCGAAAGGCTGAGTCAGCGGTGGCAGTTCACTCTCCGGGAGTGCGCGGGCGCGTTCGATCGCGCCGAGCCACTCGCGGGAGTAGCGGCGTTGGCGGGGTCCGCCGAAAACCGGAAGGGCTCGCAATTGCGCGATCGACTTGGGCTCGCCATTGGCGGCCGCCACGATCGCCGAATCCGGGAGAATCCGCGCCGGTGCCACATCGCGCAGCCGGGCCAGCCGATCTCGAGTCGTCCAGAGTTCGCGCACGATGGCGAGCTGCCGAGTTTTGCGCAGCGTATGAATCCCGGAGGTCCGCCGCCACCGATCCGATTTCGGTGCCGAGGGTTCGGCATTGCGCACATGCTCGAATTCCTGTGCCGCCCAGTCGGTCTTGCCCTGCTCATCGAGCTCGAGCGCGACGGCGTCCCGCAGTTCGAGCAACAATTCCACATCGAGCGCCGCGTAATTGAGCCATTCGTCGGGCAGTGGCCGAGTGGACCAGTCCGCGGCCCCGTGTCCCTTGCGCAGTTCCCGTCCGAGCAGGTTCTCCACCATGGCAGCGAGTCCGACGCGCTCATATCCGGCGAGTCGTCCACCGAGTTCGGTATCGAAGAGTCGCTCCGGGTAGAGCCCGAGTTCGGCGAGTCCGGGCAGATCCTGATCGGCGGAGTGCAGTACCCACTCCAGTCCATTGACCGCGTCCGCGAGTGGTTCCAGGTCTCCGTCGAGCGGAATCGGGTCGATCAGGAATGATCCGGCTCCGGCGCGCCGCAACTGAATCAGATAGGCGCGATTGGAGTACCGGAATCCGGAGGCGCGTTCGGCGTCGACCGCGAGAGGTCCGGTGCCGGCGGCCAGGCGGCGCGCGGCATCGGTGATTTCGGCAGCACTGTCCAATACCGGCGGCACACCCTCCACTGGCGCGAGCAGCGGTACCGCGGCAGTGGCTTCGGGCTCTTCTGGTACGGACATGGTCTTGAACTCTACGTGTAGGACAGTGGCGATCCGCGTCACGTCGGCGAAACAGCGAACCGCGACACGGCCCCGGACTGTTGGGAATCGTAATGGCCCCGCGCCGATTTCGTTGCGGTACAGGTGTTCTCGTTCTGGACTAGTCCGAATCGCCGTCGCCGCGCCGCACATCCAGCCGGGTAACCCCCGCGGGTGGGAGTCCGGCCGCGTAGGCGAGGACCTCGCAAAACGCTTCGACATGCGGCTTCATCTCGGTATCGCCGACCGTCCAGGAGGCCCGCAGCTCGAGTTGATGCGCGCGCGGTGGTCCGGCGATATCGCCGTATCGCACCGAACTGGTCGAGGTGACGGTGCCACCGAGCGCGGTGAACGGCGCCCGCGAATCGAGCGCGTCGACGAGCCAGCTCCAAGCCACCTCGGGCAGCAGCGGGTCAGCGGCGAGCGCGGAGTCGATATCGGCCTGTATGTAGGCGACCAATCGGAACACCCCGTGCCAGGCTTCCTGCCCGTCCGGATCGTGCAGCAGGATCAGTCGGCCGAACGCGTCCCCGTCGGAGTCGACGGGAACCACATTGCTGTCCGGGCGAGTGACCTCCGCGCCTAACGCGTAGGAGTAGGGCGCCAGGCGCTGCGGCGGGCGGATCGGAGCCAGCTCGATCCGTGGATGCACTGTTGCGGTCCCCATCGCATCGACCGCGGCGCGGAACCCTGTGGGTTCTTCAGGCTCCGGGGTCGGTGCGGCGCCGTCGCGGAAGTCGAGCGGTGTCACGTATGAGGACGGTAGACCTACCGGGCGCGGTGTAGTGAGAGGCGCGCCGCTCGCGGCCTTTACGATGAGCGGTGATGAGCACTCACACCCGCCGCCAGCTGACCGATGCACCCCTTCTAGTCGCCGCCTCCGGTGGCGTCCCGCATCGCCGTCCGGTGTGGTTCATGCGTCAGGCAGGGCGTTCACTGCCGGAGTACCGCGAACTGCGCAAGGGCATCGGCATGCTCGAATCATGCTTCGATCCGGAGCTGGTGTGCGAGATCACCATGCAGCCGGTCCGCCGCCACGATGTCGACGCGGCAATCCTGTTCTCGGACATCGTGGTTCCGTTGAAGGCCGCCGGGATCGATCTGGATATCGTGCCCGGCGTCGGCCCCGTGGTGGCGAACCCTGTTCGCACGGTGGCCGATGTGCGCGCGCTGCCGCGCCTGCGGGCCGAGGAAGTCGGCGCCGTGACCGCCGGAATCGGCCTGCTGCTCGACGCACTCGGCGAGGTTCCGCTGATCGGTTTCGCGGGCGCCCCCTTCACACTGGCCTCATATCTGGTCGAGGGTGGGCCGAGTAAGAATCACGAGCGCACCAAGGCGATGATGCTCGGCGATCCGGAGACCTGGCATCAACTACTCGGTGTGCTGACCGATATCACCATCGAATTCCTGCAGGCGCAGATCGCCGCCGGAGTGGACGCCGTGCAATTGTTCGACTCCTGGGCCGGAGCATTGACCCTGGCGCAGTACCGCGAATTCGTCTTCCCGCATTCACAGCGAGTCTTCGCCGAGGTCGCATCGGCCGGTATCCCGCGCATCCACTTCGGTGTCGGCACCGGAGAGTTGCTGGGCGCCATGGGCGAAGCCGGCGCCGATGTGGTCGGCGTCGACTGGCGAATCCCCCTCAATGACGCGGTCCGCCGAGTGGGCCCCGGAAAAGCCTTGCAGGGCAACCTCGACCCCGCCGTCCTCTTCGCCGGTTCCCCCGCAATCGAATCCGAAGTCCACCGCATCGCCCGCGAAGCCGACGAAGCAATCACCTTGGGCGCCAAGGGTCACATCTTCAACCTCGGCCACGGCGTTCTCCCCAACACCGACCCCGAAGTAATCACCGAAACAGTAAAACTGATCCACAGCCTCCCCACGCCGCTCTAAAAAGCAATTCCTTCTGAATATTCTTGTATCACAATAGAATTCACCTTTCGCGGCCTGTTCTATCACGGTAGAATAAAGGCATGAATTCGGGAGGGACCACCGCACTCGTGAGCAGCGCTTCGGCGCTGCTCACGGCGGTGGACGGCCTCCTGGACGCGTCCCTGACTCCGCATTCCGATGAGGAATTCATCGAGGTAATGCGGGTGGTCGAAACAGCGATCCGCAAAACGGAGGCCGTCAAACATCGTTTCACGGTCGAGACCGGTACCCGCTGCCTGGCCGCGCGTGCGGGTGTGTCGACCCCGGTCAAGTTCCTGGAACAAACCCTGCGCCTGTCCCATGCCGAGGCGACCGGGCGCTGGAACACCGCGAAGCTGGTGTCGCCCCGGGTGTTTCCCACCGGGGAACTCGGTCCGGTGCTGCCCTTGGTTGCCGAGGCTCAGCGTGCGGGTGCGATCTCGGCTGATCACACCCGGCACATCGTGGCCGCGTTGCACAAGCTTCCCGACACCCTCCCGGATGAGGGGAAGGAGACCGCGGAGCGGATCCTGACCGACTACGCGCGGGCGGGTTTGCCCGATGTCCTGCCGCGGTTGGGGAACGAGATCCTGGTCCGGGTGCATCCCGACGGGGAGTTGGCGGCCGAGCGTGATCGTCAACGTTTGCGTGGGTTGAGTATCGGGCATCAGCGGGTGAACGGGATGTCCCCGGTGTCGGGGGAGATCACTCCGGCGTTGCGTGCGGTGTTGGATCCGATGCTGGCCAAGTGGGCGCGCCCGGGCGTGTGTAACCCCGAGGACACCGACAGCCCTCGTAGCACCGCCGATGCGGTCGACCGTGGGGTGTTGGCGGCGGCGGCCAAGCGTGATGGCCGCACCGCCGCGCAACGCAATCATGATGCGCTGCTGGGTTTCCTGCGTTTCGGTGTGGACCCGGCCATGCTCGGCAGCCATCGTGGTCTGCCGGTCGCGGCGGTGTTGAGTATGTCGGTGGCCGATGTGGAGCGTGGTGCCGGTATCGCGACCACCGCGACCGGGGGCACCCTGTCGGTGTCCGAGGCGTTGAGATTGGCTGCCACCGCCAGCGATTCGAGTACTTTCGTGGCGGTGCTGGACAAGGCCGGGGCCCCGATCCACCTGGCCCGGGTCCGCCGCACCTCCACCGCGTCTCGCGGGAAGGCGGCCCGCACCACCGGCGCCGCATCCGGCGCGGCCTGTAGCGCGACACCGGTCACCACTCGTGGTGCCGCGTCTGCCGCGACCGGTGCCGTATCGGCCAGTCCCGCACCCGGTTTCACCGTCACCGACCTGCCCCTGCACCTGGGTGAGAACGAGCGCCTGGCCACCGGAGCCCAACGGTTGGCGTTGATCGCCGCCGAGAAAGGCTGCACCCGACCGGGATGCACCGCGCCCGCCTCGCTGGCGGCGGTGCATCACATCACCGAATGGGTCAAGGGCGGACCGACCGATATCGAGAACCTGACACTGGCGTGCGATGCCTGCCACGGCCTGGTCCACGACGGCCCCGGCGGATGGAAAACCGTGGTCATGGGCCCGGACACCGACTACCCCGGCCACACGGGGTGGATCGCACCCCCGCACATCGACCCGAGCGGCACACCCCAAGTGAATCACCGGCACCATCCGGGAGAGTTGACGGCCGCGACCCTGGCCCGTATCCACGCCCGTGACGAACGCGAGCGGGCACGGCTCGAGGAGTGGCTCAACGCCCGCAACACATCCCACACCCGGCGATAGCGACGCTGAGCAGCCTGTACCACCGACAGGGGACCACCCGCCGGTGCTACAGGCGTGTTGTGCGGTGCGGCCCTGACCTATTCGCCCTGCGCCTACGCCCAACCCCGCACCTGCACCTGCACCCAGCCTCCGTGATCCAGACGCTGATCATTCCCGCGAGTGCCACCGCATGACCCGACACTTCCACACTGGCTGCCGAGGGCGAGAATCGCGCATACGAGGAAACCGTCAGAGCATCATCTGCCGGTGCAACCGGGTCTGCTGGTGCGGCTATGTGCCTTTCGCGGCTCGGGTGCTCGCCCGTGGGTCGTGGTCCATCGCAAGGCCAGTGGGCTACCACCCGGGGCCTTCGTAGCACACTCGCCCGAATCACCCGCGGTCCCAGCGGGGTTCGGGAGGACAAGCAAAACAAACACGGCAGTGCTGGTGGCGTCGCCTGCCGTACCCCACTGTCGCTCCCCCATCGAGCGCGAATACTCGCGACCCAGCCTGGCTGGAGGGCCGTGGGAACCTTCAAAACCACAACCCGAAAAGACGAAATAGACAAAGACACCCACCCCAAGACGCCCAGACGAGAAGAACCACCACCCTCGAGACCCCGGACGTGCGATCAGGGGGGTACTCATGCAAGGACACGCCGGAGATCGCCGCACCAGTGCCCCCTGATCGCGTGTCCAGGGGGATTCGGGCGTCGAGCAGGAACTGATGTACGCGACACGCCGGGGTTCGGTGCGTGAGTTCCTGGTGAGCGCGCGTCCAGGTCGTCGGAGGCTCCGAACGGGATGTGACGGAGTGCTTCGGGGTCCTGAAAGTGTTGTGGTGGCGGGGTTTCGGGCCCTTGGGCCCGTCTCTTCTTCTTGTCCTGGCGTCTTTTGTCTTGGTCCTTGTCGTTTTGTTCTTGGTTTTTGGGGTTGTGGTTCTGAAGGTTCCCACGGCCACCCGGCCAGGCTGGGTCGTGAGGGTGCGGCTCCCGATCGGGGAGCGACAGCCGGGTACGGCAGGCGAGGCAACCACACTGCCCGTTCTGCTTCGCAGCCCGGTTGAGCAAAGGCAACACCATCCCGCGAACCGACCACACACATGGGTCGGCCACCCCTGTCCAGTACCACCAACAGGGCAGCCCCCACCCCCGGAGTAACTTTCAAGACAAGAAGGGAGTTCGATGCGAATCGCAATAGTCGGAGGCGGAATCAGCGGCCTGGTCGCCGCATACAGACTGCGCCAGTCACTGGGCAACTCAGCCGATCTGCTGCTGATCGACGAGCGCGACCGCCTGGGCGGCATCCTGCGGACCAAAGACCTCGATGGCGAACCCGTCGACCTGGGCGCGGAGGCATTCGTAGGCCGCCGCCCCGAGATCCCCGCACTGATGCGCGAATTGGGCATCGAGGATCAACTGGTTTACCCGGCGGGGAAACGTCCACTGGTGTGGTCCGGTGGCATCGGTCACCGACTGCCGGAGCGCACGCTGATGGGTATCCCCGCGGACCCCGAGTCGGTGGCTGGGCTGGTGGACGACGAGACCCTGGCACGAGTCTCCGCCGAGCCGACCAGGCCGCTGGTCTGGGAACGCGGCTCGGATGTCTCCGTCGGCGCGCTGGTGGCAGAGCGTTTCGGCGAGCAGGTGGTCCGGCGCAGTGTGGACCCGCTGCTGGGTGGCGTCTATGCCGGAACCGCCGATTCGATCGGTGTGCGCGCCGCCCTGCCGACTCTCGCGGCCGCATTGGATGGGGGAGCCGGGAGTCTGACGGAGGCTGTTCGCGCGACGCTTCCGCCACCGTCCGCTACTCCGGTGTTCGGTGGCATTCGCGACGGCTATCAGGTGCTCCTGGACGCGCTGCGCGCCGCCGCCGATGTGAAGGTCGAAACAGGCACTGCCGCAACCCGTCTCACCCGTACGGCGAATGGCTGGCAGGTTGATCCGATCGGCGCGGTCGATGCGGTGGTGCTGGCGACCCCCGCTCCGGTCACCGCCACTCTGCTGCGTGACGTGGCTCCCGCCGCCTCGGAGATCGCCGCCGCGATTCGGCTGGCCTCGTCGGCGGTGGTGGCGATGACATTGCCGAAGGAGACCGACCTCCCCGACAATTCCGGGATCCTGGTGGCGACGGGTGAACCTTTGCGTGCCAAGGCTTTCACGCTGTCGAGTCGGAAGTGGCCGCATCTGGCCGCTCGCGGTGTGGCGCTGGTTCGGGCCTCGTTCGGGCGGTTCGGCGACGACTCACTACTCGACTGGCAGGACGCGGCTCTGGTCCGGGCGGCGGTCGAGGATCTGACGGCGGTCACCGGAGCCGATATCCGCCCGATCACCACGGTGGTGCAGCGGTGGCGGGGCGGCCTGCCGCAGTACGCGCCCGGTCACGCCCGGCTGATTGCCGAGCTGCGTTCCGCCACAGCCGATCTCGATGGTCTGGCGCTGGCGGGCGCTTACCTCGGCGGTGTCGGTGTGCCTGCCTGCGCGGCCTCCGGTACCGCCGCCGCGGCGCGAATCACCGCGCGGTTGACCTGAACCGCATCGAAAACCGCGCAGTCGTTTACTTGGTGACGAGGTCGCCGGGGTCGGTGTTGGCGCCGCAGATGACCACGGCGATCCGTTCGCCCGGGTCCGGAATGTAAGCGCCGGATCGCAGTGCGGCAAGCGCGGTGCCCGCGGCATGCTCCACCGCGAGTCTGCGGTCGTCCCACAGGGATTGACGAGCCGAGATGATCTGTTCGTCGGTGACCAGCACCGAGCGGAAGGCCGCGCTACCGGCGGCCGCGATAGCCATCTCCGAGGTGCGGCTCGCGCCGAGTGAGTCCGCGGCCACGGATTCGACCGGGACGTCGACCGGATGCCCGGCTTCGAGTCCGGCGTTGAAGGCCCGGCAGTTCTCGGGTTCGACGGCGACCACTCGAATGCCGTGGTGCGCAGCGGCTGTCGCGACTCCGGTGAAAAGCCCGCCGCCGCCGACCGCGACCACAACCGTATCGAGTTCGGGCATCTGCGCGACGATCTCCTCGAGCAGTGTCCCCGCACCCGCCGCGATGTAGAGGTCGTCGTAGGCGTGTGAGCGCAGCGCCCCCGTCGTCGCCGCGTACCGCTCGCATTCGGCGGCCGCGTCGGCGTAAGTATCGCCTCCGCGCAGCACCTGAGCCCCGAGTCCGCGCAGCCGCTCGAGCTTCACCGCGGGTGCGGAGTTGGGCAGGAATACCGTTGCCGCCGAGTCGACTATGCGTGCGGCCCAGGCGCATGCGACGCCCGCGTTACCGCCGGAGGCGATGGTGACGCCGACGCGGGGCAGCGTCCCCGACTCGCGATGCGCGAGCATGAAGTTCGCCGCGCCGCGGGCTTTGAAGCTCCCCGCGTATTGCAGGTGTTCGAGTGCGAGCCGGACCTGTGCTCCGCCGACGGTATCGGCGGGGGTGAGGACCACGGGCCGCACCTGCCCCGAGATGCGGTCGCTGGCCGCCTTCACGTCGCCGTAAGTGGGTTGCACTGCACTTCCTTCGCTGTTCGTTCGGTCTGGAGGCCGGTCGTCGCCGGGGCTGCCGAGCTCTGCGCGGGCCGGTGCAGCGAATAATTACACTGTAACTTACGCTGGATTCATGCCCAGGACCTCGAAGTCGCTCGAAGAGGCGACACCGGAGGCGATTGCCCGCGCCGGCCTGGAGATCATCGAGTCGCGTGGGGCGTCGCAGTTGAGCTTCCGCGGTATCGCGACGCATTTGAAGGTGTCGCACACCACTGTGGTCCGGCGTGGCGGCGGCGATCTGAGTGGTCTGCTGGATCTGCTCTCGGATCATCTGGCCGCGAATCTGCCGGAGATCACCCCGGGTTCGATGCCGTGGGCGCGGGCCACCGAGGAGCGTTTCGTGGCCTGGTACACGCTCACGGCCGCGCATCCCGGTCTGGTGCTGCTGCGGGGTACGCGTCCGCTGCTCGGCCCGCGCCTGCTGAAGCGGTTGACCGAACCGCAAGTGGCGGACAATCTTCTGCTGGGTCTCACCGTCACCGACGCGTTCCACGCGTACCGGGAGATGTATCTCTACACGCTGGGTTGTGCCGCACTGGTGGAGCATTGGGATGCCAAGGAGGTGAATTCGCGCACACGTGCCTCGCTGGCCGCCCTTGATCCGGAGGAGTTCCCTTTGCTCTCAGGTCATTTCGACGAGGTCACGGCGTTGATCACCGCCGATGCGCCGTTCCGGGACGGCCTGCGTCGCCTGATCGACTCTTGGGCCGCGACCGCGGAATAGCCGGTCGGGACCGCTGCCGCCGTGCCCGGGCGCGAGTGGCACGATGGGGTCATGGCGCGACTCGACTACAAGTCCCTCAATGACACCATCCGCTACCTCATGTTCTCGGTGTTCCAGGTGGAGCCCGGTGTGCTGGGGGAGGATCGGGCGGCCGCCATCAAGGAGGCGCGAGCCTTCTTCGATTCGCTGGAAGATCGCGGAGTGGTGGTGCGCGGTATCTACGACGTGGCGGGTATGCGCGCCGACGCCGATTTCATGATCTGGTGGCATGCCGAGAAGATCGAGGAGTTGCAGGCCGCGTACGCCGATTTCCGCCGGATCACCGAGCTGGGTTCGGCGAGCAATCCGGTCTGGAGCAATGCGGCCCTGCATCGCCCGGCCGAGTTCAACAAGAGCCACATCCCCGCGTTCCTGGCGGGTGAGGAGCCGGGCAACTACATCTGCGTGTACCCGTTCGTGCGCTCCTACGAGTGGTACCTGCTCCCCGATGAGGAGCGTCGCAAGATGCTCGCTGATCACGGCAAGGCCGCCCGCGACTACCCGGATGTGCGGGCGAATACGGTGGCCTCGTTCGCGCTCGGCGACTACGAGTGGATTCTGGCCTTCGAGGCCCCGGAACTGCACCGCATCGTCGATCTCATGCGCGATCTTCGTGCCACCGAGGCCAGGTTGCATGTGCGCGAGGAGATCCCGTTCTTCACCGGCCCGCGCGTCGAGGTCGAGCAGCTGATCGCCGCTCTGCCGTAGTAGCCACGTGGTAGCCGATCGGCTGCCCGAAGAATTTGGGGCATGCACGGAATCGTGTATGCCCCATAGTGTTTCTGCGACCAGCTTGTTGCGCCGCTGTCCGAGGGGTGCAGGCGCAGCGAGTTGTGTTCGTCGTGCAAGCTGCCCGGTGCAGGGGCGCGCGGTATCTGCCGATCTGAACAGGTACCGTCGCACGAAAAGGAGACAATCATGATCGCAGTCATCGCCGAGATCAACGTCAAGCCCGGTACCGGTGCCGAGTTCGAAGCCGTCGTCGCCGACCTCGTCACCGAGATCAAGGCCAACGAGCCCGGCAACCTCACCTACCAGCTGGTGCGTTCACAGACCGACCCCGACCACTATCGCTTCTTCGAACTCTATTCCGACCAAGCCGCTCTCGAAGCCCACGGCAAATCCGCCCACTTCCGCGCCGCCGGCAAGCTGATGGCCCCGCTGCTGGCGGCCCCGCCGAAGATCGAATACTTCACCGCGGTCTGAGGGGCAGGCGCTAGAACGGTTGCGGGACCAGCTCTTCCGTGCCGAGGGATTGGTCGGTCAGCTGGTTTCGAGCGTGCCGTAGGCCGATCATGAGGGCGACCGATCCCGAGATCATCAGCAGCAGCATGAGAATCGAGACCCAGAACATCTGGTCGTAGAGGGCGATGTCCGCGCGGACAACGGCGCGGCGGGCGTAGGTCATCGGCGCGATGACCTCGAACGGTTTGAATGCCGAAGGTGTTGTGCCGGAGGGGAATACTCCGCCGAAGGCGAAGGTCTGGAACATGAAGAACGCGAAAGCGGCGATCGAACCGGGCACTCGGCCGAACAGGACGACGAACAGTTGGGTGGTCAGGGCGGCGGTGATTCCCACCAGGGCTACGACCGCTGCCATGGCCGGCCACTGGTGTGGCGCCCAGCCGATCGAACTCGCGTAGACCGCCGCCGCGGCCGCCGCCGCGATTCCGCAGGCCAGGCCGATACCGCTGCCGCGCAATACCGGACGGGCGGCGCGGCGCCACCGCGATCCGGACTCCCGACCCCGCAACGGGCGCACCAGCATCCACAGCACGATGGCGGCCAGAAAGGCGCCCATCACCACGATGACCGGGCCCGCGCCACCGGCGATCTCCTTGTGGCTGCGGTCGCCGTCCCGCACGATCTGGCTCGGTTCCTGATTGTGGATGTCCATGATGACGGGCTCGGCGAACATGTTCGCGGAGCTGTCGGTGTTCGCGATGTGCGGGGCCGCCGCCGCGCCGTCGTGAAGTCCGCCGTTGAGCTGGTTGACGCCGTCGCCGAGTTGGGTCACGCCGTCCTGGAGTTGACGGCCGCCTTCGTCGAGTTGCCCCAGCCCGGTGGAGAGTTCGCCGGCCCCGGTCGCGAGTTGTGTCGCACCATCGCGCAGCTGGCCGGTGCCCTCGGCGAGGGCGAGGACTCCGGAGAGGTAATCGGCCTTCGGATCGGTCAGCTGGCGAGCCAATTCGGCTGTGCCATCGTGTAATTGGTTCAGCTGGCCGACGAGTGAATCCGGATTGGTGCTGCTCAGCTGGTCGAGCAGGCTCTTCAGCTGGGTCGCGGCGTCGGCGGTCGCGGGATCGGCCTGCAATCGCTCCAGCAGCGGTTCGAGACTGTCCGCGAGGGTGCCCGCGGGCTTGGCGAGATCCAGTAGGGGGGTGAGTATCTGGTCCACCCCGTCGCGGATCTGCACCGCTCCCGTACCCAATTGGTTTGTGCCGGTGACCAATTCGCCAGCGCCCGCAGCAAGTTGGGTCGCTCCGGTGTGCAGATCGGCGGTTCCCGTGGCCAGTTGCGCGGCGCCGGTGGCGGCACTGTGCAGACCGGCCGTCAACTGCCCGGAGCCATCGGCGAGCTGACCGACACCCAGCGCCAGCTGTGTCGTCCCCTGTGCGGCGTCGCCGAGTCCGGAACCGAGGCTGTTGACGCCGACGAGTATCTGCCCGGCGTACCCGCGGCCGATGGTCTTCGTGATCTCACGCTGTGCCTCGGCTATCACGCTGTTGGCGACAGCGGGGCCGAGTGTGCCGTTGAAGTCGTTGTACAGCACCGAGATTCGCGCCTGCTTGGGCTGGGGATCGGTGACGGTCAGCACATTGCGGGTGAAGTCCGCGGGGATGACGACGGCGAAGGCGTAGCGGTTCTCCCGCAGTCCGCGGTCGGCTTCGGCGCTGCTGACCCGATGGAATTCCAGTTCGCCGCCGGTGGCGAGATTGTCGAGGATCTCCGCGCCCATGTTCTGGGTCCGGCCGTCGGTGACGGCTCCGGTGTCGTCAGTGGCGATGGCCACCGGAACGTGCTTCAGATACAGCTCGGGGTCCCACATGATCCACATGTAGACGGCCGAGACGAGCGTCGGTACGACGAGTACCAGCACGATCAGCGACTGTGTCAGCTTGGCCCCGGTCGGTCTGCGGATTTTCGCGCCGATTCGCGCGGGAAGGGATTTCGACTTGTCAGCCACGAGAAGGACTCCGATACAGCGTGATTCAGCACTTGGGGCCTGAAGCTACATGGTCACTTGTCCAGTTGTGAGGCGTTCACAAGATTTTCATATCCGGGAAATGGGCAGGTGAGCGGCGGTGTCGGCGATAAGCTGGTCATATGACCAGCTTGAGGGCGGTGCGGTCCGGGGATCGGATCGCGTGAACGCTCAACTCGATTTACCGATCATCCCGCCCACCGTCCTGAGCGGGGTCGTGGAGATCGGCCGACGTGAAGGGGCCGAGGTCGACGCGTGGTTCGTCGGCACCGGGCTCGATGCCACGCGCCTGCTGGCCGCCGACACGGTCAAGGTGTCCTACCGCCAGGCGGCGGCGGCGGTGCTGCGGCGGGCCGTGCGGGATATGCCTGGCAAACCGCTCGGCATGCTGGTGGGCGGCCGGGACATGCTGCTGTCGATGGGGATGCTCGGGGTCGCCATGCGCTCCTGCGCCACGGTGAGCGATGCGGTGTCGGTCGCGCTCGATCTGCATCTGGCCTCGGGCAGCCTCATCGACGTGGACCTCGAGCACTTCGACGACGAGGTCGCGTTGCGCTTCCGGGAGCGCCGACCCGAGCCCGAGCTCCGCCGGTTCCTCATCGAGGAAGCCATGGCCACGCTCACCGTCTTCGCGCGCACGGTCGCCGGTTCCGACTGGTCGCCGTCCCGAGTGGAGCTGACCTATCCGCCCCCGCCGTACGCCGCGGAGTACACGCGTTTCCTGCGCTGCCGGGTGGAATTCTCCGCGGACGCCAATCGCGCCTTCTTTCCCACGAAGGTCCTCGACGTCGCCTTCCCCACCCACCACGAACCCACGCGGGCGCTCGCCGTCGATGCGTGCCGCCGATTGCTGGGCAATGGGCGTAAGGAACCCGATCTGGTGACCGCGGTCGAGGCCGTTCTCGAACGGGATCTGCGTCATGCGCTGTCGGCGGCCGACGTCGCCGGTCGTCTCCATATGTCCGAACGCACGCTGCGCAGGCAACTGGCCGGAGCCGAGCGGAGTTTCAGCGCCATCAGAGACCGGGTGCGAGAGCGTCACGCGATCCGCCTGCTCCGGGAATCCACGCTGCCGGTCGCGATCGTCGCGCGCGAAGTCGGCTACAGCGATATCAGGGACTTCCGGCGCGCCTACATCCGCTGGACGGGACACTCGCCCAGCGCTGAGCGGCAGCTCACGGGCTAGTCAGGGCCGGGGAGGGGGGATAACCGGCCAGTGAGGGGGCGCGCGCGGTCAGCGTTCGGCCGGCGAGAGCGTGACGGTGTTCACCCGGCCTTACATTTCTGCTCAGCCGCTGGTCGGCTTGCCGACATCGAGCAGTACGGCCCCGCGGCGTCGAATCCCGGCGCGAACGCGACGAATAATCAGTGAAGGATCCACCATGCGGAACACTGCACGTACCCGGATGACTCTGGCGGTCGCCGCCGCGGCCTTGGTCGCGCTCGGCGCGGAAGCCGCGACAGCCAATGCCGCGCCCGCGATTGTCTCGGAGCCGGGTACCGTCTCGGCCGCGCCCGCCGCACTCGTGTCGCCCGCGGACGATGCGATCTCACCGATCCGGTCCGCGACGCCCATCGACGCCCAAGCCGATATCAACGACGCGTTGAACCAGGCCGGAAACGAATTCATGCTCGCCGCCACGATCGGCAGCATGGCGGGCGGTGTGGTCGGGCTGGTCGCGGGCTGCGCGATCGGAGCCGTCGTCGGCGCGATCGGCGGATGCATTCCCGGGCTCGGGATCGGCGCCGCGCTCGGACCGATCATCGGCGGTGTCGTCGTCGGCGTCCCGGCCGGTCTGGCCGCGCTCGCTCAGGCATACAACACCCTGCACGCGGCGGGCGAGATCAGTGCACCGCTGCCCGCTCTGCCCTGACCGGCGAGCCCGTCGGTCCTGACCTGAGAGACCGTGCGGACCGTCGACCGGCGGTCCGCACCGCTCTCTGTTCCATGGCTATCGAAAATCGGGAGTCACCGTGAGGAACCGCGCCGAATTCATCGGCCTGGCATCCGCTTACGCCGCTCAGGGGCTCGGGTACGCGGCACTGGTCACCGTTCTTCCGCAACTCGAAACGCGGCTGCGCATCGGGGAGACGACGGTGTCGTTATTGCTGCTGGGCGTATGCGTCGCCGCGGCGGCGGGTTCGGCGCTGGCCGATCTGGTGGCGGTGCGCTGGGGCAGCCGGCAAGCGCTGTGCTCGGGGCTGGTCCTGGAAGCGGTCGCGCTGGGCGCGATCGCCTGGATCGGCGACTTCGGTATCTTCGTCCCCGCCCTGGTCGCCTACGGAATCGGCCTGGGCATGGTCGACGCCGCATCCAACATGCAGGGCGTGCTCGCGCAAAAACACAGCGGCACTTCACTGTTGGGGCGGCTGTACGCGGCGTACACCGCGGCGGCGGTGGGCGGCGCGCTGCTGGTGTCGGCGTGCCTGGCGACAACCTCGTCGCTGCTTCCGCTGCTGCTGACCGCGGCCGTGCAGCTGGCCGTCGCGGTCGCCGGTATCCGGTTGTTCGATCGGGCGCGGGCCGCCCATCGACCCCATGATGACCGCGTGCGACGAGATCCGTTGCCGCGGAACGGAATCTGGTTCATCGGGTTGTTGGTGCTCGCGGCATTCACCGTCGATTCGGCGGTCTCCGCTTGGGGCACGGTGTATTTGGCGGACGGTCTGCAGGTCGCGAGCGCGGCCGCGCCGTTGGGATATGCCGCCTATCAGGCGGCGGTGTTCCTGGCTCGGCTCGCCGTGGATCCGGCGGTACGCCGCTTCGGCCGCACCCGTCTTGCCACCGCGGCCACGGCGGTCGGGGTGTCCGGATGCGGTGTCGTCGCGGCCGTCCCCGATATCGTCGGGGCGGTCGCCGGATTCGCCGCCGCCGGCGTATGCACCGGAATCCTGGTGCCGATCGCATTCGGGGCGGCGGGCGACCTGCGGCCCGAACGAAGCGACGAGGTGATCGCCCGGGTCAACCTGTTCAACTACGCCGGAGCCGTCGCGGGCGCGGTGGCACTCGGACTGGTCGCGACCGGTCCCGCCCTCGGCTACGCGTTCATGCTCCCCGCCGTCGTTCTGCTGCTCGCCACGCCCGCGCTGCGTCGCCTACGCCAGGAACGCCGTCCATCGGCCGCTGTGACCACACCGGCCCCGACCGGGAAAGGCGCGATGATCTGATGTCGCACAAGGAATTCGACGAAGCCCGCGGGGCCGTGGCCGCCGCGGCCCGGCGATTGGCCGCGGCCGGGCTGTTGATCGGCACCGCGGGCAATGTGAGTCTCAAGGTGGGCGATCACGTGGCGGTGACCGCCACCGGAGTCCGGCTCGCGGACGCCGGACCCGAGGAGGTCACCGTCGTGGATTCGACCGGGCGGGTGCTCGCCGGTGGACTCGCGCCGACCTCGGAACTGGAACTGCATCTGGGCGTGTACGCGCGGTTCGACGCCGGCGCGGTGGTGCACACCCATGCGGTCGAGTCCACCGCGTTGTCGCTGGTCGTGGCTGAGATCCCGTGCGTGCACTATCAGCAGCTACTGCTCGGCGGTGCGATCCGGGTGGCTCCGTTCGCCACCTTCGGCACCCCCGAACTGGCCGCCCATGTGCTCGCCGCGCTGGACGGCAAGCGTGCCGCGCTGCTGGCCAACCACGGTGCGGTCGCTCTCGGCTCGGGCCTGGACGACGCGGTGCAGAACACGCTGCTGCTGGAGTGGCTGTGCGAGATCTACCGCAAGGCAACGGTTTCGGGCCCGGTGCGCACGCTCGGCGAGGAACAGCAGCTGGCCGTCATCGAGGCCGCGCTGCGCCGCGGCTACGGCACCACCCATCGTTCGGAAGAACAGGACACGTAGTGAACCAATCGATCATTTGCCTGGGAGCGCACGTATTCGACGTGCAGGTGCGACCGGTGCGGTCGATCCCGGACGGGCAGAGCGCGACCCTGGTCGAGCAGATCCGATTCAGCCCCGCGGGCACCGCCGGGGGGACAGCGCTCACGCTGGCGAAACTCGGTGCGGCCGTACGCTGCGCGGGCGCGATCGGCACCGACCCGATCGGCGATCTGCTGCTCGCCATGCTCGGCGCGCGCGGTATCGACACCTCATTGCTGTTGCGGCGCAAGGAAGTTCAGACCTCGGCTTCGGTGTTGCCCATCCGGCCGGACGGCAGCCGGCCTGCCTTCCACGTGCCCGGGGCCAACCTGACCTACGGGCCCGACGACGCTCCGCACGCGGAGATCGCCCGCGCCAACCACCTGCATCTGGGCGGACCCGAACTGATGGGCGGGGAGGCCGCGGTGCGGATCCTCGAACCCGCGCGCGCCGCGGGTGTGGTCACCTCGGCCGATCTGCTCGCCTCGGGCGATCCGGGGGTGCTGGCCTGGATCGCCCCGGCGCTGCCGCACCTGGACTATCTGCTTCCCAATGACGATCAGGTGCTCGGCTGCACCGGCGCAGCCACCCTCGAACAGGGCTGCCGCGAACTGGTGGAGCGCGGCGTCGACTGCGTCGTGGCGACGCGTGGCGCGCAGGGCGCGCTGGTGGTCACCGCCACCGAGACGTTCGCGGTGCCGGCCTTCGCCACCGACGTCGTGGACACCACCGGATGCGGGGACGCGTTCTCCGCGGGTTTCCTGCGCGGTATCGCCCTGGGCCGCGATCTGCGCGCCTCCGCCGTATTGGGTTGTGCCGCAGCCGCGCTCGTGGCGCAGGGGCTGGGCAGCGATCACGGCGACTTCGATCTGGCCGCCGCCGACACCTATGCGGAAAGGACCGCCACGCTGTGAGCGAGAAAACGGACGTCATCGTCGTGGGCGCGGGATTGGCGGGCCTGTCCGCCGCCCGCGAACTGACCGCCGCGGGACGCAATGTCACTGTCCTGGAAGCCCGTTCGCGCGTCGGCGGTCGCACCGTGAACCACGATCTCGGCGACGGCCGGGTGGTCGAGGCCGGCGGTCAATTCGTCGGCCCCACGCAGGATCACATCCTCGGTCTGGCCGACGACCTCGACGTGAAAACCTTCCCCGCCTACACCGCGGGAGCCAGCGTGTACGTGCGCGGTGATTCCGCGCGCCGTTTCACCGGGGACATCCCACCGGACGTGCCGGCGCTGCCGGATCTGGGTGTCGCCATGCACCGGATCAACGCACTGGCCCGCACCATCCCGCTCGATGCGCCCTGGCGCGCGGAGCAGGCTCGCAAGTGGGACGGTATGACCTTCGAGAGCTGGCTGCGCGGCACCACGCTCACCGATGGCGCGTTGGATCTGGTGAACGTCTTCCTCGGTTCCGCCTACGGTGGGTGCGCCGCCGACGCCTCGCTGCTGTTCAGCCTGTGGTACATAGCGGGTTTCGGCAACGAGACCACACCGGGCACCATCGACCGCGGCATCGGGGTCACCGGCGGCGCTCAGGAATCCCGTTTCATCGGTGGCTCCCAACGCATTTCCGAGCTCATGGCCGAGCAGTTGGACGGCCGGGTGGTGCTGGATTCCCCGGTGCGGATGATCGAGCAGGACGCGCACGGCGTGCGGGTGACCGCCGACTCCGGCGTCTACCGCGCGGCGCGGGTGATCGTGGCCGTACCACCCGCTCTCGCCGCCCGCATCGCGTGGCGTCCGCTCCTGCCCGCGCAGCAGGACGCGCTGTTCTCCCGCTTGGCCTTCGGCACCTTGATGAAATGCGAAGCGGTGTACCCGGAACCGTTCTGGCGGGCCGACGGACTCAACGGCCAGGGCGTGTTCCGCGCCGATTCCCCCGTCTGTTCCATGTTCGACAACACCCCGCCCGACGGCGGTCCGGGGGTGCTGATGGGCTTCGTCGGCGGTGCGCAGTGGCGCAAGTGGGCGCACCGGCCGCCGCGGGAACGCCGTGGCGCGGTGCTGCGGCAGTTCGCGAAGGTCGTGGGCAAGGACGCGCTGCGGCCGGTCGACTATTTCGAAATGGACTGGACCACAGAGGAATGGACGCGCGGCGGGCCGACCTCGGTTCCCGGCACCGGCGTGCTGTCGAGTCTGGGCACCTGGCGGGACACCCCGTTCGGCCTGGTGCACTGGGCCGGTGCCGAGCACGCCGATCACTGGAACGGATTCATGGACGGCGCGGTGCGCTCCGGCCGCGATACCGCCCGCGCCGTCCTCGCACAGATCTGACCAAAGGATATCCATGACAGGACATTTCGAAATCTCCGAACGCGCGGTGATCCCCGCCCCGGTCGAACGGGTCTGGGAAGTTGTCTCCGACACCGGCCGCTATGCCGAATGGGTGGCCGCGGTGCTGGAGGTGATCGACCACCACGGCACCGCCGAGGTCGGCAAGACCTACTCCGAGCGCAACCGCACCCTCGGCCCGCTGACCACCCGGTCGGTATGGACGGTCCGTGAGATCGAACCGCTGCGCCGCCGCGTCGACACCGGGATCGGGTTCGAACCGCTGCGAGAGATGACCAATATCTTCGAATTCCGTCCGGTCGACGGCGGAACGGAGATGACCTACGCGGTTCGATACCGGATCGGTTTCGGCTTCATCGGACCGTGGCTGCATCGCATCGTGCAACCCGGTACCCGCCAGGGCATGCGAACCTCGATGTCCAATCTGACCGATCTGATCATCGCGGAAGGCTGATCACCGGCGGCGGACTCATCGGCCCGCGTCCGTGCGGCGCGGCCGAGCAGATTTCAGCTGGCAGAACCCTCTGCGGGCTGCAACCGCAACGAGATGGAGTTGATGCAGTACCGCTTGTCCGTGGGCGTGGGGTACCCCTCGCCCTCGAACACGTGGCCCAGGTGGCTGTGGCAGTTGGCGCAGAGCACCTCCACGCGTGGCATGCCGAGGGAGTTGTCGGCGCGCAGGATGACGGCCTCGGATTTCGCCGGGTCGAAGAAGGACGGCCAGCCGCAGTGCGAGTGGAATTTCTCACCGCTGCGGAACAATTCGGCTCCGCAGGCCCGGCAGGCGTAGACGCCCTCGGTCTCGGTGTCGGTGTATTCGCCGGTGAAGGCGCGCTCGGTGCCCGCTTCGCGGAGCACCTGGTACTCCTCCGGGCTCAGCTTGGCCCGCCACTGCTGCGGGGTGAGCTGGATGCGCGGGGCCGGTAGCGAGGTGTCAGCGTCGGAACTCATGGGCTGTTCCGCCTCTCCGGGACTTCAGCGCCCGGCTGAGAGCCCCAACAGTCCCATTCGCGTGCAGCGGTTGGGTGCGACGAGGTTCCTGGGGTGCCCCAGGAGTTACCCCGATCTTACGAAATACGTTGGAACCTGCTCGCCGCTTCAGCTGACGGGTTCGGGAACGGCGGTATGCGGAGTGCCGTCGCGGGTCGGCTCGGTCTCGGGGTGCATCCACGCCGGGTCGAGGGTTTTGCCGACGACGAGTCGGCCCTCGCGGCGGGCGGCCAGGTAGCGGTCGCCGAGGACGCAGAACACGACGATGAGCAGCAGGCCCCAGCCGAAGGTGACGCGCAGGTAATCGAGGGAGCGGCCGAGGCTCTGCCAGCGATCGGAGAGCCACTTGTCGTAGGACATGAAGCCGAAGACCGCGACCCAGGCGGGCCAGTTCCGCATGACCGAATTGCGTTGCACCACGGTCATGAGAATCGGGAACAGGAACATCGAGTAGTACATCTGCCCGAGCGAACCGAGCACGAGCGTACCGGTGATCAGCAGTCCGGAGCTGGTGCAGATGAAGAAGACCTCATCGTCGCGGTAGTACCGGTACAGCAGCCACAGCGAGATCGCGACCATCACACCCAGGACGACGCGGATCAGCAGCGTCAGCCAGCCCGCGACGCCGTAGTACCCGGCATTGCCGACGATCGCGCTGTTGAAGTAGTCGCGGGACTCGGCCAGGTAGGGCAGCGTATGCGTCCAGAACTGCTTGTAGTCAACGATCAACGGCCAGGCGAGCAGATTCAGCGCGATGGGCACTCCGGCCGCTGTGATGAGCGTCTTCCACTGTCCGCGCGCGATGGCGACCAACAGCAGCGGCGCCAGCAGTGGCCCCTTCACCGAGATCGCCAACCCCAAAACCACACCGGCCCAGAGGTCTTGACGCCGCAGCAGTAGCTGGATGAAGACCACCATCGCCAGGAACAGGCATCCGTTGATATTGGTGAACACCAGCGTGTTGGTCACCGTCTCGGAGCTGAACATGGCCAGCAGCAGTGCGGGCGCGGCCACCGAGCCGAGTGTGTAGTTGAACAGCCGCAGCAGCAGATATCCGGCGAGCATGATCGCGATCGCGTTGATCAGGATGAATCCCCACCGGGACTTCTCCGGATCGATGATCGCCAGCGGCGAGATCAGCAGCGTCCCGCTCGGCGGATACAGGTAATGCGGATCGGTCGAGGAGAAATTCGCGTTGTAGACCGCTTTATGGTTCAGAAACGCCAGCGACGCGTTGTACACCGGCCGGAAGTCATCGGTGATGTATCCGTTGACGGCCTTGATGAAGACGCGGTTCAGCACGGTCAGTACCGCTAACGGCCACAGAGCGAAGTTCAGGACCTCAGCGGTGGTGCGAGCGGTGCGCGGCTCGAGCTGGCGAAGGAACACTCGGGCACGGTACACCGGAACCTCGCATCACGGATGCTCGGACCCGCCGGTGACGTCCCAATCCTCTACCCCCGGGTGGCGGTTGCCCCGGTGCCTCGGCCCCTCGTCATCCCAGCGCCTCAGCCTTCGTCATCCCAGCGCCTCGGCCTTCATCCTGTCGGTGTCTCAGCGTTCGTCATCCCGGCGCGTTTTTGGCCGGGATCCAACCGAACTCGATGAAGCCCAGCCCCGGTGTGGATCCCGGCCAAAAGCATGCCGGGATGACGGGGGGACTTCGCGGATACGCGTCAAGCCGGGCAGGCGGTGCCATCCTGGGGGAGTTTCGCGTCTTTGAGGTAGTCCGTCACGCTCTGCTGGGCACAGCCGGAGTGGGCGAAGGTCGGGTGCCCCCAGCCCTGCCAGACGACGGTGGCGGTGCGAGCGCCCGCTTTGCCGAGGGCTCCGGTGACCGAGGGGCGGCTGTCGACGCCCGCGACCGGATCGGCCTCACCGCCGATCACCAGGACCGGCCGGTCGAGTTTGTCCGGCAGTGCGGTGCTGGTGGGGGTGGGCCAGGCCGAGCAGGCCATCAGGTCGATGGCCGCGACCTTGCCGAACACCTGGTACTTCGCACCCCATTGATTGGCAAGCTCTTTCGCGCGCCCGGCGGTGGCGGGTTCGTGATTGTCGCTGCACCGGTTCACATATTCGCCGTCATTGGCGACCGCGGAGGTCTCGCGCAGCACGATCGGCGTGATCGCGGCCTGATCCCCGCGCCCCAAAGCCGAGAGTGCGGCGGCGAATTCGGTGATCTCCGGATTGCCGAGATTGCGCGGATCACCCAGGAACCCATTGAGCGTGGTCACCAGCGCCGCCGCCGAAAGGTCCCCGAACGCTCCGCTGCCCGCTCGATTCACCAGATCGGTGACGGCCGCCCGCGGATCCCCGCCGAGCGAACAGTTCAGCGCCGCGCACTTCTGCGCGAACGCGGTCAATGCCGCCTCGGCTCCCTTCACCCGCTGTTCGGCGCGCCCGATGGAATCCAGGCCCACCGCCTGCGGCGAATCGAGTACGAGCCGCCCGAGGTGATCGCCGTACTTGCGCGCGTAACTCATGGCGACGGTCGCCCCGCTGCCCGTGCCCATCAGCGCGATGTGGTCGACCTGCCACTGCTTGCGCAGTTGATCGATATCGTCCGCCGCGTGCGCGGCATCGAAGGTGCCCTGTGCGGGCGACAGGAAATCCAGGCATGCGATGGTGGCGTCCTGGCTGGCCTTGGCCACCGCGTCCACGGGATCGGCTGTGCCATGGGTGAATTGCGCCTGATCGGCGAGCGTGCGGCGCAGTTCGTTGGTCAAACAGCTGACCGGCTGCGAACTTCCGATACCGCGTCGATCGATCGCCACGATCGGCCGCGCCGCGAGCAGCGATCCGGACGGTCCCGCCGCCAGCGAGGCGAGCGTCGCCGTGGACGCCCGATCCGAGCCCGAGGTCAGCACCAGCGGCGCGACATCCTTGGGCGTGCGGTCGTACCGCGCCCGCATGGCCGCGGTCCGGAAGTTCCCGCCCACGGCCCCGCTGATATCGACCTGCGTGCTGTATTCGGCGCATTCGAGAATCAGCCCGTTGGGCGGCGTCCCCAACCCGAGCAGGTTGAAGGTCGGCACCGTGCAGTCGTGCCAGGCCAGATCGGTCTTGGGCACCTCGGGCGCGGGCGGCGGCGTATCGGTCGGTGCGGTGCTGGTGTCGACGATCCCGGCGTGCGGTCGTTCGATGGCAACGGCGGGTCGATCCGAGGGCCCGGCGGCACAGCCGGTGGTCACCAGGATCGAAAGTGTCGACGCCAGCAGAGCGGCCCGAGTCCAGCGCATGCGGTACAGCCTGCCAGGTCTTGCGGCCGGTTTCAGCTACAGGGTGTGTGGACGCACCCAGCGGGTCAAGATCGTCCCGTCTTCGTCGAAGAGCAGATGGCGGCATGTCATGGGTGTGGGCATGGCATTGGGGGACACCGCGATTCGTCTTTCCGCCCCCGCGACCAGCATGGGAGACAGGGTGAGGCAGAGTTCGTCGACGGCTCCGGCGGCGATGAGATCGCCGAAGAGCGAGGGTCCGCCCTCGCACAACACGCGTCGCATACCGAGGTTTTCGAGCGCGGCGCGTAGCCCTGCCGGGGTCACGCTCGTCTCGCCCGCTTCGATCACCTGCCCGCCCGCGGCGGTGAGCGCGTCCTTACGATCCCGTGGCGCGGCGGCGGTGGTGATGACGATCGGCCGCGCTCCGGTATCGGTGAACAATCGGCCCGCCGGGTCGAGCGTGGCGGTGGCCGTCACCACCGCGATCCGCGGCGGCGCGCCGGTGGCGTCTCCGCCGAACCCGTGGTGGTGCAGTCGCATGCGCAGCTGCGAATCCGTGTGCGCCGCCCCGTAATTCTCGGCCCGTGCGGTTCCGGCTCCGACCACCACCACATCGGCGAGATCGCGCAGTATCCGGAACACCTTCTTGTCCGCGGGCGTGCCGAGTCCGCCGGAGCGCCCGTCCACGCTCACCGCACCGTCGATACTGCTGACGAAATTCACCCGTATCCACGGTTCCGCAGGTCCGGCCGGGTACGCGTACAGCGCCAGCAGATCGTCGTGGGTGAGTTCTGTGAGCTGGATCGCATTGGGCATACGCTGCATGAGGACCGATTCCACCACGTAACTAGGCTGTCGCGGTGCAACAACGCCTCGTCGATCGCCACCCGGAGGTTCCGGCCGACCAACTAGTGGCTCAGATGGTTCCCCCGCCGACCTTCGACGAGGTGAGCTTCGCCAGCTACATCCCTGATCCGAAGGAGCCGTCGCAGGCGGCTGCGGTCTTGAAGGCGGAGCTATTCGCCGATCAGGTCACCAAGCTGCACAAGGCCGCTTCGAAGAAGAGCCTGTTCGGTAAGAAGAAGCCGGTCACCGGTATCGGCCTGTATCTGGACGGTGGCTTCGGTGTGGGTAAGACCCACCTGCTGGCCTCGATCTTCCACAGTGTGCCGGGCCCCAAATCCTTCGGAACCTTCGGTGAGCTGACCAATCTGGTTGGCGCGCTGGGCTTCAACAATGCCGTCGAGCGGCTCGGCGGCAACAGTGTGCTCTGCATCGACGAGTTCGAGCTCGACGATCCGGGCGACACCATGCTGGTCTCCCGGCTGCTGTCGGAGTTGACCGCGCGCGGTGTCTCGGTGGTCGCGACCTCCAACACCCTGCCGGGTCAGCTCGGTGAGGGTCGTTTCGCCGCGCAGGATTTCATGCGCGAGATCAAGAAGCTGGGTTCGCTGTTCGAGCCGATCCGGGTGGACGGCCCGGATTACCGCCATCGTGATCTGCCGCCCGCCCCGGAGCCGACCTCGCCCGAGCTGCTGGCCGAAAAGGCTTCCCACACACCGGGTTCCACTCTCGACGAGTTCGAGGTGCTGCTGAAGCATCTGAGTACGCTGCATCCGTCGAAGTACAACGCGCTGATCCAGGGCGTGTCGGCGGTGTACATCTCCGGCGTGCACACTGTCACCGATCAGGCGGTGGCGCTGCGCATCGTGGTGCTGGCCGACCGGCTCTACGACGCCGGGACTCCGGTCACTGTCTCCGGGGCCAAGCTGGACCAGATCTTCTCGCAGGAAATGCTCGATGGCGGATACCGCAAGAAGTATCTGCGCGCCATCTCGCGCCTGCTGGCGCTGTCGCGATTCGAGACGCCCGCGACCGCCGCGTAGTTTGCCGCCTGGCTGTTCCGCGCCGGGCACACGAGAAAGGGAAGTTCGTATGATCCGACCCCGCGTGCTCGGCGCTTCGCTGGTGCTGGCCTCCGCACTGTCCTTCGGTGCCGCCCCGGCGCTGGCCTTCGCCGATCAGCCTGCCGTCGTGGCGGTGCAGCCGCCCGCCGCGACCGGAAATGTGGTGCTCGATACCGCGGCTCGCTCGCTGAACCTGCGGGGCGTGGTGAACGCGCGGGACGCGGGCGGCTACCGGACCGTGGACGGCCATACCGTGCGCACCGGCCTGGTGTACCGCACCGGTGAGCTGACCAAGGCCACCGATTCCGATCTGGCCGATCTGACTTCGCGCGATGTGAAGTCGGTGCACGATCTGCGCACCGGCGTGGAGCAGCAGCTCATGGGCGTGGACAAGGTGCCCGCGGGCGCCACCGAATTCCACAACGACATCATCGGCCAGGCCCCGCCGCAGGTCATGATGTCGACCCTGATGGCGGGCACGGATCTGTACCGCGCCTTCATCACCGCCCCCGGCGCGAACGAGGGCTTCGCCGACGTGCTGCGCGATATCGCCGCCAACCCGGGCGCGGTGCTGTTCCACTGCACCGCGGGCAAGGATCGCACCGGCTGGACTTCGGCTGTGCTGCTGACGATTCTGGGCGTCGACCGGGACACGGTCACCTACGACTACCTGCTGTCGAACTTCTACCGCGGCGCCGCCGACGGCGACATGCTCAACGGTGTCAGCGCCGCGGCCCTGAACTCCGCCTTCGACCAGGCGAACCAGAGCTACGGCAGCTTCGACAACTACGTCCGCGACGGCCTGAAGCTGACCGACGCCGACGTCGCAGCCCTGAAGGCGAAACTGCTTGCCTGACAGCCGGTCTCGCCCGACGCCCGCGTGTGCGGCGACGCGATGCTCGTACGTGCAGTGCGGCCCACGGGGTTTTGCTGCCGGAAATAGGCGGCGAGGTCCGGTGCCGGTCGCTGTCAGCTCGCTTCGGCGATCTGAGTTCGCTTGCCGCGCAGGCTGTATCGTTCGCGAGCCTGTGCCGGAGTGATGGTCTCCAGCGTTGTCGGCAGTTCCTTCGACAGATGCTGCTTCAGGATCTGCCCGGCCATCGGCGCGATGAACGGTGCGGCCTTGAGTAGCCCGAACGATCCGAAAAGCGTGAAGAGCCAGACGATCAGCTTGGCGGGGAGCTTCACCAGCGGGTCGACGATGCGAGGGACGTTGTACCGCCCCAGCTTTCGCATCCACATGGGTGTGAGTGCCGCCGTGGTTGTCGACAGTGCGATGCTGCCGAGGGCGTACGAGATGCCCGCCCCATTGCGCGGTGAGGTGCGCAGCAGTTGGTGCATACCCTCTTCGGCGCGGACCGAGGTGCACAGGCGCGGTTTCACCTTCTCGAAGTAGGCGCGCACCTCCTCGCGTGAGCGCGGGACCTCTTCGGGCTTGCAGGTCTGGAGTTCGGCGGCGATGACGCACTCCGCCCAGTACCGCGATTCCTCTTCGGGACTGAGCTTTCCGGGCCCGTAGACCTCGTACGCCTTGAGTACCGAATGCCAGCCGGTGATGTGGATCCACAGCTGGGTCTCGGGGCTGTTGGCCGCGTACCGCTGTCCGGTGATGGGTTCGATTCCGGTCATGGGCGCGTGCACCTGCATCAGATGCTCCGAGGCCTGAATGGCCGTGCGTCCGTCGCCGATGGCCACCAGCAGGAAGTACGCGAAGGTGTGGTCGAGGCGGCTGCGCGGATTGGTGTAGATGCCGCGCGCGTCGGCCACGGCCGCGGTGAGGAACGGGTCGAAGAACTCGAGCACGGTGGCGCGCTGGAATCCGATGACCGCGGTCGGCGCGGTCCAGATCTTCCAGCTGGGGGAGTCGGGCCCGAAGAACCCGTAGTCGTCCCGGCGAAGGGTGGTCGGATCGAAGCCCATCGGTTGTCTCCTTGTGCGCTGCCCGCCTCGACGGTGAATACAACGCCACCGTAGCAATTGCGTGCACCGAATACAACGGTCCCGTAGGATTTCCTTCGGGAGGGTGCCGGTAACCTTCCGAACGGCTGACATCATGGGCTCGTGGAGGTGGAACGGTGACGACGTCACGCACGGCGGCCGAACGGCCGAGGCGTCGCTATGCCCCGCGCCTGCCCCCGGAGCAGCGGCGGGCACAGCTGTTGGACGCGGCCTTCGAGGTGCTGACCAGGTCCGAGCTGCACGAACTCAGCATGGAGGCGGTGGCCGCACAGGCGGGCGTGGGAAAACCGGTGCTCTACACCGTCTTCAAAACGCGCGCCGAACTCGTCGAGGCGCTGCTGGACCGCGAGCGTGAGCGCGCGCTGGAACAGGTGGCGGATACGCTGCCGACCGATCTGCTCGATTCCGACCCGGTCGCTGTCGCCTCACAGACGGTCGCCGCGTTCGTCGGCGTGGTGCTCGCCGATCCGACGCGCTGGCGCTTGATTCTGGCGAGTCCGGGCAGCGCTCCAGAGGAATACCGTGCGGCACTGCGTAGTTCGCGGGTGGGTATCTTCGATCAGGCGGAAGCGCTGGTCCGCATGGGTGCGGCCCTCGATCCCCGTTGGGCCGCAGTCGATTCCGGCCTGCTCACCAATTCGCTGCTGACAGTCGCGGAGATGCTCGGCAGCCTTGCGGTCAGCGATCCGACCGGATATCCGCGTGAGCGCCTGGAAGATTTCGTGCAGGCCATCGTCCGTTTGTTGAGCGGCGGCGCGGCCGGTGCTTGAATCCGGCCGAGGGGCCGCACGAGTCACCGGCCGTGTTCGGCTTCCCACCGATCCAGCAGGGCCGGAAGCTCTTTCCCCATCCACACCATGAAGTCGTGCATATCACGTACCCGGGCGGCCGCCACCCCCTCCGGATCCGGGAACAGCGCCAGCCCGCGCGCGGTGGTCGCGGTAATGCTGTCGTACATGGTGCTCTGCTGACGGCTGAGTTCGGGCAGGATGCCGGGCCTGATGGTGTAATAGTCGCGGCGATCGCCCGGCCGTGTGGTCTTGTCCACCCACCGCATGGTGGTGAGCGTCTTGAGGGCACTGGAGATGGACCCCTTGGATGCCCGCAGTGCCTCGGCGATCTGATTGAAGGTCTGCTGGGCGGGTTCGCACACCAGCAGCCAGCCGACCGTGCGGCCGACCATGCGGACCAGGCCCATCTGTTCGAGGACGAGCGCGAAATCCTCCACGAAGGCCAGTTGGTCGTCGGTGGGGGTTGGCGGTTCCGGGGTTGCGCTGGTCATGGCACGAGTATTCCTTCCGGGGGATACGGGAATGCCGGGTGGGTTCGAGGAACCCACCCGGCGGCACTGCTACACGGCGAGGTCGCGGCGGTCGAATACGGTGAGCGCCAGCATGATCGCGCCGGTGGCCAGGGCTGCCAGTATGGCCAGATTGCCGGCGTTCCAGCCATTGGTCAGCGGCGAGTCGCCGATGGCGTAGTGGAAGGGCGAAAGCTTTTGCAGCCAGGTCGCGCCATCGATGATGCCGCCGAGGCTGTTGGCCAGGTAGCCCGCGATCACCAGGAGCGCGGCCAAGCCGAGGGTCTGCGCGCGGCGGCCCGTGACCGCGCCGACCAGCAGGGTGAGCGCTCCGACGGCGAGGGTGAGTAGCCCGAGTCCGGCGACCGCGGCGGCGATATTGCCCGCGGGGATCTCCATCTTCCCGGCCGCGGCCCCGGCGAGCACGCTGGCTCCGAGCACGGCGGTCACGATGCCGATCTGGGCGGCCAGCGCGGCGAAGCGCTGGCGCAGCATGGATCCACGGCTGATCGGTTGTGCGAGAAGTAGATCGAGGGCGCCGCTGTCCTCCTGGGCGGCGGTGCGGGTACCCATCGTGACCGCGAAGATCACCATCAGGATCAAGCCGATGAGCGCGAAGATGGTGGCGTGCAGATAGCCAGCGGCACTGGCGAAGTCACCGATGCCCATGGCCTTGTAGATATCGTTCTGCTGGATATTCAACGAGCCTTGCTCTTTGAGCGATTGATAGGACGGCAGGTACATCATCGGGACGATGGCCAGGCCGATCGACCAGCCGATGAGCGCGCGCCGCTGTTCCTTCAAGGTCTGAGTGAAGACTGTCCGTGGCATTCTGTTTTCTCCTGTGCGAGAAGATATTTCGTGTGGTATTGGGGTCTTCAGTGGCGTTCGTAGAGATCGAAGAACAGGTCTTCGAGATCGGGCTCGGTGGAGAGCACGCTCAGCATCGGATGCTTGGCGGCCATCTTGAACAGCCCGTCGACCTCGCCTTCGGTGGTGCAGCGCAGGGTATTTCCCTCGACAACGAGGTCTCGGACCCCGGGCAGCCGGGCGAAGTCGTCGGCGAATATCTCCTCGCCGAACGTCAATTCGACCGAACGCGGTGCGCGGCGGCGCAGGTCATCGACGTTCTCGGTGCCGAGCACCTGACCGGCACGCATGATGACGGCGCGATCGGCGGTCTGCTGTACTTCGCTCAGCACATGCGATGACATGAAGACGGTCTGCCCATTGGCCTTGGCCTGTTCGACCATTCCCAGAAAGTGTTGTTGGAGTAGCGGATCCAGCCCGGAGGTCGGCTCATCCAGAATGAGTAGGTCGGGCTGGTGCATGAAGGCGGCGATGATCCCGACCTTCTGCTTATTGCCTTTGCTCATGGCCCCGACTTTCTTGGCGAGGTCCAGATCCAGCAGCTGCGCCAGCGCGTCGATGCGGGCCGCGGTGCCGTTGCCGCGCTGATCGGCGAGGAATTTCAACAGTTCTCCGGCGGTACCGCGCCCTTCGAGGGCGAGTTCGCCGGGCAGGTAGCCGATTCGGCGGCGTAGGTCGGCGCCACCGGCGCGGGGTGTCTGCCCGAGCACCTCGACGTATCCGGAGGTGGGTCGGATCAGGTCCAGCAGGATGCGGATGGTGGTGGATT
Source organism: Nocardia sp. NBC_01503 (assembly GCF_036327755.1). Lineage (NCBI taxonomy): Bacteria > Bacillati > Actinomycetota > Actinomycetes > Mycobacteriales > Nocardiaceae > Nocardia > Nocardia sp. NBC_01503. Next base: position 5,409,402 of record NZ_CP109596.1, read on the forward strand.
TGCCCGCGCCATTGGGTCCCAGGAAGCCGAACACCTCGCCCTGGGCCACCTCGAGGTCCAGGTGTTGCAGGGCGGGGAAGCTGCCGTAGTTCTTGGTCAGATCGTTCACCACGATGGCGGGGGCGTTCATCAGGTCTCCTCGGAAGCTACTCGCGTGTTCTGTAGGTTCTGTGTGTTCAGTATTGACTGAACAGACAGAACCCGTCAAGCCTTCGAATGTGATTTGAAAGGGGTTGACGGCCTCGCGCGCATCGCTATAGGTTGCCAACCCTCATGCATTACTTCTTCTTCGTGTAATCGCTTCGCCGCGTAGAGCTCCGCTCCGCCGCGAGTCATCACCCGCACGTAAACGCCTGTAGGCGTGTGTCTTTCGCGCGGGTTCCTAGCGATCCGGCCTTGTGCCGAGAACAGGGGATATTCATGCTCACCGCGCAACTCACCCTCCGAGAAGTAACCAAGCGATACGACGACCGCGTCGTCCTGGACCGCGTCGGCCTCTCCATCCGACCGGGTGACAAGGTTGGTGTGGTCGGCGACAACGGCTCCGGCAAATCCACGCTGCTGCGCCTGATCGCCGGTCGGGAACTACCCGACAATGGCGAGGTCGTCGTCCAATCACCAGGCGGTACCGGCTATTTGGCGCAGAGTCTGGACCTGCCGCCGACCGCGACGGTCGCCGCCGCGATCGACCTGGCACTCACCGACCTCCGCGAACTCGAAACCCGCATGCGGGAAGCCGAATCGGCGCTCATCGCACCCGGCTCGCTCGGCAAGCGCCTGGCCGTCTACGACGACCTGGTACGGCGTTTCGAGGCGCGCGGCGGATATGCAGCCGAGCATCGCGTGGAAGCCGCACTGCACGGTCTCGGCCTGCCGGGATTGGACCGAAATCGCCTGTTGGGCACGCTATCCGGTGGCGAGAGGCGCCGCCTGGCCTTGGCTGGAACCCTCGCCTCCGCGCCGGAACTGCTGCTGCTGGACGAGCCCACCAATGACCTCGACGACGCGGCCGTGCAGTGGCTCGAACGCCAACTCCGAGCCCATCGCGGCACCGTGGTGGCGGTGACCCACGACCGTGTCTTCCTCGAACGGATCACTTCGGTGGTGCTGGAGGTGGACGCGGGTCAGGTTTCTCGGTACGGCAACGGCTACGCGGGCTACCTCACCGCCAAAGCCGCTGCGCGCCAACGCCAACAGCAGGAACACGACACCTGGCGAGCCGAACTGGCGCGCGGTGAACGCCTGGCCGAGTCCAATGTGGCCCGCCTGGACGCCATCCCGCGAAAACTGCCCCTGGCGGTCTTCGCGGCAGGCCCGTTCCGCCCCCGCAGCCGCGGCCACGGAGCCCAATCCCGCATCCGCAACGCCAAAGAAAGGGTGGCGAGACTGACCGCGAATCCCGTTGCCGCACCACCGGACCCACTCCGCTTCACCGCTTCCCCGCGGACTTCCTCTCGTACCCCCTCTCGTCATCCCGGCGTGCTTTTGGCCGGGATGCACCCCGCTCAGCGAGATCCCGGCCAAGAACATGCCGGGATGACGGAGGTGGGAGCTGCCGGAATGGCGGAGGTGGATCATGCCGAGCCTGCGGGCGGCGTAGTCGCGGAGCTTGCTGAAGTTGTTGTGGCCAACCGCCTCCAGCTGGATCACCTGCGCATCAAGGCGGGCGAACGACTACTCGTGACCGGTCCGAACGGGGTCGGCAAAACCACCCTGCTGCGCGTATTGGCGGGGGAGTTGACCACGGACACCGGCCAGGTGTCCGTCCGAGGCCGCGTCGGTCACCTACGCCAGGACGAATCCTCCTGGGCGGCAGGCGAAACCGTCCTGGAAGCTTTCGCCCGCGGCCGCATCGGCTATCCGGACGAGCATGCCGACGAGCTCCTGTCCCTCGGCCTGTTCCGTCCCGCCGATCTGGCCCTGCGCGTCGGTGAGCTGTCCTTCGGCCAGCGCCGCCGTATCGAATTGGCAAGGCTGGTCAGCGATCCCGCTGATCTGCTCCTGCTGGACGAGCCGACCAATCACCTGTCCCCGGCCCTGGTCGAGGACCTGGAACAGGCGCTGACCGGCTTCCCGGGTGCGGTGGTCCTGGTCACCCATGACCGCCGTATGCGTGACCGCTTCCACGGCCGCGGGCTGGAAATGCTCCCGGATCAGAACGCGTACTGCATGACGTAATCGCTGTGCACCTGCGTCCCGACCAGAAAGGTTTTGGTTCCCGCGATGGCGAATCCGTGTTTGCTGTAGAACCGCTGCGCCCGCACGTTCTCCTGATTCACGCCCAACCACACCGCCGCGCTACCGTCGGCCTTGGCGGTCTCGAGCACCGTGGCCATGAGTCCCCCGGACACCCCGTTCCCGTGGTGTCCGGGCAGCACGTACATCTTGCTGAGCTCGGTCACGGGGCGCAGCGTAATCACAGCTGCCACATCGGGATTGGCGGGTTCGGCGGTGTGCAGCAGGCTGTAGCCGATGATCCGCTCATCCGAGACGGCCTTCAGGACGATCCGGTCGGAATCGGCGAGATACTCATCGAACCGCTCCGGCGAGAGCCACTCGGCGATGAACGCCGCGATATCCTCGGGCGTGGACCCCGGCGGGCAGGCCAGCGGAAACGTCACCGCGGCCACCTCGCTCAATGCCGCCGCATCGCCGTGACCGGCCCGATCAATGGTCACCAGGGAGTTGCTCACTCGTCCAGTGAAGCATGCTCCGTCACCGTCCGCGCGGGCGCTCCGGTCCCGCCGGTACGCGTGTGGAAGACCTGCGCGAACCCGATCAGAATCAGCGCGAACAACAGCGGCACCGCGAATCCGGCCCGCAGATTCGCCCCGGCCGAGATGGCTCCGACGACCACACCACCCACCAGCGTCCCCGCGTAGTTGAACAGGTTGAGCCGGGCGATCAGCGCGTCGAGCCCGCGCCCGCTGGTGAGCTGTCCGGTCTCGCTGAAGCACAGCGGCGCGATGAGCGGCAATCCGATTCCGGCGATGAGGAATCCGATGATCGCGACGGCGGGCGCGGGTGCGGCGACCACCACGGCCAGGCCGATCGAGCCGACCACCGACGCGCCGCGCACCACCATGCGCGGCCCGTACTTGCGCACCCACATATCGCCGGTGAGTCGACCCAGCAGCGATGCGCCCTGGTACGCCGCCAACGCCAGCGCGGCCGTCGACGACGAGGACAGCAGCACATCGGTCAGATACAGCGCCGACCAGTTCCCGACGGCGAAGTCGATGGCGAAGGCCAGTGCCAGCACCACGCCGAAGATCAGGAAGATCCGAGTCGGCACCGAGGTCGTCGGCTCATGTTCGGCGGGCCCGGCCTCGGCCGCATCGGTGCCGAGCAGCCGCGGTCCGGCGGCCACCGCACCGGCGAGCACCACCGCCGAGGCGGTCAGAATGGTCACCCACAGCGGCACATCCAGGGCCTCGAACGCCGAGACGAACAGCGCCCCGATAATCGATCCGCCACTCCATGCCGCATAGAACGAGGAAAGTACGAACCGCCCGTAGCCATGCTGAATGAATACCGCCTGCATATTCGTGCCCGCGTCCACGATGCCCACCGCCACGCCGTACACGCCGAGCGCGATGAACAGCACGATCTTGTTCGGCGAGAACGCGACCCCGACACCGGAGGCGGCGATGAGCAGCAGTCCGATCCGCAGCGCCGTGCGGCTCGACGAGTGCAGCGCGATCTTCTCCGCGGTGATGCTGCCCCCGCCCGCGAGCACGGAGATCATGGCCACAGAGGCGACGATGAGCGTATCGGTGAGTCCGAACTTGTCGCGCTGCTGCGGCAGCTCGGTCAATACGACGGCCAGGAAGAACCCCTGGAGGGCGAACGCCACCGAATTCGCGGCGCGCGCCGCACGGAGCAGCGGGTTCGTGGTCTCGAGCATCCCGAAAGAGTAGCGGCGGCAATCGACTCCGGCATCCCGGGCACCGATAACAATCCGCTCGGCCGTTCATCACGCCGCGCTCGCGGTTGCGTAACGAATCTTGCCGCTTTCCTGTCTGGTTGGCCCTGGGCTGCGGCACTCTGGAGAGTACGGCGTGAGCCGGTGGTTTCCGGGTACATCGGAAGCGGCTCATGAAGAAGTGGCTGGGGCGGTGATCGTGTGAGCACGAGGCGAGTGGAAGTTCCGCGCGGGCAATCGGTGGCCCTCGTCGATCCGGAACCGAATCAGGTATCGGCGGTGCCGGATTCGCGCGGGCATCGGCCGGGTGAGCGGTGCCGGGAGCCGGGGTGCGTGAACTGTCACTGGGATGCCCAGCGACTCAAGTTCTGGCTACGCGCGCGGCTGCTGGCGGCCGGCGCCGATGAGGTGCAGGTGGATGTCGGGGTCGGCGATCTGATCCCGGACCTGTTGTGGCGCAAGGGCGATCGGGTCTGTGTCATCCAGGTGCACAGTGCGGCACCGGAGTTGGGTCGGGCTCGTCAGATGACGGCGGCGTTGCAGGCCGATGGCTGTGGTGAGGTGCTGTGGATCACCCCGCCCGGCTTCTGGACGGCGCAATTGCCCGCCCTGGGCATAGATGATTTCGCGCCGGCGGCGTGTGACTACCGGGTGCTGGGCGGTATGCTCGCCGCTGGCCCGGGTGGCGTGGTTTCACCCAGTCAATCCGCCTGTGAGCTGCGGGAATTAATCACAGGATGGGTCGCGGAGGAGCTCGCGTACGGCTTCCGCGACGAGCACACGGGAGGCTGGGCCACGGTGACCGATTGGGAACGTCACACTCGGACACAGGCGGCTGTCATCGCTCGGCAGCGCCAGGAACTCATGAATCAGCGCACCGCGCTTGCCTTGGCGCGCAAGGCGACTCGCGATAAGACCAAGCAGATGTTGCGCCTGACCCATCGCCTGGAGCGCGCCGAGGCCGCTGCCCAGGACCAGGCCGACGATCTGGCCCAGGCCCGTCGTCGCATAGCCGATCACAGCCGGGTGGACGCCACCCTGCGCATTACGGTCGCCGGTCAGAAGGCGGCGATCATGCACTGGCAGTTGATCTCCTGGTTCGCCCTGCTGATCATCGTCACCTTCATCGCGGCGGGCATTCTGATCCGCTGACCGTCAGTCCGTATCCAGCACACTCGCCGGAACGCCGTAGGGCAGGAACCGCACCCGACGGCGTTCATCGGTGTTGTCCCGGTGCGCGCGTAGCGCTTCCAGCTCATTGGGGAACACCTGGTCGACGCGGGCGGTCCCGTCGTCATCGATGGTGTAGATCGCCCACACCCCGCTCCCGGTCTCCCCGGTGGTCGGCTCCTCGGTCTTGGTGGCCCGCGTAGGTCCGCCCTGCGCCAGCGGCCCGAGCAGTGAGACCAGCGAATTCAAGGTGGTGCGATCGAGATACTCCCCGGCTTTCCCGATCAGATCCCGGAATTCGATCCCGGCGTCCCGCAGGGCGCGTTCGAAGTCTTCCGGATCGATCCCGAAGGGCCCATTGGTTGCCATAGCCAGTGCTCCTGGTGACGAGTGTCGGTACTCCCGCCCCCAGTCTCCTCGCGCGATCCCGCCCGCGCCACGTGCGTTCCGGAATTGCCGCGCCCGCCCTTACCGCGGCGTCGGAGGTGTGATCCTCGGAGTTGTTCCACCGCCGCGGCCGGATTGGGTTCAGCCCCGCGCCCGGCCCGGCGGTGGATACGGCTGCGGGCTAGGACTTCTCGATGTTCTCGAAGTCGAAGAGTCCGGCCCAGGTGACCTTGGCCTTGACCTTGTCCGAGCGGGCCGCGGCGGCGCTGTACTCGAGTACGGGGACGTCGGCCATATCGGCCAGCAGCAGGGTTTGGGCCTGGGCCAGGAACCCGTACGCCTGATCGGGCGTGGGGGAGGCCAGGGCCGCGTTGAGTAGTCGGTCGAATTCCGGGTTGGCGTAGTCGATGTCGTTGGTCTCCGACCCGCCCAGATACTGCGAGGTCAGGAATTCGAACATGGACGGGTAGTCGCCCTGCCAGGCGTAGCGGAACGCCTTGTTGATGGTGCGATGGGTGATTTCGTCGCGCACGTTCTTGAAGGTCGGGTACGGGAAGCCCCCGGCCTCGATACCGAGGGTGTTCTTCACGCTGTTGGCAATGGCCTCAATGACGGCCTGATGATCCCCGTCGGCGTTGTAGGCGATCTGCAGACCGCCCGACCACGGCGAGATGGCATCGGCCTGCGCCCACATCTTCTTGGCCTCATCCGGGTTGTACTTCAGCCACTGCACACCGGGCAGGTCACCGCGGAACCCGGGCAGGGTGGAGGCGGTGAAGTCGAGGGCGGGTAGGCGCGCGCCGTGGAAGATATTGGCGCAGATCTGATCCCGGTTGATCGCCATGGAGATCGCCTTGCGCCGCAGCACGCCCTCCGCGCCGCCGAAGTGCGCCAGATTCGGCTGGAAGCCGATGTGCAGGTTCTGCGCGGTGGGGTGGTCGATGGCGCGGTCGCCGAGATCCTTCTTATAGGTTTCCAGCGCACTGGTGGGGACGGTGTCGAGCGCGTCGAGGTTCCCGGCGAGCAGATCGGCGTAGGCGGTGTCGAAGGACTGGTACATCATGAACTTCAGCCCTTTGTTCTTCGCGGGCCGTCCGCCGTGATAGCCCGCGTTCGGCTTCACCTTGATCTCGACATTGTGGTCCCAGCTGGTCAGCTCGTACGGGCCGTTGCCGACGGGATGTTCACCGAACGCCTTCATATCCTTGTAGGCCACCTCGGGCAGCGGATAGAACGGCGAGAAGCCCAGTGACAGTTCGAAATCCATCGAGGGCTGGGTGAGATCGACCGTGAACGTGTGCGTATCGACCACCTTCAGCCCCGAGAGGGTCTGCGCCTTGGGTGGATCGGCGGTCACATCGGCGTAGCCGACAATGGGCGAGAACACCCAGCTGCTCAACTGGGCATTGGTGCCCAGCGCTCCGTAGTTCCAGGCGTCGACGAACGATTTCGCCGTGACCGGCGTCCCGTCGGTGAAGGTCCAATCCGGTTTCAGGGTGATCGTGTAGTGCTGCCGGTCGGGTGAGTCGATCGACTGCGCGACCTCATTGAAGGATTTGCCGTCCACGTCGTAGTACTTGAGCCCCGCGAACAACCGGTCGACCACGCGCCCGCCCTGGTTCTCGTTGGTATTGGACGGCACCAGGGGATTCTGTGGCTCACCGGCATTGACGATGACGTATCCGTCATCGCCGCCGCTACTCGACGAACACCCCGTCAATGCGGGACTGGCGACCAGTGCGGCCGCGAAACACAATGCGGCGATCGACATTCGCTTCAAGATTCTTCCCCTATCCAGCGTGTCCGGCACGGCCGCGGCGAAGCCCGAAGCACCCCGCCCGGCTGCGGCTATCGTGGGAGGGTATCGATCTTGTACGGCGCAACCACAGGTTTGGATCGTATTTGTTTCAGCATATTTGCGTCCCGGCAATACGAAATCCGGTTGCGGATCAACCGTGTGAGAGCCGGAATGGTCCACGGTCCCAGCGCCATTGGTGCCGCAGCACCATGGCGGCGAGGTCCAGGAGTGCTATCCCGGTGTCGTCGCGGTAGCGGCGTAGCTCGGTCCAATCCAGCGGCCCGGCGGCGAGGCGATTGCGCAGCAGGTTCTCGTGGCGGGCATTCACCTTGCGCGCCATGAGATCCGCGACCCCTTCGTCCGCGCCGGTCCAGACCAGCCAGCCCCAGCCGTGTGCGTGCGCGTAGGCGCGGCCCGCGGTGGATTTGACCCGGTTCACATGGAATGCGGTGTGGGCCAGCGGGATTACGTCGATCAACACCACTCGACCGTCGGCGAATTGGGCGACTGCGGTCGGGTAGTGCGCGCGTTCGCTGCCGTCGATGTCGTAGCCGATCTCCGCGGGATACTCCTGAAAGCTCTCGACGCGTTCACTGCCGTCGAGTTGACGCAGCAGCCGCGCCTGCAATCCGGTATCGAAAGTCGTTTCACGAGAGAGTTTCTCGGAGTACATCGACCCGCGCCCGTCATCGGCGATATCCAAGGTTCGAGCCGGTGCGCCGGGCAGCTCGTCGGGCGACCCGTCCGCCCACTCCACGCGATGCAGCCAGGGGTTCCAGATGCCCGCCGGGACCTGTTCCAGATGCTCCGGCGGCATGAGATGCCACCGCCCCTTCTGCTGCCATCCCGCGATGCGCTGGAATACGAAGCCCGCCAGGCGTTTCGACTCTTGCAGATCGTGCCCGGCCAATCGCAGCTTCAGATACGCGCGGTCCTGCGCGACGATATCGCTGTCGGTGGCATAGGTTTCGCCGAGCAGCGTGCGCACCAGGCGCTCATCGCTCCAGCCGAGGGGGTAGCGGGTGGCGAAGACGCTCAGATCATGTTCGCCGCCGAGTTGTGCGGCACGCACCATATTGCCGACGGCACGGGTGTAGAGCTGGCGCGCACGATCGCGGGAGACGCCGAAGCGCGCGCCGAGCAGGGTGAGGGTTTCGGGTGGTTCGCCGTCCAAACCGAGACGGCAGGTGATGAGCGCGCCCTCGCGTGGGCGTTCGACCGCTTGTTCGCCGACCATGGCGGCCAGCACCTCGTCGATCTCCTCCAGGCCGAAGTCATCGCCGTTGGAGGTTTTCGCCGCACGCTCAGTACTCGTCACAGTGGCCCCTGCCGTTTCGCCAGTCTGTTCGACGAGCTTAGCGGCGGGGGCCGACATGTTGCGGGAGGTCGGCTAGCCGATCAGCCGATCGCCGCGTTCATGATGGTTCCGGCACTGGTCGCGATAATGCCGCCGATCATCGCGCCCGCCACCATCTTCGGCGAGGCCAGACCGCCACCGGACCACTTCTCCCACGCGAAGCGACCACCTGCGTAGGTGATGCCCAGCACGCCGGAGAGCAGTACGAACCAGGTGAAGTACCGGACCAGCTTCAGCAGCTTGTCGGCCACCGGCGGTGTCTCGGGCGTGGGATTGCTGATCTGGGCGAGCACGGAGCTGTCGCTGAGATGAAGCACAGTGTCGTGGAAGGCGCTGAGCATGGGGGTCACCCCTATGACGTTACCTCGAAAACACCCCGACATGCCCGGGAATGTTTGGCTGGGATCCGCTGCGCGGCAGGAGTTTACGTGGCCGTAAGGGGTATGGACATCGAGTCCGTTGAGCGGATGACGAGATTCGAACTCGCGACCCTCACCTTGGCAAGGTGATGCGCTACCAGCTGCGCTACATCCGCTTGCGCGTCTTCCGGGGCTTTGCGGCTCCGTCGGCGTGCGAGAGAAGACATTAGCGGACGATGCGCCGAACCACCAAAACGGGGTGCCGAGCCCCGTTGTCAGCGCGGGGTCGTCTCGCCCTGTAGGGGCACGATCGAAGCGATCAGCGTCCTATCTCCGCTGGTAGAGGTCATAACGAGCTGCGGCGGCCAGACCTTGCTCGAATTGTCCGGATGCGTCTCGCTCACCACCATGATGTGCTGTCCGCCGAATGGCCCCGGCATGATCTGCACGCAGTATTTGGTCCCGACCGGAATGCTGTCGATTCCGGCCTGGATGTCCGCGACCGACGGCGCGGTGGCATCCGGCGCGAACATCTCGTGCACGCGTTCGCCATTGCGCTCGACGTAGTACCGATTCTGTAGGGCCAAGATCACATCCGGACCGGACTTGGTACTACCGGGTCCATTGCCGCGAATGCTGGTGCCGCTCATCTCATTCGGGCACAGCGCCGGATTCGCCGCGGCCGCCGGAGCCGCCGAACTGGTGGCGGCCGAACTCGGCGGGGGAGCGGCCACGGTCGGCATCGGCCCGCTCTTGTCGTCGGGGGTCATCTTGGCCATCTGCACCGCCACCGCCGCGACCACCGCGACGACGGCCAGAACCCCCAGTAGTGGTGCGGCCCAGGCCGGATACGGCCCGCGACGTGGTTTCGATTTGAGCGGCCCGGACCGCAGTCGCGCCGCTTCCGGGCGTCGATGCCGCGCTCCGATATGCGGCCGCAGTTCGGGTTCGTAGTACTCGTCGTCGTACTCGTCGTCGGAGTCGTACGCGGGTTCGATGTATCGCGTGGCGACCGGCTCCGGCTCGGGTTCCGGTGCGATCCAATCCGACCAGTCGCCGGTGTACTCGTCCTCGTCCTCGCTGGGAGTCAGCGGCTCCCGCTCCTGTGTGGTCATCGTGTCGCCTGTGGTTGGAGGTTGGGGATGAGGGGAGCCCCGCTGGTGGTGGGTGCGGTCGAGGTGCCGGGTGCGATGGCGATGAGGGGCGCGCTGCCGGTGGCGGTGGTTCCGCCGCCGGAATCGCCGCCGCCGAGCGGGAATTGCCCGCCGGGAATGCTGCTCGTGGTGACGGTGCTGCTGGGCGCGAAGTCGAATCCGCCGGTGGGCTTGTCACTGCCGCCGACCGGTACGGCCCCCGGCTTGCTCACCGACGAGAGGTCATGGGCCAGCGCCGCGAACCAGGTGCCGACGAATTGTGTTGGGCTGTCGCCGAATCCGCCGCCCTGCGCATGGGTGTAGTCATGCTTGGCCGCGGTGTTCCAGTACCGCACCCAGGTGGTGACGTCCAGGAGATCCTTATTGTCGGTGACGTTCTGGACCAGCGCCGAGAACGCCTGGGTGGTGAGATTGCTGATGGTGGTCGGCGGCACCAGATCCGCCACCGCCCCCACCAGTTTGGTGCCCAGCAATGCCAGTCCCGCAATGGGATTGGCCAATCCGGCCGCCGCTATCTCGGCGATATTGGTGGCGGTGAGCACGTTCTTCACCACGGCCACAACGGAATTGAACGCGATGGTGCCGACCTTGACCAGCGCCTGCATGGCCGCGGGCAGATTCAGCGCGGTATTGGGATCGGCCGCGTCCGCGACCCGCTGCGACAGCGATTTCTGCGGCTGGATCGACAGATCGGTGATCGACTTGCCGGAGATGTCATTGTTCACCACATTGGTGAAGGTCTTGATCGAGGTGAAGGCCAGCGCCTCGGCAATGGATTTCAGCGAGGCGATCGGATCGCCACCCGAAATCTCCACCTGCCCAGCGATATTGGCGACCGCCTTGAGCAGCGGTGCGTTGTCCGGCGCGTCACAGGCCAGATCACCGTCGGCGCAGAAGCTGGCGACCCGCCCGCTCAGGCTCCCGAAGTTGATCGCCGCCGATCCACCCGTGGTCGTCCCGCCCGTGATGGTGGAGGAGATGTTGGAGACATTGCCGATATTGGCCGCGGTCCCCATTCCGGATCCGGCGGGCGGTTGATCCGATTGCGGTGGCGGCGGCAGTTTCGCGACCTCGGTGCCGCTGGTGCCGGGTGCGGCATCGGGCTCCTTCTGCCCCGGCTTGCCCGGGAACATGGCCGCCCCCGCGGAGCGCGTGGGATCCCCGAACAGCGCGACCGCCGCGACCTTGTCGGCGGGGACGACACCCTTGCCCGCCGCGACCTCCTGTGCGAAGAGCGACGCCACATGCGCCCCCTGCGAATACCCAGCAACCGCTATCCGGGTGTTGGAGCATCGATCCGCGACCTGTTTGGCCATGGACCGCAACCGATCCAGCCCATTGGTCACCGACTGCGAGTAAGTGGTCTTGTCACTGATGACCGCCCCGCCGAAGGACGACTCGTACGGCACATACGCGCGATCCACCAGTCCGTTGTCCGAGGCCTCGGACATCATCGGCCGGAAGACCGTCGACAGCATCCCGGTATCGGTGGTCACCGCCGCATCCGGCGAGGACTCCCCGGTTCCCTGCACCCCGAGCGCGAACAGTGCCGGGCAGCTGTCCAGCGCCAGATTCGTATCGGGCGGACCCGCTCCGGCCCCGCCTATGGTCACCGCCGTGAAAAGCCCTGCGGTGGTAATGATGAGCAGCAGTTTCCGGACCACGCCGCACCTCGTTCAGCTCATGGACTCGCGGTCTTCGCGCCTGGTTGCGCGCCTGCGGTGATCCGCGCCCCGGCCGCGCGGGCCGTGGTGAGGATCTGCTCGGCGAGATGCCGAACCGGTTGTGGCGGTGTGCGCGTGGGATCGCCCTCATCCACCGGTGAGATGGTGACGGTCGGATTCCACGCGGCCATTTCATGTGGTTCGAGCGCCCGCCACTGCTCCAGCCAGCCGAGCCGCCAGACCTGCGCGCCGAGCTCGCGTGCGAGGTCCTCGGCGTCGTCGCGGCGCTCGATGACCGGATTGGGCAGTGGGCGTGCGGAATCGGCGACGGTGATGATCCCGACGACCTCGCTCCCGGCGGGTGTGGCGTGCTGTTCATGCGAGATCAGCGCGCGGTGCAGGGTATTCATCCCGCGCATATGCGTGCGCGCCACCAACACCACCAGCGGTGAGTCCATATCCGCGCCGATGCCGATGCGCGCGGGCCAGCGCTGGCCGGCGTCTCCGGCCCAGCTCATACTCGCGGCCAGACTGCTCACGCCCGCGCCGCCGTGCACGCCGACCAGCCACAGCAGCGGTGGTCGGGCGGGCCGATTCGGTACGGCGCGTTGCCACATGGGCACCGGGGGCAGGCTGACCATGGTCATCGCACCGCCCCCAGCAGCGCCAGGTACGCATCGCGCGTCTCGGCGGCCAGCCGATGCCAGGAGATGAGTCCGCCGCTGGCGAGATGAATGTCGAAGGGCACCAACTGCACCGCGCGCACCCATTCACCGAGGTGTGCGCGCACATGCGCGAGGATGGCCGTGCCCGAGCCCGGCGTCTGCTCGGTCAATACGATCACCGCGTCGCCGACGACGAATTCGCTGTAGTTCTCGTCCAGCCATTCGAGCGCGGGCTGCAACCGGTTGATGGCATCCGGGCGCGCCGCCACCGTGATCACCAGCCCCACCCGCGGATCGGCGAGCAGGGGAGCGACCAGCCGACTGGTCACCGGCGCGCCCGCGTCGAATATGGCCAGCAGCCCGGCGGTTTCGAGATGCCGCGCCACCGAGACCATCGACTCTCGCCGCGGCAGCGCCTCCGGACTGCGGGTCAGTACCCGCACCCCCGTACTGGCCTGCCCCGCGCACGCCCCGACACTGGAGGGCAGTTCGGGATGCGCCGACACCAGCCAGGTCTGGATGGTGCTGACCGGCTGCGCGGTATCGCAGCCGCGCCGCGCCAGATCCCCGCCGCCGAGGGTGGCGTCGACCGCGACCGGCCACACCTCACCCTCACTGTCGATGGCGGCGGCCGCGGCCAATCCCAATGCGGTGGTCGATGATCCGGACGACCCGGACCCGCCGAGCACCAGCACCGAGGGCGCGGCGGCACGCACCAGCCGCCCCTGCCCGCCGCGCAGCGGCACCGGATCGGTGGGTTTACCGATCGGGGTGCGCGGCGCGGGCTCTTCCTCGGATGCTGTCGCCCGGCGGATCAGGTCATGGACATCGACCATCGCTCACCTGCCACCGGCGATGATCGAGCTGATCAGCACCTGGTTATCGCGTGAGACGGTGGTGAAGATCTGCTGCCAGGACGATTGCGCGCCGTCCGGGCGGAGTTCATTGACGGTGACATCCCAGTGGTCGGTGGTGAGCCGGGTAATGCTCACACAGTGCTGGGTTCCGGCCGGAACCGCCGAAATGGCATCGCGGGTGGCCTGTTCCGGGGCGGCCTGCGCGTCCGGGGTGAGCAGACCGCGCACCACCGAGGCATCGCGCAGCACGTACCAGGCGTATTCCAGGCGCAGGATGACTCCCGGACCGGTGCTGAGATCGCCCGCGCTGGAGCCGCTCACCCGATCGGCGGTGCTGGCGGTCTCACACCAGGCGGGCTGGACCGGCGGGGCGGGTGGATTCGCCGCCGGGACAAGCGATGCCGTGGCCGGGGTGGCGGTGGTATCGGAGCTCGGGGTGAAGATCACCAGAATGCCCACCGCGAGTACGGCGAGCGCGGCGACGGCCGCCGCGACCACGGTGAGGCGCGTGCGCACCTGACGGCGATGCCGGGTCTGCTCCGCGCGTTCCCGTGCGGCCGCCATGAGATGCGCCATGGGGTCTTCGGGAATATCGTCCGGGCCCTTGGAGAGTGATACGCGCGCATGCGCGTCCGCCTCCCCGGGCACGGTGGCCGAATCATCGAGCCACTGCGCCCAGGCCGGACTGCCCTGGGCGGCGGAGCGAGGTTTCGGTGCGGTCGGCGGTAACGCGGGTAGTGGTGGTCGCGGCGCCGTGCGGTCGTCCTGTTCGATCACGGCGTCTCCCAATGCTTTCTCGTCAGGCACCTGGCGCGGGCGCTAGCGCGGCCAGGAAGTTCTCGGGGGTCAGAGGCGGCATCTGGGCGACGGCGGAGCGCAGGGAATCGACCGTGGTGTCGACGGTTTGCGCCACCTGGTCGACGGTCTGCTGGACCTGGGTGGTGACCTGCTCCACGATCGGGGCGACCTGCTGGGCCACGGGGGCTACGGCGTCGTAGACGGGCTGGGCGGCGGGGATGGGAGCCACGGCCGGGACGATGGGGGAGACCGGGGCGGGAGCTGAAACCGGTGCTGCCACGGGCTGATCGATTGTCGCCGGATCGGCGGGCGGTGGCTTGGTGGCATCGCCACCGCTGAGCCACTTACCAGCGAGCGCCGCCAACGACGCTGTGCCGATCACAACCGGACCGCTGACGAGGCCGCCGACTGATGCGCCGATCACGCATCCACCAGCGCCGCCGATGATCGCGCCTGCGGGGGCTCCGATACCAGCAGTGGGCAATCCACCGATCACGCCGCCAGCGACTGCACCGACTATTCCTCCGACCACGCAACCAGTTGGCACCAAAGCAAGTGGCGCTACGGCCGCAGCACCAACGCCCACGAGGGCACCGATAGTGCTCGATGCGGCCATTCGGTCGGAGTCTTCGCGGGAGTAGCCCATACCGTCGTACGCTGCGGCGATCTGCCACTCAGCCATATCGAGGTAGGTCTGAGCCTTGTCTCGCATCTTGGTATCGACGAAGTCCGGCAGCTGCACAGTGTTCGTCCCGATCCGCAACTTGTGCGGATCGGTCGGCATCACTTCCTGATTCGGATTCTGCGGCTGTGCCTCGGGTTCCGGCTCAGTCGTATCCGGCTGTGTGGTCTGCGGTTTCGGCTGGACCAGCGTATTCACGTCCGGCTGCGTCTGCTGCTGGGGTCGCGGCCGGTTCGGCGGGGCGATCGGCGGGTCCGGAATCCAGTCCGCGGGACTGGGGGCGGTATTCGCGGGCGGCTGTTGGGGCGAGGTGCTCAACCCCGGTTGACCCTCGCCCGGAACGGCCAGCCCCGGCTGGCCGGGAGCGGCCCCGGCGATGCCCTGCCCGGCGACGAGCATTATCGGCAAAACCGATAATGCGAGTGAAGTTCGTTTGGAATTCATTACCCATTCCCCTTACCAGAACGGTCGAGCGCGGGCTGACCCGCCCGAAACCCCCTGCCGACCAGCGCTATTCGCGCCTGGTGTCGAATCCACCGCAACTGACCCATGACTGAACCCCACCACCGTGCGATGATCATGTTTCCGGCTCGATCCTACCCGGAACCGCGCTCCTCACAACTGGATACGGGTTAGTCGGAACGAATTCTTCTGCGCATGCGATTCCGCATCGTACGATCGCATCCGCTCATCGCAAGAACCGTGCGCCGCAGTATTTCTCACCCGCCCGCCGGTTCCCGGAAGGAATTCCCATGCGTGCTCGGCCAGCATCCTCCGCGCTAACTCTTGCGCTCGCCCTCGCCGCCACCCTGACCCTCACCGCCTGCGGCGGTCTGGGCGGCACCGGCGTCACCACCACCAGCCTCGCCCCGCCCGATCCGGCGCACGCCCCCACCGATGTCCACTGGGAAGCCTTCCAGGGCATCCAATTACCCATCGGCGCACACGACGGCCCCACCAAGATAGGCACCACCGCCTCGGGCTACTCGCATACTCCCCAGGGCGCGGCCCTGGCCGCCATCAACCACACGGTCCGCCTCTCCCTGGCCCCCGACAGCTCCTGGCCGGAAGTGGCCTCCCAATCCCTCATGCCCGGTCCCGCCAAGGACTCCTGGGTCCTGTCCCGAGCCCAGATCTCGGTCACCGCCCCCGCCGACCCCGCGGTGGCCCCCCGCATCTCCGGCTACAAAATAGCCACCTACGACCCCATCCGCACCGACATAACCATCTACACCACCTACCCCGACGCCAGCATCGCCGCGACCCTCCAAACAGTCGAATGGTCCGCCGACGACTGGCGTCTCCGCCTCCCCGACCCGAACTCCAAAACGACTACGGTGCAGTCGATCCCGGCAATCCCGGAGGGAATAGTCAGACTGGAGCCGCCCAAGTAGGCGGTCGGCGTCAACCCTGCCAGACGCCGCTGGCGAGGAACCGATCCCACTGAGCACCGGAAAATACCAACGCCGGACCACCCGGATCCTTCGAATCCCGCACGCCGACAAAGCTGTCGACGAATGCGATCTCGACACATTCGGAGGCATTCGGGGATTTGCTGGACTTGAACCATTTCGCCTGGGACAGATCGATATTCACTCCGCGTGCTCCTTCGCGATACTCCACACCAGGTCTCTGGTGGCATCCTCACTCAACGCTACCTGCTCGAGGTCGGCAATCGCCCGACGATGTCGATCGATCACATCGCTCTGCTCGAGATAGAGCGCACCCTCGTAGCCGTCGACATAAACCACCGGTGGTTCGACCAATCGACTTGCCAGTGGCGGGAATTCGAGCAGTGCGAACGAACGCGCCACCAGTCCGAGCGGTGCGGGCGCGGTGAAGGGTACGACGCGGATCGTGAGATTGTCGCGCTCGGCTGCCTCGACGAGATGCCGCAACTGTTCGGCCATGACCGCCGGGCCGCCGGGCCGATGTCGCAGAACTGCTTCCGACAGAAGGGCTTTCATTCGAAATCCATCTTTGTCGAGAACCGTTCGTCTGCGCGCGGCCAGTTCGAGTCGGCGTTCGACATCGACGGCGGACAGCGCCGGGTCGGCGGCAACTGTCAACGATCGGCGATACTCCGATGTCTGCAACAGCCCGGGCACCAACGAAAGCTGGTGTGTCGTAAGTTGATCGGCCGCCGTTTCCAGATCCAGATAGTGATCGAAGTGTGCGGCGAACTGATCACTGTACGACCGCCACCAGCCCTTCGTCGTACCTTGCATTTTGGCGGCCTGGTCCTGTTGCTTGACCTCCTCCCACAGGGAGAGAATCTCGTCTCGTTCCTCGCTCGGCTGGGTGAGGCCGTAGAAATCCAGCAGATCCCGAATTTGAGACGTTGATATTTTAATCTTCCGCCCATCTTCCATGCGGCCGACACTCTGCGGCGAGATCTCGATGTGCAGCCCGGCCACCAATTGGCCTTTGCCTGAACGAATTCGGTGCTCGCGAAGCGTGCGCCCCAATGCCCTGCGGGGAAGTGATGATCCGGCCATTTCTTTAGCCTCACTATCCGGGTTGCCCCGTATTGGATTACCCCTCAACGGATTGCCACAAGGTTATCTGGATTTGCCTCGGTAGTAGTGCCACTTGAATCAATCTGGGTCTACGGAAAGGTTCGCACCCCCTCATCTCCCGCTGGAGGCCGAAATGTCTTGGGACGCATGGGCTCTACTCTCGATCCTCGCGCTCTGCACCGCTGTGATCATCTGGTCCTGCTGGGGCTTCTACCGCGAGCGCGATTCCCAGGAGCCCCACCTACTCCGACTCGCCCTCACCACCGGCGGATACCTCTGCATCCCCCGACCCGTCGACCACCCCGTAGCGCGCCACCGGCCCCGACCGAGAAATGAAAGACGCTACCTTCTGAATAGCCTTGTATCACAATGACTTTCGCCTATCGAAGTCTGTTTTCCGGGGGTAAAATTGAGGCATGATTCCAAGAGGGGAAACCGATATCGTGAACGGCGCGCACGCGCTGCTCACATCGGTGCATACCCTGATCGAGGAGTCGTTCTATCCGCTCACCGATTCCGAGTTCGTGGGGGTGATGGGTGAGGTGGAAACCGCTCTGCGGCAACTGGAGACGGTCAAGCATCGTCTGATCGCCGAGACCGAGCGTCGTTCGTTGGCGGAGCGGAATGGTTTCCGTAAGACTTCGGTGTATTTGGAGCGGACTCTGCGTTTGTCTCACGCTGATGCGTTGGCGCGGGTGCGTGCGGCGGAGAAGTTGAGTCCGCAGGTCACCCAGCAGGGTGTGGATGTGGGTCCGGAATTGCGGTATGTGGCGTTGGCGCAGGCGGAGGGTGTGATCTCGGTCGATCATGCTCGTCGTATCGCGTGGATCATCGGGCGTCTGCCCGAGGTCGCGACCGCTGCCGAGCGTGAGAACGCGGAGTTGATCCTCACCGATTACGCCCGTGAGGGTTCACCCGATGTGCTCCCGGGTTTGGGTGAGGAGATCATGGCGCGTATCGACCCTGATGGCACGTTGACTCGTGATCGGGACCGTCAGCGTCGTCGTGGTCTGAGTTTGGGTAAACAGCGTGTGGATGGCATGTCCCAACTCTCGGGTGAGATCACGCCGGAGTTGCGTGCGTTGCTCGATCCGTTGCTGGCCAAGTTCGCTCGCCCGGGCATGTGTAATCCCGAAGACCCTCACAGCCCGCACCCCGGCACCGCCGCCGCGCATGCTGCCGCTGGCGCGACTCCCGCCCACGATTCGATTGCCGCTACCGCTAATGCTGATGCGGCGGATGATGTGAATGACGTTAGCGATATCGAGGCTCTCCGGGCTGCTGCCGCGCGTGATACGCGCACGGCCGCGCAGCGTAATCATGATGCGCTGCTGGCGATTCTGGGTTTGGGTGTCGATACCAGCGCACTCGGCACTCATCGTGGTGTGCCGGTCGCGGCGATCATCACCATGACTTTGGCCGAGGTGGAGCAGGCCGCGGGGGTGGCGACCACCGCCACCGGCGGTACGGTCTCGATCCCCGAGGCGTTGAGGCTGGCGCAGGGTTCGCGGCCGTGGCTGGCGATCTTCGACGGTGCGGGGAGGCCGTTGCGGTTGGGTCGGGGTCGCAGGTTGGCCAGTGCGGCACAGCGTTTGGCGTTGATCGCCGCCGAAAAAGGCTGCACACGCCCGGGGTGTGGTGCCCCGGCATCGATCTCGGCGGTGCATCACGTCACCGAGTACGCGAAAGAGGGTCGCACCGATATCGAGAATCTGACCCTGGCCTGCGATTCCTGCCACGCCTTGATTCATGACGGTCCTGGTGGTTGGAAGACGGTGAGATTGCCCTCCGATCACAGGTTCGCGGGCCGTACCGGTTGGATCGCCCCGCCCTCGGTGGATTCCTCGGGGGTGCCGAAGGTGAATCAGCGTCATGATCTGCGGGGTCAGCTGCTGGCCGGGTTGGCGAAGATTCATGCGCGCAATGAGGTTGTCGCGCAGAGGCATCGGGTGCGGTTGGGGCCGTTGGCTGTCCAGGTTTGCGCTGCGGGGGAGTAGGGGTACGGCCCGGGGCCTTCGTAGCAGACCCGGGCAGTGACCCTGCGGTGCCAGCGGGGTTCGGGAGGACAAGCAAAACAAACGCGGCAGTGCCGGGTACGGCAGACGAAGTAACCAGCACTGCCTGTTCTGCTTTGCAGCCCGGTTGAGCGAAGCAAAACCGCCCGCAAGAGAACCGACATGGGTCGGCCCCAGACCTCCCCACGAAACCATCTCTACGAACGAGACGCAGAAAACTCAGCCATATCCACCTGCCGCCGAACATTGGACACTCCCGTGGCAACACAAGTCCCCAACACCCCGCCCCGGTCATACATCACAGCGGTCCCCACCATCACCCCCTCGGAAGCAACCCGATCCACCGCAACCAACCCCACCTCATCCCCGACGGGCAACCGCGAAAGCGTCACCGTCACATCACTATTGATATACCCCACCCCCTCCGTCCCCCAATTGCACGCGAGATTAGTCGTATCCCCGATGAATGCCGCCCGCTGAAACACCGAAATCCGCTCTCCCTCAACCAGAGCGGGCAGATTCTGCCAAATAGCCTTCCGCTCCCCGTTCTGCCCCGACGCGAAGTCCGAACTCCACTCGAACTCACCACTCTTGAACAACGGAGCATCACCCCCCGGCGTATTCAACTCCCGCTCCGGCATCGGCAACTCCCGCTCCGCCTGCCACACCCGCCCCGAAGGTTCTTGTCCCACGGTCAAATACATCACGCTGGCCCGCGCCCGCACCTCACCCTGCTGCACGATGGAGGCGTCGATCACCCGCACCCGCTTCCCATCCCGCACGATCTCACTCCGCACCGAGATCGGCTCATTGAGCACGGGCCGGAACAGATCCGCGGTGAACCGTGCGGGCACGAACCCCACCCCCGGCGACAACGTCTCCATCTCGCGCGCGAGCAGCCCGCACACCCCGGTCCCCGCCACCTGCTTCGAACTCCAGGCGCTCACCGCCATCGGCGTCGCCGTGAACCGGCCATCCTCCATCGTGAAGAACGCGACCATCTTCCCCTCCTGATTTTCAAGATCTCCCAGCATTAGAGCATGTCCGGATCTGCCGCATTCACGGCCCGTAACGAGGGGCGCGGACCGGCGCCGTCGATCGAGACTGGATGGTGCACAGCGCAATCGACCTCCATCGCAGCGATGGGGAAGGGAATCTCATGTCCTCGCCGACAACCGTCGTTCTCGTGCACGGAGCCTTCGCCGACGCCGCCAGCTGGGCTCCCGTCACCGAGCGCCTGCTCGCCCAGGGGTATCGCGTGCTGGCTCCGCCGGTCTTCAACCGCGGCCTCTCCGAGGACGCGGCCTACATCAAATCCTTCGCGGAGCAGATCGAGGGGCCGGTGCTGCTGGCCGGGCACTCCTACGGTGGCGCGGTCATCACCGTCGCGGGTGTCGCCGACAATGTGACCGGGCTCGTCTATGTCTCCGGCTATGTGCTGGAGGAGGGTGAATCCCTGGGCGAGCTGCAAGGCGGATTCCCCGATTCCGAACTGGCCGCCAACCTGGTCTACACCAAGTATCCGGTGGCGGAGGGCGAGCCCGGAACCGATGTCTCGGTCGACATCGCCGCATTCCCCGAGGTTTTCGCCGCGGGTCTGGACCCCGTCCGCGCCCGGGTGCTCGCCGTATCGCAGCGCCCCCTGTCCGCCTTCGCATTCGGCGAGCCCGCGAGCGCCGCCGCCTGGAAGACCAAGCCGGCCTGGGGCATTGTGTCCAGCGCCGACCGCACCATCAATCCCGAGGTGGAGCGATTCGGCTACAAGCGCGCCGGTCTGCGCTCGGTGGTGGAGCTCAACGCACCGCACCTGGTGATGCAAACCCATCCCGATGAGGTCGCCGCCGTAATCGTCTCGGCGATAACCGAACTGGCCGGAGACTCGTAGCCCGCGCGGTACCCGGATCTCCCACGGTGGCGATAGTTTGGAAGCCGTGGGCGAACCGGGGGCATTCGACGAGTTGCGGCCGCTGCTGTTCACGATCGCGTACGAGATCCTGGGGAGCGCGGCCGATGCGGAAGATGTGGTGCAGGACAGCTATCTGCGGTGGCGGGATGCGCGGGCGGTCGAGCATCCACGCGCGTACCTGACCCAGGTTGTCACGCGGCAGGCGCTCAACCGGCTGCGCACGGTGAAGCGGCGGCGCGAGGAGTACGTCGGGGATTGGCTACCCGAACCGATTCGCACCGAACACGATGCCAGCCACGACATTCTGCTGGCCGAATCGGTATCGATGGCCATGTTGCTCGTTTTGGAAACCTTGAGCCCGACCGAGCGCGCGGTATTCGTGCTCGCCGAGGTGTTCGGGCATTCGCTGGTCGAGATCGCGGAGATGATCGACAAGAACGACGCGACGGTCCGGCAGATCGCGCATCGCGCGCGCGAGCATGTGCGGGCGCGGCGTAAGCGATTCGAACCCGATTCCGATACGAGTCGCGCGGTGATCACGCAGTTCGCGGTGGCGTCGCGCACCGGTGATGTGCGGACGTTGATGGAGGTGCTCGCCCCGGACGTGGTGTCGATCGCCGATGGCGGCGGCAAGGTCACCGTGGCGGGCCGCCCGATCCGCGGCCCCGAGGCGGTGGCCAAGTACCTGATCGCACTGGCACGAGGACCCATGGCGGAGATGACCTTCGACCTCGGCACCTTCAACGCGCTCCCCGCGCTGCTATGCCACACCGCGGCGGGGGAGCTCGATTCGATTCTGCTGATCGAGGTCTCCGGGAATCTCATCTCCGGCCTGTACGCCGTCCGCAATCCCGACAAACTGCGCGAGTCCGCGGTGCCGCGTCCGCTCAGCCGTGCCGCAGACCACAGTTGATCTCATGTCACGGTTTCGAATCCCACGCGCCTGCGAGAAGGACCTCAGCTCTCGATCACCGCGGCCAACTTCGGCATGAGGTTCCGCCACCCGCGTTCCATGGCATTGCGCGCCATCTTGCCGCGCTTGTCCTCGATATCGAACCCGGTCTGCGTCAACAGCAATCGCGTCCCGCGCCCCTGCGGCCGCACGGTCCAGTCCACCACCCACCGCACCGGACTCTCCGGCCGCATATAGATCCAGCTGTAGGTCAACTGTTCCCCGTGCCGCGCCACCAGCACCTCGGCGGCGACCTCGGACGGCGGTTGGGTAGGGAAAACCAGAATGAACCGCGTCCCCACCTCGGCCTCGAACCCCACGGTCCGGGCGAACCACCGCTCCATCACCTCCGGCCGAGTCAGCGCCTCCCACACCACCTCCGGCGGCCGCGCGAAGAACCGCCCGATCTCCACCGCCGCCGGATTCAACTCCGCATCATCCATGCCCACTACCCCTCGCCGTCTTCACCACCGTGCCATGCCTGACGATTCATCCAACGTACCAATCGGCAACCGAAACGTTATGCAAGGCAGCGACATTCTGGCCTGCGGTCGTGGCCTATTTCGGCCACGCGAAAAAGCCATCTGAATCGAGAATGTTTCATATGCTCTGACGCGGCAGCGGGACTGCACCGTTCTGCCTGGGCAACCTGATAAGGGGACAATTTCATGAAGCGAACCATTCTCGTCGGCGTAGCCGCCTGCGCGCTCCTGGGAGCAGCCGCCGGAACCGCTGCGGCAGCGGGCGTTCCGCTCACCGCCTCGGAGGTGGATATCAGCCCCGGCTCGGCCGGGGACCTCGGCAATGCGATCGGCGCGGGTTCGGTCAATGCGGGCAGCTCCGCTGCCACCCTGGGCAGTGCCTTCGGCGGCGGTTACTGGGATGGGGTGCTCAGCAGCCTCTCCGCCCACTGAGCAGCCAATTCTGAGGCAGGCCATGGGATTTCATGGCCTGCCCGGTCAGTTCCCGAAGTCGACGTCGTCGGCCGCGATGACCTGCGCGATGCGGCCGGGTGCGGTGGTGTACTGCCAGTAGAGGTTGGTGTGGCGGATGACGGCTTCCGGGGACGGGGCACCCCATGCGGAGAGATCCTCGGTGGTGTGCGCGTCCTCGACCAGGACGGTGTCGTAACCGCGAACGAATGCGCCGTGCAGGGTGGAGCGAATACAGGCATCGGTCTGCGCGCCCGCGATGAAGACTCGACTGACCTCGAGACCCGTGAGAATCGACTCGAGACCGGTGTCCTCGAACGAGTCGCCGTAGCTCTTGTCCAGGCGGAGTTCATCATCGGCGGGCTTCAGCTCCGGGACTATCTGCCACGGGTCGCTACCCGGGACGCGGTCCTCGGTGATGTCCTGGACCCAAAGAACGGGAACCCGCGCGGAGCGCGCTTTCTCGACCAGGCGGCCGATCGCTGCCACCACGGCCTCGCGCTGATGCGCATCGGCGACGACGCTGTTCTGCGCATCGACGACGATGACGGCGGATTGCGGGCGATTCTCGGGGTAGGTCACAGCTGTCGATCGTAGGGCGACTCGGACCGTGACAACCTGCAAAAGGTGTAAATCCCCGGTGACGGGGAACTCCGTGGTAAGCCAAGGAAATTCGAGTCACGCTGTTCCATCGAGCATGGAGGGCAGTGCATTGATATCGGAATTTGCTGGGAGTTCGACCTCGGATCTGTGGTTGTCGCAGTATCGGGACTGCGCCTGTGAACCACTCTGTCTCACCGTGGAGAAGGCGCGATTCGTCATAGCCGTGCACGCGGGACATGGTCCCGCGTGCCGGGAGTATCTCGGTGCGTCCGCGTTCGTCGCGGAGTTCGAGGCCGCCTATTAGTCGATGAGCGTCCAATCCTGAGGCAGGCCATGAACTTTCATGGCCTCACCCTCGGCTTCGATACTCAGGGTGTGTGCGCCCAGGCGCAGGTCGGTCAGTATCAGGCGACCCCAGCGCCGAGGAAGCTTCGGAGCGAGTTTCAACTGCCCGCGCGGGACGTCGACATCCAGGCCGAGCATGGAACGCACCAGCAGCAGGGGAGCGGCGCTCGCCCACGCCTGAGGTGAACACGAGGTGGGATACGGTACGGGAGAATGGAATTGGGTGCGGGGGAAGCCGCAGAACAATTCCGGTGGACGGCCGTCGAAGGCCAGGGCGGCATCCAGCAGACCATCCGAGAGTCGCTCGGCCAAATCGACCGCACCCGGGATATGCCGGTAGCGCATCAAACCCGCCACGGCGATCGCGGTGTCATGCGGCCAGACCGAACCATTGTGGTAACTCATGGGATTGAACGCACCCATACTCGCGGAGAGCGTGCGCAGCCCGAACCCGCAATCCATATCCTGGTCGGCGAGCCGCTGAACTATCAGGGCCGCATGATCGTCATCCACGATTCCGGTCCACAGCAGATGCGCGATATTGCTTGTGAGGGAATCCAGCTGCCGTTTGTCGCGGTCCAGAGCGACGGCGTACCAGCCGCGCTCCGGAATCCAGAACGCCTCGGTGAATCGCCGTTTACCTTCCGCCGCTTGCTGTCTGAGCCTGTCGGCCAGCATCGATTCGCCATCCGCCTCGGCGATCTCGGCCCGCGCCATCCGGGCCGCGTACACGTACCCCTGCACCTCGCACAGCGCGATAGGAGCCTGAGCCACCTGACCCTCGGCATCGTTGATGCCGTCGAAGCTGTCCTTCCAGCCCTGATTCGCCAAGCCGCGGTCGGTCTTTCGGTGATATTCGACCAGCCCGTCACCGTCGGCATCGCCGAAGTGGTCGATCCACGACAGTGCCGCGTCGGCGGCGGGCAGCAGTTCGCGCACCACCTGCTCCTCCGCACCCCAGCGGCGGCATTCGCCCAGCAGCATGACGAACAGCGGTGTGGCATCGACGGAGCCGTAATACACATTGCCTCCGAGGACTTGATGCCCGGCGGGGCCGCGCCGCATCTCGTGCATGATGCGGCCCGGCTCCTCCTCGGTGAGCGGATCCACCGTCGTCCCTTGCAATTTCGCCAACTGCCGCAGCGTGCCCACAGCGAGATCGCTATCAAGCAGCAGCGACATCCACGAGGTGAGCAGGCTGTCGCGACCGAACAGGGTCATGAACCAGGGCGCGCCGGCCGCGACATACGCCGACAGGCCGTCACCCCGGTCCTCGATTCGCAGTGCGCCCAAATCGCTTTCGGTGTGGCGCAGGATATGCGCGAGCCCCGGATCGGTGGAGCTGAGATCGGTGGCCGTCGCGCGCCAGGCCCGCAATCTGTGCCCTGGACTCTCCTCGTCGCAGGCGAGCGGCACCCGCCGGTGCGCGATCACCGGTTCGGCGATCACCCGCGCCTGCCATTGACCGTGCGCGGGTACCACCGCACGCCAATTCAATGCCCCCGGAGCGACAATCGGCTCGCCGGTGCCGCTCACGATCAGCCCGCGTCCAGGATCGGTGTGATCGGCGATATGCAGTTCCTGTCCGGATACGGACGTCTCCGCACCGCCCGGATGCCCGCGACCGTCCTTGACCGCGAACAGATCCGCGAAATCGGCAGCCACATGCAGGCTCAACGACACCGCGGTGTCCTCGCGCCCCAGATTGTGAATGCTGATCGTCTCCTTCATGCCCTCGCCGATCATGCGGCGGCGCACGATCAACAGCGTGCTGTCCGCCAGCCCCGGCCGCGGCGGCATCCGCAGCACGAACCGCGCCGCGAAGGCCTCCGGGGTGAGCACGGTCAGCTGTTCGGCCCGCTGACCGTCCACCCGCAACTCCCACCGCGACACCACCCGCGCATCGCGAAAGAACAAGCCCTGCGCGGTACCCGGATGAATATCGCCCAGCTGATCGGAGAGGCAGAAGGTACTCGCCTCCACCAGCGTCACCGTGGGATGCGACCCGCCGACACCGATCGGCGGGCCCGCATTGAAGACCTGTGGCGTGCTCACGCGGGATTCGTTTCATCGGTGCCGAGGAACGCCATGGCCCGCGCCATTGCCGGAACCGCCGGATCCCGTCCGGGCACAACAATTTTCGGCTGCTTGGCGAGCACACAGCGATACGCGGCCTCATAACCCTCACCGAGTCGGCGAATGGAGAAGAACTCCTCCACGCGACGGCGGCATTTCGTCGGATCGATATCCCTGGCCCGCTCCATGGCCTCGGGCAGCTCATCGGGATGGTCGCAGATAATGCCCGTGACCTCGTTCTCGATCACTTCTTCCACCGCGCCGCCGCGCAGGGCGACAACCGGTGTGCCGCAGGCCATCGCCTCGATCATCACCATGCCGAACGGCTCTTCCCAGCGAATCGGGAACAGCAAACACCGTGCGGCGGAGAGCAATTGCCGCTTGGCGGTGGCATCGGCCTCACCGAACACCTGATCGCGATCGGTGAGCAGCGGCCGCACCTCCTGCTCGAAGAACGCCTTCTCCGGCTCCTCATTGCACTTGGCCGCCAGCACCAGCGGGATGCCCGCCCGGTGTGCCGCTTTCAACGCGGTATGCGGCCCCTTGTAGTCCACATACCTGCCGAGGAACAGCGCGAAATCCTGCTTCTCCGTCTGAAAGGGCCACTCCGAAGGCCGAATAGCGTTGTGCACCCGGCTGATCCAGTTCAAATCGGGGGCCAGCGCCCGCTGCCGGTCACTGATCGCCACCAAATGCGTTGTGTCCCGCATGGTCCGGTAGTACTCGACCTCTTCCCCATCCACCGGTCCATGCACGGTGACCACCGTGGGAATCCCCAGCGCCCGGAACGCCGGAGCATTCAACGGCCCGGCGAAGGTGTGATCATGCACCACATCGATCCGCTCGGCCGCCGCGATCCCCTCCACCGCCCGCCGAACCTTCAAGGCGTGCAACACCTCCGGATACGGATTCCCCAGCAACTCCGGAATGATCCGATCCCAGATGGGCACGAACTCCGCCTTGGTCCCGTTCCGCCCCGCTCCCAACAGCGTGACCCGATGCCCCCTCTCCACCAAAGCGTCCGCCAACTGCGCCACCACCGCCTCCACACCCCCGTACCCCGTAGGCGGAACCTCGAAGTACGGCGGCGCGACCAACACGATATGCAGTCGCCGGGAGGAAGCTACAGAAACCCGAACCGTAGGTTCGGCCACGAACGCGGTACTGCTCACGGCAATCACTCCTCAGCTGTAGTGGCTAGGAATCACCTGCGAGAGACACACTCGAAGCGGCCACAAGGCCGCCCATCTACGATTGCCCAGCATCCCGCCGGTTAACCCAAAATCCGAAAGATAACCTTCTGAGCTGCGGAGATGGGTCACCGAGCGGGAAGGCGGCTCCATCCGGCATCGACCGCTGCGGCGTACAGCGCGTCGAGGCCGAACGCCTCGATCGGGCCCAGCGCGCCGTTGTCGAGGAGGCCGCCCGCCAGCACCGTATGCGCGGCCCACGCCAGCATGGTCGCGGTGAAGTCGTACGGGTCGCCGCCGCTCGGCGTGACCGTGGCGACCAGGCGATCGGAGGCGTCGAAGGCTTCGGCGACCACTCAGCCGCGGGTGCGAGCCCGTGCCCGGGCATCGGGTCCGCCCGTGGAGCCTTTGACGGTCCGAGCCAGCACAGCCTCGAGCCCGTGTCGCAGCGGTCCGAACTGTCCGGCTGCTCCGGCCAGCCTCGATCCGATCTGTAGCCCACGCGCCGCGACCGGAGGCAGGCCGAGGAAGACATCGACCGTCCGCAGGTTCGGGTGCGAGCGGGGGAGCGCGAAGTGCTCGGATCCGGGGACCGAGACGCCGGTCCGGGTCTTTCCGGCAACCTCGAAGTCGCGCACCCGCGCGGCGGCGGGCTCGGTGGTCACGGTGCCCGCACGCAGAGCGAAGCCGTTCTGGTCGAACCCTCCTCGTACCGAAGGGATCTCGCCCTCGCGCTCGGCTTGGGAACAGGCGACCCGCCGCTCGATCTGCGGGATATCGTGTTGTCGGGCAAGACGATTCGCGGCTGCCTCGAAGGTGATGCGGTGCCGCGCCGGTTCATTCCCGAACTGCTCGATATGTATGCCGCGGGCCGGTTGCCACTGGATCGACTCGTGCGGGTCTATCCGCACACCGAAATCAATTCCGCCCTCGCCGATCATCGCGCGGGGCACATCATCAAACCCGTTCTGGCCTGGTAGGTCCGCCGCCACCCGAGTTGACCCCATGCCGTGCCGCATCCTCATCAGCCACCAGCGGTGGATGTAGCGGCGGACTCGAACCGTCATCCCCAGAGTGTGGCAGCGGCCACCGACAGGTCCCGTGATCTTGACTATGGTGCGCGATACTGGGATTGAACCAGTGACCTCTTCCGTGTCAGGGAAGCGCTCTCCCGCTGAGCTAATCGCGCTTGACGAGTCTTTGAGCGGATGACGAGATTCGAACTCGCGACCCTCACCTTGGCAAGGTGATGCGCTACCAGCTGCGCTACATCCGCTTGCTCGCCGGGGCCTTGTGGGCCGATCGGCTTGCGGGACAGAACTTTAGGGACAAACCGGGGTGGAAAGCAAATCGGCTGGTGGCGGGGGGTTCAGGGGGCGGTTACGAAGCCTTGGTCGATGAGCCAGGTGCGGGCTACGGCGGCGGGTTCGCGGCCCTCGATATCGACCTTGCGGTTGAGTTCGGTGATGGTCTCGTTGGTGAGCAGGCGGGAGATCGGCTCCATGACGGTGACGATCCGGGGGTGGGCGTCGGCGAAGGATTTGCGCATGACAAGGGCGGCATTGTATTTGGGGAAGAAGGCGCGGTCGTCGGTGAGCAGTTTCAGGTTCAGGGCGGGAATGCGGCCGTCGGTGGCGGCTACCGAGCCGAAGCGGCATTGATTCCCGTCGGCGGTGGCCTGGAAGACCAGGGAGTCCTGGACTATCTGTTTGTGAACCCTGCCGGTGTCGATGCCGTATTTGCGGGCCATACCGGGGAAGCCGTCCTGGCGCACATTGAATTCGGTGCCGACGCAGGTGGCCGCCGCGTCGGGATCGGTGTTGACCAGGTTGGCGTAGTCCGACAACGACGTGATCGATTTGTCGGCGGCCGTGCCGGGATTGGCGACCATGGCGTAGGTATTGTTCATGGGAGCCATTGCGGCCCAAACCATTCCGTGCGCGGCGAGGTCGGCGTCGCGGACGGCGGCGAATTGTTCGTCCGAGCCGGGGACGGGATTCTCCTTGCCCAGATAATTGATCCAGCCGGTGCCGGTGTAGTCGTAGGCGATATCGATCTGCCCGTGCAGCTGGGCATCGCGCAGACTGTTCGAGCCGACGATATCGGTCAGATCCCGCACCTCGGCCCCGGCCGCGCTCAAGGCGAATTCGATGAGATAGCCGAGGATATTCTGCTCGGTGAAGTCCTTGGAGCCCACCGTGATCCGCACCCCATCCAATTCCGGAATCGGCCGAATGCTGCCCGGACCCACCCGCAGCGGGACCGCGCTACCCGACTCCAGCCCGCAGGCCGCGACCAGCAGTAGCGCCAGGACTGCCGCGAAAGCCGTACAACCCCGTCGGATTCGAGTTCTCACCGCAGCCCCCGGGGTCCGAGATACCGTTCGGCGAGCGCGCCCAGCCAATCGATGAGCAGGGCCAGCGCGACCGCGAGCAGCGCACCCACCCACAGCGTGACGTTATCGCGCAGCTTGTAGCCGGTATCGATGAGAATCCCCAAACCGCCCGCGCTCACCAGGAATGACAATGTCGCGGTGCCGACGGCCAGCACCAGCGAGGTGCGTAAACCGGCGAGAATGTAGGGGACGGCGAGCGGAAACTCTATGCGGCGCAACACCATCAGAGCGGACATGCCCTGTCCGCGCCCGGAGTCGACGAGCATCGGATCGACCTGCTTGTAGCCGAGAATCGTATTGCGCAGCACCGGTAGCAGTGACAACAGCACGATCGGCGCGACGCCGATCCAGAATCCGGTGGTCCGGGTGAGCAGGTAGAACAGCACGATCAAACCGATGGCGGGCGCGGCCGCGCCGATATTGGCGAGTCCGACGAAAAGCGGTGCGAGACGGCGAAATCGGGCCCGGGTCAGCAGGGTGCCCAGGGGAACCGCGATCAGCACGACGATCGCCACCACGGTCACCGTTATCCGCACGTGCTGCCAGACGACGGTGGTGATATTGCTCGCGCTCAAACTGGCCTGCTGGGTGACGGTGAGATCGCGGGCGAAGGCCCACACCAGCACTCCGGCACCGAGCGCGACGGCCAGCACCGGCTGGGCGAGCAGCCGAATCCGCTCCGCCCGCCGCTCGGTCTGCGGGGTCGGCGCGGTCATCGCCCGCCATCCCCGTCGGAACCTTTGTGCGCGTGCGTATTTCGCATGTGGGACAGATGCGCGACGAGAGTGTCGATGGTGATCAGACCGACGTACTCACCACGCCGCCCGGTGACAACGGCATTGGCATTACTCTCCGCGAGCAGGGTTTCCAGCGCCCCCTGGAGCGTGGAGTCCAGCGAAACCATGCCGCCCACCGCGGTTCCCGCCGCGCGCAGCGAATCCGCCTGTGCGAGTTGCGTCAGCGTCACCCACCGCAACGGCCGGCCCTGATCGTCCAGCACCAGCCCCCACTCCCGGCCGCTGTCGCTGATCGCCTTCCGGAACGGTTCCACCGCTTCGGATTCCCGCGCGACCGCGCACTCCCCGCGCGGCACCTCCCGCACCCGCGTGAGCGTCAGCTGTTTCAGCCCGGCATCGGCACCCACGAACCCGGCCACCGTCTCATCGGCGGGTTCGGCCAGCACCGCCGCCGGAGTGTCGTACTGCAGAATCCGAGACCGATTGCCCAGCACAGCGATTCGATCGCCGAGCTTGACCGCCTCATTGAAATCATGCGTGACGAAGACAATCGTCTTGCGCAGCTCGGCCTGCAAGCGCAGCAACTCATCCTGCAGCAGCCCGCGGGTAATGGGATCGACCGCGCCGAACGGCTCATCCATCAGCAAGACCGGCGGATCCGCGGCCAGCGCCCGCGCCACCCCGACGCGCTGCTGTTGCCCACCGGAGAGCTGGCGCGGGAATCGATTTCGGAAGGTCTCGGGGTCCAGACCCACCAAGCCGAGCATCTCATCCACGCGATCATTGATCCGGTGGCGATCCCAGCCGATCAATCCGGGCACCGTGGCGACATTCTTGGCGACCGTCATATGCGGAAACAGCCCGGCCTGTTGAATCGAATACCCGATGCCGCGCCGTAGCGTATCCGGATTCATGCCCAGCACCTCGCGGCCACCGATCGTAATCGCCCCCGAGGTGGGTTCGATCAGCCGATTGATCATCCGCATGGTCGTGGTCTTACCGCACCCCGACGGTCCGACCAACACCACGATCTCCCCGGCCGGAATGGTCATGGACACCTTGTCCACCGCCGGATCCGCCTGCCCCGGATAGCGTTTGGTGACCTCCGACAGCACGATCTCGACACCGGAAATCTCCTGCGTCGCAAGGGTTTCAGTCACGAACTCTCCCCGGTGTGGTGAATCGGCCGATGAGTACGAGAATCGCATCGAGCAGCAGCGCCAGCACCACTATCAGCACCGTGCCGGTCAGTGCCTGCGGCACCGCATTGGGACTGCCCAGCCGCGACAACCCCGCGAAAATGAGATTCCCCAGCCCCGGCCCCTTGGCATAGGCGGCAATAGCGAGAATGCCCATGAGCATCTGCGTACTGATCCGCATTCCCGCGAGAATGGCGGGCCACGCCAGCGGCAACTCGATCCGGGTCAGCACCCGCAGCCGATTCATCCCCACACCCCGCGCGGCATCCGACACCGCCGGATCGACAGCCGCCAATCCGACAATCGAATTGCGCAGAATCGGTAGCAGCGCGTACAGCACCAGCGCGGTAATCGTCGGCCGCACACCCAAACCCATGAACGGAATCAGCAACCCCAACAGTGCGAATGACGGAACAGTCAAAATAATGCTGGCCGTTGCGGTGGCCGCCGCGGCTCCCAGTGGACTCCGATAGACCGCGACGGCGACGAGCACGGCCACCACCGTGGCAATCGCCACCGACTGCACCACGGCCGAAACATGCAGATAGCTATCGGTTATCAGCTGACGACGATGGTCGACGAGAAAGCTCCACAGCTGGTCCAGGGCCCCAACCTCCCCACGGAACGGGATCGTTAGCGAGCATAACCGTAAGCCGAATCGCCCTGGGCTTTTTCGCATATGTGGCCATACCCCTAGCCCCGATCGGACAAGGTCATACCTGGGTCGCTGCCGATCGCGACCCCAGGCCGATGCGCGAGGGTGGGGGAGACCGGCAATGCTGGTTGGATGACCCAAACCAGTCTGGCCGTGCGCCCGGGGCCCGCACCGCTGCGGTGGTGGCAGGAGGGCTGGCGGCAGCTGGTAGTGATCTTGTTCGCCGTGCTGTCCTGGATCATCGCCAAACAGGGCATGGACGCGGGCGTTCCCTCGCTGCTGCTGATCTGGCTGTGCGTGGTGGACCCGATTCTCGGCGTCTGCTGCCTGGTGCTGGTGCTTTTCCGGCGGCGCTGGCCGGTGGCGGTCGCCGCGGTGACAACCGCTGTGTCGGCGGTGTCGACCACGGCCAGCGGGCCTTCGATACTGGCACTGTGTTCGCTGGCGACCCGGCGGCGGCTGCGGGAGATCCTGCCGATCGCGGTCGTCGGGGTCCTCGCCGGCATGATGATGACGCGGGTCTATCCGGAGTTCAACGCGCAGAACGAACTGCCCGGCTCCGGCTGGTACACCCTCGCTTTCCTGGTTGTCGCCATGGGCGCGATAGTCGCTGTCGGCGTCGCGGTGGGTTCCCGCCGCGAGGTGATCTGGTCCCTGCAACAGCGCACCGAGATCGCCGAACGCGAACAGGTCGCACGCGCCACCGAGGCGCGAATCCTGGAGCGGCACAGAATCGCCCGCGAAATGCATGATGTACTCGCGCACCGGATCTCACTGGTCGCCATGCAGGCGGGCGTACTCACCTATCGCCCCGATCTCAGTTCGGAACAGGTCGGTTCGATCGCCCAAACCATCGCCGAGAATTCCCGGCAGGCTCTGGAAGAACTCCGCGACGTCCTGGGCGTCCTGCGCGCCGACGAACTGCACGCCACCGACCCGCCCGAACCGCCGCAGCCCTCCCTGGCCGCGCTGCCGACCCTGGTGGCCGACGCCCGCGACTCCGGACTGGCCGTGACCCTCACCGACAAGACCGAGGCGGACCCGCCCGTGACGAGCGCGCGCACCGCGTACCGCATCGTCCAGGAGGGCCTCACCAATGTCGGCAAACACGCCCCCGGCGCGACGGTCTGGATCCTGCTCGACGGCGCGCCGGGGGAGGGCCTCACCGTGTCCGTGAGCGACTCCGGAGCGCCCGGCGCGACCGAACCCGCTCCGCGCTCGGGCTACGGCCTGCTCGGCCTCACCGAACGCGCCGAATTGGTCGGCGGCACCCTCGCCTTCGGCGCCCGGCCGCAGGGCGGCTTCACACTGCGAGCCACCCTGCCCTGGCCGCAGGCTCAGAGCGCCTGATTGATTCGCACGTGATTACCGGCCGGATCGCGGAAGGCGCAGTCCCGCAATCCATACGGCTGATCCATCGGCTCCTGTACGACCTCCGCGCCGGTGGCCTGGACCTTGTCGAAGACGCCATTGACATCCGAGGTGGTCAACACGATGGTGGCGAACGTGCCCTTGGCCATCATCTCGGTGATCACGCGCCGCTCCTCATCGGTGACACCCGGATCCGCGCCCGGCGGGTGCAGCACGATGGATACCCCCGGCTGTCCGACCGGTCCGACGGTGATCCAGCGCATCGGCCCGTACTTGACGTCATTGCGAACCTCGAAACCGAGAGTGTCGCGGTAGAACGCCAGCGAAGCCTCCGGATCGTCCATCGGGAGGAAGGTATTGAGAATCGATAGGTCCATGACGCAAACGCTATCCGCGCGCCCGGGCAGCGCGCTTCTTGATTCCTGATCGGCCCACATATTGGGCGAGATGTTCGCCGGTCAGCGTGGATTGCGCGGACACCAGCGCTTCGGGCGTGCCTTCGAAGACGACCTTGCCGCCGTCGTGACCCGCGCCGGGGCCGAGGTCGATGATCCAGTCGGCATGCGCCATGACGGCCTGGTGATGCTCCACCACGATGACCGACTTGCCGGAATCGACGAGGTGGTCGAGGAGACCGAGCAGCTGCTCGACATCGGCCAGGTGCAGGCCCGCCGTCGGCTCGTCCAGGACGTAGATGCCGCCCTTCTCGCCCATATGCGTGGCCAGCTTCAAACGCTGTCGTTCACCGCCGGACAGGGTGGTCAGCGGCTGCCCGATGGTCAGATAGCCGAGTCCCACGGCTGCCAGCTGTTCCAGGATCTTGTGTGCCGCAGGCAGTTTCGATTCGCCAGCGCCGAAGAACTCCTCGGCCTCGGAGACCGACATGGCCAGCACCTCGGCGATATTCCTACCGCCCAAGTGGTATTCGAGCACCGCCGCCTGGAAACGCTTACCGCCGCACTCCTCACAGGTGGTGGCGACACCGGCCATGACCGCGAGATCGGTGTAGATGACCCCGTTGCCATTGCAGACCGGGCACGCGCCCTCCGAATTCGCGCTGAACAGCGCGGGTTTCACGCCATTGGCCTTGGCGAACGCCTTACGGATCGGCTCCAGCAGGCCGGTGTAGGTGGCGGGATTGCTGCGTCGCGAACCCTTGATCGGCGCCTGATCGATGGAGACGACGTCCGCACCGCGCGGAATGGACCCGTGCACCAGCGAGCTCTTGCCCGAGCCCGCGACGCCGGTCACCACGGTCAGAATCCCCAGCGGCACATCCACATTCACGTTCTGCAGGTTATGCGTCTTGGCGCCGCGGATCTTCAGCGCGCCCTTGCTCTTTCGCACCGCGTCCTTGACCGCGGCGCGATCGTCGAAATGCCGTCCGGTAATGGTGTCGCTCTTGCGCAGCCCCTCCACGGTGCCTTCGAAACACACCGTGCCACCCCCCGAACCCGCGCCCGGCCCGAGATCGACCACATGATCGGCGATCGCGATCGTCTCCGGCTTGTGCTCGACCACGAGCACCGTATTTCCCTTGTCCCGCAGGCGAAGCAGCAGATCGTTCATCCGCTGGATGTCATGCGGATGCAGGCCGACCGTCGGCTCGTCGAATACGTAGGTGACATCGGTCAGCGACGATCCCAGATGCCGAATCATCTTGACGCGCTGCGCCTCTCCGCCCGACAGCGTCCCCGAGGCGCGATCCAGGCTCAGATACCCGAGCCCGATCTCCACGAACGAATCCAAGGTCTGCCCCAGCGATTCCAGCAGCGGCCCCACCGCGGGTTCATCGAGCCCCTTGACCCACTCCGCCAGATCACTGATCTGCATGGCGCACGCGTCCGCGATGCTGATCTTCTTGATCTTCGAGGATCGTGCCTCCGAACTCAGCCGCGTCCCGTGGCATTCCGGGCAGACGCTGAAGGTGACCGCCCGCTCCACGAACGCCCGGATATGCGGCTGCAACGCGTCCACATCCTTGGACAGCATCGACTTCTGAATACGCGGGATCAACCCTTCATACGTGAGGTTGATGCCGTCGACCTTGATCTTCGTCGGCTCCTTGTAGAGCAGATCGTTCAACTCACGCTTGTTGTACTTCTTGATCGGCTTATCCGGATCGAAATATCCACAGCCGGTGAAGATTCGACCGAACCAGCCGTCCATGCTGTACCCGGGAATCGTCAGCGCGCCCTCGTTGAGCGACTTGTTCTCGTCATACAGCTGCGTCAGATCGATGTCATTGACCGCGCCCCGCCCCTCACACCGCGGGCACATACCGCCGGTAATGCTGAACGTCCGCTTCTCCCGAATCTGCCGCCCGGCCTTCTCCACCGTGACCGCACCAGCGCCGCTCACCGACGCCACATTGAACGAAAACGCCTGCGGCGAACCGATATGCGGCTTACCGAGCCGACTGAACAGAATCCGCAGCATGGCATTGGCGTCGGTGGCGGTACCGACCGTGGAGCGCGGATCCGACCCCATCCGCTGCTGATCCACCAGGATCGCGGTGGTCAAACCCTCCAGCACATCCACCTCGGGCCGTGCCTGCGACGGCATGAACCCCTGCACGAAACTGCTGTACGTCTCATTGATCAACCGCTGCGACTCCGCGGCGATGGTGCCGAACACCAGCGAACTCTTACCCGAACCCGAGACGCCGGTGAAGACCGTCAGCCGCCGCTTGGGAATCGCGATGCTGACATCCTTGAGATTGTTCACCCGCGCGCCGTACACGCGGATCCACTCGTGGCTGTCCGCGGCATGCGGTGCGGGCTGTTTCGTCTTCGCGGGGGTGCTCATGTTCTCTCCATCTGTGTCGGGTCCACAGGGTTGCGCGGCGGGCCGTCCGACCGCGATACACGGCCCGGCTCGAATGTTCCGGTCTTGCTGTGATCAGCCTATTTACTGATCCGAAGCCGACGCTTCTCGATTCCTGACCGGTCTGGTGACCTGCTTGGCCACACACGCCGGAATGCCGACCGTCGCCTCGGCCTCCTGCTTGGCGTAGGTGCTCGGCGGTACCCCCACCAATTCGGTGAACCGCGTGCTGAAGGTGCCCAGCGACGAACAGCCCACCGCGAAACACACCTCGGTGACACTCATATCCCCACGTCGCAGCAGCGTCATGGCCCGCTCGATCCGACGGGTCATCAGATAGCTGTACGGCGCTTCGCCATACGCGAGCTTGAACTGCCGACTCAAATGCCCGGCCGACATATGCGCGTCCCGCGCCAGTGCCATGACATCCAGCGGCTGCGCGTACTCCCGATCGATGCGATCGCGCACCCGGCGCAATCTGGCCAGGTCACGCAGGTGCTGCGCGTTTGCGGGTGTACCGGTCATCGCTAGAACATATCGCGAACTCAGCCGACCCTGAAGCGCCGCGCACATCTCGTAGCATGTCCGAAATGCGTAATTTGTTGGTTGTGTGGTCGGTACTTGCCGCCTCGGGATGCCCGGCGCCAAGACCACCTGCGTCGCCATCGACCGCCTCACCTACGACACCACCTTCGCCTCGCTGACCCGAGCTGAGGGTTGCGTGGGAGCGCATCGGGGGTGAAGTCGGCCCCCGGTTTGCTATCGAGAGCGATTTCGAGGGGACCGGATGGTCGGTTAACCCCGTGCAATATTCACCGATTTCTTCAGCGTCATTGCGGCTAGAATTTATTTGAAGTTGTGCCGCACTGGATTTGAAGCGATGGGGAGAAGTTGCGCATGGCGAAGGTTGTGCTGGTGCTGATTCACGGCATCAATTCCGACGGTCATGCCTGGGAACCGATGATCGATCTCCTCGAAGGCGACCCAACGCTGGGGCAGAATGTCTCAATTGTCAACTTCGAGTACGCAACCGGAAAGATCGAATTGCGGCCGAATCGAACATTCCCCAGTATTTCGGCGATCGCCACCGCCCTGGCGACGACGGTGAAAGAGAGTGTGCCGCCCCAGCTTCCGATCATTTTCGCGGCCCACAGCCAAGGCGGCCTTGTCGTCCAGCGGTATCTGGTGCAGCAGCTCGACCTGGGCCGCGGTGAGGACCTGCGGCGAGTGAAACGGGTGCTGCTGTTCGCGACGCCCAACTCGGGCTCGAACTACGCGTCGATGCTCCGGAGTCTGGCCGGCCGAGTCGTCCCCAATGCCCAAGAGGCGGAACTCAAACCGATTGCCGAACATGTCACCGATACGCAACGCAAGCTCTTCGAGCGCGTTGTGCATGCCAAATCGGCGTCCGATACGACCGTGCCGATCCCGTTCGAGGCGTACGCCGGATTGTCGGACAACGTAGTCAAGTTCACGTCGGCGACATTCGTATTCCCTTACACTGGTTCACTTCCCGGGGACCACTCGTCGATCATTCGGCCGGATTCCCGGGAATCAGAGGTCTATCGGATTCTCCGAGCGAGACTGCTGAGTGAAATCGAGGCATCGGCAAGCCCGATTGCCGGCGGATCACCCGCGGCTCCGAAGGACCGCCGCACCGCGATCACGCGGGCACTGGCCGATATCGATTCGCTCGGTCGGCACAGCGGCCGCCACGCGTTCGTCGGCGGAATGCCCTCGCGGATAAAGAACTACGTGGTGCTGAGCCCGGACAACTCGCCGATGCTCGACCTCCGTCAGGTCGTCGATGTCTGCCTCAGATACGAGGAGCGGGGGCGCGAGGACCTGATGGCGGCAATGACCGAACTCCTGGAACAAGATGACCCCGCGGTCGGCCGGGCCCTGGCCACGGTCCGCGAGTGCTGGCCCGCCTCATGACGAGCACCCCGCCCGAACCGCCCGCGCTGGTCATAGCCAGGGCGCTGGCGCGGATCAACGCGCTGGCAGGCTACAGCGGGCGGTACTCCTTCGCGGGTGGCATGCCGGAATACATCAAGAGCCGCATGACCTTCAGCCCCGATCACCCACCCGTGCTCGATCTCCGGCGGCTGGCCGAAGTGTGCATCAAACACGAAGGTCTGGGCTACCAGGCATTGACCAGGGGCTTGGAGACATCGTTCGACGCCGAGGATCCCGCCGTCCCGGCGGCACTCTCGGCGATCGCGGACAACTGGCCCCCGACCCGGCGACGGGATATTCCGCGGGATCGCCTGCTCGCGGTCAATCGCACGCTGGACGATCTGGCGGACAAGCTCGCGAATGTCGTCCGGCGCGAGCTCAAAGAAGAAGTCCGCCGCTGGCGGGTGGACTACCCGCCGATTCTCGGCGTGCGCTGGCAGGCCGCCGACACCGGGCTGGTCGTTCCGTGGGAGGAGATCCCGGTCGGGCGTGAGGAGCATGCGCTGCGACACGGCGTATTCCAGGACATCGCGCAGATGTACCAGGAGATCCCCTCGGGCCGATTGGTCGTGCTCGGCAAGATCGGTTCGGGCAAAACAACCTTGGTGAACTTCCTGGCGCTCGCCATGCTTGGGGAGGAGACCACGCGCGATCCGGCCAGCCCGGTACCGGTCATCTTCAACCTCGCATCCTGGAATGCGCGAAAAGTCGGCGCGTACAAATGGATGGCGTCGGTGATCAATCGCGATCATCCGGGCATCAGCATCGAGGATGCCGGACGGCTATTGGCAGGCAATCGAATCCTGCCGATGCTGGACGGTTTGGACGAGTACAAGAAGGTTCCGCGGCGCACCTACGCGCTCGAAGCGTTGAGCGGCGTGGATATCCCGCTCGTCGTGGCATGCCGTCGAGACGAGTACCGCGAAACCGTCGAGCACAGCCGTCCGCTGCGTCGAGCCTGGGCGATCGTGCTCGAACCGCTCACGCTGGACGACGTCCGCGAATTCCTGCCCGCCAAGGCGCATTCGGAGGAAGGGCGCGCGCTCTGGAATCAAGTCCTCGCCCGCATGACGGCCGCAGAGTCGGACACCGACGTACTCCGGAAAGTACTCGACAGTCCGCTGATGGTTTCGCTGGCGCACGTCATGTACGGATCGGCTGCCGCGCACCAGAATCCGCGGGAGTTGATCGACGAATCCTGGCTGAGTACACGGGAACTCGAGCGTCACCTCTGCGCGGGATTCGTCAACACCCTGTATCCGAAGTCGGTGAACGACACGCCTCCCGGCTACGAGGAAGGCGAGCGGCCCGCACGGCACTACGATCGCTCGGATGCCAAGCGCTGGCTGCACTTCATCGCCGGACAGGTACAGGACGGCGAAATACAGTGGTGGAGACTGGGAAACGGCGCACCACGCGCGTTACGCCTGCTGGTCTTCGGACTTTGCGCCGCCCTGATGGGCGCGGCCGCGGGATTGGCCATCGCGGGCCGTGTCACGCTGCTCGGCATCCATCCACCTCTCGGCGGTACCGGGGTTGGACTTGTCCTGGGTGCGGTCGCGGGAGCCGCGTACGGCTGGATCTATGAGGGCGAGCGGCCGATCCAGGTGCAATTGTTCAGTCCGGCCGCCCGGCGGAACCTCCGCTATGAATTGGTCAAAGCGCCGCTCTACGGTCTCACCGCCGTATGCGTCGGCTACCCCCTGGTGGTCCTCGGCCTGCACTCGTTCGGTCGGGTGGGTTGGTTTCTGTTCACGATCGGCGGTCTCGTGGCTGCGGTTCCGCCTTCCCTGGTGCAGCACTGGGCGAAGCAGCCCGGTCGTAAGGGACTCGGCAAGGAGATCCAGATCGCCGCCAGCGGTGGCGCTTTGACCTGTTTCGTGCTGGCATTGATCGGCGCGATACTCGACCGCCCCGCGGGTTCCTTCTGGATATGGATTGCCGCCGCGATCGTCTACGGCGTCCTACTCGCCTTCGTATACGGCCCCCAGGCCCCCATCGACGCGAACGAACTCGCCACACCGATCGAGATGGTCGAGAACAGCCGCCGACACTTCCGCTACTACACCGCCGCCATCTTCGCGACCTACGCGGCGTCGACGACATTCGTGACCGGGCTGACGATCATCGGCGTACTGGGCGCGTTCACGTACGGAGCCGTCGCGGGTATCGGCAGCGGTGTCGCGAACAACGCCTACGGCCGGTGGGCACTGCTGACCCGCGGCTGGTTACGGCTGACCGGCGATCTGCCCGGCGACCTACTGCCGTTCCTGGAGGAAGCGCACCGCCGGCATATGTTCCGCCAGTCCGGTGCGGTCTACCGCTTCTCGCACGAGGCACTCGAACGCTACCTGCGCGAACTACCGCCGGAAGAGTGGGTCGACGCCGAGCGCTGACTCGAATTATCCCGGCGTGCAATCCAACTGGAACGGATAACAGGGCTTCACCGGCGTGAGAGTCGCCGGTTCCGTGTTCGAAACCCGAACCGGCGCAACGGTGGACGCCGGATCATGATGCGACCCGGTGAGCGCGATCCCCGCCAGCAGTGCCAGCGGAAGCAGTACCAGCGCGCCCGCGATCAACAACAGCATCCACCACCACGACACCTTGATCGGACCGCGCTTGGGCCGCCTCGGCGGTTGGGGATAGCGCCCCTGCGGGTTGTTGCCGTGCACCGGAACCGTCATGCCGACATTTTGACAGCCATGTCGCCGATTACGGTGCACGGTACTGTGATCGACCAACCTCGGGATTATCGCGGCTTGTGGTCCAGCTGAGATGGAGCGCAGGGCTGGACGATCGAGGCGACCGCCGCGCGGCGGCCCGCACCGCGGCAGATTGTGCGGACATATACAGGTGTCCGCTGGTAACGTCCGGCGCGCACGCCAGGTAGGTGAGTTGACGGGCGCATCGTGTGACGCGCGAATTCTCCTGTGTACGAATCGAGTCCAGGCGGAGATCGAGTTCGTACCGATGACAGGAGCCGAGGATGCCCGAACGGACTTCCCCCGTGGACGACGACCCGCACGCGACGGAGCGGATTGCGGCATTGGCCGAGTCCGAAGGTCTCGGCGCCCATGTCGGCACCTACTTGTGGACAACACTGCGACTGCCTTGGAGCAGGTACCTGGTCGGCGCGGTGTCGCTGGGAGTTGTCACGGCGTTGTTGTTCGCGGTGGGCCCGCTGACGGGCGCGATCGCGACGGGACTTTG
Source organism: Nocardia sp. NBC_01503 (assembly GCF_036327755.1). NCBI lineage: Bacteria > Bacillati > Actinomycetota > Actinomycetes > Mycobacteriales > Nocardiaceae > Nocardia > Nocardia sp. NBC_01503. The sequence goes on from NZ_CP109596.1 coordinate 5,451,111, forward strand.
CGTGCTGGTGTTGGTGGGGCCTATCGCCCTCCGGGCACGCGCTCGTGTTCGGCACGTGCGTGCCGGATCTCGGCTCGAACTGTATGAGAACGGACTGATCGCGATCGGTGCCGGTACCGCCAGCAGGGTCGTTCAGTACAGCGACACAACGGTCTTCGTCACAATCCGGAGCGTCGTTTGGATGACGACCGGAGAAACCGAGTACTCCCGATACCGCTACCGGCTGACCGATACGGCAGGGCGAGAACTCACCCTCGCCGATCTGTCCGGAACCCATATGTGGATTCCGGGCGGCTACGCGGGCGGACCGGAGTGGGGTGCGGCCATCGGCCGCGGGATTGTCGCGCGCCGGTTCGCCACCGCCCTGGCCGACCTGGATCAGGGGCTTGAGCTCGACTTCGGACCGATCCGAGTGTCTGCGCAATACCTCGCTCAGGGCAAACGGCTGACACCATGGTCCGAGATTCTCGCGATAGAGATCGACAACGGAAACGTCAGGGTCGTCGCCGGGAAATCCGGAGGCAAGCGAAAGCCCGTCGCCTACAGCCCCATTCCGCTCATCGCGAACTATCACCTCTGGTACGCGCTTGCCGAGCACCTTCGACAGCGATCGTCAACATCGACTCGCTAGCGGCTGGAAGATTCGAGTCGCGCGCAGTGTCTTCGAAACCGGGCTGATCTCTTGCGGCAACACACAAGAAAGGCCCCCTCGAAAGGGGGCCTGACCTGGTATTACTCTGGTGCGCGATACTGGGATTGAACCAGTGACGCTACAGGTTAGTGAAGTAGGCTTGATCAGCCGAAATGTACTGTCATCAGGTAGTTTTCGCTGGTTCGGCCGAGACTCTAGTTGGCATCGGTGAACATCGATACACTTCTCTCAGGTCAGATCTAGGTCAGCAGCGCAGGTCAGGTCTAGGTCAGATGAGGTCAGACTCAGGTCAGTAGCGGCAGGAAGCCGGGAGAATTTCATGGTCCGTGGTGAGGGCAGGAAGCACCGAAAGGCCGGGACGTTCGGCTCGGTCGATGAGTTGCCGACTGGACGGATTCGGGCGCGGTACTACGGACCGAACGGGCGCCGGTACTCGGCACCGACCTATTTCCTCACCCAGCAGGACGCCCGTGCCTGGCTATCGACTGTCCAGTCGGACATCATCCGCAAGCGGTGGCAACCGCCTGACATCGAAGTGCCACCGGACACCCGACTGCTGTTCGGAGACTACGCGGAGAGATGGATCAAGGAGCGCGAGCTCGAAGAACGGACTCGTGGCGACTACCGGGATTGGCTTGACGCACATATTCTTCCGGCACTCGGTGAATACCCGATCGCCTCTATCGACGAAGACGACATCAAACGATGGTTCGCAAAGCTGAACCCGGATACCCCGACCCTTCGTGCCCGCGTATATGGCCTTTGCTCCACGATCTTCAACACCGCGGTCGATGATCCCAAAGTTCCCTTGAAGCGGAACCCGTGCCGGATCAAGGGAGCAGGCACGGTGAAGCGCGCGAGGATCATCCGGCCAGCCACCTTGGGGGAGCTCGAGACGATCGTCTCCACTCTGCCGAAGCGGTTCCGCCTGATGGCCTTGCTGGCTACTTGGTGCGCGTTGCGGTTCGGTGAGTTAACAGAGTTGCGCCGCAAGGACATTGACCTAGGCCGCCGGAGGGTTTATGTCGAGCGGGGTGTCGTCCGCCTCAAGAGTGAGGAGAAAGGCGTCGCGGTTCGGAAGGTCAAGGCACCGAAGTCTGAGGCCGGAATCCGAGAAGTGTCGATACCTCCGCACTTGGTATCGGTGATTGAGAATCACCTCCGCGACCATGTGGACGCCGGACCGAATGCTCTGCTATTCCCCGCATCTCATGGGGGACACCTGGCGCCGTCAACGTTTACGCGCCACTGGTACCGCGCGTGCCGGGTGGCTGGTCGCTGGGCTGAAGCTGACACCGTCGATCCGCGGGATGAGGGTAGAGCAGATCTGACTTTGCACGACCTTCGGCATACCGGTGCGGTGCTAGCCGCTCTTACCGGCGCGACGCTCAAGGAGCTCATGGATCGTCTCGGGCATTCGACGCCTGGTGCCGCTATGCGCTATCAGCACGCAGCTCAGGACCGGGATACGGCAATCGCAGTTGCACTCTCCAAATTCACGGAGCAGGAGAGTGGCAACGCGACGAACAGCAACACTCGGGCGAAAGCTGTCCAGTCTCGCCGGTCGCGGCCGATCGGTACGACATCGAGAAGAAGGCCGCGGATATGAAGGCGGAAATGTGTTGGGAATCTTGAGAATACGTCGGTGGGCCGTGCTGTACTGGTGCGGCAAGGGGAGGCATCGATGAATGCGACCAGACAACAGCTGACACGGCCCAACGAGCACCTGGACCAACTGATCGCCAGGCTAAGGTTGCCCAACAAGACCATCGCTCGCAAGATGATCGAATGCAGTCAGGGAGACGGCGGAGAGCCAGTCAACCCGGGTGGTGGCACCATCGGCCGGTATCGGGCGGGCGTACATCGCCCCAATGCCCGCAGCGCGGAAGTGCTTGCGCAGGCCCTCAGCGAGTTGGCCGGGCGAACTGTGACGGTGGACGAAATCGGTTATTCGTCACAAGATTCCGAGACTATCGAGTCTGAGGAGACTCATAGTGGTCTGACTATAGTTCGGTCGGGAATCATTCCACTCGCATCAGACGAGATCGACCCAGCATTTGTCGAGCACCTCCAGTTCCTGCTGGCCGAGCACGTCCGCATGGATGCACTTACCGGCCCTCGATACATCCTCGACGCTCTTCGCGGTGAATTGACAGTGGTTGAGGAGCTCTGCGGCAAGGCGAGGGGCAACCTGCGGGAACCACTATTGAAAGTTGGCGCGAGATTCAGCGAGTTTGCTGGTTGGCTGTTCCAGGACTCTGGTGATTTGAAAGCCGCGATGTATTGGACCAATCAGGCGATGGACTATGCCGAGGAGCTGGGGGACACCCATCTCACGTCCTACGTGCTCATGCGGAAGAGCAACATTGCGACTGACCGCGGGTATGCCGCAAAAGGGCTGGGACTCGCGAATGCCGCCCTTCGTCGCTGGGACGACATCACGCCGGAGTTGCGTGCTGTCGCCCTCCGGCAGCTGGCGAACGCGCACGCGATGACCGGGGAGGTTGACGATTGCCGCAGGGCACTTGATTCCGCCATGGTGCAAGCACTCGAAATTTACCCCGACAGGCCAGGGAACCTGGCTAAGTACTGCACACCGTCCTACATCGAGATGGAGGCCGCACATAGCTGGGTTCGGCTGGGACAGCCAGGACGAGCTATCGAAACCTATGCATCGGGGCTTGCGGATTGGCCAGCCAGCCAGCGACGAGATCAAGGACTCTGTTCGGCCCGGATGGCGGCGGCATGCCTGGGGGCAGGTCAATTCGAAGAAGCAACACGGATGGCAGTCCAGGCTACGAAGCTGTTCCGGTTGGCTCCGTCTGCTCGTTCGCTCGCTGTCCTGCAAGATGTTTCCAAGCGGGCTAACACAATTCGCGGTGATGCTGTCTGCGAATTGAAAGCCACACTGGAGCAAATAGTTTGATCTCTATCGGGATGCTAGCCGATCAAAGCTTCCAGATGGTGTTTGAACGACTCTGACAGCGATTCCAATGTCCGCTTTCCTTTTTCGGCAGTGCCGAGCGAAGGAAAGCCAATAACCCCGCTTTGCGTGTATTCGCTCATACCCTTCATGAGCAGGAACTTTCTATCATCTGCGCGCCAATCCGTGTTGTCGTAACCGGCTCGAAGAAGTTCGGGTGCGACGTGGAGAAGGATTGAAGTTTCGAGTTCACCAGCATGCATGTCCTCATGGCTGTCTGTTTCCATGCTGGAGTCTGCGCGTGCTCGGTTCCAGTCGACAGGCAGAGGAAACAAGGTCATTTGCCGGTCTGCCACATTCGCTTCCTGCACGACGTTCTGTAAGACGTAGTTGCCGCCGTGGCCATTAACGAGAACCACATGGCGAATTCCGGACGAACGCAACGACTCCACGACGTCGCTGACTATCGCGACCAAGGTTGTGGCGCGAATGCTCACCGAGCCGGGAAAACCGGCGTGCTCATGGGAGAGAGACATCGTGACCGGCGGCAATAGGAAGAGTGCGTAGTCCTCAGCGATCCGTTTCGCGATGGCACAGGCGATCACCGTATCCGTGACCAGCGGGTGGAAGGCGCCATGTTGCTCGAAACTCCCGATCGGTAGCACGGCGACGGTGGGTTTCTGCGCCTGTACGTCGGCGGATGTTGCGTGCGGTAGCAGATGTTCCACGCGCACCAACATACCGCCCACCTCGTGCGACGCGGCGGCGGTTCATCGGGGGTGCACGGGGTGCACGGCATCGGGGGTGCACACCCCTGATGCCTCCTGTGCTCTCTACTACACCCATGTAGTCGCGAGTTTTGCTGTATCTCAACGGATTTCATCCCGCTGAGCACAGAAAGGAGCGATTGCCTTGACGGATTCCAAGAATCTTCGAAGGGGCCGAAAAGCCGGTACCACCAGTGCATATATGGCGTTGCAGGAGGTGGCCGAACTTTTCGGAGTACACGAGGCGACCATTCGGCGCTGGATCTCCAACGGTCGACTCACCGGTTACATGGTCGGGCCGAACACAATTCGGGTACGACGTGACGAGGTTCTGGCCTTGCCGCGCCCCATCCCCACGGTCGGGGGTGCCGCATGATCCGGACCCTGCTTCTGCTGTTCACTGCAATGGCCATTTTGGGGGTTGTCGCACCCCAGTTGGCGGGTCTGCTCCTGGTGGCCCTGCTGCTTCTCGGTGCCGCGGGTCTTGTATGGAGCTCCGCGTCCCCGTTCCAGCGTCGTCGGCGAGGTGGTCGGCGATGAACGAGTACTTCGTGAGTGATGCGCGCGGCCGGACGGCTGTGCCGATGTCCTCGCCGATGTTCGCGGCCCTGATTCTGCTGGCGTTCGTGTTCGCGGTGGGCGTGTACCTCGGGGTGCTGCTGTTCGGCAGTCGTTCCGCGTTGCCGTCCACGGTGGTGGTGTGCCCGGCTCCGGGTACTGCGAATGTGGCGCTGTGGCCCTCGGACTGCCCGCGTGAGGCGGTGGCGCCGTGAGCGAGATTCGGTTGCAGCCGTGGGAAACCCGGATCGAGGAACTCACCTGCCAGCAGTACGGGCTGTCGTCCGAGACCTTGGTCAAGGCAGCGCATGCCGCGGGTAAGGGTGTGCAGGCTGCGTACAAAACCGCGGGCCGGTTCAAGAAGGCCGGGCGGGCGCACGTGATCCGTGTGGACTTCGGATCGTCGGGTCCGTGGCGGCATTCGAGTGACTTCGATGAGCCCGACACGGTGCCGCATGGTCCGTTGTGGATCTATCCGACGCGTGAGATCGCTTGGGCCTATCTGGAATTCGATCCGGGTGAGTGGACCCCGAAGCCGTCCACGGCGGCGCATCTGACCGCAGTTTCGGAGTTGCGGCTCGCGCTGACCGGGCTGGACACCAACCCGCAGGTGTGGACCAGCGAACGCCTATTGCGGCGCCAGATCAAAACCGTGCCCGGGCAGCCGACCGACCGTATCCATGACGCGTGGTTCCGGGATTTCACCGATCCGGACAAGGTGTGGGCGATCGAGGTGGAGTTGTCCCGCAAGTTCGGTGACGGCCGCCTGCTGAAGGTGATGACCTCCGCGCTGGAGACCGCCGAACGGCACGACCTGGCCGGGGTTCTGTACTTCGTGCGCGGTGAGGGCCTGCGGCGTGCGGTCGAGGGCACCGCGGCACGCCTGGCCAATAAGCGCGGTGTCGACAGCTTGTCGAATCTCGAAATCCATGACTTGGACGCCACTTTGGCGCGGAAAGGGGTGAGGTGACATGGCCGAGGACAAGCGTCCTGTGCTCTGGGTTATCGACTCCGCGGGCGGCGAATGCCGCCTGGACGTCGATCAGTCGATCGAAGCCCTCGATCAATTCGGGGCGAGCCCGGATCGAATTGCGCGGTGGGGCAAGAGAACTCCGCTGGATCTGTGGACGATGTCCGCGCCGGAACTCTGCGCGGTGTTGGACACCATGCTGAATCCGGAGCGGTCACCGGGGGAGGTGGATCGCTGATGAGTGGATGCACTCCATTGATCACTCCCCAGGATTGCGGACCCACGCCCGTGCCCGCGCCGACGCTGGCACCGACACCGGTTCCCGAGGTACTGCCGTCTTCGGCTGTTCCGGCCAACCCGGGGCCGACACAGACGCCGTCGTCGGAGCGGTTCGAGAATCCGAGCTTGCCCGATGGCTGGCATGCCCCGAACTGGAGTCTGCACGTCTCCAGCGTGGGCGAAGTGCTCGCGGTGGTGGGTACCGCGCTGGTGGGCATCGTGTTCGTGATCGCGCTGCTGATCGCCCTGAATCTGGTTGCGGACAAACGGCGTTGGGAAGCCCGGCAAGTCCGCAACTACGCGTTCGGGTCGCTGGTGCTGACCCTCGGGGCGATGTGGGTCGCGAATTCGTGGTTCGCGCCGGTGAGCTTGTGGTGGCAGGGCACCACCGTGCTGGTGCACGGGCCAGGGTTCGGGGCGGTGGTGGCGATGACCGCCGGCGCTTTGCCCTTGGCCTGGTTCGGTGCCGCGGTCTATCGGGCACGGTATTTGTCCCGGCTGGGTACAGAGGGCATTGGTTCACCGTGGAAGACACGGCGTTTGCAGCGCCGCCAGCAGTTGGGTAAGGCCGCCGCCGCGCGCCGCGCCGCCAAGTACGGGGCGCCGTTGGTGACGGGTTGGCTCAAGGCCAAGGTGGTGCTCGGGTCATTGTCCGAGCGCACCGACGCGACCCAGCCCTCGACCATCACGCAGTTGGTGGAGAAGCGCGGCGCGAAGTTCGATATCCCGATCGAGGGTCTCGGGCACATGGTGGTGCTGGGCAAGTCCCAGAAGGCGGGCAAGACCACCCTGCTGGTCCGGTTGGGCACGGGCCTGTACAGCGCGTACTGGCACCGATATGTGCGGACCGGGGAGAAACGTCCGCTGTTGATCCTCGTGGACTGCAAGGGCGGCAAACCAGGTCTGGCGACCGGCCGTCAGGTAGTGAAGATCGCGGCCCGGATGGGGGTGAATCCGAAGCGGATCGCGTTGTGGCCGGTGACCAATCGCCTGGATTTGTGGTCGATGGACACCGACGACATGTGCGCCACCTTGGAAGCGATGATCAACCCGGTGCAAGCGACCGAGGCGAGCTCGGAGCATTTCAAACAGAACCGCATCCGGGTGACCAAACTGGCGGTCACCGCACCGGGCGGCAAGCCCAAATCGAAGGCCGAGTTCCTGGACTCGCTCACGGTAGACAATCTCAAAGCCAAGTGGGCAGGCCACGATTCGATCCTTGCCGAGATCGATGCGTTGGAGTTGAACAAGCCGCCCGCGATCGGGGATGTCTCGGGCAAGTTCCGCAACATCTTCGCCGCGATCGGTGAGGGCTTCGACGGCGGCCGACCCCTGGACTCGTTCGATGTCATCTACGCCACCGTGCCAGGCACGGTCCGCGGGGAGAACGCCCGCGCCCAGGTCGCGGCCCTGACCACGCTCATCTCCCAGTTCGCGTGTGGAGAGCACGACCGGCAAATCATTTTGATCATCGATGAGATGTCCGCGGTCGCGGACAAGACCGGCGGTATCAACCAATTCACCATCGCCGAACGGCTGTTGGGCATGGGCGTGGTCGCGTTCTTCGCCGCACAAAACCAATACGGCCTCGGGCAAACCCCCGATGAGCGCCGCCGACTACTGGAGTCGTGCCCGTCGGGTGCGCTGCTGATGGCCCTGGAAGGCGGCGGCAAGGTGTCCGAGGTGTTCGGGTCACGCCCGGTCACCGAGAACAGTCGCCATTCCAAGGGCGGCAAGGTCGGCGACGAAGGCACCCTGGGCAACCGCGAAACCTTCTTCATCGACCCGAACCGGCTCGCGGAGTTCAAAACCGGCGACGTGGTGTGGGTGCACGCACTCAAAGCCCAATGGGGACACGTGATCCCGGTCGACCTGGACGAGGTCACCGAACTGCCCGCGGACCCGTACGCGCAGCGCTGGGCCGCCAGCACCGCGCCCCGGGTGCCGCTGACCCGGGTGCGGGATCTGGACTCCGGGCGGGCACGCCGCGCGGACCTGGGTCTTACCGAGGACGAGGGCGGTGAAGCGGCATGACCGACTATCTACGCCCGATCGCGGCCTACGTGGCCAGCCAAAGCGGACACCGTCAACCCACCGGTGACCGCCCCGGACAACCGGCCGCCCAGCGGACGGACACCCCGGACAGCAAGGCGGACACCGCCATTCACGCGGACAGCGCCGAGGACAAGGGGTGGACACGATGAGCACCACTACCCCCGCAGCGCGCGGACGGCTGGTCTCCTGGACCGGATTCGTCTTCGGATCGTTGACCTCGATCGCGGCCAATGTCCTACACACCTGGCTACCCGCCGCACACATGCCCCCGGGGTGGACACCCGGCATCGCCCCCCAAATCGGTGCCGCGGTATGGCCGATCGGCCTACTCCTCAGCGTCGAGGTGCTCTCCCGCGCGCAGTGGCGGGGCGGGCGGATGTGGGGCGTAGCCCGCTACGGCGGCGCCGGGGCAGTGGCCTTCGGGTCAGCCGTCATTTCCTACAGCCATGTGCGAGATGTGCTCATGGCCTGGGGATATGGGCATCCGGCCGCCGAATTCGGGCCACTGACCCTGGACGGGCTGATGGTGGTGTGCGGGTTCGCGCTGATGTCGATGAGCACCGACAGCGACCGCGCTGTTCCCGCTCGTGCCGTTCCCGCGAGGTCGGTGCGCACCGGTGAACCGAAATCGGTGGGTGCCCGTGAGGTTCCGCTCGCGATCCAGGTGGAACCCGCCGCACCCCAGCGTGTCCGCGCCGCCAGCACGGTGTCCGGGGTGTCCGGACAGGACTCCGAAGGTGTTGCCACACAAGCGGACACCCCCACGCAGGAGGTGGACACCCGCCGCCAGCGCGCCCAGGAGTTGCACGCCCAGAACTGGACCCATGGCCGCATCGCGATCGAGCTCGGGGTAAGCAAACGCACTGTCCGCCGCTACCTGGCCACCGGTGAGGACACCGACCCGGCGGGCGATGACCGCGCGGACACCGTGGCCGCCGAGTGGTTGGCCGCCCTGGACACCCATCACCACAACAACTCGAACGGAGTGCACGCATGAACGACAACGGCCGCGGAATCGATTGGGACGGTGAGCTTCAGGCGCTCATGGAGTCCTCCGGTATCGATCCCACCCAGATGACCCGACCCACGTGGATCGTTCGCGTGCGTCGCACCGTGCTGCGGGCCCGCGCTGGCATGGCCGCGCTGCTGATCGTCGGGCTGCTGATGTGGCTGACCGCCGCGTCGGGCGCCCCGGCCGCGGCGACGGTGCCGTTGCGGATATGGCTGATGGGCTGGATCGGCTACGGCCTCTGGATCAGCCTGGGTCGCCCCGACTGGTCCACCGCATTCCACACCACACGCGAATTCGCCATGGCCACAAGCCAATCCGTGTCCCGATTCGCGTTCGCGCACTCTCGCCCGGTCCGTGCGCGCTGGCGTGCCTGGAAAGCCGTCCGCGACCGCGACGACACCGTCCCCACGACCGCTTAACCCCCCCGAAAGGACCGAAATCTAATGCCCGGCAAAGAACGATCCGCCATCTTCAGTAACGACCACATCCCCACCTCGGGGAGAGAATCCGATGAGGTCGCCCGCAGTTGGCCGCAGATGATGGCGCTGCTGTTGCAGGTGATGCAGCAGCTTCAGAAGGCCACGGCCGACGGGTCGGTGAAACTGACCCGCCAGCAGCGCGCCCAACTCGTCACCGAGGCCCGCGACGCCCAGAAAATCTATGATTACCAGGCCCAGACCACCCGGGCGTGGTATCAGGTCCGCACCCAGGACTATCAGCGCGAAGCCAAAGCCGCCGCCGCACGCGTCACGGCCGGAGCCAGCCCGCAGGAGCAAACCCAGTCCGCCGCCTACCTCAAGGGGCTACGGGCCAGCATCGAACACACCATCCACGACACCACCCTTACCCCCGAACAACGCGGCCAGGTGGTCCAGGCCCTGGATGCGGTCGATCATGACGCCTCGAAACCGGTGCCTCGCAACATGTTCGAGCAGGTCGAGGGCGAAGGCGCCGCCCGTGCCCGGTATGAGGCGGCGGCCAGTGAATACCGGTTGGCCCAGCATCGCGGGCAGTTGACCGCGGCCGACACCGCGCCGACCGGCGGTGCCGAGGCCAGCGAGTGGCAGCGCGAGAGTACGCGCCGGTTCGATGAACTCGGGCACCGGATCGCGCGCCTGGAAGCCGCGATCGAGGAACTCGTGCCCCGGCACGATGTCACGGCCACTGCGGGTTCGAACGGCCAGGCCAAACCCCGAGCGACCCAGCAGACCGACCAGCAGCATTCGGCCGCGCACCCCCATTTCGCGCAGGCGGACGCCGAGTCGGATTCGGGCGGGACCGCGCACGCCGAAGCCGACGCCGAGCAGCAGGAGACCCCGCACGCCGACCAGGAGCACCCCGCGCCCGAGGCCGAGAACGCCACGCAATGGCGGATGGATTCGACGGCGCAGATGCAGGCCGAGGCGTGACCGGTTCGGCCATGCCCCACAGGTTTTACAACAACAACATCAGAAAGGAGACCACCGCTACGACCGCAACAATCAGCCGAATTAGCTGACACCCCAACACTATTCACGCTTCACCAACTGATCCGAATCTGTTTCGGACAACCAATCTCTAACGGACACAACCCATATCGAATTGGAGTAGTGAGAACAATGTCCGGTGAAACCACTTTGACCGTTATCGGCAACCTGACCTCGGACCCGGTGATTCGGACCATTCCGAAGACCAACGATTCGGTGGTCAACTTCACCGTCGCGTCGACCCCTCGGGTGTTCGACCGGCAAGCCAACCAGTGGAAGGACGGGGCGCCGCTGTTCATGCGGTGCACCATGTTCCGCGATGCCGCGGACAACATCGCCGACTCGCTCGTCAAAGGCGCGCGGGTCGTGGTGGTCGGCAAACTTCAGCAGCGCGAGTACACCGATCGCGAGGGCGTCAAACGCCAGGTGATCGAACTCGTCGCCGATGAAGTCGGGGCGTCGCTGAAATACGCGGTCGCCAAACCGATCCGACGTTCGGCCAGCAACGGCCGCAACAGTCGGGCGCAGGCGGGCGCGGGCCACGGTGGCGGTTCGAGTGTGGCCAGCGACGACCCGTACACCCAGATCCAGAGTGATCCGGAAGAGGTGGCGTGATCATGAGTGAGGCATGGATGAACATCATGTCGATCAGCCGCCCGGGTGTCGATCCGGTTTTCGAGGTCAAGTACTCCGAGAACATCAACAAGATCGTGATCACGGTCGGGGAGGGTCGGCTGTTCATGGACGCCGAAGCAACCGAGCAACTGCTCACCGGCCTGCGTGAGGGCCTGCTCGATGCCATGCTCGCTCAGGCCGTGAAATCCGGTGAAGGCGTGTGGCTGTCGCCCACAACGTTCCTGACTCCGGAAGCGGCTGTAGCGCTGCGTAGTGAGCGGGGTGCGGCATGATCGGCAACCCATTCCGGCGGCACCTGCGTCCGCGCGTCGATGACGTGCGGCGGGTGCCGACGCGGCTGATGTTCTCCGCGTACTACGACGCGTCCGTGGATCACATCGTGATCGCACTACAAGCCGGGGACAGCGCAGACGGCTCGGTCTTGGAGCTCTCGCTCTGGGACGCGGTCAGCGTGCAGGACGTGATCGGTGCCGCCATCGGCGACGCCGTCGCGGCAGGGGAAGGGACGGTCTAGCCATGTCGTTCCTACACACCCGCCTCAGCGTGGAACCCGTCGGAACCAAAGGGAGCGGGCATGTGACGCTCTTCTGGAACTGCGGGGAAACGGTGGTCACCACGGTCAGCGCACAGGACACCCGCGGTGACCTGGAAATCCGGTGGGACCACAACTGCGAAGGCATCTCCGCATGCCTTACGGTCCAGGAAGCGCGGCTGCTGCATCGCCAGCTGACCGTGCTCCTGGGCGAATTCACCGGCATCGACAACGAGGTCGAGGACCAGGAGCCCGTCAACGACGACGGTGTTTCCTGGCCCGCGCCGGAATGGGTCCGACAGGCGCTCAAGCACGGGTTCCCGTCGCGTTCCGAACGCGTCGATTCCCGGGAAAACCATTCCGGGACAACCGGACCGGAAGGGGTGAAGTAATGACCGCACTTAACCCCCTTACTCCCGACACCGATCAGCTGATTGTGGTCATGCAGACGCGTGAGGTGTTCCGCTTCACGTTCCTGTACACCGCGGACGGCCGGATGCGGGTGATCACGGTCGAACCTTCACGCACCGAGGCCGGAGACCTTTTGGTCGCCATCTCCGAGGCGTTGAAGGTCGGCAAGCATCGCCAGGACTCCACCCTGGCGGTACGTGATGCCACCGCGGTCGCGGTGTATATCGCCGAGCTGATCCGCGAGCGTGACAATTTCCGGGTCCAGTGCAAAGGACTGCTCGATCAGGTGCAGTGCCTGCAATGGGATCTGAACGCGCTCCAGGCCCGGCACGACCTGTGCACCGAACGGCCGGAGGAGGCGTCATGAGTAATCACCGTCTCATCTGCTGTGACATGCTCACGTCGAAAATCCCTGCCCCGCAGCAGGATCAGGCACTCGGTGTGGAGTTCCTGTTGTATTGCTGCTGTTGCGGCCACTACGAACCGTGGGATGTCGACGAGGACGAACCCGAGGTGACCGACACCGACGGCAACCCGCCGCGGGAGGACCGATCATGAGTATCCGATCGGAATACCAATGGTGTGGATGTCGGGACTGCTTCGACATCGCGGTCGGAACAGTGAACGCCCTGACCCTGTGCGAGCTCTGCGAAGAGGCAGGGTGCGAGATCGGAGAAGGGGAATGCCAGCGGGAAGACGCCTACGACATGAGTCGAGGTGCCGACCATGCCGACCGCTAAGAAACCGATGAGCCAGCGCACGCAACTGAGGCTCGGGCGGGAAATCCAGGAACAGTACGACCGGGGTGCAAGCTGGGCGGTGATCGCCACCGACTACGACTTGTCGCAGTGGAAGGCGAAGAAGCTGGCCAAGCTCTATCGGGACGACTGTGATCGGAGAGCCCACCTGAATCAGTTGACCTTGTTCGGCTGACCATCACCCACAACTGAATATCAAGAGAAAGCGGAGTCCGCGCCTGTCACTAGCAGGCACGGGCTCCGCCCTATTGTTCTACCAGCCTTTGCCCACAGATTGGCGTAGCGGCAGCAGGTGTGAGCTTGGCCGGTACACCTTCCAGCTCGCCATGCCGAGCGCGAACTGACAGCGCAGCGGCGGCAAGGACACGGCCCAAGGTGTTCAAACTGATCTATCCGAAACTGGAAGTGGCGAAACCGCAGAACCTCATCCAGCTTGAGAAGAACGCGAATGCGCTGGTGGAGCAACGGCAACGAGCCCGGCAACGAGCTGGCTGGTCACGCCAGCGCTTCCTCCGCGGTGAGGAACGCTTTGGATTCCAGCACGGTCAGACTGGTTCCGGCGGCCGCGAAGCTGGTCCGGAACCAGAGGCGGGAGTTCTTCCCGGAATTGATGACCTCGGCCCACATAACCACCACGAGGTCGTTTGGATAAAGCGGCGGTCCGTATTGAATGATAGACATCCCTCGGTCGGTCGCGTGCTGCCTGATATATCGCTGCGCGATCGTGTTCATTGCCTGACGAGAAGGCTCCGGCGTCGCGGCGCTTGTCGTGACAGTGCTAGTCGGTTCTGGCGATTTGCCGCATCCGGTGATCACCACTGCGGCCGTCAGGATGGCGAGCGCGAAAAGAGCGCATCTGCGCATGTGAATATTTCCCATCGATACCAGGCGTCGTCCTGCGTCGGCCGCCTGCGTAGTCGATGACGGTACTCGTCTCGGCTTTCCCCTGGTAGGGCCTATTGTGACAAATGAATGGAGGTGGGGCCGTGGCTAGTAGCGGTGTCGAGCCCACCGTCGGTTACGTGAGCTTCAGGCGGATGCATCATCGATCCGATGCCGGATCGATGAACCGTTCAACAGACCAGTCGCAAGCTCAGCCTTGCAGCGAACGCCAGCGATTAGCACGGTAGCGGGGTGGGGCGCGTGGAGAGTGCGGGCAGGCCCCGCCTGCCCGGCACCAGCTGCCCGCGTCGGCGCCGCAGAATCTCGAGCCGAGGAGGAATTTCCCGATCCCCGGGCCGTCACAGCGACCGCGGGCCGGACGGGGAAATTCGTCCTCGGTGAAGAGGGGCGGCGCCGGATACCATCACGCGCCCCACCCCACCCCGGACGTGACAGGCCCTCGAAACCTGTGCCGGACACCGGGATCGGCCAAACTCCAGCAATCGAAAAACGGGGATGAAACTCGCATAAAACGTGTGTGGAACTCGATACGTGAGCGACGAAACGCGGGTGAAACTCACGACATCGAGAAAAAACGTGGGTAAAACGCGAGAGATCAGTATCCACGTTCTACCCACGTTTGAACCCCCGCCCCGCCTCCTGACCTGCGGTTTCGGGGTTGGCTCTCACAGATCACCAAATACACCCATCAATGTGTATTTGGTGATCTGTGAGAGCCATAGTTAATTTTCAGAAGGAGGCGGGGCGGGGGAAAGAAGAAGAGAAAGAAGAAGATTCAGTAAGAGAAGTAAGTAAGTTGAGTTGGGTAATGAGCGTTGCAGTTGGGTGCGTGGTTGCGTTCGGTAACGAGGGGTGCGTACGTGGCGGTTGAGTGCGTGGTGGCGTCCGGCACGCTGGCGCGGTGGTGACGTCCGGAGGGGCCGGTTGCGCGGGGGTGGCTGTGCCCGGTGCAGATAGTCGCGGGCGATAGTCCGGCGAGTGGGCCGGAGTGCGTTGCGCTGCGGGGGATTCCCTGGGTGCGCGCCGCATTGTACGGGCGCCGCCCCTCCCGCCCGAGGACGAATTTCCCCGTCCGGTCCGTGATTTCAGTGGCGGAGTGTCGACGGGAAATTCCTCCTCGGCCCGGAGCCTCTGCGACGCCCCCGGCAGGCGGTGAGGGCAGGCGCAGGGCCTGCCCCGACAGAGCGCGGCGCGCGCCCAGGGAATCCACGCTCGGTCGGGACTCCACACCGTTGACACGTACGTGTCAAAGCTGTTGCGCGGCAGGTTGACACGTACGTGTCAAAGACACTGCGGAAGGACCGGAGAGCATGACCGACTCCGACACCATCACCGGACTACTCGTCACCGCCCTCGAAAACGCGTGGGCGGCAATCCGTTCACACCATCCCGATGTCCCCAACGTGGTGCTTACCGTGGGGTCCGGATCGGTCGGCGGTAGTGAGCTCACGCTCGGGCACTTCGCCCCGGATCGATGGGTCCGCGGTGAGTACGAACTCCATGAGCTGTTCATCGGCGGTGAGGGACTCCAGCGGGGCGCAATCGATGTACTCGGGACACTGCTGCACGAGGCCGCCCACGGCACCGCGGTCACGCGCGGAATCAAAGACACCAGCCGCCAGGGCCGCTGGCACAACGAGCGATACCGCACCCTCGGCGAGGAACTAGGGCTCCTCCTCGCACAGCACCCGAAGATCGGATGGTCGGTCACGACGGTGCCGGACTCGACGCGAGACCAGTACCGAGATGAGCTGAATGAGTTGGCCTTCGCCTTGGTGGCGTACCGGCGCCGAGAGCCGGACCGACGCGGCGGACGCAAGTCCAGCAACAATGGCCTGTCGGCGGAATGCGACTGCGGCCGGAAGATCCGCGTGTCGCGCACTGTCTATCAAGGGCCGCCGATCCTCTGCGAGGGATGCGGAGGTGTGTTCGGCGTGGACCCTTGATCAACCGGTCAGGTCACAAGTAGGTCAGAACAGCAGAAAGGCCCGGCGGAAACCGGGCCTGATCTGGTCGAACGTTGGTGCGCGATACTGGGATTGAACCAGTGACCTCTTCCGTGTCAGGGAAGCGCTCTCCCGCTGAGCTAATCGCGCGGGTCTTTTGTCTCTTCAATAAAGAAGAGGCGGCGACGGGAATCGAACCCGTGTGCACGGCTTTGCAGGCCGTTGCCTCACCACTCGGCCACACCGCCAAGCAGGCCGTGTTGGCCTCTCGAGCGGATGACGGGATTCGAACCCGCGACCCTCACCTTGGCAAGGTGATGCGCTACCAGCTGCGCTACATCCGCATTCTGTCTCCCGGGGCCCTGCAGGGCGTCCGGCTGACGAGAGAGAACATTAGCCGACCATCCGTGCAGGTAACAAATCGCCTGGTTAACAGGGGTAAATATGAACTACACCCCTGTAGTTCGGAACCACCCGGTGAACGTTCAGCAGCGTGCGCCCCGGATTCCCGCTCCCCGCCCTCCCCTCGATCCGCGAGCGTGCACCCACGGCGGCCTCCCTGGGCGTGTCGCCGCCCTGAGTGCACACTCGCCACTCTTCCTTCGGCCGCCGCCACTCCACCCCCACGC
Source organism: Nocardia sp. NBC_01503 (assembly GCF_036327755.1). Classification (NCBI taxonomy): domain Bacteria; kingdom Bacillati; phylum Actinomycetota; class Actinomycetes; order Mycobacteriales; family Nocardiaceae; genus Nocardia; species Nocardia sp. NBC_01503. The sequence continues at coordinate 5,467,608 of NZ_CP109596.1, forward strand.
CGATCCCCCCGTCGCACGGCGTTTTTACGCCGTTGTCCACGCGATTTGGTGTGTCACGGGTGGTGCGTGTTAATGTTCTTTCTCGTTCGGACCGGCACGAAAACGCCGGGTCAAACACCCGCACGGTCTCATAGCTCAGCGGGAGAGCACTCGCCTCACACGCGAGGGGTCGCTGGTTCGATCCCAGCTGGGACCACCATGAGGGGCTTATTCAAACCAGCGTTCGCTCGCTGATCTGGGTAAGCCCCTTTCGGCTTCCTGCGATATGAGCGGCCGTGCAGCCCGACCGGCCTGAGGGAGATCCGCAAATACCGAACCCTTCTCGTCGGCCATCCGCAGCTTGATCGAGTCCTGGTGGTCGTCGCTGTAGAAGGTCTCGTTCAGGAGACGGCGTGCTTCAGGGCCAGCATTGCGGCGGCTGGGTGCCTTCAGTTGCCGGTAACTGGCCGGCTCGCATGGCCTTCAATAGCCGGACTGAGAGGTAACGGCATTCAGGCAAGATGGACGGGTGCTGACAATCGTCTTCCTCCACGCTCACCCCGACGACGAGAGTTCTCAGACCTCCGGATCGATGGCCCGCGCCGCCAAGGAGGGTCATCGCGTGGTAGTCGTCTACGGGACCAACGGCGACCATGGCGAAATCCCCGACGATCTGGCGCCCGGTGAGACGCTGATCGACCGCCGCCGCAAGGAAGCCGACACGTCGGCCGAGGCAACCGGCACCGAGCGCGTCGCTTGGCTGGGCTACGCCGATTCCGGTATGACCGGATGGCAGCAGAACGACGACCCCGAGTCCTTTCACCGGGCCGATCTCGACGAGGCGGCCTTGCGTCTGGTCCGAATTCTCGATGAGGAGAACGCGGATATTTTGGTCGGCTACGACTGGCACGGCGGGTACGGCCACCCTGACCACATCAAGGTGCACCATGTCGCGCATCGAGCCGCCGAACTCGCGGCCCGACCGCCACGCCTGCTGGAGGCGACGATGAATCGCGACCGGATGCGTCAGTGGTACACCCTCGTCGTCGCAGCCGGCCAGGACCCCGGGTTCGATCCGGACGGCCCGATGGATGACGGAAACCCTTTGGGCACACCGGAAGCCGACATTCACTGGCAGGTGGACGTCTCCGATTTCATCGCTCAGCGACGCGCTGCGATGCAGGCGCACGCCAGTCAGGCGACCGACATCGGGTCCTTCATGGCGATGCCGCCGGAAATTTTCGCTGCGGTATTCGGCGCGGAATTTTACATCGAACCTGGTAGGCCGCCAGGAATGGTCGAGCGCTGGTTCCTCGACGTATGAAGCCCACGGGCGTTGGGGCAGCTGTATCACCGAGCGTCGGTTTCAGAATCCCGCAGGTAGAGGTGGCAGGGTCCTTGGCCGCCTCCGGACCAGTTGCGGAGGGCGTTCAGGTCTTACGTCGCGAACCGTTTCCAGCGGGGATCAGTCATCATGGGCGCCAGCGGTTTGAATAACGTCCAGCTGGGACCACTGGAACAGTCGGTACACCTAAGGTGCACTGACTGTTTTGCGTTGTGTATGGACATCCGCTGGTGTCGAGAGGCTCAGTACTCGGTCTGCCGAAGACGGATTTCTCGCCGGCTGTGCAACCTGCGGTTTCACCGGTCGGTTGGTATTCGCGCTCGGTGGGCACGGCGTTGGTGGACGACCAGGTCATGCAGACGGTGATCTGTTTGCTGTCGCCGAGGTAGAGGCCGACGTGGTGGACGTTGTCAGGGGTGCCGTAGAGGGCCAGATCGCCTTGCCCGAGCGCGATTTTGTTCGCATGGTGACGCAATCCGTTGCAAACCAACTGGTTTAGAAGTTGCGCACTCCCGAATCTTGGTGTGGGTTCGACTATTCGGCGATAGGATTGTGTGACGCATCGGGGTTTGCGGTCCGAGAACTATTATCAGTTTGATGTGTTACGCAACTAGGAGTGGGCCGTGTCCGCCGCCAGTCGCCGTCACCCGCCGCCAGTTCCCTCGAACCGTCGAGAACGCTTCAAGCGCTGGTGGGGCAGGGCCAGGCCAGGTGAGCAGCTAGCTGCAGTAGTGGCGATGGTAGTCAGTGTATTCGGTGTTATCGGAGCACTCATCGCCGTTTTGATACCCATGGCTATCAACTCGGCCAAGGACAGTGGATCGGGATACACGATCCGAGTGTTCACAAATCCGGCAGATGCCCAGTTTGGGCGAAACTACGTCACGGGGCTCGACTACATTTTCCCCGCAGGGACACTCGCGACGATTTCCGGAGCGCCGGAAAAAGATTGTGATGGTGCCTACGAGTGGGCGCACAAGAACGGCGGTGTCGATGTCGGAAACACGGTGGCCGCGTTCATAATTGCCGCTCAATCCAAAACCGTCATCGTAGATACCGGACGAATCGTCATCGACAGGGTTGTGCCCATGCCGCGTGCGGTCGATCTGCTCAGTTGTGCCGAGGGCGGACCGATCGCCGACCAGATCCTGACCATCGACCTCGATGAGCGCAAGGCCGAACTCACCAGCCCCAAGGATCCGAATGATCCTTCCTCCAAGACTGCGGCCTACCCCTTCTCTCTCCTCATCGAACCGGGCAAGGCCGACCGTATCTATATGGCGGCGTCGACCAGCAAGTCGTATGTGGAATGGCATCTGGAACTGGTAATGGAGGTCGCAGGGAAGCCTGTGACGCGGCGAATTGACAACAATGGCCAGCCTTTCGCCACCGCGCCGATGCAGGAGTTGGCTTCCACGCCGTACATCTGGTCGGATGGAAAGATCAAGAGGGGGAGCTGAATTGTGGGGCCGGGGATTGTTCGGGATACTGGCGGCGGCGCTGGTCGCTGCTTCGGCGTGCGGCCAAAGCGACGACGAGGCGGGCAACGACGCTTCGATCTCGGTGTCGAGCTACACACGCGTGCTTCGCAGCACGAACCCCATCACCACCTCTTACGCGCCGTTGGTGAACGCGATCGCGGTGGGAGAGAGTCCCCGCGATCTAGCCCTGAATCGCGCAACTCGAATACTTTTCGTCACGGACTTCGACGAGGAGACGGTGTCATGGGTCGATATCGCGACCAGGCAGGTGATCGCCACCTTGGCGGTCGGCTATTACCCGGCCCAGATGGCGGTGAACCCCAAGACGGACACGCTGTACCTGATCACGCATGAGAAGGGCCCTCGTCTGATCGCTATCGATACCGAGACACGCACGGTGACACAACGATTCACCTTCGATGCGGATTCGCTCACAGCCTCGCCTGCTTCGGTATCCGTCGACCCAGACAACAATCGGCTCTATGTTGCACTGGAAGGACGGAAGTCCTTTCTGGCCACCATCGACACCGTGACGCGGAAAGTCATCGGCACCCTCCCGATCCCGGACAGCTCCGGTGCCATGGTGGCGGACCTTGATCAGCGAATTGTCTATGTGAGCAGTGGAGATACGATCGCTGTCGTTGATCTCGCCATAAACTCTATTACTACGACGATTCCAGGAACCGAAGATCCTGGCCTGCTCATTCTCGATGCCGCCGGACATCGCCTGTACGTGACGGACGGGCACGGCAAGACTGTGTCGGTGATCGATACCGTGGCCCGAAAGGTCATCGCGTCAATCGAATTCGATCGGACGGTGGGCGCCTTGGCGCTCGATGGTGCTCGGCACATCCTCTACTGCGCGACGGAACCTGTGTGGAAGGCGCCCACCGATGTCGTCACTGCGGTCGATACCCGAACGAACAAGATCAGCCAGACTATTCCGATCGATGGGAACTATCTATATGGACTCTTGGTCGACGAACCATCCAATTCCGTGTACGTCACGGTCGGCACGCGGAACGCAGTGATGGCTTTCCCTCGTATCTAGGAAGTAGCGGAGGCTCATTCGTCGCGGGTATCGCGTTCGGATTGTTCCGGTGTCGATCTATTTGATAGGCAACGCGTTCTGCATCCCGCCGACCTCGGTGATCTTCCATCCGGAATTGCGGTCGATGGTCATCGAATAGGTGATTGTGCTCTGGGCGCCGTTCGGGGTCTGCGCGCTTGTCGAGGTGACGTTGAGGTAGGCGTTGACCTTGTAGATGCCGCCGGATTCAGAGGTCACCGCCGCCGATAGGGAGGTGGCCTTGGAGGTCCATTGCAGTGGCAGCAGGATTTGTTCGAGCTGGGGTGCGGTGGCTTCGAATTTGGCCGAGAGTTGGGGGGTGGTGCCTGCTTGCAGGCGGCCGAGCCAGGCCTTCACATCGTGGTAGTCGATGGTGGACGCGCCGAGTGCGTAGTCGGTGGCGATCTGTTCGGCGTGGCGGTCGTCGGCGGCGGTCGCATCGCGGTCCGACAGTTCCGAGGACGCCGAGGCGTAGAGCACGCCGAAGGTGACCGACAGAGCCAGCAATGCCGCGATCCCGGCGGCGACCAGGACGGTGGAGAGTCGAATCGACACGGCGCGTGGCTCTTTCGCCGCAGTGGGAGTGGGGTGAGACAGGGGCGCGGCGGTGTCGGACGACTCCTGTGCGACGTCCTCGACTGGCTCCGTGGTGGTGGTCATAGTTGTCCTTTCGCCGAATCGGCTGGGGGAGTGGCTATTTGAGGCCGACTCGGAAGTGCACCGCGCCGTCGTCGCCGACGCCGCGCAGTGCCTGATCGATGAGCGCGCTGATATCGAGGGCGGGGGTGCGCTGTACCGCGTCCCGCACCACCGGTTCCAGCGCCGGTCCCAGCGGGGCCAGGCTGGGACCGATCTGGGCCATCAGCGAGTCCAGCGACTTCAGGAACGGAACCAGGCCGTCGCCGGTGAAATACGAGTCCACCGGCCGACTTTCGGTCAGCGCGGCACCGTTGGCGACGATGTCGTTGAGGGTGACGCCGAACTGGCCGAGCTGGGGCCCCGCGGCGGCGAGGGACGGCCCGAGCCAGTCCATATCGCCGCCCATGGCTTGCAGGTCGGTGAAGAGCTGCCGGATGGCGGCGGTGCGGCTGAGCAGGGTGGCGGCCAGCAGGCTGGTGGAGCGTTGCAGCACCGCCACGGCGTCGTCGGTACCGGCCAGGGCGCGGTCGAAGGTACCGACCAGGCGGCCGATGGATTCGGGATGCAATTGGTTCATCAGATCCACCACCCGTGCCGCGAGATCGGTCACGGTGGCCGGGGCGTGCACCCGATCGGCCGAAATGACCTGACCGTCAACCAGATACGGCCCGGCCGCCGATCTCGGTGCGAACTCGAGGTACGGCTCGCCGAGCGCCGAGAGCTGCTCGATGCGCACATCGCTGGTGGCGGGGACGCGGTAGGTGTCGTCGATACGCAGCCGCACCCGCACCCCGTGGGCCTGTTTGTCGACCGATTCGATGCGACCGATCTGGATGCCGGTCAACAGGATCGGCGAATTCGGCCCGAGTCCACCCGAATTGTCCAGGCGCAGTTCGGTGGTGAGGTAGTCGCGCCGCGGGTCCAGGTGCAGGACACCGATGGTCATATAGGCGATGCCCAGCAGCAGCACCGCCGCGATGGCCGAGAACGACAGCAGCGTACGCGGATTCATCGCACCGCTCCGATCATGCGCAGGGTCTCAACGATCCGGTCGGTGCGGTCGGTCGCCGACAGGCCCGCGACTTGCACCCCGACCAGGTTCACCTTGGGTCCGCGTTCGGCGAACGGAATCAGTTTGTTCTGAATGAGATCGGTCAGCAGCTTCATGTTCGACGGTGAATCGCTGTCGAGCGGATGGCTGCCGAACAGCATCGGCACCACCGCGCGCGCCGCGCCGTCCAGCGAGCCGACCAGCGGGCCGAGCCAGGCGGCGGCCGGACCCAGCGGCCCGAGTGCGGTGAGTACGAAGATGACGCCGATCTCGGCGTTGACGGCGTCGGTGGTGTGCTGCACGCCGTATGGGGTGAGCAGGCCGTCGAGCATGGGCTCGTTCTTGATCAGCCCCTCGTTCACGGTGGCCTGGATCCCGTCCAGCAGGGTGTCGGCGGAGGCGAGGTGCTCGCCCAGATCGGTGAGGTCCGCCCCCAGCACCCCGGCGATGCGCGCGGTATCGGCCGGATCGCGCGGCATCACCCCGTTCGCCTTGCGCACGATGTCCTGGAAGTCCGCGATCGCGCCGCTGCCGATGAAGGTCGACAGCCCGGCCAGTACGTCTTCGATCGAGGGTGACCGGGTGGTGTTCGCGAGCGGGATCGTGGCGCCCGGTTGCAGCTGTCCCGCACCGGAATTCGCCGGTCCGGCCAGTGCGATGTGGACGTCGCCGAGCGGGGTGTCCTGACGTAGTTCGGCGGTGGTGCCCAGTGGCAGCCGCATCGAGGTCCGCACCGCGATGTCGGCGATGGCGTAACCGGCCCGGGCGGGCTGGTCACCGTTCGCGGGCGAGGGGTCCACCAGGGTGACGTGGGTGAGCTGACCGACCCGCACGCCGTCGGCGATCACCTTGGCGCCCTGCGGCAGGTTGAGCACATTGGCGAACTCGATGCGCAGGGTGTAGGTGGGCCCCGAGACACCCGCGCCCGGGACGGGGATGTCACCGGGTTGCATATCGCAGCCACTGACGGCGAAAAGTGCTGTGAGACAGGTGATTGCGTACGCGCGGGTGCGCCGCCATGTGGTCATCGCGCGCTCACCGCCGCCAGCAGCGCGGGCATCGCGGGAACGGTGACGACGCCGTCGCCGCTCTGGCAGCCCGTCCCGGTCAGAGCCTGCACGGCCGCACAGTATCGGTCCGAATCAGCTTGCGCGAGCGCGATTTTCGGTGGCGCGTATGCGACGGTGAACTGCCCGGTGTCGGGGTCGAGCGCGGTGGCGAAACCGGTCGCCACGGCCGGGGTCATCCGGATGACCTCGGTGAGCGAACCGACTCCCGCGGCGATCAGTCGCGAGAGATTCGCGCCGTCGAGATTCTTCAGTACCGGTGCGGCCAGCATCATGATCGCGTCATTGGCCTGCGGCAGCACATTGGTCAGCGCTGCCACCAGATCGATGATGGGCGGGAAGGCCAGATTGACGATATCGGCGAACGCCTGTGGCAGACCGGTCGCCACTTCCCGCATATGTGGCCAGCCATTGCGGGCGCGGTGGGCGAGTTCGGTGAGCGCGTCCAGTAGCCGCCCGAGATGTCCGATGGCGGCGTCGGGTGCGGTCAGCGCCGTGGACAGTTGCCGGATGAGGGCGTTGATCTCGTCGCCGGTGCCGCTGGTAGCGGTGTCGAGGGCGTCGAGACCGTTGGCCAGCGCGGTGCGCGCGGTGGCGTCCCCGCCCCCGTTCAATTGGTCGACCAGCCCGGTGAGTGCGGCGAAGGTCTGCGAAAGGCTCTTGGGCGTCACGGTTTTGGTGATGCAGGTGGCCGGATTCCAGGCGGGTCCGGTCGGTTCGGCCCCGATCAGGGTGAGGGTGCGGTCGGCGACGAGGGTGTCGCTGACCGTCACCGCGCCCACATCGAGCGGCAGCTTGCGGTCGGCGCGGACGGTGAATCGCACCAGGGCCGTGGGGCCGTTGGCACTGATCTCGGTGACCCGTCCGACCGGCATACCGAGAATGGCGACCGCACTGCCCCGGTACAGGCCGATGGTGTCGGGCATTTCGGCGCAGTAGCTACGCGTCGGGACCTCGGGTTTGCTCAGGCGCAGGCCGATTCCGGCCGCCAGCACCAGCGTCAGCACCACCGTGATCGACATGAACCCGCGAGAACCCAGTACTCGTTTCAACATCAGCAACCTCCTTCGGGCACCGGCACGGGCACGCACACCGGGGCCACCGGAACGGTTGCGGCGGACTGATCCACCTGCACGCCGCCGCCCGCGGGCAGCAGCGGCAGCAGCTTCTGTTCCAGGCCGCGCAGCGAATCCAGCAGTGTGCCCAGCCGATCGCCGAGCTCGGTCAATATCGGATTGGCATCGGTCAGCGATCGCGCGCGATCCTTCAGGCCCGCGTCCCAGGCCCGGCCCAGCGGAGTGAAGTCGGTGGCCACGGCCGCGAGATCGCGCAGCGCCTGCGACACCACCAGCTTGTTGTGGCGGATGAGCTCCTCCAGGGTGCCGAAGGTGTTCAGCAACCGGGCCAGCACATCGGAGTTCGCATTGAGCGCGGACAGATACTCGTCGGTCATGGACATGGTGCGCGAGATATCGGCGTTCTGTTTGTCGAGAATGCCGACCAGAGTGCCGGCCGCGTTCAGGGCCGCGTGCACCGAATCCGGGCTGCCGCTGATCGATTGGGACACCGCGGCCATATCCTGGCGCAGCATATCGCCGTCGATCTTGGCCACCGGCTCGACGGCGTCCTGGAAGGCCCGGGTCAGGCTGTAGGGCAGCGTCACCCGCTGCTGCGGAATCACGGTGTCGCCCAACGCTTGCGTGCCTGCGGGCGACAGCGACAGGTAGTACCCGCCGACCACGGTCAGCATGCGCACGTCGAGGGTGCTCTGATCGCCGACGAAGGTCTCCGCGTCGACGGTGAACTCCATCCGGACCCGGTCGGCCAGCAGGGTCAGCGATTTCACCTTGCCCACCGGGATTCCGGCGACCCGCACATCGTCGCCGGTGCGAATGCTGCCCGCTTGGGCCAGGTCGGCGCGGTAGGTGTGTTCGGGGGTTGTTCCGGTGACGTACACCGCGCCGATCGCGATGACCAGCAGCACGACGGCGGCCAATCCGGCCAGCCCCCAGCGGATGTCGTCGCGTGGTTCACGGCGGTCGGTGCGCCGCCGCCACGGTCTCAGTTCTGGCACAGCGTGATCCCCTGTCCGGCGATGAGCAGCCGCAGCGGCTCGGGCGCGGTGGCCGGGCCGTGCGAGCAGGTGAGTGCGGTGTCGGGGCCGCCGGTCGGCACCGCGGCGGTCATGGCCTGGATCAGGCCCGGCAGGTGGTCGAAGACGGCCACCGCCTGCTGCGGGTTCGGGAACGCCTGTTTCAGCACGGTGTCCAGGTCGCGGTCGGGGGTTCCGGTGAGGCCGAGCACGGTGAGCAGGTCCCGAAGTGGTTGCAGCACAGGCGGAATGGTGACGGAGAAGGTGATCAGACCGGGCAGTTTGTCGCTGATGGTGACGAACAGATCGGTCATATTGGTGAGCAGTTTGATGGCGCTGCCCGACTTGTCGCCCATGTGATCGGAGATCTGGGACAGATTCGCGACCAGTGTGGACAGCACCGCCTGCCGGTCGGTGGCGTAGCGGCTGAGCTTCTCGATACCGCCCAGCGCCGGCCCCAGGCCCGTGCCGTCACCCTGGATGAGGGCCAGCAGCGAGGTCGCGAACTGGTTGAGGTCATCGGGCGCCATCTGCGCCAGCACCGGTTGCAGACCCTTGAACAGGGTGGTGATGTCGAAGGCGGGCACGGTTTCGGTGGTGGTGAAGGTGTCCCGCGGGGCGCGGCGGCCGGTGGGCTGCGCGGGCTGTTCCAGATCCAGATATCGGAAACCGGTGAGGTTCTGGAAGCGCACCGCGATCTTGGTATTGGCGAAGACCGGATGGTCGCGGCTGACGGTGAACCGTACCCGGGCCAGTGTGCCGGACAACCCCACCGCCTCCACCTTCCCGACCTGGACCCCGTACAGCCGCACATCGTCACCGGTGCGCACCCCGTTGGCGTCGGTGAAAAGCGCTGTGTAGGTGTCGGTTTCACCGCTGACCGGGCGCTGCACCACCCGGAACACGCCGATCAGTACCAGCGTCATGATCACCACCGCGGTGCCGACACGGAGCAGCAGGGCAGGGGTTCTCATCGTGGACCCTCCGTCGTGGCCAGGCCGAGCTGGGTGGAAAGTGGTTGCGCCAGTGCGGGAACCAACTCGACCGCGGCGTCGAGCACCGGCCCGTCCGGGGTGTCATGGAAGGCCGCGCCGAGGCGAGTGAGTAGGTCGGTGAGTTGCAGCGCCGAACGCTCGGGTGTGCTCACCGAAGCGCTGATCCGGTCCAGGATCATGCCGCCCATGGGCATCAATCCCTGGAATTGTTGCTGCGCGGTGCCGAGCATGCCGGTAGCCACCGGCAGCAGTTCACTACTCACCCGGTCGAACATCTCGCCGTAGCGCTGTACCTGCTCGGCGGTCTGGAGGTGTTCATTGGAGTATGACGCCCACAGCACCGCCAGCCCGCCCGTCAGCATGGGCGGCAGTCCGGCCAGCGCGGCTCCGTAGCGGTCGAACAGCAGTGACGGCGGCAGCTGCTGCGTTTCGGCGAAGGACCGGGCGGTCGCGCCGATGGCCTGGAGCAGCGGCACGAAACCGTCCAGATCGTGGGCGAATCGGTGTAAAAGCTCGACCAGCTGCGGAGTCAGGACTTTATCCGTGAGGGTGCCGGTCGACGCCAGCAGAGTGGCCAGGGTGGCGTCGCGGACTCGGTCGGAGTTGCCGGTGAGGTCCACTGTCGCACCGTCGACCAGTGCCGAACCGCCTGCGTCCGGATGTAATTCGACCGAGCTGATGCCGAAGAGGTTGCCGGGCGCGTAGTCCAGCCGCAGCGCATCGGTGAGACCGAAGAGCTGTGAACTGTTGAGGTTCAGTGTGATTCGGGCGCGTCCGATACTGCTGGCGTCGATGTCGTCGACCGTGCCGACGCGTACGCCGTCCAGTCGAACATCGGTGCCGGGCGCGACGCCCGCGCCGACATTGCCCACCAGCAGGGCGACGCGGAGGTTATCGGGGTCTGTGGTGTCGGGCCAGGCTCGCCAGCCGACCACGGTCAACAGGGACAGCACCAGTGCGCACACGCCGAGTACACGCGCGCGGCGCGGTCCCACTTCGGTTCCGGGCAGGGCATATTCGGGCATGTCATCACCCCGTGAACGAGACCGGGGAGCGGAAGCCCCACAGTACGATGGTGGCCAGCATGTCCAGGGCGATGATCGCGACCAGGCTGGCGCGAATCGCCCGGCCCGAACCGATGCCAACGCCCTCGGGCCCACCGGTGGCGAAAAATCCCTGATAGCAATGAATCAGGACGACGGCCACCGCGAACAGCATCACCTTGATGGTCGCGGCCACTACATCCCAGGCGACCACGAACTGATCGAAATAGTGGTCGTAGGTGCCCGAGGGCGTGCCGTGCACGGTGGTCACGATCAGCTCGCAGGAGGCGTAGCTCAGAATCAGCGCCACTACGAAAGCCGGTGCCACCGCGACGATTCCGGCGATCACCCGGGTCGTCACCACGAACGGCACCGAGCGGATTCCCAGTGACTCCAGGGCGTCGATCTCCTCGGAGATGCGCATGGATCCGATCTCGGCGGTCATCCGGCATCCGGCCTGCGCGGCGAAACCGATCCCCGCCGCGATCGGCGCCAGTTCGCGGGTCACGCCGAACGCCGAGATCAAACCGCTGAGCTGGCCCAGCGACAGCAGATTCAGCGCGCTGAACGCCTCGATGCCGATCGACGCGCCCATGGCCGCGCCCATCAGCAGCATGAGCGGCACCACGCCGCCGCCGATGATCACCGAACCGCGACCCCAGGTCATATCGGTGATCACCGCGGCGGTCTGGCGGCGATAATGCCTGAGCGTGTAGGGCACCGAGGACAGCACCTGCCACGCGAAACCTATGACGAATCCCAGGGATTCGATCGGTCCCAGCGGTTGCAGGCGTCGCCACCCCGGTGGGGTGTAGGGGGCCGCCATCATGCCATCCGAACCGGGATGAACATGGTGACCACCTGTGTGATCGCGGTGTTCAGCACCGTGACCGACGCTATCGACATCACCACGGCGGCATTGACGCCGTCTGCCACTCCGCGCGGTCCGCCCTTGGCCTCGAGTCCGCGCTGACAGGCGATGACCACCACCAGGAATCCGAAGATCAACGATTTGATCAGCGATACCCAGATGTCGATGGGCGCGGTGAACGATCCGAACGACTGCCAGTACGAACCCGGCGTCACCCCGAGCGCTGTGACCGCGACCGCGAAGCCGGAGGCGATGCCGATGAAGATGATCAGAACATTGAGCAGCGGGGCGACCAGCATCATGGCCGCGATGCGTGGAACAACAAGGCGCTGAACGGGATCCACGCCCATCACCCGCATGGCGTCGACCTCCTCGCGGATGGTGCGCGCACCCAGATCCGCGGCGATCGCGGCCGCACCGGCCCCGCCGAGCAACATGGCGGTCGCCAAGGGCGCACCCTGTTTGATGACTCCGAGTCCGCCTGCCGCGCCGATCATCGAATCCGCGCCCAGTTGCGAAACGATATTGCCGACCTGCGCGGATACGATCACGCCGAACGGAATCGCCATCAGCACACTGGGCAGCGCGGTGACTCGAATGAGAAACCAAGCCTGCGTGAGTGTTTCATGTACCGGGAACCGCATGCGCAGGATATCCCCGCTGCCGACTCGCAAGGCATCGGACCCGATGCGCAGCGAGCGTCCCATCGTCCCCAGGCTCGACAGCACCGTCGCGCCGAAATTTCGTCTCAGTATCTGCGTGCCGGACAACTCCGTTGTTTCCGGGCGCTCGAATTCTTCCACCGTCGACATCGAACCTCCTTGCGGCTCTTCGTCACTCCCCTTGACGACCATCCGCAGGCTCCGGCTGCCCCACAGCCGTGCGAACCTCGCGTCGATCTTGCGGGCAGACGCTACCTCGAGTGAAACGTGTTCTAGATGCGTTTTCGAGAAACTGTTGATTTCGCCCCCGGGCTCCCGGGAAGAATGCGGATGAGCCGCACGATTGCCGGAAACTTGCCGTGCGAAGACGTTTCGGTTGTCCGGGACAAGTGGCACCTCGTGGTGCTCCTACCGGTGCCGCGGCACGGAGTGGGCAATGGGCTTGCCTCGATGCGGGAGCGGCCGCCTTCGGGAAGCGGCGCACCGTGCTGAAAAGGCAGTGGGCACAGGTGATTCGAGCACCACCCGGACCTCGACGCCGACAATTGAGGTCGAGTCCAAGCCGAGATCTTCACCGACACAAGATAATTGCCGTAGGTGACTCGATGAAACGGCCGGTTATCGCTATCCCCGTGATGACCGGCCGTTTTTCGTGCGATATCGCACTGTGCCGGTTGATCGGTCAGAGTTGGGTGTGCCCGGATCCGCTCAGGATGGCCAGCGGCATCAGCAGCGCGCCGAGGATATCGTTTCCGGTGCATTGGGCCGAGGCGCTGGAGCTGCCGGTTGGCTGGTTGCCGCAGTTCTGCATCGTCATGGACTTGGTTGACGAGCCCTGCGTGGCGGTGAGGTTGTAGACGCCTTCGGGAAGCTTTGAGCGATAGACGTATTGGATGGTCCCCGTACCGGGCTTGGATCCGGCTTGCGGGGTGAACGTGCCGACGTTCTGCCCGGCCAAGGTGACCGTGACCGGTGCCAGGGCGTCCGCGCCGCTGGTGAGCACCAAGATCGTGCACGTATTGCCTACGCCCTCACATCCGCCGATGCCGGTGTAGATCTGTGTCAGATTCACGTTGTCGACCGCGGCCGACGCCGATGCCGCCGCGGCGACCGGTATCGCCAGCATGGCCACTGTGACTGCGGCCCAACTCATTTGCCTCATCTGTACTTTCCCGTTGGAGTTTCGTTGTCGGCACCTGAGTGCCGCTCCGACGGTAACCGCGCAGCGAGGCCTCGCGTGTCCCAATTGAAAAGCTGATACTTCAATGTGCACCCTTCGCACGCGCGTCATATGAAGGGTGCATCGACGGTGCTCGTGAGGTGGATCCTGTTCGAAGTCCGCGACGGGGCCCCGGGAGCGGTGGCGCCGCCTCGGGTAGACGAGGGCGCTGACGACCTCGGCATCTGCTGGTGCGCGAGTCCGACGGGTCACGGGACCGGGGCGTCCCAGAGGGGGAACCAGCGTTGCAGGTCGGGCTCGATGGGTAGTTCGCCGGAAAGGGCTGCGCGGGACTGCAATTCGAAGCCGCTGTCGCGGCGCTGTCCACCAGTTGGAGCGAAGGGGTAGAAGGTTCCGCGTTTGAACAGGTACACCAGCCCCAGCCGCCGCGGCGCGTGGTCGCCGGTGGTGGCGAAGGCGATGACGGTACACAGCAGGCTGGGCCCGAATCCGTTTTCGGACAGGGTGGTATTGATCGCGTGCAATGCGGTCACCAGCGCGGCCAGATCGGGGACCTCCTGACGGCAGGTGATCCAGGTGAACCCGAACTCGTCGGTCGTGACCGCCACCGCGATGCTCGGGTCCAGATGCAGCAGGTCGAGGAACTCGGTCTCGGCCTGCCGAGCGCCGGCCCCCTCGGCGTGTTTGAAGCACACGGCACCGGCCCCCGTCGGCCGGGTGTCGAGCGCGGCCTGCAGGGTGTAGGCGGCGGGCGGAATCGCGAACAGCACATCGAGATTGGGCTGCACGGGTTTCGTGCGACCCAGCAGCGCGTCGAGGAATCCCATGGTCGTTCAGCTCTGCTGGCCGAGTTCGGTGGCCAGTTCGGCCAGCTGGTCCAACCGCTGCTCAAGGCTGGGGTGCGTGGACAGCAGCGTGGACAGGCTCGCTCCCGCGCCGAAGGCGGGAGCGAAGAAGAAGGCGTTGAACGGCTGCTCGGCGCGCAGGTCCCGGCTGGGGATGCGGGCGATGTCACCGCTGATCTTGGTCAGGGCCGATGCCAGTTCCGACGGTCGGCCGGTGAGGATGGCTCCCGCGCGGTCGGCGGCCAGCTCGCGGTATCGCGACAGCGCCCGGATGAGCAGGAAGCTGACCGCGTATACGACCGCGGAGACCGCCATGACAGCCAGCACGATCAGGAACAGCTGGTCACCGTTGCGGCGGTCGCGGCCGCCGCCGAACATGGTGGAATAGAGGGTGAAACGCGCGATCAGCCCGGCGAGCACCCCGAGGAACGACGCGGTGGTCATCACCACGACGTCGCGATGCGCGATATGTGAAAGCTCGTGGGAGAGCACGCCATCGAGTTCCTCGGTGTCGAGTCGCCGCAACAGGCCGGTGGTGACGGCCAGGACCGCGCGGCCGGGGCTGCGACCGGTGGCGAAGGCATTGGGCATGTCCAGATCGGCGATCGCCACCCGGGGTTTGGGCATGTCGGCGGCCGCGCACAGCCGGTCGACGATGCCGTGCAGCTGCGGCGCTTCCTCGGGGGTGACGATGCGGGCGCGCATGGCGTACAGGGCGATTCGGTCGGAGAACCAGAACTGCGCGAAAAGCAGCGCACCCACGATTGCCACAATCGCGAACACCGACTTCAGCAACACCACCAGTGCCGCGATGAATATGACGTACACCAGTCCGAGCAGGAACATGGTCAGCGCCATGCGGGCCGTGAGCTGGTGATCCGGCCGGAATCGAGTACGCATGGCGCTACCCCGGGATCAATCCGTCGTCGCCTAGCATTGCCTGTACTTCCACGAGATCTGTATCGGCCGAGGGCAATACGAGATCGGAGGCGACGAGATCCTCGTCGGCGAGCGGGCGGCCGTTGTCGCGGACGGCCTCGCGCAGCTGGCCGAGGATTTCCGCGAAACCCTCGTCGTCACTGTCATCGGCCGCTTCCAGCAGCAGTCCGTCGAGCCGGTTGAGCTTGTCGATATCGGCCTCGTCCACGGCATATTGGCCTTCGCCGAGAATTCGGATGATCATGACTGCGGCCCCTTCCGCGCGGGTGCCTCGATCGCAGGGGCGAGCTTGCTTTTCAGTTGCGCCAGTTCAGCGTCCACGCTGCTGTCTCGACCGGCGTCGAGCGCGGCCTGGATGTCGTCGCGCTGGCCGATGGGCGCGGTCGCGTCCTCGAGCGCACCGGAGGCGATCAGCTCGTCGAGAGCCTGGGAACGCGAACTCATCTGGGCGGTCTTATCTTCCGCGCGCTGGATCGCCAGCCCGACATCGCCCATCTCCTCGGAGATTCCCGTCACGGCCTCACTGATCTTGCTCTGCGCCTCCGCGGCGGTGTAGGTGGCCTTGATGGTCTCCTTGCGAGTGCGAAACGCCTCCACCTTCGCCTGCAGGCGCTGCGAGGCGGTAGTGAGTTTGGCTTCCTGGGCGGCGAGTTCGTCGTGCTGCGGCCGCAATTGGTCGAGCTGGGCGAGCGCGGCGGCACGCCGGGTCAACGCCTCGCGGGCCAGATCGTCGCGCCCCTGTCCCACCGCATCGGTGGCCTGGCCCTGCAGTCGTTCGGCGGACTGCCGAAGTTGATTCTCCTGCAACTCGATTCGCTTACGACTGGTGGCCACATCGGCTAGTCCGCGTCGCACCTGGGCGAGCATTTCGAGCTGACGCCGATACGAATAGTCGAGGACCTCGCGTGGATTCTCAGTGCGGTCGAGCAGCTTGTTTGCCTTCACATGAAATAGCAGGGCGATACGTCGTGTGATACTCACGTCCGCTCACATCCTCGGTCGGGGGAGCTTTCCCCTCAGCCTGCGCTGCGCGACTCTCGAGGGGTAGGGACCTAAGTGCCCGAACCCCAGGGCACTCGGTCGATCGCCGCGAGCAGTGTGACGACATGTCCGGCGTC
Source organism: Nocardia sp. NBC_01503 (assembly GCF_036327755.1). Taxonomy (NCBI): domain Bacteria; kingdom Bacillati; phylum Actinomycetota; class Actinomycetes; order Mycobacteriales; family Nocardiaceae; genus Nocardia; species Nocardia sp. NBC_01503. The sequence continues at coordinate 5,483,984 of NZ_CP109596.1, forward strand.
CCAGGCTATTCGGCTCTCGGGCTGCGGGCGATTGCCGATGTCCCGAGTGGCTATCCGGTTCGGATGACCGCGGTTCCGTGCACGGCCTTCACATCGATGGCGTCCAGGCCCCGCGGCTCGGTGCGGATATGTAAGGCATCGGATCCGGCGCCCGCTGCGCTGCTGCCGCCTTGCACGGCGATATGTCCCAGGGTGCCGCCTCGTTCATTTCAAATTCCAGCCGTCCTGGCTAGCTAACGCAGCGCTCGGCTGGCATTCGCGGCAAGGTCTTTGATGAGGTCGGTTTCGGCGGAGCGGCGCCAGATCAGGGCCCAGCGGGCGGGCGGGACATCGGGCATGGGGATGTAGGCGACATCGGGTCTGGAGTAGTAGCGGGCGGCGTGCGCGTGCACCGGGGTGATGGCCTTGCCCGCGGCCACGAGCAATATGAGGTCTTGGAAGTTGGCGGCGTGGGCGATGCGGGGGATGTGACGGCCGCTGGGGGTGAAGTACGGGACGGCGGCGGCGGTCCAGTAATCGGGGGGTGAGTTCACCGGATCGGTCGGGGGCACGCCGAAGACGCCGTAGTCGGCCAGATCCTCGTAGGAGGCCGATTCCCGTTGTGCCAGTGGGTGTTCCGCTCCGACGAGCAGCATGAAGGGTTCTTCGGACAGGGTCGGGCCCACCACCAGATCGGGTTCCTCGATGGGCAGCCAGCTCACCAGCGCGTCGATATCGTCGCCGCGCAACGCACCGAAGGGGTTGCCGAAATGGACGTGTTCGATGTGCACGGTGCAGTCGGGATGCTGGGATTGGAAGGTGTTCAGCAGCGGTCGGACATCGTCGAGGTTGCTGCTGGTGATTCCGAGCCGGAGTATTCCGGCGTCGCCGTAGCGGGCTGCGCGGGCCGCCCGGCCCAGGCTGGCCCGCAGATCGCGATAGTTGGTCTGTAGATCGTCCCGCAGCCGTAGCCCGATCGGCGTCAAATTCACTGTGCGACTGGTTCGTTCGAAGAGTTTGCCGCCGATGCGCCGTTCCAGTTTCCCGATCACCTGGCTGACCCGAGCCGGTGAGAGGTGCAATCGTTCGGCGGTCCGGCCGAAATGCAGCTCCGCTGACAACACCAGGAAGATCTCGATATCGCGCAAATCCAGATCGCGCAGGTCCAATGCGGTCTTCCTATCAATCACGGCGGCTAACCGCATCATACGCAAGTCGTCGTTGATCAATACCCGGCGCTTGGAGCATGCCAACGATTCCGTGGATGACAGTCCGTACCCCCACCACCCCCGAGGTGCAATGCATGGCCGCTCGTCTCGAGGTCAATTCATTGCGTCAAGCGCCGGGCTTCCTCATCGCTTCCTTGACGCTGTGGTGGCAGGCTCGCCGCTCGCCGGGAGTGCTCGGACTGACCCTGACGGCGGAAATGCTGAAAGGCGTCTTCTGGACCTACTCGGTATGGGACGACAAAGCGGCGATCTACGCCTACGCGGGTTCCGAGCCGCACCGGTCGACCGTGGCCCGCAAGCGAAAGGTCATGCGGGACGCGACTTTCGTGTTCTTCACCGCCGCGGCGGATGAGAGGCGCCAATCCTGGGCCGAGATCGGCCACCGCATCGCCGAGCAACGCGGCTCGGCGAAACTCGATCACGCGGCATGACCATCACCCGTGACTTCGCCCGCCATCCCGGCCCGCGTGTCGAGCGCGGTTCCGGCGGCGAGGATGATGCGGGTGCGGTGGAGAAGTGAGTTCAGGGGGTGAATATGGCCGAGGACTTGACTGTGAGTCGGGCGCTGGTGATACCCGCGTCCGAGTTGCGCGAGCGGTTCTCACGGTCGTCCGGTCCGGGAGGGCAGGGTGTCAACACCGCGGACAGCCGAGTCGAGCTGTCGTTCGACCTCGCCAATTCGCCCTCCGTGCCGGAGCGGCTGCGCAGCCGAATGCTCGACCGTCTGGCCAACCGGCTGGTTGACGGGGTGCTCACGATCGCCGCATCCGAGCATCGCGCCCAGTTGCAGAATCGCGCGGCCGCCCGCGAGCGACTGGTCTCATTGCTGCGTGATGCCGCCGCCGCGCCGCCGCCGGTTCGCCGCGCTACCAAGCCCTCTCGCGGAGCCAAGGAACGTCGTATCGCCGCGAAGAAGCGTCGTGGTGTCACCAAACGCAATCGACGCGCCTCTCCCGACGACTAGCCGGAAGGTCAGCGCTCGCGGCGGCGCGAGGACTGGGTCAGGTAGAACAGCAGAACCCCCAGTGCCGCACCGACACCCAGACCCACACAGATGGTGAAAGCGCGGACGAAGTAGCCGATGCCGGAGGTGTGGAACAACTCCACGACCAGTCCTTGATACAGCACCAGGCCCGGGAGTAGAGCGCCGGTGAGGCCGACGAGGATCAAGGCCGACATCGGCACGCGCAGGCGTTCGGAGACCGCCGCGGCGGCGAATCCGAGTACTACGGCGGCGATAGAGCCGGTCCAATCCGGCGACAGGTGCGCCGTATGGATGAGGAATTGGTTGGTCGCGGCGGCGAGCAGTCCGGCGCCCGCAGCGGGTAGCAGCAGATCGGGGCCGCCGCCGTTGAAGACCGCATTGCCGATCGCACCGAGAACCGAGAAGCCCAAGGCCAGCCATATCGGGAGCGGCAGCAGCCGCGGATCGATCGACGGGCCGAAGGAAATGCGTTGTGACACAGTCACAACCAGTGCCCCGCCGAGTACGATGCCCGCAACCGTGAGCAGTGCGGAGGCCGCGCGGGCGGTGGCGGTCACGGTATCGGCGCTCACCGCATCGGTGGCGGTGGAGATCAATTGGGGCATCGGCACCAGCAGCACCCAGACCGTCGCGATCAGCACTGCCGTATCGGTGACCGTCACCGCGCCCACCAGATGCGCGAGGCCGCCCAGCGCTCCTGCGACCGTGGTCTGCACCGCGACCGCATAGAGCCGTGGCACGCCGGCCACACCCAATCCGCGCCCGAGGGCCCACACCGGCAGCAGCACCACCGCCGCGCCGAGCGCCGCCAACGCGGTGCCGCCGACCTGCAAGGCGATACACAGCGCCAGCAGGGCTCCGCCGAATCCCGTCACCCACCACGGCCACGGCCCGGGCCCTCGGTCCGCTCGCCGGAGCCGTTCGGTCGCGGCGGCGGTGTCACAGCTCTCCGAAGCGACCTCGTGCGCGAGGTTCTTCAACCGCTTCATCCGGTCGCAGTCGAAACTGTCGAGCGTGGCGGCGACTTCGGTACGACTCAGCGGATACTCGTCATCGCGGACGTACTGCACGGTGAGTGTGCGGCCGGTACCGACGACGGTGACGTTCGCGAACCCCATCGCTGCGGCGCAGATTCGCGTCGTCCGCAGCACCGAGTCGGTGGCATAACCGGATTCGAGCATGGCGACCGCGAGGCGCGCCAAGAACCCCAATGCCCGCCAGACCCGTTGTTCTCCGGATTCAGTGGCCAGGGGCCCCTTTTCGGTCACCGCCTGAGATTACGACCGCACTCCCGCGTTGCGGCGGCGCGACATGAGATCAACGCAGGTCGGCCAGCGCCAATCCGGACAGCGGGCCACCGGCGGCTGATCGCTTCGCGGGCTGAAGTCGCCGATGGCGCAGAGCACGTTGAGTTCGGCGGGGATGGCGGAAACCGATCGGTTACAGATTAGCGGGTTATTAGCTGTCATGATTGGGATGCAGTCCTACCGAACCCGTTGATGACGGAGGCGAATGTGACGTCGAAAACCAACGCAATTACCTCGGCACTATCCGGATTACCCGCGATCGGTGACGATCTGGCCGACTTCTATCGCGATCTGCACGCGCACCCGGAACTGTCGCGGGCCGAGCAGCGCACCTCGGAGGAGGTCGCACGCCGGGCGAAAGCGCTCGGATATCAGGTCACCGCCGGGGTCGGTGGCACCGGCGTGGTGGCGATACTCGCCAATGGCGACGGGCCGACGGTGTTGCTGCGCGCCGATTTCGACGCCTTGCCCATTACCGAGGCCACCGGTCTGCCCTACTCCTCGCAGACTCCGGGCGTGATGCACGCCTGCGGCCACGATATGCATGTCACCTGCCTGATGGGTGCGCTGAAACTGCTCGCCGACGCGCGTGCGTCCTGGTCCGGCACCGTCATGGCGTGTTTCCAGCCCGCCGAGGAGACCGGTCAGGGCGCGCAGGCCATGGTCGAGGACGGTCTCTACGACCGTTTCGGCACGCCCGATATCGTGCTCGCCCAGCACACCGCGCCGCTGCCGGTCGGCGTCGTGGGCGCCCACCCCGGCCCGGCCATGGCGGCCACCGACGCATTGCGGGTGGTACTGCACGGCCGCGGCGGCCATGGCTCGCGCCCCGAGGTGACGATCGATCCGGTGGTGATGGCCGCGGCCACCGTCATGCGCCTGCAGACCATCGTGTCCCGCGAGATTCCCGCCGCCGACGCGGCCGTGGTCACGGTCGGCATGATGCGCGCCGGGACGAAGGACAACATCATCCCCGATGATGCCGAATTGCGGCTCAACATAAGGACTTTCGACCCGGGCGTGCGAACCAAAGTGCTCGACTCCGTCGACCGGATCGTCAAGGCGGAGGCCGCAGCCGCGGGCGCGCCCGAGCCGCCGGAAACCTCCGTCATCGATACCTTCCCGGTGCTGAACAACGATCCGGACGCCCTCTCCCGCACGGTCGCCGCGCTGCGTGAAACCCTGGGTGATGACCGGGTTTTCGACCCGGGTCCGGTCACCGGCAGTGAGGACGCGGGCATTTTCGCCACCGCTGCCCGAGTTCCGATCTGCTACTGGATGTTCGGCGTGCTCGACCCGGCCCTTTTCGGCGACCCGGACCCGGTGCGCGGCCTGGGGAACATCGCGCGCGGGCAGGTCGATCTCGCGACGATTCCGGGCCCGCACACGGCCGGTTACGCACCGGTCGTCGAACCGTCCATCACCGCCGGTGTCAGCGCCATGACCACCGCGGCCCTGACCTGGCTCGGAACCAGCCGGTAGGGAGATCCAATAGTGCACCGGCGCAGGGCCGGTCAGCGGGCCGGGCCGCTGGTGCGGGGGATCAGGGGTGAGTCGACCTTGTTCACCAGCCAGCGGCCGCCGGTCTGCTGGAGGGACAGTGCGATGGTCAACTGGCCGGTGTGCGGTTGTCCCGAAGTGCCCGCGCTGGTGATGGTTTGAGTGATGGCTACCAAGGCCTGCGCGTCGGTGGGGCCGGAGGATTTGATGGCGCACTGGATGTCGCCGGCCTTCGAGGTGACTTGACCTTGGATGAGGACATCGCGCAAATCCTTACTGGTGCTGTCGAATTCCTGTTGCCACGCGCCGGTGGCTCCGGCCAGCACCTGCCGGAAGTACGCGTCGATGTTCTTGGCGTCGTAGTCGGCGAGTACGGGCGCGTAGTCACAGGCCGCGCGCAGTGCGTCGGCGCGGGCATGTTCACGATCGGTGAGGTCCCGGCTGGTGAGAGTGGAATGCGTTGCGACGGCGGCCGCGACGACCAGCCCGGCAATTGCCACGCCGACCGGCAGATAGCGTCGTAGGCGCGATTTCGATTGTGGTGGAGTGGATTCCGCGATCTCGGTGGTCGCTGTATCGGTGGGTGGTTCGCTTGTTTCGGTCATGGTGCCGGTCCGTTCAGGGGTAGGGGAGAGGGTCAATGGCCGGGCAGGGGTACGGACAACTCGTCGCCGGAGACACCCGGCGGCATGGCGGCGCCGTTGGCCGGGGTATCGGGGCGCGGGGCGTTGGCCGAGCCGCGAACCTGTAGGCCGGGATCGCTGGTGACGCAGTAGTTGTAGAGGCGGACCCGGCCGTCGGCGACCTGTGCGGGCGATACCGGGATGGTCTCGTATTCGCAGGTGGGGCGCGGCCAGATATCGACCATGGTGTTGAACGCGCCGTCGTGTGCGGGTACGCCGATCGCGGCGGAGCCGGTCCGCAATGCCGGGAACAACGCCATCAGGGCGGGGGTGCGCAGGCGGGCGGCGCGGGTGATGGCCACGAAGTTGGTGACCAGATTGGTGATGGGGTCGGAGGTTTCGGCGATGACGCCGCCGAGGGTGTCCAGCTGACCCGGTCCCTGTTCGAGCAGTCGCCGCACCTCCTGGTCGGCGGCGGTCAGCTGGGTGAACAATTCACCGGACCCGTGCACCAGGGTCGACAGATCGGGTTGTGCGTGACCGGTGGTCTCCGCGATCACCTGGAGATTGGCGATGAGTTGCCGGGTCTGCGGCAGTAGTCCGGTCAGCCCCGCCATGGCCTGGCTGAGTCCGCCGATGACATCGCGCAGCTGATCCGGTCCGCCCGCGAGGGCCTTATCCAGTTCGTCCACTATGACGGTGAGCCGTGCGGGATTGAGGCCGCCGATCAGCCCGCCGGTATTGGACAGGAAGGATTCGATGCTGACCGGCGTGCTGACGCGCGCGGCGTCGATCACCGCCCCCTCGGCCAGATACGGACCGGCGTCGGTGTCCGGTCGGAAGTCGAGGAACTGTTCACCTGCGGCGGAAAGGCGCTGCACCGCAACCTTACTCGCCGCCGAGATCTTCGTTCCAGCGTCGATATCGCCGACGGCCACCACTCCGGTGTCACCGAGGTCGACCGATCGCACGATCCCGATCCGGGATCCGCGGAAGGTGATGTCGTTGCCCGGCAGCAGACCGCCGGAGACGGGCATGAGCACCCGGACGGAGAAGGTGCGGTGCAGCGGATTCACCCGGACGATATCCAGGGCCAGGTACGCGCCGCCGAGCAGCAGCATCAGGACCATGCCCAGGGTCGCCAGGGTAAGCCGCCGCCGGGCCGCCCACTCGCCGCCGCGCACGGCGAGGGTGGCGGCCCGGGCGGTGCCGCGGTCCAGGAGCGTCATTGCTCGTTCGGACCCGCGGACAATCAAGGGGGACTTGGGATTGTCTGTCATCTGTTGCCGCCCTGTAGTCGGCCGATCACCCGGGCGAGCACCTCGGCGAGGCTTCCGATGAACGCGGGAATATCGGTCCCGTCGGGTAGCCGGCTGCCCTGCGGGTCGGTCAGGGCTCCGATACTCAGATAGGACACCTTCGCGGCGACCGCGAGACTGGTGCCCTCGGTGGTGGCCAGCAGCGACGGATACAGGGTGTGCAGTCCGTCGAGGGTGCCGGCGAGGTTGTCACCCATGCGGGTGAAGCCGTCCATGAGTTGCTGCACGCTGGTGAACAGACCGAGGAATTGCGGTCCGGTGGTGTCGGCGAAGTCGCCGAGCGCGGCCATGGCGGTGGAGACCTTGCCCGCGAGATCCGCTATGGCCTGGTTGTTTTCGGCCAGCACACCGATCAGCGGCGGGAAGGTGTCGGCGGCCTGTCCGAGTTCGGCCTTGCGCTGATTCAGGGTGGTGGTCAGCGATGACAGGCCGAGCAGGACGCCGTCCAGCTGGTCGGTGCGCTGGTTGAGCGCGCCGAGTGCGGAGGTCAACTCGACCAGCAGGTGCGACAGTTGTGGTCCGCGCCCGGCGAACATGGAGTTCATCTCGGTGGTGATGCGCGCGACCTGTTCCAGCGCACCACCGTTGAGCAGCATGGCGATCGAGGACATCAACTCCTCCACCGAGGCTCCGGCCGAGGTGTGCTCGCGCGAGATGGTGTCTCCATCGCCCAATGTCTTTGTGCCACCGTGATCTTCGGGCAGGGTGAGGGCGACGAAGATATCGCCGAGCGGTGTGCCCTGTCGCAGCTCGGCGCGCGTGCCGTCCGGCAGCTGAACATCACTGCGGATCTGGAGATCCACCAGCGCGCGGTAGTCGAGCGTGTCGATCGCGGTGACGATCCCGACATCGGTGCCGCCGATCTTCACGTGTGCGCGTTCGGGCAGGTTCAGCGCATTGTCGAAGACCGCGTGCAGGGTGTAGCTGGGTCCGCCCACCCCGGGTTTGGGCAGCGGTACGTTGTCGACGGTGACGGCACATCCGGTGAGTGCGGCGGTGAGCGCCAAAGGCATTGCGGCGCGGGCGATTCGATTGCTCATCGGGTGAACCCCAGTAGTGCCGCGGTCAGCCCGAAGTCGGGGCCGAAGTCTTGCAGCTTGCCGGTCCGGCAGCCGTCCGATCGCACCAGGAGGCGTTCGCAGAACAATGCCAGCGTCTCATTGTCCAACAGGGATTTATCGGTCAGCAGATGCAGGCGCAGCGCACCCTGCTCGGTACTGGTGGCATTGGCGAAGTTCTGGAAGAACAGTGGCGCGACATCGACGATCTCGGTCAGGCCGGGAGCGCTGTCGCGCATCTGCTGGGTGATGGTGGTGAGCCGGGTCAGCGCGGCGGTCAGCGGGCCACGATTCTCGGCGACGACCGAACCGGTATTGGTGACGAAGTCGTCGAGCTGGGTCAGCACCGCTTGCAGGCCGGGAGCCTGATCACGCAGCAGCGCGACGAGTTCGGTGAGCCTGCCGCTGAAATCGCGCACGGTCTGGTCATTGTCGGCGACGATCTGGGTGATCTCGTTGAGTTTGACTATGGTCGTGGAGATTTGGTCCTTGTCGGCCAGCGAGACCTGCAAGGCCGAGGCCAGCGCGTCCAGGGTCCGGCGGATCTTGTCGCCATTGCCGTCGAGCATCGGGAACAACGCGCGACTGGCCATCGGTCCATCGGTTGAGCTGCCCTTCAGCGACTGCCCCAATTGGTCGAAGTTTCGCAGAATGCGATCCAGGTCGACCGGAGTCCTGGTGTGCTCCAAGGGGATATGTGTTCCGTCGGTCAGCACCGGTCCGTCGCCGGTGTAGGCGGGGGTGAGCTCGACGTGCCGGTTGGTGATCAGTTGGGGCGAGACGAGGGCGGCCAGCGCCTGCGCCGGAACCTCGGTACCGGCATCCAGACTCATTCGCACCTCGACGTACGCGCCTTTCGGGGTGATGGCGTCCACGCTGCCGACCGGCAGCCCGAGCACATCGACCTCATTGCCGACATACAGTCCGGCGACGCTCTCGAAATCGGCGGTGAGATGAATACGATCGTAGCCCCACAGTTCGGACAGTGACGTAAATCCTTGCGGCAGCGAGCAGCTCGCGCTCAGCAGGCCGACGACGCACAGGAGCGTCAGGCGAGTGATCAAGCGGGCGTTCCGCATCAGCGGCACCCCTGTACCGCATCGGCCGCGCACAGCCAGTTGTCGGGGAATACCCACGGCAGATAGATGTCGCCGTAGTTGCCATTGCCGAAGGCATTGTTGAACTGCCGCAGCGCGACCGGCATCACCTGATACAGCCGGTCCAGGTTCTCCTTGTTCTTGGTGAGCCCGTCGGACATGGTGTTCAGATTCTGAATAAGGGCTCCCAGCTGGCCGCTGTTCTCCAATCCCATGTCCTGGAACGCTTTCGAGACGGCGGCGATATTGTCCAGCAGTTGCCGGACCAGCTGCTGCCGCTGCGCGACCGCGTCACCGATGGCCTGTCCGCGAGTGAGCAGCAACAGCACGCTGTTCTGATTGTCGGCCACCACCTGTGAGACCTGCCCCATATTCTTCAGCAGTGCGTCCACCTCGTCGCGGCGGTCGCTGATGACCTTGGCCAGCGCGCCCACACTGTCCAGGGCCTGGGCGGTCAGCTGCGGGGAGTCGCCGATCTGCCGGCTCACCGCGTCCAAGGATTGGCGCAGCAGCGCGGGATCCAATCGCTCCACGCGTTCGAAGGAGTTGGTATAGGACGGGTCGTTCACCACCTTGGACAGGTTGTACGGCACCGAGGTGTGATCGAGTCGAATCCGGTGTCCCGCAAGCCCGGATCCGGTGCCCGGTTCGAGCGCCACATGCATCTTCCCGAGAATGGTCGACATCTTGATGGCGGCGCGGGCGTCGGCCCCGAGTACGACCGAGTGGTCCACGGCCAGCTCGGCCAGCACGAGTCCCTTCCGCACACGCGCCGATTTCACTGTGCCGACCTGGATTCCGGACATGTCGACACTGTCACCCGGCCGCAATCCGGCCGCCTGCGCGAATTCGGCGTAGACGGTGTTCTGGCCCAGATGCAGTCGGGTCACCACGCTCGAGCCGATGAGCAGCGCGAGGATGGTCGCGCCGACGCCGATGCCCAGCCACCAGTGCCGGTCCTGTGTGAAGCCGGGAATCGTGTGCCACATGCGTGACACGGTCGGCAGGCCGATATGCGTGGGCGCGCGATCGATCGGGCCGAATAGTCGCTGCCGCAATGCTGTTCGTCGTTTCATCGGCACACCTCCGAGTGAGCGTTGCCGCCGATCTGCGGCACCAGACCGGGAGGCAGCAGCACTCCCCAGAGCGACACATCGAGCGAGCAGACGTATGAGTTGATGTACGCGCCGTTACCGCTGATCCGCGCGAGCCCGGCGAGCACGAACGGCAGCTCCGTCGCGGCCTGATCGAGCCGAGCGCCGTTGGACAGCAACAGATTCACGCCCTCGGTCGCATTCTGCTGGGCGCGCGCGATCCCGGGCTTCACCTCGAGAATCAGCGCGGTGAGCGCGGTGGTGGAGGTCGCGGCCTGGGTCACCGCGCCTTTGAGGACCTCGCCCTGCGAATACAACCCGCTGATCAGCGCATTGGACTGTGCGATAAGGGTTTCCAGATCGCTGCTGCGGTTGGCCAGACCGGAGATCACCCCGCTCAGATTGCTGATCACATCCCCGAGGATCTGATCGCGTTGCTGGAACGACGAGGCCAGTCCGGCGGCCTGAGTGATCAAGGCGCTCAGGGACACTCCGTCACCCTGTAGGGCCTGGATCAGCGTTTGTGACAGTGAGTTGACCTGTTCCGGTTGCAGCACACTGAACAACGGTTCGAAACCGCTCAGCAGTGTGGAGACATCGAAGGAGGATTCGGTCTGCTCCAGGGGAATCGCGCCGCCCGCGGGCAGCTGTCGCGCGTCACCCGGTGCGGCCGCCAGCTCCACATAGCGCTGGCCGATCAGGTTCTGGTAGCGGATCAACGCCTTGGTGGTGGTGTAGAGCGGTTGCCGTGCCCGTACTTCCAGTACCACGCGGGCGTTGCGGGCGGAGTCGAAGCCGAGGGAGTCCACTCGGCCCACCCGCACTCCGGCGACCCGGACGTCATCGCCGACGCGTAGCCCCAGCACATCGTGGAAGGTCGCCGAATACCGGTGGGTGTCTCCAGGTACCGAGCGTTGCAGGGTGGACCAGATCGTGTAGGTGGCGACTACCGAGGCCACCACGAAGACGGCGAAACCGAGTGCGGCAGAACGTGTATTCATCAGCGGCCGCCTTCGGTCGCGGTCGGAGCGAGGGTGAGTGAGCCGCCGGTGAGCACGCTGCCGAGCAGGATGGCCCGGGCGGCGCCGGGGTCGCCGCCGCTCAGCGCGCGTACGGCGTCGGCCCCGCTGAGCGTGATGGGTGCCGCGGCGGGCTGTGCTCCACCGGAGGCGGCCGGATCCGGCAGGAAGGGTAGCCCGGGCAGCACCGGTACCGCAGGTCCGCCGGTGCCGGTCGGCAGCAGTTGGCCCGGAAAGACCTGCTCGGCAGCGGTATCCGGCACCGAACCGGCGCGGCAGCGCGGCCCGGTCAGCTCGCCGTAGTGGGGACAGTCCGCGGCGGTGTAGGGCTTGAACGGTGTGAATGTCACATTGATGCTCCAGACCATCTGCTTGTCCGGGCCCCAGCTGAAGACCGGGACCAGGCGACTCAGCGCGGTGTTGAGGTTCGCCATGGCGACCGCGATGGCGTCGGGATCGGCGGCGAGCGCGCCGAAGGTCTCGTTCAGACCGGATACCAATTCCTTGCCGGAGTTCGGGTTTCGGGCGAACAACGCATTGGTGGCGTCGAGGGCGGATCCGGCCGAGGTGAGCAGTGCCACCAGGCCGGTGCGCCGCTCCACCAGTGTGCGGGCCGCGGTCACGGACTCGTTCAAAGTGTCGATCAGCTCGGGTGCGGAGACGCTGACCGCGCTCGCGGCGGCCCCGAGATCGCCCAGCAGATCGCCGACCCCGGCGATACCGCGCACGTCGGTAACCCATCGGTCCAGTCGCTCGACGGTGGAACCGGGCACGCGTGCCGCGGGATCGAGGGCATCGGCCAGGGTGCCGAGTACGCGTCCGAGTTTCGCGGGCTGAATATTCGCCAGCACCGTGCGCAGCGTGGTCAGGGTGCTCTGTAGTTCGATCGTTGTCGCGCTGGTGTCCTCGGCGATGGTCGCGCCCGCGCGCAACCCCTGTGGCGCGGGGCCATTGTCGACCAGCTCCAGGGCCGTGACGCCGAAGATGTTGGCCGGTATCACCCGCGCGGTCACGGTGGACGGAATCGCCGCGGCGGCAGTGGGTTTCAGTTCTATGCGAACCTCCTGCCGCTTACCCTTCGCGGCGATGTCCACCGAGTCGACGACACCGACGAGCATGCCGCGGAACTTGACATCCGCGCGGGCGGGCAGCCCGTCACCGGTGCTGGTCATGGCGGCGACCACCCGCACGGAGTCGTCGAACGCGCCCTCGAAACGCATTCCGAACAGCACGAGCAGCAGTACGAAGACCGTGAATACGGCGGTGCCGATCGCCGCCAACCGCTGGGCGGACGGCCCGCGACCGCTCGGATCGAGATTCATTGTCATGGTGTGTATTCCGCCTATCCGGAGATGCGGATACCGGGGTCGATGCCCCAGATCGTCATGGTGAGCAGCAGATTCGCGAAGACGACCGCGATAATGGTCACCTTGATCGCCCGCCCGGCGGCGACGCCGACCCCCTCGGGACCGCCGGCGGCGACGAAGCCGTAGTAGCACTGGATGAAGGTGGCGAGCAAGGTGAAGGCCACGACCTTGAGCACCGAGTAGAGAATGTCGGTGCCATTGAAGAACTGGTGGAAGTAGTGGTCGTAGGTGCCCGCTGTGGTGCCGCCCAGGAACAGCACCGTCAGCTTGGTGGACAGGTAGGCCGTCGCCAGTCCCACGCTGTAGAGCGGCAGCACCGATACCGCCGCGGCGAGCATGCGTGTGGTGACCAGGAACGGAAGTGGCCGGATCGCAATGGATTCCAGTGCGTCGATCTCCTCGGAGATGCGCATGGAGCCGATCTGCGCGGTGAACCGGCAGCCCGCCTGCGCGGCGAACGCGATGGTCGCCAGCAGCGGGGCGAGTTCGCGCGTGGTCGCGAATCCGGAGATGGCCCCGGTGAGCGGGCTCATGGTCAGCAGATCCAGCGCCGTATGCGATTCCATGCCGACGGTCGCCCCGCCGAATGCGCACAGAATGATCACCACACCCGCCGTGCCGCCGCCGACCACCACCGAACCGTTACCCCAGGTGACATCGCTGATCAGGCGGAGCACCTCTTTGCGATACTGCCGCAGCACCAGCGGTATCGCCGCGAGCGCGCTGAGGAAGACCACCGCCTGATGCCCGAGCCGAATCGGGGCTCGCGCGGGACCCTGTAGCGAATTACGCAGTCGCAGCGCGGGTCTGAACAGTGATGGCGTGTAATTCGCCATATCAGAGCACCTTCGAGGGCAGTATCGTGTTGTAGATCTGGGTGATGATCACGTTGGTGCCGAACAGAATGATGGCGGAGCTGACCACCGCCGAGTTCACCGAATTGGCCACTCCGCCCGGCCCGCCCTTGGTGTTGAGCCCGCAGTCGCAGGCGATGATCGCGGCCAGCGCGCCGAATACCATCGCTTTGAACACCGCGACCACCAGATCCGCCGCGACCGCGAAAGAGGCGAAGGTGCGGATATAGGAACCCGGTGTGCCCGACTGGATGTAGACGTTGAACAGATATCCGGTCGCGAATCCGATGAACACCACGAATCCGCACAGCAGCATGCTGACCAGTACCGCCGCCGCCAGCCTGGGGGCGACCAAGCGGCGGATGGGGTCCACGCCCATGACCCGCATGGCGTCGATCTCCTCGCGAATGGTGCGCGAGCCCAGGTCCGCGCACATCGACGAGCCGACCGCGCCGGCGATCATCAGCGAGGTCACCAGCGGCGCGCCCTGTCGAATGATGCCCAGCCCGTTGACCGCGCCGATGAAGGTCGTCGCGCCGACCTGACTCACCAGCGTGCCGACCTGGATGGCCACCACCACGGCGATGGGAATGGCCACCAGCAGTGTGGGTATCGCGGACACGTTGGCCATGAAGGCGCACTGTCGAATGAATTCCCGGTATGGAAAACGGCGTCGCACAACGGAACTGAACAGTTCGGCGGTCGCGCGACCGGCCATGACCGTCTGCCGCCCCAGCGTGCGCACCGAGCGTTGTGGATGCCCCCGCCAGTATTCGAGCGCGAATCGAATGACGCGTTCACGATCGGCGCGCGCTGCCTGATCTGCACTGGTCAAGGTGTCGTCTTCCCCCCGGGCAGGCACGATCCGTATTCTTACGGGACCGTAGAACTTAATTTCTACGCGTGCGTAGAAGTGGTGGATGGGACACTACCAAGGTGTGATCCAAGTCGCTACCACCGAGTGCGGGATGATTTCCGGGTGACCGTTGAGAAGAAGTCGGCGGGCGTTTGGCAGATCTCGCCCTCCGGCCCCGAGCCCCGCCCCAGGCGGCGCAACACCCCGCGCCTGCCGCCGCAAGAGCGCCGCACCCAACTTCTGGACGCCGCGCTCCGAGTGGTCGGCCGCGACGGTCTCGCACAATTGACCATGCAGGCGGTCGCCAAGGAAGCCGGTGTCGCCAAACCCGTTCTCTACGCGCTGTATCCGACCGCCCCCGAACTGATCGGCGCACTCCTGCACCGCGAACACGCCCGCGGTATGGCCCAGGTTCTCGGCTCGCTACCGACCGACCTGCGCGCCTCGGACCCCGACGACGAGTTCATCGGCGCGTCCATGACCTTTCTCGAAGCCGTGGCCGCCGACCCCATGCGGTGGCGCCTGATCCTGATGCACGCCGATGGCGCGCCCAGCGATTACCGTGAGGTGCTCACCGCGGCCCGCGACCAATTGCTGACCCGCAGTATCGAATTGCTCACCGCCGGTTTCCAATTGCGCGGTGGACCCGCCGACGCGGATATCGAGCTGATCGGCAATGTCATGCTCGGATTCATCGAGGTGCTGGGCCGGCTGGTCCTGTCCGACCCGCAGGGCTTCCCGCCGGAACGGCTGCGCAGCACCGTGCGGGCACTGCTCCGGACCATGCCCTCACCCCGAACACCTACCGGAAACCCATAGCCCGTGTACCTGGCCGCCATCGTGCGGGCGGGGGAGCGTTATTCGGCGCGCGGCTGTGAGATCGCCGCCAGCGTGGCGACAATCGGGGTGTCGGGGTCCGCGATCACGTTCTTGCCACGCAGGAATCCGTCCAGCAGTTGGCATACCGAATCGGTGGTGCGGTCGACGAATCGCGTGGTGTGCTCTTGGGTCGGAACACCGGGAACGTCCAGCCAGAGGTCGGTGACGGCGACGACCAAGCCGACCAGCCCGCGGGTGAGATGATCGATGCCCTCCGGGTCGAGGTGCACCGCCGCCAGGAGGGTGCGGCCCTGGTCGGCCAGGCGTTCGGCCATCCGCCGTCCGGCGTCCAAGGGCCGGTCGGAGCCGCCGGGGGCGGGGCTCAGCTGGGTGAGCGCCAGGAATCGAAAGAGGTTGGGGTAGGCCAGGATCGTTTCGGCGTACGCGGTGAGGAAGCGGCGGACGGTGTCGCGCGGCGGCTGCATCATGAGCGACAGGTCGGGGGTGATCGCGCGGGTGATCTCGCGTGCCATCCAGTCGGCGATGGCGCGGTCGAGATCGGATTTATCGGTGAACATCCGGTACAGGCGCGGTTTGGCCACGCCCATCTCCTGGGCGATGGCACCCATGCTCACCTGTGGGCCATCCCGTCCGATGACGCGGATCGCGCCCTGAACAACCTCTTCCCGGGTGAGCGCGCGCGGGCTGGACCGACCTGACCTCAATGCGGCAACTTTCTCGGCGATACGGATGGCGGGTTCTCGCCCGCCCGAGTCTATCGACCTGGTCCGATGTCTTGCGCTCACTGTAGTACTCCCGGTACTTCGGTGGGTTCACCGTGAGATTGCCCTGTTGACATCGCGCCTGGCGATGGCCAAACTCATCGGCGGTACCAGCGGTACCGAGTTTCAGAACCGCCAGTACGAGACGGGGGCGTTCGCACCCCGATCGGAAGGATCCCGATGACGGGCCAGCTCGAACACCCCGGCACTCCCCAGCAGAGCACACCTGCCCGCACTCCCGCACCGGAGCGTGGTTACACCGTGCGAAACGGCGATATCGAAATCGCGGTCTTCGAATACGGTGACCGCGACGCGGAACCCCTTGTGCTGGTGCATGGTTGGCCGGACACCCATCACCTGTGGGACGGCGTCATCCCACTGCTCGCCGACAGGTTCCGCGTCATCGCCTATGACACACGCGGTTACGGGCAATCCACGGTGCCCGATACGGTGGCGGCCTTCCGGCTCGAAGAACTCGCGAAGGATTTCTTCGCGGTGATCGACGCCGTCAGCCCGGGGCGTCCGGTCCAGGTGATCGCCCACGACTGGGGTTCGGTGCAGGTGTGGGAGGCGATCTGCGAGCCCGGCGCGGAGGAACGCGTGCGATCGTTCACCTCGATCTCCGGCCCGAATCTCGACCACCTCGCCACCTGGATGCGCGCGGGCCTGTCCCGGCCGACGCCCCGGAACGCGTGGGGCCCGATCACCCAGATGATCTCCTCGGCCTACACCGGGTTCTTCATGATTCCGCTGCTGCCGGCACTGTTCTTCCGCCTCTTCGGCGGCGCGCGGAGCTGGCGACTGTTCCTGCGCGTGGTCGAGGGCATTCCCGCCGAACGGGTGCACCTGGCCCCGACCCTGCGCCGGGACATGGTCTCCGGCCTGCGCTTCTATCGCGCCAATATCCTTGCGCGCCTCAGCTCTCCGCGGGAACGCCGCACCAAGGTGCCGGTGCAGCTGCTGGTGAACTCCCGTGACATAGCGGTGCGCCCGGCCGGCTTCGACCGCACCGGCGAATGGGTGGAAACGCTTGTCCGCCGCGACCTTTCGCACGGCCACTGGCTGCCGTTCGCCAATCCCGAAGTCATCGCGCGCGCCGGGACCGAATTCATCTACGCCTGCGCTATCAGCTGAAAAGAGTTCCAGCATGGACGATTTCGATCTCGTCATCACCAACGGCACCTGGTTCGACGGTACCGGTGCGCCTGCCCTGCGCCGCACCCTCGGCATCCGGGACGGCGTGGTCGCGCAGATATCGGCGGAACCGCTGCCGATCGGCCCGCGCACCGAGGTCATCGATGCCGACGGCAAATGGGTATTGCCCGGCTTCGTCGACGTACACACCCACTACGACGCCGAGCTGCTGGTCAAACCCGAACTGCCGGAATCGCTTCGGCACGGGGTGACCACCGCGTTCATCGGCAATTGCTCGCTCTCGACGGTGCTCGCGGACAATGACGACTGCGCCGACCTCTTCAGTCGCGTGGAAGCCGTACCGCGCGAAGCGGTGTCGCGGGTACTCGGCGAGCACCGCACCTGGAGCGGCCCCGCCGAATACGCCAAAGCCCTCGACGAGATGCCGCTGGGGCCGAATATCGCCGCCTTCCTCGGACATTCGGACCTGCGCACGCATGTGCTGGGCCTGGACCGCGCCGTCACCCGCGACACCAAACCCTCCGCCGCGGAGATCGAGCGGATGCGACAGCTGCTCGGCGAGGCCGTCGACGCGGGTTTCCTCGGCCTGTCCTCCATGTCGAACAAGCTCGACAAGATCGACGGCACCGAATACCGATCCCGCTCACTGCCTTCGACCTACACCCGGGGCAGGGAGGTGCGGGCGCTGAACCAGGTACTGCGCCGCAACGGCCGGGTACTGCAGAGTGCGCCCACCATCAATCTGCGCCCCAATATCTACAAGTACTTCTGGGCCAGTTCGGGTCTCGCCGGTCGCCGAAAACTGCGCACCTCGTTGCTCTCGGCCGCCGATTCCAAGGCGTACCCGCCGCTGGTGTACTTCATGCTCTGGGCCGCGCCACTGCTGAATCGCTTCGCGCGCACCGACTTTCGCTGGCAGCATCTGCCGGTGCCGTTCACGGTGTATGCCGACGGCATCGATCTGGTGGTATTCGAGGAGTTCGGCGCGGGTGCGGCCGCGTTGCACCTGAAAGACGAGGTGGAGCGCAATGAACTGCTGCGGGACCAGGGGTACCGGCGTTGGTTCCGCAAGAACTACGATGACAAATTCAGCCCGCGCATCTGGCACCGGGACTTCTTCGACGCCGAGATCGTCTGCTGCCCCGACGCTTCGGTGATCGGCAAGACCATCGGGCAGGTCGGCAAGGAACGCGGACTGCATCCCGTGGACGCCTACCTCGATATGGTGGTCGAATACGGGCCGCGGCTGCGCTGGCGCACCACCATCGCCAATGACCGGCCGAAGTACCTGAACAAGCTGGCCGCCAATACCGGCGTGCAGATGGGGTTCGGCGACGCGGGCGCGCACCTGCGGAATATGGCCTTCTACAACTATCACCTGCGCCTGCTCGAAAGAGTCCTGCGCGCGCGGGAGAACGGGAAGCCGTTCCTGAGCCTGGAACGCGCGGTGCACCGTCTGACCGGCGAACTGGCCGACTGGTATCGGATCGACGCCGGTCATCTGCGCCAGGGCGACCGGGCCGATATCGTCATCGTCGACCCCGCCGGACTCGATACCGCGGTGCACGGGCTGCACGAGAGCCCCATGCCCGAATTCGGACTCGACCGCATGGTGAATCGCAATGACCGCGCCGTGGTAGCCACCATCGTCAACGGCCGCACCGTGTACCGCCACGGCGACTTCGCCGCCGGACTCGGAAGCTCTTGGGGCCCAGGACAATTCCTGCGCGCCGGAGAGTCTTCTCGCCGGGACCGACGACTCGCGCGGTCCGCCCGCCCCTGATATCGCCCGCCCGCCCCACCCGGAGCCGAATCCATGCCACAACACGACAGAGTTCCCACCGAACCCGGCGAGGTCGCCATCGCGGCCCGCAATGTCACCTTCGACTGGGCCGACACCCCGCTGCACTGGATGCCGGACGAGCCCGTCGCCTCGATGGTGATCAACGCGTTCAATCTGCTGCTGCCCGAAGGCGAACGGATGTTCTGCCGCACCTTCAACGAGGCGCTGCCACTGGTACGCGATGAGAAGCTGCGCGAGGAGATGATCGGATTCATCGGCCAGGAATCCATGCATGCCGAAACCCACAATCAGGTCCTGGAAGAGGTGCTGCGCGTCCACGGCATCGATATCGGCCCCTACCAGGAGCAGATGGAGTTCCTCTTCCGCCGTCTACTCGGCCCCGACGAGAGCGCGAACCCCATCGCGCGGCATCAGCGACTGCTGGAGCGGCTCAATGTGATCGCCGTACTCGAGCATTTCTTCGCCTGGCTGGGTGTCTGGGTGCTGAACGCGGATCTGGAGCGGCATCGGGCCGACCCGCGGATGGCCGATCTGTTCCGTTGGCACGGCGCGGAGGAGGTCGAGCACCGCAATGTCGCACATGACGTCGCCGCCTACTTCCGTATCGGCTATCTGCGCCGGACCCTGCCGATCGTGCTGGCCTTCCCGATCTTTCTGCTGCTGATGCTGCGCGGCGCGAAATTCCTCATTCGGCAGGACCCGAACCTGCCGAACCTCGGCCACTTCCGGCTTACCGTGCGCATTCTCGGTGCCATGTGGCGCGGCGCGCTGCCCGGCGTTCCCTCCCTGCTCTGGGGCATGCTGAGCATGTTCAACCCCTGGTACAGCCCGTCGAATATGGGATCCACCGCCCAGGCGGTCGCCTATCTGGCCACCTCCCCGGCCACCAGGCGGGCAGCGTGAGCGCCCAGCCGATCCCGGCCCCGCTCTACGGCGGCCGCGAACGCGATCGGTTCATGGGAGCGCTCTCGGGCATCGTGCGGACCCGGATCGGATGGGCCGAACGCGTACATCGCAGGTCGCCTCCGGCGCCGGAGAACGACCGCCGGATCGACCTCGTGATCACCGACCGCTCGATCGTGGCCCACGATCAGGATGTGGTCGCGCTGCGTTTGGCCGCACCCGACGGCGGGGTGCTGCCGCGCTGGTGGCCGGGCGCGCACCTGGATGTCGAACTGCCGTCCGGGCGGCTGCGGCAATACTCGCTCTGCGGCGATCCGTCCGACCGGACCGCGTATCGGATTGCGGTGCGCCGCATTCCGGATGGCGGCGGCGGATCGCTCGAGGTGCACGAAGCACTGGGACCGGGCACGCGGATCACCGTGCGCGGACCGCGCAATGCCTTCCCCTTCGTACCGCGCGGCATCGGAAGCCCGGCCACCCGTGTGCATTTCGTCGCCGGGGGCATCGGCATCACGCCGATTCTGCCCATGGCGCGAATGGCGCAGCGGGCCGGCATCGACTGGACGCTCAGCTACACCGGGCGCAGCCTGGACGCCCTGCCGTTCCTGTCCGAGCTGACCGCACTGGGCGATCGAGTGACGGTGCGGACCGACGACACCCACGGAATACCGGACGCGACGGCACTTCTCGCGGGTATCGGCTCGGGGACCGCGATCTACTGTTGCGGACCGGCGCCCATGACGCAGGCCATTGTCGAGGCGCTGCGGGACCGCCCCGATATCGCCCTGTTCACCGAGCGCTTCTCCGCCCCGCCGGTGGTGGAGGGCATCGCGTTCGAGGTCGAGCTGGCGCGTACCGGCGAGGTGATCACCGTCCCCGCCGACCGCACCATCCTCGACGCGGTACTCGAAGCCCGTCCCGCGGCGGCGTATTCGTGTCGGCAGGGCTTCTGCCGCACCTGCCGGGTCCGGGTGCTCGACGGGCAGGCCGATCACCGCGACACCGCCCTCACCCCGGACGAACGCTCGGACGGCGAGCTACTGATCTGCGTATCACGTTGTGCGGGTGAACGTCTCGTACTCGACCTCTGACGACACCGGGCCCGCAGTCGCACATCCCGCGCTCTCGGATCGACCGTGCACCCAACGGCGCACGTCCGGCAAGGTGTTCGCCTCGCGCCCCATCCGAGCTTGCGCCGCGATGTCTCCGCATCGCTAGCCGGACGGTCGCTCGCCGTGCGGTCGAGGATTTGACGACCGTGTGGGACCGTCACCAGCGAAGTTTCGGAATTGGCAATAAACCTGGTCTGATATGCCGATTTTGGGTGTTTCGTGGCGCAAACTATCGCGAAAGTGCCGCTACTATTCAGCCTCGGTTGAGATCTTTCATTGGTTTGCCAGGTCGATTCTCGGCCTCGGCCGAACATTTTGCGTGCGGCTTTTCGAACACGAGGTGAAGCGAGCGCGCGGATCGGAATCCGATGTGCTCTCTCGTACGGCCCGCGGCACGAAGACGTCCTTCGAACAGGACCATCGACCGTTTCGCGGTGACGACCCCGATGCTGACGGTCTGCGCGATCGCCGCGGTCGCGGTCCTGGTGTGGCATGTTTTCGCGCTGCCGATGAGCAACCCGTACTACGGAATCTTCAGCTGCGATCTGGATCTTCAGGTCTACCGTGCGGGTGGACAGGCGCTGCTGGAACGGAGTCCGCTCTATCGCGGGCCGATCGTGTGGGAAATGGAGTTCACCTACACGCCGTTCGCGGCGCTGGTCTTCGTACCCCTGGCGCTGGTCGGGGTGATGACGGCCAAGGTGCTCTGGTGGATCGCGATCCTGGTCGCCCTGGTCGCCCTGGTCGCCCGGTGCCTGCTTGTGCTGCGTTATGAGAACACCGCTCGCACCTGGGTTTTCGCGACCCTGCTCGCCATGGTGTGCACCGCGCTGGAGCCGGTGCGCTCGACCATCTGGCTCGGGCAGATCAATGTCTTTCTCGTCCTGCTGATCGTATGGGATCTGACGCGCCCGGCCGATGCCCGGCTACGCGGGATAGGTGTCGGACTCGCGGCCGGGATCAAGCTGACGCCCGCGTTCTTTCTGCTGTACCTGGCGTGCACCCGGCAGTGGCGCACCCTCGGTATCGCGACCGCGACCTTCGCGGCCACCATCGGGATCGGATTCCTGACCCGGCCGCGTGACGCCTGGACCTACTGGGGTGCGCAGGTCACCACCTCCGGGCGGGTGGGCGCGGTCGATTCACCCGGCAATCAATCGATCAACGGCTCTGTCGCACAACTGCTTCGGTTCCTCGACGCGGACGGATTCCGGATCGGGACGGTGTACACGCCGCCGATGTGGATGTGGCTGGCGGCCGCGATACCGGTCATCGCGCTCGGGCTCTACGCCGCCACGCTGGCCTACCGGTCGGGGCACGTACTGCTGGCGATCACCGTGGCCGGTATGACCTCGGCGTGCGCGTCGCCGTTCTCGTGGGGGCATCACTGGGTGTGGTTCATGCCGTTGTTCATTCTCGCGATCCACCATGTGCGCACCGCCGTCGATCCCGGGCGCTGGGTGCCGCTCGCGGTCGTACTGTCGGTGAGTTTCTGCTGGTGGTGGAATTATCCGGACCGGCCGCCACTGGCGGAATCACCGCACCCGATCGGCATCGGACTGTTCATGTTGCCGCGCGACGACATTCCGGACTGGTGGTCGTATATCGCGGTGCCCGTGTACGCGGCGTGCTATCCGATGCTGCTCATCGCGACCGCGATCTATGTGATCACGCGACGTCGTGACCTGCCCGCACACCCGGACGCCGAGCCCGGATCTCATCGCGCTTTCGGCACAGTCGATCTCGATTCTCGCGAACCTCTCCTTGAACGGAGCTGTAAGTGACACTGTCCATTTCGCTCGACGTTGCGCGGGAGTGGACCCCGGCGGAAGACGCCACCGTCGCGCAATCATCGGCACTTCGCCCCGCGCAGGCATCGGGCCCGTCCGGGTTCTCGCGCGCCGTACTGCTCGGCGGCATCATGCTGACCGCGACACTCTTCGCATCCGGTGCGTGGCAGCGCCGCTGGATCGCGGACGACGGACTGATCGTGCTGCGCACGGTACGAAATCTGTTGGCAGGCAATGGACCCGTCTTCAATATGAACGAACGGGTCGAGACCAATACGAGTACGGCCTGGACCTATGTCGTATGGTTCTTCAGTTGGCTGACCGGGCTGCGGCTCGAATACGTGGTGCTCGGCATCTCGCTCACGCTGTCGGTGCTGGCCGTTGTCATCGCCATGGTGGGCGCGGCACGGTTATGGGGCGGAACGGGATCCGCGCTGCTGGTGCCGGCCGGGGCGCTCGTCTATATCGCGTTGCCACCGGCCCGCGATTACGCAAGTTCCGGGTTGGAGAGCTGTCTGGTCCTGTTCTGGCTGGCGGTGCTGTGGTGGTCGATGATTCGTTGGTCGCGGCAGCACACGGTAAAGCCCGCAATGTTTTTCGCGGCGGCGAGCTGGGCCGGTCTGGCTCCGCTGATTCGCCCGGAGCTCGCTATGGTGGGCGCGCTGGCACTGTTGCTGCTGTTGTGCGCTCCGGTTCCGTCGACTCGGTTGCGGCCGTGGGTGTTTCGCGGACTGGCAATCGTGGTCGCGGGGCTCGTGCCGGTCTCGTATCAGATCTGGCGGATGGGTTACTACGGTCTGCCGTATCCGAATACCGCGGTCGCCAAGGAGGCCGGCGGCGCCAAATGGAAGCAGGGGTTCGTCTATCTCCAGGATCTGGTCGGACCCTATTGGTTGTGGGTACCGCTCGTGGTGCTCGCGGTGTGGGCCGCCGTGGTGCTGTGGGAGCAGCGGATGCCCGGTGCGGCTGGCGCTCCGGTCGACGGCGGCTCGGTGCGGCTGGACCGGAAAACGCTACTGCTCAATAGGATTCACCGTTTCAGCGGTTGGCTGCACGGTCCGATCGCCGTCGTGACCCTCATGGTCGGCAGCGGCGTCCTGCTCACCGCCTATGAGCTCCGGGTCGGCGGGGACTTCATGCACGGCCGCATGCTGCTGCCACAGCTGTTCTGCCTCTTGATGCCGGTCATGGTGCTGCCCATCCGATTGCTGACGGAGCCGGCGAGCCATGAACGCCCCAGTCTCGATTGGCCTTTCGCGGTGGTCCTGGCGGCGTTCCTCGGCACGATCGGCTGGGCCTGGTTCGCGGCCGACACCACCGCCATCACCTCCGGCACCAAGATCCGGGCCAGCGGCATTGTCGACGAGCGTATCTACTACGTCCTCAACAGCGGCCACGATCACCCCATTCGCGCCGAGGACTATCTGGACTTCCCGCGTATGCGCCCCCTGGTCCGCGATATCGCGAAGACCCCGAACGGCGGGCTCGTGATCAACCTGCCCGATCAAACCTATTGGTACGTCATCCCGCCGCCGGAGCCCATCCCGCCCGGCGGCACGGGCCATACCGTCTTCTTCCTGAACCTCGGCATGTCGAGCATGAACGTGCCCTTGAACGTACGTGTCCTGGACCCGGTCGGTTTGGCGTATCCCATTGCGGCGCACACCGATCGGCTCACCGACGGACGCATCGGCCATGACAAGAACCTCGACGCGAGCTGGGTGGTCGCCGACACCGGCGTCGTCGCCCTGCACCCGTGGATGGCCGCGCACATCAAGGAGAACCAGGTCGAGCAGGCCCGAACGGCCCTGTCCTGCCCCGCCACCCAGGACCTCATCGCCTCGACCCGAGCGCCGCTGACCTTCACCCGCTTCCGCCACAACATCGTCCAGGCGTTCGGTTTCGCGAGCACCCGCATCGAACGCATCGCCAAATACGACCTGCAACGCTGCGATCTCCCCGAGCCCGTCCTGCCCGCACCGCGGTGAGGTCCGGCGGCGCGTCGTCCCGACGGTGAAATCCCGCTGGTTGGCGGGGGTGCGGTGCACAATGTGTGCCCATGCGAACATTTGCCCGAGTGTTGCACGCTGCCGTTGCCGGGGTGCTGATCGTCGCGGTCGGCCAAGGCATCGCCGCCGCACCGGCCACCAGTGCTCCCTTCGCGCAGTTGCCCTGGCCCACCGGTGAACTGGATGGAGTGCGGGCGCCCGGGGCGGCGCTCGCCGACGGCATCACCGGCACGATCCTGTGGTCGCGCGAGCCGAATACCCGGCTCCCGATCGCCAGCATCACCAAGGTGATGACCGCACTGGTCGTGATCAACTCCGGTGACCTGGAACGGACCGTCACGGTCCCGCCGGAGAGCATCGCCTACTGCGTCCGCAATGACGGCAGTACCGCGGACCTGGCAGCCGGTGAGGTGATCACCACGCGCGAGCTCCTCTACGCCCTGCTCCTGCCCTCGGGTTGCGACGCCGCTCATGCCCTGGCCGAGGCGTACGGCCCCGGCCAGGACGGCTTCATTGCCCGAATGAACCACACCGCACGCGAAATGGGCTTGGCCGGAACATATTTCGCCGACCCCAGCGGCTTGCCCGTCCCCGACGACTACGCCACCTACTCCACCCCGGCGGATCTGGTGGCCTTGGGTCTGCGAGCGATGAGCGTCCCGGTATTCCGCGAGATCGCCGGGTCGCGCGGCCATCACCTGCCCGCGGGCCCCGCCAACCGCGAACACCTCTGGGAGACAACGAATCTCCTACTGCGCGCCTATCCGGGCACGATCGGCATCAAAACCGGCTCCACCGACGCCGCGGGTTCCTGTCTGCTGTTCGAAACGGTCCGTGCGGGAATCCCACTCATCGGTGTGGTCCTGCACAGCTCCTCCGGCAGCGGCATCGCCGCCAAGGAAGACGCCGAGCGCATGCTCAACTGGGCCTACACCCCGATCCTCAGCGCCCTTCCGATCGGTTAGCGCGCTGCCGGGCGTATCAATCGAGTCGCCCGTAGATCAGGCGCAGGATCGCCTCGACGAGGTCGTCGATGCCCTGCGTCACTTCACTTTCGGGGGCCGCGGAGAGCTGTGAGAGTCGGCCGTCGCGCATCAGCGCGACGAGCGCCGCGAGTGTGGCCGAGTCGATCCCTTCGGGGGCGAGCCCGGCGGCGCGATCGCGGTCGATCTTGGCGGCCAGCGCGCTGGTGAACCGGTTCTGGATACTGGCGATGAACTCCGTCAGCGGCGGGTAGTTGCTGTTGTAACCCTCCAGCGAGCAGACCAGGATCGTGCTGTTGTCGTGCCAGATCTCGGCTGCTCCGGTGAGTTGGTCGTGCAGGAGTTCTCGCTGCGGGCCGGTGGAGGGCAGCCATACGTGGGTTTGGGCGTAGCGGTCGCTCACGTCCTCCATCAGGCGCGCGAGCACCGCCTGCTTGGACGGGAAGTAGAAGTAGAAGCTCGTGCGCGAGATGCCGGTGGCATTGGTGATGTCGTCGACGGTCAGGTTGGCCATCGGCTTCTTCATCAGCAGGTGGCGGGTCGCGTCCAGGATCTGGGCCTCGCGCTGATCGCCTTTGGACAGTGTGCCGCGGCGTCGGATTCCCTCGGTCGTGCTTCGGGTCTGGTTCACCTTGGGTCCGCCCTTCTGCGCCATGACCACACCATAGAGCGATTCCCATTCCCATACTGGACGTGGCGTCTATCATAATCGACATGGTGTCGATTTCAGCGTAGGGTCCCACCAATGACCTCCCCGCTCGAGCTTCGGCGTACCGCTTCGCCGACCGCGATCGTGCTGACCATGGCCAGCACCGTGTTCCTTCTGGCCTTGGTTCAGACGCTGCCCGTACCCGCGCTGCCGCAGATCGGCATGCAGCTCGGCGTCTCGGCGACGACGGTCGGATGGGTGACGACCGCGACGATGCTGGCCGCCTCGGCGCTGACGCCGCTGCTCGGGCGCCTGGGCGATGTCTACGGCCATAAGCCGGTCGTGCTGGCGACACTGGTTGCGACACTGGCTGGCAGCGTGCTCGCCGCCTCGGCGCACAGCATCGACCTGCTCATTGTCGGAAGGGCTTTGCAGGGAGCCAGTTTCGGTCTGTTCCCGCTGGCTATCAGCGTGCTGCGCCACGAACTCCCGGCCGAACGCCTGACCGGGGCGCTGGCCGTCACAGCCTCGACTCTCGGTGTGGGCAGCGGCGTTGCCCTGGTGGCGACGGGTCTGCTGACGCAGGGCGGGGCGGACTACCGCCGCATCTTCTGGCTGTGTGTCGTGCTGACCGCCGTGGTGCTGGTGCTGGCGTTCATCACCCTGCCGCGCCGCGCGGGTCAGGGCGGCCGAGTCGATTACGTGGGTGCCGCGGTCCTGGGCCTGGGTCTGGTCTGCCTGCTGTTGCCGATCTCCCAGGGCCACGAATGGGGTTGGGGCAGTGCGGGAGTGATCGGTCTGTTCATCGCCTCGGCCATCGTGCTGGCCGGATTCCTGCTGCTGCAGTCCAAGCTGCGTGAGCCGCTGGTGGCGACGTCGCTGCTGGCGCACCGTCCGGTCGCGATGACCAACCTGGCCAGCTTCTGTGTCGGTTTCGCGATGTTCAGCGTATTCCTGGGGGCGACCTACTTCGTGGCGACGCCGCGGGCACTGACCGGTTTCGGTTTCGACGCCTCGGTGCTTCGCACCAGTGTGGCGTTCATGCTGCCCGGTGCCGTGGTCTCGGTGCTGATGGGTCCGATCGCCGGGCGCCTGGTCGGGCGAATCGGCCCCCGCTACGTACTGCTGCTCGCCAGCGTCATCGGCCTGTGCGCCCTCACCTCCCTGGCGCTGCTGCATACGACCAGCGCGGAAGTTGTTGTCGCACTGGTCATCGCGAATGCCGCCATCGCGATCGCCTACTCCGCCATGCCCGCACTGCTCGTCGCCAATGTGGCACCGCACGAGACCGGGATCGCCAATTCGATCAACTCGATCATGCGCACGGTAGGCGGCGCCATCGGCAGCGCGCTGGTAGTCACCATCCTCACCAGCGACACCCTGCGCCACGGTCTCGCCAACGGCGCGGTGGTGGTCCTGCCCGCCGAAGGCGCCTACCGCATCGCATTCCTCACCGGCGCGGGCTTCTTCGCGGTAGCCGCCCTGCTGGCCGGATTCGGCCTGCGCGCCAACGGCCGCCCCCTGACCCAGCACGAGGTCGAGGAGGACATCGCCCTGGCGAGCGCCGGTGAATTCGCCACCGCGTCCACCAGCCTCTAATCATCTGCGCGCAGTGTTTGCCCCTTCTGATTGAGGGCGGTGAATACGCGCAGGCAGTGGTTGGTCATGGCGGTGGGGGTGAGGTGGGGGTGGTCGGTCCACCAGGTGATGGTGGTGGAGACGATGCTGAACCACCATGCCAGGAGCAGGGATTGGTCTTCGGGGGTGGTGATGCCCGCTTCGGCGAGGACTTCGGTGACGCCTTGGGAGCCCATGGCGTTGAGGGCTTCCTGGTAGGTGCGGGCTCGGTCGTGGGCGGCGCTGGGGCGGGGGAGGGTGGTGTCGTAGATGATTCGCCAGTTCTGGGTGCGGCCGTCGAGGGCGTGGAAGATGCCGGTGAGGGTGGCCAGGGCTTTGCCCTGTGCGCCGTGCACGACTTGGGCTCGGGCCACGGCTTCGACGAGGGTCTCGCCCGCGCGCTGTACGCAGGCGGCGTGCAGGCCGTCTCGGGAGCCGAAGTAGGTGTAGATGAGCGGTTTGGAAACCCCTGCGGCGGTGGCGATTGCGATGACCGATGCGTTGGCGTAGCCGCGGGTGCCGAACTCGGTTGTCGCGATGTCGAGGATTTGCCGTTCGCGTTGTGCACGCGGGACGCCCTTGGTTCCGGCGGGGCTCACGGCGCATCGTGGGCGGGGTCGATCAGCACGCCGGGGTTGAGGATGCCGGTGGGGTCGAGGGCCGATTTCGACGCGCGCAGGGCGACCGCGAATGGTTCGGGTCGTTGGTTGTCATACCAGGGGCGGTGGTCGCGGCCGACGGCGTGGTGGTGGGTGATCGTTCCACCCGAACTCGACAATGCCTGTGACACAGCGGCTTTGATCTCGTCCCATTGTTCGACGGTGTGACCCCAGCGTCCCGCGGCGTAGATGCCGAAGTACGGTGCGGGGCCGTCGGGGTAGACGTGGGTGAAGCGGCAGGTCACCACACCGGTGATGCCGAGGGCTTGGAAGGCGCCGGTGGCCGCGGCGTGCACCGCCGCCCGGAGCTCGTCGAAACGGTCCCAGGTGCAAGCGGTTTCGAAGGTCTCCACGATCATCGACTGGGCGGCCAGCGCATCACGCTGATAGGGCATCCGCAGGAACGACGACCGCCAGGTGTCCGCCGCCCCGGCATGCGCGGACTCCTGCTCCGAGTCGACGGTGCGAATGCCGTCGGGGATCCGTCCGCCATGGTCGCGGCAGATCTCGAGCGCCCGCGACATCGCCTCGCCCACCGGATGATCCGCGGATTCGAACCCCAGCACCAGCACCCCGCCGGAGGTGGGAGTTCCGGCATTGAGGAACGCCTCGACCGGATCAAGTAGTCGGCAGTTCGCCGGGAACAGTCCCGACTGTGCGATAACGCGGGTCGCGGCAACGGCCGCGGTGTAATCGTCGAATAGCACCGATGCGCCCGTCCGCCAGCGAGGGCGCACCTGCACCCGCATCCACGCCTCGGTGATCACACCCAGGATTCCTTCGGAGCCGAGGAACATCCGGTCCGGCGACGGCCCCGCACCCGACCCCGGCAACCGCCGGGATTCACTGATCCCGATCGGCGTCACCACCCGCGTCGACTCGACCATATCGTCGATGTGCGTATAGACGGTCGCGTAGTGCCCGCCCGCCCGCGTCGCCAACCATCCTCCGAGAGTGGAGAATTCGAACGACTGCGGAAAATGCCGCAGCGTCAACCCCTCGGGGCGCAGCGCCTGCTCCAGGTCCGGACCGAGCATGCCCGCCTGGATCCGCGCCGCCCGGCTCACCGGATCGATCTCGACGACCCGGTTCAACCGCCCCAGATCCAGCGACACCGTCCCGGCGTAGTCGGAGACCCCGCGCGGCTCCACGCCGCCCACCACCGAAGTGCCTCCGCCATAGGGGATCACCGCGATACGCGCGTTCGCGCACCAGTCGAGCACATCCATCACGTCCTGTTCGGTACGTGGGCGCAGCACCAGATCCGGGACGTTCTCCACCCGGCCGAGCAGGGCGCGCACCACATCCCGGAAAGCCTGCCCGTGTCCGTGTACGACCCGGTCGCCGAGTTCCTGGGAGGCCATCTCCGCCAAGGCATCCGGCGCCTGAACTCGCGAATCGCGCACTGTCAGATCGGATAGCGCGGGCGGCTCATGCGCGGACAGATCCGCGCCCGGCATCATATCGGCCACCCGGCGGGTGAGCGCCGCGCGCTCGGACCCGGTCACCGCGTCTTCGATGTTTCCCCAGCCCCACCACGAGCGTGTCACAGCTGTCCTCTTTCGACCGGATCGGCAAGTGACCCGAAGGTAATTTACCTTCGAGTCAATTACAACCGGGGAGGAAATTTGACTATTATTTGGGAATCTCTTTACCTTTGTGGTCGATTTGAGTAGCGTCGTGCCCACTGAGGGGAGCGTGTCTAGTGGATGTCTCGTTGACCATGTGGGTATTGACCCTGGCCGGTCTGGGGGTGCTCATCGCCGCCGACTTCTTCATCGGCCGCAAGCCCCATGATGTCTCGATGCAGGAAGCCGGCATCTGGACCGTGGTCTGGATCGCGCTGGCTGTCGTATTCGGTGTGGGGCTACTGGCTTTCGGAGAGCCCCAGGCCGCCACCGAGTTCTTCGCCGGTTTCATTACCGAGAAGTCGCTGAGCGTGGACAACCTCTTCGTCTTCGTGCTGATCATGGCGAAGTTCGCGGTGCCCTCGCAGCTGCAGCAACGGGTACTGCTGTTCGGCGTCCTGATCGCTCTGGTGCTGCGAGCGGTCTTCATCGGGGCCGGCTCCGCGATCATCTCCAGCTTCTCCTGGGTGTTCTACATCTTCGGCGCGTTCCTGATCTACACGGCCTGGAAACTCGTCAAGGAGGCCAGGGCCGAGGAAGAGGATGAGGAGTTCGAGGAGAACCGCCTGCTGAAATCCATCGAGCGCAGGTTCGGCGTCGCCGACCGCTACCACGGCACCAAACTCTTCATCGAGAGCAACGGCAAGCGGATCCTGACCCCGCTGATGGTGGTCATGCTCGCGATCGGCACCACCGACATCCTGTTCGCCCTGGACTCCATCCCGGCGATCTTCGGCCTGACCCAGGACCCCTATATCGTCTTCACCGCCAACGCTTTCGCCCTGATGGGCCTGCGTCAGCTGTACTTCCTCCTCGGTGGCCTGCTGAAGAAGCTCGTCCACCTCAGCTACGGCCTATCGGTGATCCTGGGCTTCATCGGCATCAAACTGGTCCTGCACGCCCTACACGAGTCCGGCGCGGACACACCCCAGATCTCCACCCCGGTCTCCCTGGCGGTCATCTGCGGCGTGCTGGTGATCACCACTATCAGCAGCGTCGTCGCCTCGAAGAAGCAACTGGCGCAATAGGGTGGGCAGGGTGGCGATCGCACCCCATGCCAGGGCGACGCGGGATACCGAAATCGCCGCGCTGCGTGCGGATCTCGAATCTCTCGGCCTGCGCGGGAGCCGGTGAGCGCGGCGCGGATCGCCTTGCTACAAATGGCCGGTTCATCGAATGATGAACCGGCCATTGTCATCTCGGCGCCGGGTCAGTGGTGCTGGAGCCGCTCCTTCATATCCTTGCCCATATCCTGCATCTGCGACCGCGCCTGCTGGGCTTCCCGCTTCATACCGTCGGTCAGGCGGTCCATGTCCTGCTTGGCATCGTCGGCAATCCGGTCCATGCCGCGTTCCATGCGCTGGCCCTGGTCCTTCATGTCCTTCTTGACCTTATTCGCCATCTGGCCGGGTTTTCGGCCCTTATTGCGATCAGACATTCCAACCTCCGCGTCGGTACGTTTTTCGTTCCGAATTGCGAGATGGGATCGCGGATGCCACCGCGTCCGGTGAGTCTCCGAGCGCTGCCGAGCGACCGTGCGTTTATGCGGTTCGCCGACAACCGGATCTTCGCTGCAATTACCGTGACAACAATTGCGCCTCGTAGATCCTGCCGACCATCGCTCTCCGCTGTCAACCTCTTGTCGCCGATTCACCGGCTCAGCTGGGTATCCTCATGATGAGGATGGACCGATCGGCAGGTTTGGAG
This sequence comes from Nocardia sp. NBC_01503, assembly GCF_036327755.1. NCBI lineage: Bacteria > Bacillati > Actinomycetota > Actinomycetes > Mycobacteriales > Nocardiaceae > Nocardia > Nocardia sp. NBC_01503. The sequence continues at coordinate 5,515,888 of NZ_CP109596.1, forward strand.
CGATGACCACAGCACGCGAAGTTCCCGATCCGTGGTCCGGCGTCCGTAGCACCGGGCACTGGGTGCCGTCTCGCGGTCTGTCCAATGGGCTCGACGCCCGGGCCTGGGGCATTCTCGCGGATTTGGATGAATCGCAGGTCTACCGGGTGCTTTTCGCGCTGACCGATGCGGGAATCGCGGGCTATGTGCTGCCCGTGCGCGCGACCGTGCTGGAGCCCGGTGATCCGGAGGTCCGCTGGCGGCTCCGGGTGGATATCCCGCGATACCGCGCGGCGGAGGATCTACTGATGGAGTTGCTGCGCTACGGTCGCCCGCGACGCCGGGTGGAACCGGTGCGGAGTCGCCGCCGACGCCGGCGAGTGGCCCTGGTTCGCAAGTCGACATGACCGATGTCCCATCGGTCGGGAACGAAGGGGATCGACCATGAGGGGCATTCATCGCGGCGTACTCGGGGCGATGTCGGGTACCGTGCTCGCATTGCTCGGCGCGGCCCCGGCGGTCGCGGATCCGCCACCGATTCTCCAGCTCGGATTTCACAACGGCTACTGCACGACAACCGATGTCGACGCTCCCGCGGACACCCCTTTCCTGATCGATATCGATACCGGCTTCCAATTCACCGATCAATCCGAATTCCGAATTCCCGCACTGAGGATCAGGGTGATCCTGCCGAGCGCGTACTTCAACCCGCGCGCCCGCGTCGAGGTCGGCCCGCAGCCACCGGGGGAGATTCCCTTCGAACTCATGACGCCCTGGGTGTCCGGGAGCGCGGGTAAGGGCTGCTGGGGAACCATCCACGTCCGGTGACGCCATTGCACCTGCAATTTCATTTGTCGCTTGCAGGTGTCGTTGTCGAGGACCTCCGGTGCCGATTCGCTGACGTCCTGTGCCACAAAGGGATTCGCGGGAGAAATGCTCGCCGGTTGCGATGACACTTCTCGCATGCGGCCCGTGCGGGCCGTCGCCGGACACCCCGATGAGGATTTGGATGGCTCGGCGTCACCCGTTTGCGTATGGAGGCGAAACCAGAGCATGACGGCATCCGAAGAGGAGCGTCAGATCGGCGAGCTCGTCAGCCGACTGGCCGTGAAGTTCCCTCATCTGACGGCGGGGGTCGTCGGTGAGGAAGTCCGCGGGATACATCGCGATTTCGAGGGACATCGGGTCCGCGAGTTCATTCCGCTGTTGGTGGAGCGGATCGCCGAACGCCAATTGAGCAGGCGGGTGTCCTACCGCTCGAACTCGCCCCTGGCCGACCCACTATGGGATCGGATGCAACCGCTGCTCGTTCGCCGACTCGGGTAGGTCTGTCGACCGGTTCCCGGCCCGTGGCTCGGGTCGCCGCTGGACAGAGTTCAACGCTGATCTTCGCGGATAGTTTCGAATAATCTTCGATACAGTGCGGAGATGGGCAACGATTCTTCGCGACCACCACGGGCCGTGGAACCGGTGCGTGCTTCCTCGGGGCTCGACGCTGTCGATCTGGTGCTACTGGACGAGCTCGCGCGTGATGGCCGGATGACCAACAGCGCACTCGCGGCGGCGGCCGGGATCGCACCCTCCACCTGTCTGGGGCGGGTGCGAAACCTGATGGAGCGCGGGGTGATTCGCGGATTCCATGCCGATATCGATCCGGCCGCGCTCGGCCGGGACCTGCAGGCGATGATCGCGGTGCGGGTGCATTCGGAGGCGCGGAGTCATCTGGCGGAGTTCGGGCGGCAGCTGGCCGCGGTGCCGGAGGTGGAGAATGTGTACTTCATCGCCGGGGCCGATGACTATCTGATTCACGTGGCGACCGCGAGCTCCGATGCGCTGCGGCGATTCGTGCTCGACCATCTCAGCGCGCATCCCGCGGTCGCCTCCACCGAGACCATTCTCATCTTCGAGCATATTCAGGCGGCGGGCAGCCCCGAATCATTGTGAGCTACTGGACCGTCAGACTCTCGGCGGCGTAACCATGCGCCGCGGCAACGGATTCCGAGAACAGGACACCGGCGTGGGTGCTCAGCCCGGCGGCCAGGCCCTTATCGGCGGCGGTGGCCGCGCGCCAGCCCTTGTCGGCCAGTGCCACGACGTAGGGAAGGGTGGCGTTGGTCAACGCGACGGTCGAGGTGTGCGGGACCGCACCGGGCATATTCGCCACGCAGTAGAAGATCGAATCGTGCACCCGGTAGGTGGGTTCGCCATGGGTGGTGGGTCGCGAGTCCGCGAAGCAGCCGCCCTGGTCGATCGCGATATCGACCAGTACCGAACCCGGCTTCATATGTGAGACAAGGGCATTCGATACCAGGGTGGGAGCCTTCGCGCCTGGTACGAGTACCGCGCCGATGACCAGATCCGCCTCGAGCAGCAGCGTCTCCACCTCGGTCCGATTCGATACGACCGTGCGGACCTGGCCCTGATAGAGGTCGTCGATCTCGCGCAGGCGCGCGATATTCAGGTCCAGCACGGTGACATCGGCGCGCATACCGTGGGCGACGGCGATCGCATTGCGCCCAGCCACCCCGGCGCCGATGACGACCACTCGCGCCGGTCGCACCCCGGGTACGCCACCCAGCAGCACACCGCGGCCGCCACCGCTGCGCATCAGGTGATAGGCCCCGGCCTGCGCCGACAGCCGCCCGGCCACCTCGCTCATGGGGGCCAGCAGTGGCAGCGAACCGTCTGTGCCGGTGACGGTTTCGTACGCGATGGCGGTGATGCCGGAGGACAGCAGCGCATCGGTGCACTCCCGCGATGCCGCAAGGTGCAGATAGGTGAAGAGCAGCTGCCCGTCCCGCATCCGCGAATACTCCTGGGCCACAGGCTCTTTCACCTTGAGAACGAGCTCCGCCGCGCCCCAGACCTCATCCGCGGTGTCCAGTACCCGGGCACCGGCGTCGAGATAGGCCGCATTGTCGAACGAGGATCCGATTCCGGCATCGCTCTCGACGAAGACCTCATGTCCCCGATGTACCAGCTCGCGCACACCCGCGGGCGTGGAAGCGACCCGATACTCATGGTTCTTCACCTCGCGGGGAATCCCGATCCTCATTCGCCACTCCTGAATGTCAGCACGTGTGGCCGGACGACCACTCAAGGAGAGTGTGAAGAAAGTTCATCAAGAGCGCGAGACCTCTGAAGATAATTCTATAGGCGGAGCTAATTTCATCGTAAACATCGAAACCATCCGACAAATCGGCACCGCAACCGAATCATCTTCGAGACCTTCGCACCGCGGGATTCGGATTGCCACCCGGCATTCCCCTTCCGGATGTCCCGCGTCCATGCGACGATCGCAGGCGGCCGCTCGGCCGGAGAGTTCGAGGAATCCAGGTGACCCGAAATCAGCTGGCGATTGTCCAGTCGCTGTTCGTAATTGGAATATTGCTACTTCTATTGGGAGTGGCGACCTGCGTCCAGAAGTACGTGGGCGTGGGCAGTGTGTTCGGCGTGCTGGGGGTGATCGCGGTACTCGCGGCCTCGGCAATGTGGTTGCGGCTGCACAAGGCGGACAACGCCGATTCGTCCGGCGCGGCTGGAGACGGCGAAGCCGTCGAGTCGGCGCGGATGCCGACAGAGTCGTGATCCGGCGGATGGCATCGCTTCCCGAGCTATCGATCATGCTCCGCTGTCGCGCTCACGACTAGCACGAGTTGCGTCACAGGCGTGGTGCCTGCTCCGGCGACTGCTATCCGGTAGAGCCCTGGCTGCCAAACCGTCACTGGCACAACAATCCGACCAGCTCGGGTAGCTGCGAATGGCCGGGTCACCTGTTCGTCGGTCTCGGTCTCGATCACGGAAGCCCTGACATCGTTTGGGCTTTCGACGTCACCGGTGACCTCGACCTCGAACTCGATACCGACTTCAGCAATTTCGGGCCCTCGGATTCCAATTCCGTCCCCAGCCAAGCGCGGTCCGGTATCGCGGTTCAGCAATCGATCCAGGACATACGCGATCGTTTCGTCGGAGCGGGCGATCGGCCCATGTTGCTGCGGAAGCGGATGTGGTTCCTTGTCGTGCCAGGGTCGTGCGGAGTTCCGGGGTACAGTCCCATCACCTAGTCCTTTGAACTGTCGGGGTATCCCGTGGCGATCACGCAGCAGCTCTCCGTCATCGTCGACGTCGAAACTGTAGTAGTGGGGCTCTACCACCTGCGTCGTGTGCAATGTGAGGGTGCAGATAGTGGGCTGGGCTACTCCGATAACTGCTCGATGCCTCGGAATCGGCGTAGCCCGTGCTCTGTCACGGTGCTGTAGTGCCTCCTCGGCCAGTACTTTGCTGCCGCCTATTGATTCAACATCGGCAGCAGTCAGTCGGCGCACCTCGATGTCTTCGTCGACGCAGCGGTAGGTGGGTAGCAGGTCATAGATACCGGGCATCGTGACAGCGACCGGCTTGAGTCCTGACGCGCGGACCGGCGCGCCGCTTCCGGTGCCAAGCAGGACCGCGGCTTTGGCAGCGCCTTCGAACGGTGCCCCCAGCGTGATCACCAATCCGACATAGTCGAACGCCCCTGAAATAGTCGTGAGTGCTTGGCATAACAGCCCGCCCATCGAGTGGGCCACCAGATGGACAAGTGCATGTGGCCGATCTGATCGTTGCCGCCACCACCTGATGTGCTCGTAAATAGCGTGGGCAAGTAGATCGGCATTGGTCGAAACGGAAAGGCGCCAGTCGTAGCCGAACTCGAGCACTGCGTCTGGATGTCGTACTGCCGCCCGCAGGCTTGATACCAGCTTGGTGTATGGCTCGATTCCGGCCAACCCAGGCATCAGTGTCGGAAACTGCAGCAGCCGAGCGGGCCGCACCGTCGACTTCCTGCTGGGGTCGACCGCCAACGGTGCGAGGTTCGCCTTCGATGTCAGCCACATCCGCGCCAATAGCCCCGGCTGCAACCCCCACAACAGCTTTCCTGTAGCGGTGTCGACAAGCTCGGTGCCCATGATCCCTGGGATCACAACCACCGCGTCCTCCGTTAGTCGCGCCGACACCCGCCAAGAATCCACGACGTCCGACCGCTCCCATGGTCTGGCAGCAACGTTGATAACTGGATCCGCATCAGGAAATCCCCATTCAGCAGGCATGCACCTCATCCTGGTCGAAACAGGCGTTCGCCGGACGGAAATTTCTTGACTGGCGGCGCGTCTGCCGGAAGGCCTCTAGACGGCATGACATGTATCGGTGCAGGTGCTGAAGGCCGCGATCACACCCGACTTGTCGGGTATGCCCCGTATAGGTGCTGATCGGAATTGATCTGTAGCGAAGCGTGACCTGCCGGATATCATTGTCTGTATTGGTTCAATGCCGATTGGAATACCGACCGGAATGTTGCGTCGGATCTGTCTTATGACGTGATCATCTGGACGATGAGTTTCAATGTAATGAGCCGATCATTGTCGCTCGAGCGTACGCTATGCAGAGCCAGGGTAAATGGTGTCAGCAATCGGTTTTCGATCAAATCTTGCATATGACAATTTGGTCTTGGCCTTGACTGTGGGATGGGAGACGTGAGCATTCGTCCGGAATTCTTTCCGATCGCCATTGGGGAGTATAAGCACTTCGAGAACCTCGATGTCGAAGGAGAATTGAACGCGATAGGAGAAATCCTGGCCGCATTTTCCTGCAACGTCATCGAATGGGATACCGAAATGTGTGACCGCGGTGGAGATGCGGTTAACGACCGTTTAGCGGAATGGTCGGCGTCGGTATCGTCTCAGACGATCCTGTACTGGGTAGGTCATGGTTGGTCTGATGATGAGCGGGCGGCGCTTGCGCACGCATGGAGTCCACGGGCGGTCCGCTCAAGTGGCGTAACCCCTGATCTCCTCGCTGATGCGATAGCGCGCAGACGCTCCGTCCAGCCTGACTCATGGATGATTGTCGTTATCGACGCATGTGGTTCCAAGCGATTCGTTCGGCTGCTGAAGGCTGCTGTCGCGGATCGGCCAGGTGATCGTGCTCTTCTCCTCGTAGGTGGTTTGCGTGGTGAGGGGGCGACCACTCTGGGTGCGTTTAGCGACAGTATCCGGCATATTCTTGCTGTCACCTGTGCAACTGATTATGAGATTCCTTTGCGGCAGCTCGCCTATCATCTTGAAAAGATGGGTGCCGAGGTCGAGCAAAAGCTCTTACTCGATCTTGTCCTGCGCCGACGCCATGCGATGCTGGTCAATATAGATCTAGAAACTCTTGCCGAACTCAACGATGCTCTCCAAGGGCTGACATCCGATGAAATTCGTCATTTCCTACCCAAGGCGCATGGCGGAGAGCTTCCATTTAAGCAAACGATGCTCGGTGAGCAATGCTGGTACTTTCAAGGCCGTCATGAAGAAACGCGACGTATTGTTAGTTGGCTTAAACGATCATCGTCTGGTCTATTTGTAGTTACTGGACCTGCCGGGTCTGGAAAATCTGCATTGCTCGGCCACCTGGTCGTCAATGCTAATTCGACTCTCAGAACGGCTTTGCTAAGGGCGAAGTTGCTGAATGATTCCCCGGAGGATGAGCGTCCACCTGAAAACATATTTAGTCTTGTACTGCATTTGACCGGTGCCTCGCCCGCTGAGGTTGTATCCAGGATTGCAGATGGGATCGGTGTCATGCCGCCATCTGAGCTTGATATTAAGTTACTGGTTTCCTGGTTGACGTCACGTCTCGAAACCGCTGGACCTCTGGTAATTCTGTGCGATGCTCTTGATGAGGCAGTTTCACCGTTGATTGTTGCCCATGATGTATTGCGAAAAATCGCTTCGGTTCCGAATGTTCGAATGTTGATTGGAACCCGTGCCAGTACTTGGGAGCAGCCCGATCTTCCCGCCCCCGACGTTAATCTGCTGACTGCATTGAATGTCCACGGCGACCGTATTTTGATAGTTGATCGAAGTTCGAAAGCTGTTGCTGACTATATGCGAAATCGACTATGGGTTGCGGTACGTACAGGTGCGCTGTCGTCGAAATTCAATATTGAAAGGGTTTCCAAAGCGGCATATCGAAAAGCTCCGCAGTTTCTCTTTGCTCGTCTGATCGTTCATGAGATCCTGGCTGATGCAACGCGCCACTCGCCCAAGGGATGGGCAGACCTGGTTGCCAGCCGCCATCGTCGGCTATTTGGAATCGCCGTCGATCGACTGGATGCGGCGCATCCGACGCACATCCCGCTTCTGCGCGCGCTAGCCTATGCCCGCGGGCGAGGTTTACCTGTTGCGGACAATATATGGATAACCGTTGCACGTGCACTCGCGCCCGGGCAAAGAATCGAATATGGCGATATCGATCGCTTGACCAGAGACGCGGCACCGTATGTCCTTGCTGATCGTGAATATGGTCAGACTGTCTATCGGCTTGCGCATAGAACATTCGCTGAATATTTCACGAACGAGACGACTCCATCATTGCATGACCGCAGTGCGCATCTGGCAATAGTGAAATTTCTATTGATGGAGGTTGAGCGGGTAGTTGGAAGCTCTGCTACCGGAAATCCTCCGATAAATCCTTATCTCAGAGAGCTGATTACTGCTCACGTTGGCAAGGCCGGTCTAACGGGTTGGGAAGTGCTGGAGCAGTGGAGTCACGTCCTTGCGGTATTCAACCCCAGTACGGTAGCGTCCGATGCCGTTCTCAGCGCGTATGGCAATTTTCGACTTCCCTCGGTGTTCAGTGGAATCGTAGATAGTTCTCAGTGGTTGCAGACTCTGGATATATTGGACCGCCGTCTCGGAATTCAACTCGCGACCGTGCGTCAAACCGGAGTGCTTCGAAGTAATTCGACGTCAGTAGGCCGTCGACGGCTAGTCGAGCTTCACGCCGCTACGATGCCACCTCGTCAAACGGGCCAGCAGGTCCTAGCCGGGCATACCAGCTGGATCCGCGTGTTGGCAGCAGTGCCAAGTCCGGATGGTCACATCCTTCTTGCTTCCGGCAGCGACGACCGGACTGTGCGGCTATGGAATCCCGAAACGGGTGAACCCGTCGGAGATCCTCTGGTCGGCCATTCAGATGGCGTACTCGCGCTTGCAACGCTGCCGATGCCGACCGGAGCTGCGCTTCTTGTCTCTGGAAGTAGTGACCAGACCGTGCGGGTGTGGGACTTGGATACACACAGACTCCGCAGACAGCTATTTACACCACGCTCCCGCGCATACGATCCGAACTGGGTCGCCTCATGCAGGGTGCGTGCATTGGCGTCTGTATCAATGTCGGCGACGTGCGATGTTCTCGCCTCCGGCCACAGTGACTCTACAATTCATCTCTGGGATCCAGTTACCGAAAAATTCTTGAAAGACCCCCAGGTCGGCCACACTCAGGGTGTGCGCGCGTTGGTGGCGGTGCCGATGCGAGACGGAAGCAGCTTGCTGGCCTCTGGTGGCAACGACGGGACAGTGAGATTGTGGGATCCGAGCAGTGAGCAGCCCTGCCGATATCCCGTTGTCGCTGAAGGTGAGTCGGTGCGCGCGTTGGTGGCGGTGCCGATGCGAGACGGAAGCAGCTTGCTGGCCTCTGGTAGTAACGACGGGACGGTGCGGTTGTGGGATCCGTGCGGCGAGGATCCGTGTGTCAGTCGGCTCGTAGGTCATACCGAAGGGGTAAACGCATTGGCGACGGTGCCTATGTCAGACGGCTCAGTGCTGCTGGCCTCTGGCAGCTATGACGGGACGGTGCGGTTCTGGGATTCAGTTGGGCACGAGCTGGTCGACATTGTGCACCTTGGTGCCCCAGTGCATAGCATCTGTTGGGTAGGTGGTTTCCTGGCCGTAGGTTTGGACGGCCTCGTGATCCTAAAGGTTCAAGGTGCTATGTCCGGTCGCTTGGACGGCATCTGATCCGGAGCGAACGGCATGTGGCCTCATTGGGTCTGGCCTAAGAAGTGGCACGCTGAGTTATGTGGTGCTCGATGACTTCCTCCACCGATCCGCCTCGGCGGCGTTCTGATCGGTGCCGCGACCATTCTGGTCGGGCAGAACGTACTGCTAGCGGGTCGTGGCTGGACCTCGCTAGCGAGACCGTTGTGCGGGATTCGTTTCGGCGACTACAGGATTGGGTGCCAACTATCGCAGGGTCGTGGCGCGGTATCAGGTCTACGGCACCGCCGTCCCGGAGGACTGCGTGAAGGAGTACCAGCGGATCGAGCAGTTCCGCCTCCGGTTCATCGAACAGATCGTCACGGGAGGGCGCGGACACCGATGACCGCGGGCTGTCGGTCGCGGGCGATCAGGTCGCCGACGTGCGCAGGGCGCGGCGGGCGGCGATCGAGCCGAAGGTTTCGCGGTCGGCGAGGAAACCCTCGAGTGCGAAGGTGGCGGCGCCGAGGCTGGCCGGATTATGCGGCAGCGTCGAAAGTTGCAGTGTCACAGCCTCGAAGGGGCCGGTCATGGCGTGAGCTTCGGCGATGCGGCGGGTGACCTCGAGCAGGGGTGCGCCGAGGTGGTTCGCGACGAGATCGCCGAAGACCATGGTCCGGGGGTTGAAGAGGTTCACCAGGTTGGCGACGGCTACACCGAGGTAATTGCCGGTCTTCTCGATGACGGCGAGCGCGGTGGCATCGCCGCGTTGCGCGGCGGTGCCGAGCGCGGCGATGGTGAGCGCGTCGTCGGCGTCCAGTAGCGGACTCGACGGCGCGAGTTCGCGCAGCGTGCGCACGATACCGGGTGCGCCGACATACGCCTCGACGCAACCGGTGCGCCCGCAACGGCATTCGCGTCCGTCCAGGACGAGGTTGGTATGGCCCCATTCGCCCGCGCTGTTGGTGACACCGCGGTAGAGCATGCCGTCGACGACGACTCCGATGCCGACTCCGGCCCGCAGTGTGACCACGATCAGATTGTCCACGGTGCGGCCCGCGCCGAACCAAAGTTGTGCCGCGGTACTGGCTTTGAGCGGATTGTCGAGGTAGAGCGGGTAGGGCAGGCGCTCCTCGAGCAGCTCCTCGAACGGAACGTCATGCCAGTGCCAATACGGCGAGAAGACCGAGATACCGCGTTCGGGCTCGACCAATCCCGGGACGCTCAGGCCGATGCCGAGCACCTTGTCCGCATCGCCCGCGATGACCTCGCCGATACCGCGCACAATCAGTTCGACGATATCGCCGGGTGTGGTGGCGCGGGGATCGACCGGGATCTCACTGGAGCGCAGTACGGACATGGCGAGGTCGAAAACGTCGAAATGAATGCTGGTTTCGGCGACGTCGACCCCGATGAGCACACCCCGGTCCGGATTGATCGCCAGCCGGGCGCGGGGGCGGCCGACGCCGGGGGAGTCGTGGCCGAGTTCGGCGAGTACGCCCACATCCAGGAGTTCGGCGATCATATTGCCGACCGTCGCGAAGGAGAGCCCGGTGGCTCGGGTGACATCCTGGCGGCTGGTGTGACCATCCGAGGCGTACACCGCCTGTAGTACGCCGAACCTGTTCCGTCGCCTGATATCCCGCGCGTTCAGCTGGTACACGGTTCGGTCCACTCCCTCCGCTGTTGTTCGTCAAGATACCGGGTCGGGTTCTGCCAACAGTATTTACAACAGTTAGACGAAATACTAATGTAACCCGCGTCACTCGATGACCCAATCTTGTCGCAGATCACACCTAGGAGTGTTCATGTCCTGGACCCACCGACGCCGCTGGACCAGCGCCGCAGTCTGCGGTTGTGCGCTGATACTGGCCGCGACCGCTTGCTCCTCCGGCAAGGATTCCGGTTCGCCGGACAGCGGCCCGCAGCACTCCACGGGTGCGATCAGCCTGGTCTACGCCCAGAAACAGGGCGATCAGGAGTACTTCATCAACGAGGCCGACGGCGCCAAGGCCAAGGCCAAGGAACTCGGCATCGACCTGCGTGTGGTGAACCTCGGCAATGACGCCAACAAGGCCGTCACCGAATTGCAGAACGCGGTCAACCAGAAGGCCAGCGGAGTCATCGCCGTCGTCCCGGACCCCTCGGTCGGACCGCAGTTGGTCCAGCTCGCCAAAACCGGTGGGGTGGCACTGCTGACCTCCGATGATCAGGTCTGTGTGAACGGTCCCGAACCGGCCTCCTGCGCCAAGGAGAACCTCGTTCCCCGAGTCGGATTCAGCGGTACGCAGATGGGCACCGAGGTCGGCACCCGCGCCGGGCAGGACTTCAAGAAGTTCGGCTGGAAGCCGGAGGAGACCGCCATCGTCGATGCCTGGAAGCAGGATGTGACCGTCTGCACCGACCGGGTCAAGGCCAATCAGAAGGCCTTCAAGGACGCCGCCGGGGTGGATGTGAAGGTCATCGAGGTCGGCACCGACAACACTCCCTCGGACGCACAGAACAAGATCTCCGCGACCGTCTCGGGCAATCGATCGGTGAAGAACTGGATTGTCATGGGCTGCAATGACGAGAACGTCAGCGGCGGTGTCGCGGCCATCCAGAACGCGGGCTATGCCGCGGACAATGTGCTCGGCGTCGGGCTCGGAGCGTATCTGGCGTGCAAGGAGTGGCGCGGCGGTAAGCCCACCGGTTTCAAGGCCGCGCTCTTCATCAACGGCCGCGATGTCGGCGCACTGGCCGTGCAGACCCTGTACGACTACCTGAAGAACGGAAAGGCCATGCCCGCGGAGGCTTTCGCCTCCACCACGATGGTGGACGCCACCAACTGGCAGCAGTCGGGGGTCACGTGCAACTGACCGGACTGCGAGTATCCGGCGTCGCCAAGAGCTTCGCCGGGGTGCCGGCGGTGCGCGAGGTGAGCCTGGACTTCCCCGCCGGTGCGGTGACCGCGTTGATGGGGGAGAACGGTGCGGGTAAGTCCACGCTGATCAGAATCCTCGGCGGGGATCATCTCCCCGATGCGGGCCACCTCGAACTCGACGGTGTACCACTGGAATTGGCGAGTCCGGCCGACGCGCGGGCGGCAGGTATCCGGGTCATCGCCCAGGAGCCGGAGATCGTGCCGCACGTGTCGGTCGCCGAGAACGTCTACCTCGGATCGCTGCCGCGGCGTGCGGGCCGGATACTCGATCGCGCCGCCCTGCGTGAGCGGATGCGCTCGGATCTGGCCCGGCTCGGCTTCGACCGGGATCTCGATCCCGATACCCTCGGCTCGAAACTTACCGCGGCACAGCGGCAATTGGTCGAGATCATGCGGGCGCTGACCACCGATGCGAAGGTGATCGCCTTCGACGAGCCCACCTCCTCGCTCTCCGATCACGAGACCGAGGCGCTGTTCGCGCTGATCGGCCGGTTGCGTGCGCGGGGGCTGGTGGTGATCTACGTATCGCATCGGATGCGGGAGATCTTCCGGCTGGCCGATCGGGTGGCGGTGCTGCGGGACGGCGGGCTGGTCGGGGTGCGCGATACCGCGGACACCACCGATCAGGAGATCGTGCGCATGATGGTCGGGCGCGATCTCTCGACCATGTTCTCCCGCAAGCACACCGAGCTCGGGCCCGTCATGCTCGAGGTGGACGCGGTCACCACCGACGACGTGCGCGAGGTGAGCCTGCGCGTGCACGCCGGGGAGGTGGTGGCGCTGGCCGGATTGGTCGGCGCGGGCCGCTCGGAGCTGGCCGGCGCGCTCGCGGGTGATCTGCCGATCCGCTCCGGTGAGGTGCGGGTGGACGGTAAGCGACTGCGGCTGCGCCAGCCGCGGGACGCGGTGCGGGCCGGTATCGGCTACGCGCCGGAGGAGCGCAAGGCCCAGGCTCTACTACTGCACCGCGGCGTGCGCGACAACATCACCCTGGCAATGCTGGATCGCCTGCGGCGCTGGCGTTTCGTCCGGCGCGGTGCGGAGCGGCGGCTGGCGCTCGAGTATGTGGAGGCGCTGCGGGTGCGCACGCCCTCGATCGAGCAGGAGGTGCGCAAGCTCTCCGGCGGTAATCAGCAGAAGGTGGTGCTGGCGCGCTGGCTGGCCCGAAAACCCAAGGTGCTGATCCTGGATGAGCCGACCCGCGGCGTCGATGTCGGCGCGAAGGTCGAGATCTACCACGTCATAGAGGAGTTGGCCGCCTCCGGTGTGGCCGTGCTGGTGATCTCCTCGGAGTTGCCCGAGGTACTCGGCCTCGCCGACCGCATCGTGGTCATGCAGCAGGGCCGCATCACCGGAGAACTGAATCGCGCCGATGCCGGCGAGGAGTCGATTCTCGCGCTGGCCATGGCCGCCGATCTGACATCGCAGAGTTCGTAAGGAAAGCAATTGACCGACCAAAGACTCGAAACACCCGTGGGGTCAGCCGTTTCCGTGCCGCCGCCGGGTCTCCATCGGCCGGACTGGCTCACACCGCGTGGCGCGGTGCGGGCGATCGGCACCGGCAATCTCAGCCTGATCGGCGCGCTCGCGGTGATCGTCGCCATTTTCGCCTGGCTCAACGACGGTTATCTCGATCCACGCAATATCGCCGGAATCGGTGATGCGGTAACAGTTTTCGGCCTGCTCGCCATCGTGCAGACGGTGGTGATCATCTGTGGCGCACTGGATATCTCGGTGGGTTCGCAGGCCGGTGTGGCCTCGGTGGTCAGCGCCATGACCTTCACCGCCGCCTCGGGCAGTGCGGTGCTGGGCATACTGGCCGCGATCGGGGTCGGTGTACTGCTCGGCGCGGTGAACGGGGTGATCATCGTCTACGGCCGGGTCAATCCGGTCATCGCGACGCTGGCCACCCTCGCAGCGTTCAAAGGTCTGGCACAACTGATCTCGGGCGGAAAAGCGCAGGGCTTCGTCCTGGACAATGACCTGTTCATCTTCCTGGCGCGCGGCAAGATACTCGGGTTGCCGGTGCCGGTGGTCATTCTCGGTCTGGTCGCCTTGGCCGTCCATGTGCTGCTGAAGTACACCGATATCGGCCGCAATATCTACGCCATCGGCGGAAATGACACGGCCGCGAGGCTTTCCGGAATCAATATCAACAAGTACCTGATCGCGGTGTATGTGCTGGCGGGTGTGGTCGCCGCGATCGCGGGCATTCTGCTGACCGCACGCACCGGCTCCGGGCAGCCGGTCTCCGGTAGTGAGGGGCTCGAGCTCAAGGCGATCACCGCGGCGGCCCTGGGCGGCTGTGCGCTCAAGGGCGGTAAGGGCACGGTGGGCGGCACCCTGCTGGCGGTGGTGCTGCTCGGCGCGCTGGACAACGGCCTGAATGTGGTTGGGGTCAATACCTTCTGGCAGAACGTGGCCCAGGGCTCGCTACTGGTGGCGGCGGTGGTGATCCAGCAGCGGCGCGGTGGAGAACGCGCCGTCGGACTACCCACCTAGTCGGCAGGAGATCGATATGGACACATTGCGAGCACACGTGTGCGCGCCCCCGCCCGGCGACCTGTGCGAAGGGCCGGTATGGGATTCGCGCACCCGGGAACTGCTGTGGGTGGACATCACCCGCGGCCATATCCATCGTGCCGACCTGGATCGCGCCGCCGTGGACCTGGTCCGGCAGCGCATGATCAGCGTGGAACCGCCGGTCGGCGCGGTACTGCCCTGCGCCTCCGGGGATCTGCTGGCGGCCATGGGGGACACCGTATTTCGTATCGCTCCCGAAGGCACGCGCACTCCCTTGGCGACCCTACCGATTCCGGACGACGGGGTACGCAGGCGGATGAACGACGCGAAGGTCGACCCGTGCGGGCGACTACTCGTGGGCACCATGTCAGCGGACGGTGTGGCGGGTAGCGCCGCGCTCTATCGCCTCGACCCCGACGGCGGCGTGCACGTCCTGCGCACCGGCGTGACCATCTCCAACGGGCTCGGCTGGAGTCCGGACGGTGGCACGCTGTACTACACCGACAGCAAGACGCTGCGCGTGGATGCGTATGAATACGATTCGGCCACAGGGACATTCGACAACGGACGGCCGTTCGCGCAGTTCGGTGACGGTGAACCCGACGGGCTCACCGTCGCCGCGGACGGGTCGGTCTGGATCGCGGTCTGGGGTGCGGGCCAGGTGCGCGCCTTCGATCCGGACGGGCGGCCGCGGGCGGTGGTCGAGGTCGGCCCGTCCCGGGTCTCCAGCTGTACCTTCGCCGGACCCGACCTGGATGTCCTGGTGATCACCACGGCCGCGGTGGACGGGGCCGCGCGCGAACCGGACGCGGGCCGTCTCTTCGCCTGCGTGCCGGGTGTGACCGGACTCGAGGCCACCCTCTTCGCGGATACCGAGGCGGTGTGTGCCGATGTCCAATGATCCACTGCGGCTGGACATTCCGGTGATCGCTATCCTGCGAGCCGCGAATGCGAAGCGGTTCGCCGAGGTCACCGCGGTACTGCACGAATCCGGTATCACCGCGGTGGAGTTCACCCTCACCACCGCCGGTGCGCTCGACGCGCTGCGCGACTGCGCCGGGTTCGCCCATCCCATCGGCGCGGGTACGGTACTGACCGCCGCCGATGCCGCGCGCGCCGTGGACGCCGGTGCCGCCTACCTGATCACCCCTGTGGTCAGTGTCGAGGTGATCGAGGAAGGCCGTCGGCTCGGTGTGCCGGTGATCTCGGGTGCCTTGACCCCCACCGAGATTCGGCAGGCCTGGATCGCCGGTAGCGCCATGGTGAAGGTCTTCCCGGCCGCGATCGGCGGACCGGGATACATCCGGGCCGTCCGCGCGCCGCTGCCCGATATTCCGCTGGTGCCCACCGGCGGGGTCGGGCTCGGCGAGCTGCGGGCGTACCTGGATGCGGGGGCCACGGCCCTGGGAATCGGTGCGCCGCTCATCGGGGACGCCTGTGCCGGTGGCGATCTCGACGCCTTGCGCGAGCGCGCTCATATCGTGCGGGACCAGCTGTCATGAGGGGCGGACTGGTAACGCTCGGTGAGGCGCTCGGCGTGGTCGCGGCCACCGATCCCGGTCCGCTGGCCCCCGGGGCGGCCCTGCGGATGGATTTCGCGGGGGCGGAGGCGACCGTCGCCATCGGCGTGCGCCGCCTCGGGCATGACAGCGCCTGGGTGGGCTGTCTGGGCGATGACGCCGTCGGGGTGATGATCCGCGACCGGCTGCGCGCCGAGCGAGTCGATCTCTCGCGCAGTCGGATCGATCCCGAGCGCCCGACCGGGCTGATGCTGCGCGAGCGCCGCACGGCGGACCGGATTCGCGTCACGTACTACCGCCGTGATCTGGCGGGCTCGCGGCTGTCCGCGACCGAGATCGATGCCGGGCAGATTGCCGCCGCCGGAGTGCTGCATATCACCGGAATCACTCCGGCACTGAGTGTTTCGGCGCGTGAGGCGGTACACGCGGCGGTCGGGATCGCGGTCGAGGCGGGTGTCCCGGTCGCACTGGACATCAACTACCGCCGTGCTCTCTGGACCGCGGAGGATGCCGCCGCGGAGCTGTCGAAACTGGTGACCCGCGCCGATATCGTCTTCGCCGGGGTCGAGGAGGCGGCATTGCTCGTTCCGCCGGACGCCCCGGCCGTCATGGCCGAAGCCCTTGCGGCACTGGGGCCGTCGCAGGTGGTGCTCAAACTCGGTGCCGAGGGTGCACTGGCGTATGCGGGCGGCGCGGTGATCATCCAGCCTCCGTTCACGGTGACCGCGGTCGATCCGGTCGGTGCGGGTGACGCGTTCGTGGCGGGCTATCTCGCCGGGGTGCTCGACGGCGGCTCGATCCGCGAGCGCCTGCACCTGGCCGCACTCTGCGGTGCCTTCGCAGTGTCGGTGACCGGTGATTGGACGGGATTGCCGTTCCGGCACGAACTCGGCCTGCTCGACGGGGCGGATATTCAGCGTTGATCACGAAGGGAGAGACCATGAGTCGTCTGACGGACAAGGTCGCGGTGGTCACCGGCGCGGCCTCCGGAATCGGTGCGGCCAGCGCGCGACGCCTGGCGCACGAGGGTGCGACGGTCGTGATCGCCGATATCGACAGCACGCGGGGTGCGGAGGTCGCGGCCAAGATCCGCGCGGCGGGTGGTCGGGCCGAGTATGTATGGTGCGATGTCGCACAGGAGGATTCGTGGCGGGAGCTGCGCGAGCGGATCAATACCCGGTATGGAGCACTGGACTGCCTGTGCAGCAACGCTTCTCAACAGGCGGTCATACCGGCGCACGACCTCACCCGCACGCAGTGGGAGGACGGGCTCGCGGTCAATCTGACCCCGCTGTTTCTGGGTGTGCGCGCCTTCATCGACGATCTGCGCGCCCAGCGCGGCAATGTGGTGGCGATCTCCAGTGTGCACGCCCAGTTCGGGCTGCCCGGATATCCGGTCTACGCCGCCGCGAAGGGCGGCTTGACCGCGCTGGTGCGCCAGCTCGCGGTCGAGTACGGGTCCGCGCGGGTGCGGTTCAATGCCATCCTGCCCGGCCCCATCCTGACCCCGGTCTGGGACGACGTGGATGCCGAGGGCCTGCGGATGTCCGCTCGCGCAACGGCTTTGGACCGGCTGGGCGCACCCGAGGAGGTCGCGGCCGCGGTCGCCTTCCTGGCCTCGGACGACGCCTCGTTCATCACCGGCACCAATCTGGTCGTCGACGGCGGCTGGAGTGTACGAAAGGAGTCCCGGTGAAGATCACCGCGCTCACCACCTATCTGGTCGCGCCGCGCTGGTGTTTTCTGCGCATCGACACCGATGAGGGCATTACCGGGTGGGGCGAACCCGTGATCGAGGGGCGCGCGCATACCGTGGCCGCCGCGGTCGGCGAACTCGCCGACTATCTCATCGGCAAGGATCCGATGAGTATCGAGGCGCACTGGCAGGTGCTCACCAAGGGCGGTTTCTATCGCGGCGGGCCGATCCTGTCCAGCGCGGTGGCGGGTATCGATCAAGCCCTGTGGGATATCACCGGTAAGGCGCTCGGCGTGCCGGTATGGCAGTTGCTCGGCGGTGCGGTGCGCGATCGGGTCCGGGTGTACAGCTGGATCGGGGGTGATCGACCCGATGATGTCGCCGCGGCGGCGCTGGAGCGAAAAGAGCAGGGCTTCACCGCGATCAAGATGAACGGATCGGCTGAGCTGGAGGCGATCGACACCCCGCGCGCCACCACCGCGATCGTCGAGCGGGTCGCCGCGGTGCGGGCGGCCACCGGTGACGATTTCGATATCGCGGTCGACTTCCACGGTCGGCTCTCGGTCGCGATGGCGCGGCGGGTGCTGCCGCTACTGGAGCCGTATCTGCCGTTCTTCGTCGAGGAGCCGTTGGTACCCGAGGTGAGCGATCGAATCGGCGAGATCACCGCCGCTACGAGTATTCCCATCGCGACCGGCGAAAGACTGTACTCCCGTTGGGATTTCGCCACGGTGCTGGACCGCGGCATCGCGGTCGTGCAACCGGATCTCTCGCACGCGGGCGGTATTTCGGAGGTGCGGCGGATCGCCGCCCTCGCCGAGAGCCGCGATGTGGCGCTCGCCCCGCACTGCCCGCTCGGCCCCATCGCGCTGGCCGCCAGTCTGCAGGTGGGATTCTCGACACCCAACCTGCTGATCCAGGAGCAGAGTCTGGGCATCCACTACAACACCGGCTCCGATCTGCTCGACTATCTCGTCGATCCGGCCGTATTCGCCTACCGTGACGGCTATGTCGATCTCCCGCAGGCCCCCGGGCTGGGCATCGAGATCGATGAGAAGGCGGTGGCCCGCGCCGCCGAGGTGGGGCATGGATGGCGTAATCCGGTGTGGCACCGCAGGGACGGTGCCTTCGCCGAATGGTGAAGTCGTTCGCCGACGCCCGGCCATCGCACCGCGATGACCGGGCGTTTCGCGACTCAGGCTCCGGCGGAGCCGGAGAGCAGGCCGGAGAGCAGGCCGCCGCCGAGACCCGAGGAGCCGGTGGAGGTTTGCAGGGTCCAGGTGCCGCAGCCGGTGGTGAAGAAAGCGACATCGGTGGATTGGATTGTGACGGTGGCGGATCCGTTCACCGCGCCACCGGTTTGCAGGACGGCGGTGGCGCTCGGGGTGAGGGCGGAGAGCCGGGCCCAGGCGCAGGTCGACAGGGCGGTGCTGGTGGTATAGGTGCCCGCCTGGATATCGGTGCCGATGGTGAAGATGGAGTCGGTGCCCATGCTGGTTCCGGCCGCGTTCGCGGTGCCGGTGGTGCTCAGTACCGCGGTGGCGGCGAGAGCGAAACCGCTGACCCAGAGTGACTTGCGCATAGAGGGTGTCCTCAACTAACTGAAACGGATGGTTTTCGGAGGCTATGGGGTGCGAGCCGTAACCGCACGCGAATCCAGGAACCTCACAGGAACGGTGTGTTCGCATCCCAGGGAAGCTCTCTGGTAACCATATGGTCACGATGATCGAATAGCATCGCGGCACAGGGAAGTTCAGCTCCAAGAAGTATGAGGTAGTTGCGTTGACGAGCATTCGTAAGACCATTGCCGATGCCCAGGTCGGGTTGGTGCGGCAAGTGGTGAATGTGTTGACCGTGCCGCGGCGGTTGCCGCGGCCGTTCGGGCCCACACTGCGCGATCGGGTGGCGGGGAAGACGGTGCTCATTACCGGCGCGTCCAGCGGTATCGGCCGTGCGCTGGCGTTGCGAGTGGCGGATGCGGGGGCGATCGTGGTCGTAACCGCGCGCCGCACAAGTGAATTGGATCAGCTCGCGGCCGAGATCCGGACCCGTGGTGGGCAGGCGTTCGCCATCACCTCGGATCTGTCCACCGCCGAGGGTATCGACAAGCTCGCCGATGAGATGCTGGTCGAGTTCGGCGCACCGGACATTCTGGTGAACAACGCGGGTCGCTCCATCTGGCGTTCGGTCGCCGCCTCGGAGCATCGCCTGCACGATTTCGAACGCACCATGCGCATCAACTACTTCGGCCCGGTCGGGCTGATGCTGCGGTTGCTGCCGGAGATGCGCCGCCGGGGTTCGGGCCATGTGGTGTCGAGCTCGTCACTCGGTGTGATCACCGATGTACCGCGGTTCTCCGCCTATCTGGGCTCCAAGGCCGCGCTGGAGGCGGTCATGCGGGTGGCGGCGAGCGAATGCCTCGCCGACGGAGTCGCTTTCACCGATGTGCGTCTCCCGTTGGTGGCCACCGATTTGAGCTCGAAGCTGGGTTGGACCGGCTATACGGCGCTCTCCGCCGATGCCGCGGTGGATATGCTGGTCGACGCCATCGTGCGCCGCCCCATGCATCTGGAGAATCTGCATGGCGCACTGTCGATTTGGTTCAACCGCCTGCTGCCGGGTGTGGCACTGCAGGGCCTGAACCAGCTGCACCGCATGCTGCCCGATGTGGAGGTCGCGAAAGCGGCCGTGCCGCAGCAGGAGTCGGCGGTCGTGGCCACCGAGATCGCTCCGGTGCCCGCGCGCGACTGAGTGCTGCCCGTATAACGCGGATTCGCGGCCCCGGACCGCCCGATCGCGGGCGGCCGGTGCGCCGCCGCTCCGGGCCCGCGGCTCCGAGGGCGTTTTCTCTGATTTGCCGGATTGTTGCACCGAGTTGACATGTCCGTTCTAACCTCGAACGAGACGATGTTGCTATTGCCCACTCTGTTCGATCAACGATGATCTCGCGAGAGGTGCAGGACATGTCGATGATTCGATGTGCTTTCAGTGCAACGGGAACAGTAGCTTTTCTGATTGTTATGGCCTTCGCCGCCGGGCCGGCGGCCGCCGATTCCACGCTGGACGAGGGCAGTTGTACCGCCGGAACCCTCACCTGGCAGGCCAACGGCCCCGGCTTCACCGGCAGCTCACAGGCCCCCGTCGCCAGTAATATCGGCGGCCATCTGGTGGACTGCCACGGCGCTCCCACCGATATCGGCGTCGGGACCATTATCGGCAGCAGCTTCGAACCCGCCGCCACCTGCTACGGCAGTCGAGGCGGCCGCGCCGACCTGCTGGTCATCTGGGACAACGGCCAGAACAGCCATGTCATCGGCACCTGGGAATGGACGCTTGGCCAACAGTCCACCAACCACCTGAAGATCGTCGGCGGCCTGGGCTCGGGGCGCACTCTCCAGATCCTCACCGCCCCGCCGGAGGTCAGCCCCGGAGCGGTCACCGGCTGCATAGTGGGCGGCTTCCACGCCGGCAGCTATCAGGTCCTCAACGCCAGCATCGTCTGATACCGATCCGCCGATCGCGAGTTCGGCGGCGGACGACTATGCCGGACACCGCATCCACGCCTGGTTCACCAAGCTCGATCCGAACTCCTTCCCGCTGGTGGCGCGCGGGTTCGGCTGGGTGCGGGAGCAGCCCTGCAACCGGTGACCGGCTTGCTCGTGGGATCGGTGGTCGGATCGTATAGTTGGCTCTCGTGGGGATGATGAAGGGCGCCAATGTTCCGGTGCCGGCGAGCATGGTTCGGGTCGAGTTGGGATGGCGGGCGGGGCCGGGCGTTCCGGACGCCGATGCCTCCGCACTCCTGCTGGTCGCGGGAAAGGTGCGCTCGGACAGCGACTTCGTGTTCTACAACCAGCCCGCGCACCCCTCCGGCGCGGTCCGTCACGAGGGTAAGCAGCAGGGGCCGACCGTGCTCGATGTGCTGTCGGTGAACCTGGCGCGCGTCGAACCGCAGATCGAGACCATCGTGATCGCGGCCTCCACCTCGGGCGGGACCTTCCGGCAGTTCCAGGGCCTGTACGTGCGGGTGCTCGATACCGCGAACGGCGCCGAGATCGCGCGCTTCGACAGCGCCGACGCGGGTGCGGAGACCGCGTTCGTCCTGGGCGAGCTATATCGGCGGCAGGGTGCGTGGAAGTTCCGCGCGGTGGGTCAGGGGTATGCCTCGGGCTTGGCCGGGCTGGCAACCGATTTCGGCATCTCGGTGGATGACGAGCCCGCGCCCACCCAGCACGCCGCGCCCACTCGGCAACCGTATCCGCCGGCGCCGCAGCCGTATACGCCGCCGCCCCCCGCGCAGCCCGCGCCGCAGTACATGCCGTCGCAGCAGCAATACACGCCACCGCCGTCTCCGCCGCAATACGTTCCGCCCCAGCAGCAGTACGCCCCACCGCCCCCGCCCCAGCAGCAGTATGTGCCGCCGCCTCCGCCCACTCAGCCGTTCGTCCCGCAGCCCCCACCGGCTCCGGTGAACCTGGCCAAGATCGCGCTGACCAAGGAAGCGCCGACGGTCTCGCTCACCAAATCCGGTGTCACCGGCGGCACCATGCGCTTCAACCTCAACTGGGGTATGGCCCGCGGTACCGGCCTGTTCGGCCGCAAGCGCAACGATCTCGACCTGGACCTGTGCTGCTTCTACGAATTGGCCAATGGCGCAATAGGATCCGTGCGCGCCCTGGACCGCCGCTTCGGCGACCTGAACAATCCGCCCTTCATCCGCCTGGATCAGGACGACCGCACCGGCTCCAGCGCGTCGGGCGAGAACATCGATATCAACCTGGATTTCACCAGGTTCTTCCGCCGCATCCTGGTCTTCACCTCGATCTACGAGGGCGCGCGTGACTTCCGCGGCGTCCACGCCACCGCCACCCTCTACCCGCTCAACAGCCCCCCGATCGAAATGACCCTGGACGGCTGCACCAACGACTCCCGCGACGCCGTCCTGGCCGTCATCGAGAACATCAACGGCGAGTTGGTGGTTCGCCGCGAATGCACCTTCATCCGCCCGCCCGCGGGCCGCCCCGGTGCGGGCATCGCCGAGATCGTGCGCCTGTACAACTGGAACTTCGAGATCAAAGCGGGCCGCGGCAAGGACTGACGGGCGCCGCATTATTCCGCACCCGGTTTGCGCTCGGGCTGATTCATACGGCATCTTTGCGGGCGAAGGCGGTGGAGTGATGTTGGAACATTTGACGGTGGGGCTCGGATGGGATCCGGCGCAGCCCAAGTGGTTCGGGCGGTCCCTGGATATCGATCTGAATGTGGCGGCGCTGATGTTCAGCGCCGACCGCCTGGTCGATGTCGTGTATCACGAGCAGTTGAGCTCGGTGGACGGGTCGATTCGGCACGGTGGCGACAGTCTGACGGGTGAGGGTGCGGGTGACGACGAGGTCATCGGGATGGACCTGACCCGGATCGATCCGAATGTGACCGCGGTGGTGCTGCTGGTGACCTGCTACACCGGGCAGAACCTCGACGAGGTCGAGAATGCGTTCTGCCGCTTGGTCAGTGGTGCGCAGGAGACCGAGTTCCGGCGTTTCGAACTCAGCGGCCTGCCCTACCCGGGACTGGTCGTCGGCGTCGTGATCCGGGGTCTGGGCGGCTGGGAGTTCCGGGATATCGGCACCGGGATAGCGGCGCGGCATCCGGTCGAGGCCGCACCGCTGCTCGGGGCTTATCTCAGCTGAGCATCGTCATCCGCCGCGCTTGATCTGATCGAGGACCGCGGCGGTCTGTGCGTTCGCGCCCAGGGCATTCGGGTGCAGCGGATAGGCGGCGCCGGGGAAGTTGTGCGGCGAGGAGAAGGCGATGCCCTCGACATAGCGGGTGGCCGCGGGCTGGCAGACGTCATGGCCGGTGCTGGGGGTGTAGGTGTTGACCAACTCGGTGTGGGAGGCGGCGGCCACCTTGGCGAGCATGGCGTTCATCTGGGCGAATTTGTCTCGGAGATAAGTGATGTCGATATCGGCGGCGGGCAGATCGGGGCGACAGCCCTTACCGGTGACCGGAAGCGCGTTCAAGTAGTCGACGAGCAGGACTCGAGCCTTGGGCGCGCGCTGGCGGATTCCGGCGATGGTGGCCTGTATCAGTGGGGCGGCGGCATTGATCCGCGTGGTCACCGGGTCGGTGCCGTCGGCGGCGGATGTCGTTGCGCAGGCAGGGATTTCGGACTCGGATGCGGCCGCCGGGACGAGCTGCAGACAGTGCATGGCCAGGGTGGGGAAGCCGATGTCATTGCCGCCGATGCCGACGGTGACCAGATCCGTTGTCGCGGTGAGCTTGTCGAACTGCGGCGGATTGACACCGCCGAGCGGTAGCTCCTGGGCGCCGGTCATATCGACGGTGGTGGCCGAAGCGCAGCTGGCATCGCGGAAGTTCTTGATACCCAGCGCCTTCGCCACCTGATGCGGATAGTTCGAGGATGACTGGACGCAGTCCGCGGGCACATCGGTGGTGGCCGGTGGCAGCGTGGTGAAGACCGCCGCGGTCCAGGAGTCACCTAGCGCGACGTACTCCCGATACGAGACGGAATCGGCGGCTGCCGGAGTCGAGGTACAGCACACCGCGACCACACCCAGTGTCAGCGCGGTGTTTCGGGCGGAGCGAAGGGGCATCACTACGAGCGGACCTCCGGGATCGTGTGGGGCGAATTTCGGCTATGCGAGTCTCGCCCCCGATGCGAGGTTTCTCCGGGAAGCCCTCCGGCGCGCCGCCGGACAGCCGCGGGCGTCAGGACACCAGCGGCTGCTCCGCGGATTCGGTCAGCTGTACGGTGCACAGCCCACCGCGCTCGGCCTCGACACTCGTCACCTCGAGTTGCGTGCCGGTCAGCAGGATGAACTCCTCCTCGTCGGTGAAGGCGGAAAGTTCCGGATACTGACCGCGCGTGCCGGTCGCACCTCGAAAAGCGTTCGCTTACCGCGACTTTCGAGTACGGCGCGCGCCACGCCGAGCTGTGAGGTGTGAGAGGAGGCGCATCGAGCGAAGCGATCCAGCAGGGCTGCCGAGCGCTGAGCGCGAGGCACGAAATCAGTTGCGGGCCTTGGGGGAGGTCCGCATCCCGTCCAATGTCACCGCGAGCAGCCGATCCGCCGCCTCGGGGGTGGTCTCGCACGCGACCCCGATGCCGTGCCCGAATCTGAGCAGGTCGCGCGGTTCGATATCGGTGCGAATCGCGCCCTCGGACTGCGCGGCCGCCAGGAGTGCGGTGGCGGCGTCATTGATCGCCGTCCGGCACAGTGTGAAGGTCGGCGAGTCATGATCGATACCGGCCTTGAGGGTGGTGGCCAGACTCCGATTGGCCATCACCCAGTTCACCTGTTCGCGCAGCCATAGTTCGAGAGCTTTTGTGGGCGTATTGCTTTCGAGCAGTTCATGGGCGCGCTGGCTCAGTTGCTCGATATTGGACCGGTAGACGGTCTCGATCAGCACCTCGCGATTGGGGAAGTGCCGGTACAGGGTGCCGATGCCGACCCCCGCGCGGCGGGCGATCTCCTCCAGCGCGGTCTCCGGGCCCAGCTCCGCGAAGGCCGCCTGTGCGGTCGTCACAATGCGCTCGTAATTGCGCCGGGCGTCGGCGCGCATCGGCTTTGCGGTCGGCGGTGCTTCCACGAACCCTCCACTAGAAAACGGATGGACCCTCCGGATAGACTTGCGCAAATGGAGGAACCCTCCATATGATAACTCCATTGGAAACGGAGGATGCCTCCGTTTGATTCCGATTCGATGGAGCGTCCCTTGTCGACCACCCTCACCTCGAACAATGCTGTCTCCAGCACGGCCGCCGCGACACCTGCCGGGGCGCGCCGACCCGGCCCGGGTCTCGTGCTGGCCATCCTGCTGACCTGCCAATTGATGATCGTCCTGGACATCACCGTGATGAATGTGGCGCTGCCGCGCATTCAATCCGAACTGCACTTCACCGCGACCAGCCTGTCCTGGGTGATGAACGCCTACACCCTGGTCTTCGGCGGATTACTGCTACTCGGCGGGCGCGCCGGTGACCTGTTCGGCCGCCGCAACCTCTTCATCGCCGGGGCCGCGTTGTTCACCGCGGCCTCGCTCGCGGGCGGGCTGGCGCCCTCGGCCACCTGGCTGCTCATCGCCCGGGTCGCCCAGGGCATCGGCGCCGCCATGGCCGCGCCCAATACCCTCGCCCTGCTGACCACCACCTTCGCCGATCCCAAGGCCCGCATGCGGGTGCTGGCGCTGTTCTCCGGAATGTCCAGTGCCGGTTTCGCGATCGGCCTCATTGTCGGCGGTCTGCTCACGCAATGGCTGAGCTGGCGTTCGGTCCTGTTCATCAATGTGCCTTTCGGATTGCTCGTCGTCGTGCTGGCGCTGCGCTATCTGCCTGTGGCACAACGGCAACCGGCCCGGCTCGACCTGCCCGGCGCACTCACCGCCACCACCGGCGTGGCCGCCCTGGTCTACGGATTCATCAGCGCCGCCGCGCACGGCTGGGGTATCGCCGAGACCGATATCTCGCTCGCGGCCGGTGTCGTGCTGATCGCCGCATTCCTCGTCATCGAGTCGCGGGTCGCGCAACCGCTGCTCCCGCTGCGCCTGTTCGCCGATCGCAATCGGGCCGCCGCCTACGCGAGTATGTTCCTGGCCCCGATGGCGGGTATGTCGATGTTCTTCTTCCTCACCCAGTTCCTGCAGGATGTGCTCGGATTGAGCGCGCTGGCAACCGGTTTCGCCTTTCTGCCGACCGCGGTGCTGATGTTCACCATGATTCGCGCGATTCCGCGACTGCTGCCGCGCTTCGGCCCGCGCCCGCTGACCATGATCGGTACCGCGTCGATGGTGGCCGGTCTGCTGTTGCTGACCCGATTGACCCCGGACAGCGGCTACTTCCCGATGCTGTTCATCGCGATGCTGCTCATGGGTTGCGGTATCGGCCTGGCGGTCGCGCCGTTGAACGTGATCATCATGTCGAATGTCGAACCGCGCGAGGCCGGTGCCGCGGGCGGTGCCATGCAGACCCTGCAGCAAACCGGGGCCGCACTCGGATTGGCCATTCTCGTCACGGTTTTCGGCAGTGCGGCGCGTGGTGCGGGCGGTTCGCCCCAGCACGCATTGGTCGGCGGTATGACGACGGCCTTCGCCGCCGCGGCGGGAATCGCGGCGCTGACCTTCAGCGTCGCGCTCGTTTTCCGGAACCCGCGCCCCGCCGACAAAGTGAGCTGAATAATTGCGGATCGACACGCGGGAAGGGTTTGCTCCGCGGGGCGCTCGCTGATCTCTGCAAGGATGTGTCGGCTTGCTCTGTGTTCGCCAGCGTACTTCGTCTAGCTGCTGTTTCGTCGGTTGCCGCGAGTGTCGGCCGGTGCGGTGGCCCGGAATCCGGAGGTGTCCATGCAGGATCTGAAGTGGGCTCGTGGACCCCGCACCCTGGTGGATATTGTGGCGGCCCGTATCGCGGAAACCCCGGCCCGAACCGCGTTCACGTTCGTCGGGCCGCGCGCGGCCGAGGATGTGATCGACTATCGCGGTCTGGGGGACCGGGTGGCCGGGGTGGCGCGGCAGGTGCTCGCCGCGACCGCTCCCGGCGACCGCGTGGCGCTGTTGTGCCCGCCGGGTAAGGATTTCGCGTTCGCGTTCTACGCCTGCCTGGTGACCGGCCGGATCGCGGTCGCGGTGAGTCTGCCGTCCTCCACCCGGCAGTTGTCGACGCTGACCGGGATCATCCGGGACAGCGGCGCGGTGGCGGCGATCGTGCCGCTGTCGGCGATACCGATCACCAGTGCCCAGCTCGGCGTTGATATTCGGATCATCGACAGCGATACGGCCGAACCGGGCGCGGAGTGGTCCGCGGAGCTGGAGTCGGCTCCCGGGCCGGACGATATCGCCTTCCTGCAATACACCTCCGGCTCGACCGGCACGCCCAAAGGGGTGGCGGTGCTGCATCGCAATCTGATGCGCAACCTCGAACTGATCACCGCCAAATGTGAACTCACCCCGGATATCTCGGTTGTCTCATGGCTGCCGCCCTTCCACGATATGGGCTTGATCCAGGGGCTGTTGCTCCCGGCCTTCCTCGGAGCGCCGGGCACCCTCATGTCGCCCATGACCTTCCTGCGCGATCCGCTCACCTGGTTGCGCGAGATCTCCCGCAATTCCGATGTCCTGGCGGGCGGACCCAACCTGGCCTACGGCCTGTGCCTCAAGCGGGTATCCCCCTCCGATGCGGCGGGATTGGACCTGGGCGGATGGCGCATCGCCTTCGCCGGGGCCGAGCCGATCGACCCGAACACCCTGCGCAGATTCGCGGATATGTTCGCGGTGAGCGGTTTTCGCGATACCAGCTTCGTGCCCATGTACGGCTTGGCCGAATCCACCCTGTACGTCAACGGTGGTCGCCTCGGCGTGGGCGCGACCTCGCGCCCGTTCGCGGTCGAGGAGCTCGAGCGCGGCACCGCCCGCGAGCACTCCGCGGGGCGCGAGCTGCTGAGTATGGGTCCGGTGGAACCGGATTCGACCGTCGTGGTCGATCCGGAGACCCGGGAGCGCTGCGCGCCGAACCAGGTCGGCGAGATCTGGTTGCGCGGGCCGAGCGTCGCCGCAGGGTATTGGAACAAGCCCGGCGAGACCGAGCGGGCCTTCGACGCGCGGATCGCGAACGAGGACGGTCCGGCGTACCTGCGCACCGGAGATCTCGGATTCCTCTGCGACGCAGAGCTTTACGTCTCCGGACGAATCAAAGAGCTCATGATCGTGCACGGGCGCAATATCTTCCCGCAGGATATCGAGCGCACCATCCTGTCCAGCCATCCGAGCCTGCGCCCCGGCGGCTGCGCTGTCTTCGCGGCCAGCATCGATGACGAGGAGCGCGTCATGGTTGTGCAGGAGCTGGCCGACGAGCCCGCCAGGGACGATACCGAGGCATTGGCCATCTCCATTCGCGACATCGTCAGCCGCGTGCACGCGGTCAGCCTTCATCAAGTCGTCTTCGTCGGAAAGGGCGAGGTACCCAAGACCACCAGCGGCAAGGTTCAGCGACAGCGTTTGCGCGAGCACTACTCATCGGTGACGGCCTTACAGGAGAGTGGTATATGACATCAGCGGCAGACGGAGCGACCGTGCTCGAATTCTTCGTGGAGTGGGCCGCACGGAGATTGGACAGAGAAACGGTCGATCCGGAGCTACCGCTGACCGCGCTGGGACTGGATTCGGTTCAGGCCGCGGAGTTGATGACAATTCTCGAGGATCGCTTCGATACCGAGATCACCGCCGAGGAGATCTTCGACGGTCTGACGCTCTCGGCCGTCGCCGAAAAGGTGAACCGGTCGACTCCGCCGCGCCCGGACGATATGAAGTTCAGTCTGCTGTTCTTCTCCAGCGACGCCCAGCAGCATGCCGACGGACGCTATCGGCTGCTACTGGACAGCGCCCGATTCGCCGATGCGCACGGCTTCGAATCCGTGTGGATTCCCGAGCGCCATTTCCACACCTTCGGCGGTCTGTATCCGAATCCGGCGGTGCTCGGCGCGGCGCTGGCCGCGAGCACCGAGCGGGTGCGGATCCGCGCGGGCAGTGTGGTGCTCCCACTGCATAATCCGGTGCGGGTGGCCGAGGACTGGTCGATCGTGGACAACCTGTCCAACGGTCGGGTGGATATCGCCTTCGCCACCGGTTGGAATGTCGATGATTTCGTGCTCGCGGACCGGAACTATGCCGATCGGGTGGCACTCACCGAATCGGGAATGGCGGCGGTGCAACGGCTTTGGCGTGGTGAGTCGATCACGTTGCCCAATGGTGTCGGCGCGGACCGCGAGGTGCGGATCTTCCCGGCCCCGGTGCAGCCCGCGCTGCCGACCTGGCTCACCTGTAGCGGCGGTATCGAACGCTTCGAAATGGCCGGGGCGCTCGGGGTGAATGTGCTTACCGCGCTGCTGTTCCAAGAGGTGGATGAGCTGGCCGATAAACTGGCCGCCTATCGCAAGGCGCTCGCCCGCAATGGCCACGGTATCGAGGCGGGCACGGTCACGGTCATGCTGCACACCTATGTCGGTGCGACCGACGCCGCGGTGCGCAAGACCGTCGAAGGACCGTTCAAGAGTTATCTCGAGGACTCCGTGGATCTGTGGCGGCGCGGCTCCGAGGCGCTGGAGAGTCTGGACGAGAAGTCGCGAGCCAAGGTGCTGGACTTCGCGTTCGAGCGCTATTACCGGAACAACGGCCTGTTCGGAACGCCGGATTCCACCCTGCCGATGGTACGGCGGCTGCGCGAGATCGGCGTGGACGAGATCGCCTGTCTGGTCGATTTCGGAATTCCCGACTCCGATGTGCTGACCGGGCTCGAATCTCTTGCCGCACTGCGTAAGAAGGCTTTGACCGCGTAGGAAGTATTCCCCGTTTCATCGATACAGGAGAATAATGACCGGCGATCGTTCACGTCCTTTTCCGCTTTCCGCTGCTCAGCAGGGAATTTGGTACGCGCAACAGTTGACCGGCTCGACGCCCTTTTCCAACGCACTCTGTATCGATTTGCGCGGTGCTCTCGATATCGATCTGCTGATGGCCTCGTTCTGGCGCGGGGCGGGGGAGCTGGAGGCCGCCCGCCTGCGCCTGATCGAATCCGACGGCACCGTGCTGCAGGTGATCGACCGGCCCCTGGACGAGCCGTTGCGACTGTTGGATCTGCGTTCGGAGCCCGATCCTATTGCCGCGGCGCGGGATTGGATGCGCGCGGAGTACAGCAACCCCGTCGATCTGCAGCGGGATCGGCTGATCGCGACCGCCGTGCTGCGTATCGACGAGGACCGTTGGTTCTGGTACGTGCGCGCCCATCATGTCGCCATGGACGGGCTCGCCGCCATGACCCTGCTGTCCCGGGTCGGTGAGCTGTACACCGCCGCCGTGGAGGGCCGCGAACCGGCGGCGGCCCGGAATCAGGGACTGGCCGAACTGGTCGCCGCCGACGAACAGTACCGTGACTCAACACGTTTCGAGACGGACCGGGAGTTCTGGCTCGAGCGATTGCGGGGGCTCCCGGCTCCGGTGAGCCTGGCGGACCGCAGTGCGCAGGCCGATGCGCATCCGATCTCGGTGAGCGGTGTGCTGCCCGCCGGAACCGGCGAGCTGCTCGACACCGTGGTCAAATCCACCTCGACCAATCCGGCCGCGGTCATGCTGGCGGCCTTCGGTCTCTTCCTGGGAAGGATGACCGACAGCGACGATATCGTGCTGAGCCTGCCGGTCTCCGCCCGCGTCACCACGGCCGCGCTGCGCTCGGGCGGCATGCTCGCCAATACCGTCCCGTTCCGAATCCTGTTGCGGCCGAACGAGACCATCGCTGAGCTGATCGGCGCGACACAGCAGCAGCTGATCGACGTCATGCGCCGCCAGCGCTACCGGCAAGAGGATATGTTCCGCGATATCGGCCGGTTGACGCCGCAGACACAGGTCTTCGGGCCGTACGTGGACCTGATGCTCTTCGATACCAAGGTCACGCTGGGGCCGATCGCCGGACACTGGGAGGTACTGACTCCCGGACTGGTCTCGGACCTGTCGGTGAGCGTCTACTCCGCCGCGGGCTCGGGTGACACCTGCGTGGACTTCGTGGCCAACCACAACCTATATACCCCGGAAGACCTAGCGCGCCACCATGATCGGTTCCTACGCTGCTTCCACGAGTTCCTACGGGCGGCCGCCGATCCGGCGGGCCGGGTACGCGATATCGATCTGCTCGCCACCGACGAGCGGCAGCGGATGTTGCGCGAGTGGAACGACACCGCCGCACCGATCAGCCCGGACACCCTGGTGGATATGTTCGGACGGCAAGCGTCCACGGTCCCGGAGGGGACCGCCATCATCGACGGCACCCGATGCATCACCTACCGGGAGTTGGACGCCCGCGCGAATCAACTTGCCGCCGCGCTGGCCGGGCGCGGCGCGGGCCCGGAAAGCATTGTCGCGGTCGCACTTCCCAAGAGCATCGAGCTGATCACCGCGATGCTGGCCATCCTCCGCACCGGCGCGGCCTACCTCCCGCTGGATCCGGCCTCCCCGCCCGAGCGGCTCACCTATATTCTCACCGACGCAGAACCCACGCTCGTGGTCGTCGACGGTTCCACCGCCGAACTGGTGCGCACCCCGGGTATCCCGCACCTGAGCATCGATCAGATTCCCGACGGCCCCGCCGCGCCGCCACGGCCCTGCCTGCGCCCGGACAATATCGCGTACATCATCTATACCTCCGGTACCACCGGAAACCCCAAGGGTGTGGCCATAACCCACGCCAACGCGGTATCGCTCTTCGCGAGTACGCACTCGTGGACCGGTTTCGGCGCCGACGATGTCTGGACCTGGTGTCACTCACAGGCCTTCGACTTCTCGGTCTGGGAGATCTGGGGCGCGCTGCTCTACGGCGGCCGGGTGGTCGTCGTACCGCGCGAGGTGGCGTACGCCCCCGCCGAGCTATGGGATCTGGTCGTCGAACACGGTGTGACCATCCTCAATCAGACACCCTCGGCCTGCTACGCGCTGCTCGAATCCCGCCGCGCCGACGCCGGGCACTCCGATCTGCGGATGGTCATCTTCGGCGGTGAAGCCCTGGACCCCAAGCGCTTACAGCGCTGGCAGCCGACCGGCGGCTCATCCGAGCCGCTGCTGGTGAATATGTACGGCATCACCGAGACCACCGTGCACGTCACCGGGGAGACGCTCACCCCACAGCATCGGCGCGGTGAGCTCGGCGTCAGCCCGATCGGCACTCCGCTGGCCAATCTGCGTGTGTACGTACTGGATTCGTGGCTGCGACCGGTGCCGGTCGGTGTGGCCGGTGAGCTGTATGTCGCCGGAAACCAGGTCGGGCGCGGCTATCACGCCCGGCCGGGCCTGACCGCGTCCCGATTCGTCGCCGACCCGTTCGCGAGCGGTGAAAGGCTCTATCGCAGTGGCGATATCGTCCGCTGGAGCGCGACGGGCGCATTGGAGTACGTGGGCCGCGGCGATGAGCAGGTGAAGGTTCGCGGCTTCCGTATCGAGCTCGGCGAGATCGAGACGGTACTCGCCGCCGAGGCCGCCGTGGCGCAGGTCGTGGTCACCACCTATCAGGCGGCCCCCGTGACGCCCGACGCGGCACCGGCCACCCAACTCGTCGCCTACCTCGTCCCCGATTCGCGATTCGCCCCGGTCGCGGCCAAATGCCTGGAGCTGCAACGCGATGGCGCGTTCGAGCCCGGCTGGCTGCACGAGCTGCCCAATGGCATGCCGGTCGTCGGCCGCAACCGGTCGAATATCGAATTCCTCTACGAGGAGATCTTCGAACGCGAGGAGTACTGCCACGCCGGGCTGACCATTCCCGCGACCGGCTATATCGTCGATATCGGCGCGCATGTCGGCATGTTCTCCATGTACGCCAAACGAAAATCGCCCGCCGTGCAGATCTTCGCGGTGGAGCCCATGCCCGAGCTGCGCAGGATGTACGAGGCCAATTCGGCGCTGCACGATCTCGACGCCACCCTCATCCCGTACGGCATCGGCGCGGAGTCCGCGACCGACACCTTCACCTACTATCCGGAGATGTCGGTGCTCTCCGGGCGCGGCTCCGACAGCCGGGTACAGCACGAAATCCTGGAATCGTTCCTGCACAACGAATTACAGCAGGGTGAGAACCAGGATCTGGGGGAGAGCTATGTCGATCAGCTGATCGAGGACCGCCTCGACTACGTCCAGGTCGAGGTGTCCATTCGCAGCCTCTCGCACATCATCGCCGAGTACGACATCCCGCGTATCGATCTGCTCAAGATCGACGTCGAGGGCAGTGAACTCGATGCCCTGCGCGGAATCGAGCCGTACCACTGGCCGCTCATCGACCGCATGTGCATCGAGGTCCACGATGTGCGGGACCGCCTGGCGAGTATCGAACAATTGCTGCGCGCACACGGGTTCTCGGTGCACGCGCAGATCTCGCCGAATGTGATCGGTACGGACCTGCATATCGTCTACGCGGTCCGCGGCACCGCCCAGCTGGGTGCGCTCGGCATCGACGGTGAAGAGACAGATATTCTCGCCCGGCACGAAAAGTGGAGTGCACCGGCGTTTCTCGGAAAACTGCTGCGCGAGCGCCTCGCCGATCGGCTGCCCGGCTATATGGTCCCCGATGTGGTGATGCTGCTCGACGCGCTGCCGCTGACGGTGAACGGCAAGGTGGACAAGGCGGCCCTGCCCGAGCCGGTGGCGGCGCGCGCGAGCTATCGGGCTCCGGCCACGCCGGTCGAGCGGATTGTGGCCGAGGTCTTCGCCGACGTGCTCGGGCTCGAGCAGATGGGTCTCGATGACGACTTCTTCGAACTGGGCGGCAATTCGCTCTCGGCGACCAGGTTGTCGGCGCGACTGGCCGAGGGCGTGGGTGTCCCGGTCGCGGTGCGCGATGTCTTCGACCGCTCATCGGTCGGTGCGCTGGCCGGACTGCTCACCACGCGGGTGGTGGACGCGCCGCTGACCACCACGGGTCTGCCGCTCGAGCCCCGGCCGCGCCCCGAGCGGATACCGCTCTCCTTTGCCCAGCAACGGATGTGGTTCGTGAACCGGTTCGCTCCGGAATCGGCGGCGTACAGCATTCCGATTGTGCTGCGCCTGCGCGGCGCGGTGAATACGGCCGCGCTCGCGGACGCGGTGTGGGATCTGCTCGGCCGCCATGAGGTACTGCGCACCAGGTATCCCGATATCGACGGGGTGCCGTATCAGTTTGTGGTGCCGTTGACCGAGGTGGCCGCCGCGGCGGAGATCGAGCTGACTCCGCTGCGGGTGCGGCCCGACCGGTTGGCGGCGGAGATCGATGCTGCGGTGTCTGTGGGTTTGGATGTGGCACAGCGTGTTCCGCTGCGCATCCGGCTCCTCGAAACCGGGCCGGACGATTTCGTCCTGCTGCTGGTGGTGCACCACATCAATGCCGACGGCTTCTCGATGGCGCCGCTGGCCCGCGATCTGGGCGCGGCCTACACCGCCCGGTGCGCCGGACGGCAACCGGAGTGGGCGCCGCTGCCGGTGCAGTACGCGGATTACGCACTGTGGCAAAGGGAATCGCTCGGATCGGCGGATGATCCGGGGTCGGTACTCGCCCGCCAGCTCGGCTACTGGACCGGTCAATTACGCGAGCTGCCCGAACTGCTGGAGCTGCCCGCGGATCGCCCGCGTGCGGCGGTGGCATCGTATCGTGGGGCCAAGTACGGCTTCGTCATGGACGCGGGACTGGTCAGCGGATTGCGGGGGCTCGCGCAGGCGCGCGGGGTGACCGTCTTCATGGTGTTCCACGCGGCCCTGTCGATTGTGTTGTCGCGCTTGTCCGGCAGTGCCGATATCGCCATCGGTTCACCGCTGTCCGGGCGTGGTGCGGCGGAGCTGGATGATCTGATCGGCATGTTCGTCAATACCGTGGTGCTGCGCACCCGGGTGGACGAATCGGCCTCCTTCGCGGAGTTGCTGGCGCAGGTGCGCGGGGTGGATCTGGATGCGTTCGCCCATACCGATGTGCCGTTCGAACAGGTGGTGGAGGCGCTGGATCCGGTCCGGAGTCAGGCATATCATCCGCTGTTCCAGGTCATGCTGGCCTTCCACAATCTGGATCAGGTCCGGCTGGAACTGCCGGAGGTGACGGTGACCGCCTCGGGCGCGGAGACCGGTATCGAACGCTTCGACCTGACCTTCACGCTGACCGACGCACCCGATCGCAACGGTGCGATTCCGGTCGAACTCGGTTATGCGACGGATCTTTTCGATGCCGATACGATCGCACTGCTGGTCGATCGACTCCAGCGGGTACTCCGCGCGGTCACGGTCGACCCGGCCGTCGCGGTGCGCGATGTCGACCTGCTCTCGGCGTCCGAGCGGGATCTGCTGGTGCGCGAGTGGGGTCTGGGCGGCCTCGGCTCCCAGGACGGTGCGATGACACTGCCGGGGGTGCTGGCGGACGCGGTGGCCGCCGCCCCGGAGAGTACCGCGGTGGTGGACGGGGATCGGCGGCTCACCTATCGCGAATTGGATGAGCGTTCGAACCGGTTGGCGCGGCACCTCATCGAGGCGGGCGTCGGCACCGAATCGGTGGTCGCGGTCGGTATTCCACGGTCACTGGAGTGGCTGCTCGCGGTGTGGGCGATCGCCCGGACCGGGGCGGCATTCGTCTCGGTCGATCCGGCGCACCCGCTTGATCGAAATCGCTATGTCTGTGCTGATTCGGCTGTTGCGGTGGGCATTACGCTCGACCGGTACCGGCCCGGGCTGCCCGCCGAGGGTATGTCGTGGCTGGTGCTCGACGACCCGGCCACGGCGTCGGCGATCGCCCGGTGCTCCGGTGCGGCGCTGCTCATCGCCTGCCGCGCCGCGAATACCGCCTATGTCGTTTACACCTCGGGTTCGACGGGTCGTCCGAAGGGTGTGGAGGTCACGCACGCCGGTATCGCGGCGGTGGTCTCCGATCATGTGCGGCGCTGCGGCGTGGACACCGATTCGCGGGTGCTGGGTGTGGCGGCGCGGACCTTCGACGCGGCGATTCTGGAGCTGCTGCTGGCGGTGTCGCGGAGTGCGGCGCTGGTCCTTGCTCCCGCGGATGTCTATGGCGGACAACCACTGTGGGAGCTACTGCGCGCGCGGCGAATCACGCACGCGTTCCTGACCCCGGCGGTGGCCCTGTCCCTGGAACCGGTCGGCCTCGACGAGCTGCGCACGGTGCTGACCGGTGGCGATCAAAGCTCACCGCAGCTGGTGTCGCGCTGGTCCGGTACCGATTCCGCGGGCGTGCGCACGGTGCACAACCTGTACGGTCCGGCCGAGGCCACCATCTGGGTGACCGGTGCGGAGTTGCCGCCGGACCGCCCCGTCTCCATGGGTTCACCCATCGCGGGCGCGGGCGTACTGGTCCTGGATCAGCTGCTGCGTCCGGTACCCGCCGGTGTGATCGGTGAGCTGTATGTGTCGGGACCCGGTGTGGCGCGCGGATATCGGGGCCGGGCCGGATTGACGGCCGCCCGATTCGTGGCCGACCCATTCGGCGCGACTGGGGGCCGGCTGTACCGCACCGGGGACCTGGTCCGTTGGATGTCGGATGAATCCGCTTCGGGCACAGGCACACTCGTTTTCGTAGGCCGCTCGGACTTCCAGGTGAAGGTGCGCGGTCAGCGCCTCGAGCTCGGTGAGGTCGAAGCCGCCCTGACCGGCCTGCCGCGCATCGCTCAGGCCGTGGTCGCCGTACACTCCCCGGCCGAGGGCGACGGAGTTCGGTTGGTGGCGTACGTGGTCGCCGCGGCGGGGTATGCGGTCGATCCGGTGCGCGTCAGGCAGGCGGTGGCGGACCGCCTGCCCGCCTACATGGTGCCGGACGTGGTCATACTCCTCGATGAACTGCCCCTGACCGGTAGCGGCAAGGTGGATCGGCGGGCGCTGCCGGAGCCGGTGTTCACCTCCCGCGAGTACCGCGCCCCGTCGACCCGAGCCGAGAAGATTGTCGCGGGCGTATTCGCCGAGGTGCTCGATGTGCGGCGGGTGAGTGCCGATGACGACTTCTTCGCCCTGGGCGGCGATTCGATCGTGTCGATCCAGGTGGTGGCCAAGGCACGGGCGCGCGGTGTGGTGTTCACTCCCCGTGATGTCTTCGAACAGCGCACGGCGGCGGGACTCGCACTGATCGCTGTCGCCGCCGACACCGAGGTGCCGGCCGAGTTGCCCGGCGGTGGTCTGGGCGCGATGCCGCTGCTGCCGGTGGCGCGGTGGATGGTTGAGTGGGACAAGGGTTTCGACCGTTTCGAGCAGCATATGGTGGTGCCGCTCCCGGTCGGGATAACGGAGTCCGGTCTGGTCGCGGCGCTGGGCGCGCTGCTGGACCGCCACGATATGTTGCGCTCTCGACTCGAACGCGGCACCGATGGTGAATGGTCCCTGGTGGTCGGGGCGCGGGGCAGTGTCGACGCGGCGGCGCTGCTGCATCGAGTTGTGTTCGACGCCGGTGTCGACGATGAGACCGCGGCGATCGCCGCCGGTGTGGATTCCGCCGCGCGCGGACTTGATCCCGCCGGCGGAGTGATGACGCAGTTCATCCGGCTCGACGCGGGGACCGCAGTGCCCGGTCGGTTGCTGATGGTCGCGCACCATCTCGCGGTCGACGGAGTCTCCTGGCGCGTCTTGACGCCGGATCTGATGTCGGCTCTGGCGCAGATCGAATCCGGTGCTCAGACACCGGTATTGGCCCCGGTGGGGACATCGATGCGGAGGTGGGCGCATGGCCTGGCCGCCGAGGCCGTGCACCCCACGCGGGTGCGCGAGCTCGAGCTGTGGCAGTCGATGATCGCGGGTCCCGATCCCGTCTGGGGTGGGCGTGAACTCGATCCTGAGATCGATACCGCCGCGACGCTGGAGCAGGTCGTGCTGCGGCTGCCCGAAGCGGTGACACGGTCCCTGCTGTCGCGGGTTCCGGGTGTTTTCCACGGTGGTGTGAATGACGGCTTGCTCGCGGGTTTGGCTGTCGCGGTCGCTATCTGGCGCTCACGGCACGGAGTGGACGACCCGTCGGTGCTGGTGCGGCTGGAAGGCCACGGTCGTGAGGAGCAGGTGATCGGTGGTGCGGATCTGTCTCGTACCGTGGGTTGGTTCACTTCGATGTTTCCGGTGAGGTTCGATCTGGCGGGTATCGATCTGGAAGACGTGCGGGCCGGTGGTGATGCGGTGGCGGCGGTGGTGCTGTCGGTGAAGGAGACGCTGAACGCGTTGCCGGACAAGGGAGTCGGCTACGGTCTGCTGCGCTATCTCAATCCCGGCACGGCCGCGGCATTGCCGGATCGGATGCCGGGTCGAATCGGGTTCAACTACCTCGGCCGCATCTCCGGCCCCGGCGCCGGTTCCACGCGAACCGCGGCTGCGCTGGATTCGGATATGCCGGTGACACTCGCCCTGGATATCACCGCGATAGTCATCGACAACAGCTTGCGAGCCGATCTGAGGTTCCCGGGCACGCTGCTCGCCCGCGCCGAGGTCGAGGAGTTGGCGCAGCTGTGGTCGCAGGTATTGACCGCGATCGTCGAGCATGCCGAAAACCCCGCCGCGGGTGGGCATTCCCCATCGGATTTCGGCCTGGTGCGGTTGACCCGGTCCGATGTGACCGCACTCGAACACGCCTACCCGGGGCTCACCGATATCTGGCCGGTGACCCCCTTGCAGGCTGGGCTGCTGTTCCATGCCGAACTGGCCGGGGCCGATGACGACACCGACGCCTATGTCGCGCAGATGATGCTGCGCCTGCACGGTCCCTTGGCGGTCGACCGCCTGCGCGCGGCCGCCCAGGCCCTGTTGGAACGGCATCGGATCCTGCGCGCCGCCTTCGCGACGACCGGTAGTGGCACGAAGGTGGCCGTTGTCGGTGACGATATCGAATTGCCTTGGCAGGAAGTGGATCTCACCGATCACTCCGCCCCGGAGGCCGCGCTGGCCGAATTGGCCGCCACCGCGAAGTCGCACCGCTTCGACGCGGCCGCCGCACCGCTGATCCGCTTCGCCGTGGCTCGGCTGGGTGCCGATCGATGGGCACTGATCCTGACCAGCCACCACCTCATCCTCGACGGCTGGTCCTACCCGCTGCTGGTCACCGACCTGTTCACGCACTACGGCAGTGGCGCCTTCGCGCCCGCCGGATCGTATCGAGAGTTCCTGGCATGGTTGGGAACTCGCGACCGCGATGCCGCGCTGACCGCCTGGAGGCGGGCACTCGACGGGGCCGAGCCAACCCTGGTCGCCGATGGCGCTACCGCGGGCGCGGTGGCCGACGAGTGGATCACCATCGATGCCGCCGGGGCCCGCGCCTCGGCCGCGGCCGCCGCCACCGCCGGGGTAACCGTGAATACGGTGCTGCAATCGGCGTGGGCAATGATGGTGGCGCAGTTGACCGGTCGCACCGATGTGCTCTTCGGTGCGACGGTATCGGGCCGTCCCGGTGTTCTCGCGGGTGCCGAGCGCACCATCGGACTTTTCGTGAATACGATCCCGACCCGGGTTCGACTGGAACCGGCCGAGACCGTGGCGCGGCTGTGGGCGCGTATCCATGATGAACAGGCGGCCCTGCTCGACCATCAGCATGTCGCACTCACCGATCTCCATGCGCTGACCGGCAGTGACAACCTGTTCGACACGGTCATGGTGGTCGAGTCGTATCCCGTTGATATGCAGCATATTCGGCGGATCACCGGCGACGGCGAGCTGGAGATCACCGGGGTCGCCGCCACCGATTCCACCCACTACCCGCTGACCTGCAGCATTACCGTGCAGGATGGCCTGCGCATCCGGCTCCAGTACCGATCCGGCCTCTTCGAGGCCTCCACCATCGCGATGGTCGCCGAACGCCTGGCACGGGTGCTGCGCGCGATCACCGCCGATTCGACCGTGCGCGTTCGTGATATCGAGACGCTGGCCCCGGCCGAACAGCGGTGGCTGCGGGCGTGGGGCTCGGGACGTACTCTCGGCTCGGCCGCGATGACCCTGCCCGAAATCCTGGCAGCGGCGGTGCGCACGGGTGCCGAGCGCATCGCGGTGATCGATGGGGATCGGCGGATCACCTATCGGGAACTCGAAGAGCGGTCGAACCGGCTGGCGCGGTTCCTCATCACGCGTGGTGTGGGACCGGAATCGATTGTCGCGGTGGGTATTCCGCGATCCGTGGACTGGGTGCAGGCGGTCTGGGCCATCGCCGGGACCGGAGCCGGATTCGTATCGCTGGATCCCGCGCATCCGCTGGATCGCAACAGCTTCATGTGCACCGATTCCGATGTGCGAATGGGTATTACGACCATGGAGTACGCGGCGTCGCTGCCCCGGGACGAGATGTCCTGGCTGGTGCTCGACGAGCCCGCCGTGGCATCGGAGGTCGCGCGGCACTCTCGGCACCCCGTCGCCGATCCCGAGCGATGCTCGACGGTACGCCTGGACGGAACCGCGTACGTCGTCTACACCTCCGGCTCCACCGGTCGGCCCAAGGGCGTCCAAGTCACCCACGCCGGTCTGACGGGCCTGTGTGACGCACAGCGAACGCGCTTCGGAGTGACACCGGATTCCCGTGTGCTGAGCGTGGCGGCCCGCACCTTCGATGCCGCGATCTTCGAACTGCTGCTGGCGGTCTCCGGGACCGCCACCCTGGTCATCGCGGCGCCGGAGGTCTATGGCGGGCAGCAACTCACCGACCTGCTGCGAGTCGAGCGTGTCAGCCATGCGGTGCTGACCCCCACGGTGGCCGGCGGACTGGAAACCGAGGGACTCGATCACCTCCACGCATTGATCGCCGCGGGGGAAGCGTGCCCGCCCGCACTGGTATCGCGGTGGTCGCGCACCGACACTGCGGCCCGTCGCCGGGTGTACAACCTCTACGGCCCGGCCGAGGCGACCATCTGGGTGACCGGCAGCGCCGAGCTGTGCGCGGACGATCCCGTCACCATGGGCTCGGTCATCGACGGACTGAACGTGATGGTGCTGGACGCCTGGCTGCGCCCGGTTCCGGCGGGTGTCGTCGGCGAGCTGTATGTCTCGGGTTCCGGTGTGGCCCGTGGCTATCGGGGTCGGTCGGCGCTGACCGCCGCGCGATTCGTGGCCGATCCGTTCGGATCGCCCGGACAGCGGCTGTACCGGACCGGCGACCTCGTTCGCTGGCTGCCCGACAGCGGTGATCTGGAGTTCGTGGGCCGCGCGGATCTTCAGGTGAAGGTGCGCGGCCAGCGCCTGGAACCCGGCGAGATCGAGACCGCCCTGACCGCCCAGCCCGATATCGAGCAGGCGGTCGTGGTGGTGCACCGGGGCGATACGGGTGCGCGGCTGATCGCCTATGTCGTCGCGCGCCCGGGTCGGGTGCCGGACCCGCTGCGGGTGCGGCGCGCGGTGGGCGAGCGGCTGCCGGGATTCATGGTGCCCGAAGCGGTGCTGGTGCTCGACGCCCTGCCGCTGACGATGAATGGCAAGCTGGACAAGACCGCGCTGCCGGAACCCGCCATCGAGCGCGCCTTCTATCGGCCGCCCGACACGGCGACCGAGCGGATCGTGACCGGAGTCTTCGCGCAAGTGCTCGGGGCCGGGCGAGTGGGCCGCGACGACGACTTCTTCGCCCTGGGCGGGAATTCGCTCTCGGCAACCCGTGTCTCGGCTCGGCTGGCCGATGCCGCGGGTGTCACGGTGACCGTGCGCGATGTCTTCACCGCATCCTCGGTGCGCGAACTCGCCGCACTGCTCGACACTCGTGATTCGAGTACTGCTGGGCCACAGCTGATTTCGCGGCAGCGCCCGGATCCGATGCCGCTCTCCTTCGCGCAGCAGCGGATGTGGTTCGTGAACCGGTTCGCCCCGGAGTCGGTGGCGTACAGCATTCCCATGGTGCTCGAACTGCGCGGTGCGGTGCGGATCGAGGCGCTATCGGCGGCGATCCGGGATGTGCTCGCCCGGCACGAGGTGCTGCGCACCAGGTATCCGGATGCGGACGGCGTGCCGTATCAGGAGGTGCTGTCCGTCGCCGACCTCGCCGATCTGGAGCCGGACCTCACACCGCGGGCGGTGGCGGCCGATGACCTGCCGGTCGCGGTCTCCGAGGTGATCTCGGCGAGTTTCGATGTGGCACGAGATATTCCGGTGCGGACGTGTCTGCTGTCGGTTGCCCCGGACGAATTCGTCCTGGTGATGGTTGTGCACCACATCAGCGCCGACGGCTTCTCCATGGCTCCGCTGGCGCGGGATCTCGGTGCGGCCTACGCGGCACACTGCGCCGGGCAGCCACCGAATTGGACGCGACTGCCGGTGCAGTACGCCGACTACACGCTGTGGCAGCGCGAATTGCTGGGCTCGCCGGATGATCCGGATGCCCTGCTGTCCCGCCAGCTCGGCTACTGGGTCGAGCAATTGCGTGACCTGCCGGAGGTGCTGGAGCTGCCCACCGATAGGCCGCGCCCGGCGGTGGCCTCGCATCGTGGTGCGACCTACAGCTGTGCGATACCGCCCGAGGTGGTCTCCGGCGTGCAGGGTATCGCCCGCGAGCGGGGCGTGACGACCTTCATGGTGTTCCATGCCGCGCTGGCGATTGTGTTGTCGCGCTTGTCCGGTCGCTCCGATATCGCGATCGGTTCACCGGTCTCCGGTCGTGGTGCCGCCGAGCTGGATGAGCTGGTCGGCATGTTCGTCAATACGGTCGTCCTGCGCACCCGCGTGGACGAATCGGCCTCCTTCGCCGAACTGCTGGCTCGGGTACGCGATACCGATCTGGCGGCATTCGCACACGCGGAGATCCCCTTCGAACAGGTCGTCGAGGTCCTCGATCCGGTCCGCACCCAGGCGCATAATCCGCTGTTCCAGGTCATGCTCGCCTTCCACAATCTCGACCCCGAGAGCATCGCGCTGCCCGGCATCGAGGTGACGCCGTCGCGCGTCGAGACCGGTAACGAGCGCTTCGATCTGACCCTGACCGCAGCCGACACCCCCGATGCGCAAGGCGCGATTGCGATCGATATCGGTTATGCCACCGACCTTTTCGACCATGACAGCATCGTGACCCTGATGGATCGCCTGCTGGAGGTACTCCGAGCGGTAACCGCCGATCCCGATATCGCGATGCGCGATATCGGCCTCCTCTCGGCTTCGGAGCGCCATCAGCTGGTGCGCGAATGGGGCAGCCAGGGCGAACCGAACCCGGTCGATACCGCGACCCTGCCGGACCTGCTGGCGGCCGC
This sequence comes from Nocardia sp. NBC_01503, assembly GCF_036327755.1. Taxonomy (NCBI): domain Bacteria; kingdom Bacillati; phylum Actinomycetota; class Actinomycetes; order Mycobacteriales; family Nocardiaceae; genus Nocardia; species Nocardia sp. NBC_01503. The sequence continues at coordinate 5,558,994 of NZ_CP109596.1, forward strand.
CGTGGCTGCCGCTCCGGCGACCGACGCCGTGCTGGACGGTGCCCGCCGACTGACCTACCGGGAGCTGGACGATCGGTCGAATCGCTTGGCGCACTACCTGATCGGGCAGGGCGTCGGCCCCGAGTCGGTGGTCGCCATCGCACTGCCACGTTCGCTGGAGTGGATGCTCGCAATGTGGGCGGTCACCAAGACCGGTGCCGGATTCCTCTCTCTCGATCCGGCGCACCCGCTCGACCGCAATGCCTATATGTGCGCCGATTCCGGTGTGCGGGTGGGTATTACGTCCGAACGCCACGCGGCGTCGGTCCCGCGGGACGGAGTGTCCTGGCTGGTCATCGATGATCCGTCCGTCGCCGCCGGTGTCGAAAGTTGTCCGACGGACGAGGTGACCGACGGACATCGGCACGGGCCGCTCCGACCGGACAACACCGCCTATCTCATCTACACCTCGGGCTCCACCGGACGTCCGAAGGGTGTCGAGGTCACCCATGCCGGGCTCGCCGGTGTCGCCGCCGCACACCGCGACCGCTACACGATCGAAGCCGGTACCCGGGTATTGGGCGTCGCCGCGCGCACTTTCGACGCCGCCCTGCTGGAAATCCTGCTCGCCGTCCCCGCCGGTGCGACCCTGGTCCTGGCATCCGAGGACACCTACGGTGGCCCGCCGCTGGCGGAGTTCTTGCGTGAGCAGCGCATTACGCACGCCTTCCTGACCCCCTCTGTGGTGGCATCGCTCGATCCGGCCGGACTGGACGACCTGCGCGTGCTGACCGTCGGTGGCGAGAACTACTCCGCGCGACTGGTGACGCGCTGGTCGCGCACCGACACCTCGGCCGCCCGCAGGTTCTTCAATACCTACGGCCCGTCCGAGACCACCATCATCACCATGATCAGCCGCGAACTGCGGGCGGGCGCGAAGCTCAGCCTGGGCTCCGGAATCGCCGGAACCGGTGTGCTGGTTTTGGATTCATCACTGCGCCCGGTCCCGGTCGGCGTGGTGGGTGAGCTCTATCTGTCGGGCCCGAGTCTGGCTCGGGGCTATCGCGGCGAGGCGGGGCTCACGGCCTGGCGTTTCGTGGCGAACCCGTTCGGATCGCCCGGGCAGCGGCTGTACCGCACCGGTGACCTGGTGCGGTGGACCGTTGATTCCGAAAACAGCACCGGTACGGTCGAATTCATCGGTCGAGCCGACTTCCAGGTCAAGGTGCGCGGTCAGCGTCTGGAGCCGGGTGAGGTGGAGTCCGCGCTGTGTGAGTTGGACGGTATCGCGCAGGCCGTGGTCATCGTGCACCACGGTGCTGAGACTGCCGGAGCCGCTGCGCGCTTGGCGGGCTATGTCGTCGCGCGCCCGGACCATGTGCTCGATCCGGAACGCCTCAGGCGGGTGTTGAGCGAGCGCCTGCCGGGCTATATGGTGCCCGATGCGGTGGCGGTTCTCGACGCTCTGCCGTTGACCAGCAGTGGCAAGGTCGATCGTCGCGCACTACCGGAACCGGTATTCCCGGTGCACGAATTCCGTGCGCCGACAGGCGCGGTCGAGCAGATCGTGGCGAGCGTCTTCGCCGAGGTGCTCGGCCTGGCGCGGGTCGGGGTCGATGACGACTTCTTCGCACTCGGCGGAGATTCGATCGTCTCGATCCAGGTGGTCGCCAAGGCGCGCGCCCAGGGTGTGGTATTCGGGCCTCGCGATGTCTTCGAACAGCGCACCACCGCACGGCTCGCGTTCATCGCCCACACCGATGCCGACGGTCCCCGCGGCTTGGCGGAGCTGGCCGGAGGCGGCGTCGGTGAGCTGCCGCTGCTCCCGGTGGCGCACTGGATGGTGGAGTGGGGCAAGGGTTTCGAACGCTTCGATCAGCATGTCGCGCTGCGTCTGCCCGCCGGTGTGACCGTGGACGATCTGACGGCCGCGATGGGTACGTTGCTGGATCGCCACGATATGTTGCGATCCCGCCTGCGTCAGGACACCGATGGCAGCTGGTCACTGGTGGTCGCGCCGACCGGCTGTATCGATCCGGCCGAGGTAGTGCACCGGTGTGCCGTCGAGGACGCGGCCGATACTCCGGCAGTCGCGGCCGCGCAATTGAATTCGGCGCTGGATCGATTGGATCCCATCGCCGGGGCGATGCTGCGCTGTGTGTGGCTCGATGCCGCCGCCGAACCCGGTTGGCTGATCGTCGTGGCGCATCATCTGGTGGTCGATGGCGTCTCGTGGCGAATTCTGGTGCCGGACTTGGTATCCGCGCTCGAACAGATCTCGGCTGGTGCCGAACCGCGATTGGCTCCGGTGGGCACCTCCGTGCGCCGCTGGGCGCACGCCCTGACCGCCGCCGCCGCCGAGCCCGCCCGCGTCGCCGAGCTGGAGCTGTGGCAGCGCATGGCGACCGGCCCCGACCCGGTCTGGGGCGGGCGCGAATTGGATCCGCGGATCGACACCGCGGCAACACTCGAGTGCCTCGAACTGCAACTGCCGGAGGCGGTCACCCGCAGCCTCCTCACGCGGGTACCGGCGGCCTTCCGCGGCGGAGTCAATGACGGCCTGCTCGCCGGTCTGGCGGTGGCGGTGCGGATCTGGCGTTCCCGGCGTGGCATCGACGACCCCTCGGTACTGGTGCGACTGGAGGGCCACGGCCGCGAGGAACAGGTGGTCCCCGGGGCCGACCTGTCCCGTACCGTCGGCTGGTTCACCTCGATGTTCCCGGTCCGCTTCGACCTCTCCGATATCGATATCGACGAGGCGTCGGCGGGTGGAAAAGCGGTCTCCGCGGCCGTCCTCACCGTCAAGGAGGCCCTGAATTCGCTGCCGGACAAAGGAATCGGCTACGGTCTGCTGCGCTACCGCAATGCCGAAACAGCGATATCCCTGCCGGATCGCATGCCCGGCCGCATCGGATTCAACTACCTCGGCCAGCTCGGCAGCGCGGATACCGAAGGTCTCGGTGGCATCCACGGCGGCCTCGGTGAGCTGGCGGGCACCCCCGATCCCGATATGCCGGTGACGGTGGCGGTGGATATCTCCGCCATCGTCGTCGAGGACCGGTTGCGGGCGAGCCTGCGATTCCCGCGCACTCTCCTGGAGCGCGATGACGTCGAGGAATTGGCGCAGCTGTGGTCGCAGGTGCTCACCGCGATTGCCGGATACGCCGAAACACCCGGTGCGGGTGGGCATTCCCCATCGGACTTCGATCTGGTGGAGCTGACTCAGCCCGAGATCACCGCGCTGGAACACAGGTATCCGGCACTCGTCGATGTCTGGCCGGTGACGCGATTGCAGGCCGGACTGCTCTTCCACGCACAGGTGGCGGATGCGGACGCCGACACCGATGCCTATGTCGCACAGCTGATTCTGCACGTCGCGGGTGCACTGGAACCCGAACGCCTGCGTGCGGCCGCTGCGGCGGTGATCCGGCGGCACGATGGATTGCGGACCGTGTTCACCACCACCGGCACCGGCGCGAATATCGCGGTTCTCTGCGACGATGTCGAATTGCCTTGGCGGATAGTCGATCTCACGGGCAGCGCGGATCGGGAAGCCGCACTCGCCGAGCTCGCCGCCCGCGAGCAGGCCAACCTCTTCGACCTCGCGTCACCCCCGCTGCTGCGATTCACCCTCGCCCGCCTGGACACCGGCCGCTGGGCGCTGATCCTGACCAACCATCACATCATCCTGGACGGCTGGTCCTACCCACTGCTGCTCACCGAACTGCTCGCCGAGTACACCGGCGAACAGGCGCCCCGTCCGAGCGGTTCCTATCGAGACTTCCTGGCGTGGCTGGCGACTCGCGATGACGAGGCATCCCTCGATGTCTGGGCCCGTGCACTCGACGGAGCCGAACCCACCCTGGTGGCCGATGGTGCGGACCTCGGGGCCGGATCGGTGGCGGATCACACCGTCATACTCGATATCGACACCACCCGCGAGCTGACGGCCGCGGCGGCGGCCGCCGGGGTCACCGCCAATACCGTGCTGCAATCGGCGTGGGCGATCATGGTGGCGCAGTTGACCGGTCGCACCGATATCGTCTTCGGTGCCACCGTCTCCGGTCGCCCCGGTGAGCTCGCCAGCGCCGCGCACACCATCGGTCTGTTCATCAACACCGTGCCCACCCGGATCCGGCTCGCCCCCGCCGAGACGATCACCGAACTCTGGACGCGAATCCACGCCGAGCAGGCCGCACTGCTGGATCACCAGCACATCGGGCTGCGGGAGATCCATGCCCGAACCGGCGGTGAGAGTCTGTTCGACACCCTGATGGTGCTCGAGTCCTATCCGGTGGACATGCGTGATATCGACCGGGCCGCCGATCACGGCAGCTTGGCCATCACCCGGGTCACCGCCGCCGACTCCACGCATTACCCGCTCACCTGCACCGCTGTCCTGCGGGACACCCTGCGCCTGCGATTGCAGTACCGCGCTGAGCTTTTCGATGCGGCGACCATCGCCATCCTGGGCGAGCGCCTGCGCGGGGTGCTGTGCGCCATCGCGCATGATCCGAGTGCGGCCGTCCGCGATATCGAAACGCTGCCCGCCCCCGAACGGCACCGGCTGGTGTATGAATGGGGCCGCAATAATCTGTCGGACCTGGACCTGGCCGGCCTCGACAACGGTTACCCGGCATCGGAAGGGGTAACCCTGCCGGAGGTGCTCGCGGCCGCGGTTGCCGCGAACCCGGACGGGGACGCCGTGCTGGACGGCGACCGGCTGATCACCTATCGAGAGTTGGACGCGGGCTCGAATCGCTTGGCGCGTTTGCTGATCAAATGTGGCATCGGTGCGGAATCGGTGGTCGCCATTGCCGTACCGCGCTCGCTGGAGTGGGTCCTCGCGGTCTGGGCGGTCGCCAAGACCGGAGCGGCGTTCGTCTCGGTCGATCCGGCGCATCCGCTGGATCGGAACCGCTTTTTGTGCACCGACTCCGGTGCGGCACTGGGAATTACGACACTCCAGTATGCGGCGGGGCTTCCCGGGGAGAGTCCGAGCTGGTTCGTCCTCGACGATCCGGCGATCGCGGAGGCGGTCCGTCAGGTGCCACCCGGTCCCGTTGCCGATGCCGAGCGGTGCGCCACGATCCGAGCGACCAATACCGCGTACGTCATCTACACCTCCGGCTCGACCGGTCGCCCGAAAGGTGTCGAGGTCAGCCATACCGGATTGGCCGCGCTCGTGGCCGATCATCTGCGTCGGGTAGCGCCCGCGGCTGATTCGCGAGTCCTGGGCGTCGCCGCACGAACCTTCGACGCGGCGATTCTGGAACTGCTCCTGGCAGTCTCGGGCGGTAGTGCGCTGGTGCTCGCGCCCGCCGATGTGTACGGCGGAGAACCGCTGCGTGATCTGCTGTGCGCACAGCGGGTCACGCACGCGTTCCTGACCCCGGCGGTGGCGCTGTCGGTGGACCCGTCCGGTCTCGACGATCTGCTGATGGTGATGACCGGCGGCGATCGCTGTGGTCCGCAGCTGGTTTCGCGCTGGTCCGGCACCGATAAGACGGGCACGCGCACGCTGCGCAATATGTACGGTCCGGCCGAGGCCACCATCTGGATGACCGCCGCCGAGCTGGCGCCGGGACATCCGGTGCGCATCGGTGGCCCGATCGCCGGTGCGGGCGCACTGGTGCTGGACACCTGGTTGCGTCCGGTACCCGTCGGCATGGTCGGCGAACTGTACATCTCCGGTGCCGGTGTGGCGCGCGGCTATCGCGGCCGATCCGGTTCGACCGCAGCGCGATTCGTGGCCGATCCCTTCGGCGCCGCCGGTGATCGCCTGTACCGCACCGGCGACCTGGTCCGCTGGATGGCCGACGAATCGGGTGCGGGCACCGGAAGCCTCGAGTTCGTGGGCCGCGCCGATTTCCAGGTCAAGGTACGCGGGCAGCGACTGGAGCCGGGCGAGATCGAAGCCGTACTCACCGCGATACCGGGTGTCGACCAGGCGGTCGTCATCGTGCACACTCCCGAATCGGGCACCGGTGCGCGACTGGTCGCCTATGTGACCGGTGCGGTCGATCCGGACCAGGTCCGGCAACTGGCAGCCGCGGGCCTGCCCGGGTACATGGTCCCGGATGTACTGATGGTGCTCGGCGAATTGCCCTTGACCGGCAGCGGCAAGATCGACCGCCGCGCCCTGCCGGAACCGGTGCTGCCGGGACCGGTTTTCCGTGCGCCGTCGAGCGCTGTCGAACAGACCCTCACCGAGGTGTTCGCCGAGGTGCTCGGGCTCGAACGAGTGGGCGTCAATGACGACTTCTTCGCGCTCGGTGGCGATTCGATCGTCTCGATTCAGGTGGTGGCACAGGGCCGGGCGCGCGGTGTGGTGTTCGGTCCGCGTGATGTCTTCGAACAGCGCACCGCCGCACGACTGGCGGTGATCGCGGGCGCGGCCGGTGCCGGTACGGTGCCCGAGCTGCCCGGCGGCGGGGTGGGCGAGCTGCCGCTGCTGCCGGTCGCGCAGTGGATGGTGGCGTGGGGCCGGGGCTATGACCGCTTCGATCAGCATGTGGTGCTGCGTCTTTCGGGCGATATGGAGTACGCCGATCTGGTCGCGGCGGTGGATGCGCTGCTGGATCGCCACGATATGCTGCGCTCGCGGCTGGAGCGGGCTGCCGGGGGCGAGTTCTCGCTGCTGGTCCGACCGGCGGGCAGCCTCGACGCGGCGACGCTGGTGCGGCGGCACACCCTCGAATCGGGTTCGGATGTGCGGGAACAAGCCGCCGCTCAATTGAATTCGACGCTGGATGAACTGTCTCCCGCCGCCGGTGCGATGGTGCGGTTCGTATGGCTCGACGCCGCCGATGGCACGCCCGGCTGGTTGCTGGTGGCCGCGCACCACCTGGTGGTGGACGGTGTCTCGTGGCGAATCCTGCTGCCGGACTTGATATCCGCGCTCGAACAAGTGGCCGCCGGGGCAACCCCGGTGCTGGCGTCCGTCGGTACATCGATGCGCCGCTGGGCGCACGGACTCGCCGCCGCTGCGGCCACGCCCGACCGCCTGCGCGAGCTGGAGCTATGGCAGCGCATGGTGGCCGGTACCGATCCACTGTGGGGCGGAAGGGATCTGGACCCCGAGATCGACACCGCGCGAACGCTGGAGCAGACCCACTTCGAGCTTCCGGAATCGGTGACGCGCGCGCTGATCTCGCAGGTTCCCTCGGTGTTCCACGGCGGGGTCAATGACGGGCTGCTCGCGGGTTTGGCTGTCGCGGTCGCTATCTGGCGCTCACGGCACGGAGTGGACGACCCGTCGGTGCTGGTGCGGCTGGAAGGCCACGGTCGTGAGGAGCAGGTGATCGGTGGTGCGGATCTGTCTCGTACCGTGGGTTGGTTCACTTCGATGTTCCCGGTGAGGTTCGATCTGGCGGGTATCGATCTGGAAGACGTGCGTGCCGGTGGTGATGCGGTGGCGGCGGTGGTGCTGTCGGTGAAGGAGACGCTGAACGCGTTGCCGGACAAGGGAGTCGGCTACGGTCTGCTGCGCTATCTCAATCCCGGCACGGCTGCGGCATTGCCGGATCGGATGCCGGGCCGAATCGGCTTCAACTACCTCGGCCGGGTCACCGGCGAAGGAGTCGACGGCGGGCTGGGCGATCTGGCTGTCACCATCGCTCCGGAAACACCCGTCACCGTTGCGGTGGATGTCTCCGCGATCGTCATCGACGACCGCCTGCGGGCCACCCTGCGCTTCCCGAGCACACTGCTAGCGGCCGCCGAGGTCCAGGAGCTGGCCGACCTGTGGTCGCAGGTGCTGACCGCGATCGCCGATTTTGCCGAAACACCCGGTGCGGGAGCGCATTCCCCCTCGGACTTCGGTCTGCTGGCGCTGACCCAGGCCGATATCACCGCACTGGAACACGCCTACCCGACGCTGACCGATATCTGGCCGCTGACTCCGTTGCAGGCCGGACTGCTCTTCCACGCCGGATTGGCGGGCAATACCGCCGACCCGGATGTGTACACCGCCCAGGTGCTGCTGCGCCTGACCGGTGACCTGGATCTGCCACGTCTGCGCCGAGCGGCCTCGGCCGTACTGGACCGGCATGCCGGTCTGCGTAGCTCGTTCACCACCACCGGCGGTGGAGTGGGCGTCGCGGTGGTCTGCGACGATATCGAATTACCCTGGCAGCTGGTCGATCTCACCGGCCACGCGGATCCCGAAGCCGCTCTGATCGAGCTGGCCGCAACCGAGAAGGCTCGGCCCTTCGACCTTGCCGCGGCACCGCTGCTGCGCTGCACCGTCGCGCGTTCGACCGGTGGCGATTGGGCGCTCATCCTGACCGACCATCACGTCATCCTCGACGGCTGGTCCTGGCCGCTGCTGGTCACCGATCTGTTCACGCACTACGGCGGCGGCGCCGCGCTCGCGGCGGGATCCTATCGAGACTTCCTGTCCTGGTTGGCGACCCGCGATCGCGAGGCGGCGCTGGCGGCCTGGTCCGAGGCGCTCTCCGGCGCGGAACCCACCCTGATCGCGGGGCCCGCGGGCCTCGGAGCGCCCGCCGGGCCGGTGGTCGATCGATCACTGACCATCGACCGCGCGGCGACCGAGTCGGTGGTGGCCACCGCAGCCGCGGCCGGGGTCACGGTCAATACCGTGCTGCAATCGGTGTGGGCAATGGTGATCGCCCACTTCACCGGTCGCGCCGATGTCGTGTTCGGTACCACGGTATCGGGGCGTCCGGCCGAATTGCCCGGGGCCGCACGCACTATCGGACTGTTCGTCAATACGATCCCCACCCGCATCCGGTGCGAACCCGCCGAGACCGGCACGGCGCTGTGGGTGCGTATCCAGAACGAACAGGCTCGTCTGCTGGACCATCATCACCTCGGCCTCACCGATATCCAGGCGCTCACCGGTGGCGATGCGCTCTTCGACACCCTCATGGTGTTCGAGTCGTACCCCATCGACGCCGGTGATATCCGCCAGGTCGCGGGGCTCGGCGAATTGGAGCTCACCGGGGTGACCGGCACCGACTCCACGCACTACCCGCTGTCCTGCACGGTCATCATGCAGGAGACGATACGGATTCGACTGCAGTACCGTCCCGATCTGCTGAATCCGGCGACCATCGAGACCCTTTGTGAGCGAATGGAATTCGTACTCCGTTCGATCATCGCCGACCCGGCTGTCCCGGCGCGGAGTATCGATGTGCTGTCGGCCTCGGAGCGCCGACTCCTCGACGACTGGGGTCGGCGCAGGGCAATCGCACCGCTCCCCGGTATCGAGCCGAGCACGGGCGGTGTGACGCTGTCCACGCTGCTGGCAGCGGCGGTGGCCGCCAATCCGGACGGTGTGGCCGTCGTCGACGGTGACCGGCGGATGACCTATCGAGACCTGGACGCACAGTCGAATCGACTGGCGCGCTACCTCATCGGCTGCGGGGCCGGTCCCGAAGCCGTGGTGGCCGTGGCGGTTCCACGCTCGGTGGAGTGGGTGCTCGCCGTCTGGGCCGTCACCAAGACCGGTGCTGCCTTCCTGCCGGTCGATCCGATGCATCCGCTGGATCGCAACCGCTTCGTATGCACTGATTCCGGTGTGCGAGTGGGAATTACATTGTCGCGGCAGTCAGCCGATATTCCGGCCGAGAGTGTTTCGTGGGTAGTGCTCGACGATCCCGCCGTGATGTCCGAGATTCGAGATCTGCCGCAGACCCCGGTCGCCGATGCCGACCGTCGCACGCCATTGCGGGTGGGGAATACCGCGTACGTCATCTACACCTCCGGTTCGACCGGTGTCCCGAAGGGCGTGCAGGTCACCCATGCCGGTCTGGCTGCGGTGGCCTCCGCGCAATCGAGTTGCTACGCAGCCGATTCCACATCGCGCGTACTGGGTGTGACCGCGCGGACCTTCGATATGGCCGTACTCGAACTGTTGCTGGTCGTCCCATTCGGCGCGACACTCGTCCTGGCCCCGGCGGAGGTATACGGCGGTCCACGGCTGGCCGAAGCGATACGGGAGCAGCGCATTACCCATGCCATGCTCACCCCGAGTGTGGCGGCCATGCTCGACCCCGCCGGACTCGACGAGCTGCGGGTGCTGATCGTCGCGGGTGAGGCATGTCCGCCCACCCAGGTGACGCGCTGGTCGCGCACCGACCCGGCGGGCGCCCGGCGCTTCTTCAACTGTTACGGGCCGACCGAGATCACCATCATCATGAGCATCAGTCCCGAACTGCGCGTGGATGATCCGGTCACCCTGGGCGCGCCGATTCCGGGTATGGGCGCGGTGGTGCTGGACGCGTGGCTGCGACCGGTGCCCGCGGGCGTGGTCGGCGAGCTGTACGTCTCGGGTCCCGGTGTGGCACAGGGTTATCGGGGCCGCTCTGGATTGACCGCGTCCCGATTCATCGCCGACCCCTTCGGCGCGCCGGGCGATCGGCTCTACCGGACCGGGGACCTGGTCCGCTGGCTGCCGGGCGAATTCGACTCCGAGCCGGCGGTATTGGCCTATATGGGCCGGTCGGACTTCCAGGTCAAGGTGCGCGGGCAGCGGCTGGAACCGGGAGAGGTCGAGACCGCGCTCACCGATCTGGACTTTATCGACCACGCGGTCGTCGTCGTACACCGCTACGACACCGGTATGCGTCTGGTCGGATATGTGGTGGCCACGCCGGGGCGCGCGGCCGATCCGGCGGGGATCAAACGGGCGGTGGGGGAGCGGTTGCCGGGCTTCATGGTTCCGGACGTCGTGATGGTCCTGGATGAATTGCCCTTGACCAGTAGTGGAAAGGTCGATCGGGCGGCACTGCCGGAACCGGTGGCGACCCACGCGACCTACCGTGCGCCGTCCACCGCGACGGAGCGGCTGGTGGCCGGTGTCTTCGCCGAGGTACTCGGCGTGGCTCAGGTCGGGGTCGGCGACGACTTCTTCGATCTCGGCGGGAATTCACTCTCCGCGACCCGTGTTTCGGCGCGGCTGGCCGAGACCATGGGGCTCGAGGTCGGCGTGCGCGATATCTTCGAATCCTCATCCGTCGGTGCGCTGGCCGAAGCGCTGACAGCGCGGACCGCTCGGGACCAGGGGGCGGGGCCGCGGCTGGTGCCGTGGGTGCGTCCGGAGCGGGTGCCGCTGTCCTTCGCACAGCAGCGCATGTGGTTCGTCAATCGCTTCGCCCCGGACTCGGTGGCCTACAGCATTCCGCTGGTGCTGCGGCTCTCCGGTGCGCTGGATGTGGCGGCACTGTCGGCGGCGGTCGGGGATGTGCTGGCGCGACATGAGGTACTGCGCACCCGGTATCCCGACGCGGACGGGTTGCCGTTCCAGGTGGCGGTACCGCTGGCGGAGTCGGTCGCGCTCACGGATGTGGATATGACACCCGTACCGACGACAGCGGCGGGTCTCGGGGACGCGGTCGCCGCCGTGGTTTCGGCGGAGTTCGATGTGTCCCAGCGGATTCCGCTGCGCGCGCGCCTGCTCGCCCTCGGCTCGGATGAGTACGTACTGGTCCTGGTCGTGCACCACATCAGCGCGGATGGCTTCTCGATGGCTCCGCTGGCGCGGGATCTGGCCACGGCCTACGCCGCCAGGCATGCGGGGCGGCGACCGGAGTGGGCTCCGTTGCCGGTGCAGTACGCCGATTACGCACTGTGGCAGCGGGAATCGCTGGGCTCGGCCGCCGATCCGGAGTCGCTGCTGGCGCGTCAGCTCGGCTATTGGGCTCGCCAATTGCGGGATATGCCGGAGGTGCTGGAGTTGCCCGCGGATCGTCCGCGCCCCGGCATTGCCTCGCATCGCGGAGCCAGGTTCGGTCTCACGGTGGATCCCGAGACGGTCGGTGGATTGCGCGAGGTCGCTCGAGCGCAGGGCGTGACGGTCTTCATGCTCTTCCACGCCGCCCTGGCAATCGTCCTGTCGCGCTTGTCGAGTAGCACCGATATCGCGGTCGGAACGCCGGTGGCCGGGCGCGGTTCGGCGCTGCTGGATGATCTGGTCGGCATGTTCGTCAATACGATCGTGCTGCGCACCCGGATCGATGAGGCGCTGTCGTTCACCGAACTGCTCGCCGGGGTACGCGGGGCGGATCTGGAGGCGTTCGCGCACTCGGAGATTCCCTTCGAACAGGTGGTGGAGGCTCTGGATCCGCCTCGGACGCAGGCGCATCACCCGCTGTTCCAGGTGATGCTCGCCTTCCACAACCTGGATGCGGCGGCCCTGACACTGCCCGATATCGAGGTGACGGCGGCGGGTGCGGATACCGGGGTCGAACGGTTCGATCTGACCTTGACGCTCACCGATACGCCCGATGACACCGGCGCTATGCCGGTCGGAATCAGCTACGCCACAGATCTTTTCGATTCCGCCACGATCGAGGTATTCGCGCAGCGGCTACTGGCGGCATTGGGGGCGGTGGCCGCCGACCCTGGCGTACTGGTGCGGGATATCGACGTGGTGGCGGAGGGGGAGCGGGAGCGGCTGCTCGCTTTGCCGAGTCACTCCGATGAAAATGGCTCTCTTACAACGGGTATCGGCTTCGCCGAAGTCCTGGCGAACGCCGTTGCGGCGAACCCGGACGGCGACGCGGTGGTCGACGGCGCTCGGCGACTGTCCTATCGAGAACTCGATGAGCGCTCGAATCGGCTGGCGCGGTCGCTGATCGGGCATGGCGTCGGCCCGGAGTCGGTCGTCGCGGTCGGTATTCCGCGATCCCTCGAATGGGTGTCGGCGGTGTGGGCGGTCGTCAAGACCGGTGCCGCCTTCGTCTCGGTCGATCCGGCGCATCCGGTCGAGCGCAATCGCTATGTGCTCGCGGATTCCGGTGCTCGAGTGGGCATTACCCTTGCCGCGCATGCCGATACACTGGTGGCGGAGAACCCGTCCTGGCTGGTGCTGGACGATCCGGCGGTCGCCGCGCAGCTCGAGCGCGAGGTCGGCACCCCGGTGGCCGAGGCCGACCGGCGAGCTCCCGTGCGAGTGGGCAATACCGCCTACCTCGTCTACACCTCGGGCTCGACCGGTGCACCCAAGGGCGTCGAGGTGACGCATGCGGGCTTGGCGGCGGTGCTCGCCGATCACCGGCGTCGCTGTGCGGCCGATCCGGATTCACGGGTCCTGAGTGTGGCCGCACGCACCTTCGACGCCGCGATCCTGGAGCTGCTGCTGGCAATCGACGCGGCCGCGACGCTCGTTATCGCACCCACCGATGTCTATGGTGGACAACCGCTCTGGGATTTGATGCGCGACGAGGGCATTACCCACGCCTTCCTCACACCCACCGTCGCGGTCTCGATCGACGCGGCCGGCCTGGAAGATCTGCGGGTGGTGCTCACCGGTGGTGATCGGTGCACGCCACAGCTGGCATCGAGGTGGTCCGGCAGCGACGTGGCCGGTTGCCGCCGGGTGCACAATCTCTACGGTCCCGCCGAAGCCACGATCTGGGTGACCGGTACCGAGCTGACGCCCGGGCATACCGTGGATATCGGTGGCGCGATCGCCGGAATGCGTGTGCTGGTACTGGATTCGTGGATGCGTCCGGTCCCGGTGGGCGTGCTCGGCGAGCTGTACATCTCCGGTCCCGGTGTGGCGCGCGGATATCGCGGCCGCCCAGGTCTGACGGCCGCCCGCTTCATCGCGGATCCCTTCGGCGCGCCCGGTGATCGCCTCTACCGGACCGGCGACCTCGTACGCTGGTCGCTTTCCGAATCCGGCTCTGGCACACCATCATTGATCTTCGTCGGCCGTTCCGACTTCCAGGTGAAGGTGCGTGGGCAGCGACTCGAACTCGGCGAGATCGAGGCCGCCCTGTGCGATCTGCCCGATATCGCACAGGCGGTCGTCGTGGCGTACACCGCGGGCGGCGGCGTCCGGCTGGTCGGCTACGCCGTCCCGCACGCCGGATATGAGATAGACCCCGCCCGAACCAGGCAGGCGGTGAGCCAGCGTGTGCCCGGCTATATGGTTCCCGACGTCGTCATGGTCCTCGACGAATTGCCGATGACCGCCACCGGCAAGGTCGACCGCCGTCAACTGCCCGATCCGGTCTATCCCACCCGCGAGTTCCGTACGCCGTCGACCTCCTCGGAACGTCTTGTGGCACAGGTCTTCGCCGAGGTACTCCAGGTGGATCAAGTCGGCGCGGATGACGATTTCTTCGCCCTGGGCGGCAACTCCCTCGCCGCGGTACAGGTCGTCGCGCTCATCCACTCCCGAACCGGCCGCCGCATCCCACCGAGCCTGCTCTTCTCCGACGCGAGCCCGGCGGCCTTGGCGCGCATGGTCGACAGCGACGCCGACGGTATGAACATCTCCCTCGGCGTCCTGACACCCCTGCGCTCCACGGGAACTCGCGCACCGTTGATCTGTGTCCATCCGGGCGGTGGCCTGGCCTGGGTCTACGGTGCGCTCGTCGGTCACCTCGCCGCCGACCGCCCCGTCTACGGCCTCCAGGACCCGCATATCGTCGCCGACGAACCCAGGCTGGAATCGGTTGGCGCATACGCCGATCGCTACGTCCATGAACTCCTGGAGCGGTTCCCGGACACCACCTACAACCTCGTAGGCTGGTCCCTGGGCGGCCAGATCGCCCACGCCGTAGCGGTGCGCCTGCAAGAACTCGGCCACCGGGTCGGCCTCCTCGCCCTGGTCGACGCCACCCCCGAAACCGCCACCGAAGACCGCCCCGAACCCGAACAGGCCGAGGTGGTCGAAGCGGTAGCGCGCATCCTGGGCGGCTGGCGCGACGCCCTGGAACTCGACGAGGTCCCCACCTTCGACAACCTCGAAGACTTCTACGCCCTCCTCTCCGACCGCCTCAGCCGAGCCGGAATCCTTGCCCCCCAACAGGTCCAGCGAGTCCTGGAAAGCTTCTCCAACCCCCTGCCCTACGACCCCGGCCACTACACCGGCGATGCCTTGCTACTCACCTCCGCCCGAGAATCCGGCCGAGACCGATTCGCCGAGATCTGGCGCAACCACATCACGGGCCGCATAGAACAAATCCCCATCGACGAATGGCACACCGGCATGCTCAACGCCGAAAAGGCCGCCGAAATAGGCCCGATCCTGGAGGCCCGCCTGGGATAGCCGACTAGCGGGGAGCTGTGCCGAACAGCTCCCTTCCGTCGTGATCGCCGGTGGACAGTTCATCGAGCGCGGCGACGATACGCCGTTCTTCCCACTGGAAATGAGATTCCAGAATGGCGGACAGCCCCATGATCTCCCCGCGCACCGCCACGAGATTGTCCGCGGTGACCTCGGTGAGCAGCCCGGTCATCCGGGTCAGGATGTCAGCGACCAGCCGATGGTCGGCCCCGAGCTCGGCGAGCACCGGAGCCAACTCCGGAAATCGCTGAGCCAGAATGGGAAACGCCGTCTCATCCTCATTCGTGTGATGGTTGGTGAGCGCGCGGCAGAACGCCAGACAATGCCCGCGCAGCTCACGAAGCGGACGAACGGTGGAGTCGGCCCGATACTCGTCGAGCTCGCGAGCAACGCGCTTCAGCTCGCCGCGCAGCCAGTTGTGGGTATCGATGAGTTCGCGCCCGAGCGCTCGCGCACGATTGCTATCGGTGGACATGGAAGATCTCGTTTCATGAGGAGGCGGGCCCCGCCAATCGCCGAATATGGGCGCGCCGGGACCGCAAGCAGTTGTGGGAGAAACAGATACGCGCTGACTGAAATGCGCGTGCAGCTCAACTCAGCAGGGCTGAAGCTGTGAACCCATGATTGCCTCCTGAAATAACGGCGCCTCCATATCAACCGCCGTCCACCCGGCGCCGACACGCGACACCACCCCATCCTATCGACCCGATCATGAAACCTCAGTCGGCGACCAGTTACGTAGTCACGGCGGTGACGGAACCTGCCACCAACCAGGCTGACCCCACACCCGCAGCAGTGTCTTGACATAAAGGGGCGCCAGAGTAGTGCGTTGTTTTTGGTCGCCCGAATGGCATAGTGAGCGGGTGCCGAATCTCGACTTCTATGCCGTGGACGAGGACTGGTCGGACGTTCTTGAAGTTGTTTTCGAGCTCGGCCTGTTTCGAGTGTTCGAGTCCTACTCCGAACCGGGTCACGAGTTGCGGGAATTTTCTGCCGCCGTTGAAATCCCCGATAACCTGCTAGGTAGGCATCTGATGTTGTTCGTAGCGGGAGCGGGGCCAGAACCCTTTGCCCGGCGGATCGACTTTGCCTCGGATGTCGTCAGCGACAACCCATTTCGATATACGTGTGAGGGTTGGGGACTGATCCAGCTCCATTACGGAGGCCCATGGGGCGACCACGAGTTGCGCTGGACCCATACCAATCACAACACGGCCAAGCGTGCTGCGGTGTGGTCGGCAACCCTTCCTCGGCTCGGTGAGCCCGCTGCCTGGGACTGGGCTGCGATAGCGAAGGCTTCGAGCCGACTCAACCGAGTGATCCAGCGGAAGGCAGTCGGCAAGATCGGCTCGCATCCGGTATTGCCGTACGCACAGCGATTCATCGCGGACGGCGGGTTGCAATACGAGTACGGTATGGGCGTTCACGCCACCCCTGCCGCTGGTATGAGCATCGGGTAGTGGCCGATGCCGCGATCACTGTCGTGGCCCTCACGCTGTCAACGAACCGGCTTGCTGGCGTCGTCATTGGTCGCACGCTCGTCGGCATGGAGTGCTCGGTGTCGCCGGCGTGCAACTGACGTTCTTCGTTGCGGTGGACCGGGTTCCGGTGGCAGTGGTGATGGTGCTGGTAAATCTTGCGCCCGCACTGGTGGCATTGTGGGTGCAGACGGTGCGGCGCATTCGGTTGCCGGGGCTGGTGTGGCTGGGCATCGGGTTGGCGGTGGCCGGTTTGGTCATGGTGGCGCAACTCTGGCGAGACGCTCGGTTGGATCTACTCGGTGTTGCCGCGGGTCTGGGCTCTGCGGTCTGCTCGGCCGGATATTTCCTCCTCGGTGAACGCGGCGCGAGTCGGCACGATCCGATCGGGCTGACCGCAGTCGGATTGGCCGTCGGCGCGATTGTGATGGCGGTGTTCGCTCCGCCGTGGACGCTGCCCTCCGAACTACTCACAGCACCGGCTGTGCTGCGCGGTCTGCAGGCACCGGTGTGGCTGGTTTTGCTGACGCTGGCCATAGCCGGGACCGTTCTGCCCTACCTGGCCGGTCTTTTGGCCTTGCGTGACCTGCCCCCGGCACTGGCCAGTGTGCTGGCGGTGGTGGAGCCACTGGTCGCCACCGCACTGGCGTGGCTGCTGCTCGGCCAGTCGCTCGAACTACCTCAGATGGTCGGGGCGGTGATCATGCTGTTCGGCGCGATGTTGGTGCAACTGACCTCGCCCGAAACTGCTCAGGCGATACCAGACTGAATGCAGGACCGCTGATCTGGCACGGTCATGCACGCTCATCGGCATGAGCGGAAGTCGGTTTCGATCGTGTTAGCGGTGGCGATTCACTACCCGCCGTGTATCACCGGTCCCCGCCCTGTGTCACCAATTGCTTTACTGCGGTGATCATTTCGGAGAAGAACTCCTCCGGCAACACGTGCCACGTCCACGCGTTGCCGAGGCTCGACGGAAGCCGGTGGGCGGCATCCGCGACGAGAACGTATCCATAGTTTTCGGGGTACTCCCCAGGCAGCCCGAGTCCGACCGCCAGCCAGGGCATGAGCTCTGGAAGCTCGAGATAATCCCACCACGGCGCGTCATCCCAGCCGCGCCTGTTCTGGACCACCACCTCGAAATGCCATGCTCTCGAACACAAACGGCGGATCGCGTGCGCGATACGATCATCGACGTCGGTGAGCTCGGTATCGATCGCCGCATGCGCTTCACCGATGTAGTTGAAGACCGGACCGAATATATTGCTGGCACTGGACAACACTTCGCACACCGATGGCCGCTGCTGCTCCAGCGAGAACGAACCCTGAACCCGAGCCGCGCTCAACGGTTCGGCGACGGTCCACAGTCCAGAGCGACCGAGCGGCCACTCCAAGCTCTCGTCCGAGCCCGAGAGCTCGAGGATCGGTCCCAGCGCCTCGTCGCGCCACTCCAACGAGGCTGTGCGAGCAAGCGCGCGGACCACCGCGCCTTGCTCGTCGGTAATCGGCGCATCGAGTTGCTCGACGGTGAGCGGCCCGAACTCCTGACACCATCCGCGCAGTACCGCCTGCCGAAGCCGCTCCCCAGCCCGCCGCGCGGCCAGCGGTTCACGCGCGGCCATCACCACCCGGTACGTCTCGTCCCATCGATTCCGATTTCCCACAAGATCATTGTCCACAGGTCACGGCGAACCAGCATCAGCGATTCGGGCGACTGCCTCGATGCTCCTCGCCCGCACCTGCGTTATGTCCTGTACCGGACCAGGATCGCCACCGCCCGTTGAGGTTCCGCTGCATCTGCGCGGCCCGGTTCGGTCAGCACGCCATGCGGCACGAGCCCGCACCGGGAAGAGCTGTCGGCCAACGAGTTTGGAAGGCCGACCAACGCGCGGGGTGCGGCAGATGAGTACGTTAACCAGGCAACGCACTAGCCGACCGGAACCGCCGCATGGACTCGGTCGAGCGACCGACGCAGCATCCGCACCCATGGCGACCATCGGGCAGGTTCGATCGGCGGACATCCCACTTCTGTTGCCACGCGATCGAGCAATTCCTCGATCACCGCGTCGTGCAGCCAACGGATGGCAAGGGTCCACAGCAGCCATCCTCGCGTCTCACGAGCCTGTGCGACGACGAGATGCCTTATGACGCAACCATTCTCGCCACGATCGACGATCTCGAAGGTGTGTGCGCCAACGAAGGGCATGCTCGGCGCGAAGGTGAACTCGACGGCGCGGCCGGGTTCGTAGGCGGTGCAGGCATAGCGGATGGTGCCGTGGCCACCGTCAGCGCCGACCCGCAAGGGCTGATCCATCGTCAGTGCTGGCCAGTGGTCAGCGGGCCACACCGAATTGCCGGGCTCGGCCACGGTGTCGAGCAAAGTCCCGACCTGCTGTGCGGGGACAGGCAGCTCTCGCTGATGGATATTCCAGATCATCGTGCCGTCCATTCCATACGGTGCCGTATTGTTTTTCCGTACGGTACCGTATGGAGTCGTGGTGGAGAAGAGGCGACGGCTCAGCCGAGACGACTGGATCGCAGCCGCGCTGGCCGCGGTGGCCGAGGGTGGCGTCCGAGCGGTCGCTATAGAATCGCTCGCCGCGCGGCTGGGCGCCACGAAGGGCAGCGCCTATTGGCATTTCGCGAACCGAGACGAGTTGGTGCGGGCGGCCTTAGAGCACTGGGAAAATAGCGAGACCGATGCCGTGATCGCGCTGATATCGGCCGAGCCGGATCCGGCGGTCGGCCTGCGGACCCTGTTGGAGACCGCACTGTCGCATCCTCAGGAGAATCTCGCGGTTCTGTTGTCAGGCTCCAACGACCCCCTGGTTGAACCGGTCCTGACCCGCGTCACCAACCGGCGTATCGACTATCTCGCAGAGTTGTTCACCCGGCTGGGCTTCAGCCGCGAAGCGGCTCGGCACCGGGCGGCGATGGCGTATTCGACGTATTTGGGCACGGGACAGCTCTGGCAGACAGCGCGCGGCGCGCTGCCCGCGGACGCCAACGCGTGGGATTCGTATGTGACCGCGATATCGCAGATCTTGATCGAGCCCGGCACCTACTAACTCACTTCCGCCGACGATTCCATTGCGCAACTCGCATCGACAGTCCGCCCGGCTCGGACACGATCATCGGCAATACAGGGTGTTCTGGCTCGTGCCAGCTCCAGTCATTGACTCAGAGCGGCCACACATGATGCAGTCACAAAGCTCGCGAAGATGTCGACGGAAGATGCCGGTCGACTGAAGGGGAGAGGCCATGGGCGACAAACAGAAGACCCCCGATTGGGTTGCGGAAAGCGGCGCGTGGGTGCTGGAAAACGGACATCGAGCCTTGTTGAAGCTGACCGGCGGTCGCTGGCCGCACAGGCTCGGCTCGATGCAGGCGTTGGAGCTGCACACCATCGGTCGCAAGACCGGTGAGCGGCGCTCCACGTTGTTGAGCTCGCCCGTTTTCAGTCCGGAGCGGATCGTCCTGATCGCCTCGCTCGGCGGCGCTTCGCACAACCCCGCCTGGTATCTGAATCTCGTTACCCATCCCGATGTCGAGATCACCGTGCGCGGTGAGACCAAGCCGTACATCGCGCGCACCGCTTCCGCGGAGGAGAAGGCCGAGCTCTGGCCCGAGATCACCCGTGGCTTCGGCAACCCGTACGACGGATATCAGCGCAGTACTGCGCGGGATATCCCGGTGGTTATCTGCGAACCTGCCTGACAGCGGCTCGGTCACGCCTGGATGGCTGATTCGGTTCGCCCGGTACGCGGCTAGTAAGAGACTGGTGTCAGGATCAGATCCCGGCCAGGATTTGATCCAGGTGCCCGGTGGGGTGCTCCTGTCACCCAGGGTTCGGCTCAGTGCCGGTCAGTCGTGGCGATGCGTGCCAGCACTGGTTGCAGTCGGCCCCACGGCATCCAGCCGCCGCAGTTCTCATCCGGTGTCCACAGTGTGTGCTCGGGAATTTGGGTGTGGGCACTGATCGCGAACCTCTGGTGGGGTCCACTCCGGCCTGGGCGTGCTCATGAACAGCAGTCATGAAGGGTCGCCGGAAGTACTCCTGGCATTTGGCTGTGTGGCCGGTTGAGTACTACGCACCACCGATCGCCATAGACGGCACCGTGCGCGTCGAGCAGCCCTTTGGTGCGGCCCGCCCCGCCAGACGTTCATCGATCCAAAGCAGGGCTGCGGGCAACGCACTGATCGCGAGAATGGCGTGTTCGCTCAATTGGTCCCGCGTATAGGTCACCGGCGCCCCCGATGCGCACCACTGTGCCACCGTCTGATCGACCGGCGCGATGGCGACGATCTCGTCGTTCACAGCGTGAAAGAGGAAGAGCGGCACGGTCGGTGCCGTGACGCCGTCGATCTCGTCGAACGACGCTTGTAGCTGCTCCAACAGCTGCGAAAAAGGGATCGTCAGGTAGTCGTTCATGTGCAGGAACGCGTACTTTTCCACGGCGGGCACCGAGCATTCGCCGCCACCCGCCGCCATCAGCGCTTTCCCGGCAGGCGTCAGATACGTATCGAACACCGCTGCGATCCGCGGATCGGCGCGCATCATGCCCGGCAGGAGCGCTAGCAGGAAACCGGAGAATGGGCCGCCGTCGAGCGACCGCAGGTACTCACTCATGGGCTCCAACGGACCGCCTGCTCCACCGCCCCGAGCAACACCCACCAGTCGCAATTCGGGGGCGTAGGTCGGTTGAACCTGTGAGAGCCAAGCGCTGCCGTACGAGCCGCCGGAGTAACCGAACGCAGCAACCGGAGTATCGGTGCCCGACAGGCCGAGCGGTGCGAACGCCTCGGCCGCGCGCACTCCGTCGAGCGCGGTATAACCCGGCTGATTCGGGGTGAGCAACGCCCCGTTCGCCCCCTCCCAGTCGGGTACGGAAATCGCATGACCTGACGACAACATCTGGTCGATCGAAATGAAATCCAGCGAGGCGTCGTACTTGTGGTCCATCGGGACCGCTCCTTGCCGGAGCGCGAACGAGGAAGCGCATTGCGGGGCCGAGGCATCTTCGGCAGCCTGATAACTGATCAAGCCTTTGACCTGCCCGGTTCGTGGCCGCAGCACCGTTGTCACGGTCGTGATGGGCTGACCGGCGGTATCGGTCGTTCGATACAGCAACTGCCAGGCATCGGCGTCCTGCGCCTGCGGACCCAGCGAGGCCACCTCGATTGGCCGCGAATTCAGCACGGTGCCCGGCGCCTTCGAGTCCCAGCCCAACGGCGGGGTGTAGAACGGGTCGTTCTGCGGAATCGGGATCGGCTCCGCACCACCGACCGCGATGGCAGTACCGGTAAAGCACAACACAGCCGAAACCGCGATCAGAACCGAGCGCAGCTGACCGCGTGTGACCACTGAACACGCTGCGCCACAAGACGATACGCCACTGCCCAACATTCGGACTTCCCTCCCTGGAGGGGGCCGACTCCCGCGAATCCCCCTGAGGGCAGTCAGATTACATTCCTCGACCGAGGTCGATACCCGAACCGACAGCGAAAATCACGGCTGCCGCCCGCCCAGCTCGCCATGCGCCCCAGTCGCCAACACTCGCCCGAGGATCTCTATCGCGCTCGGTCCTCGGCAGCTCAGTGTGTTCGGTCAGCCTCGAATCGCCACGGCCGGTTGATCTTCCACCGCATCGCGCTGGCCGGTTCGGTCAGCGCGGTCGGCCTTATCGTTCCAGAGCTTCGAACAGACGACATTGCCGCTGGCGATCTCCTCGTGAGCGATGCCGGCAACAAGTAACCGCGGAAGCTGAACATCCCCTTCTGCCGCGTGGCCGGCGCAGGTTGCTCCGGGCTCCAATCGGCTCGATAGACGCCCTCGATGGCTCTACATGTGGCCGTCGGCCCGGGCTGTCCGTCGGCCTTCATCACCCTGAGCTGATCGAGATAGTGCCAGCCTCGATAACGCCAATCACCGTGGTTCCACGGCCCGCAATGGTGAAGACGCTGTCGACCGGAAACCGAAACTGCGTAGCGTTCGGCGTTCCGCTGACCATGCCACGATCAGCTGTCCCGTGCGCTACCCATTCTCGGGTCGGATCAGCCCAGCTCAGGACAAAGATCAGTATCACCAGCATCACGCCGACGACGTTCTCGACAAGGAAAACCCCGCGTGTGCTGACACTGCCCGCAGCTGCGAACACCGCAGTGAAGGCCGACATCACAAGCACGATTCGACGGCCGACCGGCCGGTGCCGCAACATCAGAACAGCACCGAGTCCATGGACAATCATGATCACGGCCGTGACCAGGACCGCGAAAGCATATGTGGCACTGCGCTTCCCGACCGGGAGTCGTTCAAGATCCGAGAACGATATCCGGTTGAACCCGATGTAGGCGGTCCCAACTATCCCGTACACCGCCATCGCGAGCGCCAGTACACCGGCTGTCATCGGCACTGGTCATGCCGTCATAGTTGCGGATACCAGCGACACCGTAGCGTGGCCGTTTCCGGTCTCCGTTGCGTCGGAATTGGGTGGATTTCGGATATTGTCGGACGGATGGCCAGTAAGTCGGCGTCTCCGGCGGTGGAACTGACGGTCGGTGAGCATACGGTGCGGGTTTCGAATCCGGATCGGGTGTATTTTCCCGAGACCGGGGCGACGAAGTTCGACCTGGTGCAGTACTACCTGAGCCTGGGGGACGGGATTGTCAACGCGCTGCGGGATCGGCCGTGCATGTTGCATCGGTTTCCGAAGGGGCTACCCGGCGGGAAGGTGCATCAGAAGCGGATTCCGGGTGGGGCGCCGGAGTGGATTCCTACTGTGCAGCTGTACTTTCCGCGCTATGGGCGCACCGCGGATGAGCTCTGTGTCGAGAAGTTGGCGGATGTGATTTGGGCGGTGCAGATGTCGACGGTGGAGTTCCATCCGTGGAACTCCCGGCGGTTCGATACCGAGATGCCCGATGAGTGGCGGATCGATTTGGATCCCATGCCGGATTGCCCGTGGTCGCGGGTGCAGCGGGTGGCGGGTGTCGTCCATGAGGTGCTCGACGAGTTGGGGGCGGTCGGGTGGCCCAAGACCTCCGGCGGCAAGGGGCTGCATATTTATGTGCGCACCACCCCGACCCACGGCTTTCAAGACGTCCGCCGAGCCGCCCTGGCCTTCGCCCATGAAGTCGAGCGCCGCGCCCCCGACGACGTCACCACCGCCTGGTGGCGCAAGGATCGCGACCCCGGGATGCTGTTCGTCGATTACAACCAGAACGCCCGTGACCACACCATCGCGGCGGCGTATTCGGTGCGCGGCGTCCCCGAGGCGACCGTCTCCACACCGGTGCGCTGGGACGAGATCCCCGACCTGCACCCGCGCGACTTCACCATGAGCACCGTCCCCGCCCGCTACGCCGAGCTCGGTGATCTGCACGCGGGCATCGACGACGCGGTCTTCGACCTCGAACCACTACTCGAATGGGCCGACCGCGACAAGGTCGAAGTCGTTGACCTGGACGAGGATTCGGACGGTTAGCTCCGGGCGCTGCCGTGCAACCAGTCCGGCCAGGGGATGCTCCAGTCGCCGTTCTGCCAGATATCCAGGGGATCGCCACCGGTATTGCGAACCTCGACCACATCACCGGGGATGACGAAGTCGAAGAACCAGGCGGCATCATCGGGGGAGATGTTCAGGCAGCCGTGGGAGACATTCGTATTCCCTTGTGCCCAAACACTTTGCGCGAGAGCATGTACGAAAATGCCGTCGTGGCTGATGCGCACGGCGTGATGGATGGTCGAGCGGTAGCCCAGCCCGGAGTTGATCGGCAGGCCGTAGCTGGAGGAGTCCATGATCACCGGGTCCTGCCGATCGAGAACGGTGTACGTGCCCGGGCGTGTCCAGAACGACAGCACCCGCCCGCCGACGACCGAGGTGCCGCCCATACCCATGGAGGTCGGCATGGTGCGGATCAGATTTCCGTTCTCGAAGACGTCGATCATCTTGGTGTTGTCATCGGCGATGGCCACGTGCGCGGGTCCGATGAGCACCGAAACCCGTTGATCGCGTGCGCCATAGCCGCCCGCACCGAGTGCGACACCGAACAGTTCGGCGGAGACCGTCACCCGGCTGCCGGGCGCGTAGTACCGCTCCGGCCGCCAGTGTGCGTTGCGATCATCGAGCCAATACCAGCCGCCGGGAACCGCGGGCTCGGTGACGACCTTCAAACAGCCCTCGGCCGCCGCCCGGTCGACGGGCGCGTCGAAGTGCGCGACCACGACGAAACCCACTCCGTACGTATCGTTTTCGGCCAGTTCGACCATGGTCGCCGAGCGCAGCGACACATCGATCAGCTGATCGGGGGCCGGTGTCACGCAGCTCGTGGTCGCGGTGACATCACCGGTCTCACCGTGCGCCACCGCCTTCGCCGTGTAGCTGTGCCCGTACCCCAGCGGTTCGCTACTGGCCCAACCGCGCTGATCGGGCGCCATGACACCCGGAAGCGCCCGCCCCGTCTCATCGATCCACTCGACCGACCGCAATGTCCCAGCGCTGACCTTCACAATGCCGGGCATGCGCGCTCCGGCTTCGTGCACCGCCGGATCGAATCGGATCACCGCGGGTTTCGGCGGGGCGGCCGGTTCCCGCGCGCAACCGGCCAGTCCGAGGCCCCCGGCCAATCCGATGAGCACCGCACGACGTCGGATTGCCACGGCGTTCCTCCATTCACCCGGTGGGTCCGGCCCACTTCGCCTGACAGCATGTGTGGAATAGGCAAGCATCGCCACGCCGACGGGCGGAACCTCCACCGATCCGTCGCGTAACCGACGCCGTCTCGATGTCGGCGGCGCTACCCGCATGCCAGTGGCCGCTGACTCATTCGTTCAGCTCAGGGCGTTAGGGTGGGATTCGTGGGTGAGGCGATGATGCCCCGGGAACGGGACGACTCCGGGTTCGAATTGGGTACCGACGGTCCACTGGTGATCGTGGTCGGCGTGGATGGTTCGGATACCTCGTGGCGGGCAGCGGCTTACGCGGCCGGGCTGGCGCGACGGCAGGGAGCGCGGCTGGCGATCGTCTATGTGCAGCCGTGGATGTCGGCGGTGGCCGGGCTCGGCGTGGATACGCGGTCCATCACCTCCGATATCGCGGACGATCTGGTGAAGGAGATTCGGGAGGCGACCGAGCGGGTCAGGGATATCTTCACCGTGCGGTGGGAGTTCCTGACCCGGCGCGGGGATGCCTTCAGCGAATTGGCCAAGGCCGCCGACGAACTCGGCGCGGACGCGGTGGTGGTGGGCGCGTCGCAGCAGGCCGGTCACCGACTCGTGGGCTCGGTGGCCATGCGCCTGGTGCGGGCCGGGCGGTGGCCGGTGACCGTGGTGCCCTAGCTATTCGTGCAGTGCGCAGGCGAGTTCGGCGAGCTGGCCGAGGGTGTTGTCGAGCTGCTTGTAGCCGTGCTGTTCCAGGGCCTTGGTCGCCTGAGTGGTGATGAGCGGCCCGGCGAAGGTGACGCCCGCGGTGATATTGGTGCCCGTCTCCGTGGTCTGCAACCAGTAGGTCAGGTCATAGTGGATGCCGGTCCTGCCCTTGCCGCGCAAGGCGATTCGGCACGGCTGGTCGAGTCGGGTCACCGTCCACTCGACCTCCTCCAGCATGCCGTGCAACAGCACCTCGGCGACCACGGTGGAGCCCTCGGTCAGTCGCTTGGGCGGTGTGCCGACGAAGTCGTGATGAATGCCGAACCAATGCTCCCAGGTCGTCGGCGCGACAATGGTGTTGAACAGGGATTCGGGCGTTCCGGGCACATCCCTGCTGAGAAGTAGCGCTCCCATGGCGGCTCCTTGAAATATGTTGGCGGCGAGTCAAAACGGGTGCGCAACGCAGATTGCCGACTGCCTCCGACGAACTTCCCCCCGAGCCGACGCCGACGATCTTGGCACACCGGAAACGAGAGCACAACATGGGGATATGTGCTGGTGAACAGCGATATTGCAGATGAAATCGCATTTGTTCTCGATGGCCGGAAACCGGTATGAGCCGGGCCGCGGCGCAGCCTACTCCCGAATCTCGTCCGATTGGGGGGCGGAAGTGCGGCCAACTCCGATCGACCGGTCTGGTCAGGCGTGGTCGAGAAGCCGATCAGTCGGCGAACCGGCTTGTCGTGCAACGCCATTCAACGACCATCGCGGGTCAGCGCGAGGTCCGTGAAGCGTATGCCGGTGGCATCGCGCAGGGCACTGGCCGGGGCCGGTGCGACGGGATCGCACCGGCCCTTCGCTCATGGATTTCGCGCCGGGTGGCCCAATCGCCAGTTCCTACCTCACCATCCACAGGTGGCGGGCTTGACCTCTATCTCGCGTGCGCCGCCACCGACGTTGAGGCCGTCCTTGTTGTACTTCGTGACCGCGCACCGACACATTCGGCGTGGCCGAAGCCGAACCGGCACCCGCCCCAATGGCAGGGCGTGGAAGGCGACCTTCGGTGCGGTCAACCCCCGGGTGGCTCGGGTGGATACGACGGGCAGACCACGGCGGGCGCGCGAATACCGGCCCGTGACATTGCATTACGGCCTACAAAAACAGACCCGACATAACTGTTTCGCCAGAAATCAAGAACGCCAGCAATTTCTGGGTACATCCCCTGCAAGCCGGGCCGGACCCGGGGGCACGATCAGTTAAGAAGTACTATCATGCGTAGAGCAACGGCGCTCTTCGCCGCATTCATGTTGGCAATCCTCTTTTCCATTTCCTTTGTGACGAGTCCCGCGGCGAAAGCCGATGACTGCCTTGGCGACTGGGCCATAGGTATCGGCGGTCTCGGCGACAACTCCTCGTCGATATTCGCCCCGTTCGTCAACCAGCCCGTGGGCTACAACTCCGCCGACCCGATGTCGGGGTTGAATGAAGTCGATCGGCTGTTCTGGCAGCATCGCAACCAATGCCCGGGTGACCATATTCGGGTCATCGGGCACAGTGAGGGCGCGGGTATCGTCCACGCCTGGGTCACCGCTCATCAGGGCGTCGACAATGCCAATGCCATTCTGCTGGCGGATCCCAAGCGTGACGCGGGACCCGGCTGGGCCGGCCTGGCGTCGACCCCGGGCAGTGGCATCATCGGCTATCCGCTTGCGGGAGTCGATGATTGGTTCGGCGGCTTCCCGGTGTTGACCGTCTGCAACCACGATGACCAGATCTGCGACACCTCCGCTGGTTGGTGGGGGTACCTCTTCGGAGGCGCGCACAGTCGCTACGACTTCAATGTCTGGGATTACGGTGATTGGGATTCCGGCGTCTGGTACCGGTAACCGATGAGCCATGGGGATCAGTAGCCGAACGGCTCTGGTCCCCATTGGCTGAATCCGTGGCCCAGCGAGGAGCAGGTGGCCGCACCATTGAAGGTGATTTGACAGGTGGCTCCGGCGTGGGTGACGGAGTATTGCGGATCGTGGTTGGTCGTCGCGATCAGTCGCGGCAGCGCCGGATTTCCGCCGGGCAGCGTATGGCTGCCACCGGAAACCCAGTCGGGGCGTGCGGGCAGGGCGGCCGAATCGATAATAATCGCGGGAACATTCGGCACCGGCACCTGAAGACCCGCGTACAACACATTCATCAATGCCGCCGGGACGGCGAGATCGCAGCCCACCGTGCCGTTCGGATCGATCGAACAGTTCCAACCGCCGAGGGCGAAATACATGGTGCCGTCCACGACGGCCGGACCGGGCGGGGCCTCGGCGTGCGCGGGCGCGATTCCCGCCAGGCACGCAACAATCCCGAATATTCCTCCGCAAACCCGTGCGGCGGCAGCCTTCACAGCCCTTGCCACGGCATCTCCCTATATGCACAGTCGGTACTCCGGCCCTTTTCGGCCATAGAGAAAAGCTATCACTTTCCGGTGCGGGGGTAGTCGATCTGTCGAGGGGCCTTACATGATAATTCGCACCGTTCGGGCCGGTATGAAGCCGGAATCGGCGACCGCACAGCGGATTTGATTCGCCTGGCTAAACATACTGTGCGGTTTTCCGATCCGCCGGTAGGGTGATTCGTTCCACGTCCGGGGTGTGCGGTGTTCGGCGGGGGAGTGTCGTCCACCGCGTGGAGTTCATTAGATGCCAGATTCGGCCCCGGCCGCCCCCGTTCCCGCAGCCGCGCAATTCGATATCGCCGGATCGCGCATACCGATGTACAGTCCCGAGTTCGCCGCGGACCCGCATCGGGCCTATCGGGAGCTGCGGGCCAGATACGGTGCGCTGGCCCCGGTGGAGCTCGCGCCGGGCGTGCCCGCCACCCTCGTGCTCGAATACCGCACGGCGGTAAGGATTCTCAACGATCCGGACCGCTTCCCGGCCGACCCCCGCACCTGGCAGGCGGGCATCCCCGCCGACTGTCCGGTACTGCCGATGATGCAGTGGCGGCCCAATGCGCTGCGTAATGCGGGCAGCGCGCACGCGCGGTATCGACAGGCCAATACCGCCGGGCTCGGCGGAATCGATCGATTCGGATTACAGAGCACCGTGGAACGAACCGCGGTGACACTGATAAATGGTTTCTGCGCCGAAGGGGCCGCGGATCTGGTGCGCGACTATGCCTTTCCACTCGCCTTCGATGTGCTCAACCATCTCCTGGGTTGCCCCGCCGGAATCGCCGCACAGGCGGCACAGGGCTTTCGGGCAATCTTCGAGGGTGTCGGCGCGGAGAACGGCAATAAACTACTCATAGCGGCGCTCTCACGGCTGACCGCGCATAAGCGCACCGAACCCGGCGACGATGTCACCACCCGCCTGCTCCGGCACCCCGCCGAGCTGACCGACGGCGAAATGGTGCATCAGCTCGCCACGCTCTACGGCGCGGGCATCGAGCCGCAGCAGAACCTGATCGTCAACACCCTGCTGATCATCCTGTCCGACGACCGCTTCGGCGGCAGCGTACTGGGTGGCAGCCTCGCCACCCGCGACGCCCTCGACGAGGTCCTGTTCAACGATCCGCCGATGGCCAACTTCTGCATCAGCTTTCCGCGCCAACCCGTCCTGGTGGCGGATGTCTGGCTCCCCGCGCATCAGCCGGTCGTCATCAGCATGGCCGCCTGCAATACCGATCCGGCCATTCAGGGCGGCCAATTCTCCGGCAACCGTTCGCATCTCGCCTGGGGCGCGGGCCCGCATGCCTGCCCCGCCAGCCCCCTGGCCTACCTCATCGCGCAGGAGGCCATCGACCAGCTGCTGGATGCCCTCCCCGAAATCCATCTGGCCGTACCGCCGAGCGAACTGTCCTGGCGGCCGGGACCATTCCATCGAGCCCTGACCGCCCTGCCGGTAACCTTCACCCCCTCGGCCCCGCTGCACGTGCCCGGATAGATCGGCCGCTGGAGGCGGGGTCGGTCGAGCGGATCACACTTCGCGCACGCCGGACGGAATCTGTGCCAGCAGCTCGTCGACGGACCATTGGTCATCGGCGTGCGTGCCGTGTTCGGCGGCGATGACGCGCCCGTCGGGCGCGATCAGGAAGTCGGCGGGGAGGCCGAGGCGGCCGCCCTCCGGCCGGATCGGTGGAAGGGGTTTGCGATCGCGGCGCACGCCGCGCAATGCGGTGGTGATGCCACGGACTATGGTCGGCCAGGCATGAGGGTCGAGCAGTGCGCGCGGCGTGGATTCGACGCCGAATTCGCGGTACAGCTCGCGGGTCGGGTCGGCGATCAGGTTGAAGGGGAACTCGGCGGTGTACTTGCGCAATTCATCTGCGCTGGAATGGAATACGACCACTTCGCGAATATTCGCGGCGAGTATGTCCGCATGCCGGGTAACCAGTGAGCGCAGGTGCAGATTGCAGACGGGGCAGCCCGCGAAGCGCCGAAATTGCAGGTGTACCAGATGATTCGGATCCGGAATCGGCACCTCGGCGCCGGTGATATCGGTGAGTGTGCGGGCTGGAACCGTGGCGAGCGGTGGCATCGAAGCTCCTCTGTGTAGGCGTACGCGATACGCTTACATTCAGTATGCGCGTATCTTGTACGCTGTCAATCCGTGCCCCGTCCCAGGTCGCTGACCACCGCCGATCTCGCCTCCGCCGCGCTCGCGGTGCTCGACCGTGCGGGTCTGTCCGCCCTGACCATGCGCGCCGTCGCCCAGGAGTTGGGCATGGCGACCATGGCGCTGTACCGGTATGTCGCGGATCGCGATGCGCTGGAGATCCTGATGGTCGACCAGATTCTCGAGACCGTCGACAGCGCGTTACCCACGGACGCGGATTGGACTGTGCGCGTGCGTATTCTGCTGGACCGGGCACGCACCGCCATCGGTGCGCACCCGGCCGCGGTACCGCTGGTGCTGCGCTACCGCCAGTCCAGTCCCGCCAGTATGTGCTGGATGGAGGCCATGCTGAGCGCGCTGACCGATGCCGGTTTCCGCGGCGACGACCGCGTCATCGCCCAGCGCTCGGCAGTGGCGTTCCTACTCGGTTTCCTCCAGAACGAGCACTACGCCTCGATCGCCGGGGCGGGAACCGCTGCCCTGGCGTCGGCGACCGACTTCCCGCTACTGGCCGAGACCGCCGCGCAGGCGCGAACCCTGTCCGCCGATGCGGAGTTCGACGGTGGCGTCGAGATCCTGCTGCGCGGTCTGTCCGGGCATCCGGCGCGCAAGAGGTAGCGGACACCGTGGGGTCGGCGCGCACGCGACTATCCCGCCGCAGTGCCGTCGGTCAGGCGGCACCCCAATGCTGTTGCATGAGAATCCCTTTGCCCTCCAGCCAAACCACTGGATCGACTCGGACGCCATCGGTGCCCCAGATCTCCAGGTGCAGGTGCGGGCCGGTGGAATCGCCTCGATTGCCCACCGAGGCAATGACTTCGCCGACATCGACTCGGTCACCTCTGCTCACGTACATATCGTTGACGTGGCCGTAGACGGCGATGGTGCCGTCGTCCTGTTTGACCCGGACCCATTGGCCGAAGCCCTGCGCGGGGCCCGCGTCCAGTACGGTACCGCTCCTGACCGAATGGATGGGCGTGCCGATGGGATCGGCGATATCGACGCCGTAATGGAAAGAGCCCCAACGCCCGCCGAATCCGGAGCTGATCTGACCGCCCTGCACCGGCAGGACGGTGCGTTCGATGGTCAGGGGTGCCGGGGCGGGAATGGCGGGAATCGCCGGGAGGACCGGGGCGGGCGGCAGTGCCGGAATCGCCGCCTGCGCCGCCGGAAGCCATTGCTGCTGTAGGTCTTTGATGGTCTGCTCGGCCTGCGCCAGCGGAGCCGCGATCTCCGGTGGTAGCCCTACCAGGCCGAAGGGGCTGCTCACCGGGGCCGCGGGTGCGACTTGCGCTGGGGCCGAGACGGGTTCGGCGATATCGACCGGATCCTCGTCCGCGGGTGCGAGGGGTGTGGCCTCGGCGATGGCGGGGGACAGGTGCGCGCCGGTGGTGAGCAGCGCACCCGCCGCGAGCGCGACTCCGGCGACCGCTTTGAACCGGACGGTGGGGAAGGTTTCCGCGCGATGGCTACTGGGACAATGGATCTCGGACGCCTCGAGTAGGTCGGCGACGGAGAGGGAACCGGGAGATACTCGATGATTCGGCAAGGCTCATCCTCGGGTCGAGAATCGAATGCGCGACGTATCGAAAACTGTACAGACCCTTGATCATTGGCACCGGCGATTTCGAAGCGAATCAAAATACACCGGAAATACCTGCCCGTCGAAGCGCGCCGCCGCGCGATTGGATCTCGGGCATGCGATCGGACCGCGCCGATGAATTCGCCGCCCCCGCCTCGTCTACACCGGTATGACGGTGAACAAGAACAAGATTGTCCTGATCCCGGGCGCGGGCGGGATGGCGTCGTACTGGCACCTGGTGGTCGCGGGTCTGACGGCCGCGGGTCGCGAGGTGATCGCCGTCGACCTGCCGGGCGATGACGAACAGGCGGGCCTCGAGGAGTACCGGGATATCGTCCTGAAGTCCGCCGCCGACGGCGATGTCCTGGTCGCGCAGTCCCTCGGGGGTTTCACCGCCGCCCTGGTCTGCGAGCGAATCACCCCGTCGACCCTGATCTTCGTGAACGCCATGATCCCGCAGCCCGGCGAGACCGCGGGTCGGTGGGGCGGGAATGTCGGCTCCTCCGAAGCCCGGCTCGCCGCGGCCGATGCCGGTGGCTACCCCCGCGAATTCGACGACGCCGTCTATTTCCTGCACGACGTCCCGCCGCAGGCGCTGGACGACGGCCCCGAACGCCCCGAGTCCGAGCGCATCTTCGAGGATGTCTGCGCCTTCACCCGCTGGCCGGATGCCCCCATTCACGTTCTGGTCGGCGCCGACGACCGTCTCTTCCCGCTTGCCCTGCAGCAGCGCATCGCCCGCGACCGCCTCGGCGTCGAGCCGGACGTCATCCCCGGCGGCCACCTCATCGCCCTGTCGAACCCGCAGGGCGTGGTCGAGTACCTCACCGCCGAATCGGGGGCGGAACGTCGTTGATCGCCGCCGCGCGTCGTTCAGAGCAGTCGGAAGCCCGCGCCCACCCCGCCGTGCTGATTGATGCTGGCGAGCACATTGGCTATCCCGGTGGCGAGGTCGGGCTCGTGTACGGGATTGGCGGGGTTGGCGCAGGAGGGTAGGTGCAGGTCCACGCTGCCGAGATCGATGGGCTGTCCGGAGACGATCATGCCGACCAGTTGGTCACCGACCAGTACCGGCGAACCGGAGTCGCCGTAATCGGCGCAGACGTGACTGCTGAAGCCCTCGGCCATCTCCTCCCACACCGGGCCGCAGGTGAATCCGGTGGTCCGTCCGTTCTTGCAGACCATCTGTAAGGGCGCGGGCGGTGCGCCGATCCCGGCCACCGCACCGGCCGTGATCTGCCGAACCGGAATCACCTTGGCCGGATCGAATTCGATGACCGCCCAATCCCAGAAGTAGTCCAGCTCCGCGAGCCTGCCCAGAAAGCCCGTACCGATGGACTTCTCGGCGAGCACCTGTGCGCCGACCTCGCCGCAGTGTCCGGCGGTAATCCCGACCAGGCGATTCGCGGCGTCGAATCCGATGGCGGTGAGGGTGCACAGCGAGAACTCCTCGGGCTCGCTGGTGCCGATCGCTATACCCGAACCGGGTCCGAGCACCGCCGGACCGGCGGCGGCCGCCACCCCGGTGGGGGTCAGGGCGAGGCCGAAAATCACTGTGGCGGCGGCCGATCCGAGACCGCTGCAAATCTTGCCCAGGGAGAACATGCCGAACCTCTCGCGGGGGAGGCCATCGGGCCAGGTGATATACGACAGCAGGAATTACGCCCGCTCGCGCGGACCGGAGACCGTGATGCGTGAACCTGGAAATCGGGTGTAGCGAATCGGCCGAGAAGTAATGCATGGGCCGAATAAGTGAAACATACCATTCGGACTTATTTATCTGGAATGTCCTCTTTGTAATTTTGGCCGGGAGTTCACCGCACCCGCGGCGGTACCGTGACCGACGTGAGTGCAATGGGGAGCCGGTTTCTGAAGAGCGTCGCGGAACTGCCGCTACCGCGACGGCGGGCGGCCGAGGCCCTGGAGGCCCGGCGATTGGCGGGCACACCCGAGCTCGATCGGATGCTGGCGGAGCTGTCCGCCGGGGACCGCTATGCGCGGTTGACCGCCATTCGCATGGCGGTCGTCGCGGGGCATCGGGATCATCTACTGACGCAGGTGGATTCGGTGGACCCGGAGTGCGGCGTGCGAGCGCTCGCCGCGCTCACTCGGATCGGCGTGTCGCCCGAGGAGATCGTTTCCCGATTGCCGGACCTGTCGCAGCGGGCGCGCAAGGCCGTGGTCAGGGTGTTGCGGCGAGGTGGACGGTCCGAGCTCGCCGATGCCCTGCTGGCCCCGATGCGCGCACGGTTCGGGGATGCGGAGGCCGCGGGCTTGCTGCCGAACTGTTCGGCCGATCCGGTGGCGCGGGCGCTGCCCGAGCTGGCCTACGCGCTGCCCAGCTGGGGGACGCTGTCCCGCAGACATATCGGCGTGCTCTTCGACTACGTGGAGGCGGCTGCGCTCGATGCCGGGCGGGACGAGTGGCGTGAACTGTGGTCACGGCTCACCGCGGATGTGGTCGTGGCCGCGCGCCATGATCCGGGCCGACTGCTGACACTGGCGGCCCGGGCCGTCGAGCATGTGCAGCTCTCGGTATTGCACCCGGTAGCGGGCATGCTGGCGCGGCATGATCCCGAGGCCGTGCGGCGACTTGTGCTGCACCCCAGCGGACATGGGCGCGGACTGGGCGGACCGGCGCTGTGGCGGGCGATGCGGGTGCTGCCCGATGCCGAACTGGCCGAGCTCTACCTCGCGAGCGCGCCCCACGATCGATCCCGGTTCCTGCGCACCCTGCCGCCGTCGCGGCGGGCGGTGATCGCGACACCACAGCTCATGCGACTCGGGCTCGGTCCCGGCGAAGTGGATCTCCCCACCCTCGACGCGCTGCCCGCTGCCGTTCGCGCGACCCTGGCTCGGGAGTTGCTCGCCCGGCCGGGTGGTGCCGAGGTGCCGGAGATCGCCGAGCGGCTCTCGGCCCGGCTGCCCTGGGATGAGGCGAAACCCATACTGGCCGAGGCGATTCGACGGCCGACCGCGGATGAGCGCGCGATCGCCTATCCGCTGCTGGTGACGGCCGCCGTCGGCAGCCGCGATGCCGCGGTCGTCGGTGAGCTGCTCGATATGCTGCGGCGGCTGCGCAACGAACAGGATCCGGTGCGGCGCAGCGCGTTACAGGCCGTCGCGACCCTTCCGCTGTCGCTGCTGGCCGCCGGGCACGTCCCCGCGCTGGAACAGCTGGCGGTCGATGCGCTCCAGGCCCGAGACCGCTCGTATCCGACCTCCGCCGCCATCGGGGATCTCGCCCGCACCCTGTTGATACGGGGTGCGCAGACCGGCGAGACCGCGTTCACCGCGGCCGCGCTGCGTATCGCGGCCCTGCTCGCCGAATCGTACAGTCGGTTGAATCTGACCGGGTTGCACCGTAATTTGCCGCGCGGCGCGGAGCAATGGCTGTTCGAAGCTCTGCGTTCGCGTCTGGAAGCCGATGCCGCGCGGGACCGCTGGACGCTCGCGCTCACCCTGGCGGACGGCCTGGAGCGGCGGGCGTTCGGAGTGCTCGGATTACAG
Source organism: Nocardia sp. NBC_01503 (assembly GCF_036327755.1). Classification (NCBI taxonomy): domain Bacteria; kingdom Bacillati; phylum Actinomycetota; class Actinomycetes; order Mycobacteriales; family Nocardiaceae; genus Nocardia; species Nocardia sp. NBC_01503. The sequence continues at coordinate 5,594,563 of NZ_CP109596.1, forward strand.
CGGCTGGTGCTGCGCGCCTGCGGTGCGGCCGATGACTCGACCGCCCGGCGCGCGGTTCGGTTGGCCCTGGCCGATCCCGTCACCCGCGATGCCCACCTCGACGACATGCTGCGGCGCGACCGATCCATCATCACGCTGTGGGAGCTGCGCGATCTCATCGCCACGCGGCGCACCGATCTGCTCGACGATCTGCTCGACGGGGCCACCTCCGGTCGCTTCCTGTCGAAGAAGGTCCGCTTCGTTCCCATGTTCCCCGTCGGAATAGGCAGTTGGACAACGCATCACATCGAGCGCTACGCCCGACTGCTGGACGATTACGCCCAGAGTTCGAAGTCGTCGGTGAGTGAGCGCGCCGGTGCGATCCGCCAATTGGGTTTGCTCCCGGGCAGTTTCACCCGGCTGCTGCCCTATATCGAGCTCGGCGATGTGGTCGAGGCGGAGGCCGCGCTCACCGCGCTCGGCCGCAGCGATGAGCCCGAGCGGGCCATCGCCGTACTGGCCGCGCACGTCGGTGACGATCATGCCCGGGTGGCGGTCAGCAGTATCGCGACCTGTGCCCGATCGATCCCGCCCGCACGACTCGGCGGAGCCCTCGCGCCGCTGCTGGACTCGCCGAAGATCACCGCGGTGAAGGAGGGCATCCGGCTGCTGGCGGTGCTGCGCGCATCGGATGCCATGGCCGTCATTCGGGAGCGCGGTGCGCGGGCGGGCGTGCATCGAGATATCCAGCGCGCCATGGTCTTCGCCGCCGCGCGCATGCTCGACCAGGACCCGGCGTGGGCCGTTCTGCACGAGGCCGTCGCCGATCCCGAGGTGGCCGGTGCGGTCCTGGAGATCGCACCGCGGTTGCTGGCCGTCCCGGATCGCGAGCGGTTCGCCGCCTTCCTGCGCGATCTCGCGGCGGGCTCGGATCATCGGGTGGCGCTGCAGGCCCTCGACGCGCTCACCCACTGGTACCGCTGGTCGCCGCCGGACACCCGCGATGTACTCGTCGCGCGGCTGACCGATCTGTCGCAGCTGGGCCTGTGGACCTCGGCCGTGCGGGCACTGCTCGTCGATGCCGGTGCCACCGGACACTCCGGCGCGGTCATCGCCGCCGTCGAGCGACTGCTGGCGCAGACCGGCGATTCGTTTCCGGAACGCGATCTGCCCGCGCGCCAACGCCTCTCGTCGCTACTGCATTGGTTGGGTCCGATCCTCGGCAATAACGAGCACAGTCGCCCGATCGCCGCACCGGTCATCGCACTACTCGCCCCGGACCCGCTCTGGCATGAACAGCTCATCGCCACGACCTTCGCCGCCGTGCGCTGGACCGAACCGGAGCGCACGATCGCCGCGCTGGAGGCGCTGTCCCCCTTCGCGATCGGCGCGCTCACCGGCGACCCGTCCCGACGGCTCGCGGAACGCTTCGGCGCGATCCCCGATGAGATCCCGATCGCCGCCCTGCAACGGATCGCGACCGGTCTGGCCGCCAGTGCATCGCCCGCCATCGCCCTGGCGGCAATCGAACTGATCACCAAGTGCGGCCACAAGTTCGGCTGGACCGACCCGTGGTCGCCCCTGCTGGCGGACCTCCGCAACCACCCCGACATCGATGTCCGCCGCGCCGCCCACAACACCTTCACCGCCCCGGAGTAGGACCTACCGCGCAATTCCGGCACGCGGGGTGGGCTCACCGGGGCACAGTGTCCGGATGGATATCGGTATCGCATTGCCCACCATGTGCCGGGGCTACGACCGCGGCTCGACCGTCGACTGGTGCCTGCGCGCCGAGCAGGGTCCGTTCGCGAGCATTTCGTGCGGGGAGCGGATGACCTTCCACAATCCGGAGATGTGGACGACCCTCGCGGCGGCGGCGGCACTGACCGAGCGGGTGCGGATCTTCGCCAATGTGGCTGTGCTGCCCGCGCATCCGCCCGCATTGATCGCCAAGCAGGCCGCCACCATCGATGTGTTGTCACAGGGCCGATTGACCCTCGGCGTCGGAGTCGGCGCGCGGCCGCACGACTACGGCAGCCTCGGAGCCGGATTCGGCCATCGCCATGCGACTTTGGAGCGCGGGGTGGGGGAGTTGCGGGCACTCTGGTCCGGGACCCCGCATACCGAGGGCGCGGATCCCATCGGTCCGCCGTGCGTGCAAGCGGGCGGGCCGCCGATTCTCGCGGGTGCCCTCGGGCCGAAATCGCTGGCGCGAGCGGCCCGTTGGGCCGACGGTGTGGTGGCGTTCAGTCTCAGCGGCGCACCCGGTGAGATCTCCTGGGCCGCCGACAATGCCCGCGCGGCATGGGCCACAGCCGAACGAGATACCAAGCCGCGCTTGGTGAGTGGCTGCTTCTACACCCTCGGCATTCCCGATTCGGCCGCGGTACTGCGCGACTTCACCGCCGAATACCTGGGCTTCCTGGGCGCGCGGAACGCCACCGCCACCGCCTCCGCCATGACCACCTTCGACGCCGACGCCATCCACCGCGCGCTCGATGGTGCCGAGGCCGCTGGTCTGGACGAATTCATCCTGGTCCCTGGCTCCACCGATTCGGCTGTCCTGGAGGCGACCGCGAAACTGGTCGAATCCCGCTGACCGATCGAGTGGCCCGGGTCACATTTTGGTAGCGGTTCGCCTCAATCACCGCAAACCCTTTCCGGATTCTTTGCCGAGTCTTTACGATTACGCCGTTCTGCATAGCGTCGTGCTGTCACAGCCTCGCCCGTCGCTCGCTCTCGATGCCAGTACATGTTGACCGATGAACCGGGCGGCTCCCCGCCGTACCGGCGAAGGAGAAATATGTCCACCGACACCGAACAGCCTCCCCGGACGTCGCTCCCCGGCCTCGCCGAGTTGGTACGCCACGACCTTCCAGCCTCGCTGGTCGTGTTCCTGGTTTCGTTGCCGCTTTCCATCGGTATTGCCGTCGCCGCCGGAGCTCCGGTCGCCGCGGGCTTGATCGCCGCGGTCGTGGGAGGGGTGATCGCCGGATTGATCGGCGGTTCCACACTCCAGGTCAGCGGCCCGACCGCCAGCCTCACCGTGGTGGTCGCCGAATCGATCAATCAATTCGGCTGGGCCGCCACCTGTTTCATCACCGTCGCGGCCGGAATGCTGCAAATTCTCTTCGGACTCAGCCGCATCGCGCGCGGTGCGCTGGCCATCGCACCGGTGGTGGTGCACGCCATGCTCGCCGGTATCGGCGTGGTCATCGCACTACAGCAGGTGCATGTACTGCTCGGCGGTGATTCGCTGAGCTCGTCCTGGGACAGCATTGTCGGCCTGCCGCAGGAGCTGCGCTCGGTACACGGCGGCGATCTCATCGTCGGCTTGCTCGTCATCGTCATCCTGGTGGCCTGGAAACGCTTGCCCGCGCCGGTGCGCGTCATCCCCGCCCCGCTGGTGGCGGTGGTCGCGGCCACCCTGCTGGCACTGGTACTGCCCACCCGAGTCGAGCACATCATGCTCAATGGCTCACTGCTGGACGAACTTCGACTTCCCCAGGTGCCGCACGGCAGCTGGGCGGCGGTCGCGCTGATGGCCGTGACCATCGCGCTCATCGCCAGCGTGGAGACCCTACTATCGGCCGTGGCGGTGGACCGGATACGGCAGAACTCCGCTCGCCGTACCGATTTGGATCGCGAGCTGATCGGCCAGGGCGCGGCGAACATGGTCTCCGGCATGATCGGCGGACTGCCCGTGGCGGCGGTCATCGTGCGCAGCATCACCAATGTGAAGGCGGGCGCGCGCGGTAAGGCCTCCACCATGCTGTGCGGGCTGTGGGTGCTGCTGTTCTCGGTGGCGCTGGTCGGGGTGGTGCGGCAGATTCCCAAGGCCGCGCTGGCCGGACTGCTCATCGTGGTCGGCATCCAGCTCATCAAGCTCGCGCATATCCGCCGTGCCCAGCGCACCGGTGACCTGGTGGTCTACGCGGCCACGATTGTCGTGGTGGTCTTCTGGAACCTGTTGCTGGGCATGGTCGTCGGCCTCGCGCTGGCCTTCGCGCTACTGCTGTGGCGGGTGGTCCGGGTCTCGGTGAGCGCCGAACCGGTGGAGAGCGGACGCTGGCGGGTCACCGTCGACGGCACCTTCACCTTCCTGGCGATACCGAAGCTGACCGCCGAGCTCGCCAAGGTGCCCGCACGCGCCGATGTCGTGTTCGATATGTCCGTCGACTTCCTCGACCACGCCGCCCACGACGCGGTGCAGGAGTGGGTCGCCGAACATCGAACCGAGGGCGGCACGGTCGAATTCGTCGAGACGGGCACCGTGCGCATGGCGGGCGCGACCGACGGACCACCCGCGCGCGGGCACTCCCGGCATATGCTCAACGAGGTGCTCGGGCCGTGGCGGCGCACGGGCGCGGAGGTGGATCCGATCGTCGCCGGGGTGGCCGCGTACAACCGCAGCCACGCACATGTGATGCGCCCGCATCTCGGTGTGCTCCGCGATGGACAGGAGCCGGATTCGCTCTTCGTCACCTGCGCGGATTCGCGGATCGTGCCGAATGTGATCACCAACAGCGGTCCGGGCGATCTGTTCACCATCCGCAATATCGGCAATCTGATTCCCGCCGATCGCCGGGACACCTCCATGGAGGCCGCGCTCATCTACGCCCTCGACAAGCTCGATGTGCGCTCGGTGGTGGTCTGCGGACACTCCGGTTGCGGGGCCATGGAGGCGCTGCACTCCGAGGCGGTCACCGGATCGGATCTGGACGGCTGGCTGGCCAATGCCCGGCCCAGTCTGCTGCGCTTCCGGCTCGGGCATCCGGTCGCCGAGGCCGCGGCCGCCGCCGGATTCGGGCCGGTCGATCAGCTCGGCATGGTGAATGTGGCCGTGCAGTTGGAGACGCTCTACGCCCACCCGGTGGTGCGGCGCGGAGTTATCGAGCGAGGCGTGGTGCTCTCGGGCCTGTTCTTCGATATCGCCACCGCGCGCGTGGTGGAGGTCACGGTGGACGGGATCGCGGAGATCGGGGATCACGGTGTGGCGCGAATCCACCCCAGAGGTCATCTGCAAACCGCGGGCGTCGGGCAACCGGCGTAGGTTCGGTGCGAACGGGCGTGAATCCATCAGGATTCACGCCCGTTTTACATTGTGGCATCGGTTTTCTCAGCTTTTACTAAGTCTTTACTTCTAGCCTTGCCAACAGCTCGTCCGGTGAGTCTGTGGCCAACGCTGTCCACAGCATCAATTCGATGCCCACAGAACATGTTCGACGCTTCCGGATCATGTCGGTCCGGAGAAGGAGCCGAGATGTCTACCGACACCGATTCACCGCCAGGTAGAGCGGACCACTGGTCCACCACCCTGCTGCGCCATGATCTACCCGCGTCCATAGTGGTCTTCCTGGTCGCACTGCCGCTATCTCTCGGCATCGCCGTCGCCTCCGACGCACCGATCGCCGCCGGTCTCATCGCCGCCGTGGTCGGCGGCGTTGTAGTCGGACTGCTCGGCGGATCACCCCTGCAGGTGAGCGGCCCCGCCGCCGGTCTCACCGTCGTGGTCGCCGAGACCATCAATCAATTCGGCTGGAAGACAGCCTGTTTCATCACCGTCGCGGCCGGACTGCTGCAAATTCTGTTCGGACTCAGCCGCATCGCGCGCGCCGCGCTGGCCATCGCACCCGTCGTGGTGCACGCCATGCTCGCCGGCATCGGCATCACCATCGCCCTGCAACAACTGCATGTGCTGCTCGGAGGGGCGTCGCACAGCAGTGCCTGGAAGAACCTGGTCGAACTTCCCGGCGAGTTGCTCCAACTGCACGGTGACGACTTCTTCATCGGCGCGGTCGTCATTGGCATCATGCTGACGTGGAAGTACGTGCCCGGGAAGCTGAGGGTGCTGCCCGGACCGCTCGTCGCCATTGTCATCGGCACCGGACTGTCGCTGATCGTGCCCGGCAATGTGGAGCGAATCGTGTTGAGCGGATCGCTCTTCGACGCCATCGGGCTGCCGCAGCTTCCGTCCGGCGGCTGGGGCGCGGTCGCGCTCGCCGCGCTGACCATCGCGCTCATCGCGAGTGTGGAGAGTCTGCTGTCCGCGGTCGCCGTGGACAAGATGCATACCGGTCCGCGCACCAACTTCGACAAGGAGTTGGTGGCGCAGGGTGCGGCAAATATGACCTCCGGCCTGCTCGGCGGGCTGCCGGTCACCGGCGTGATCGTGCGCAGTGCGACGAATGTGCAGGCCGGGGCGCGTTCCAAGGCTTCGGCTTTCCTGCACGGCATTTGGATTCTGGTGTTCTCGGTCGCCCTGGTCGCGGTCGTGGAGCAGATTCCCAAGTCGGCGCTGGCCGGTCTGCTGATCGTGGTCGGCATCCAGCTGGTGAAGCTGGCGCATATCCGGCTGGCGCGGCGCACCGGCGATCTGCTGGTCTATGTGGTGACCGTGGGCGCGGTGGTGTTCCTGAACCTGCTCGAGGGTGTGCTCATCGGGTTGCTGCTGGCCTTCGCGCTGCTGCTGTGGCGAGTGGTGCGGGTGACGGTCTCCGCCGATCCCGTTGTGGGAACCGATCGTTGGATGGTCAGCATCGAGGGCACCTGCACCTTCCTGGCGCTGCCCAAGCTCTCGGCGCAGCTGGCCAAGGTGCCCGAGGGCAGCACCGTACTGGTGGAGATGAGCGTGGACTTCCTCGATCACGCCGCCTACGAGGCCATTCACGACTGGGCCGGCCAGCATGAGAACACCGGGGGCCGAGTGGAATTCGTCGAGCTGGGCTCCGTACCGATGGCGGACGCGCTCACCGGGCCGCCGGTGCGCGGTCGCTCCCGGGGGCTGCTGGACGAGGTGCTGCGGCCCTGGCGTGCGGGTGAGGGCAATCCGATCACCACGGGTGTGCGGGCCTTCCATCGCCGCAATGCCCATGTGGTGCGCCCGCATCTGGACGAGCTGCGGGACGGGCAGAATCCGCATTCGCTCTTCCTTACCTGTGCCGATTCCCGAATTGTCCCGAACCTGATTACCAATACCGGCCCGGGTGACCTCTTTACTGTCCGAAATGTCGGAAATCTGGTGCCGCCCAACGGTCGTGACAGCTCCGTCGAGGCCGCGCTGTCCTTCGCCCTGGACGAGCTGCGGGTGGATCACGTTGTGGTGTGCGGACATTCATCCTGCGGTGCGATGAAGGCACTGCTCGACGGCGTGCCCGAAGGGCCCGGCCTCGGCGAATGGCTCCGCAATGCCGATGTCAGCGTCGACCGCTGGCATCATGGCCACTCGGTCGGCCAGGCCGCCGCGGCCGCCGGATTCGGCCCCGCCGATCAGCTCGCCATGGTGAATGTGGCGGTCCAGTTGGAGACGCTACGCACGCACCCGGTGGTTCGAGATGCCATGCTGCGCCGGGGTGTTGCGGTCTCGGGTCTGTTCTTCGATATCGGCTCGGCGCGGGTTATGCAGGTGACCGCGAACGGCCTGTCGGAGATCACGGACCCCGACCTATCGGCCTTGGCGATCTCCTCCATGCACTGAGCCCCAACCTGAATCGGCGACCGGCCTCGGGCCGGTCGCCGATTCGTTTGTGCCGGACCCGTTTCGGCGCGGGCACGCCGGACACGCCCACCGTCTTCGGTGGGGTCCGTGATTGCCGTTGCGGTGCCTTACATTTGGCGAGTGCGCCTGGGTGCTGATGAGCAGGGTTCCGTAGTAATCATACTTGGTGCGGGTCCGGCGGGCCTGCTACTAGCAAATATTCTGCGAGTCGCGAATGTGCCGACCATGGTGCTGGAGCGTCGGACCCGCGAGCAGGTGCAGCAGCGGGCGCGCGCCGGTTTCCTCGCACCCGACAGCGTCGCCATCCTGCGCGAGCACGGCTTGGCCGCCGGATTGGACGCGCGCGGCCGCACCCATGATCGCTGCGAATTCCGCAGTCCGGCAGGGAGTGTCGAGCTGTGCTACAGCGAGCTCGGCGAAGGCCGCCCGCATACGGTGTATCCGCAACAGGATCTGGTCACCGATCTGATCGCGGAGTATCTGGCGGGCGGTGGTGTGCTGCACTTCGGCACGACCGTCGAGCGGATCGAGGATATTCACACCGATCGGCCCGCGGTCGTGGCACGCGACGCCGCCGGTGCGGAAATCCGTTTCACCGGTAGTTATCTCGCCGGATGCGATGGCGCACAGGGGGTATCCCGCACCGCGGTGCCGACCACGATCGCGGCCAGCGAGCACGGCATCACCTGGCTGGCACTGCTCATGCAGGCGCCACCCACCGGCGATGCCGTCATCTACGGGGTCCATCCCGATGGGTTCGCCGGGCATATGCCGCGCACCGCCGAGGTGACCCGCTACTACCTGCAGTGCGATCCCGGCGCGCGCCCGCAAGAGTGGAGCGAGTGGCGGATCTGGGACGAACTCGCGCGTCGACTGGACGCCCCGGGTCGTCCGGCGCTGGCCACCGGGCCGATTATCGAACGCGGACTGGTGCGGTTGCGGTCGCAGATACTGGATCCGATCCAGGCCGGGCGGCTGTTCCTGGTCGGGGACGCCGCCACCTCGATCAGCCCCTCGGCGGCCAAGGGCGCGAATCTGGCGATCACCGGGGCGCAACTGCTCGCGGACGCACTCATCGCGGCCGTGCGATACGGCAAAGTAGATGCGCTACAGCAGTATTCGGAGCGCGCTCTGCCGCGTATCCGGCGCGCTCAGGAATTCTCACACTGGATGATCGAGCTGCTGCATCCACCCGCCGGTTACGGCCCGGAGACCGCCTATCGGCGTGAGCTGCAGCGGGCGCGACTGCACAATCTCGCCACCTCACGTTCTCATCAGAATGTTTTCGCGGACAACTACGTCGGTATCTGAATCCTTCAGGAGGATGCGTGACCCGTGTGTCGGCCGTCTTTGTCATGCCCGGATTGGCCCCGGACGATCTCGTGGAACTCGATGCGGCCCTATCCTTTCTGCACAGACATGACACCCTGAGCGCGCTCACGGTCATGCTGCCCGACCTCACCGCCGGTGAACGCCATGCCATTGCCGCCAACTGCCGGTTGTCGCATACCGCGTTACTGCTGTGCCCGCGCGATCTCGCCGAACTGACGCAGGCGCTCGACGAGCGCGGGCTCACCGCCGGGCCGGATATACCGAGCACGGTGGTGCGGCAGCGGTTGGCCGGTCGATATGGGCGGCCCGCCAGCCGGTTGGATGTTCGGATAGTGCACGCGCCGGTGCCGGTCGCCGACGATGTGGACTATACGGTCGAGATCTTCGCGCTGCTGCCGGTGCCGGGCACACGTATCGACGAGATCATCAGCGCCGAAAGGGAATTCGGGCATGAACGGCATGTGGCACTCGCGGCGGACACTCGCGACGAGGTGATTCTGAACGGACTGCGCGCGTTGCTCATCGGCCGCGGCCGCCTGCACAGCGACGGTGGTGGCTACAACCCGGTCGAGGATGTCACCGTGCTGTACTTCCGCGCCGGTTCCGAGGGGCAGCGGCCCTATCGGCGACTGGAATTGCGTTGCGGCGGTAAGCATCCGGAGCTGATGGCCGCACATCTCACGGCCTCGCAGGATGCGCCGACCCGGTTGCTGCGACTCTTGACCGGAGCCTGGGCGACGCAGGCGCTCGCGGTCACCGTCACCCTCGGCGTGGCCGATCAGCTGGCCGCGCGCCCGGGATACCCGATCGATGAGCTGGCTCGCGATATCGCCGCCGATCCCGATGCGCTGCACCGATTGCTGCGGTACCTGAGGGAACTCGGCATCGTCACGCCCACGCCCGACGGGATCGGATACACGCTCACCGAACTCGGCGCGCTGCTGCCCGTGACCGCGCCGCAGTCGCTGCATCCTCTCGCCCGGCTCTACGGTGGCGACTTCTACGAATCGTTCGGTCGGCTCGAATATGCCGTTCGCACCGGACAACCCGCCTTCGACGAGCACTTCGGACGGCACCACTTCGAATACTTCTCCGCAGACCCCGAGCGCGCCGAACTCTTCGATGCCGCAATGGCGGCGAGTGCGTCCATCTTCGGGCAGATCGCCCAGCTGATCGATCTCAGCGCGGCCCGCACGGTGGTCGATGTGGCCGGCGGCAATGGTGCGCTGCTGGCGGGTCTGCTGCGGGCGGCTCCGCATCTGCGCGGAATCCTGTTCGAACGCGAAAGCACCCTGCGGATGGCGCGAGGTGCGCTGGATCGGGCCGGGTGTCTGCCGCAAACCACTTTGGTGCCGGGTGATTTCACCGCGGCGATACCCGGTGGCGGCGACCTCTACTTCCTGTCCCGGGTACTGCATGACTGGGACGACAACGCCTGCCGCGCCATTCTGCGGCGCTGCGCGGAGGCCATGCCCGCGCATGCGAGTCTGTATGTCATCGAACGCGTACTGCCGGAGGATGATTCGCCCTCACTCGCCCCGGCGTGGGATGTGCACATGCTGTGCAATGTGGGCGGGCGTGAGCGCACCGTGAGCCATTTCCGTGACCTGCTCGGCGGTGCGGGGCTCCGGCTTCACGAAACGCAACCGCTGGCAATGGATTTCGTACTGCTGCGCGCCACGCGACAGGATTCGGCCACCGGCTAGTTCTGCTCGAGCATCGTGAGGTAGTTGTCGAGTTGGGCCGCACCGGTGAGGAATTCGCGACTGCGGGTGCTGAGCCGGTGCTGCCAGGCGTCGAGGAAGGCGGTCAGCGCGTCCGTGCTGCCCGCCTCGCGCAGCGCGTCGAGGAACTGCGCGACCTGCCGCAGGGGATAGCCGCCGCGGCGAAGTTGTTTGACGATTTCGGCATCGCGGACGCTGTCCGGGCCGTACTCGCGATACCCGGTGGCGTGATCTCGGGCCGGGTGCAGGATGCCCTCGGCTTCCCAGGTGCGTAAGGTCGCCGCGTGCACGCCGAGTCGGCGCGCGAGTTCGCCCACGGTCAGCGGCGGACCGTGGATCGGGGTGGGTGCACCGGTGGACAGGGCGCTCAGGGCGGTCGCGACCTTGGTTCGGGTGTCGCGTTCGGTGACCAGTGCGATATGTGCGGCGTCGATGAGTCGATACGCGGACTCGGGTTCACCATCGTTGATGGCGCGCATGATCTCCACGGCCCGTTGGTGCCCGTGGCCGCGGCGCACGGCGAGGAAGGCGCGCAGGGCCTGTGCGTGCAAGGGCGTGTAGCGCCGGTATCCGGAATCGCTGCGCTCGGTGGGAGGCAGGACCCCGGCGTCGTCGTAATTGCGGATCGCCTGGGCGGAGAGCCCGTGTTCGCGGGCGAGGTCGATGGGCCGCAGGTCACACCTACCTTTGAGGGTTCGGTCAATTCATACGAGGTCGAAGCCGTTCAAGCTTCACCCGATTCTTCAACGATAGCGTCCAAGGCAGTGACTTCTTGGAAGGGGTGTTTCATGTCCACTGCCACATCGGTGCGGGGAATCGGCCGCCAACTCGACAATCCGGCAGACCTGGGTGGGGCCGTCGATGAACTGCTCGCGGCGCGGTCCGAACCGCCGATCCTGCTGGGACTCGGCGAGCCGACCCATGGGATCGTGGCATTTCCGCTGCTGCGCAATGAATTACTGATCCAGCTCGTCGAGCGGGGATACCGGTCGATCGTGCTGGAGATCGACTTCTTCGCCGCCTCCGTGGTCGATGACTATGTGTGCGGGGCGACGGCGGAGATCGATGCGGTGCTGGCGACCGGATTCAGCCACGGGTTCGGTGCCGTACCGGGCAATCGTGAACTCGTGCAATGGCTTCGGGCGCACAATGCCGGGCGCGCGCCGGACGATAGGGTGCGCTGCTACGGCTTCGACGCGCCGACGGAGTACGCCGGTGCGCCGAGTCCGCGCCGCGCGCTGGGCGCGGTGATCGACTATCTGCCCGAGGCTCTCCGGCCCGCATCGGCGCGAGACCTCGATGCCCTGCTCGGCGACGAGTCCGAGTGGCTGAACCCGGCGGCCATGTACGACGCGGCCGCATCCATCGGCGACTCCGAACGTGTTCGCGCACTGCGGGTTATCGCCGATGATCTCGCCAGTGCACTGCACCGGGCGGCGCCTGGGCTGCATGCCGCCGACCCGACCGGATACTTCCTCGCCGCCGCGCACGCGCGAGCGGCATTGGGGTTGCTGCGCTATCACGTCGCCATGGCCGATCCCGCGGCCGAACGGATCGGGACGCTCGTCAGCGTGCGCGCCGAGATCATGGCTGACAATCTGCTCGCCATCGTCGCGCGAGAGCAGCCGCGCGGACCCGTCCTGGTGTTTGCACACAATGCGCATTTACAACGCGCGCAATCGCATTCGCCCGTGGTCGGCGCGGCGACCTGGGCGAATACAGGTGCGCTCATCGGTCTCGCGCTCGGTGAGCTGTATGCGTTTATTGCATCCGATGCCAATCCGAAGAGTGAATCCGGCACGCTCCAATATCAATTGGCCGCGGCGACCGATCGCCGGGCGCTGTTTCCCGCACCTGCCCTTCGCGCCGCGCTCGAGCCATCGACCCGCGCGGGCGAACCGATCGTGCCCGGCCATATCCCGCTCGCGCCATCGGATCTTGACGGCGCGGACGCGGTCGTCTTCATCGCCGATACCGACGGAGTCAGGGTCCAGTACTGGTGAAGAAGAGCGCGCCGAGATCGGCGAAGCGGATCAACAGCCCTGGACCCGGCCGGATATCAGGCCGAGGCGACCCGGCTCACCGGACAAGCGAAGGCCGATGCCGCTCAAAGTCGACCGCACTGCCGTGAACGGGGAGGTGCAGCCCGTCACCTGAGTCGGCAACAGGCAACTGATCGAGCCAGCACCCGGAACCGACGAGGCGTACGTCGTGCAGTCGACCGACCCGGAGAAGACCTCATGGAGGCGCGGCTCGGCGGAATTGTCTGTGCCCGCTGACAGACTCTCGGGTATGCGATGGGCGGTGGCGGAAACGGGGGCGAGCGGGGCTCTGTTGTGCCCGATCGATCAGGATGGGCGGGCCGCCGGGCCGGTGCTGCGGGAGTCGTCGCTCGCGGAGGCGGTGCGGTCGCGTCCGGAGGTGGAGCGATGGGTGTGGCGGTCGACCGGTGAGATCTATCGGCATCTGCTGGCGGCCGGGGTGCGTGTCGAGCGTTGCTATGACGTGGAGGCAGCGGAGGCGCTGCTGATCGGACATGAGCAGGGCCAATCCGGACAGCCTCGTTCACTCGCCGCGGCGTGGGCGCGACTGCACAGGTTGCCCGTCCCGCCGGACGCGCCCGCGCGAGTCGCCGAGACGCAGCCGTCGCTCTTCGAATCCGGTCCGGTGCCGCTGCCTGCGGGAACCGACGAATTCACCGCGCTGCTGGAGGTTTACGCCGGGCAGGTGGCCCGCACCGCGCGAACCGAATACCCGGAGCGGATGCGGTTGCTGCTCGCCGCCGAATCAGCGGGGATGCTGGTCGCCGCCGAGATGTCCCGGGCCGGGATTCCCTGGCGCGCCGATGTCCACCGGGAGCTGCTGGAAAGTCTACTGGGGGAACGTATTTCAGCTGACTCGGAGCCGCGTCGGATGGTGGAGCTCGCGGCGGAGGTATCCCGGGCATTCGGGGCGCGAGTCCGCCCCGACCTGCCGCAGGACATCATCCGAGCCTTCGGCCGCGCCGGAATCTCGTTGTCCTCCACCAGGAAATGGGAACTCCAAGAGGTCGACCACCCCGCCGTCGCGCCATTGCTGGCCTACAAATCCCTCTATCGCCTCTACACCGCCCACGGCTGGTCCTGGCTCGACCAGTGGGTCCGGGACGGCCGCTTCCGCCCCGAATACATTCCCGGCGGCACCGTCACCGGCCGCTGGACCACCAATGGCGGTGGCGCACTACAGATTCCGAAGGTGATCCGGCAAGCCATCCGCGCCGATCCGGGCTGGCGACTGGTGGTGGCCGACGCCGCGCAGATGGAGCCCCGCGTCCTGGCCGCCATCTCCCGCGATCCGGGCCTGATGGAGGTGGCCGGTCGCGAAGAAGACCTCTACGCCGATCTCGCGGCCCGAGCCTTCGGCGGCGACCGCGCCCAAGCCAAAATAGCCCTCCTGGGTGCCATCTACGGCCAGACCTCCGGCGACGCCCTCACCCATATGGCCGAACTCCGCCGCCGCTACCCCGCCGCCATCGCCTACGTGGACGAAGCCGCCACCGCGGGCGAACAAGGCCGCCTCGTCCGAACCTGGCTCGGCCGCACCAGTTCCCCCGCCGGCGCCGACACCCCCGACCAGGACCAAACCCTCCCACCCACCTTCGGCGCCACCCCCCGAGCCCGAGCCCGCGGCCGCTTCACCCGCAACTTCGTCGTCCAGGGCAGCGCCGCCGACTGGACCCTCCTGGTCCTCGCCGCCCTGCGCCGCGCTCTCGAACCCCTACGCGCCGAACTGGTCTTCTTCCAACACGACGAAGTAATAGTCCACTGCCCCACCGAAGAATCCGAAACCGTAGCCGCCGCCATCACCACCGCCGCTCAATCCGCGGCCCGAATAACCTTCGGCCCCACCCCCGTCCACTTCCCCTTCACCACCGCCATAGTCGAGTGCTACGCCGACGCCAAATAGCCGACCGGGCCGATGATCAAGATCCGTAGTCTGGACGGGGGTTGAGTGAGATCTGGATGAGGGGTGCGGATTGAACGACTACGGGAGCTTTGCCACACAGCCACTTCCCGTTGCACGGGTGTCGCGGGAGGTCGCCGACCCGATGCGGTGGAAAGGCGTTGGTGGGGAGGGGATCGCGCGGGCCGGTAGCCGGGTCGCGGTGGCGGGGATGGTCAGTCGGGTCAGCGGGTTCGCTCGGACGATCGTGGTGGCCGCGGTCCTGGGGACGGCGGCGGTGGGGGATGCGTACAACGGGGTCAACAATCTGCCGAACATGCTGTATGAGCTGTTGCTCGGGGGAGTGCTGGCGAGCGCTGTTATTCCGGTGTTGACGCGGGCTCGGCGGCAGGGGCGCAGGCGGTCCCGGGAGTTCACACAGCGGGTGCTGGTGGCCGCGGTGCTGGCGTTGGCGGTGGTCACGGTGGTGACCGTGGCCTGTGCGCCGCTGATTGTGCGGGTATTCGTGGGCGATTCGGGGCAGCGGCATCTTGCCACCTGGTTGGCGTATCTGCTGCTGCCGCAGATCTTCTTCTACGGGGTCGGTGTGGTGGTGAGCGCGGTGCTGAATGTGCGCGACAGCTTCGCCACGGCCGCATGGGCGCCGGTGGTCAACAATGTGATCGTCCTGGTGACCTGCGGGGTCTTCGTACTGCTGCCCGGACCGGTCACGCTCACACCGGAGTCCATGACCATCGCGCAGGTGCTCACCATCGGAATCGGCACCACCGCGGGCATCGTAGGACAGACCACATGGGTGGTTGCGGCGTTGCGGCACAACGGTTTCGCGTGGAGTTGGCGGGTGCGGCCGCTGCCGTACACCTGGCGTCCGGTCCGCTCCGGATTGCCGATGTTGGGCTGGCTGCTCGTCTACGCGGCGATCAGCCAGATCGGGGTCGCGATCACCATGCGCGTTGCCTTCGACCACGGTGGCGTATCCATCTACAGCTACGCCGAACTGCTGTTCCAGGTCCCCTACGGCATTCTCGCCGCCTCGGTGCTGACGGTGCTGATGCCCCGCATCTCCCGCGCGGCCGCCTTCGGCGATCATGCCGCGGTGATCGCCGACCTCGCCCGTGGCGCACGCTATCTCTCGGTGGCCCTGATTCCCATCACCATGGCAATGAGCCTGCTGGGCCCCGGCTTCGCCGCCCTGGTATTCACCGGTCGTGTCGACGCCGGCGCGGCCCATTTGATCGGCATGGCAGTAGCCTGCTCCGCCTTCGGCCTGGCTCCCTTCGCCCTCGTCATGCTGCAAATGCGAGTCTTCTACGCCTACAACGACACCCGCACACCCACGGTGATCAATATCGTCATGGTGGCGACAAAGGTGACCATTCTGACCCTCACCGCCACCTTCCTGAACAATCACACCATCATCGTGATGCTCAGCGTCGCAAGCTCACTCGCCTACGTGGCGGGCGCCCTCACCGGCCACCTCCTGCTCCGCAAGCGCTACGGCCTCCTCGGCTTCACCGCGGTCGCATCCACCGTCCACCGCGTCATGTGGGCCACGGCTCTGGCCGGAGCCGCCGGACTGGCCGCCATCGAACTGACCCGAACCCTGATCACCACCCCCACCCTCGAACACCTCACCACTCTGACCGCCGGCGCGGCCGTAGGCGCAGCAGTTTTCCTGCTCGCCGCGAAACTCCTCGACATCCCCGAAATCCGCTCCGCCCGAACACTATTGACCCGAGCCTGACGCTCGGAACTCCAATGCGGTCCGTCCATCGGCCACCTGGGTCGAGGTGTGCAGTGCGAGGCCGCTTGGGCCGCGAGTTCGCCGACGGTCGCTCCCGCGCTGCCCGCGTGTTCGACCAGGCCGAGGGTCGCGGCTACCCGGATGCTCATCGGTGTCGCCAGATCGGCCATGGCGAGAATCGAAGGGGCATTCCGCGCTGTGCTCACCGCGGGAGCCTATCGGCCGGAAACCGTGCGATCCCGGCTCGCCCACGCCGGCGGCCTCGTATTTGTAACGTGTGGCAGCAAGATCGGGGATACATCCCATGAAAGCAACGACCTGCAATGATCGGAGCTCTATATGCGAACCTCGATTCGAACTGTGGCACTGTGTCTGGCCACACCCGTCGCCGCGATCGCCATCGCCGGAGTAACCGCTGGTACAGCCTCCGCGGCCCCCACCTGCCAGGGTTCGATGAACTCCGGATTCGCCTTCAATGGCTTGTGCAAGGACGGTGGAGGCAGTTACCGCCTCGAAGTGGACTGCATCGGGTACAACACCAACCCGCTGGCCATTGGTCAGTACACCATTCGTCAGGACTTCCCGGTGGGCCAGGCGGGCACCGTGGCGTGTATCGGGCCCGGCTGGTCCAGTGCGGGCTGGGGTGTGAGCGGCCGGGTCTTCCCGCTCTGAGAAAGCCGCCGCCCCAACCCATTTCCGCGGATTCAGTGCGGTAGTTGGACCGAAGCCGGTTCGGCCGGATCGACGACAATGCGAATTGCCGTGATCCGGCCTTCGGCCACTTCGAAGGCGATCAGCAGGCCACATTCCGCAGGTGGGCGCGGGCGGTGGTGCGGGCGGCGGAGACCCCGGCGGAAAGGGCCACCAGCGGCGGAATCCAGCGAGCCTCGGTGGGTGCTATACCCCACCCGATCGATTGGCCGTGCGGCAGCGGGACGGTCGCGCCGTCCGCATACACCGTCACTCCGATACCGCGCAGCATCTCGATGGCGCGCACCGCCTTGGCCGCCCCGACGACGAGGTGGATCTCTCGACGGTTGTTATCGCGGATCTCGATGACCGGACCGGAGAGGTTGTTGGCGCGCAGGTAGCGGCGGACAGTGGCCGCGAGATGACCGGTGAGTTCGACGGCCGCGATCCGATCGTCGGTCACCAGCTGTGGGCCGGTGGATGTTTCGGTCACCGTCCAGCCGCGATCGCGGTAGTCGCGCAACTCCTGCGCGTCCGTCGCGGCGACGGTTGTCGGAAACATTGCGGGCACTGTGTTCTCCCATTCACCAGGTGGATCGAGTTCACGCGGCGACCTCCGCACCAACTACCCTCATGCCGGAAGCTGTGCGCCGGATCCGTTGCGGCTGTGAGGTTCCTGCGGGCCGCAACAGGAATTCTGCGCTCGAATCCGTTGCGGGGCATCGCCCCGAGGTCGTCCCCGATATCCACCTGTAGGCGGATATCGAGGGTGCCAAAGGGTGTATCGCCTCGGGGGAGACCCCTATTAACAACGGGGTGATCCGCGCGCCTGCGGGGGCGGCCGTAGAGTCCCGCCTAAGGTGAGGCGGTCCGCGAGCGGACACGATGGCCTCGCGGTGACATCCTGGTTATGAGCCCCCTGTGGTGGCGGCTGGATCGGAGTCCGATGGAAATGGTTGCGCAGCCCCCTGTTCGGATGAGTGTGGCGCCGGGTTCCCGGCTGCTCGACAAGCAGTGGCTTGCCGAGCGGATATCCGATATGGGCATCTCCTGGGGTACCGGGGACTCGCGGGTCTCCGGGACGCTGTGGTGGTGCATGGCCGCGTCATCGCTGGTGGATCCGATCGTCAACGCGCGGGCTGCGGGGCTGCCGACCATGGATCCCGCGCTGGAGAACATCGGGTTGGAGATCCGCCCGGACGGGGGAGTGGAGCGGGTGCTCGCCATGTGCGACCTCGGCACCGACGCGGCCGCTTTCGACGCGCAGTCGAATGAGCTCGGCGCGCACAACGGTGACCAGCCCGAACCCGTAGGCCATGCCCTGCGGCACACACTCTCGGCAGTCATTCCGGTAGTGGCCGAGGTCTCCGGCGCCGGAGTGGCCGCGCTGTGGGCGATCGTGGCCGACGCCATCGGCAACCGCGCCCTCGACGCGGGCGCGCAGGAGATCGGATCGCAGCTGGCCAGAGAGGTTTCCGGCCGCCTTCCGGTACCCCGATTCAGTGATATCGGCGGCCGCGCTTTTGTGCGTCGCATCTCCTGCTGCCTGGTCTTCGAGGTCCCCGGCTGCGATATGTGCACGAGCTGCCCGAAACGCCCTGCGGCTCAGCGCGAAGCACTGCTCGCGGAGCTGGCCGCGCGGTAATTCCGCGCCCGCCGTGCGGGGCTGACACCCCGGCGCCCGGTCCATCGGCGCGCGGTCATCGACGTGCCGATAGCATGGACCGGCCAGACATCGCGGAATTTCCCGCGCTACGACAATGCCAAGGAGTGCACAGCCGTGACCACCACTGCCCCGAAGAGCCCAGTCGCCCTCGTCCGGGTGTCGGCCGGGACTACGGCGGGTGCCGCGGTGCGCGAGGCCGACCTGCCGAGCAAGGGGCCGAACGCAGTCATCGTCGTCAAGGATGACGAGGGCAACCTCAAGGATCTGTCCTGGACCCCCGAGACCGATGTCGAGGTCGAGGCCGTCACCGCCGACTCCGAGGACGGCCGCAGCGTCATCCGGCACTCGGCCGCGCATGTGCTGGCCCAGGCCGTACAGCAGGAGTTCCCGGGCGCCAAGCTCGGTATCGGCCCGTTCATCAAGGACGGCTTCTACTACGACTTCCAGGTCGAGCGCCCCTTCACCCCGGAGGATCTGGCCAAGCTGGAATCCCGGATGAAGAAGATCATCAAAGGCGCGCAGCGCTTTTCGCGTCGCGTCACCGATGTCGAGGCCGCCCGCGTCGAGCTGGCGAACGAGCCGTTCAAGCTCGAACTCATCTCCGATAAATCGGGTATCGACGATCCGGAGGTCATGGAGGTCGGCGGCAGTGACCTTGAACTGAACGAGCTGACCATCTACGACAACCTGGACCCGCGCACCGGCGAGAAGATCTGGGCCGACCTCTGCCGCGGCCCGCACCTGCCGACCACCAAATACATTCCCGCGTTCAAGCTGACCCGCAGCTCCGCCGCCTACTGGCGCGGTGACCAGAGCCGTGAGGATCTGCAGCGCATCTACGGCACCGCCTGGGAATCCACCGAGGCCCAGGACGAGTACCTGCGCCTGCTCGAAGAGGCCGAGAAGCGCGATCACCGCAAGCTCGGCCTGGAGCTGGACCTGTTCTCCTTCCCCGATGAGCTGGGTTCGGGCCTGCCGGTGTTCCACCCCAAGGGCGGCATCATCCGCAAGGAGCTCGAGGACTACTCGCGCCGCCGCCACACCGCCGCGGGCTACGAGTTCGTCAACACCCCGCACATCACCAAGGGCCACCTCTTCGAGGTCTCCGGCCACCTGGACTGGTACCGCGAGGGCATGTTCCCGGCCATGCACCTGGACGCCGAACTGAACGAAGACGGCACCGTGCGCAAGCCCGGCCAGGACTACTACGTCAAGCCGATGAACTGCCCGATGCACAACCTGATCTTCCGTTCGCGCGGGCGGTCCTATCGTGAACTTCCGTTGCGGCTCTTCGAATTCGGCTCGGTCTACCGCTACGAGAAGTCCGGCGTCGTGCACGGCCTGACCCGCGTGCGCGGTATGACCCAGGACGACGCGCACATCTACTGCACCAAGGAGCAGATGCACGCGGAGCTGACCTCCACGCTGCAATTCGTGCTCTCACTGCTGCGCGACTACGGCCTCGACGACTTCTACCTCGAGCTCTCCACCAAGGATCCGAAGAAGTTCGTCGGCTCCGACGAGCTGTGGGAAGAGGCCACCGAAACCCTGCGCAAGGTGGCCACCGACTCCGGCCTGGACCTGGTGCCGGATCCGGGCGGCGCGGCCTTCTACGGCCCGAAGATCTCCGTACAGGCCAAGGACGCGCTCGGCCGTACCTGGCAGATGTCCACCATCCAGCTGGACTTCAACCTGCCCGAACGCTTCGAGCTGGAGTACACCGGCGCGGACGGTCAGAAGCATCGCCCGGTCATGATCCACCGCGCGCTCTTCGGCTCCATCGAACGCTTCTTCGGCGTGCTCACCGAGCATTACGCGGGCGCGTTCCCGGCCTGGCTCTCGCCCGTGCAGGTGGTCGGCATCCCGGTCGCCGACACCTTCGCCGAGCATCTGGACGGTGTCATCGAATCGCTGCGCGCCCAGGGCGTGCGCGCCGAGGTCGACCGCAGTGACGACCGCATGCAGAAGAAGATCTTCAACCACACCGCGCAGAAGGTGCCCTTCATGCTCCTGGCCGGTGCCAAGGATGTGGAGGCGGGCGCGGTCAGCTTCCGCTTCCGCGACGGCACCCAGGTGAACGGCGTTCCGGTCGCCGAGGCGGTCTCCACCATTATCGAATGGATCGCGCACCGCGAGAACGAGTCTCCGACCGCGAGCCGTATCGAGAAGACGAACGGGGCGGCGTGAGTGGTCAAGGCCCGGGGGCGCCGCTCCGCCTCCCCACGCTTGCTCGCGTAACCACGCAGGGCCTCCACTCGCGCCCAGAGGAGACAGTGTGAGCGAACGTACTGCGCCCGGCGGCCTCACCGAAGACGCTGCGGGGCTGGGGGATTCGGGTCCGCAGACGATCGTGGACCGCGGCCCGGGGGAACCGGACCGGTTGCAGCGGCTCTGGACGCCGTACCGGATGTCCTACATCACCGGCGCGGCGGCCGAACGCGAGGAGCGCGCGGCCGACGCACCCAAGAAGACCGGGCACCCCTTCACCGACATCCCCGAGATGGCGGATGAGGACGGCCTGGTCATCGCGCGCGGCGAATGGGTGTACGCGGTACTGAACCTGTACCCGTACAACCCCGGCCACATGATGGTCGTGCCCTACCGGCGCGTGGCGAACCTCGAGGACCTCACCCTGGAGGAGAGCGCCGAGCTGATGGCCTTCACCCAGCAGGCGATTCGCGTCATGAAGCGCGTCTCGCGGCCCGAAGGCTTCAATGTCGGATTGAACCTCGGTGGCGTTGCCGGGGGTTCACTCGCCGATCACCTGCACCAACATATCGTGCCCCGCTGGAGTGGCGACGCGAACTTCATTACCGTCGTCGGCGGAGTGAAGGTAATGCCGCAGCTGCTCCGGGAGACCCGGGCGCTACTGGCGCAGGCCTGGAAGGAGGCATAGATGAGCGACAATCGCGGAGTGGCTCATCGGAGCCGACCGGGTGCGGGTGTCCCGCAGGGTACGGAAGGAATCCGAATAGCGTGCTGAGCTTCTTCGGTCGCGAGACGTTCGCCAAAGCGACTGCGCCCCTGGGCAAAGCACTGGTGAGCACCGGACTCACACCGGACGCGATGACGCTCATCGGCACCACCGCCTCGATCGCGGCCGCGGTGACGCTGTTCCCCTCGGGTCACCTGTTCTGGGGAACCATGGTGATCTGGCTGTTCGTCATGTTCGACATGCTGGACGGGGCGATGGCGCGCGCCCGCGGTGGCGGCACCAAATACGGCGCCGTGCTCGATGCCACCTGTGATCGGGTGGCCGACGGCGCGATCTTCGGCGGTCTGGCGTGGTGGGCGGTCTACCACGAGCACTCCAAGATCCTGTTCGCCGCGACCCTGGTGGTGCTGGTGACCTCGCAGGTCATCTCCTATGCCAAGGCGCGCGCGGAGGCCAGCGGACTCTCGGCCGACGGCGGCATCATCGAACGCCCGGATCGGCTGGTCATCGGCCTGGTCGGCGCCGGATTCACCGGTATCGGTGGATATTTCGAGATCGAGTGGCTCAGCTACGCGGTCTATGTGGCCATCTACATTCTCGCGGTGCTGAGCATTGTCACGGTCTTCCAGCGGGTGCTGGCCGTGCGCAATTCGCCCGGCGCCCGCGACATCATCGCCCCGGTGGCGAAGCCGGAGGAACCCCAGCGGTGAGCACCTCTTTCACGTCCGCGATGACCGATAAGGCGTACGCGGCCGGTTGGGCGCTGGTGCGCGGACTCCCCGAGGGTATGGCGCGCAAGGGTTTCGACGCCGGAGCCGATGCCGCGGCCCGCAAGATGAATCGCAAGGCGCGGGCCGGTGAGCCGAATCAATTGCGGCGCAACCTCGCCCGGGTGATCGGCACGACGCCCGAGCAGGTGCCCGACGATCTGGTCCGCGCGAGTATGCGGTCCTACGCCCGCTATTGGCGCGAGGCGTTCCGGCTGCCCGGTATGGATCACGCGGAGATGGTGCGCTCGGGTCGGCTCTTCGTCAATGAGGTCGAGCATCTCGAGGCCGCGCTGGCCGCCGGTCGCGGTGCCGTGGCGGTGCTGCCGCACTCGGGAAACTGGGATATGGCCGGGGTGTGGTTGGTGCAGAACCACGGCACCTTCGCCACCGTCGCCGAACGGCTGCAACCGGAGTCGCTGTTCGAGCGCTTCATGGCGTATCGCCAGAGTCTGGGCTTCGAGGTCTTCCCGCTCACCGGCGGTGAACAGCCGCCGTTCCCGCAGCTCGCCGAGCGACTGCGGCAGAACCGCGTGGTCTGCCTGATGGGCGAGCGCGATCTCACCGGCAAGGGCGTCCCCGTCGACTTCTTCGGCGAGCGCACCTGGATGCCCGCCGGTGCCGCCAAACTGGCCATCGAAACCGGTGCGGCGCTCATCCCGGTGCACTGCTGGAACACCGTCGACGCGCAGGGCCGCGAAGGCTGGGGCTTCGAGACCGAAGCGCCCCTCGATGTTTCGGGCGGCGCGGCCGCGGCAACCCAATTGCTGGCGGACCGATTCGCGGCCAATATCGCCGAACATCCGGCCGACTGGCACATGTTGCAGCCGCTGTGGGAGAGTGATTTGTCGCAGTCGCGACTCGATCGCATCGCCGCGGTACAGCACAGCATGGGGAATCAGCAGCAGCCCGGCGCGCAGACCAGCGCCAACGGGCACAGGGGAGACGGCGCGCTATGAGAATCGGCATGGTCTGCCCGTATTCGTTCGACGTTCCGGGCGGGGTGCAGGCGCATGTCGTCGAACTCGCACAGGTGCTCATCGAGCGCGGACACAAGGTGAGCGTGCTCGCACCCGCCGCCGATGACACCCCGCTGCCCGACTATGTGGTCTCGGCCGGTCGTGCGGTCGCGATTCCGTACAACGGTTCGGTGGCGCGACTGTCCTTCGGCCCCACCGCGTATACGCGGATTCGCCGCTGGATCGCCGAGAACGACTTCGATGTGCTGCATATTCACGAACCGAACGCGCCCAGCCTGTCCATGCTGGCGCTGAAGATCGCCGAGGGCCCGATCGTGGCGACCTTCCACACCTCGACTACGAAATCGTTGGTGCTCAGCACTTTTCAGGGCGTGCTGCGGCCGTACCACGAGAAGATCAGCGGCCGGATCGCGGTCTCGGAACTGGCGCGCCGCTGGCAGGTGGAGGCGCTCGGCGGGGATGCGGTCGAAATCCCCAACGGCGTCGATGTTCCCGCCTTCGCGCACGCCCCGCTGCTGGCGGGCTATCCCCGCGCGGGCGGCACCGTGCTGTTCCTGGGCCGCTATGACGAACCACGCAAGGGGATGGACGTCCTGCTCGGCGCGCTGCCCGAACTGGTGCGCCGCCATCCGGATATCCAGGTGCTGATCGTCGGACGCGGCGATGAGGAGCGGCTGCGCCGCGAAGCCGGTGAAAACGCCTCGCACCTGCGCTTTCTCGGGCAGGTGTCGGATCAGGAGAAGGCATCGGCCATGCGCAGCGCCGATGTCTACTGCGCACCCAACCTCGGCGGCGAGAGCTTCGGCATCGTGCTGGTCGAGGCGATGGCCGCCGGAACCGCCGTGGTCGCCAGCGATCTCGACGCCTTCCGCCGCGTGCTGCGTGACGGCACCGCGGGCATGCTGGTGCCGGTCGGGGATTCGGCGCTGCTGGCGCAGGCGCTCGATACCGTGCTGACCGACGCCGGTCGCCGCGACGAGCTCATCCGCACCGCGAATCAGGTTGTCGGCGAATATGATTGGCCGGTCGTGGCGGAGCAGATCCTGCGCGTCTACGAAACCGTCACCGTCGGCGATATGCGTGTGCGGACCGCCGGATGATCACTTTCTCCGCCACCACGATTCTGGTTCTCGCCCTAATCGCGGCCGTTGTCATCACCATCGGTGTCTGGGCGTACACCACCGCCAATCGCCTGGACCGCCTGCACGTACGCACCGATCAGGCCCGGCACGCCCTCGACGCCGCGCTGGCCCGGCGCTCGGTGGTGGCGCGTTCGGTCGCCGCCATGCTCGGCGTGGATGCCGAACCCGAACATATCGAACAGGCCCGGCGCTTGGCGCTCTTCGCCGACCGGGCCGAGCGGGCCGAATGGCAGGACCGCGAAACCGTGGAAAACCAGCTGGCCGCGGTGCTTTCCGCGGTCGATATCGATGAGCTGCCACCGCAATTGGTGGCCGAACTCGCGGATGCCGAGGCCCGCGTGCTGATCGCCCGCCGCTTCCACAATGACGCGGTCCGCGACACCCTCGCGCTGCGCACCCGCCGCCTGGTGCGCATCCTGCACCTGGGCGGTACCGCACCGCTGCCGACCTATTTCGAGATCGCCGAACGGGTAACGGCCGCGGCCTCTACCGGGCTCGAGGTCGATACGGTGCGCACCTCGGCGCGAATTGTGTTGCTCGATGAGGAGAATCGCGTACTGCTGCTGCGCGGTCGTGATCCGAAAGTCCCGGACATCGAATTCTGGTTCACCATCGGCGGCGGCGTCGATCCCGGGGAATCATTGCGCGAAGCCGCGATCCGCGAACTCTATGAAGAAACCGGCTATCCCGCAGACTCTTCCGCACTGCGCGGTCCACTGTGGCGGCGCGTCGCGGTGTTTCCATTCAATGGCGAGCTGATTCGCTCGGAAGAACTGTTCTTCGCGCTGCGGGCAAAGAACTTCGAACCCAATCCGGCCAAACTCGATTTCATCGAGCGGCGCTCCATCACCGGTAATAAGTGGTGTACCCCGGCCGATATCGCGGCCCTGGACCATGCGGGGGAGACGGTGTACCCCTACCACCTGGATCAGCTGCTCAGCGAGGCGATTACCGCCGCGGACGGTGAGACCGATCCGGAAGTGCGTTCCATCCGCTGACAATTCGCACACACGCCGAACGCCACCTCTGGTAACTGTTGTTACCGCGGGTGGCGTTCGAGCTCTGTGGGGTCGGAGAGAATGTTTCTCCGCACCCGGTGCGCGTGCTGGCTCAGATGATTACGCCCAGTCCAGCGAGGAAGCCGGCTACTGCAAGGGCGGCGCCGACGCCGAATGCGCCGATGAGTGCGAGCAACATGATTTCTTTCCTTTCGATCTTTCCGCGGGGCGCGGATACTCGGTTAATCAGTCGCAAACCCGGATGTGTTTCACGAATTTCGCCGAAAAATAAAAATAGGTGTTTGACCGGCCGGATGTGAACGGCATCACATCCCGAAATCCGTCCCGAACCCGCGCCGGTCCGCTGGATGGGACGGGTGTGCCGAAACGCCCGGCCGTTACGGCGTCCTTTGGCTACGGTGAGCCGGTCAACGGAGATAGGTGAAGGACGCGCGATGAAGCTGATGTACGCCCTGTGGGGAGCGGATCTGGATGAGCGGCTGCACGCCGCCGAACTGCGGCACCGGCTGACCGATATCGGGGCGGCCGAGTTCCAGGTGAACGTCCGCGATTCCGATGTCGCGCCCGCACAGGTCCGGCACACCACCTACGAACAGCCCATCGACGCGATCGTCAGCGTGCGCACCCGTGGCGGGCATGAAGCGGTCACCGCGGCCCTGGGCTCGGTGGCCGATGAGGTGAACGGCTGGATCGTCGACGAACGCACCCCGATCGTCCCGCCCAAGGTGGCGAACGGTGTCCGCGCCGATGCGCTGGCGAACTTCGCGCTACTGCGTATCCCGGCCGATCTGACCCGCGAGGAGTGGCTGCACCGCTGGCACGATCTGCACACCCCGGTCGCCATCGACACCCAGGACACCTTCGGTTATGTGCAGAACACCGTGCTGGAGGCGATCACCGACGGTCGGCGCGTCGACGCCCTCGTCGAGGAGTTGTTCCCCATGGCGGCCATGACCAGCGCACACGCCTTCTACGGTGCGGGCGATGACGATGCCGAACTACAGCGCCGGGTCACCCTCATGATGGAGAGCGTCGTCCGCTTCGGCGCGCATCTGGATCTCGATCTGGTACCGACCAGTCGATACGTGTACTCGCTCGGCTGATCACCGGGCACACCTCACGCATACGAGAAGGACACTCCGGCTCGGCGATTCGTCACGCGGCAACCTTTGAGACAACCATCACTCATACTGCTTCGTGAGGATCTCCGACCGCCGGTGTCTATCTCTTCGAAGCGATGAGGAGGTGCTGTGCCCATGCCCGAGGCGGCACTCACGATCACGCCCGACGATGCCACCCTGGCCGCCCGTGTGCGTGACGGCGATATTCGCGCCTTCGAACAGCTGGTGCTGCGCTACGAGGGGCAGATGTTCCGGCTGGCCTCGCGCATGCTGGACGATCGGGCCGAGGCGCAGGACATCGTGCAGGAGGTGTTCCTGACCGCCTGGCGTCGCATCGGCCAATTGCAGGATGACGCCGCCTTCGCGGGCTGGCTCTACCGCATGACCACCAATCGCTGCCTGAATCTGCTGCGTTCGCGGCAACGCCCGGCCGATATCGATCCCGATGCCACCGAATCACCGCGCACCGAGACCCGGCCCGAGCACGCGGTACAGGTCAACAGCCAACTGGAGGCGTTGACCGTGGCGCTGCGCGAACTCACCCCCGAACAGCGGGCCTGCTGGCTGCTGCGCGAGGTGCACGGGCGCGGTTATGAGGAGATCGGCGAGATCGTCGGCGCGAACGCCACCGCGGTACGCGGTCGGATCGCGCGGGCCCGCGCCCAATTGGCGGAGGTGATGAAGCCATGGCGGTGATCGATACCAACACCGAGCAGGAGTACCTGCTGCCCTGCGGTCGTGGTCTGGACAGCGTGTGGGATCGCCTGGACACTGTGCAGAACGGTGGCGGCGATGCGCACGAGGCGAGCTGTATCCACTGCCGGACCGCACGCGACAGCCTGCTGGGGCTGCGCACCGCGACCCAGGAGTTGATCGACGAACCCGATCCACCGCCCTCGGATCTGGTCGAGCGCATCATGTCCGCGGTCCGCTCGGAGCTGCGGCGTGGTCAAGCGCTGGGGTTGCCGACCCCGCACGCGGGCTCGGTCGCGGTGAGCGAGCAGGCCGTGGCGGTGGTGCTGCGCTACGCGGCGGACAGTGTGCCCGGGGTACGGGCGCGGCGCTGCCGGATGCGGTCGGTCGGGGTCGGGCCCGACGGTGAGACCGTCGTGCACATCTCGATGACCATTGCTGTCGAGGTCAATGGCGATGGCGTGCAAGGGCTGGTGCCCAAGGTCCGCGAGGCCGTCACCGCCGCCGCCTCCGCGCGGACGGGACTGCTGGTCGGGCGGCTCGACATCGCGATCGTGGACGTCTACCAGGAGGGCGGTCGATGAGCGCCCGCACCGAGTTGATCGTCGCGGATCAGGTGGTCGCCAGCGTCGCCGCCCATGCCGCCGCGGCGGTACCCGGGGTGGTGCGGGTGGAACACGGACTGCGCGGACTGGTCACCGCGCTCACCCGCGCGGGCAGACAATTGTGGACCGGCTACGAGATCGCCTCCACCAAAGGCGTGCGCATGCAACGCGACAGTGGCTCCCTCGCGGTCGAATTGGAGATCGCGATCGCCGCCGAACGCCATGCCGGGACGATCGGGACCGCGGTGCAGCACGCCGTGGTGCGCACGGTGCGCGAACAGACCGGCGTCCGCGTCGACGAAGTCTCGGTGACCATCGTCGATATCGAACCGGAGGCGCGGTGAAAGCGTCGGGCGAGCTGATCGACAAGATCGCCGGAGCGGTCTCGGCCCTGGAGGGGCTGGGGCTGGAGTCCTCGGTCGCCGACGGCGTGCGCTGGCCCGGCCGCTCCACCGCCATCGAACTCGGCACCGGGATTGTCGAAATCCGGGTTGTCGCAACGGCTTTACCACTCAAGACGCTCCTCGGGCGGCTCGCCGAAGCCGTCGAACCACTGCTGGCGGATACCCCGTGGGCCGGTGCGACCATCCGCATGGTGGTCACCCGGCTCGCCGCGTCCGCTTTCGAAACCGATTGAGTATCAGGAGGCAGAGATGACCGCAACCGCAACCGATAAGAGCAAGAGCGATTCGTCCGCCGACAACGGCAAGCCCGCGTCCGCGGCGAAGAGCGAATTGCAGAGTGAGCAGGGCACCACCAGCATCGCCGATATCGTGGTGCAGAAGGTCGCGGGCCTGGCCGCGCGCAATGTGCGCGGTGTGCACGATCTCGGTGGCGGTGCGGCACGCGCGTTCGGCGCCATCCGCGATCGCATTCCCGGGGCCTCCGCCAGTGTGGGACAGGGTGTTTCGGTCGAGGTGGGGGAGACCCAGGCCGCGGTCGATCTGGAGATCGTCGTCGAATACGGCGTCGCCATCGCCGAATTGGCGCGGCAGATCCGGCGCAGTGTGATCGCCGCGATCGAGCAGATGACCGCGCTCGAGGTCGTCGAGGTCAATATCAATATCAATGACGTCTACATCCCCGAGGACGACGACGCTCCCGCCGCCGCCACCCGCGTCCAGTAAGACCCCCTCGCAGAGGAGTCGCAGATGAACGCCACATCGATTTGCCTGGCCGTCGGTCTCGCGCTCGGATTCGCCGCCGCCTTCGGCGGTTTGGGCGCCTTCGCCATCGTGCTGGTCTTCGCCGGGCTGGGACTGGTGGCCGGGCGCTGGCTCGACGGTGAGATCGACCTGTCCGGATTGCTGCGATCGGCCCGGGACCGGGGCCGACGATGACCGCCGCCGTCGTGCTCGAACCCGCGGGTCGGACGACGGTGAGTGAGCGCGCCGTGCAGCGTATCGCCGCGCGGGCCGCCCGGGAGGTCGACGGGGTGGAGTCCGGGGTCGGCGTGGATGCCCGGGTGACGGGCGATTCGGCGGTGCTGGTGGTGCGGTTGCCGATTCGGTATCCGCTGCCGGTGGCCCGGATCGCGGAGCAGTGCCGCGGCCATCTGATGCGCCGCATGAATGAGCTGACCGGGGTGACGGTGACCGGGCTGGATATCGAGATCTCGGCAATGGTCGTCGAATCATCTTCGGCGACAGGTGATTCCGGTGCGCGGAGAGTGTTGTGATCCGCCGCCCGCGCCGCGTTGTCCCGGCGGTACTGCTCGCGCTGACGGTACTCGCCCTCTGTGTCGTGGCGGTGATCTCGCTGACCGGAAGGCTTGTCGGCCGTTCGGAGTTGGTCTCGTACGACGCGCTGGCGGGTCGCCTGCACGGTGCGCACTGGAGTGACGGGATTGTGCTCGGGGCGGGCATGGCGATCGCCGCCGCCGGACTGGTGCTGCTGCTGATCGCGGTACTGCCCGGCCGCCCGGTCGTGGTGGCCCTGGACGAACTGGGAGACAGCCCGGCGGGTATCGCGCGCCGCAGTCTGCGCGCCGATCTGCGCCGCGCCGCGGTATCGGTGCACGGTGTCGAGTCTCCCCGGGTCCGGCTGGGTGACAAGAAGATTCGAGTCTCCGCACGTACCGGTCGCGCCGAGACCGCCGGACTGGACACCGCGATGCGCGAGGCCGTCACCGGCGCACTGGACCGAATCGCACCGGCACGGCGCGCGACGGTGCGCACCCGACTGCGATCGCATCGGCGAGGGGAGAGCTAGATGAACGAGCTCAATCGGCCCGCGCGGCTGAACCGGGCGGTGCTGGCCTTCGCGGGTCTGCTGCTACTGGCTACCGGTGGCTATGTGATCGCCGCGAACCGAGATCGACTCGGCTGGATCGACTCCGGGGCCCCGCTCGTGCCCGGAACCGGTGCCCCGCCGAGTTGGGCGCTGGTGGTCATCGTGGCCGGAGCCGTCGTCGTGGGCCTGCTGTGCCTGCGCTGGCTGCTCACCCAGGTCTTCCGGCTGCCCCGCGCCGTCGAATGGGAGCTCGCCACCGACGGTTCGGCGGGCGCCACCCTGCTGCCCTCTTCCATTGCCGCGCAAGCGGTTTCCGCCGATATCGAGCGCTACACCCAGGTCCGCTCGGCCTCGGCGGTGCTGACCGGCCCCGCCCGCTCCCCGGACCTGCACCTCATCATCACCGCCGAGCCGGGCTCCGACCTCACCGCCCTGCGCCGGCGCATCCTCGCCGAGGCGGTACCCCGCCTGCGTGCGGCCCTGGAGGTCGAGGTCGTCCCACTTTCCATGGAGTTGCGTTTCGCCGAATGAAATCCGGTTGCCGAGGGTTTCCGGCGGCGGTCGCCGGGGCATACACCTGATCGGGATGTGGGGATGAAGCATCTCGGTTAGGGTCGAGGCGGTTTGGCGCGTATGCGGTGGACCAAGTGTGGAAGGTGATGGATTTCGTGTCTTATGTGCTCTACGACTTTCTGGTCCCGTACCTGGGCGAGTCCGCGGCTCAGTACTGGGCGACCATGCTGGTGATCAATCCGCTGAATACCACCAATCCCTGAGTTCAATCTCGGCGGATGGATTCGGTGCTGCGGCTGTCTCCTGTTGCGGCGCGATAGCCGTACGCTGTGATCCGGCTTACAGGTGTAAACCACGAGCAGTCCAGTCGTGTCCGACTGGCTATGAAGTGGCCTGATCGCTGGGCCTAGAATCATGGTGTTCGATCCCGAGCGATTCTATTTGCCCAGATGATCAGGAGTTTGCCGTGACCACGTCCGACACCACCCCCTCCATCGGCACCGCCCGCGTCAAGCGCGGCATGGCCGAGATGCTGAAGGGCGGTGTGATCATGGACGTCGTCAATGCCGAGCAGGCCAAGATCGCCGAAGATGCCGGTGCCGTCGCCGTCATGGCCCTCGAGCGCGTGCCCGCCGATATCCGCGCCCAGGGCGGCGTCTCCCGCATGTCGGATCCGGACATGATCGACGGCATCATCTCCGCCGTCTCCATCCCGGTCATGGCCAAGGCTCGTATCGGTCACTTCGTCGAGGCGCAGATCCTCCAGTCGCTCGGTGTCGACTACATCGACGAGTCCGAGGTGCTGACCCCCGCTGATTACGCCAACCACATCGACAAGTGGAACTTCACCGTTCCCTTCGTCTGTGGCGCCACCAACCTGGGTGAGGCGCTGCGTCGTATCACCGAGGGCGCGGCCATGATCCGCTCCAAGGGTGAGGCCGGCACCGGTGACGTCTCCAACGCCACCACCCATATGCGCACCATCCGCGGTGAGATCCGTCGCCTGACCTCGCTCTCAGCGGATGAGCTCTTCGTCGCCGCCAAGGAGCTGCAGGCCCCGTACGAGCTGGTTCGTGAGGTCGCCGAGACCGGCAAGCTCCCGGTCGTCATGTTCACCGCCGGTGGTATCGCCACCCCCGCCGACGCCGCCATGATGATGCAGCTCGGCGCCGAGGGCGTCTTCGTCGGCTCGGGCATCTTCAAGTCCGGCAACCCGGCCCAGCGTGCCGCCGCCATCGTCAAGGCCACCACCTTCCACGATGACCCGGATGTGCTCGCCAAGGTCTCTCGCGGTCTGGGTGAGGCCATGGTCGGTATCAATGTCGAGGAGATCCCGCAGCCGCACCGTCTCGCCGAGCGCGGCTGGTAATCGGCTCCGCGAATCGAATTCGCACCGCCGGGTGGTCCTTTCGGGACCGCCCGGCGGTTTTTTCGCTTCGCCTCCGGTTCGGAGCGCGAAAGCTCCCGCGACGCGGCGGCATTGGAACCGCCTACGAAATACTTTCCGTGGAAAGGGAATTCGTCGTCTTCGACAGCGACGAATCCGTGGACGCCGGCTGGGTCGACGAGAAAGGGGGAGTGGTCGTGACCGCCCCGCCTCGGGAGGAGTTCAGGCACGGCCCGTGGCAGCCCACCCAGGTGGTCCCCGCCGAACCGCCGACCGAGGACGTCCGCGCGGCCAAAGGTCTGCCGCATACCTGTCCCCGGTGCCGGGCGAAGGCGTCGTGCGGTATCCGGTCTGTGATCCGTCCGTAGCCGAGTTCTCCTACGGAATGCGGTTGAGCGAACCACATTTCGCCGATCCGGAGCGCGGCGCCGCCTCGTCCTGCCCCGACCTCCACCTCCCTCGCCTATCTGAAGAACTGGGCCAACCGTCTCGCGATCTTCCGAACGGGACTGTGCGGCAGCGCTATCGGGCGGGTTGCTGGGGCGGGCTGCGCGTCAAGGAGCGCATACGTGCTGCCGGAAGGTGTTGTGCGCTGGGTCACATACCGGTTTGCCTGCGGAATCGTGCTCCAGCAAACCTTGGCTACTTTTTCGGATTGTGCTGCGGCAAATTTACTACCTGGTGTTTTCTGGCTACTGTTCGCCACAGTCGCCCATACGTCCGTCGACGCGCAGTCTCTGGCTAGGAGCCCGCATGCTGGAAATCGACCAGTTCACCTATGGTTGGTTGACCCCCACGCTCGCGTATCTCATGTCCGTCATCGGCTCATTGCTGGCATTGCGCTGCATGGTCCGAGCTCGTGCCCAGAACGGGCATCGCGGCTGGATCATCACCGGTGCGATCGCGTTGGGCGGCACCGGAATCTGGGTTATGCATTTCATCGCCATGCTCGGCTTCTCGGTGTCCAATGCCACTATCCGCTACGACGTTCCGGTGACCGTGTTGAGCGCCCTGATCGCCATGGGCGTTGTCTGGCTTGGTCTTTCGATCGTGGTGCATCGGCACGGTGGTGAATGGTTCGCCCTGATCACCGGTGGCGCGATCACCGGCTTGGGTGTGGCCGCCATGCACTACGCCGGTATGTACGCCATGAAAACCGATGTCTCCGTGCAGTACGACCCGTGGGTGGTGCTGCTCTCGCTGGTGATCGCGATTGTCGCCGCCACCGCCGCCCTCTGGTTCGCCCTGCATGTCCACGGTCTGGCCGCCACCATCGGCGCGGCCGTGATCATGGGAATCGCGGTGTCCGGCATGCACTACACCGGCATGTTCGCCATGCACGCCCACGTGGCCGAGCATATGCACGCCCCCTCGGGCGCACAGGCCAACCAACTCCTGACCCCGCTCATTATCGCGGTCAGCATGGTCACCATGATCATGCTCTTCCAGGTCGGCATCACCGAGATAGACGAACCCGACCTGAGTCGAATCCGTGGCCAATACGCCAGCCGCTTCTGGCCCAGCAACCACACCGAACTCCCGCCCCTGCCCAAGTTCCGCGCCGACGATTTCCCGACCGAGAAGTTCGATCCGCACCGTGTAGACCCACGTCATCGGCGCTGATCTCAGTGAGTCGGGGATCAGCGTGCCCAGGGGGCGATGACCGGCGGTTGGCCGGGGATCAGCCCTTGGCCGCCGACCGGTAGCACCACCACGGCCTCGAATGGTTCCTCGCTCGGATTGGCCATGGCGAATTGCTGGTGGGCGGGGACGATGAGCGCGTCTCCCGCTGTGACGGTGAAGGTTTCGCCGTCCATGGTGACATTCATCGAACCGGAGAGCGCGATGAAGATCTCCTCTCGATCGAGGGCGTGCGGCGGGGCGTCCACCCCGGGCTTGATGGTGAGCCGCCACGCGGAGTTCTCCGCGGAGCCCCGGCTGGGCGCGGCCAAGCCGACGAAGCTCGCGTGATCGTTCTCGAAGCGGGGTGCGGTCTCGGCGGGGATGTGCGGCATGACTCTCTCCTGTGAAATCTGTGGTGTGCGTGGACTATTGGGCCCAGGGCGGGCTGACCCGGTCACCGCCGGGAGCCTGCGCGTAGGCCCCGACCGGCAGGATCGCGACGGCTTCGAAGGGTTCGTCACCGGGCACCCAGACGTGGAAGACCGTGTCGGCCGGAATCACCAGGGCGTCGCCCGCCCGGAAGTCGAAGGTCTCACCCGCGAGGGTGGCGCGGGCCTGTCCGGAGAGTGCGATGAAGATCTCCTCCCGCGAAACCGCGTGTGCGTGACCGGGATTGCCCGCATGCAGGGTGAACCGCCACACGCTGTTCTCGGTCGAGCCCCGGCTCGGTGCGGCCAGGCCGACCGCGGTCATGAGGGGGCCTTCGAAGACCGGGGCGTCGGCGGCTTTGACGAGTGGCATGCTGTGTCTCCTAGTATTCAACCAAGGTGTTCAACTATGGTGCTCAACTAGAGTTGAACATATTGGCGGGAAGGGAGTCAAGGATGGATTTCGGTGTCCTGCTCGGGCAGTCGTATCAGGCGTTCGTCCGGCAACTGCACGCGCATCTGGCCGAGCGCGGCCATCGCGTGCTCGGCGCGTCCTACGGCTATGTACTGCGCACGCTGGCCGAGAACGCGCTCACCGCAAGTCAATTG
This sequence comes from Nocardia sp. NBC_01503, assembly GCF_036327755.1. Lineage (NCBI taxonomy): Bacteria > Bacillati > Actinomycetota > Actinomycetes > Mycobacteriales > Nocardiaceae > Nocardia > Nocardia sp. NBC_01503. The sequence continues at coordinate 5,629,192 of NZ_CP109596.1, forward strand.
GGGGAGCGGCTGGGAATCACCGCGCAGGGTGCGGCCAAAGTCGTCGACGAAATGGTGCGGCACGGGTATGTGGAGCGCCGCGCCGATCCCGGCGATAAGCGCGCCAAACTGCTGCACCTGTCCGATCGAGGCCGGGACATGCTCGAGACGGTGCGCACCTTCCACGCCGAGTACGAGCGTGAGCTGATCGCCCGCGTCGGCGCGGATCAGGTCGCCACGGTGCGGGCCGTGCTGAGCGAGATCATCAGCGCGGATTCCGGTGCGGAGCAGACCTTTCGGCCGCTGTGAAGGCGGGCGCAGCAGGTTCGTGACGACCGACACGACCATGCGATGTCACAGCCTGCGGACGGGCGGCATCTTGTGCCCGACACTGTCGACAGTGAACAGGGAGGGCGACTCGACACCGTGATCGGCCTGCGCATCGACGACGGTCGGCTCATCGGCCGCTACGCGGTCCGCAATGCCGAGAAGCTCTCGTATATGGAGCGCGAGACCAGGCTGAGCCGCTGAAGCTCAGCCGGCCTGCTGGCGGCGCACGGCCGCGACATATTCGGCGACAGCATCGCGATTGCGTTGCAGGCAGCCGATGCGCGCGGTCATCCGATCGCGCTCCTGTTCGAGCGTGGCGAGCATCTCGGGCGTCGGATTGTCGAAGTGGATCGCGCGCGGCCCGTTCAGACAGGGCAGGATCTGTTTGATGATCCGGGTGGGCAGCCCCGCGGCCAGCAGACCGCGGATCTGCAGTACCCGGTCGACATACGCCTCGTCGTAATCCCGATACCCGTTGGCGCAGCGGCTGGCGACGATCAGCCCCTGCTCCTCGTAGTAGCGCAGCAGGCGCGGAGAGGTCTCCGTGCGCCGCGACAGCTCCCCGATTCGCATACCGATCAATCTAATTCACGACGGGCCGACCCTCACATGCTTGTGAGGGTTACTCGGCTTTCTGCCGCATGTTCTCGGCGACCTCGGCCTCCCAGGCTTCATTGGCTCTGCTGGTGTCGACCTCGAATTCGAAGCGCCGCACCATCTTAGGATCGATATCGGCGACATCCACATAGAACTGGTCGTACCAGCGGCGCAGCTGGTAAACCGGCCCGTCCTCCTCGGTCAAGAGCGGATTGTCGATCTTGGACTTATGCTTCCAGATCTCCACATCCTGCAGGAAGCCCTCACCGATACCCTCGGTCATTCTGTGTGCCAGCCGATTCGCGGTCTTGTCGTCGACACCGTCGGGCTTGCGCATGGTCATGCCCCACAGCAGCATGAACGAATCCTGCGTGACCGGATAGTGGCAGTTGATGAAGACGCTCTCGACCTCGAACCCGCTGTAGATATTGGTCAGCGGATTGATCATGTACGACGGACCATGGTACGCGGCAACGGATTTCAGCAGCGCGTCACCGCCGTACTTGGTGGCCATCCCGATATCCGGGCGCGCCCTGGACTCCAGGAACTGGGTGGCGATATGCCCCTCCAGCACATTCTTGAAGTACGTCGGATAGGCGTAGTGAATGTAGAAGAAGTGCGCCATATCCACGACATTGTCGATGATCTCGCGGCAGTTGGCCCCCTCGATGAGCATCGAGTTCCAGGTCCACTCGGTCCAGCCGCCGTCGAGCGTCTCGGTGCCCTTGCCGTCGGCATCGGTGTACGGGCCTTCGATATAGGGGATGGTCACCTCGTCCGGCGGCGGGTTCCCCTCGTGGTCATGCCAGACGAAGAGTTGTCCGTTGCGCTCCAATGTGATCCAGGCCCGCGTCCGCGCCAGCGGCGGGACCCGCTTGGCGTAGGGGATCCCGGTGCACTTGCCGTCGCCGCCCCACCGCCAGTCGTGGAACGGGCAGGCGATCGAATCACCCTTGATCTCACCCATGCTCAGATCGCCGCCGAGGTGGCGGCAGTACGAGTCCAGGACTCGCAATTCTCCTGAGCTGTCGGCGAATACGACCAGCTTGGTCCCGAAGACGGAGACCGGGTGCGGCTTGCCGTCGCGGAACGACCGGGCCAATCCGAGGCAGTGCCATCCGCGTGCGTACCTCGTGGGCGCGGAACCCACATCGATCTCGCGGATCTTCGTACTCCGGGTCCGGGGTGTGGCTGTCATGATGTTCCTCCCTGAATGGTGTACTAGAACACGTTACAAAATGTGGGCGGGCATGGCGAGTGGAAACCGCGATTTAAAGCAGTAATAGTCCAAAATTTGCAATGAGAACACGTTCTAGATCGCCGAGGGGTTCGTGCGCCACGAACCGCACCGCGCGACCGGCTCGGACGGAGCGGAATCCGTCGAATGACGTGCTCGGCCGGGGAGTCGTCCCACGGCGTCGCGGAGCGACATGTCGGTGGCTGTCGGTACCTTTCGTCCATGTCGCTTGAATTCTTCAACGGTCTCTCCGGGCACTTGGATATCGGGCTCACCGAGCCGACCGAGGACGCTCTCGAGGGTCTATCGAATCAGCGGGCGACCTCCACCGCCGAAGTGGTGGAACTCCGTCTCGTGGTTCAGGTTTGGCAGGCGGAGGAGTTTCGGGAGCTGACCGCTGATGAACTTCGCGAGCCCGCGCTGATGGAAGCGGAGGTAACTCTGCGGGGTGAGGGGGATGCTGTGACGCATCGCGCTCCCAACGGAGAGTGGTTCAGCGTTGGTGAATTGCTCGCCGCGGTGGCGGAGACCGAGCGGGTGACGCGGCATCGGACGAGCTGGTTCGGCGGGATCGATGTGCATCACGTGTTCTTCGAGGGCATTGAACTCGGTGCGGACGGGGTCTGGGATATCAACTGGGGGTCGTGAGCAGTTCGGATCCCGGCGGGGCGTATTCCGTAGCCTGGACGGGTGGGAGAGATGGACTTGGCTTGTGGGTCCGGGGCGGGCTGGGATTTCGCCGGTGTGGCCGATGCGGCACTCGGCGGGGCGATGATCGGGTATCGGGACCTGTGCGGGTCGGGGCTTGGGCTTCAGGTGGCCGGAACGGCGGCGATCACCGTGCTGATCGGGTTCGGGGATCGTGAGGTGATCGTCGATGATGCGGTGGGGCGGCGGACCTCGGGCGGATTCGTTGTCGGATTGCCGGTGGAGGCCATGTGCGTGCGCAGCGAGCGGGCCGAGTGCGTCGAGGTCCGGCTCTCGCCGCTGCGGGCGTATTCGCTTTTGGGCATCGCCCCTACCGATTTGGGCCGGGGCGCTGTCGGTCTCGAGGAGCTCTGGGGGTCGCGGGTGCAGCGGCTGCGTGCGCGACTCGCGGAGAGCCGGAGCTGGGATGACCGGTTCGCATTGACGAAATCGTTTCTGACGCAGGGGGAGCGGCCGATGCGCGCGCCTGATCCGGAAGTGCTGTCGGGCTGGAATCGAATACTGCGCTCGCATGGCCAGGTGCGAATCGGCGAGCTCGCCGAGGACGTCGGGTGGAGTCATAAGCGGTTGGGCGCGCGGTTCGAATCGCAGATCGGGCTGGCACCCAAACGCGCGGCGATGCTGGTTCGATTCCGGTACGCGGTCGACGGATTGCTGGCGGGACGGCCCGCCGCCGACGTGGCGATCGAGAGCGGATACACCGATCAGGCTCATCTGTGCCGGGATGTCTCGATATTCGCGGACCGCACGCCGCGTGCGCTGTCGGCCGCCTATCAGCCCGCCATCTCCCGGTATCGCTATCGGGCATGGGGGAAATTCTTCCAATACCGGGCGGAACCCGCCGTTCGATAGTGGTCGCATGACAACCACTCTTGATCCCGAAAAACTACAGACCGCCCTGGCGAACGTCCATGCCGCGGGTATGCCCGGACTCTTCGCCGAGGTGCGCGATAACGACCAAACCTGGTGCGGTGCGGCCGGAGTCGCCGATCTGGCCACCGGCCGCCCGGTCACCGCCGATATGCGGCACCGGGTCGGCAGCATTACCAAGACCTTCACCGCCGCCGCGGTACTGCGGCAGGTCGACAACGGCGAAATAGACCTCGACACGCCTATCGGTCACTACCTGCCGCGACTGGTTCCGGGCGAGCGGGGCGCGGCGATCACGGTCCGAATGTTGATCAACCACACCAGCGGACTCGCCGAATATCTCCCGTACGCCTACCCCTCCCTCGCGGCCTTCCCCGATCTGGCGAAGACGACGCCCCAGAGCCTGGATGACAACCGGTTCACCACATTCCATCCGACCGAACTGATCGAGCTGGGCGTCTCCGCGCCCGCCTCCGGTTCCCCGGGCGGCAGACCCGGCGTCTACTCGAATACCAATTACCTGCTGCTGTGCCAACTTCTGGAGCTGATCACCGGCGCCGCCGCGGAGAAATGCATCACCCGCGATGTCATCGAGCCCGCCGGACTGCGTGATACCGAGCTCCCGGAGGGGTCGCACATCACCGGACCGCACTCGCTGCACTACGAGGCATGGCTCGGCATGATCGACCCGCCGCGCGATTTCAGCGTCTTCGACATGTCGTTCGTCGGACCGTCGGCGTCGCTGATCTCAACTGTCGCGGACCTGAACCGCTTCTTCGGCCTGCTCCTGTCGGGTGAGATCATCAGCCGCTCATCCCTCGAGCAGATGCGGCGCACCGGCCCGGTCATCTCCTTCGAGGGCAAGACCATCGACTACGGCCTCGGCCTGCACAAGATGATCATCCCGGGATCCGGAATCCATTGGGGCCATGACGGTTCCGTCTGGGGCGGCGGCGCGATCTCGCTGACCAGCGCCGACGGCGCCAGGCAGATGTCCGTCGCGGTGAACCTGCAACGCTGGAATCGACTCGGCGCTGGAGGCCGTCCACAACCCCACCCCATCGATGCAGCACTGCAGGGCTTCATCCAGCTCGCGCTGTCGCGATGAATCCACGCTAGGAGGCCGACTGCTGTCGCGGGTAGGTCGGCCAGTTCGACAGTGTGGCATGCAGTGCGTCGACGATATGCGGCCAGGATTCCCCGGGGGAGCGAGAGTGGGCGAAACCGCCCGCGGCCTCGAGGGTGGCGAATCCGTGGAATGTGCTGCGTAGCAGGCGAGCCGCGTCCAGCCCCTCGGATTCGCCCAAGCCGTAGCCGCGCAGGATGGCCGTGGTCAACTCGATACTGCGCACCAGCGCGGGTTCGGCCGCCACCTCGGCGGGATCCATCCGAATCTGGGTCGCCGCATAGCGTTCGGGGTATTCGAGTACGTAGGCCCGGTACGCGTTGGCGAACGCCACCAGCGCGTCCTTGCCCGACCTGCCGACCACGGCCGCGGCGATGCGTTCGTTCAACTCGACGCTGGCCAGCAGTGCCACTCGCACCCGCAGATCATGCAGATTGCGCACGTGCACATACAGACTCGGGTCCTTCACGCCGAATCGTCGGGCGAGCGCGGAGAGGGTGAGCTTCTCGAACCCGATCTCATCGGCGAGCTCCGCGGCAGCGGTGACAACTCGCTCGGTGGTCAATCCGGCTCTCGGTGACATGCCGACCTCCGTCCTATGGCCGATAAGGCGGAACCTAAGACCAATAGGAACAAGTTAGCAAATCCGGCCCGGTCCTCGGGCTGATGCCGGAGACCGTGATTGTCATTTCGCCCGAGCCCGATCAATACCGGGGTCGCAGGGCGCGCAGATAGCGGCGGCGGTACCGGCGCTGCGCGAGAATCAGCACCGGGAACAGCAGTCGCCAGCCGGTGGAGCGCGCGGGACGAGTGAGCGAGCGCAGGGTGAGCCAGACGGTGCCGTCGGGGGAGCGGTGGACTACGAACGCCTCCTCACCCGAGACGGGGTGACCGGGGAGCGTGCCATAGGCGAACCCACAGCGGATGAGGGTCCGCACCGTCGCGACCACACGCACGGGTTCGCGAATTGTGAGGGGGCCGAAGGCCGCTGTGATCCGGTAGTCCTCGCCCTCGGTAGCGCGAATGACGGAGCCGGTCACGGGCTCCACGTGGAATCCACTACGGCGCTTGACTTCCCACTCCATCACCGCGGAACAGGCCGCCCGCCAATCGGCTTCGCCATGCCCGATGGTGGCGGTGCGCTCATAGCGGCGGTAGCCGGGGAAGGTCGCGGACCATACGGAGTCGGCGGGCCGCGTCCCGCCGACCGGGCCGTAGTTGAGGCCCTCCGCATCGCCTGCCGGATCGGTCTCGGGCATTGCACTCCTGTCGATAGGCCACCGAGAACCAGGCTATCGGGGTCAGGAGTAGTCGCGGAAAGTCATGACGAAGCCCACTACGGCGATGACGAACAGCGCTATCCAGGCGGCGACCTGCACGGCCGGCCAGGGGAGATCGCGCACCCACAATCCGCTGATCATGACGGTGAGCAACATCAGCACGCCATAGAAGGGCGTGCGCTGGGGATGCTGTCCCAACTTCATAGTGCCTGCATACGCCTGTTCGGCAGGACCCGCCAATACCGCCGGTGACAGGGCGGATTCATCGCCCGCCATAGCGTCGGGTCAACCCCGGATAGCCGGGCGATCCGGATGATCCCAGGCGACCAGCAGGTCGGGGGACTGCAACTCCTGCTGCTCCAGCACCGGTGCGATGGTGAACCGCGCCTCGGCCGCGGTGCGGCGGCGCAGTGCGCCCTCGGACATGCGCAACCCGATGGTGAAATCGAAATCCAGCCCGCGCCCGAGCAGCATCGGGCCCGCGATCAGCAGAATCGTGCCGGGCAGGGCGGTGTGAATCCGCGCCCGGGCGGAGCGATCGGTCTGTTCGTTCCAGAGCGCGGGCAACCAGCGCCCGCTGTCCCGGAGCGGTTTCAACACTTCGCGATTGAGCGCCGAATAGTCGAACCACCCTGTGCGGTAGGTGTATTCGTCCTCCCGATCGAACTCCAGCCGCACCGAGGCCGGACGCACGAAGTCGTGCACTGCGACCACCTCGGCGGGGCGTCCGGTCGTCCGCAGCAGTTCGACGACCGACTCCGCGAACCGCACCGGCTCCGCCGCATCCGCACCGTCCACGGCGATCACCGCGAAGCCGCTCAACTCGTTCGCGCGGTTCGCGACCAAGGCGGCCAGGGCACTCGGAGTGATGGCGGTGAACTCGGGCACCTGTCCATCATGGTCGATTCGGCACCGCATACCGGGATCGGCCGATGATCTCGGCGTTCGGGCAGGTCGCGCGGCTCACACCGGTTTCCGGTTGTTAGCCTGAGCCGGACAATCCGGAAGGGAACGGTGCATGGCGACGATCGAAGAGGCCCTCGAAATCGAGCGGCTCGAGCGTGACATCTTCCGTGGCGCGTCCACCGAGACGCAGCTGCCGCGCACGTTCGGCGGTCAGGTCGCCGCCCAGGCGCTGGTGTCGGCGGTGCGGACGGTCGATCCGGGGTATCAGGTGCATTCGCTGCACGGTTACTTCCTGCGGCCGGGCAATCCGCTCGAACCCACCGTCTACCTGGTGGATCGCATTCGGGAAGGTCGTTCGTTCTGCACCCGCCGGGTCACCGGCGTGCAGAACGGCGAGGCCATATTCACCATGTCGGCCTCCTTCCACGTCGGTGACGAGGGGCCCGAGCATCAGGACGAGATGCCGACGGTGCCCGCGCCGGACGATCTGCCCGACGCGGCGGTCAGTATGAGCCCCGAACGGCTCTGGGCCATGCGCGAATGGGAGCACTGGGACATTCGCACCGTCCCGCAGGAGAAGGTGGATCGGCGCGAAGGTCTCGCCGCCCAGCAACAGGTGTGGTTCCGCTACCGCCACCCGCTGCCCAATGATCCGCTGTTCCACGTCTGCACGCTGGCGTACATGAGCGATATGACCCTGCTCGGCTCGTCCAAGGTCCCGCACCCGGACGAGCCGACCCAGAACGCCTCGCTCGATCACGCCATGTGGTTCCTGCGCCCGTTCCGCGCCGACGACTGGCTGCTCTACGACCAGCAGTCCCCGTCCGCGGGCTTCGGCCGCGCGCTGACCGCCGGGCGCATCTGGAACCAGCGGGGCGAGCTCGTCGCGGTGGTGGTGCAGGAGGGGCTGATTCGCACCTTCCGTGACAAGAAGACCGAATCCTTCCCGCCCGGAACCAACTGACGCACAAGGCAAATGGCCCCGGCGACGACCACTGGAACTCAAGCACTGTTGCCGGGGCCATTCGTGTGGCTCAGGCGGTCTGTACGCGCAGGTGACAGACCACCGTATCCGGCATTTTGCGCAGGACGCGTTCGAGTTCGTCGCTGCGGTGGCTGGGCAGCAGATGATTCCAGCCCGCCGGGGGTTCCACCTCGGCGATGACGACCACCTTGCGGCGGCCACAACGTCCCCTTTGCCCGAACCGCTGTAACCCCCGGTAGGAGCATCCGGCCGCCCCGGATCCGCAGGTGGGGAAGGCCCGCGCAGCGCTGAACCGTATGCTCGACGGCGTGACTCCGAGGATTGGTGTGCTGGCATTACAGGGCGACGTGCGCGAGCACACGCACGCGTTGGCGGCGTGCGGCGCCGAGCCCGTCGCGGTGCGCCGCGAATCCGAGCTGGCGGCCGTCGACGGATTGGTACTGCCCGGTGGCGAATCCACAGCGATCAGCAAACTGCTCGAGGTCTTCGAACTCCTGGAACCGCTGCGGCAGCGACTGCGCGACGGTATGCCCGCCTACGGTTCCTGCGCGGGCATGATCCTGCTGGCGAACGAGGTGCTCGACACCCGCCCGGATATGCATACCTTGAACGGCATCGATATGACGGTGCGGCGCAATGCCTTCGGCCGTCAGGTCGACTCCTTCGAGACCGATCTGGAGTTCGCCGGGCTCGACGACGGTCCGGTACGGGCGGTCTTCATTCGCGCGCCCTGGGTGGAGCGTGCGGGGGCGGACGTCGAGGTGCTGGCGCGCGTGCCCTCGGGTCCGGCGGCAGGGACGATTGTCGCGGTGCGCCAGGGCAATGTGCTGGCGACCTCCTTCCATCCGGAGGTGACCGGCGATCTGCGCGTGCATCGCCTTTTCGTGGAAACGCTGGTGCGGCCCCGCGCCGGAGTCTGACCCGCCGCCCGCGATCATGTGCTCGCGGCCGTCCGGGTCGCGCGCAGTAGACTGGGGCGCTGTCCGTCCGTGGGCACGTAGTGTCGCTGTGGTGAAACTACTCCGCCCCCTGAACCGAGGAAGTAGGGAATGAGCGGCCACTCCAAATGGGCCACCACCAAGCACAAGAAGGCCGGGATCGACGCGAAGCGCGGCAAGCTCTTCGCCAAGTTGATCAAGAACATCGAGGTGGCGGCCCGCACCGGTGGTAGTGACCCGGACGGCAATCCGACCCTGTACGACGCCATTCAAAAGGCGAAGAAGTCGTCGGTACCGAATGACAATATCGAGCGTGCCCGTAAGCGCGGCGGTGGTGAAGAGGCCGGCGGCGCCGACTGGCAGACCATCATGTACGAGGGCTACGGCCCCAATGGTGTTGCGGTGCTGATCGAATGTCTCACCGACAACCGCAACCGCGCCGCCGGTGAGGTGCGCGTGGCGATGACCCGCAACGGCGGCTCCATGGCCGATCCGGGTTCGGTGTCGTACCTGTTCCACCGCAAGGGCCTGGTCACCCTGGAGAAGAACGGTCTCTCCGAGGACGATGTGCTGATGGCCGTGCTCGACGCCGGCGCCGAAGAGGTCAACGACAACGGCGACACCTTCGAGGTCATCTCCGAGCCGGGCGATCTGATCGCGGTCCGCACGGCCCTGCAGGCCGCCGGTTACGACTACGACTCCGCCGACTCGGGCTTCCAGCCGTCGATGTCGGTCTCGGTCGACGCCGACACCGCCCGCAAGGTCTTCAAGCTGGTCGACGCCCTCGAAGACAGTGACGACGTCCAGAACGTCTACACCAATGTGGACATCTCCGACGAGGTCCTCGCCGAGCTCGACGACTAGCTCGTCGCGCCACGCGAATCCGAAGGCCGCCTCCCATTCCGGAAGGCGGCCTTCGTCGTCTTCACCGCCGTCCATGTAATGACGCTGGCCGAACGCGAGAGGCTCCCTGCGTCATGGCGTGGACATCGCCCGGACCACTGAAAGCTGCGGCGGTAGCACGTGATTGGCGTGAGTGCCGTGGAAGAATCGAGGGCATGGTCGAATTGCTGGCGGTTCGAGGGGATATCACCGAGCAAGATGTGGATGCCGTGGTGAATGCGGCCAATTCGTCGCTGCTGGGTGGTGGGGGCGTGGATGGGGCGATTCATCGCAAGGGCGGGCCGGAGATTCTGGCGGAGTGCCGGGCGTTGCGCGCTTCGCAGTACGGGCGGGGACTCGGCACCGGGCAGGCGGTGGCCACGACAGCGGGGCGGCTGCCCGCGCGGTGGGTGATCCATACGGTCGGCCCGGTGTGGTCCGAGACCGAGGATCGCTCGGACTTGCTGACCTCCTGTTATCGCGAATCGCTGCGGGTGGCAGATGATTTGGGGGCGGCGTCGGTCGCGTTTCCGGCGATCTCGACGGGAATCTTCCGATGGCCCATGGCGGATGGGGCGCGCATCGCGGTCGAGACGGTGCGGAGTGTCGGGACCAGCGTCCGGGAGGTGCGATTCGTGCTGTTCAGTGACGATGCGTACCAGGCATTTCGGGCACACGGGCTATAGCGTCGCCGATTCTTGATGCTCCTATTTGTGTCAAGTCATGCTGCGGCGAGCCATGCTCGGTAGCGTTGGGCGAGTTCGTAATCGGGGTAGGTGCCCAGTTCGGTGCGGCAAATCTTGGTGACGTAGGTGCCCATAGCGGCTGCGGCGATGCTGAGGGGAATGTTCTTGGCTTGCCGTGCTGGGCGCAGGTCTTCGAGTCCGGGAGCGGCCAGGCCGCGGGTGAGGGATTTGAAGACCTCGCGAGCGATCGCGCGTTTGAGGATGCGCAGGATCTCGGCGGGGTTGCGGCCTTTATCACGTTGTGCGCGAACGAATTCGCGGGTGCGGGCGTCGGAGGACATACGGACCAGTGCGATGGTGTGCAGGGCGCAGTTCGCGTGTCTGTCACCGCCTCGGGAGAGCCGGTAGCGGGTGGTCTTGCCCGAGGATGCAGGAACCGGGGCGGTGCCGCATAAGGCGGCGAAGGATGCTTCGCTGCGAAGTCGTTCGGGGTTGGCTCCGGCGGTGATGAGCAGTTGGGCGGCGGTGTTGGGGCCGACCCCGTGCAGAGACATCAGGTGGGGGTTGGCGGCGGTGGCCAGTTCGCGGACCTGTTTCTGGAGATCGTCGGCCTGGGTGGTGAGGAAGCGGTGTCGTTGGGCCAGGGTCTTGAGCGCGGTCAGCACCGCCCGCACGACCGGATCAGCTCTGTCTGGTCGGCAGGCTGCGAGCGCGGTGACCAGTGCTTTGTCCTTCAGGTGCCGGTACTTCTCCCGGATCGCGGCTGGGGCGGTGATGAGCATGTGGTGGATCTGGTTCATCGCGGCGGTGCTGGCTTTGACCGCTGAGCGGCGGGCGTTGTTCAACGCGCGCAGCGCCTCGATCTGCTCGGTCTTGGGTGCGGCGTTCGCGCGCCCGGACAAGACCGCGCGGGCGGCCTGGTAGGCGTCGATGGGGTCGGATTTTCCGTGCATCCGCCGCACGGATCGTTCGGGCCGGATGACCTCGCGGACCTCGATTCCCGCCGCGAGGACCGCGCGGGTGAACCCTGCCCCGTAGGAGCTGGTGCCCTCGATGCCGACGACATCCACAGTTCCGTGGGAGGCCAAGAACTCCAGGGCGTCCCGGTATCCGGTTGCGGTGGTGGGGAATTCGTGATCGCCCAGTTCCCGCCCCACCGCGTCCAGGGCCGCGACGTGGATGGTGTCGGCGTGGGTATCGGCTCCCGCCACGAGCGAGATATTGGTGACCGGCCGCGACGCTGCCATGCTTGATACTGCCTTCCCGTAACGACTTCGGTGGGTCGACGCCGGTCGGGCGAGCAGACAGGACATTGATGAGGCTTCGCCAGGCTCTTATTAAGTCATGTCCGCCCGGCCGGCGAGCGGGAGCCTTGACTACCGATCAGACCAAGTGATGGTCAGCCCAGCAGGGCGACAGTCGGTGGGAGAGATACAGCGGTCAAGGCCCTGAAACATCATCAGTGTCGGTGGTGTCTGCAAGGGTGTGGTAGTGACGAATGCGGATGAGGCGTTTCGGATACGGATCGAGGTCAGGGTCTCCGATCTCGATCACCAATTGCATGTGAATGGGAGTGCCTACCAGCAGTTCGCCGATCATGCGCGGTTCGAATGCGTTCGGGCGGCTGGTGTTTCGGTGGAGCAGCTACTGGGGGATGGGTTCGGGCCGGTCAATCTCGAGACGGTGATCAAGTATCACCGGGAGTTGCGGGCGGGGGATCGGGTCGATGTGACCTGCGAATGGGTGTGGGGTGCGGGCAAGACCTATCGGGTCGAGCATCGATTCACCCGGGCGGACGGTGAGTTGTCGGCGACCATCACTCATGTCAGCGGACTACTGGATCTACGCAACAGGCGACTGGTGGCCGATCCGGCGCGGGAATGGGCTGTGCGGGCGAAGGATCCGACTCTGCTCGGCGTGGAACCGGTGTGCTCCTGAAGCACTCGGGCGGTGCGGTCGTGTCGGTGGGCGGGGAACCGGTTCGGGTCCGTTAGACTCTCGAACAGTTGTTCGTCTGCGGTGAGAGGGGTTTTCGTGCGGGTGATGGGCGTCGACCCCGGGCTCACCCGGTGCGGGCTCAGCATGGTCGAGGGTGGAGTGGGGCGCACGGTGACGGCCCTGGCCGTCGATGTGGTGCGCACCCCGTCCGATATGGATCTCGCACAACGGCTTATGGGTGTCGCCGACGCGGCCGAGGCGTGGATGGACGAATACCTTCCCGAGGCGGTCGCGGTCGAGCGGGTGTTCTCCCAGCACAATGTGCGCACGGCCATGGCCACCGCACAGGCGGGCGGGGTGATCGCGCTGGCGGCGGCGCGGCGCGGTATCCCGGTGCACTTCCACACCCCGAGTCAGGTCAAGGCCGCGGTCACCGGAAACGGTTCCGCGGACAAGGCGCAAGTGACCACCATGGTCACCCGTATCCTCGGGCTGGCGGTCGCGCCGAGACCCGCGGACGCCGCCGACGCGCTGGCATTGGCGATCTGTCACTGCTGGCGCGCGCCGATGATCGATCGCATGGCCAAGGCCGAGGCCCTGGCGGCGGCGCAGCGGCGCATGTACGAGGAAAGGCTTGCCCAGCAACGGAAGGCGGTATCCGGGTGATCGCGTCGGTACGCGGTGAGGTGCTCGAGATCGGGCTCGACCATGTGGTCCTGGAGGCCGCCGGGGTCGGGTATCGGCTCAATGCCACTCCCGCCACCCTATCCACGCTCACCACCGGGGAGGACGCGCGGCTCTATACGACCATGATCGTGCGCGAGGACTCGATGACGCTGTTCGGGTTCTCCGACACCGAATCTCGCGAACTCTTCGGACTGCTGCTCACCGTCTCCGGCGTCGGCCCCAAGATCGCCATGGCGGTGCTCGCGGTGCTCGAACCCGAAGCCCTGCGCAAGGCGCTCGCCGAGAGCAATGTGGCCGCGCTGACCCGCGTGCCCGGTATCGGCAAGCGCGGCGCCGAGCGCATGGTGGTGGAGTTGCGCGACAAGGTGGATCTCGTTCCCGTGCAGTCGGGTCCGCCCGGATCGGGTCCGGCCGCGGTGGCGACGCCGGTGCGCGAACAGGTGGTGGAGGCGCTCATCGGCCTCGGCTTCCCGGTCAAACAGGCCGAACCCGCCGTCGAGGCGGTGCTGGTGCACGATCCGGACCTGGGCACCTCGCAGGCATTGCGGGCCGCGCTGGGGCTGCTGGGCAAGAACCGGTAGGCGCTCATGATCGACGACGAATCCGACTTCGCTCCGGAACCGGAGTTCGCCCCCGGCACCGACTTCGACACCGATGCGGCCGAATCAGCGGTCACCGCGGGCTATCTCGCCTCCGACGGCGAGATCGAGGCCAGTCTGCGCCCGAAATCGCTGGACGATTTCATCGGCCAGCCGCGGGTGCGGGAACAGTTGGCGCTGGTGCTGCGCGGTGCGAAACAGCGTGGCGGCACCCCGGATCACGTACTGCTCTCCGGGCCGCCGGGCCTGGGTAAGACGAGTATGGCCATGATCATCGCCGGTGAACTCGGCACCGCCCTGCGCCTGACCTCGGGTCCGGCGCTGGAGCGCGCCGGGGATCTGGCCGCCATGCTCAGCAATCTCGTCGAGGGCGATGTGCTGTTCATCGACGAAATCCACCGCATGGCACGGCCCGCGGAGGAGATGCTCTACCTCGCCATGGAGGATTTCCGCGTCGATGTGGTGGTCGGCAAGGGGCCGGGTGCGACGTCGATTCCCTTGGATATCGCCCCCTTCACCCTGGTCGGCGCGACCACCCGCTCCGGTGCGCTCACCGGTCCGCTGCGTGACCGCTTCGGCTTCACCGGGCATATGGATTTCTACGAACCCGATGAGCTGCAACGGATTCTGATCCGCTCGGCCCGGATTCTCGGCGTCCAGATCGAGGAGGACGCTGCCGCCGAGATCGCCGGTCGCTCCCGTGGCACGCCGCGTATCGCGAATCGCCTACTGCGTCGCGTTCGCGACTACGCCGAGGTGAAGGCCGATGGCATGGTCACCCGTGATATCGCCAACGCCGCCCTCGAGGTGTACGACGTGGACGTGCTCGGCCTGGATCGCCTGGACCGCGCGGTATTGGCCGCGCTCATCCGCAGTTTCAACGGCGGCCCGGTGGGTGTGTCCACCCTCGCCGTGGCGGTGGGTGAGGAGTCCGCGACCGTGGAAGAGGTCTGCGAACCCTTCCTCGTGCGTGCGGGTTTGATCGCCCGAACTCCCCGGGGGCGCGTGGCCACGGCCGCCGCCTGGGAGCACCTCGGCTTGGTCCCGCCGCCCGATCTGGTCTTCGGTTCCATCGAAGTCCGTGCCCGCGAACAACATCCGGGTCTGTTCGACTCGCTGTAGCAGGTCGTGGTCACACGGGCGAGCGCTCCGGGACAGGTGATGTCCCGGAGCGCTTCTCCCACAACCTCTTCCCCGGATATCGGGGTACGGGGAAGCGTCGTCCGGCCGGTGGGAGGGTTATCGGGCTCGGCCCATACCGGGTCCTACGCGTCGCGGTCGCGTCCGGTTCAGTCGACGGTGAGAACGAGTTTGCCCGCGGTGCGGCCGGTTTCGCCCAGGGCGTGCGCCTTGGCGGCATCGGCGAGTGGGAAGGTGCCCGCGATGGCCGGGCGGAGTGCACCGGATTCGGCGAGCTCGGCCAGTGCGGTCATACCCGCGTGATCGGCCTCGACCAGCAGCAGGACCGCGCGCACGCCACGCTCGGCGGCGGCGGACACCAGGCTCTCGGCTCCGAGGGCGCGCAGTGAGACGAGAACTCCCTGTGGGCGCAGCGATCTCATCGATTCGATGGCATGGTCGGCATCGATGGGATCGAGGATGACATCCACATCGCGGACCGTCTCGTGCACATCGACCGCGTGATAGTCGATCACCTCGTCAGCGCCCAGGGCGTGCAGGAATTCGTGATTGGCCGAGCTGGCGGTGCCGATCACGTACGCGCCGCGAGATTTCGCGATCTGCACCGCGAAGTGGCCGACGCCGCCCGCCGCGGCATGGATCAGCACCCGTTGCCCCTGCTGCACATTCGCCGTATCGACCAGGGATTGCCAGGCGGTGAGCGCCGCCAGCGGGATGGCCGCGGCCTGAATGTGATCGAGGTTGGCGGGTTTGCGGGCGAACGCGCGGGTCGGTCCGGTCACGTACTCGGCGGCCGCGCCGTGCCCGTGCGGGTAGGGGAGCATGCCGAAGACCTCGTCACCGGGTTGGAAGAGGGTCACGCCGATACCGACGGCGACGACCTCGCCGGAGACGTCCCAGCCGAGGACGAACGGCGGCGGGGGCAGGAACAGTCCGGGGCGGCGACGGTGACCCCAGTCGGTGGGGTTGAGGGCGGTGGCGCGCACGCGCACCAGAATCTCGCTCGGACCGGGCTGCGGAACCGGGCGCTGCACCTCGGCCAGCACCTCGGGGCCGCCGAGCGTGTCCTGGCTGATGGCGCGCATGGTCTGGGGGATGTTCTCGCTCATGAGATCAGCTTGCCGTCGATGGACGCACCGGGAAATGGCATGATCGCCATTATTCGATAGGATCGTGCCATGCAGATCGAGGCAATCCGGCCGCATCGTGTGGTCGTGCTGGCATTGGACGGGGTGTATCCATTCGAGCTGGGTATCCCGAACCGGGTGTTCGGTACGGCCGACGGGCGGTACGAGGTGCTCACCTGCTCGGTCGACGGTCGGCCGGTGCGCAGCAACTCCGATTTCCACATTGCCGTCGAGCACGACGCGAGCCTGTTGGCGACCGCGGATACCGTGGTGATCGCGCCCTGCGATGTGCTGGGCATGCTGGATAGTGGCCTGCCGCAGCAGGTTTCGGAGGCGCTCGCACGGATCAGACCGGGCGCGCGGCTGGTCTCCATCTGCACCGGCGCGATAGTCGTGGCCGCCGCCGGACTCCTGGACGATCGCCCCGCCACCACACACTGGAACTTCGCGGATCGCTTCCGCGAGCTCTATCCCCGTATCCGGGTCGACCCGAATGTGCTCTACGTGGACGATGGCGACATCCTCACCTCCGCGGGCGCGTCCGCCGGAGTCGACCTGTGCCTGCACCTGATTCGCCGCGATCACGGCAGCGAGGTCGCCAATATGGTGGCCCGCCGCTGCGTCGTCGCGCCCTGGCGCGAAGGCGGCCAGGCGCAATTCATCGAACAGCCCGTACCCCCGCCCGCCGCCGCGGGCACCGCCGACGCTCGGCAGTGGGCCCTGGAGAACCTGCACACCCCGCTCACCATGGCCGATCTCGCCGACCGCGCCCGCATGTCCGGCCGCACGTTCGCCCGCCGCTTCCGCGACGAGGTCGGCATCAGCCCCGGCCGCTGGCTCATCCAGCAGCGCGTCTTCCGCGCGCGCGAACTCCTGGAAACCACAGAGCTTTCCGTGGATCGCATTGCCGCCGAAGTAGGTTTCGCCACCGGTACCTCCCTGCGCCAGCACATGCACGAGGCCATCGGCGTAGCCCCCTTGGCGTACCGCCGTACGTTCCGCGCCCTCGCCAACGCCGAATCCTGAACCGTTGCAGGAAGGTTCAGCCCCGATGTAGCCGCACCTCGTTGAACTGCCCCCGTCATCCCGGCGCGCTTTCGGCCGGGATCCACACCCGCAGCGCCGCAATAGGTTCTGCCGATTCCGGTCGACAGGGCCTTCAACGCCGCCCGGTGCGCAGGCTCAACTCCCGCACCTCGCGCAGATGTTGTTCCATCGCCGCCGCGGCAGCCTCGCCGTCCTGGCGGGCGACCGCGTCGTAGATGAGATGGTGGCCGTGCAGCGATATCCGCCGCCCCACCCGGGTGCGATGCGAGAGCGTCCGGGTGCGCCGCGTCCACTCGGCGGTCATGGTGCACAACGTCACCAGCAGCGGATTCTGCGCCGCATGCGCGAGCAGCGCGTGGAATTCGATATCCAGCCGCACCGACTCCTCGGCGGAGAGGGTTTCATGGCTGCGCGTCAGCACATTCTCCAATGACAGCAGATTGGATTCCACCGCGCGCAGCGCCGCCAGGTGCGCGATGCGCGGCTCGACCAGATCGCGTAATTCGCTGGCATGCCCCAACTCGATCTCGGCCTCGCCCAGTCCGCCCGCCAACTCCGCTGCCGCGCGCGGTATATCGGTGACGGTGCTACCGCGGCCCTGCCTGCGCTCGATGAGCTTCTTGGACTCCAGCTCGAACATCGCCTGCCGCAGCGACGATCGGGAGATATTCATCTTCGCGGCGAGCTCGCGCTCCGATGGCAGCCGATCACCGGCGCGCAGTTCGCCGCTGATGATCAACCCTTCCAGGTGTGCCGCGACCTCCGCGCTGACACTGCGGGTGCGGCGGCTCAGCGGTGGTATCGAAGCCGTCATCGGCTCAACTCTAAATACATTCGGAGGTAGGCGATTTCGGCGGCGTTAAGCAATAGTTACGTCTGGTTTCGAACAGCGCCTCGGGCCGGTGAGCTGTCCTATGGTCGGCACATCGGATGGTCCGACCAATTGCGGTCGGGTAGGGAAGGTGTGCGCGTGACGTCGATTGTGCAGGGATTCGCCCCCGCGTTCGCGGTGCTGCAACAGGGCGAGGGAATCGGCGGCGAGGCGCGGTACATCGCCTCCGAGCCGGACAAAGTGCTGTGGGGACGTATCCCCCATGCGGGCGACACACCGATCGCGAGCATCGATCCCGGGCAGTCGGTGCTCATCGACACCATCAGCCACGAGGGCATTCTGGAGGATCAGGGCTCGGATCCGGTGGCCTACTTCGGCAGGCATGGCGTCGAGCGGGACCATATCCTCTGTGACGCAATCGAAGTCACCACCGCGCGCAAGCGGGACTCGCTCGCCGGACCGCATATCGTCACCGGGCCGATCGCGGTGAACGGTGCGCGCCCGGGCGATCTGCTCGCCATTCGTATCGACGATCTCACCATGCGCGCGCCCTACGGTGTGGTCTCCACCCGGCACAATCGCGGTGTACTGGCGCACAAGCTCGGCTTCGACGGTGATTACGGCCAGTTCTGTAGCGTGGAATCCCGTGCCGGACAGTGGTTCGGGCGCATGCCACTGCACCCCGATCGCCCGCACGCCGCCGAATTTCCGCTCAACCCGTTCCTGGGGCTGATCGGGGTGGCCACCGATACCGATGCGCGATTGTCGTCGGTCCCGCCCGGTCAGCACGGTGGCAACATCGATATCCGCCGTCTCACGCCCGGCGCGACACTCTTTCTCCCCGTGCAGGTTTCCGATGCGCTGTTCTATATCGGTGATCCGCACTTCGCGCAGGGCAATGGTGAGGTCGCGCTGACCGCGTTGGAAGCGCCGCTGCGTGCGCGGTTGACGGTGGACCTGATTCCCGCCGCGACGGTGACAGCAGGGCTCGGCCGTCCTATCGGCCCCTTCGCCGCCGCGCACGGCTTCGTGATTCCCACCGGACTGGATCCGGACCTGAACAGGGCGCTGGAGGCATGTGTCCGCAATACCATCGAAATGGTGGTGGCGCTGTTCGATGCCGATCCGCAGCAGGCGTACCTCTACCTGAGTGCCGCAACGGATTTCAATATCTCCCAGGCCGTGGATCAGGTGCGCGGCGTGCACGGCGAGATCCGCGTCGCCGATTTCGCCCAGCACGCCACCACGGAGCTGGCCCGTCGCATTCTGGAGCGCGCGTAATGGCCGGAGCGCCCGCCGATCCGGCCGCGCCGGAGGCCGAGATGTCGCGACACGAGCCCTCACAGCCGGGAGGTGCCGACGATTCACTCGCGAATGGTGTGTGGCGCGTACACGGCGCGCCCCTGATCGCCGCGCCCGCCCCCGGTGCGCTCACGGGCCACACCGTGGCGGTCAAAGATCTCTATGCCGTAGCGGGTTTCGCCGTGGGCGCGGGCGTGCGGGAGTATCTCGGCGACCCCGAGCCCCGGCACGCCTACGTGGTCGCGGCCCTGCTCGGGGCCGGGGCGGATATCGCCGGAATCGCCCACACCGACGAATTCGCCTACAGCATCACCGGTGCCAATGGCGGCTACGGCATGCCCGTGAATCCGGCCGCGCCGCAGCGTATTCCGGGCGGTTCGTCCAGCGGATCCGCGGTTGCCGTGGCGCGGGGTGAGGCGCGGATCGGCCTCGGCACCGACACCGCGGGCTCGATCCGGGTTCCCGCCGCCTATCAGGGTCTCTGGGGGATCCGAACCACGCACGCCCGCATATCGACTCGCGGTGTGCTCCCGCTGGCTCCCTCCTTCGATACCGTCGGTTGGATCGCCGCCGATCCGCATACCCTCGCCGCCGTCGCCGAATGCCTCATACCGGCGGCGCAGCGCCCCGCGCTCTCGAATCCTGCCCGGCCGATAGTGGACCGAATGCTCTGCGAGGTCGCCGATCCGGCGCTGGCCGCGGCAACGCTCGCCGTTGCGGAGACGGTGGAGGCGAACCCGGTGGATCTGGAGACCGAACTCGAGACCTGGTTCACCGCGTTTCGCACCGTCCAGGCCCACGAAGCCTGGGCCACTCACGGGGATTGGATCCGTGCCCATCCCGGCGCCCTGAGTCCCGAAGTGGCCCAGCGCTTCTCCTTCGCCGCGGGTATCACCGCGGCCGCCGCCGGAGCGGGTCGCCGGGTGCTGTCCGACGCCGCCACCCACCTGCGCACCGCTCTCGCGGGTCGAATGCTGCTGCTGCCCACCACCGCGACCCAGCCGCCCGACCGTGACGCGGACCCCGCCGAACTGGAAGCGGGTCGCACCCGCACCCTGCACCTGACCTGTCTGGCTTCCTTGGCAGGGCTTCCGGCGGTGACCTTTCCGCTGGCCCCCGTGGACGGAATTCCCACCGGCCTCTGTCTACTCGGCGCTCCCGACACCGACCATGCCCTCATCGATATGGCTCGCCACCTCGCCGCCGCCATCTGACGCGTCCGGCCCGGGCACGGCCTGCCCGGATGCCCGGCCACGATAGAGATCCCGATAGACGCGTAGCGCCATGTAAAGGTACGCAAGGGTTTTCGGGATCATCAGCAGACCGAGTTGCGGGATGCGCCGGGCGAACAGCACCACGGGCAGATAGCAGGCGAACGAAGCCGCCATCGCGTTGGCCAGGGCGCCGAAGGTGCGGTCGCCGGTGCGCCGACTGTCCCGCCGCAGCACGGCGATCTCGCTCGCGCCGACCACGAGCAACGGAATATTGCGGTCCACACCCCACCCCACGGGCGTCTCATCGCGATCCCACCGATTGAAAGGCATGGCCAGCATCAGCAATCGCACCACCGACAGCCCGAGCAGTGCCCCGGTGAACCGATCCCAGCTCCGCTGGAACCGGAGCCGCCACGCATCCAGCGACAACACGTAGAACAGCGTGATGGTGATCGAGGTGGCCATCTCACCCAGCCCGATCAACCCGGCGCGCCGACCCCGCCACGTCACATACCCCCGTCCCGGCCCGCGCGTCAGCGAGATCGCCCGCAGCGTCAGATGTGCGGTATCGCCGACGGCGAGCAGTGTGAACGCCTCCCGAAGTCGTTCCGCCGCAGGCTGATCCGCGGGCTCCACCCGCTCCCGCCGCCTCCGCATGGCGATCACCAGCCCCCAGATCGCCGCCAGATACGACATATTGAAAACCAGTTCGAGCCCTCTGCGCGCCGTGCTCGGCATCTTCGTCTCCTCATCGCCGCAGTTCGAATGCGATGAGTCTGTCCCGCCGCGGGTACCGTCCGGCAGGGACATTGGTCCTCGAACCGCGTACCGGACGATGGAGCGCGCGATGGGCGAGAAGTCCTCGCCGGAGCACTGCCCGTCGGGGGCGACCGGGTGCGCCGCGTCGGTCCGGGGGCCATGTTTGGTAACGCCCCGGACCGGGGATTCGACAAACACATGATCGTTTCGGAGTGCTGTCCAACGAGAGGGATTCGAATGCGAACACCGCTGGCCGCCACCGCACGGGTTACCACCGCCACGCTGCTGGGCGTGGGCTTCGCCGCCGTAATCGGCTCCGGCACAGCGCAAGCCGCGCCGGAAGACTGCACCATCAACCGGGATCTCACCGGTGCCACCGCGACCTGCCATGACGTCGACGCCCCCGCCGGGCGCGAGTACGCCCTGATCGTGGACTGCTGGGGCCTGCACGGGGTGCCGAACTCGTTCCCCCTCATGGCGGTCGGCCCGTACAGCGGTTCCTGGAGCGGTTCGTTCAGCCCCTCGGGGACGGGCTCGGCGTCATGCGTGGGTCCCTGGAGCGTCGGCACCGCCACCGGGGCACACGTCGCGATCTACCGCGAGTGATCCTTTTCAGGCGGGCAGATGGCCGTAGCCGACCAGGTTGATGAAGTAGTTGCCCGGGATCAGTTGGTTCATGGCGTGCCACTGGCCCGCCGGATCACGCTGGTAGTAGCTGATCGGCAGCCATCCGGTGTCGAAACAGACGATGTCCGCGGTGCCGAAGGGACTCCAATAGACACTCGTTCCGGGGCGCGGCGGTTCGAGCGGGGTCGTGAACAGGTGACCGCACGGGGTGATGCTCGGTTCGTAGATCGAGGGTTCGGCCGCCGCGGCCGGGGCGAGTGCGACCGCGCACGCGGCGCCGATTCCCGCCCACGCCGTCACGGTCGACAGAGCCGGGACGATCCTTCGCATAGCGTCCTCCTCGATAATCCGATCGGTAGCTGTGCGCACACGATAGCGCCGATCATCCGCGCGGTCTGTCAGGTGTGTGCTCTTGTCCCGGCCACAGTCGCACCGGCAGAACGGGTTCGAGGCGAGATCAGCGTTGCGCGGGCGGCGGCCCGAGCAGCGGGACGAGGTATTGGCGGGCGATCCGGGCCAGTTGCTCATCATCGTAGATATCCACGATCTGACTCGGGATCGCCAGGAACGAGGCGCAGAGCCGGACCATCAGTTCGGCGACCACATCGGCATTCAGGTCCGCGCCGATGGTGCCCGCGCGTTGTTCCTGGCGGAGTTGGTGGGCGACGAACTGGCTGACCATGGCCACCGATCGACCGCCGTCGCCGATGAGCGAGCCGATGAAATGATCGGGTTCGGCGGTGATCAGGGTGCCGATCAGCGGATTGCCTCGAAAGGTGCGCAGCGAGCTCACGAAACCGAGGACCGCGCGATCGGCGGGAGTGGTCGCCGCGGCGATATCGCCGAGGAATTTATCGAAGTAGCGCCGGAACTCGCGCAGGATGACATGCTCGACCAGCTCATCCTTGGTGGTGAAGCGGCGGTAGACGGTGATGCGGGAGACACCCGCCTGGCGCGCCACATCCTCCATTGTCGAACGCTGAATTCCCCAGTGCTGGAAGCGTTCGTCGGCGGCGTCCAGGATGCGGGTGCGGATCGGATCGGTGTCGTCGATATGGTCGATCGCCTCGCGGTAGGCGCGTTCGAACAGCGATACGTCCGCTGCGGGAGGCGCGGCTTCCACGGGTGTCTCCTGGGACATCTCATTACTCCGTCAGTCGGTCGATGGCGCCGTCACTCTGCGTCGATTGTTCCACTGACGGTCGGCCTCGCGGTGTCACCGGTTGGTCAACGGGATTTCGATGCTCAACGGCATCCGCAGTTCGGCGACGTACCACATGGCGAACTGACGCAGGAACTCGTCGAACATCCAGTACGGGATATCGACCGCCGGAGCGGCGGCCAGCACGCCTTCGCGGACCGCCACGAACGGTCCCCACGCCACCTCCAGCAGTGGACTCCACACCGGCTCGCGGGGGATCTGAAGCCAGTTCCCGACCTTGTCGCCCATGATGAATCGGGTGAACGCGCCCAGAATGCCGCGACTGAGCAGTGTCAGATCCAGGTTGGCGCCCAGGTTGAGCAGCTGATCGGCCAGGTTGATGCCCTCGGCGGTGGGCGCGAGGATCGGGTCCAGCACCTGTGCGGCCTGGGCATCGGCCTGATCCCAGCTGGCCGGAATGTATTCGTCGCGAATGCCGAGCAGATGTCCGGCCAGTTGCCAACTGTGCAGGTATCCCTCGGATTCGGCTGTGGGAATGCGCAATTGCCAGCTGTTGAGCGTGCGCATGATGGTGGTGGCCAGGCTGTGCCAGGTGACCATCAGATCGTCCTGGGTGATCGGGGTGACCCCCGCGGGCCAGTGCGGTGACTGCGGCAGCAGATGGCGCACGGCGGCATGGATGATTCGGGTTTTCACGCAGGTCACGACCATTTCACCACCGTCGCCGTAGGCATTGACGGTGCCGATGTCGTATCCGAATTTCGCGGTCTTGGCGATGCGGTCCTTCAGATGTGTGCCGCCGCGCGAGTAGTACACCGCGAGTGCTTCGTGCGGAATGACCGTGGACATCATTCCGCTGGCGAAGGCGTAGAGCACACCCAGATACAGTCCGCGTTTCCTGGTGAAGTCGAAGGAACTCGCGAGCTTGCCCTGATCGGTCCAGGACGGTAGTTGCCGGGCGTATTCGATGAAATCGGCGAGTTCGCGGGGCAGGCCGTCCGGCAGCGGTTGGGTGTTGTGCGTCCAGGTCGCCAGCAGCCGATTGACCTCGGGGACATTGCCATCGTCCATCACCTTGGCCACCACCGGATCGGCTTCGGGATCCCACAGGGTGAGCGGGTCCGCGCCGCCGCCGCTGCCGACGATCGAATCGTTCGGTGACCACGTCCAGGGTTCCGCCCGCGCGGTCCGTGCGACCAGTGACATGGCGCCGACCGCGCCCAGGAGCCCGCCCCCTGCCCGCATCGCGTCACGTCGGTTGAGTCGGTGTGCATCCATGCTGCCAAGCCTCTTCGTTGAGAGAGATACAAAGACACGCATTGTGTATCTGCGTTTCTTCATGACAACATATCGTGACTGCCATCACAACCATGAGATGTAAAGGACCGAGCATGAACCCGTGGATCGTCATTCAGAATCTGCTCAACCAGCTGGACCTCGGGTCTGCGGGAAGTAGTGGACCGCGGTGATGCCGAGCGATCACCTGGACAGCGCGCGGGCGGGGCTGAGCTCGGTGAATGTATTGGTGCGGGCCACGATTCGGCCCGCTTTGAGGACGTAGGCGCGGGCGGGCCGGTCCAGGAGAGCGTGATCGACCCGGTGTGTGGACAGCACCACCAGATCGGCGTCGGCGCCCGGACGCAGACCGTAGGTGGGGGAGATGCCGGTGATGTGAGCTGCCTGGGTGGTCGCCATGGCGAGCACCCGGGTCAGGTCCTCGGGGCCGGACAGGTGTGAGGTCTGAGCCAGGAACAGGCCGACATCCAGCAGATCGGCGTTGCCGTATGGGGTGAAGGCGTTGCGAATGTTGTTGGAGGAGTAGGCGGTTCGAATGCCCGCGGCCCAGAGTTCGCGGATCGGGGCGATGCCGCGGCGGATATTGGTGGTGTCCGAGCGCCCGCCAAGATGCATATCGGTGGCGGGGAGCGGGACCACCGCGACACCGGCTGACGCCAGGTGCTCGAGGGTATGCCGCCTGCGGGCGGGGTCCTGGCCCGCCAGGGATGTCATATGGCCCAGGGTGACGCGGCCGGACAGGCCGGTGCGCGCGGTGACCTCGGCGATGTAGTCGGCCATGGCGAAGCGGGGGTCACCGGGGTCGTCGGCGAAGTCGGCGTGGATGTCGACGGGGACGGCGAATTCGGCGGCGAGGTCGAAGACCAGGTTTATGTGGCGGCGGCAGTCTTGCGCGGTGCGCTCGTTGTAGGAGCAGCCACCGATGACATCCGCGCCGCTGTGCAGACTCTCGCGGAGCAGCTCCAGGGTGCCGGGGGCCTGCAGAATGCCCTCCTGGGGGAAGGCGACGATCTGCAGATCGATCCGGCCGCGGTACTCCTCGCGCAGATCCAGCAGGGCGCGCACGCCTTTGAGGCCGACGATCGGGTCCACATCGGGGTGCGCGCGAATCATGGTGGTGCCGTGGGTGATCGCCATATCCAGCACCCGGCGGGCGCGGTCCCGGATGGATTCCACGGTGAACTCGCGCTTGAGTTCGGCGGTGACGGCGATCGCTCCGGCGAGGGTGCCGTCGGGGTTGGGGCGTTCGGCATCGAGCAGGGCCTTGTCCAGGTGGACGTGGGATTCGATCAGGCCGGGGATGACCACCCGTGCGGCGCAGTCGATTTCGTCCGGGGCGTGAATGGGCAGCTGTGCGCCGACGGCGGTGATGATGCCGTTCTCGATGGCGATATCCACCAGATCGGCGGCATCGTCGATACGGGCATTGCGCAGGACCAGCTCTGCCATGGATACCTCCCGGAGCGCGGCTTCGGTGTGAAGCCGTCTCCGGTTGTATACGACCGCCATGTTTCCATCTCGGACGGCGAATGCTTCGCCGATGTTACGAGCCGCGTTGGCGGGCAGGTGATTCCGGGCGGAGCCGGGTCGGCGGCCGGAGCGAGATCAATCGCGCTGACGCAACCGGTAGGCGTAGGTGGCATGCGCGATATGGTCGGTCACCAACTGCGCGGCCCGGTCGGGATCCCCGGCTTCCAGTGCGGCACAGATCTCTTCGTGCTCATGCCAGGAATCGCTGGCGCGGCGCGGCAGTTCGACCGCGTACACCCAGGCGATCTTCCAGCTCAGCTGGGTGATGAGCTGTTCGAGCAGGGTACTGCCCGATGCCTCGGCGAGCACCTCGTGGAATCGGCTGTTCAACCGGGCGAGCTCATCGAGCCGACCGGCGCGCACGGCATCCTGCCCGAGGGCCGTCAATTCCTTGAGGCGGCCGAGCTGTTCGGGCGTGCGGCGTACGGCGGCGCGGGAGGCGCAGAGCGGTTCCAGGCGCGCGCGGATCTCGAGCAGATCCGCCGCCTCCTCCTCGGTGAGCTCGGCGACGAAAACCCCGGCATACGGTCGGGACGAGGCGAAACCCTCTGCCTCCAAGGTGCGTAACGCCTCGCGCACCGGTACTCGCGAGACGCCGTAACTCTCGGCGAGTGCCTCTTCGGTGAGGCGCTGTCCCGGGGTGAACTCCCCGCGGATGATGTCATCGCGAATGGCGCGGCACAGTTGCTGCGGCGTCATGCGCCGGACGGTGCTGCTCACCGCGGGCTCACGAAAGTCACTGCGGCCTCACAAAGGGAAAGGTCGGGCGGGTTTGCATACGATCCATCGTGGCTGCGCCGGATGGGATCCCGCAAATCTACTGTATGAACCCGTGAGTTGCCTTCGGGTCGCCCACCCGCGCCGGATTTGTATACGATGCGCACCATCTCGGTTCGGAAGGGTTTCATGGATCCCGCGCATCTCGTACTTCTGCTCGTCGCCGGTTTCGGCGCGGGCGTCTGCAATGCCATCGCCGGTGGCGGCAGCCTGTTGTCATTTCCCGCGCTGCTGGCCACGGGATTACCCCCGGTGGCGGCGACCGTCACCAATTCGGTCTCGGTATGGCCCGGATACCTGGGCGGTGCGGCCGCACTGCGCAAGCGACTCGATGAGCATCGAGCGCTGGTGCCCCGGCTCGTTCTCACCGGTGCGGTCGGTGCGTCGGGCGGGGTGATCGCCCTGCTCGCCGCACCGCCCAAGGTATTCGCCGCGCTGGTCCCGTATCTGATCCTGTCGGCCACGGCGCTTTTCGCGGCACAGCCGTTGCTGTCCAAGAGACTGGCGGCACGACGCGGCGCGGGTGATTCGCAGCTGCCGCTGTTCGCGGGGGTCTTCCTCGGCGGCATGTACGGCGCGTACTTCAACGGCGGTATGGGAATTGTGCTGCTCACCGCCCTCGCGCTGGGTATCGACGCCTCGATCACCATGCTCAACGGCCTGAAAAGTGTGCTCACACTGACCGTCTCGACCACCGCCATGGTCGCGGTGGCGCTCTTCGGTCCGGTGCACTGGCTCGCCGTGCTGGTGCTGGCCCCCGCCTGTCTGGTCGGCGGTATCGCGGGCGCGAAGCTCGCGGATCGTCTGCGACCCGGTGCTTTCCGGGCCGTCGTCATTGTCTTCGGCGTCGGCGCGGGCACCGCCATGCTGCTCAGCTGATTCCGCCATCCCCATCCAGAAAAGGTGTATCGATGAACGACCTACTGCTCCGCGGCGGCCGCCCCTGGACCCCGGGCGAGCCCCTGACCACCGCCGATATTCTGATCAGTGCCGGCCGCATCGCCAAGGTCGGCCCCGGCCTCACCGAAACCGCCACCGAGACCATCGATCTCGCGGGCGCGCTGGTCCTGCCCGGCCTGGTCGACTCGCACTGCCACCTCGACAAGACCATGTACGGCGGGCCGTGGATTCCCAATAGCGGCGGCCGGACCCTGCGGGGCCGCATCGCCAATGGTGAGGGCCGTCGCGAGGAGCTCGGCCTGCCGAGCCCCGACTACGCGGCGAATCTGCTGGGCGCCATGATCTCCGGCGGTACCGCTCATGTGCGCAGCCATATCGATATCGATCCGGAGGTCGGACTGGGCGGTGTGGAGGCGGTACGCGCCGCGGCGGAGCGATACTCCGACCGTGTCGAGGTGCAACTGGTCGCCTTCCCGCAGGGCGGGCTGATGAATCGCCCCGGTACCGACAAACTCCTCGAGGCCGCCCTCGCCGGCGGTGTCGAGGTGATCGGCGGGCTCGACCCCGCCGGATACGACGGGAACCCCACCGGCCAATTGGATCTGCTGTTCCACCTGGCCGAGAAGTACGGCGCGCGCATCGATATCCACCTGCACGACCGCGGCGCGCTCGGGGCCTGGCAGTACGAGCTGATCATCGAACGCACCCGGGCCACCGGACTCGCCGGTCGAGTCACCATCAGCCACGCCTACGCCATGGGCGAACTCGCCCCCGGGGAGCAGCGGCGCATCGCCGAAGCCCTTGCCGAGGCCGGAGTTTCGATGGTCACCTGCGCGGTCGGCGACGCCCCGGTGGTTCCGGTGCGGCTCATGCATGAGACCGGTGCGGGTCTGGCGCTGGGCAATGACGGTATTCGCGATCTGTGGACCCCGTACGGCGACGGTGACATGCTGCGCCGCATCATGACCGTCGCCTTCCGCGACCGCCTGGTGGCGGACGCGGAGATCGAACTGGCCCTCGCGGCCGGAACCCACGGCGGGGCAAAGGTTCTCGGCCTCACCGACTATGGATTGCACCCGGGCGCGGCCGCCGATCTGTTCACCGT
Source organism: Nocardia sp. NBC_01503 (assembly GCF_036327755.1). Taxonomy (NCBI): domain Bacteria; kingdom Bacillati; phylum Actinomycetota; class Actinomycetes; order Mycobacteriales; family Nocardiaceae; genus Nocardia; species Nocardia sp. NBC_01503. The sequence continues at coordinate 5,657,758 of NZ_CP109596.1, forward strand.
CGCCGCCGAAACCCCCGCGCACGCGGTCGTTTCCGTACCCACCCGGCAGCTCGTGCTCAAGCGCGGCCGGATCGTGGCGCGCGATGGCGTGCTCACCGCGCACTGATCGTATACGAAACAGGGGCGTAATCATGTTGACCGCGAACGGCAATGAGCCCCCGATAGAACTATGAAGCATGAGCACCACCGCTTCACAAGCCACAACGGACCGAGGCCGGGCCGGGAGTAGCACCGCCGATACCGACGGCAATGTATACACCGGTTCGGCGCTGGCTTTCCGGCACGCGTCACTGGTCTTCGAGAACGGCACCCACGCTCTCGACGGTATCGATATCGCCATCCGCTCGGGCGAATTCGTCTCCCTCGTCGGGCCTTCCGGCTGCGGTAAATCCACGCTGCTGCGCCTGGCCGCGGGATTCGACAAGCCCACCGGCGGCACCGTCGAGGTCGCCACGACCAAACTCGGCTATGTCTTCCAGGAGGCCACCCTGCTGCCGTGGCGGTCGGTGCTCCGCAATGTGGAGCTGCCCGCCGAGCTGGCGGGTGTCGACAAGGCCACCCGCCGTGCGGCCGCATCCGAGGCCATCGAGCGCGTCGGGCTGACCGGCTTCGAAAACCACAAGCCCGCACAGCTCTCCGGCGGCATGCGGATGCGCACCTCGATCGCCCGCGCGCTCACCCGCGCCCCGGAGCTCTTCCTCTTCGACGAACCCTTCGGCGCACTCGACGAGATCACCCGCCAGCGGCTCAACGAAGAGGTGAGCGGGCTCTACCGCCGTTCGAACTTCACCGGGGTCTTCGTCACCCACTCGGTCGCCGAGGCGGTCTTCATGTCCACCCGAATCATCGTGCTCACCGGTCGCCCCGGCCGGGTGGCGGCGGATATCGCTGTCCCACTGGACTTCCCGCGCGCACCCGAACTGCGCTACACCCCCGAGTTCGGTGAGATCGCCGCCACCGTCTCGGCCGCGCTACACGAGGCCGAACGGCTCGATCCCGCCGAGCGGGCCGCATGACCGCCGGTACCGCACCCGCCGAGACCTGTGAGGAGGCAGTATGACCGCCGCCACCGCCCGTTCCGCCACCGCCGCAACCATTGTCGCCGCCGCCATCGCGGGCGAACAGCCGGAGCGTACGCCGGGCGCTACCGCCGTCGAGCCGGTCTCCGCCGCCGATCGCGGTGACGCCACGCCCGGACCGGTCGGGGGCGCGCCGCGAAAACCGCACTGGCCCTTCGCTATCGCGCCGATTCGGGTCTTCGCGCCGGTTGTCGTCTTCATACTGGTCATGACCGCTTGGACGGTGGTGAGCCACTTCGTCATCGCCGAGGATTCCCGATTCCTGCTGCCCCCACCGGAATCGGTGCTCTCCAAGGGGCTGCTGAACGCCGCCACGCGTACCGAGATCCTCGGAGCCCTTGGCTCGACCGTGCAGATCGCGCTCACCGGCCTGATCATCGCCATCGCGCTCGGCGTCGCCTTCGCGGTGATCATGAGCCAGGCCAAGTGGGCCGAGTACTCGCTCTATCCGTACGCCGTTGTACTGCAGACCATTCCGGTGCTCGCCGTGGTGCCGCTGTTCGGCTTCTGGTTCGGCTACGAGTTCGGCAGTCGCGTCATCGTCTGCGTCATGGTGTCGCTGTTCCCGGTTATCACCAATACCCTGTTCGGCCTCAAATCCGTGAACGCCGCCGAGCACGACCTGTTCACCCTGCACGGCGCGTCCCGCTGGCAGCGCCTGCTGAAACTGCAACTGCCCGCGGCCTTTCCGGCCATGATCACCGGCTTCAAGATCTCCGCCGGAATGGCCGTCATCGGCTCCATCGTCGCCGACTTCTTCTTCCGCCAGGGCGATCCGGGCATCGGCCGCATGATCGATGTCTACCGGCAGCGCCTGGCCACCGAGGAGCTGCTCACCGCACTCCTGCTCTCCTCCCTGGTCGGCCTGATCCTGTTCTGGGCCTTCGACTTTCTCGCCGCCCGCGTCGACCGTGCCCACGGCAAACGTCGCTGAACCCTCTCGAAATCAAGGAATGCTCGTGAAGAAACGTCTCCTCGCCGCTGCCGCCCTCGCGGGCAGTCTCAGCCTCGTGCTCACGGCCTGCGGTGGTGAATCATCCTCGCCCAAGCCGACCGGTCAGGGCGTACTCGCCGGGGTGTGCCCGGCCACCGTGGTGATCCAGACGGACTGGTATGCCACGCCGGAGCGGGCCGCCGCCTATCAGCTGGTCGGACCCAATGGCACGGTCGACGCCAAGAAGGGCGCGTACGTCGGTCCGCTCGGCGACACCGGCGTGAATGTCGAAGTGCGCCTGGGTGGTCCATTCCTGGGCGGTCAGCCGGTGCCCGCGCAGATGTATCAGGACACCAGCATCACGCTGGGGCTGGTGCCCACCGACGAGCAGGTGCGTGCCAAGGCCAAGACCCCGCTCACCGGCGTCTTCGCCTCCCTGGATGTCAATCCGCAGATCGTCATGTGGGATCCCGCCACCTATCCGCAGGTCAAGTCCTGGCAGGACGTGGCCGCCACCGGCGCGCCCATCCTGTACTCCGAGGGCAAGCCGTATATGGACTACCTCGTCGACCACGGCTTCGTGAAGAAGGAGCAGCTCGACGCCTCCTACGACGGCACCCCCAGCCGGTTCGTCGCCGAGAAGGGCCGAGTCATGCAGCAGGGCTACGTATCCAATGAGCCCTACCGCTGGGAACACGATGTGAAGGGCTGGCAGAAGCCCACCGGCAACCTGCTGGTCGCCGACTCCGGCTATGAGAGTTACCCGCACGCCTGGTCCGTCCGCACCGGCGAACTCGACAAGCTCCGCCCGTGCCTGCGGAAGCTGGTCCCCATGCTGCAGCAGGCCCAGATCGATTACGCCACGAACCCGGCACCCACCAATGAGGCGCTGCTGCGCATCTCGCAGGGCATTCCGGACGGCCCGCCGATCACCGCCGGGGGTAATGCCGATTCGGTCAAGGTGCAGCTCGCCGAGAAGATCATCGGCAATGGACCCGACAACACCCTGGGCAACTTCGACACCGCCCGCGTCGACCGCGCCATCGCCCAGGTCGCACCCATCCTGAAGGCCCGCGGCCAGCAGGTCCCCGACGGCCTCACCGCCGCCGACCTGGTGACCAATGAATTCATCGACACCACAAAGGGTTTGAAGGCCCAGGGCTGACCTGCCACACCGAGACCGCCCTATCCGATCACGAGAGGGCGGTCCGGCCGGTTCGATTGGGCCGCCTGTCCCGGGAGGACTCGTCAGAGGAAGACGCGGGCGATATCGAGCCATTTGTCCGCGTCCGGGCCGACTGCCGTGAGGTCGGTCTCGGCTCGGGATGCGCGGTGGGTGACTCGGAGGCAGAAGTCCAGGGCGCTGCCGTAGATCCGCTGGGTGGCATCCTCCGGGCCCCATGCCCAGGTGTGGCCGTGGGGGGCTTTCAGTTCGACACGGAATGGCTCTGCGGGAGTGGGTAATTGGGCGGCGTAGAACGACAGTCCCAGCCCCGCCACACCCAATGCGGCCACATATTCGAGCCGGTCCGTCGCGGGATGCCGGACACCAAGGGTTTCGAAAATGTCCTGACCGTGAGCCCAGGTCTCCATCAGCCTGAGCGGCACCATGAGGGTGGCGGTCAGCTCCGAGCCGAACCATGGAAATCCCTGCCGCAGTGGGATATCGGCGAGCGCGACGGCCACCTCGGCGCGTCCGGTGCGCCACCGCTCCAGCAATTCCGATCGCGGTTCGGCCGCGCCCGCCGCGGCATCGAGATCGGCGGATCGATCGCCCTCGGCCGCAACCTTTTTCAGCACATCCTCGAATGCGGCCGGGGTTCGGATGGCAATGAGAACATTCGCGTCCGCCGCGGCCAGGTGCGCGATCTGGTGCGCGATCGTCCAGCCCGCGGCGGGAGTGGGCAGGGTCCAATCGCTCTGCGCGGCGACCAGCGCTTCGAGCTCATCGCCTTCGGCCACCAGGGCGGGTAGCGCGAGATCGCGCCGCACACCGGACATGTCGAGACCGTAATCCAGCATCGGTATCACCTTCACCTATCGGCGGTCATGGGTCGAAATGCTTTGTCAACGACGGTAGTTCACGTGGACGATGCTGTGGGATATGGAACGCCGCACGGCGCGAAGACCGGATATCTCCATTCCGTAGGTCGTCGCGCCGGGTACGGCCGCAGCCTGGGTGCGGCGATCAAGCGTCGAGGGCGGCGGTGATCTTGCGGGCCATGGCCGCCACGGCGGGAGTCGGCGCGCCCTTGCCGGTCTGGGTGGTGGCTTCGACGGCGACCAGGACGGTGCCGCGGAAGTTCTCGGCCTCATTCGGATCCTGCTGTCCGAGTACGGTCATGGCCTCGGTCAGCGCCGGGAGGACCTGCTCGGCGAGTTCGGCGACGGACTTGCCGGTCAGTTTGATATCGCGAGCCTTCGCGGAGAGCACATGCCCGACCACGCCGGTGGCCGAGGTCAAGGCGATGGAACCGTTCGTCATGCCCTTGTGCGGCGCACCGGCGGCGGCGAGCAGGGAGACCGCACCGTAGGCGGCGATACGCAGGGTGGACTGGTTCTGATCGGTCAGGGTGATGGTGACGGACATGCTGGTCGCTCCTCGAAAGCGTTTGTGGCAGTGGCCGGAACCGGGTCGGTCTCGGTCGTTTTCTTCGATGCGCTTACTTTGGCGGCCCGCGCTGATACCGGCCTGACACCCGGCTGACACGTCCGCTGACACCGGCTCGGGCGGCGGTCCCCGGGCGGATATGGCGGTTCCTCGATACGTTGGCAGGGACAGTATTCGCGGGGAGGGAACCATGGGAGCGTCGGTCGGCTGGGTCGCGGTGCGCGGCAAGACATCGGAACGGGTGTGCGGTGAATTGGGTTTGCGGCGCACGGGGGAGCGCGGCAAAACCCCGGAGCTGCCGTTCGCCGGGGCGGCCGCCCGCGACGGCTGGTACCTGGTCGTCGCCGATGGTGGATATGAGGAGATCGAGGCGATCGTGGACCCGCCCCGGCTCTCGACCGGCTGCGAGATGATCTCCTTCGAAATGGAGGAGCACGGCGGATACCGCTGTATCGAGGGCTGGGTGAACGGCTCCCAGCGGTGGTCCGTGGGTTTCGATCCGTGCGGAGGTTCCGAGGATCCCTTTGTGACAGGCCAGGTTCCGCCCGAATACGCCTCGGCCCGGGCGCGTTGTGCGGCGGATCCGGTGGCGACCCCGCTCGATCTGCCGATCTACCTGGCCGAGGAGCTCACCGGCTACAGCTACGGCATGGGGATCGCCACCGAGGCGGATGTGGCGGAGCCGTTCGAGACCCTGGAGCTACCCGAAACCGGTGCGCTGCTGAGCGCTTTCACCGCGCGCCTGACGGAAGCACTTGCCGCCGAAGGCTTCACGGCCGTCCCCGGCCTGGACGACTGGCGCGTCTGGTTCACCGCCCCCACCGCCATCCCCGGTATCACCGCGGCAATAGCGGCCCATATCACCCGCACCGGATACGGCGGCATCGAAATAGACGGCTACGCCTCACTTTTCGACCCAGAGGTAGGCCGCGTACTGGCCGACCTACCCCGATCCACCTGGCTGGATTGGCAGATCGCGGGCGACCGCCGCTTCGGTGAAATCGACGATCTGAGCTTCTCACAACTGGATCAGCGCTGGGGTCCGGGGCGCGAACGCCGCCTCGGCGATACGGCCGATATCGAGGGCGCGGTCTCCTGGTTCATGGAATTCGTGCGCGGCCCGATCCCCGCATGGCTGACCCGCTGGCCGAACCCCACCGCCCTGCTCGACTCGGCCCGAACCAGGGACAAAGGCGTCCGCTTCAACGCGGCCCGCCTGCGCGGCGCGATCGTCTGGTGCCTACTCCACGATCAGCCCGTCCAAGCCGCGGACCTGATGCACTGGTATCTGCGCCCCTTCCGCAGCCTGCGAGACCCCTTCGGCCCCTTCGACTCCCGCTCCCGGGCCACCGCCCTCGACCTCGCCCTGCGAGAACGCTTCCCGGAGTTCGCCCGAGCCCGCAGTTGACCGGCCCGCCCCGATATATCCGCGACGCACCGGGCACCGGACTGGAGCGTCAGTCCGAAGTCCGACTCGTCCGCATCGCCCACAGGCGGCGCAGATTCCGGCTCGGTAGCAGGGTGTCCCACAGGCTCGGCGGGGTGCGTTCGGGATCCATCAGTTCGTTCTCGGCGAGCGGACTGTCCTCGTTCTCGACGGTCTCCGGTTCGAACCGCATCAGGGTGCGGCCGCCGCCGCGCAGCGCCTCCACGGTGCGCAGCAGCGAGGACGTCTCGGCAAGTGTGGCATCGAATTTCGCGGGGTCGGCGTCGAGGTGTTCACAGATCAGGCTGCGCCGCATGGACAGAATGGACGCGCGCAGCTGATCGGCGTCGGCTGTATCCGGGGTGACCTCGACGGCCAGATCGCATTCGGTGTCGAATCCCATCGAACGGTTGTTGAGGTTCGACGAGCCCACCCGCAGCAGACGATCGTCCATCACCAATACCTTGGCGTGCACATAGATCGGCGCACCGCTCGTGGTGACGGGATAGTAGACGCCGAGCCGGTTCCCGGTATCGGCCTGCCACAGCAGATGCAGCAGGCGGCGGCGGGCCCCGTCCATGGCCTGCTGTTCCAGCCAGCCGTCGGCATTGCGCGGGAGCACCAGCACGATCTCCGGACCGTCCGGCTCGCGCAGCCGTTCGGCGATCGCCTCGGCGAGTGTGCGCGAGGCCAGATACTGGCTCTCGATATACAGCGATCGGGTGGCGCCCGCGATCGCCGCCAGATACAGCGCCTCGATCTCGCGCACCTCGGCGCGGTCGGCGAGTTCGGGGAGGGTCCGCGCGATACCGACATCCACCGATCGCATGGTCGGTGTCAAGGTGTCCGGCCAGGGCGAGTCCCGGTCCAGCTCCCGGACCGGGTCGAGCTGCTGTCCCGTCGCGGCTTTCCAGCGCGCCCTGGCCAATTCCCCGATCGCCCGGGCCGCCTCGCCGTCGACCGCGGTGGTCGCGTCATGCCACGGCCCGTACCGGTTACCGCCGGGCTCGGTGCGGTAGTGGTTGTCGTCGCGATGGTCGCCGGTATCCCAGCGGTCGACGGTCATATCGATGCCGCCGCAGAACGCGAGCGCGTCATCGATCACCACGATCTTCTGATGGTGCGCGGAACCGACCGGGTGCGCGCCGTCGATCTCGAAGTGCAGTCGCCGATCGGTCAGCCAATTCAGGACGAAGACCGGTGTCATACCGCGGGTGATCGCCGCGAACGCGCCGATATTCCATTTCAGCAGATATATCTCGAGATCCGGTCGCTCCCCGGGCAGCCAGGACAGGAATTCGCCCAGCCTGTTCGGCCCGTCGAGGGTCGTACCCTGCGGTTCGAATTTGATCCGGGTGTCGAAATCCCAGCCGATCAGCACAATCCGCTTGCGCGCCCGCAACATCGCGGACTTGGCATGGCGAAAGTAGTCCGCCGCATCGACAATGCATGCCAGCCGATCGGCCCGCGCTAGCTGCCAGCAGGTTTCGCCGGGAATGAGGATTCGTCGCTCGTCAACCATGCGCAATCAGTTCTCTCGTCCGCCCGCACACCCGCCCCCACAGACGGACAATTCACCCTACTGCGCCTGTCTACGCCCGCCGTCCAGGCCGCGGCCGGACGCGGCCGCGACGAGCTACGACAGATCGCCGATGTGGCGCTGCGCGTACTCCTCGGCGGAGACTCAGCTGGTGGTCTTGGCTAGTTGATGGGCGACCAGATCCAGGAAGGCGTCGACTTCTTCGCGGTGGTAGGCGGCGGTACCGGGGGAGGCGGTGTGGAAAGCGGTGCTGCGCACGTCTTCCGCGGTCAGCCCATTGGGGCCGTCGTGGGCCAGGGTCGCCGCCAATCGGTCCAGGAATGCGCCGACTTCCTCTGCGGCATAACCGGATAGGCCGAAGGGGGGAGCGGAGAACCGGACTCGCAACACATCGTCGTGGGTGAGGGGGTCCTCTTGGCGGACCGGGGCGATGAGGGGGTGGCCGCGGCGCAGGTACTCCAGATCCATGCAGATCCGGTCGAGGAATTCGTCGACCTGGTCGATGTCGTAGCCGCGATGGCCGGAGGGTGGGCCGTCGAATTCGACCAGGCGGATATCGGCCGCGCTCAGATGATCGCGGCCGGACATGGTGTCGGCGATGCGGGCGCAGAAGGCGTCCACCTGGCCGGGGTGATAGCCGTGGTGCCCGAACGGTGCTGTGCCGAAGTGTCTGCGGCGAACGTCGTCGGGGGTCACGCCGGTCATTGTGCCAATGTGCTCATGTCCGAATCGTCGCCGCCCCTTGCGGATCCGCTTTGTCGGAAACCGCGCGCCGAGCTCAGTCCCTGCGGACGCCGTCGATGAGCAGTCGGCGGATGGCCCGGGTGAGTCCGGCGCGGGCCGCATCATCGGGTTCCGGATTGCGCAGCCCGTGCAGGATCGCGGCCAGCAGCATGCCGGTCACGGCCTTGGCGGTATTGACGGTGTCCAGATCCGCGCGCAGATAACCCTGTTCCACACCGTGTTCCAGATACGCCGTGGTCAGCGCGTCGGCGGTATCCAGGAGTCCGTAGAGCCGCATGGTCAACTCGGTATCGATACCGGTGGCCTGGAAAAGCAGCAGCTGCGCCACCCGCGCGTCGGCCAGGAAGATCTCGTTGAGCGCGGTCCCGATGCGCTCCAACTGTTCTCGGTACCCCTCCAGGCTCTCGGCGGCATCGGGTGCGTTCTCGGTGCCCAGCGCCTCGATGATCCGGGCCGCCAGATCGTCGATGACGTGATCGATGATGTCCCGCTTGTTCGCGAAGTACCGATAGAACGTGCCATGCCCGATGCCCAGCTCGGCGGCGATATCGGCAATGCCGGTGGCGTGATAGCCCTTCTCGGCGAATAGGGCGAACGAGGTATCGATGATCTCCTGGCGGAGCTCGGCCTTACGTCGTTCGATTCGGGAGGATGGCTTCGTCACGATCCGATGATACGGTGTTCACAAACGGAATGAGATGTCATTCCGTGACAACCGAGTCACATGCGGCTTATGGGCCGCAGTTTTGCAGGGAGGTTCGGCGTGGCACCTCAGTACGACGCCATCGTGGTCGGTGCGGGTTTCGGCGGTATGGGGGCGGGTATCGAGCTGGACCGGCTCGGCCTGAGCAACTTCCTCATCCTGGAGCGCGAGGATGATCTCGGCGGCACCTGGCATGTCAATCACTATCCGGGCCTGGCGGTCGATATCGCCTCGGTCACCTACTCCTATTCTTTCGAGCCCAACCCGAATTGGTCGCGCCTGTTCGCGCCCGGCGCGGAGCTCAAGAAGTACGCCGAGCACGTCGCCGAAAAATACGATCTGCGCCGCCGCATGCGCTTCGACACCGTGGTCGGGGGAGCGCGCTGGGATGACGAGCGGCAGCACTGGGTGGTCGCCATCGAGAATGGTGAATCCCTCACCGCGCGTTATCTGCTCGCCGCGACCGGCTTCCTGTCCCAGCCGTACACCCCGCCGTTCCCGGGTATCGACACCTTCGCGGGCAAGATCATCCACACCACCCGGTGGGAGAACGACTTCGATCTGACCGATCACAAGGCCGCCATCATCGGCACCGGAGCCACCGCCGTGCAGTTGATTCCGGAGGTCGCCAAGAAGGCGCGGGCGCTCACCGTCTTCCAGCGCACCCCGATCTGGGTGGTGCCCAAGGTCGACACCGCCATCCCCAAGCCGGTGCAGCGCCTGTTCGCGCGAGTTCCCTTGACGCAGAAGGCCGCTCGGATGGTCAACACCACCATGCTGGAGGCCCTCATGGTCGTGGGCGTACTGCATTTCAAGCAGGCCAAACCGCTCAACAAGGCCGCCGCGGTGCTGGCCAAGGCGCATCTGCGAACCTCGGTGAAGGACAAGGAAACCCGCGAGAAGCTCACCCCGGACTACGACTTCGGCTGTAAGCGCCCCACCTTCTCCAACCTGTACTTCAAGACCTTCAACGAACCGCATGTGCGACTGGAGACCAACTCGATCGATCACATCGAACCGGACGGCATCGTCACCGCCGACGGCAATAAGACCGAGATCGACACCCTGATCCTGGCCACCGGCTTCAACCTGTGGGATGTGAACTTCCCGGCCATCGAGATCATCGGCCGCGAGGGCGTCAACCTCGGAAAGTTCTGGCGCGACAACCGCTTCCAGGCCTACGAGGGCGTCACCGTGCCGAAGTTCCCCAACTTCGTCTGCCTCAACAGCCCGTACTCGTACAGCGGCCTGTCCTACTTCACCACCATCGAGGCCCAGATGAAGCATATGGGCCGACTATTCGGTGAGATGCAGCGCCGCGGTGAGCAGGTCTTCGAGGTGACCGAGCACGCCAACACCGAATTCCTGGATCGGGTCACCGACAAGCTGGACTCCTCGGTGTTCTACAGCGGCCAATGCTCCACCGCGCGCAGCTATTACTACAACCAGCACGGTGAGGCGGCCCTGCTGCGCCCCACCAGCACCTTGAACGCGCATCGCGAGGCCACGAGCTTCCCGCTCGACGATTACACCTACGGCACGCGATCGGCCTGACCTGGAGACTCCGCGCCGGGTAGGTCCGGCACGGAGACGCGCGGCCGGTGGGTCGGCTCCGGCCGCGCGGTCAGGTACCTATCTCATTTGACGACTTCGTAACGGGCGCAGGTGAGTTCACCGTTCAAGGCGACCTCGACGGGCCGCAACTCCTGTCGCGCGGGAAATATCGGCGCACCCGATCCGAGGGTGACCGGCGCGAACGACACGATGATCTCGTCCAGCAGTCCGTGCTCGGCGAACTCCGCGGCCAATCCGCCGCCGCCGGCCACCCACAATTTCTTATCCCCGGCCGCATCCGCCATCTGCCGGTGAATATCGGGAATCGCCGCGCTGGTGAAGCGAATATCGCGCCCCGGCCTCGCCTCGAACTCGCGATGGGTCACCACCCATGCGGGCATCTCATAGGGCCAGGACTCGGGTTCATGATCCAACAGCCATTGATAGGTATTGGCCCCCATGACGATCGCGCCGATCTCGGCGATGAAATTGTCATAACCCATCGGACCCGAGCTGTCGTTCTTACGGGTCAGCAGCCAATCCAGGGAATGCTCCGCATCGGCGATGAATCCGTCCAGACTGCTGGCGGTGTAGTAGGTGGTGAAGGACATCTCAACCTCTCCGTCGTAGCCACATAATGGGATCCCCGTGGCCGATTTCCGCTGCGTCATCAGGTTTTTCGGCGCGCAGCCAGGCTCGGACGAGCAGTCTGCGATGCGCCGAATAGGTCAGTACATGGGCGATCACACTGCCGAGCACGAAACTCTCCGGCGGCTCGCACAAGGCGTCGATGAGCGTGTCGCTCCAGGCTCCGCGCGCATCGATATCGCGCACCGCGCCCAGCCAGCGCGGCACCAGCTCCTCGAACCGCTCCCGCAGGGCGCTCGCGTCGTCGCCCGGTTTCTCGGGTGTATCCGCTCCGTCGATGGCGGCCAGCCACACCTCGCGCGTCCACACCAGATTGGCCAGCACCCCGGCGATGGACTCCTCGACCCCGTCCCAGTCCAGGACCGAGAACCCCGGTGCGCGCACCCGCCGGTACCCCTCGTCGGTCAATCCCGCCGCCCGTTCCAGCAGCTCCCGGATGTCATCCACATCGTGATGCAGCATGACCGCCGTCGGATCCATATCCGGCCGTCCCTTCGCTTCGCGCTGCACCCACAGCGACATGGGCGGATGGAAATGCACCCCGTTCACCGTCGGCAGCCAGCGCGCCGCCCGCTCGGACCCGGTCCCGCTCGGCGGATGTCCGTAGGCCCGGCTGTAGGCCCGGCTGAATCCCTCCACCGATTCGTATCCGGCCGCGAACGCCACCTCGGTGACGCTCTCGCCGCGACTCAATTGCCACCCCGCGCGTTCGAGCAATACCCGCCGCCGCAGTGCCACCGGTGATTCCCCGGTCCCGTGCGCGAACTGCCGGGAGAAATGGAACGGTGAGGAGTACGCGTCCGCCGCCATCGCGCCGAGTGTCGAATTGTCCTGCGCCAGTACCGCGTCCAGCAGTTCCCGAAGTCGATCGCGTCCGATGTGCACCGCATAAGTCTGGCCCGAGCGGATGCTCGCGCGCTTGACCGATCTTGCTGTGTCGTCTCCCCGCATCGGCCCACGGCATTCGCCCTGGGCGAATCCGATACAGGTCGGCGCGCCCTATCTCAGGTTCTCCTGGCAGACTGTCTGGGAAACGACCCATTCGACCACTCAAATTAAGGGCTGACTTCGACGATGGACCTTCTGCTGCCGCTGCTGCTGGTTGCTCTGCTCATCCCGATGTTCCTGGGCGTCCGCCGCCAGAAGCGGGAGATGGCCAAGGTGACCGAGATGCAGGAGACCCTGAAGGTCGGTGACCGCGTGGTCACCACATCGGGCTTGTTCGGCACCGTCGTCGAGGCCGATGACGACTCCGTCGATCTCGAGATCGCCGAGGATGTCGTCACCACCTGGCTGCGCGCCAGCATCCGCGAGATCCGCAATGAGGATGCCACCGCCGTCGAGGAGTCGACCGACACCGAGGCCCCCATCGCGGAGTCCGGGTCCGACAGCGTCACCGCCTCGGAGAACTCCGACGGTGCCGAGGGGTCGGAGAACTCCGACGCCGCTCCCAAGCTGTCCAAGGACTGACATTCCCGCGCGCCGTCGGCCCGCCGTGATCCGGTGGCCGACGGCGCTGCGGTGTGCCCGCTCGATCCATCACTGATCCGCCTAGGAGATAAGTACTGTGCCACCTTCCCAGGGAACGGCGCATCCGCTGCGCCTGCTCGGCGTCTACGCCGCACTGGTGGCCGTGATGTTCGGCCTGATCTTCTTCACCGGAGACAAATCGGCGAGCCCCAAGCTCGGCATCGACCTACAGGGCGGCACTCGCGTCACGCTGACGCCGCGCACGCCCGACGGCGGTAAGCCCAGCCAGGACAGTCTGCGCAAGGCGCAGAGCATCATCGAGCAGCGCGTCAACGGCCTGGGTGTCTCCGGTTCCGAGGTCGTCATCGAGGGTGACAACCTGGTCATCACGGTTCCGGGCGAGGACGGCGCGCAGGCCAAGGCGCTCGCCACCACCGCCAAGATGTACATCCGCCCGGTGCTGCAGGCGATCGCCCCGCAGGTGAAGAACGGCCAACCGGTCAACCAGCAGCAGCAACAGCAGCCGCAGCAACCGGTCGCGCCACCGCCGTCCTCGGTCGAGCCGAGCGCTCCCGTGGAGACGCCGCCCGCGGCCGACGCTCCGACGAGTGAGGCTCCGGCCCCGCAGAATCGGGTGTTCCCGGCACAGGCTCCGACCACCCCGTCCGCGCCGCCCACTCAGCCCAGTGCGCAGCAGACGCAGCAGGAGATCCAGGCGGCCAAGGCACTGCGGCAGAGCACCGATCCGCAGATCCAGCAGACCGCCATGCTCACCATGGACTGCGGCAAGCCGGATCCGTTGCAGGGCAATGACGATCCGAACCTGCCGCTGGTGACCTGCTCGGTCGAGGGCAATGAGGTCTACCTGCTGGACAAGTCCCGCCTGGACGGTCAGGAGATCAAGGACGCCTCCGGCCAGTATGTGCAGAAGGAATCCAAGTGGGTCGTCTCGGTGGACTTCAAGTCCGGCGGTGCCGACACCTGGGGCAAGCTGACCACCGAGTACTACAACAAGCAGCTGGCCTTCGTGCTCGACACCAAGGTGGTCAGCTCGCCGGTCGTGCAGCAGGGTGGCCAGTACGGCGGTAGCACCTCGATCTCCGGCCAGGGCATCAACAAGTCCACCGCGCAGGAGCTCGGCAATACCCTCAAGTACGGTTCGCTGCCGCTCTCGTTCCAGACCTCCGAGGCCGAAACCGTCTCGGCGACACTGGGTTTGAGCTCGCTGCGCGCGGGTCTGATCGCCGGTGCCATCGGTCTGGTGGCGGTGCTGCTGTACTGCCTGCTCTACTACCGCATGCTCGGCTTCCTGGCCGGTTTCTCACTGGTCGCGGCCGGTGTGGCGGTGTACGCGCTGATCGTGCTGCTGGGCCGCTCGATCGGATTCACCCTCGATCTCGCCGGCATCGCCGGTTTGATCATCGGTATCGGTATGACAGCCGACTCGTTCGTCGTCTTCTTCGAACGCATCAAGGACCAGATGCGCGGCGGGCGCAGTTTCCGCTCCGCGGTCCCGCGTGGCTGGCAGCGCGCACAGCGCACCAACCTCTCGGGTAAGACGGTCTCGCTGATCGCCTCCGCGGTGCTCTACATCCTGGCCGCCGGTCAGGTGAAGGGCTTCGCGTTCACACTGGGTCTGACCACGGTGCTCGACATCATCGTGCTGTACCTGGTCACCTCACCGCTGCTGATGCTGGCCTCGCGCTCGGCCTTCTGGGCCAAGCCGTCGGTGAACGGTCTCGGCGCGGTTGCTGAAATTGCCCGGGAGCGCAAGGCAGCCTCCGGTGTCCTGGTGAAGGAGGCGTGATGGCGCGCGACAGCGGTTCGGTCCTGGATATCGATTCCGAACTCGACTACGAGTCGGACAAGGCCACGCGTAAGCACAGCCTGTTCGAGCGGTTGTACACCGGCACCGGCGGTTTCGAGATCGTCGGGCGGCGCAAGCTGTTCTACGGTCTCGCGGCGCTGCTGCTGGCGATCGCGGTGGCCTCCATCGCGATTCGCGGGTTCACCCTCGGTATCGACTTCGCCGGTGGTTCCCGCATCCAGTTGCCCGCGGGCGACGGGGTGACCACCTCGCAGGTGGAGAAGGTCTACTCCCAGACCCTCGGCCATGACGCGGTCACGGTGCAGAAGGTGGGCTCCGGATCGGCCGCGGCCATCCAGATCCGGTCCGACACCCTGGACAAGGATCAGACCGACAAATTGCAGAACGCCCTCTTCGAAGCCTTCAAGCCGAAGGATTCCAACGGGCAGCCCAGTATCAACGCCATCTCCACCGCCGAGATCAGCGAGACCTGGGGCGGCGAGGTCACGCACAAGGCGCTGCTGGCGCTGGTGGTGTTCGTCGTACTGACCATGGTGTACATCGCGATTCGCTTCGAACGCGATATGTCCATCGCGGCCATCGGCTCGCTGTTCTTCAATCTCGTTGTGACAGCGGGCATCTACTCGCTGGTGGGTTTCGAGGTGACGCCGGCGGCGGTCATCGGCCTGCTCACGATTCTGGGTTATGTGCTGTACGACAACGTGGTCGTCTTCGACAAGGTCGAGGAGAACACCGAGGGTGTACTGCATTTGAGCAAGCACACCTACGCCGAGAAGGCGAACCTGGCGGCGAATCAGACGCTGATGCGTTCGATCAACACCACCATCATCGGCATTCTGCCGATCATCGGCATGCTGGTGGTCGCGGTGTGGCTGCTCGGTGTGGGCACGCTCAAGGATCTGGCGCTGGTGCAGCTGGTCGGCATGATCGTCGGCGCGTACTCCTCGATCTTCTTCGCGGTGCCGCTGCTGGTGACCATCAAGGAGCGCTGGGGTCCGGTGGCCGCGCACACCAAGAAGGTGCTCGCGCGCCGCTCGGGTGCCTCCACCGGTCGCGCCACCGAATCCGCCGCGCAGCGCGCGGGTGCGGCCAGCCGTCCGGTGACCGTCGCGGCCGGGCGGGAAGGCGCGGCGCCGCGTCCGCGCGGTGGAGCCGACGCTCCGCGTCCCGGCACTCGACCGAGTGGGAAACGAACCAAGAGAAGGCACTGAGCGCAGGGGGTTGCGGCAAGTGATTGGAAACAAGGCTCGCCGCGGCAACTCTGTCGCGGGTCACCGCGGCGAGCCGCGACAGAGCAGTCGCGGTACCTCGCTCCGTCGCGGTTCGGTCGTCATGCTCGCCGGTGTGGTCGCCGCGGGCATGGTGGCGGGCTGCGCCGGGAAGAATCAGGTGCCCTCCATCGGCTACGGCGTGGATACCGCCGTCGCCAGCTACAACGGCGGCAGCACGCTGGGCGCCAATAGCGGTGCGGCGGCGGTGTTCGCACGTGTGATCACCGGCTTCTTTTACACCGGCCCGGATGGGCAGCCGGTGGCCGATACCGATACCGGCACCGCGAAAGAGGTGCCGGGCGAGGCGCAGACCATCCAGTACCGCCTGAATCCGGACGGTAAGTACTCCGATGGCGTGGCCACCTCCTGTGACGATCTGGTCATGGCGTGGGCCGCGCGCAGCGGACGCTTCACCAAGGCCGGTCCGGGCGGGCCGGTGCCCATGTTCGATGCCGCCGGCACGGCCGGATACAGCGATATCGAGCGGGTGGACTGTCAGCCCGGATCCAAGGACGCCACCGTGGTGTTCCGGCCCGGTCGGCATTACTCGGCGTGGAAGACGCTGTTCAATGCCGCCGAGCTGATGCCCGCGCATGTGGTCGCCTCGGCGGTGAAGGTGCCGAATGTGGTGGCGCCCTTGCAATCCGGGGATCAGGCCACCGCGGAGCGGATCGCCGATTTCTGGAATACCGGTTGGATTCTCAAGCCGGGCAAGATCGATCAGACGGTGCTGCCCGCCTCGGGTCCGTATCGGATCGAATCGTTCAGCGACAAGGACGGTCTGGTCCTGGTCAAGAATGAGAAGTGGTGGGGCAACGCCGCCAAGACACCGCGAATCGTGGTGTGGGACAAGAACACCGATCTCAAGGCCAAGGTCGACTCCAAGGCCGTCGAGGTGCTCGATATCGGTGCGGGCGCGCTCGGTGCCACCAAGCCCGGTGGGATGGCCGTGCGGAATCTCCCGGGTCGCGGCGTGGAGCAGTTGGTGCTCGGCACCGTTGGCGTTTTCCAGAATGTGGCCGCGCGCCGGGCCTTCGCCCTCTGCGTGCCGCGCGCGGCGCTGTTCGACAAGTTCGGGCACCCGGATTACAAGGTCGATACCGGGCTCGGCGCGGGCGTGCTGAATTCCCGTACCGTGCAGCAGGATTCGCTGTACTACCCGGCGATCTCGGGTGCTGGCGACAAGTACAAGAACGGTGACGCGGGTGCGGCGGGTCAGGCCATGACCGCCGCAGGTCAGGCCAATGCCACCATTCGGATCGGCTATCTGCGCCCGGATGAACGGCGCGCGCAGACCGTCGCCATGATCGCCGATGCCTGTAAGGCGGGCGGTATCACGGTGGTCGACGCGGGCACGCCGGACTTCTCCCCGCAGCAGCTCGTCGACGGCAAGGTGGATGCGATTCTGAGCGGTACGGCGGCCATGCCCGGACCGTCCGGTTCGTTGACAGCTAACGATGCGATTGCGTCCTTGCACACAGGTCAGGGCCTGAATTTCAACAGGTTCGGTAATGGCCGCTACGATGCCATCGCGGATCAGCTTGCGGCGGAGGACAACTCGACCACGGTGCTGAACTTGCTCAACGAGCAGGAGAACCTGCTCTGGAGCGAGATGCCGTCCATCCCGTTGTTCGCCTCCCCGCGCACCATCGCGTTCGGGGACGGTCTGAAGGACGGGATCGCCAGCCCCACCAAGGCGGGCGCGGGCTGGAATATGGATCGCTGGGTCCTCGAACGGTGAGTGGCAGCGGCGGCGAGGTGACGAGGAGTGGGTGTATGAGCAAGCATGAAATGGTCGATACCGCCGAGGCGTTCGGTGAGCGCACCGCCAAGGCCGCCGACGCGGTGCGGCGGCTGACCCGCTGGCATGACGACTTCCCGACTCCGGGAGTGCGTTTCGCCGATCTCACGCCGGTCTTCGCCGAGGCCGAGGGCTTCCGCACCGTTCTGGATTGCTTCGCCGCCTGCGCACCGGACGCCGATCTGGTCGCGGGCGTGGACGCGCGCGGCTTCCTGCTCGGCGCGGGCGTGGCCGCGGTGCTCGGCACCGGTGTGGTCGCGGTGCGCAAGGCGGGCAAGCTGCCGCCGCCGGTCATCAGCCGCGAGTACACCCTCGAATACGGTTCGGCCGCACTGGAGATCCCGGCCGACGGTATCGAGCTGAAGGGTCGTCGCGTCCTGCTGCTCGACGATGTGCTGGCCACCGGTGGCACCCTCGCGGCCGCGGCCGAACTCTTCCACGCGGCCGGGGCGGAGATCATCGCCGCCGCGGTCGTGCTCGAACTCGGCTTCCTCGGTGGCCGGGAGCGCCAGGGCGACTACCCGCTCACCTCGATCGTCACGCTCTGATCCGTCCGGCACGCTGAGCCCGCGTCAGGAGACGACGCGGGCGATCAGTCCGGTGACGAACAGCCAGAACACCGCGGCCAGTCCGTAGTTCAGCACAATGTCCAGGTTGCCGTTCCCGGTGTGGAACAGGCCGGGGAAGAACAGGGCCAGCGGTTCGGCCCAGCCCTTGATGAAGGTGAAGAACCGGTTGGACTGATCCGCGCCGAGGGTCAGCAGCAGGATGTAGACGACCTCGACCACTGCGAAGAGAGCGCCGATGCCGGTGATCAAGCGGGCCGCGGCGCTCTCCCGATAGGTTTGATACATATAAGGCATATCGGGTGAGTGCCCGTGGTACGCCGGTTGAAACAGACCGATCCGTCAGGGTCCGTCCCCTCCGCTGAGCCCGCGGATTTGTTCGGATGACAGGTTGCGGACGATTGGTTGTGCTGATTGCCCTGCTGTGTCCCGTTGTGCTGCGCACGGATTCGTTCGCGCTCACAATGTCGAGATGAGTACTGCACCGGGGGAGCAGACATCCTTCACCGATTACCTGAGCGCCCACCTGCCGGAGGTGGCCCGGGAAATGGTCACCGCGGTGGTGCGCGCCGTCCCCGATTACGAACAGCTCCCGCCGGAGTTGGTGGAGCAGGACCTCATTCGGCGCTCGGAGGACAATCTGCGACTGTTCCTGCGGTTGCTGGGCGAACATCGCGAACCTCGGGCCGAGGATCTCGACGATATGATCGAGGTCGCGGTACGTCGTGCGCGCGAGGGCATTCCGCTGGACGCGGTACTGGCGGTGTATCACCGGGGCGCGCTGGCCGCGTGGAACTATCTCTCCGCCGCCGCGCGGACACCGGAACAGCGCGATGAACTCCTCGCCGCGGTACCGCAGCTGCTCGGGTATCTGGGCGCGGTGATACCCGGGGTGGCCGCCTCCTATCTGCGGGAGCGCCAGGACCTGCACTGGGAGCAGCGGGAGGTCAAACGCGCACTGGCGCAGGCACTGTTGCAGGGCAAGCCCGCCGAGTTACTGGCCGAACGCTTCGGAATCGCCCTGGGGTCGTATCACGTATTGGCACTGCGTATCTCGGGCGCCGCCGAATCCGCCGACGGCGGCCGACCCGCCATGCGGGTGATTCACGGTGAGATCGATGCCCTCTCCACGCAGGCACTCACCGTGCTGGACCGCGCTGGCGGCTGGGTGCTGGTACCCGCGACCGAACCGGCGGCGCGCCTGGATGCCGCCGTGGAGCGCATCGCCGTCGCCGCGGGTGTGCGGTTGATCGCCGGAACCGCGACCGCCGCAATGGTTTCGGAGATACCGGCGCGCGCCGAGGAGGCCGGTGAGATCGCCCGCCTGGCACTGGGTTTGGGCCGTCCCACCGGGGTCTACCGGATGGCCGATCTCGCTCTGCAATACCAGTTCGCCCGCCCCGGCCCCGCTCGCACCTGGCTGCTCGGCCTGCTCGAACCCCTGACCTGTCATCCGCACCTGATGGAGGCGCTACGCGCCTATCTCACCCACGACCACAATCGGGTGGCGGCGGCGGAGTCCCTGGTGGTGCATCGCAATACGCTCAACTATCGGCTGAACCGGATCGCCACCCTCACCGGTTACGATCCGGGGCGCTCGGAGCACACGCCACTGTTCGCCGCGGCGGTCACCGCGTTCGATCTGGCCTCGGCCGACCTGTAGGGCGCACACCGTCAGCGGGCGACCACGCGGGCGACGAAGCCACTGACGATCAGCCAGAAGACCGCCGCCAGACCGTAATTCAGGATGATGTCGATATTGCCGTTGCCGGTGTGGAACAGTCCCGGGAAGAACAGCGCCAGCGGCTCGGCGAAACCCTTGATGAAGGTGAAGAACCGATTCGACTGATCGGCCCGCAACAGCAACAGCAAGATATACAGGCCCTCGGTGAGGGCGAACAGTGCACCGGCGCCGCTGATGATGCGAGCGGCGGTGGCCTCATTGCGGGCAACGTACGGCATTGATAAATGATGCCCGATGTGTGCGGATCGGAAACTGGTTCGCGGCGCGTCGGCCTCGACGCGCGGGACCGTGAAACCGAACGTCTGGTCCGTGAAACCACGTGTCCGGCATGGCATGATGACCCGGTGATCACGACGGCCACCGGAAGCGTTCTGGCGTGAAGGCCAAGTACATCATCGGCGCCGCCGTCGGCCTGATACTGAGCCTGGTCACCCTGGTGCTCGTGGTCATCCTGCCCGCCACCGAGGAGACCTGCGGTGCGGGCACACCCGGTATTCCCGCCACCACCCCCGCGCTCACCGAACCCAACTGTCCGGCCACCGGAGCCGCCGCCGAGGCCGGGCTCCAGGACGGTGCGCTGCGCGCACTGCGCTGTGTGGTCGCGCGATTCGGCATGATGGATATGCGCGGGGTCATTCCCGATGACGCCTATCCCGATCATCGCGAGGGGCGCGCCGTCGAATTCATCGTCGGCAATGATCAGGCCAAGGGCGACTCCATCGTCGCCTTCCTGCAGGAGAACGCCGCCAACTTCCATGTCGACTATGTGATCTGGAAGCAGCGCAGCTGGACCGCGGACGCCTCCAACGGTATCCAGTGGACGCCCCTGGACGATCGCGGCGACGCCGCCCGCAATCACATGGACCGCGTCCAGGTGACCATCAAACCGGTCACCACCACCTCGACCGTCACCGCACCCACCGAGGTCTCGCTGGCGTCCATGCCCGGCCCGGTCAATGAGGCGGGCCGCCTGACCGGTGTCGGCCGTCGCCAATACCCCTTGGCCGCAAATACTTTCACCATCTCCGATGTGTTCGGCGCGCGCGGCGGCACCCACCTGGGTGTCGATCTGGCGGCCGCGGCGGGCACCCCGATCTACGCCGCCTCCGACGGCCTGGTGGTCGCCTCGGGTCCGGCCTCGGGCTTCGGTGACTGGGTCGTCATCGACTCCCTGGACGAGAGCGGTCATCGCTACTCGACGGTATACGGGCATATGTACGCGTCCGGCATCTACGTGCACACCGGTGACGTCGTCACCATGGGCCAGCACATCGCCGATGTCGGCTCCAATGGCGAATCCTCCGGTCCCCATTTGCATTTCGAGCTCGTCCCCGGCGGCCGGCTCACCGGCGGCCATCAGGTCGACCCGATGTCGTGGCTCTCGGGTTCCTCGCTCCCGACCGCCACCATCCCCAATTGTGAGAACGGATTCGGTTCCGCCGGAGGCAATCTCGCGCCCGGAAAGGTCCCGGCCGAGCTCGAGGTCTGGTACCGCCGCGCGGGTTCGCTCTGCCCGCAGATCAGCGCCTCCCTGCTGGCCGCCCAGGGCGAGGCCGAATCCGGCTTCCGCCGCGGCCTCACCTCACCCGCCGGAGCCGAGGGCCTGGCCCAATTCCTACCCAGCACCGCGGCCTCCCTGGCCCCGGACGGACAGCCGTACGTCATGGACGCCGACGGCAATGGCACCGCCAGCCTCTGGGACGACGGTGACGCCATCGTCGGCCAGGGTCGCTATATGTGCGCCATCGCCCAGGCCGTCCAGGGCTGGATCGACCAGGGCAAGGTCACCGGCGATGTCACCGCCCTGAGCCTGGCCGCGTACAACGCCGGTGAGGGCGCGGTCCTGGCCTCGGGCGGTATGCCCAACCAGGTCCCCGGCCACTTCAGCGAAACCCGCCCCTACGTCGCGAGAATCCTTGCGGCGGAGGCGAATTTCCGCAGCATGGGCAGCGGCGGCCGCTTCACCCCCGATGCCGCCGCGGCCCTGGGGCCGCAGATCGTGGAGGCGGGCCACGAATGGGTCGGCACCAAATACGTCTTCGGTGGCGGCGGCGCCCAGGGCCCCACCGACGGCGGCTTCGACGAACCCGGCCTCACCGCCGCCGCCGTCTTCTCCGCCAGCGGTGGCACCATCACCCTGCCCAGCACCGCCGAACAGCAGTGGGAGATCGGCACCGAGGTGACCCTGCTCAAGGCAAAAGCCGGTGATCTCGTCTTCGGCAACTGGGGCACCCGCGGCCCCGCCACCGTCGGCATCTACCTCGGCAACGGCCGCATGCTGCACGCCGAACCCGGCGGCACCGTCGCCGAGGTCCCCCTCCTCAACGGGATGAAGGCCCGCCGCATCGGCCAGTGAGGGCGCTCACGAAATAGGTCCTTGCACAGTCGGGTTGACCTTCGTTACGGTGGGAAACGTTCTCAGCCCCGAACGATCGGAGACATTGCGTTGATTTCATGAGGTGACTGTCGAGTGGCCCGCACTTACGCGCGCCGCATTCCTCGCTATCACCTGTGGGAGTCCGCATGTCATATCCGACTATTTCTTTCTCCGATCTCACCTTCGCCTGGCCCGACGGCACACCCGTCTTCGACGGGCTCGATGCCCAGCTCGGTGGCGGTCATATCGGCCTCGTGGGCAGCAATGGTGCTGGAAAATCCACTCTTTTCCGCTTGATCACCGGTGAACTGCGCCCGCTGCGCGGGTCCGTCTCGGTGCCCGGAACGCTCGGGTATCTGCGACAGGACCTGGGCCTGTCGGACGGGCAGCGGGTCGATGAGGTGCTCGGGATCGCCGAGATCCGGAAAGCCTTGCACCGCATCGAAACCGGTGCCGGACCAGAGGGTGACTTCGAGATCGTGGGCACCGCCTGGGATATCGAGGAGCGGGCGGTGGCACTGCTCGGGCGACTCGGATTGCACTATGTCGCAGGCGATATCGCACAACTCGATCGTCGACTCGACACCCTCTCCGGCGGGGAGACCGTACTGCTCGGACTCGTCGCCGAGCTGCTGCGCGAACCCGAGGTACTGCTACTGGACGAGCCCACCAACAATCTCGATCAGGTGGCCCGCGAGCGACTGTACGAGGTGGTGGGGCAGTTCTCCGGGACCGTTCTCACCGTCAGTCATGATCGTGAACTACTGGAACGGGTCGATACCGTCGCCGAGCTCCGGCAGGGCGAAATCCGTTTGTTCGGAGGCAATTTCAGTGAGTACGAACGCATCGTAGCGGCCGAGCAGGCGGCCGCGCGAGCCGCGATTCGCGATGCGCGCGGTGATGTGCGCAAGCAGGCGCGCGAACTGGTCGAGACCCGGATCAAACTCGATCGGCGGCAGCGGTACGGGCAGAAGATGTGGGATCAGAAGCGCGAACCCAAGATCGTGATGGGTAATCGCAAACGTGAAGCCCAGGTCTCGGCCGGAAAACTGCGCAATCAGCACATCGGCAAGCTGGAGGATGCCAAGGATCAGCTCACCGAGGCGCAGGAGCGATTGCGCGACGACCGGGAGATACGGGTCGATCTGCCCGACACCCGGCTGTATCCGGGCCAGGATGTCATCGAATTGGAGCAGGTGCGGCTGGCGTGCGGGCCGACCGTGACGCTGAAGGTCGGCGGACCCGAACGCATCGCGCTCACCGGGCGCAACGGTATCGGCAAAACGACTCTGCTGCACCGTATTCGGCAGGAGTCGCCGAAGGTGCCGTGGCGCATGCTGCCGCAGCGCCTGGACGTCTTCGACGAGGAGCTCTCGGTCTTCGAGAATGTGGCCGCCACCGCACCGCATGCGGCTCCGGAGCGGATTCGGGCGCAACTGGCCCGATTCCTGTTCCGTGGTTCGGATGCCGATGTCCCGGCGGGTGCGCTCTCGGGTGGAGAACGCCTGCGTGCGGCCCTGGCCATGATCCTGCTGGCCGAACCCGCGCCACGACTGCTCCTATTGGATGAGCCGACCAACAATCTGGACCTGCCGAGCCTGCGGCATCTCACCGAGGCGCTCGCCGGTTTCCAGGGTGCGCTCATCGTGGTCAGCCACGATCCGCGCTTCCTCGCCGAGATCGGGGTGACGCGCCGCCTGGAGCTGTCGGCCGACGGTTTGACGGATGTCCCGGTCAAATAGGGGATGTGGTTTCGGGACCGGAGCAATCCGGACGCAATGCCGCCGCGAAGTGTCAGCGGAGGGGAGTAGTGTTCAACGCTCCGGACAGGTCCGGTCAGGCGGCGTTCGGCGTTCCGGTCTCGAAACGTTTCCAGGACTAAAGTGGGTGGTCTACGTGGTTGGACGGTCCGGTACGGTGTTCCGATCGAGGCCGGGAGAGGTGGTGGCATGACACAGAATTTGGAGCAGGCGAACGCCGGGCAATCGGAGAATGGCGAGTCCGCCGCTCCCGTGCCCGGCGCTCCCGTGCCCGGCGCTCCCATCCGTCCCGCCTCCGCCGCCGTCCCCACCTCCGCGTCCCGTCGCGTGCGCGCCCGCCTCGCTCGCCGGATGACCGGCCAGCGCGGCATCGCCGCGGTGAAACCGGTGCTCGAGCCCCTGGCGACCGTGCATCGCGAGCTGTACCCGAAGGCGAATCTCGCTCTGCTGCAACGGGCTTTCGATGTCGCGGACGAGAAGCATCAGCATCAGTTCCGTAAGTCGGGCGACCCGTACATCACCCATCCGCTGGCCGTGGCGAACATCCTGGCCGAGCTCGGTATGGACACCACCACGCTGGTGGCCGCCCTACTGCACGACACGGTCGAGGACACCGGCTACTCGCTGCAGGAGCTGACCGACGAGTTCGGCACCGAGGTCGCGCACCTGGTCGACGGTGTGACCAAGCTCGACAAGGTCAATCTGGGTGCCGCCGCCGAGGCCGAGACCATCCGCAAGATGATCATCGCCATGGCGCGCGACCCGCGCGTACTGGTCATCAAGGTCGCGGACCGGCTGCACAATATGCGCACCATGCGCTTCCTGCCGCCGGAGAAGCAGGCCAAGAAGGCGCGCGAAACCCTCGAGGTGATCGCCCCGCTGGCGCATCGCCTGGGTATGGCCACGGTCAAATGGGAGTTGGAGGACCTCGCCTTCGCGATCCTGCACCCCAAGAAGTACGACGAGATCGTGCGCCTGGTCGCCGACCGCGCACCCTCACGTGACACGTACCTGGCCCGGGTGCGGGACGAGATCGTCAATACCCTCGCCGCCAGCCGCATCAACGCGATCGTCGAGGGTCGGCCCAAGCACTACTGGTCCATCTACCAGAAGATGATCGTCAAGGGTAAGGACTTCGACGACATCCATGACCTGGTCGGTATCCGCATCCTCTGCGATGAGGTGCGGGACTGCTATGCCGCTGTGGGCGTGGTGCATTCGCTGTGGCAGCCCATGGCCGGGCGGTTCAAGGACTACATCGCCCAGCCGCGGTACGGGGTCTACCAGTCGCTGCACACCACCGTGGTCGGCCCGGACGGTAAGCCCCTGGAGGTGCAGATCCGCACCCAGGACATGCACCGCACCGCCGAGTTCGGTATCGCCGCGCACTGGCGGTACAAGGAGACCAAGGGCAAGCACTCCAATGACTCGACCGAGGTCGACGATATGGCGTGGATGCGCCAGCTCCTCGACTGGCAGCGGGAGGCGGCCGATCCGGCCGAATTCCTGGAGTCGCTGCGCTTCGACCTGAAATCGCCGGAGATATTCGTCTTCACCCCCAAGGGTGAGGTCATTACGCTGCCGCAGAAGTCCACCCCGGTGGACTTCGCCTATGCCGTGCACACCGAGGTCGGCCACCGCTGCATCGGTGCGCGGGTGAACGGGCGATTGGTCGCGCTGGAACGGCAGTTGGAGAACGGTGAGGTCGTCGAGATCTTCACCTCCAAGGCGCAGAACGCCGGACCCTCGCGCGACTGGGCGAACTTCGTGGTCTCCCCGCGTGCCAAGGCCAAGATCCGGCAGTGGTTCGCCAAGGAACGCCGTGAGGAGGCTCTGGAGGCCGGTAAGGATCAGATCTCCAAGGAGGTCCGCCGCTCCGGTCTGCCGCTACAGCGCCTGATGAGCGCCGATGCCATGACCAGTCTGGCCGCCGAACTGCACTACGCGGATATCTCCTCGCTGTATACCGCGGTCGGTGAGAACCAGGTCTCGGCGCATCATGTCGTGCAACGCCTGATGGCGCAGCTCGGCGGGGTCAGCGATGTCGAGAACGAGCTGGCCGAAAGGTCCACGCCCTCAACGGTTCCCTCGCGTCAGCGGCTCACCGGCGATGCGGGCGTGGAGATTCCGGGCGCGCCGGGCACGGTCTCCAAGCTCGCCAAGTGCTGCACCCCGGTACCGGGCGATGAGATCATGGGTTTCGTGACCCGCGGTGGCGCGGTCAGCGTGCACCGCACCGACTGCACCAACGCCGATTCGCTTCGCGCGCAACCGGAACGGATCATCGAGGTCAAATGGGCGCCGTCACCGTCCTCGGTCTTCCTGGTCGCCATCCAGATCGAGGCCCTGGACCGCACCCGCCTGCTCTCGGATGTCACCAAGGTGCTGGCGGACGAGAAGGTGAACATCCTCTCGGCGGCGGTCACCACCTCCGGTGACCGCGTGGCGATTTCGAAGTTCACCTTCGAGATGGGCGACCCGAAGCACCTGGGTCACCTGTTGAACGTGGTGCGCAATGTGGAGGGCGTCTACGACGTCTACCGCGTGACCTCCGCGGCCTAGCCCGCACATCGAAACCCGCGAAGCGGCGCTTCCCCCTTTCGGGAAGCGCCGCTTCGTGTGCTGTGCCGACGCTCTGGAACCGGCGGCACAGAAGATTCTTCGCGGATCGGGAATCAAGATCCATCGACTAACTGTTCAAACGTATATGAACGGTTAGATATCGAGTGGTGTCGCGCCGTTCCCGTACCGAATACGATCGACAGGAAGAGGTTTCGTGTCATGACCGGTCACTACGCCCAGGTGGCGTTCACGCCGACCGTGCGCGAGCATCAGCGCGAGCATGGCAGCCTGCGCGGCTACGAACGCATGGCGGCGGTGCCCGAGGTCGCCGATACGCTCGGTCAGGACGAGGCCTGGTTCCTCGCCGAACGCGACAGTTTCTACCTATCGACCGTGGGGGAGACCGGCTGGCCGTACATTCAGCATCGCGGCGGCCCGCGCGGCTTCCTGAAGGTGATCGATTCGCGCACCGTGGGTTTCGCCGACTTCCGTGGCAATAGGCAGTACATCAGTCGCGGCAACCTCGACCACGACAACCGAGTCGCCCTGTTCCTCATGGACTATGCCGCCAAAACTCGGCTGAAAGTCCTCGGTCGCGCCAGAGTTGTTGAAGCGCAGGACGATCCGGACCTGATCGCGGCACTTGTAGTCGGCGACTACCCGGCTCGGGTCGAACGAGCCATCCTGATCGAAATCGAAGCTTTCGACTGGAACTGCAGCCAGCACATCCCCGAACTCCACCCACGCGAGGAGGTCCTCGAAGCCGTCCAATCCCTCCGCGAGCGAATCGCCGAACTGGAACGCGAGAACGCGCGACTCCGCGCCTGATCATCCTGTGCCTCGGAGCCGGTCCGCCGCGCTGATCTGCCGGTTCGATGCCCTCGGGCGTCGAAAACCGTTGGGTGGCACTACGATCGTCGTGCACGTCGAAGACGGGCGTGTGAATGATCGGGGGTCGTATGGCTGGAATGTTCGAACCAGCCCATTCCGTTTGTGGTCGATATCGGCTTGTCGAGGTGCTCGGATCCGGTGGATTCGGGCGGGTATGGCGGGCGCATGATGAGGCGCTCAATGTCGAGGTCGCGCTGAAGGAGGTCACCTTCGCGCGGATACTGCCCGATGAGGAGCATCAGGAGTTGTTGCTCCGCGCCAAACATGAGGCGCGTAATGCGGCTCGGCTGCGCGATCATCCGAATATCGTCGGTGTTTACGATGTGGTCATCGAGCACGGGATTCCGTGGACGGTGATGCAGATCGTGAATGGGCAGTCGCTCGAACAGCGGGTGCGATCGGGTGGACCGCTCTCGGTCGAGGAGACCGCCCGGGTGGCCGATTCGCTGTTGAACGCTCTCGAGGCCGCACATGAGGCGGGCATCGTGCATCGCGATGTGAAACCCTCGAATGTCATGCTCGCCACGAACGGTCGAATCCTGCTGGCCGACTTCGGAATCGCCGTGCATGAATCCGATACGCTGGTCACCAAGACCGGGGTGCTGATCGGCTCGATGGAGTACATGGCCCCCGAGCGCACCGGCGATAAACGCAGCGAACCGCCGAGCGACCTCTTCTCCCTCGGCGCGACCCTGTATTACGCGTGCACCGGAATCTCCCTGTTCCATCGCGACAATGTGACCGCGACGCTCAGCGCATTGCTCTTCGAACCACTACCCCCGATTCCGGCCGCCGGTCGACTGGAGCCGCTCATCACCGCGCTACTGGCGAAGGATCCGACTCGTCGCCCGTCCATTCCGCTTGCCCGGGAGCTGCTGAATCGACAGCCGGGCAGCATAATTCGGGCCGAACAGCCGCCGGTCCCGGTCCCGGTCCCGGAGAATATCCCGGCCGCTGCCGTCTCGGCGGTGCCCGCACCCACGACCGAAACCCCGGAAACCACGAAGCCATTCGCCACCATCCGCCGGATTCGTATCCTCGCCGCAGCCGTCACAGTGATCATTCTCAGCGCACTGGCGGTAGTCACCGCCTATCACAATGTCGTCTGGTTCTCGGCCTTCGCCGATGAATCCTTCGGCCTCTCCGACGGCCTGTCGACAGCCCCCGGCAGCTGCATCCGAAAACGCGACAGCGCCAACCCGCCGAAGAAAGCCGTCCCCTGCTCCGCCGCCGAAGCCCAATGGCAGATCGTCGACCGCATGGAACTCCGTAGACCACAACCGGCCGACGATGCCGCGAAATCCGACTTCGGCCTGCGCTGCGACCGCCGCGGCGGCGTCTCCTTCAGCTACCCCGGCCCGGACGACCTGGAACTGTGGTGCCTGCATCGCAGATAACCCGGCCGGTGGATCGACGCAGGTCGCAGCCCGGTACGCTGACCTGTCCCAGCGTCACTACCAGGAGAGTTCATGACCGCGTTCGAGAATGTCAGTGTCACCAAGAAGGCGAACGTCTACTTCGACGGCAAATGCGTCAGCCACAATATCGAGTTGGCCGATGGCACCAGCAAGTCGGTCGGCGTCATTCTCCCGGCGACGCTGACCTTCAATACCGGCGCGCCGGAGATCATGGAGCTCATCGAGGGTGAGGCCAAGGTGACCCTGGCCGGTTCGGACGAGACCGTCGTCTACAAGGGTGGCGAGTCGTTCTCGGTGCCGGGGAACAGCAGCTTCCAGATCGAGGTTGTCGAGCCGGTGCACTACGTCTGCCACTTCGGCTGAGCCCGAGAGCATTCCGCGCGCCCGCGTCATCTCGAAGATGGCGCGGGCGTTGTGTATTCGGTGCTCAGAGGTAGCGGGCGTACCAGTCGGTGACGCGGCGCCAGGCTTCGGCGGCGGCGGTGGGTTGGTAGCGGGGGCCGGTGTCGTTGAAGAAGGCGTGGTCGGCGCCCTCGGCGACGAAGGATTCGTGGGTCGCGCCGACCTTGTCCAGGGCTGCTTCGGCGGCGGGGCGGGAGGCGTCCACTCGGGAGTCGAGAGCGCCGTAGATCGCGAGAACCGCTGCCTTGGTGGTGATTTCGCCATTGTCGGGGAACGGGCCGTAGAACGGGGTGGCGGCGGCCAGCTCCGGGGTGCCGGAGGTGAGCAGGAGCCAGGTGAGGCCGCCGCCGAAGCAGAAGCCGGTGGCGGCGAGCTTCTTACCGGGGGTGCGGCGCTGGAGTTCGGCCACCCCGGAGTGCAGATCGGCGATGAAGCGCTCCTGCGGGAGCTTACCCAGCGCGGCGGTGGCGGCGGCCGGATCGGTGAAGGTGGCGGTGCCGCCTTCTTCCGACAGCAGATCCACGGCGAGCGCGTTATAGCCGATACCCGCGAAACGCCCTGCGATGGAACGGATATGGTCGGTCAGACCCTTGTTCTCGTGGATCACCAGCACGCCGCCGCGCGGTTGCGCCGCCGCGGCCCAGGCCGCCTGGAGGGTGCGTCCCTCCGGACCGGGGAAGGTGATCGCGGTGGTGGGCAGCGCCGTCTCGGACCCCGGCGGTGGCCCGGCCGGGGTAGTGGCCGCGGTTCCGGGCGAGGTACCCGCTGCACCGGATGACGGTGGGGGAGTAGCGGATTGGTCGGCCTTGTCGGCGCACGCGGCCAGCAGCGCCACGGCGGCGGGTGTACCCAGCCCGAGCATGCCCAATCGGCGCATTGCCTCACGGCGGCTGAGCAGCCCCTCGACGTGGTCGGTGGCGATCTCCTCCGCGATGTAGCGCTGCAGCGGCGTCATGGGCCCAGCCTAAGCCCGCCGCCCCGGCCCGGGGGAACAGAAGAGCGTTCTCTTCGTTATGTCTTCACGTCGGTGTAAATCAGGATCTGGAGGTTGCCGCATGCGCGGTGTGCGTTTCGAGGAGTTCGGTGAGCCGGAGGTACTGCGGGTGGTCGAGCTCGACACACCCGAACCCGCCGCGGGTGAGGTGACCATCGATGTGGCCTATGTGGGCGTGAACTTCGCGGATCTACAGGCACGATCCGTCGGCTACCGGGTGCCCGGACTCCCGTTCGTGCCCGGTCTGGAGCTGTCGGGCCGGATTCGCGCCCTCGGCGCGGGCGTCGAGGGTTTCACCCTCGGCCAGCCGGTCGCCGCGATCACCGAGGGCGGCGCGTACGCCGAGATCGTCCGCGCCAAGGCCGGAACGGTCTTCCCCGTCCCGGAGGGAGTGGACTTGCGCACGGCCGCAACACTTCCCACCGTGCTGCCGACCGCCTACGCGCTGGTGCGCACCGTCGGACGACTGCAGCCCGGTGAGACCGTGCTGGTGCAGGCCGCCGCCGGCGGCGTCGGCACGGTGGCGGGGCAGGTGGCCAAACTCGCCGGTGCGGGCGCGGTCTACGGCGTGGTGTCGAGCCCGGCCAAGGCGGAGTACGCCCGCAAGCTCGGCTACGACGACGCCTTCCTGACCGATACCTTCGATGCCGATATCCGTGCAGCCACCAATGGCCGCGGTGTGGACCTGGTACTCGATCCGGTCGGTGGTGAGACCATGCGGCGCAGTCTCGATACCCTCGCGCTCTTCGGCCGCCTCGTCTCGTTCGGCAATGCGAGCGGCGAACCGGCCTGGCAGATCGGTCAGCCCGAGCTGTACCCGCGCGGTCGCTCGGTCTCGGGCTTCTCCATCCTCAGCCTGACCGCGTCCGAACCGCACGTGCTGCGTGAAATCGCCGCTCGCGCCTTCGAATTGGTGACCAGCGGCAAGGTGGAGCTGCCCATTACCGCCGAATTCCCACTCGCGGAGGCGGCCGACGCGCATCGTCTGATGGGCGGTCGTACCTCCACCGGCAAACTCGTCCTCGCGGTCTGACGAAGGGTCCGTTCACCGACGCCGAGCCGAAACCGGCCGAGAGCCAACCTCTCTCGACTGGTTCGGCTGCGGTGACTAGCGCGGTGCCATCCGGATCGCGCCATCCAAACGGATGACCTCACCGTTCAGCATCGGGTTCTCGACGATGTGCCGCACCAGCGCCGCGTACTCGGACGGATCGCCGAGCCGCGCCGGATGCGGCACCTGCGCGCCGAGTGCCGCGATGGACGATTCGGGCACCTTGGCGAAAATGGGCGTGTGGAACAGGCCCGGCGCGATGGTCATGACGCGAATCTTGTACGAGGCCAGGTCGCGCGCGACCGGCAGCGTCAGGCCCACGATGCCGCCCTTGGAGGCGGAGTAGGCGGCCTGTCCGATCTGACCGTCATACGCCGCGACGGAGGCGGTATTGACGATCACACCGCGCTCGCCGTCGGCCTCCTCGGTGGTCGAAATGCGTTCCGCCGCCAGGCGGATCACATTGAACGTACCGATCAGGTTGACGTTGATGATCTTCTTGAACGAGTCGAGCGGGAACGCGCCCTGCTTGCCGACCGTCTTGATGGCATTGCCGAGTCCGGCGCAGTTGACCGCGATTCGCAGCGTGCCCAGAGCCTGCGCCGCGTCAAGGGCCGCGGTCACATCCTCTTCGCTGGTTACGTCGCCGGGCGAGAACACCACGCGCTCACCGAGTTCCTCGGCGATGGTCTTGCCGTCGGACGAGGGAAGATCGAGGATAACGACCTTCGCGCCTGCCGAGTGCAGTTCCCGCACGGTGGCCAGGCCGAGTCCCGACGCGCCACCGGTGACAACCGCGGCGATGTCTGCTGTCTTCACAAAACCTCCAAATATCTGGTCTTGTGAATGTAGATTCTGCTGTGGCGGTGCGGAAAAGCGGGTCCCCGGCGTGGTGTGCACACGTTGCTGACGGGCCTGCTATCGCGCACGCGCGTGGAATATGAGGGGTGCACTCCGGCGCGTCGAGTCGTTGGAATCCTGCACATACGAAATAATTTCCGATCGGGACCGTCTGGACTGCGGCGCACCCGGCGGCGCGGTGACGGCGGGCCGCCGTACGACGAACGATCGCCCGTCACGACCAACCGCCGAGAGGGTCCGACGATGCAGCATGACGCGCCTGGCTCCGCGAAGACGCGAGCAATGTTGAAGTCGTACAAAAAAGTCTCCCGCTGGTACCCGGCGCTGGAACCGGTCGGCACGGACGGCACCGCGCCCGAACCCTCGGATGCGCATGGCGGGACCGGTTTCGACGTACCGGACGGTCCGGCCCGCTATCCGCACTACATCCACGATGACGAGCCGGAGTTCACCATTCCGCCGGTGCCCGAGTCGGTGCTGCGGCGTACGCACTTCTCCGGGGCGTGGTCCGATTGGATGACCGATCGCGAGTCCGCCTCGTACACACCGCAACTCCGCTACCGCGGTACCACGGTGCTGGAATTCCCCTGGGAGGGTGCGGAAGACGGCGAACACGCCACCTCCGGGCGCGGTCGCCCGGATGTCGCCTCGGCGCTGCTGGACGTGGTGGGCCAACCCGATTCGGTGAAGTCGGTCTCACCCCGGCAGTTTCGGCGCCGGCGACTCGTCGCACTGCTGTTCCTGATTGTTGCCATCCTGTTGCTAGCGGCTGCGGGAGGAGTTGCTCTATATGTGCTCAACTCACACGACGGCACTTCGCAATCCATCGGCACACTCGGAGGGGACCCGCGTTCCGGTCCGAGCGACCGCGCGGCGGCGTACAACGAAATGACGGCCACCGTGGCGATCGGCGACCATATCCCCACCGCGGGCATTCCGGCTGGATAAGAGGGAGAGCTGAAAACGATGGATCAGGACTGGAGCCGCTGGCTCGACGAGGTACCCGAAGAGGGTGAATCGCCGAGTCCCGCCGCGCGTTCCAAGGCTCCGGCGGCGCGGCTGCGCAAGCGCCGCGGGGACTCCGGTGAGCCGGGTCCCGCGCAACGGCCGATCCTGGTGGTCGGCGGCTGCGGCGGTGCGGGCACCACCACCACCGCCCTCGGCATCGCGGGTGAGATCGGCGCGGGCGGTGCGCAAACTGTAGCGGTGGACGCCACTTTCGCGGGCAGCGATCTCGCATTACGCGGCGCCGATGAGCATTTGAGCCCGATCAGTCTGCAATCGTGGCTCTACGGCCGCGGTGAGGACGAGGCCGCGCCACTCAAGGAATGTCTCTCGCGCGCCACCTCCGGCATCGGTCTGCTGTGGCGCGATCCGGAGCCGCTGCGCCGCCGCGCGACGTATCTGACGGTCGCGCGAGCCATCGGCGACGCCGGGTACACGCCCGTCTACGACGGTGGCAATCCGATCGCCGGTCGTCATCTGCGCCCGCTGCTGGAGGACGGCGATATCGCTCTCGTGCTTGCCATCCCGGCGCGCGCGGATGCGGCGAACCGCTTGCGGGTCACGCTCGAATGGCTCGACGATCAGTTCGGCGGACCCGGTGAGGGTCAAGGCGAGGGGATTGTCGGTGACACCACAATCGTGGTCTCACATCAGTTGCCAGGCAGCGACTCTCGGGTCGCTGACCATTTGCGGGAACACCTCGACGGCTGGGTCGGGGATATCCTCGAACTGCCCTACGACCCCCACCTGGCACGCGGAGAACTGGTGCGGCACAGCGACCTCGCGGCCGAGACACGCCGCGCGTATCGCCGCCTGCTTGCTGGGGTGGCATCATGACCGCAGCCATGAAGGAACGTCGATCCTCCTCCGAAACCGCTATGGCGGCTGGTGTGGTGCCGCCACCGGAGGCCCGCCGCGCACCCATTTGGGACCGTCCCGTACCCGGCGGAGGCCGCGCACCCCTGGTGTGGCTGCTCGGGGTGCACGGCGGCGCGGGTGCCAGCACCCTCGCGCACGTGCTCGCCCCGGCGGCGGATTCGTATCGCCGCTGGCCGGGGGTCTTCGACCGGGAATCCCCGTTCGTCGTGCTGGTCGCCCGCGAAACCATCTCCGGCCTGACCCGCGCCCATGACCTGCTGCGCCAGCATCACGCCGGCCTCGCGGGCCCGTGTGAGGTGCTGGGCCTGGTGACCGTCGCCGCCCGCCCCGGCCGCATCCCCGCCGAGATCCGCCGCTACCGCGATGTGGTGGGCTCGCTCGCCGGTCAGGTCTGGCAGATGCCCTGGCATGAGGAGTGGACCCTGGTCGAGCCCGACCAGCTCCCGGTCTGGTCGCCCGGCGATCAGACCCCCGCCCAGCGCAAACGCAAAGCCGATGCGCTGCAAGAGGTTACGGCCGACGTCCGGGAGATCGGCGCGGCCATCGTGGCCGCCGCCCAGGATGCCCTGGACGCACCCCGCCCGGACGCCCCGGAAGCCGGGGAGTGATCATTGTGACCATTGGAAGACGTTGTGCGCGAACACGTTCCCGGGTTCCGGGAACGGCGGAAAGATCGACCGAAGAAGGAGCTGCCGGAATCGGACGCGTACGCGCGCCCGGAAGCGGCGAGATTGTCACTAGCAGTTCGCTTTTGGAGAAGGACAGACAATGAGCATGATCCTCGCCGCCGTGCACGACGCGTACGGGACCATTCTGGGTCAGGGAGTCGGCAATCCGACGCCCGAGGCTCCGCCCGCGTCGGACAAGTTGTTGAAACTGGTGCGCTACTTCACCTGGTTCGTTCTGTTGTCGGGAATCTTGGGAATCACCTACGCGGGCGGCAGGTTCGCCTGGGAGAAGTGGACGGGAGGCGGTTTGGAGTCGCCGAAGATGGTGGCAGGAGCCATGATTGGTGGAATCATTGCCACCAGTGCCGGGACCATCATGAATGCCGTGATCACCTAATGACCGCCACAGTGGCCGTACTGGCCTACAAACAGATGCCGGCCGACGTACTGCGGCCGATGATGCAACTGATCGACTGGTTGCTGTGGTGCGTACTGCTGTTGTGCCTGGCCTGGATGATCCTCTCGGCGGGGCGACTGTGGTACGCGTTCCGGGGCGACCTGGCCGCCAATGACGCGACGCACGGGGTGGTGGTGAGCCTGCTCGGCGCGATCATGGCCAGCTCGGCCAGCGGCATCGCGCTCGCGCTGCTCCCGACGTAAGAGTTCAGGCACCGCAATTGTCCAGTGACAAAAAGACTTCGGAGGCGTTGGCATGAGCGAGAAGGAGTCGCCCGAGCGCGACCGGGTCTCGTTCGGCGTCATCGCCTCGGCGGCCGTGGTGACCTTGATCATCATCGTGGGCGTCGTGGTGTACCTCGGCCGCGGCGATGCCCCCAGCGTCGCCGAACCCGATGGGACGACCCCCACCACCTCGGACGCGGGTGCGACCGGTTTCGCCGCACCCGAGATCGATCTGTTCGGCCGCCGCGTCGACATCCCCAACAACGCTGCCGGGCAGCCGCTTCCGCAAGATCCGAGCAAGCAGCGCAAATCCTCCGATCAGGATTGGCTGACCGCCGCCCCGGCGGGCACCGTCGATCCGCACGGCTGGCAGCGGGTATTCGGGGCGTCGGTGCCCTTCTCCACCTCCGACGGTCCCGCACGCCTGGAAGACGGTCTGGCCGTTGGCTATTCGCATACCCCGCAGGGCGCGGTGCTGGCGGCGGCGCAGATCACCTACCGCCTCAATGCCCGCCCGGCCGACCGTGAACTCTATGTGCGGCAGGTGCGGGTCTCGGCCCAGCAGGTGACCGCCTACGACCAGGCGCTCGCCGATCAGCGACTGCCGAAACAGCAGCCGGAGAAGGTGACCCGCTATCTGGTCGCCTCCGATGGCTTCCAGGTCGAGAACTACGCCGACGATATGGCCATTGTGCGATTGGCCGTACGCGGTCCGGTCGTCAACAGCCGGCAGCTCTGGTCGGCGGTCCGGCTGATCATGGTCTGGGACGCGGGTGACTGGCGGCTCAAACCGTCGACCTCCAAGG
The DNA here is from genome assembly GCF_036327755.1 of Nocardia sp. NBC_01503. NCBI lineage: Bacteria > Bacillati > Actinomycetota > Actinomycetes > Mycobacteriales > Nocardiaceae > Nocardia > Nocardia sp. NBC_01503. The sequence goes on from NZ_CP109596.1 coordinate 5,694,032, forward strand.
CTTCGCAGACCGAAACCGTGGACTCCCTCGCGGGGTGGACACGATGGTGACCGAACGAATGGTGCAGAAGTGGCCCAGCGACCCATTGAGGGGTGGAACCACATGGTGAGGCGTATCTTTACGATCCTCGCGGTCGTGTTCACCGTCATGATCGCTACGCCGACAGTGGCGTACGGACAGGACTACGGATTCGATCCGGCCTGCAACCAATTACACGATTCCCTCGACGGTCTCGGCGTGCCGGGCCTGAGCCTGGGTGATGCCGCCTCGGCCGCGTGCAAGGCGGGCAATGTCGCCACCCATCCGGGTGACGCCGCCACCGCCGTGCGCGACAAGGCGTGGGACTCCACCTTCGGCAAGGTGGTCGACTCGCTCATGAACGGCCTGGGCGAGGCGCTGATCCTGGCATTGACGTTCTGGATGAAGCTGCCCAACGAACGGGTCAGCGACTCCGGAACGCTCTTCACCAAGATCAACGACTACACGTATCAGGTGCAGATACTTCTGTTAATGGTGTCTGTGATCCTCTCCGGCGCAAAGCTTGCCGAGGCCAGACGCGGAGCCGCGGTCAGTGAGGCGGCCGAATCCTTCCGCATGTACGCCAGAGTGGTCTTCAGCTCCTGGATGCTGGGCGCGGTGATCGTCGCGGCCACCCAGGCCTCGGACAAGTTCTCCGAGTGGGTGATCAATGACGCCACCAACGGCCAGGCCAAGGACCTCGCCGAGCTGATGGTGAAAACCTCCAAGCTGCAAGCGTTCTCGCCCGGTCTGGTGCTGATCATCGCGATCGTCGGCCTGCTCGGCGCGCTCGCGCAGATCGTGCTCGCCATCGTGCGCCAGGGTCTGCTGATAGTCGCGGCGGGCGTATTGCCGCTCGCCGCGGCGGCTTCGGGCACCAATACCGGCCGCCAGTCCTATCCGAAGCTGATCAGCTGGATCATCGCCTTCATGCTCTACAAACCGGTGGCGGCGATCGTCTACATGATCGCCTTCGTCACCGCGGGCAATACCGATGATCTGACCTCCACCGCCGGGCTGCCCGATGCCGATCAGGCCCAGCGCATGCTGGTCGCGATCGTGCTGCTGTGCAGTGCGGCCTTCGTGCTCCCGGCGCTCATGCGCCTGGCCACCCCGGCCGTGGCCATCGTCGGTAGCGGTGGCTCCGGTTTGACCGCCACCACCGGCACCCTGGTCGGTGTGGCCGCGGTCGGCGCGGTCGGTTCGCGCGCGGTCGCGGTGAAGGCAACGGCCGCACCGGGAGCCGCCGGATACGTCGGACCCGGGCGCGGTGGGCGACCGCCGGGCGGAGCCGGTCCACGTGGTGGCGGCGGTGGCGGTGGCGGCGGTCCACGACCGCCCGCGCCGGGACCCGCGTCCGGAGGCGGCGGCGCGGCCGCGAGTCCTGCCGGACCGGGGACCTCCAGCGCAGTACCGTCGGGCGCGGCCCGCACGGCCGCGAACCGGGTCGCCCAGGTGCGGGCGGCCACCGCCAGCCTGAACCGGGCCGATGACGCCGCGGGCGACCTCGCCGGTGACCGCTGGACCAACCGTTCACCCGACCTCGGCAGGAGCACCATTCCGCGATGACGATGACCGACACCTACGAGCGCCGGGCCTACGGCCTGTGGCAGAAGCCGCGCAGCGCAGGACTTTTCGGTCTGCGCTGGGGCGAGACCGTGGTCGGTTTCGCCGTCGTGATCAGTGGCCTGCTCACGGCGATGATCTTCGGCCCGATGCCCGCGCTGATCGTCGCCGGGTTCGGTCTGATCGTGATGGTTCCACTGGTGTGGCGGACGGGGGGCCGCTCCGGCTACGAGAACGGATTGATGATGTTCCATTGGTTGCGCGGCCGCGGTAAAGGCGAACACGTCTACCGCGGCGGCCGGTTCTCCCGGATTCCGGGCGGAGTGACGCGACTGCCCGGGCTCATGGCTCCCTCACGACTCTACGAGGGGATCGATGCGGGCGGTTACAGCTTCGGCATGATCCACCTACCCCAATTCGGCCAGTACACGGTCGTGCTGCGCGCCTGGCCGCAGGGGCATGAGGCCGTCGATCAGCCGGTCATCGACCGCTGGGTCTCGGCATGGGGCACCTTCCTGGCCTCGCTCGGCCAGACCTCGGACATCGTGGCCGTGGTGCCGGTGATCGATACCGTGCCCGAGACCGGAAACCGTTTGCTCACCGAGGTTTCCGCCATCACCCGGCCCGAAGCGCCGGATCTGGCGCAGCAGGTCATGTACGAGTTGGCGACCGAACTGCCGCAGGAGCGGGTGCAGCTGCTGCCGCGCGTGGCCATCACCTTCAAGGCGACAACCGCTGAGCGGCGCAAGAATCCGGCGGAGGAGGCGGTCGAGATCGGCCGTCGCCTGCCCGGTATCTGCGCGGCCCTGGCCGAGGCGGGCGTGCGCGCCCAGCCCATGTCCGCCGATGATGTCATCTCCTTCATTCGCCGCAGCTACGATCCGGCCTCGCAGGCCGATCTCGAGGTCGCGGCGGGCGAACCCGAAGGGCACGGCCTGGATTGGGCCGACGCCGGACCGGTATCGCATGAGGAGCGCTGGGACCACTTCATTCACGACGGTGGTCGCTCGGTCACCTGGGAGATGGACACCGCACCCGAGGGCGCCGTCGACGAGCGGGTCTTGCAGCGACTGCTCGCGCCGAATCCGGAGGTGCCGCGCAAGCGCGTGACCATCGTGTACCGCCCGCACTCGGCCGGTGATGCCGCGCAGATCGTGGACGACGATTTCAAGAATGCCCTGGTGGCGCAGCAGAGTGAGCGCGGGGTCGTCTCGGCGGCGGCCTCGATTCGCGTCGGCGCGACCCAGCAGGCGCGTGAGGAACAGGCCAGGGGTCACGGTGTGACCCGCTTCGGGGCACTGGTGACCATTACCGAACCCCTGCGCGGCGATCTGCCGCGCATCGAAGCCATCACCCGCGATCTGTCCACACAGTCGCGGTTGAAGATCCGGCGCTGCTACCGCTACCAGGCGGCGGCCTTCGCAGCCTCGCTCGGCTGCGGGGTGATCCTGCCGGAGCACGCGACGATTCCGAAAGCACTTGCGGGGTGACCGTTCATGGCACGTGACTTCGAACCACCGGTGCGGGAACGCGACTCCGTTCCCGCCCGCCGTTCCGCGCGCCGCGATGCGCCCGAACCGGACCAGCCCGAGCTGGCCCTCGGCGAGCCCGAGCCCGCCATCCCGGTCTCCCGGGTCGCCCGCGACGAACACCGTCCCCGCCGCGGCACCCTCCCGGACCGCCGTCTGCTGCGCCGCGACCCGGTCCCCGAGGCGCCCCAGCAGATCGGCCCGGACCCGAAGTCCGAGGAATCGGAACCGATTTCACGGCCGGAGTCGGCCCGAACGTCGGTCACCCGTGCGCCGGAACAGCTTTCGGAGACACCGACAGAACTCTCCGCGGACGAGATTGCGGACCGCGAACGCTCCACCGATGCGCTGCGTTCGAGCGCGGACTGGGTATCGGGCACAACCGACCCCGCGGCCGCACGGGCGGCGAATCGGGAGCGGCGCACCGACCCCGGGCGTTCGAGCACGCAACGAACACCGAGCGGCAAGTTGCCCACCCTGGAACCGGACCCCGCCCCGCGCCCGGCGCAGCGCGAATCTGGCACGGCCGCGCAGGCTTCCGGTCGCGCGCCGCGGTCGGCCCCGGAAGCCGCCGAGTCGCTGAGTGGTTCGCGCACGAAGTATTCCGAAGATCCGGGGCGCGGAGCGTCGAACGCCGAGGTTCGTCCGGGTGGCGAGCGGCCCGCGCACGGTGAACAGTCTCCGGCCCATGAGTCGGGGCCAGGCGCGATGGAGCCCGCCGGCACGCTCGGCGAGTCGCGCACAGCGCATGCCGCGGCCTATGGACCACGAGCGGAGTCACCCAGCGGTCCCGGATCAGGCGCTGATCGATCGAATTTCGGTGACCACGCCAGTCGACGGCCGGACAGTGGTACGCATGCCGGAGATTCGGCGACCTCCCGGGAGTTCTCCAATGGCTCGGAACAGTCGGGGCGCGAGTACGCGCCCCGCGCCGCGGCGGGCGTGCGCCCGCACGGTTCGGAACGGGTCGAGGGGGAGCGCGTGGATGGAGACCGCACGAGTGGCGCGGACGTCGTTGGCACTACCTCCTCGGAACTGGAATCCGGGGATCGCCGACCAGCAGCCGAGGTAGTCGCCGAACGTCGTGCCCAGCGCGAGGCGCGCCCCGAAATCGGTGCGCCGGAAGGTATCCACACCTCCGAGTCGGTTCCGGGTGAGCAGCGGCGCGAGGCGCGGCCCGGTCGTGAGGCCGCGCGCGTCAGCGAGCCGGGTTCGCGTGAGCGGCGGGGTGATCAGGGGGAGCAAGTAGTACGCCGCCACAGGAATGGTGAGGGGCGCACGCACAGTGGTGATCCGGCGAACCGGGAACGTCGCCGACCGGACGCGTCCGGTGACGGCCGGGACGCGACCCTACGCGAGGGTGCGCGGGGAGAGGGGCGGGACACCGCGCGGGGCGGAGGTCGTGGGGCACGAGGCCCGGAGCACGACGCTGCGCGGGGTGAAGGTCGTGGGGCGCGGGGCACCGAGCATGACGCCGATCGGGTGAACGGTCGTGCGGCACGAGGCCCGGAGCATGATGCCGAGCGGTCGAATGGGCGTGCGGGACAGCGGGGTTCGGGGGAGACGCGCAAGCGGCCCACCGATCCGGATCGGGTGCATTTGGGCGGGCGGGCCGCCGGTGCGCCCGCGGCTCCGGGGCGAGCGCGGCGACCGCGGCCCGAGGGGGAGACGGGGGAGCGGCCGGCGCGCGAGCGCGGACGAACCGAGCGCGGGTCCCAGGACAAGCAGCAGCGGGGGGCCGCGCGGATGGACAAGAGCGAGAAGGCCGCTCAGGCCAAGGCGGCGCGGGCCGCCGAGGCCAAGCGCAAGGCCGCGGCGCGCAAGAAGCAGTCGGGGCCCAAGCTCCTGGACGATGCCGCGCGGGCCAAGTACGAGGTGACCGCGCGCGAGCAGAACGGGCTGGGCGCGCTGTGGGCGACCTTCCGGCTGCACACCGATGATCTGCGGCGGCGCAATTTCGCGGCGCGCGCGGAGCGTATGGAGTACGGCAGCTTCGACGAATTCGACCGCAGTACACAGCAACTCACCGATCGCGGCTATATCGGCGCGGGCGGCGGGCGCATGAACGTGGTCGGGCGGCCGGTCGAATACCGCGCCACCACCGCGCAGGTCGCCGGTTTGTGGCCGTGGTCGGTGGGCGCGGGCGCACCGTTGATCGGCACCCCGCTCGGCTCGCATCTGCATACCGGCGCACCGGTCTGCTTCGACCCGATGAACTGGTTCATGCGCGGCAGCTTCATCACCGCGCCCAGCCTCTTCGTCCTGGGCCTCAACGGTTTCGGTAAATCCTCACTGGTGCGCCGCATCGTCCTCGGCGGCGTCGCACAGGGCATCACCCCGCTCATCCTGGCCGACGTCAAACCCGACTATCGCAAGCTGGTGGAGGTCGTCGGCGGTCAGGTCATCGACCTGGGGTACGGCCACGGCAAGCTGAATCCGCTGGCCGCGGGCGTACTCGGCTCCATCGTCCCCCTGCTGGACGATGTCCCGGCCCTGCGAACCCAGGTGCTGCAGGAACTGCGCGCCCGCCAGGTCACCCTGGTCGCAGGTCTGGTGGAGCTGGTTCGTGGTGCGCGCGTACGCGATTACGAGGAGACCCTCATCGCGACCGCGCTTCGCATCCTCTACCGGCCGGGCAGCGCCTTCACCCCCGACAAGCCCCCGATCATCGAGGACCTGCTCGCCGTGGTGGTGGCGGGCGGCGACGAACTCCAACTCGACGCCGGTGCGGATAATCCGGACGAATACCAGAACGCCATCAAGGGTCTGCGCCGCTCCCTGCGCGCGCTCACCCAGGGCCCGTTCGGCGCGGTCTTCAACGGCCAGACCACAACTCCCATCGACACCACCGCCACCGCCGTCTGCATCGACGTCTCACATATCCCCAGCGGTGACAAGAAGCTCAAGGCCGCGGTCATGCTCGCCTGCTGGGCGGATGGTTTCGCCTCGGTCGAGGCGGCGCACGTGCTCGCGGACGCCGATCTGGGTCCGCAGCGCTACTTCCAGGTCGTCATGGATGAGCTCTGGCAGGTACTGGGCCTGGGCGACTTCATGATCGACCGCGTCGACGAGCTCACCCGCCTGCAGCGCGGTATCGCGACCTCGCTCATCATGATCAGCCACACCATCAAGGATCTGCAGGCCCTGGGCTCCGAAGCCGCCATCGCCAAGGCGCTCGGCTTCCTGGAACGCGCCCGCGCCAAGATCTTCGGCGCCCTGCCCGCGGAGGAGATCGCCCGATTGGACTCCACCATCCCGTTCACCTCCGCCGAGGCGGATATGGTGACCAGCTGGTCCGCGCCGCAGGCCCTCACCGGTGAGGCGCTCAAACCCGGCCAGCAGCGCCCGCCCGCCCCCGGCACGGGCAAATTCCTGCTCAAGATCGGTGAGGACCGCCGCCCCGGCATCCCGTTCCACATGGAGTTCACGTGGTCCGAGAAGGAGAGCGGAATCCACGACACCAACCAGCGTTTCAGCGAATTCACCGAGTCCACCGCCCGCCGCGGCACCGACGACGGGAGTATCGAATGATGCCGCACAGGTCGTATCGAAGAGTCTCGCCGGAGGTGCGCCAGGCCGCGGTCGAGCAGGTCATCGCACTCACCGGAAAGTTGCGCTCGGAGTCCGAGGCCTGCCGGGTGGTCGCCGAACAGATTGGCGTGCACACCAATTCGGTGCGTAACTGGGTTCGCGCCGCCGAAACCCCCGGCCTGGAACAGATGGACGCCACCAACCTGCGCCGCAAGGTCGCCCTGCTGCAACAGCAGCTGGCCGCCGCCGCGGAGATGAACCGCACCCTGGTGGAGACCCTCTACGACGCCAAGCGCGGCGTATGACCGCGCTCCGGCGGAACCTATGACCCCGGATCCGGCGTGCGGACACGCCGAGTCGGGAAACCCGCTGGTATGGCCCGTGTGTCGGTCCCAGCGGCTAGCCTGGAGACAAGGTTCGGTGCCTCGTACAGGCCGTGCATCGGTCGGTGCGGCCACCGCGCGAAGGACTGGGCAACGCACGAAACTGGTGGTGATGCTGGTGCTGAGCGTCGCAATGCTGGTGTCCGCGTGCGGTAGTGGCAGCGGTGGTGATTCCGAGCCGAGCAGGCTGAATCCGCCCACCTCGACCACCCGTCTGCTGGAGAGCGCTCCCGCGCCCGATCCCACCACCGCGGACGGGGTTGCCGTCGCGGCGCTGCGTGAGATCTTCACCTGGTATCCGGTCACGGAATCGCAGAGCGCGGCGCTGGGTCGGGCACGGAAATGGCTGGGTCCCACTCTCATCCGTACACTGGACACACCCCCCACGAGCGCCGAAACGCCGAAGCCGACGCTGCAGTGGGCCGATTGGGGTAAGGCCGGAGCGCATATAGAGGCGTTCGCCTTCGCCTCGGGTGAGAGCGCACCGCCCGGCGCGGATCCGAATCGGCAGCAGTACAAGATCGGTATCGAGCAGACGGTCGTCTATCCGGACGGGCGGCGTACCCCGCTCCCGGCCAGTACGGTCGTCGCTACCGTCGTACGAACCAACGGCACCTGGCTGCTCGACGGATTCCGTTGAGCAGCAACTACATTCAGGTCATCTGAGGAGGCTGGAGATGGCGAAAGCACCGGTGAAGGACCCGGCCGACCCGGGCCCGGATACGACGCTGCATCTGATCTACGCGGGCTTCGCGGTCTTCGGAACCCTGTGGCTGGCAATCCAGTTGGGCAATCTGATCGCGACCCCGAAGCAGGATGTGCCGATCAATCCGATCGCCATCGGCGTGGCGCTGGCCAAGGGCAAACTGGAGTGGCGCACCAGCTCCACGGTGATCGTGATCCTGGTGATCCTGGCCGTCGTCGGGTATCGGCTGTACCAGCGAAGGGCCAAGGCGCGCAAGGCCATCGGCCGTCTGCCGGTCGATGACAAGGCCGATTACATGGGCAATGGCGGTGCCATCAAGGCACTCACCGAGGCGGGCGTCCGCGAGAAGGCCGATCAACTCGGTATGCGCCTGGGCCGCGACGATATGCCCGGCGTGCCCATCGGCCTCTCGGTGGCCGACGGCTGCATGCTGTACGGCTCGTACGAGGATCTGCATATCGACATCTGGGGTCCGCGTCAGGGTAAGACCACTTCACGCGTCATTCCGGCCATCCTCGCCGCCATCGGCCCGGTGCTGGTCACCTCGAACAAGCGCGATGTCGTCGATGCCACCCGCGATGTGCGCGAGACCAAGGGCAGTCCCATCTTCATCTTCGATCCGCAGGACATCGCGATCGATCCGATGAACTCCGATGACCGCGCGCACAATTGGTTCTGGGATCCGCTGGCCTGGGTCGATGCCCGCAGCGAGGGCTGTGAGATGCGCGCGGCCCGCCTGGCCGGGCACTTCGCCGACGGTGACGACAGCTCCGGTTCGGTCGCCACCTCGACCGACACCTTCTTCGACCAGGAGGCCGAGGATCTGCTCGCGGGCCTGTTCCTGGCCGCCGCGGTGGATGACCGCCCCATCACCCAGGTGTGGGAGTGGGTCACCAACCCGCAGGACACCGAACCCATCGAACTACTGCGGCGCTCGGGCCGCTTCCACTTCATGGCCTCGGGTCTGGCGCAGCAGTACAACGTCGACGAGCGCACGCGCAGTGGCGTTTTCGGTACCGCCAAGAAGATGGTGCGCTGCCTCAAGCTCTCGAATGTGCACCGCTGGATCACCAAGGAGTTCGGCGGGCAGCAATTCGACGAACTCGCCTTCATCCGCGACAACGGCACGCTCTACTGCCTCTCGCTGGAGGGTCGTGGTTCGGCCGCGCCGCTGGTCAGTGCGCTCACCGAGGCGGTCATCGATGTGGCCACCCGGGAGGCGTCCCGCTCGCACGGTGGCCGCCTGGAGATTCCGCTGCTGGCGGTGCTGGACGAGGCCGCGAATGTGGTGCGCTGGAAGGATCTTCCCAAGCAGTACAGCCACTTCGGCTCCCGCGGCATCGTGGTGATGACGGTGCTGCAGTCCTGGGCGCAGGGCGCACGCTGCTGGGGTGCGGACGGTATGGAGGCACTCTGGGCCGCCGCCAATATCAAGGTGCTCGGCAGCGGTGTCGACGACACCAAATTCCTGACCGAACGCTCCGAGGCCATCGGCGACTACGACAGCATCTCCCAGTCGGTCTCCGAATCCTCTGGCGGCAAGAGCTATTCGCGGTCGCTGGGCTCCTCGCGCACCTTCAGCGTGAACGGTCTGGCCACGCTGCCGCGCGGGCGGGCCATCGTATTCTCCTCGGGCACACCGGCTGTGCTGGTACGCACCGTGCCGTGGTGGGAGGGCGATTACAACGAGGAGGTGCGCAAGTCCATTACGCACCACGATCCCTCACCGCGTCGCAAGACCGAAATCGTGGATCTGATCGGCGCGCCGTCGCTGATCAAGGCAGAGCCGGCGAGTGACGCCGGGCAGATTGAGGAGGTCCGGCCGCTGTGAACGAACAGCAGGAAACACCCATGGTCTACGCGACCGTGGTGGAGTTCGTGGAGAACTATCTGAGTCTGGTGTACCGGCGGCAGGTGACCGATATCAGCGATACCGTCTGGTGTCCGGAGTGGTGGAAGCATGCCGAGGCGGTGGTGCGCCTGGAGGCCATGTGGCGGGCGTGGGAGCACTTCCGCAAGGACGGGAAAACCGGCCTGTCCGTTTGGTTTCTGGATCACGCCGATCCGCATATGGCCAAGCTCTTCGATCCGAAGGGGCCGTTCAAGTACTGCAGTGTGCGCAACGGCCACAAGGACATGCTGACACCGCTGCCGTTGAAATCGCCGCAGCAGGGACTCTTCAGTGATCCCAGCCTGGGCGACTTCCGCATGTAAGCCGCGCGGGATCGAGCCGGAAGGTTTTGTGGCGGATCGTGTTTCGATGAAACACGATCCGCCGCGCTCGTACCGGGGACCGTTGGTCAGGAACGGACGCGCTCGCGCCCGCGGGCTTCCTGCTCCCGCGCCCGGCGCTGTGCCACGGCGGTTTCCTGTTCCCTGGCCTTGATGGCCTCGGCGGCGGACTGCGCCTGCCCGACCTCCATCAGCATGCGCACCGCCGCCAATTCCGGCGCGATACCCATACGCGAAAGATGTTGGGCCAGAGCGGTCCTGCGCTCGACCGAGTCGTATCGGGTGAGGGACTTGTTCATCGCGGCCTGGGTGGCGGCCATACGGGTGGCCTCGGCCTGCGCGGCGAACCGGTCCTTCTCCAGGGATACACCCTTGTCGAGCGGGGGTTTTTCGATCATGCGCGCAAGTTCGACATTGCGCGGATCCTTGGCTTTGGCGTCCGCTGCCTCCCGGAGCTGACGCTCACGGGCTTCCTTCTGCCGGGCTTCGGTGACCTTGACGCGGGCTTCCGCCTCTTTCTGGCCACGTTCCCGGGTACGCAGCGCGACAAGTGTCGCGAGCTGCAACATTTGCCTCATCATCGCCGCGGTTTCGCGGCCGATGTCGTCGAGTTCCTCGGCCATCGCATGCTCCCCGATGCTGCAGTGATCACTATGGATGATTGTGGTGCTTCGTCACGGACATCGCCACACGAACGGTGATTCGGATAGCAACTTCCCGCCTGCATAACGTGGACACCGGGAGCACTGGGAGGCGTTGGGGGTTCGCCCGTTGGGGATTGCCCGGGGCTTTACTACGCCGCTTCGTACTCCGTTCTACGAGATTACCAGCGAAAACTTGGATACCGCCGCACGCGCGCGTCGCGATACAGCATATATCGCACATTTCCGGCGGTGTGCGGAAAACTCAGGATTTTCTTTGGTTAGGAAAGCCTTACACAGAACGTTCGGTGGCCGCTTCTCAGTGGTTTACGCTGGAAACTGGGCGGGCCCGGCAGCGAGTGCTGCCGGGCCCGAAAAACCATGCCGGTCAGTCGATTCGGACCGATTGGATGGTTACGTCATCGACGGGCTTGCCGTCGCCACCGCCGCCCTGCACACCCGCCGCGGCGATCTTGTCGAGCGTGGCCAGCCCGGCCTCGTCGACCGTGCCGAACATGGTGTACTGCGGGGGCAGCTTGGAATCGCCGTAGACCAGGAAGAACTGGCTACCGTTGGTGCCGCCGCCATCGGTCGGATCCGGTCCGGCATTGGCCATCGCCAGCACGCCGCGCTTGTAATCGATCGGCTGCTGCGCGGCCGGATCCATCGGGGAGTACTTGGTGGTCGGGTACTCATTGTCGAATTGGTAACCCGGACCGCCCGATCCGGTGGCCGACGGATCGCCGCACTGCAGCACCTTCAGGCCCTCACCGGTGGTCATGCGGTGGCAGTTGGTGCCGTCGAAGAACTTCTGCTTCGCCAGGCTCTCGAAACTGGCCACGGTACAAGGGGATTGCTCCGCGTCCAGCTTCATGCCGATCGGGCCCTGCGTGGTGTCGAGAGTGGCGTTGGCGCTCTTCACGTCCGACGGCTTGTCGACCTTCGGCTTCTCCACCGGGCGTGCCGCCGGGGTCTGTGTGGCGCGGTAGTCACACGCGGCGCTCGCCGTGGTCTTGCTGTCGTCATCGCCCCGGGTCAGATAGTAGATGCCGACTCCCGCCGCGACCGCGACCACGACACCTACGGCAGAGGCGACGATGGTCAGCTGCTTGCGCTTACGCGCCCGCTGGGCCCGACTGGCGACTTGACGCTCCAGCTTCCGTTTCGCCGCAGCGCGTCGCTGTTCATTGCTCGGCACTAGCTAGTCCCTCCGTATCGGTTGCTTCCGGCATAAGAGTGTGCCATCAGTTCCTGAGACAATCCCTTATAACCGCAGCACGATAACCGGTTGGACTTGTCGGAGCACCATGGGGAAAACTGGACGCCGTGACCAAGACCAGCAGCTTCCGTGCCCCGAAGGGTGTACCCGACTATCTGCCCCCCAGCTCCGCGGAGTTCGTCGCCGTACGCGACACCCTTATGAACACCGCGCGCCTGGCCGGATACGGGCATGTGGAGCTGCCGATCTTCGAGGAGACCGCGCTGTTCGCGCGCGGTGTCGGCGAGTCCACCGACGTCGTCAGCAAGGAGATGTGGACCTTCGCCGACCGCAATGGCGAGAGCTTCACCCTGCGGCCCGAAGGCACCGCCGGGGTGATGCGCGCGGTCATCCAGCACGGGCTCGATCGCGGGCAGCTCCCGGTCAAACTGGCCTATGCCGGACCGTTCTTCCGGTACGAACGCCCGCAGAAGGGGCGCTACCGGCAGTTGCAGCAGGTCGGCGTCGAGGCCATCGGCATCGATGACCCGGCCCTGGACGCCGAGGTCATCGCGATCGCCGATCGCGGCTTCCGGTCGCTCGGACTCGACGGTTTCCGGCTCGAGCTCACCTCGCTCGGTGACGACACCTGCCGTCCCCAGTATCGAGAACTGTTGCAGGACTTCCTGTTCAAACTTCCACTCGATGAGGAGACGCGCCGCCGCGCCGAGATCAACCCGCTGCGGGTGCTCGACGACAAGCGGCCCGAGGTCAAGGAGATGACGGCCGACGCGCCGCTCATGATCGATCACCTGTCCGAATCGGCCAAGGCGCACTTCGAACTGGTGCTGGGCTACCTGGACGCGCTCGGCGTGCCGTACGTGGTCAACCCGCGCATGGTCCGCGGGCTCGACTATTACACCAAGACCACCTTCGAATTCGTGCACGACGGGCTGGGCGCGCAGTCCGGTATCGGCGGCGGCGGGCGCTATGACGGGCTGATGGCCGAACTCGGCGGGCAGCCGCTCTCGGGTATCGGCTTCGGTATCGGCGTGGATCGCACCGTGCTCGCCCTCGAGGCCGAGGGTAAGACCGCTACCGACGGCTCCCGCATCGATGTCTTCGGCGTGCCGCTGGGCGATATCGCCAAACAGCACCTGGTCGCGCTCGCGGCCCAGCTGCGGGCCGCCGGAGTTCGTACGGATCTCGCCTACGGCGGGCGCGGGATGAAGGGCGCTATGAAGGCGGCCGACAAGTCCGGCGCGCGCTTCGCCCTGGTGCTCGGCGACCGCGAGGTCACCGAGGGCGAGATCGGGCTCAAGGATCTCGGCAATGGTGAGCAGCGGCAGATTCCGCTCGCCGAGGCCGTCGCTCAGGTGATCGCCGCCCTCGCCGCCGAATAGGTTTGTTCGCCCCCCTCGTCCCGGAGAGCTGAAAAGCTCTCCGGGACGAGGTATTTCAGCTCGGTAAAGCCCGGCCCGATGGCGGGCCGAACCGGCCCGAATCCGGGCGGTTCGCGCGACACTGCTGGTAGCGTCCCCGGCGGTGCGCGGACCAGCGCGCCACGCCGACCGGCGCGCCACCCGGAACCGGACGAATGCGCAACCGTGACTGAACAATCCACGCCCGAGCCCGTCGATGATGTCGGGCTCGATCTCATCGCCCCGGAGTTGCTCGCCCCCGCGCTCCGCAGGCTCACCTTCGCGGCCATCGGCATCGGGGTCGGCGTCGGACTACTGGCGGCGATCCTGGTCGGCTGGCCCGCGGCCATCGGCATCGGCCTGGTCCTCGGCGGACCCACCGCGCTCTACGCCATAGCGTTCCAGCGCCGACGAATCTGGCTGTCCGGCACCGTGATTCGAGCCCGCACCTGGCGCGGTGAACGCACCCTCGATATCGCGGCCGCGACCGGCGTGGAGATCCTCGTCAAGCCCGGCCGATTGAGCCGCATCGTCCTGCGCATCACCACCGGTCCGGATACCCGGATCGTTCCGCTCAGCATGTACACCGACACCGGTGACGGTCGTGAACTGCACGCCCTGGGCCTGCGCAAACTGGCGGACGCCTTGACCGCGTGCCCGCTCGCCGCCGCCCTGGCGGTCTCCGACATGCTGATCTTGCAATCGCGGGCCGAGACCCGCGACGACTACGCCGAGGTGCGCCCCCTCTACCGCGCCGCCCGCCTCGTCCGTGACCGCGACGCCGTCTCCACCGTGGTACTTACCGACGCCGACATCGCCCAGCTGGCCACGTGATTCGCCGGGCCGGATCCGCCTGCGGGAGTTCGCGCGATGTGTGTTCGCGGACCGGTCGCGGGCGATGTCTGTTTGCTCACGATGCGGCTCACAGGCCGGGCGTGCGGGCGGTGCGGGCGGTTAGGGTTGGGCGGAGAACCGACTAGCGCGAGGAGTTCGTCGTGAGCACTGCCGCTCGGCCGACACCGGTGACCGTGACCGTTACCGGAGCCGCGGGTCAGATCGCCTACGGGCTGCTGTTCCGGATCGCTTCGGGGGCGTTGCTGGGAGCCGAGACCCCGGTGCGCTTGCGGTTGCTCGAGATTCCCGCCGCGGTGTCCTCACTCGAGGGTGTGGCGATGGAGTTGGAGGACGGGGCGTTTCCGCTGCTGGCGGGGATCGATATCGCCGATGATCCGTGGGTCGGATTCGACGGCGCGAATATCGCGCTGCTGGTCGGTGCGCGGCCGCGCACCGCGGGCATGGAACGCGGGGATCTGCTCGCCGCCAACGGTCCGATCTTCACCGATCAGGGCGCGGCCATCAATGCCAATGCGGCATCGGACATCAAGGTGCTCGTGGTCGGAAATCCGGCCAATACCAATGCCTTCATCGCCATGAGCAACGCACCGGATGTGCCCGCCGAACGGTTCACCGCGCTGACGCGGCTCGATCACAATCGCGCGATCGCTCAGGTGGCGGGCAAGACCGGGGCCGCGGCGGCCGAGATTCATCGAATCGCCATCTGGGGCAACCACTCCGCGACGCAGTACCCGGATCTCTCGTACGCCACCGTCGGGGGGAAGCCCGCACTGGAGTTGATCGACGATCGGGCGTGGGTGGAGGACGACTTCATTCCGACCGTGCAGCAGCGCGGGACCGCCATCATCAAGGCGCGCGGGGCATCCTCGGCGGCCAGCGCCGCCAGTGCGGCGATCGACCACATTCACGATTGGGTACTGGGCACGCCGGCCGGTGAATGGACCTCCATGGCGGTGCCGTCGGATGGTTCCTACGGTGTGCCGCAGGGGCTGATCAGCTCGTTCCCGGTCACCTGCGCCGAGGGCGAGTACAGCATCGTGCAGGGGCTGGAGATCGACGAATTCTCCCGTGCCCGAATCGATTCCAGCGTCGCGGAGCTGGCGGCCGAGCGCGATGCGGTGATCGAACTCGGCTTCGCCAAGCGTTCGGTGAACTAGCCGCGCACCTTGGCGATGACGTTATCGCCGTACCACTTGATCTTGGTGATCTTCTCTTCCAAGGTCTCGGTGTCGTGCTCCTTGGCGTACGAATTGCGGAAGCCCACGATCAGATCGGTGATGCCCTTCTCCTCGACGCGCTTGACCCCATCCGGGGTGTACCCGTCGTAGGAGACGGCGTGGATCTCGAACTCGCCGGGATTGTCACGCTCACTGCGCAATTCGTTGATACGGGCCAGATACTTGTCCAGCTCCTCGGCATTGCCGCCGGCGTGCATCCAGCCGTCGGTCAGGCGCACCGCACGCCGCAGCGCGGCATCGCTGTGCCCGCCGACCAGGATGGGCAGCGGTTCGGTGGGCGCGGGGGTGAGCTTGATCTTCGGGATGTCGTAGAACTCGCCGTGGTACTCGAAGTACTCGCCGGTGGACAGACCCTTCACGATCTCGATGCACTCGTCCAGGCGCTTACCGCGGCGCTCGAACGGCACGCCCATGATCTGGAAATCCTCCGGCCACGGGCTGATGCCGACGCCGAGGGCGAAACGGTTGTTGCTCAGGCGCGCAAGTGAACTCGCCTGCTTGGCCACCAGCACCGGCGGGCGGATCGGCAGCTTCAGCACGAACGGGGTCAGGCGCAGCGTGGTGGTGGCCGCGGCGATCGCCGCCGACAGTACGAAGGTCTCGATGAACGGCTTGCCGTCCAGGAACTCGCGATTGCCGTCGGAGTTGTACGGATACTTCGAGTCCGACTCCGCAGGGTAGGCGATGCTGTCCGCGACGGTGATGCTGTCGAACCCGGCCGCCTCGGCCGCCTGAGCGAGGGGGATGTAGTAATCCGGGTTGGTCATCGCCTCCGCATAGGTGAAGCGCATCGGTCGTCCTCTCGACAGTGAGCAAGGTCTGAAACTAGAACAGATTCCAGTTTCTTGTCGTGATGCTAGCCCGGAATGTCCGCAAAGGCGATGGATCGGGGCCAAATGCGACGGCCATTTCTGTGGCGTTGAAGTGCGACATCTGTTGTAGCGCGGCGCCCGCGCGCGCCGCCGCAACGGTCTCGGTGGCTGAGATGACGGGTCTGTGGGGTTGCCCCGGGAAGTTGAACCTTGTTCTAATCTCAGGCATGACCATCGCCATCACCGGATCCGGGTCGGGCATCGGAGCGGCCACCGCCGCAGCGCTCACCGCGGCGGGACACGACATCATCGGCATCGATCTGCGCAATGCCGATGTGACCGCCGACCTCACCGATCCGGCCGCCCGAGCGGCCGCCGTCGAGGCGGTGCTGGAGCGTAGCGGTGGCGTCCTGAACAGCCTGGTCCTGTGCGCCGGGGTCGGCCCGCACGTACCCGACCCCAACTTCGTGGTCGAGATCAACTACCGCGCCACCATCGCCTTCCTCGACGCGCTCTTCCCCGCCCTGCAAAAGGGCGAATCCCCTGCCGCCGTAGTGGTTTCCTCGGTAGCCTCCACCCACATCAAGTGGGAGGAGAACCCCATCAACCTGGGCACCGAGGCCGAATCCTTCGCCTCCGCAGGCGAATTCGCGGGCCAGTTCGCCTATGCCTCCTCCAAGAACGCCGTCACCGTGGCGGTGCGCCAGCGTGCGGTCGAATGGGGTAGCGCCCGCGTCCGCCTCAACACCGTCGCCCCCGGCAGCGTCGACACCCCGCTGCTGCGGGCGGGCATGGACGACCCCCGCTACGGCGATGCCATCCGCAACTTCGTGGCCCCCATCGGCCGCAACGGAACCCCCGCCGAAATCGCCTCGCTGATCAAGTACCTGATCGGCCCCGAGGCGGGCTTCATCCACGGCGCGCAGTTCGTCATCGACGGCGGTATCGACGCCCAGGTCCGTCCCACCGCGGTCTGACCACCCCGCCGGGCTCCCAGGCCCGGCCCACAATCGGTGGCCGTCGCCCGCGAGGTGTACAAATCCGCATTCGGTCTCGGCCCCCGCGATGCCGCGGTCTCGGAGCAGCTACTCCGAGACCGCGGCATCACTATGTCCCGAACCTGATGCGCGGCAACAGAAGATCCGCGGCGGTCGCTGAACACTCGCCGTCGTGGTTCCCGGCCGAATGTATGCCGGGATGACGAGGGATGGCGTGTCGGGATGACAGGCGATGGTGCGTCGGCGGGATGGTGCGCTGGGATGGTGCGGGATGGCGTGCCCGGTGACGCGGAAAGGCGCGCGGGGGGTTGTGTCGGGGCGATGGGTTGGTGGGGAGGCTGCCGGGGGATGGGTGGCGGGTCAGGCCTGGTCGGTGTCGTGATCGCCGGTGGGTTCGTCGTCGGGTTGGCCGATGACGCCGGGGCCTGCCGCGCCCAGGTTGCCGGTGAGTTCGCTTTCGGCGGAGACACTTTGGTGCGGCTGGACGGTGCGGGAGTACTCCTGGTCGGAGCCGCCGCCGCGGCCCGCGCCCGCCGCGCCGGGGGAACCCATGAAGCCGGGGGAGCCGGGGCCGCCCATGCCGGGGGCACCGGGTATGCCCGAGCCGAAGGGGTTGGCCTGGGCGGCGATTCGGCCGCCGGGGATGGATGAGCCGGGGCCGCCGGGGACCGAGGGGATACCGCCGCCGAGGCCCGCGCCGCCACCTGCGCCACCTCCGGTACCGCCCCCGCCCCCACCGCCGCCGAGACCCGCGGCCTTCGTGTCCAGATCCGTGGCGGAGCCGGGGGTGCCGGGGCCACCGGGGTTGGCGGCGGACGGGTTCATCGCACCCTCGAGCAGGGACTTCGCCTGTTCGAGGATGGGTTGGCCGACATTCTGGGCCAGGGATTGGGCTACCTCGGCCGGGTTGACGCCACCACCGTTCTGGCCGACGAGTTGGGCGATGAGGGCGTTGAGTTGGGCGGTGTAGCCGGAGAGTTCACCGTGAGTCAGGTTGACCACCGTGATCGCGGAGCCGAGATGCTCTGTGGCGGAAGCGATCAGGGCTGTCTGGCCCGGGGGTGTCAGCGCGACCGGAGCCAGCATCGTGGCCTGGGTGGCGAAGGATTGGGCGATAGCCGTCAGCTGAATATTGCCGCGCTGTACGACCGCGGCGGCCTGTTCGGTGAGGGTGGAGAGGTCGAAGCCGCGCTGGGTGGTCTCCTCGCCGTGCTGCTGTGCCTGCTGACCCGCCGCCTGCGCCTTGTTCGACGCCTGGCCCTGCCAGAGCTGTTCGACGGTTTTCAAAGCGCCACTACCGATTTGGACGGCGCTCTCGATGTACTTCGAGCTCTGGCTCAGCAGGGTGGCGGGGTTCAGCGAGCCCAGGACACCGGTGCCGAAGCTGTTGATCAGGTCCAGGAAGGGCTTGAAGAGGGCATCGATACCCGGGATCGCCGGGACCGACAGACCCTTCATGAGATCACCCACCGGATCGGCGGGCAGGGGCGGCAATACCGGATTGCCCGCGGCCTGATTGAAGGCGGCCTGCGCGGCGTTCACAGCGGCGGGAACGTTGTTCAAGGCCGCCTGCGCGCTTCCGACCATCCCCTGGGCGTCGCTCAGCGACTGCTGCGCACCCGAGAGCACGCCGTGCGCGGAGTCCAGAGCGGGGGAGAGGGCGCCGTCCAGGACCGACGCCGCGTGGGTGTCGCCGCCCGGGAAATGCGGCAATCCACCGGAGAGCGGCGTGCCCTCCTGCTCGAATTCCTTGCGGGACAAGGCGAATGCGGGCGCTTCGGGGTCGGGGATATCGGCGGGAAACGCGCCCAGCGGCAGCGCCGGAAGCGCTCCGGGAGCCATGGCATGCACTGCGTCGGTGCCCGAGGCTTCGGTGCCGGGAGCGACCGGGTGCACGAGGCCGATCACCCCGGAATCGATCGGCCTCATACCTGCTCCCCGATCTGGCTCGCCACGCTCCCCAGCCCGCTCGCGAAGGAGCCGTCGGCCGAGTCGTAGGTGGCGGCGGAGCCGAAGGCGGCCTGGCCGAGGTGCGAGAACCGCGCGGAGAGCGCGTTGATGTCTCTGTCGTGGAGTAGCTCGGCGACGGCGAAGCTGGCCAGGAAGTCCGCGCCGATGAGTCCGAAGACCGGCGTCATGGCCGCGACATGCCCGACCGTATCGAGTCCGCCCGTGGCGGCGATATCGGCGGCGACACCGTGCTGCGTGGTCGCGAAGCCGCGGACCGCGTCCGTATCGACCGAGAGATCGGCCATCAGAGCCCCCCAAACGTCGTGACTGCGTCGAGTTGAAAAGACATGCGGGTGCGAATATATCCCACTGAGCGTCCAGCCCGGCGTGGCGCACATCTCTACGCCGCAGGTCGGGGTCGTTTCGGAGTCGCCGCCGGGCCGTTGTTGCAAATTAGAACAAGTTCTATATTCTTCATCACATGAAGGTCGCAGTCACCGGCGCCGCCGGGTTCCTTGGCACCAATTTGCTTCGCCTGCTTACGGATCGCGGTCACGAGGTGACTGCCATCGATCGCGTCCGGCCCACCACCGACACCCCCGGCGTGACCTGGGTCAGCGGCGATGTGCTGGATCCCGCCTCGATGCGTAAGACCCTGGACGGCGCGGAGGTCGTCTACCACCTGGTCGCGCTCATCACCCTCGCGCACAAGAACGATCTGGCGTGGCGGGTCAACACCGAGGGCGTGCGGGTGGTCGCCGAGGCCGCGCTGGAGGTCGGCGCGCGCCGCATGGTGCACACCAGCTCGATCCACGCGTTCAACCAGTACACCTGCGGTGGCGTCATCAACGAGCGCTCGCCGCGCTCCATCGATCCCGACCTGCCGGTCTACGACCGCTCCAAGTACCAGGGCGAGATCGAGCTGCGCAAGGTCATCGACAAGGGCCTGGACGCGGTTGTTTGCAATCCGACCGGTGTGTACGGCCCGATCGACCACACCGATTCGCGCATCAACAAGACCCTCTGGGATGCCGCGCGCGGTCGCGTTCCGGTCATGATCAGCGGCGGCTTCGACCTCGTCGACGTGCGCGATGTGGCCAACGGTCTGGTGCTCGCGGGCGAGCGCGGTAAGACCGGTGAGAACTACCTGCTCGGTGGCCACTTCACCAATATGTTCGACGCCACCCGCCTGGCCGCCGAGGTGAACGGGAAGATGAAGCCCGCCTTCGCGATTCCCGCCAAGGTGATCAACTCGCTCATGCCGGTGATGGAGCCCGTCGCCAAGGCGCTGGGCAGTGATCGCATCTCCAAGGCCGCCATGGGCGCGCTGCTCTCGGCCCCGGTGGTGGAGCATGACAAGGCGACCGCCGAAATCGGCTACCGGCCGCGCCCGGCCGAGGAGACCATTCGCGACCTCGTGGCCTTCTACAACGGCCAGCATTTCAAGGTTGTCACGCAGAAGATCGCTTGACACCGGGTAGAACAAATGTTCGACTTGAGCGGTGCGGTGGCAAAGCCAGACCCTCGAGGCCGATGACGGCGCGCTGCCCGGGTTGGAGCGCGCCGGATTCGTTCGGAGCGTACAGACTCCGGAGTTCGAAGGCATCACCTTCCACGAAGTGCTCTGCAAATCCGCGCTGAACAAGGTCAATGGCGATGGCCTGCCGTTCAATTGGACCATCAACCCCATGCGCGGCTGTTCACACGCCTGCACCTACTGCTTCGCCCGCAGCACCCACGAGTACCTGGATCTGGACGCGGGCAATGACTTCGACAATCAGATCGTGGTCAAGACCAATGTCGCCGCGGTCCTGCGCCGGGAGTTGCACAAGCGCTCCTGGCATCGGGAAACCGTTGCGCTGGGGTCGAATACCGATCCCTATCAGCGCGCCGAGGGGCGCTATCGGCTCATGCCGGGCATCATCGGCGCGCTGACCGAATCGGGGACCGGATTCTCCGTCCTCACCAAAGGCACGCTCATGCGCCGGGATC
Organism: Nocardia sp. NBC_01503; assembly: GCF_036327755.1. NCBI lineage: Bacteria > Bacillati > Actinomycetota > Actinomycetes > Mycobacteriales > Nocardiaceae > Nocardia > Nocardia sp. NBC_01503. The sequence goes on from NZ_CP109596.1 coordinate 5,715,102, forward strand.
TGCCGCTGCTGACCCAAGCCGCGCGGCAGGTGCCGGTGCATCTGGCCGTCTCCATCGCGATCATGGATCCCGAACTGCACGCCGGTCTGGAATCGGGCACCCCCTCGCCGCGTGCGCGGCTGGAGTTGGTGCGCGCCCTGGCCGATGCCGGTTTCGCCGTGAATGTCATGGTGGCTCCGATCATTCCGTGCCTCACCGATACCCGCGCGCACCTCGATGAACTCTTCGGAGCCATCGCCGAGGCGGGTGCGGCCAGCGTGGTCGCCTTCCCCATGCATCTACGCGGCAGCACCCGCGGCTGGTTCCTCAACTGGCTCGCCGAACAGCACCCGGCGCTACTGCGGCGCTACCGACAGTTGTATGGTCGCGGGACTTCGGTGACACCGGAGTACTCTGCGTGGCTACGCGGCCGGATCGAGCCGCTGCTCGAAAAGCATGGACTGAACCGCGAACGGCAGGCCGAACCCGAGGTGCGCGCCGCCGTATCGCATACGCCCGACCCGCAGCTGGCCCTGTTCGCCTGAGGCCGGCCGCGAATCTCTGCCCGTTTCACCGATCTTTGCCTGTTTCACCGCTCACTTCGCATGAGTGTCGCGAATATAGCGGAGTAGTTTGGCGTTGGTACCTCTCACGGACGAGGAAGTGATGTAGGCGCATGGGAAACAGCGGTGCCCCAGAGAAATTGGAAAAGGTCGTCATTCGGTTCGCCGGTGACTCCGGGGATGGTATGCAGCTCACCGGTGATCGATTCACCCACGAGGCAGCCGCATTCGGCAATGACCTCGCCACTCAGCCCAACTTTCCCGCCGAGATTCGCGCACCCCAGGGCACGCTGCCGGGTGTGTCCTCATTCCAGATCCAGATCGCCGATTACGACATCCTGACCGCCGGTGACCAGCCGGATGTGCTGGTGGCGATGAATCCCGCTGCGCTGAAGGCGAATCTGGAGGATCTGGCGCGCGGGGCCATGTTGATCATCAATACGGACGAATTCACCAAACGGAATCTCGCCAAGGTGGGCTACTCCGCCGATCCGCTCACCGATGAAACTCTGACCGATTTCGTGGTGCACAAGGTGCCCATGACGTCATTGACGCTCGGGGCTACCGAACCGACCGGTGTGGGCAAAAAGGATGGGCAGCGCGCGAAGAATATGTTCGCGCTGGGATTGCTGTCCTGGATGTACGGGCGACCGCTCGGTGGCACCGAAGAGTTCATGCGGGAGAAATTCGCGGCCACACCGGATGTGGCCGAAGCGAATATCCTCGCATTTCGGGCAGGCTGGAATTATGGCGAAACCACCGAGGCCTTCGCCACCACCTACGAGGTCGCTCCCGCGACGCTGCCCGCCGGAACCTACCGGCAGATCACCGGCAATACCGCACTCGCCTACGGCATCGTCACCGCCGGGCAGCTCGCCGGATTGCCGGTCTTCCTGGGCACGTATCCGATCACCCCGGCCTCGGACATCCTGCACGAGCTGAGCAAGCATAAGAACTTCGGCGTGACCACCTTCCAGGCCGAGGATGAGATCGCCGGAATCGGTGCGGCGCTGGGGGCTTCGCTCGGGGGAGCGCTGGGGGTCACCAGCACCTCCGGGCCCGGACTCGCGCTCAAGAGCGAGACCATCGGCCTGGCCGTCATGACCGAACTGCCGCTGCTCATCATCGATGTGCAGCGCGGCGGGCCGTCCACCGGTCTGCCCACCAAGACCGAACAGTCCGATCTGTTGCAGGCGCTGTACGGGCGCAATGGCGAATCGCCGGTGGCCGTACTGGCTCCGCGCTCACCCGCGGACTGCTTCGAGACCGCGGTCGAGGCGGCACGCATCGCGCTCACCTATCGCACGCCGGTGCTGCTGCTCTCCGACGGCGCGATCGCCAATGGTTCGGAGCCGTGGTCGATTCCGGAGGTCGCCGATATGCCGCGCATCGACCCGGGCTTCGAACCCGGCGGCGATGCGAGCGACGAGTTCCAGCCGTACGCCCGCGATCCCGAGACCCTGGCCCGGCCGCTCGCCGTGCCCGGTACGGTCGGCCGCGCGCATCGCATCGGCGGCCTCGAAAAGGCCGACGGCAGCGGCAATATCTCGTACGAACCCGCCAATCACGAACTGATGGTTCGACTTCGGCAGGCCAAGATCGACGGCATCACCGTGCCGGACCTCGAGGTCGAGGATCCGAGCGGTCGCGCCGAACTGTTGCTCATCGGGTGGGGGAGCTCCTACGGGCCGATCGGTGAGGCGTGCCGGCGGGCCCGGCGGCGCGGTGTTCCGGTGGCGCAGGCACACCTGCGGAATCTGAATCCCTTCCCCGCCAACCTCGGTGAGGTGCTGCGCCGCTACCGCACCGTGGTCGCGCCGGAAATGAACGGCGGCCAACTCGCCATGCTGCTGCGCGCCCGCTACCTGGTCGACGTGCAGCCGTGGACCAAGATCGCCGGACTGGCCTTCTCGGCCCAGGAACTGGTCGGCGTCATCGACGCGGCACTGGACGGTTCCATCACCGAGATGGAACAGGCCAAGGCTTTCACCGCCCGCGCCCGGGCGACCTATCGCACACCAGGGGGTAACTGATGACCATTCTCGAAAACCCTTTCATCGGAACCGATCTCGGGCTCACCGGGCTGTCCGGCGTACCACGCGCCGACGGTCCGCAGAAGGCCAAGGACTACACCTCCGATCAGGAGGTGCGCTGGTGCCCCGGATGCGGTGACTACGTCATCCTGGCGACCGTGCGCGGCTTCCTCGCGGATCTGGGGCTCGAACGCGAGAATCTGATGTTCGTCTCCGGGATCGGATGCTCCAGCCGATTCCCGTACTACCTGGAGGCGTACGGGATTCACTCGATCCACGGGCGTGCGCCCGCCATCGCCACCGGGCTGGCGGTGACCCGGCCCGATCTGTCGGTATGGGTGGTGACCGGTGACGGCGATGCGCTCTCCATCGGTGGCAATCACCTGATCCACGCGCTGCGGCGCAATGTGAATATGACGATCCTGCTGTTCAACAACAGGATCTACGGGCTCACCAAGGGGCAGTACTCGCCGACCTCGGAGACCGGCAAGGTCACCAAATCGACGCCCATGGGGTCGATCGACCATCCGTTCAACACCCTGTCCGTGGCCATCGGGGCCGAAGCCACCTTCGCGGCAAGGGCTTTGGACTCCGACCGGGCCGGGCTCAATGAGGTGCTGCGCGCCGCCGCCGAGCATCGTGGGACCTCGTTCGTGGAGATCCTGCAGGACTGCCCGATCTTCAATGACGGGTCATTCGACATGCTGCGCAAGGAGAATGCCGAATCGCATCTGATCCGCCTGCAGCACGGTGAGCCCATCCGATTCGGGGCCGAGAACGAATTCGCCGTGGTGCGAAGTGGTTTCGGGCTCCGGGTGGTGCGCACCGAGACCGTCGCCGAATCCGAGATCGTGGTGCACGACGCGTACACCGACAATCCGGAGTACGCCTACGCGCTCTCGCGGCTCTCGGATCAGGATCTGTCGCATGTGGTGACCGGTGTATTCCGCAGTGTCACCCGGCCCACCTATGACGATGGTGCCCGGGCTCAGCTCGAGACGGCCGTCGAACGCAAACCGGTGGGCGAGAACTCGCTTCAGCAGCTGCTCACCGGACGCGAAACCTGGACGGTCGGCTGAGATTTCGCGGTATCACGACGCGACGAAGGCGTTCAGCAGGCGCTGATACAGATCGGCGAAGCGCTTGCGGGACGCCTTCTGCTCATCGGTGAGGCCATCGGTGAACTCGGGGGCGTAGACGATCAGGTGCACATCCTGATCGGGTGACTTCGGCATGAAGTCGATGATCATATTGCCCTGATCGGAGACCGTGGGCGAGCCCATATCCGAGAGTGCGAGCGCGCGCACCTCGGTGGCGGCCGCGGCGAGCACATCGGCGGGGACAGTGCCGTTGAGCTCCTTCCCATCCTGCCGCTTCAGCGCCCGGCCATCGGATTGAACCTCCAGTGCCGGAAGGATATTCGGGGTCGACGCCCAGGCGTTCGGCATGGTCGTCAGCGTGAAGAGCGTGGTCACCGGGATCGGAGTCTGCGGGGCGGACGGCGCGGGATTCGAAGTCGGCGAAGGGATCACCGGGACCGCCGGGGGAGCCTCGATGACGGGCACCGTGGTCAGGGGAACCGGTGGCGTCGGCGGCACCGTGGCAGGTGCCGGGGGCACCGCCGGGTCATCCGCGCTAGCGAAACCGACCGCGCCGGTGAACAATCCGGCAATCACCGCCGCGATCGCGGCATTGCGCAGTACCGCGCCGCAGAATCGCCCTGTCGCATAGCGTCCGCGCATCGATTTCCTCCGAGTTCCTCACGGGCGTCTGCCCACCGCCGGTGATTCTGCCGGGTGCCGGGCCCGGAGTCACCCTCCGCGCGGCCTGTGTCCGCGCCGGATGGGGCCGAAAACCGCGATTGCCTATGTATGCGGTCGGCAATCGGATTCGCCGTGGTGATCTTCCGCGTGCTGACCCATGCCACGCCGATCGTGGATCCGGCGCTGCTGAAGGTGCGAACCTTCTTCTGGTCGAATATCACCGCGCTGCTGTTCTGTACCGCCTTCGGTGCGGTGCTGCCCAGCGTCGTCCTGCGGCTGGAGACGGGCGCGCATTACAGCGCGCTGGCGACCGGTCTCGCGGTCGCGCCCGGTCCGCTGCTGGTACCGGTGTTCGCGGCGGTCGGGCAGCGCCTGGCCGGGCGTGGCTGGCCCGCCAGTTATATTGTCGCCCTGGGCAATACGCTGTTCTTCCTGGGCGCGGCGGTATTGGCGCTGAGCGCCACCGATGACGTGGACTACCTCACCCAGGTGCTCCCGGGCTGGATGATCATCGGTGTGGGCGTGGGCTTCTCACTGCCCAGCCTGCTTGCCTCGGCGACCGTCGACCTGCCGCCGACGCGCGTCTCGACCGGCAGCGGCGTGGTGAATACCAGCCGTCAGCTCGGCTATGTCTTCGGCGTCGCCATGCTGGTCGCCATTCTCGGCACGCTGAGCGCGTCCCCCGGCGACGCCGTCGCCGGGTTCACCCATGGCTGGTGGGCCATCACCGCGGTGGCTCTGCTCAGCGCCCTCACCGCACTCGGCATCACCTCGCGCCGAGCGAAAGCCGTATGAACTACTTCAGGCCGGGCGGGTTGCTCAGATCGCGCGCGTTGTACGTATCGCACATCTTGAGCTGTCCGGTCTTGTAGCCGGACAGGAACCACTTCTGCCGCTCGTCCGACGAACCATGCGTCCAGGCTTCGGGATTCACGCGACCGGTCGACGCCTTCTGAATGCGATCGTCACCCACGGCCGAGGCGGCGGAGAGACCGTCATTGATGTCGTTGGTGGTCAACGGCTTCAGGAACGGCTGATTCGAACCCGGCGCGGGCAGCTTGTCGGCGTAGTACGCCCACACGCCCGCGTAGCAGTCGGCCTGGAGTTCGGTGCGCACCGCACCGGACTCCGGGCCCTGCGGATCACGCTGCGCGCGATTGATATCGCCGAGCAGATTCTGGATGTGATGGCCGAACTCGTGCGCCACCACGTACTCCTGCGCGAGCGGCCCGCCGCTGGCGCCGAAGCGATCCTTCAACTCCTGGAAGAAGCTGGTGTCGAAGTACGCGGTCTGATCGGCGGGGCAGTAGAACGGCCCGACCGCCGAGGAGGCGCGCCCGCAGCCGGTGCTCACCTGACCGGAGAAGAGCGTCACCTTCGGATCGACGTACTTGCGATTGGTCTGCTTGGGGAGTTCGGTGCTCCACACCGAGTCCAGGCTCTGCACCGTCAGCACCACGCGGCAGTCGACGTACTTGTTCGCGTCGGCTCCGGTCTTGCAGTGATCGGGCGCGCCCGCCGTACCGGACTGTGAATTGCTGTCCGCCCCGGTGAACTGTCCGAGCACACTGCCCGGATCGCCGCCCAGCAGCAAAGTCGCGATCAGAACGACAATGCCGAGGGCACCGCCGCCGAGAGCCAATCCGCCGCCCATGCCCGGTCCGCCGCCACCGCCGGATACCCGGTTCGGGTCGATCTGCAGGCCCTCGTTGAAGGTCATAGGCACTAGCTTGGCACGGCCGCGTGGATATCGGTTTCCACTCGGGAAACGTGTCTCACTACGATGGGAGCGCACCCGGCGGACCCCGTGGTGTTTTCCAGCCCGTCGAAAGGATTCCCGTGCTGCGCACCCACTTGGCTGGTTCGCTGCGAAGCGAGCACGCCGGTCAGACCGTCACCCTCACCGGATGGGTGGCCCGGCGGCGAGACCACGGTGGCGTGATCTTCATCGATCTGCGTGATGCGTCGGGCGTGTCGCAGGCCGTCTTCCGTGAGGGCGAGCCCGCCGAACAGGCCCATAAGCTCCGCAACGAGTTCTGCGTGAAGGTCACCGGTGTGGTCGAGAATCGGCCCGCGGGGAGCGAGAACCCGAATCTGCCGACCGGCGCCATCGAGGTGAACGTCACCGAACTCGAGGTGCTCAACGAGGCCGCGCCGCTGCCGTTCCAGCTCGACGACGAGCCCGGTGAAGAGGCCCGCCTGAAGTACCGCTACCTGGATCTGCGCCGCGAAGGCCCCGCACACGCCATCCGGCTGCGCTCCAAGGTCAGCGCCGCCGCCCGCGAGGTGCTCGGCAAGCACGCGTTCGTCGAGGTCGAGACCCCGACCATGACGCGCTCGACGCCCGAAGGCGCACGCGACTTCCTGGTGCCCGCGCGTCTGCAGCCCGGCAAGTTCTACGCGCTGCCGCAGTCCCCGCAGCTGTTCAAGCAGCTGCTCATGGTCGCCGGTATCGAGCGGTACTACCAGATCGCGCGCTGCTACCGCGACGAGGACTTCCGCGCCGACCGCCAGCCCGAGTTCACCCAGCTCGACATCGAGATGAGCTTCGTGGAGCAGGAGGATGTGATCCTGCTCGCCGAGGACATCCTCGTCGCGCTGTGGCGGCTCATCGGTCATGAGATCACCACCCCGATCCCGCATATGACCTACGCCGACGCCATGCGCCGCTACGGCTCGGACAAGCCCGACCTGCGCTTCGGCATCGAGATCACCGAGATGGCGGAGTACTTCAAGGACACGCCGTTCCGTGTGTTCCAGTCCCCGTACGTCGGTGCGGTCGTCATGCCCGGCGGTGCGTCGCAGCCGCGGCGTCAGCTCGATGCCTGGCAGGAATGGGCCAAGCAGCGTGGTGCGAAGGGGCTGGCATACATCCTGATTCAGGAGGACGGCACCCTCGGCGGACCCGTCGCCAAGAACCTCACCGATGCCGAGCGTGAGGGCCTGGCCAAGTACGTCGGCGCGAACCCGGGCGACTGTGTGTTCTTCGCCGCCGGTGACGCCAAGTCCAGCCGGGCGCTGCTCGGCGCGGCGCGCGGTGAGATCGCCCGCAAGTGCGAGCTCATCGACGAGAACGAGTGGGCCTTCGTCTGGATCGTGGACGCGCCCATGTTCGAGCCCGCCGCCGACGCCACCGCCAGTGGCGATGTCGCCCTCGGCCATTCGGCCTGGACCGCCGTGCACCACGCCTTCACCTCGCCCATGCCGGAGCATCTGGACACCTTCGACACCGATCCGGGCTCGGCGCTGGCGTACGCCTACGACATCGTCTGCAACGGCAACGAGATCGGCGGCGGCTCGATCCGTATCCATCGCCGCGATGTGCAGGAGCGCGTCTTCAAGGTGATGGGCATCAGCGAGGAGGAGGCGCAGGACAAGTTCGGCTTCCTGCTCGATGCCTTCTCCTACGGCGCTCCGCCCATGGGCGGCATCGCGTTCGGTTGGGACCGCATCACCGCGCTGCTCGCCGGTGTCGACTCCATCCGCGAGGTCATCGCCTTCCCGAAGTCCGGTGGCGGCGTCGACCCGCTCACCGATGCCCCGACCCCCATCACCCCCATCCAGCGTCGTGACGCCGGCCTGGATGTGAAGCTGGACGAGAACGGCAACCCGGTGAAGGCCGAGAAGTAGCCTTTCCGAAAAACACTGCGCCCGTTGCCGATAATCTCGGCAACGGGCGTTTTGTCTTGTGTGTCTGCTTATTTAGTACTGCACGACGAGTCGGCCGGTGAGGAAGCGGTAGGCGTAGGTGATGGCGATGGCGGTCACCGGGCCCGCGATCAGCAGGCCGATACCGCAGAACAGCGCGCCGACGAAGGTGATCACCACGACGGTCAGGGCCAGCAGTGCGATCTGGAGGGCATTGGCGATCACCAACTGGGCGCTGGCCTTGATCGCGGCGACCGGGTTCATCTCCTGATCGATGACGAAGTGCAGGGAGAACATGCACAGAATGCCGACGATCACCGCGGGGAAGAAGCAGAGGGCGGCCGCGATCAGGCAGGCGAGGAAGACGATCAGGGCGGTGAGCAGCACGCTGCCCGCGTTCACGAAGCCGAAGAAGGCCGGAAAATCCGGTGGGGTGCCGTCGGTTTCATAGAGTGCGCCGCGGATCATGGCGGCCTGGAGCAGCCAGACGATGAGGGCGGCCACGGCGAACATGAGCAGTACGCCCGAGAGGGACTGGACGTTCACTATATTCACCAGCAGGGTGACGACGAGCCACGCGATCAAGCCGATGAGCACCATGCCGACCCAGGGAATCGGATTGGCGCGGAAGCGATCCCAGCCGTATGAGACGGCATGGCCGACATCGAGACGTTCATACGCCGCCGCGGGTGTGTCGATGGCGCCGGGGGGCGGACCCGTCGGCGCGCCGCCCGGAGGGACGCTGCCGGGAGCCATATTGCCCGGTGCGGAACCCGGCGGGAAGCCCGGTTGTCCGTAGCCCTGGGGTGCACCCTGTTGGGGATATCCGCCCTGCGGCCCACCCTGGTGCGAGGGGTAACCACCCTGCTGGGGTGCGTAACTCCCTTGCTGCGGTGCGTAACTGCCCTGCGGCCCACTCCGCTGCCCCGCGAACCCGCCCTGCGGTGCGCCGGACTGCGGCGCGTATCCGCCCTGCTGCGGTGCGTATCCGCCCGGCCCGGAACCGTATCCGCCCGGCTGACCCGGATTACCGCCCGGTGGCACCGGCGCACCCGACTGCGGGTGCAGGCGCGGCGGTGGCTCCACGGCCTCGCTGCCGTACTGCGCGGCACCCGGTCCCTCGAACTGCGGGTACCCCGCGAGACCGGGCATCCCGTGCCGGGACGGGCCGGGTCCGGATTCGCCGCTCTCTGAATGCGGTGGTGGTTCGGGGTTTTGGTGCTGTCCGGGGCTGGCGGAGGGGCGCGATCTGCCTTCGTCGCCGGGTGTGTCGCCGGAGGGATCATTCGGTGCGGAGGGCGGCGTGCCGGTCATGGTCGCGAGCCTTTCACATTTCCCGGTTTACGGTGTGGCGCACAGCAGTTGAACATGAGACAACTAGAACGCCCTGGTTGTGTCAAGCAACCAGCGCCGTGTGGGCAAACCCTTCACCAGGACACGCCGGACGACGCGCGAAAGGTTGCGTAACCGCTCGCTGAAAGTGACCTGGTGCGAGTAACTTGGGACGAGATGACCGCACTATTGGCCGAACGCGCCGCCGAAGTCGTGTCCGCGGCACAGCAGTTGCTCACAAAGCGAATGGGTGCTCCGGTAAAGCTGAGCGATCCTATGGAACTCAGCGGCAGTGGTAGGACGACGGTGCTACGCGTACGTGTTGCGGAGAACGCTTTCTCACTTCCTCGCACACTCATAGTGAAACAGGTACGCGGCGCCGCGCAGGAACGACGCACCGGGGGCATGGCACCCGGTGTGGCAAGCATCGACTCCGCATTTCTGCGGGAGGCGGTGTCCTACCAATTCACCACCGCGCTGGGGCGCGATCACCGACCGGGCGCGTACCTGCTTGCGTACAGCCTCCCCGATCGGCTGCTCATCCTCAGCGACCTCGGTGAGAACACGTCACTCACCGCGGTGCTACAGGCCGGAGTCGAACCCGCCGGGCGTAATTCACTCATGGCCTTCGCGCAGGCCCTGGGCCGAATGCACGCCGCCACCGTCGGCCGCGAGGCCGATTTCGTGGCCCTGCTACGCCGAGTCGACGTGGTCCATCGCGTCGACGGCATCGCCCAACAGGCCGAGACCGCCGTCTCCGAGGTGCCCCTCATGCTGCAGCGTGAACTCGGCATCGAGGTGCCGGGGGAGATCGCCGAACGCATCGTGCGCGGTAACCGGCTGTTCTCCGCGGGGCGCTACCGCGCCTTCAGTCCCTCGGACCTGTGCCCCGACAATGTGATTCTCAATGAGGAGGGCGCGCGCTTCCTCGACTACGAGTGGGGTGGCTTCCGCGACGCGACGCTCGATATCGCGTACGCACTGGTCTCTTTTCCGGGCTGCCTCTGCGATTTCGAGCTCTCCCGCGAACGCGCCAGACAGATGGTCGAGGCGTGGCGCTCCGAAGTGGTCGCGGTCTGGCCCGCCCTCGCCGATGACGATGTGCTCGCCGAGCGCATTCTCGAGGCGCGACTCATCTGGGTATGGCTCTCCACCTATTGGTTCCTGCCCGCCGATCACACCCGCATTGCCGCCGCTCGCGAACACGGACTCTCGATTCCGCGTTCGGCGGCGCTGATCAACCGCTGGGCCGCCCTCGCCGAGGACGCCCGCTGCACCGGTGACGACTCACTGGGTGATTTCGCCGAACATGTATCGGCGACGCTCGAGGAGCACTGGGAAGAGTAGGGATATGCAGCACGAGAAAGGCCGGGGCTCAACCGAACCCCGGCCTTTCTCCTTGTCGAAAGAGTGTTCCCGCTGGTCAGGCCATCGGGGTCGCGCGCGGCTCGATGCGGCCGCCGCGTCGTACCCCGAAGGAACCGCCGTGGCGCACACCGGTATTCGGATCCGCCACGTCATCGAGGTAGAACCAGTCCATCTGCGCCTGCCCGGCATCCACGTGCAGTACGCCGTAACCGTGTGAGTCCAGCTCCGCGTAGTGCAGATGGCGGTTGATCCCGAGCAGCGCGGTCTCGGCGACCACCGAGGCGGTGCGCGGCGGGGTCTTGGTCATATCGCCCATGGATTGCGAGGACACCGACGGCACAACGAATTCCACGCCCGCGGTCGGTCCGGCCGGGTAGGCGCCGGCGTCGAGGGGGACATCCGCCGCCCAGGAGGTGTGGATATCGCCGGTCAGGAAGACCACATCGGCGACCTGGTTATCGGTGATGGCGTGCAACAGTTTCTGCCGATCGGCGGTGTACCCGTCCCACTGGTCCAGATTGGCTGGAATGCCCGACTCCGGGATGCCGATGAGCTCGGTGAGCGCCTTGGTCGCATCCGGATCCAGCGGTGGGAAGACCAGCGGTGCGATCATCACCGGATTGCCGACCAATTTCCAGCTCACCGGCGCCGAGGTCAAACCGGCGGAGACCCAATCCAATTGGTCCTTGCCCGCGATGGTGCGATCCGGACTGTCGACCACCTTCCAGCCCGGCCCGGACTTGGCCTGCTCGCTCCGGTAGCTGCGCAGATCCAGCATGGACAGCTCGGCGAGGGTGCCGAAGCGCAGCCGCCGATACAGCCGCCGATCGCCGCCGGTGCGCACCGGCATCCACTCCAGGTACGCCTGCAGGGCCGCCGCGCGCCGCGCCCGCCAATCGCCCTCGGTCTCGGGCTGATGGTTCTCCGCACCCCCGGACCAGGCATTATCGGCGGATTCGTGATCGTCCCAGGTGCAGATGAACGGCAGCCGGGTATGCAGATCCGCCAGGTCCGGATCGGTCTTGTACTGCGCGTGCCGAATTCGATAATCCGCGAGCGATACGATCTCGTGCGCGGGCTCATGCCAGCGCACCGAACCATTGCGCCCGCCGTACTCACCGCGCTGGTACTCGTAGATGTAATCGCCCAGATGCACGATGGCGTCGAGGTCACCGCGCGCCGCCAAATGCCGGTACGCCCCGAAGTAACCGGCCTCCCAGTTCGCACAGGACACCACGCCGAGCCGCAGTCGATCGGGGGTATCCGATACAGCGGGAGCGGTATGCGTACGCCCCACCGGTGAGGTCTGCCCGAGAGCCGTGAAGCGATAGAAGTATTCGCGCCCGGCGGCCAATCCGGACACATCGACCTTGACCGTGTGATCGGAATCCGCACTCGCCGTCTGGGCGCCCGATGCGGCGATACTCCCGAAGCCGGAGTCGGTGGCAATCTCCCAGTGCACCGCAGTCGGCGCGCCCGCGCCCGATCCGGGGGTCGCCTCCTCGGACGGCGTGAGGCGGGTCCAGATGATCACCCCGCCCGGCAGCGGATCCCCGGAGGCGACGCCATGCCGGAACGCGACCGACTCCGCGCGCGCCACCGCCGTCCCCAGCAGCGAGACCGCGACCGCGGCGCCCCCACCCTTCAACGCGGAGCGACGATCGAACGGCGTGGAGATGATCTCGGCGATGCGCACGCACGAATCGAATACGATCCAGCACTCGCGAGGCAAATCTGGACGAGTGAACAGTTCGTAAACCGTCGGCTCGGCAATCGCCCGCCCCTCGACCCATACCCGCGGTCCGAATCCCCGCCCTGCCGCGCCCGGCGGGCTGACCCGTCGGCACACGCGCCGCGCGGCGGCGATTTTGTCGGGGCCGGACGGTACGGTCGCGGGGTGAGTGACGGGTTGTTCGATGCACCGGGGACGGAGGACGTGGCCGACGAATTCGTGCCGAGTATCGCGCCGATGGGTGAGGGCTTCGCACCCTTGGCGGTGCGCATGCGGCCGAGAAATCTGGATGAGGTGGTGGGACAGCAGCATCTGCTGGGCCCGGGATCGCCGCTACGCCGATTGATCGAGGGCTCGGGCGCGGCCTCGGTCCTGCTGTACGGACCGCCCGGCACCGGCAAGACGACCCTCGCATCACTCATCTCGCAGTCGACCGGCCGCCGATTCGAGGCGCTGTCGGCGCTGTCGGCGGGTGTGAAAGAGGTGCGCGGGGTTATCGAACTGGCGCGACGGCGACTCACCGCGGGGGAGCAGACCGTGCTCTTCATCGATGAGGTGCACCGGTTTTCCAAGACGCAGCAGGACGCGCTGCTGGCAGCGGTCGAGAATCGCATCGTGCTGCTGGTCGCCGCGACCACCGAGAATCCGTCGTTCTCGGTGGTGTCGCCGCTGCTGTCCCGCTCACTCGTACTCCAGCTGACCTCCTTGTCCGAGGCCGACATTCGCATGGTGCTGACCCGCGCCATCGAGGATCCGCGCGGGCTGGCGGGGGAGTACACGGTCACGGATGAGGCCCTCGATCACATTGTGCGCATCGCGGGCGGCGATGCCCGGCGCTCGCTCACCGCGCTCGAGGCCTCCGCCGAATCATCGCTCGACGGCAAGGTCGGCGTGGAGCTCGTCGAGGCCAGTGTCGACAAGGCCGCGGTCCGCTACGACCGCGCGGGTGATCAGCATTACGACGTCATCAGCGCGTTCATCAAATCCCTGCGCGGTTCGGATGTGGACGCGGCGCTGCACTATCTGGCCCGCATGATCAGCGCGGGCGAGGATCCACGATTCATCGCCCGCCGCTTGATGATCCAGGCCAGTGAGGAGGTCGGCATGGCCGACCCGATGGCGCTGCAAACCGCCGTCGCCGCGGCGCAGGTCGTGCAGTTGGTGGGTATGCCCGAGGCGCAACTGGCGCTGACGCAGGCCACGATTCATATCGCCACCGCCCCCAAATCCGGTTCGGTGGTGAAGGGTATCGGCGCGGCCATGTCCGATGTCCGCGCGGGCAAGGCGGGCGCCGTCCCGCCGCATCTGCGCGACGGGCACTACGCCGGTGCGGCCGGGCTCGGCAATGCCCAGGGCTACAAATACCCGCACGACCATCCCGATGGTGTTCTCGCACAGCAGTATCCGCCCGACGAGCTGGTCGGCACGGACTACTACCAGCCCACCGACCACGGCTATGAACGCGAAGTAGGCCCCCGAGTCACCAAACTTCGCCGCATAGTCCGCGGCCGGTAGCGCTCAACCGGCCATCCGGATCACGGAGAAGAAGTCGCCCTGCGGATCGCCGACTCCTCTCGGGCGGGAAATGCCGGCTCACGGCCCATGAGCCGACACCGCCGAGCCTGGAACTCCCCGCCCGAGATATCCGGTTATCCCCCGAAGTCGTCCGTTGACGGGCGACCCACTCCGCCGTATCGGGTGCGGGCGGTAGCAACGTTTCTGCGTGTCAGCTCGCGAGTCGATGCGAATCCCGTTTTACGCGCGACACTGGTGCATAGGGTGGCGATGTCGATCCAGGTCCACCCAATAGAACGGAGGGATTCGGTGACCGCCATGGCTGATCGACCACAGATGCTGGTCAGTGAGTTCGAGGAACTCGCCAAGCACCAGGGCGAAACGGTGCGACTGGAGTTCCTGTACGGGAAGCTGGGGGTCAAGGCGTTGCCGGATGGGGACCACATCGAAATCGTGCGCTGGCTCGCGCGTCGACTGCTTCCGCTGGGTGACGAACTCTGGCTGTATTCGGAGGTTGACCTCAAGGTTGCGAAGTATCGCAGCGGGCGTGCCCGTGTCGATGCGGTCCTCGCCCCGGACGGTTCCTTTTCGGGGCAGGGGAATTGGGTCGCCGCGGATTCCGCGCTCATGGTCGTCGAGGTCACCTCTTATGACTCCGATACCGACCGCCGGGACCGGTGGAGAAGCCTCGTGCGTATGCCGAGGCGGGGATCCCGGTTTACCTGCTGATCGACCGCGATACGTGCGAAACGGTTGTCTACAGCCGCGCCGTCAGCGGAACCTACTCATCGACCGTGCGACTTCCATTCGGTGCGCAGGTCGAGCTGCCGGCACCTGTCGGAATCACCTTGGACACCGATCCGCTGAAGAATTGGGTTCGCTGAGTTCTCGTCCGCTGTAATCGAATTCGATCGTCGACGGGGTGCTTCGACGCTTCTACCCCGGACTCCTGCGGGAAGGAAGTCCCATGACGACTCATTTCGAGGTTCGCGAGTATCCGTTCGGTGAGCCGGTTCGGTTCGGCACCCATTCACTCTTCGCGAAATTGCAACGGGAGGAACCGGTTTCGCGGATTCAGTTGCCGTATGGCGGCGAGGGGTGCTGGTTACGCGGTTCGAGGATGTCGAGCTCTCCGGAACCCGAATTCGTGCCGGGGACGCGGTTTTCATCAATACCCAGGCGGCGAATCGCGATGAATCGGTCTTCGCCGCAGCCGACACCCTCGATCTGACCCGAGAACACAACCCGCACATGGCATTCGGGCACGGCTTCCACCACTGTCTGGGCGCACAACTGGCCCGTATCGAATTGCAGGTGGTCCTGGAGACGATGCTGGAGCGCTTCCCGAACCTGCGCCTGGCCGTGCCCGAGGCCGAAATCCCTTGGAAGCGAGGCATGCTCGTGCGCGGCCCGAAGGCGCTCCAGGTCAGCTGGTAGGCCGCTCGCGGCTCCGGAGGGGTCAGTCGTGGAAGAGGCCGTTGTCGCGGGCGATCGTCTCGATCGCCTTCGGCGTGCCCGCCATGATGACCCGGACGTGTTCGGTGACCAGCTCCATCGGCCAATCCCACCAGGCCGCGCGCAGCAGCGCATCCACCTCTTCATCGGTGAAGCGCTGCTTGACCGGCTTGGCCGGATTCCCGCCGACGATGGTGTACGCCGGAACATCGGCGGTGACGACCGATCCGGTGGCGATGATCGCGCCGTCACCGATCCGCACGCCCGGCATGATCAACGAGTTGTAGCCGATCCACACGTCATTGCCGACGACGGTGTCGCCCTTGCTCGGGATCGAGGTGATGATGTCCATCGTCTCCTGCGCCCACGTCCCGCCGAAAATGGTGAACGGGAAGGTGGAGACCCCGGCGGTGGCGTGATTCGCGCCCGCCATGATGAACCGGGTCCCGGTCGCCAGCGCGCAGTACTTGCCGATGATCAGCTTCTCCGGCCCGAAGGCGTAGAGCACGTTCTCGGTCTCGAATCGGGTGGCGTCGACCGGATCGTCGAAGTAGCTGTAATCGCCGACCTCGATATTCGCCGAGGTGATATGAGGTTTCAGGAAGACTGTCCGGTCCGTGTGCGGTAGCGGAAAGGGCGTCGATGGGTCCGGGATCACACTCATCGAACCGATGCTAGTGGGCCCCCGGCGGTCGGCGGAAAGCCGCTGGACCGGGACCGGTAGGCTGGATACCTGTGCAGACCCACGAGATTCGCCGACGCTTCCTGGAGCATTTCGTTCGTGCCGGACACACCGAGGTACCCAGCGCCTCGCTGATCCTGGCCGACCCCAACCTGCTGTTCGTGAACGCGGGCATGGTCCAGTTCGTGCCGTATTTCCTCGGTCAGCAAACCCCGCCCTGGGCCACCGCGACCAGTGTGCAGAAGTGCGTGCGCACCGGCGATATCGAGAATGTCGGCATCACCACCCGCCACAACACCTTCTTCCAGATGGCGGGCAACTTCAGCTTCGGTGACTACTTCAAGCGCGAGGCCATCTCCTTCGCCTGGTCCCTGCTGACCAAGAGCGTCGAGGACGGCGGCTACGGCTTCGATCCGGAGAAGCTGTGGGCCACGGTCTACCTCGATGACGACGAGGCCGAGCGCATCTGGCTCGAACTCGGCATGCCCGCCGAGCGCATCCAGCGCCGCGGTATGGCCGACAACTACTGGTCCATGGGCATCCCCGGCCCGTGCGGCCCGTGCTCGGAGATCTACTTCGACCGCGGTCCGGAGTTCGGCATCGAGGGCGGCCCGGAGGCCGACGAGGACCGCTACCTCGAAATCTGGAACCTCGTCTTCATGCAGAACGAGCGTGGCGAGGGTCGCGGCAAGGACGACTTCGAGATCCTGGGCCCGCTGCCCAAGAAGAATATCGACACCGGCATGGGCATCGAGCGCGTCGCGTTCCTGCTGCAGGGCGTCGACAATGTCTACGAGACCGACCTGCTGCGCCCGATCATCAGCAAGGCCGAGGAGCTCACCGGCCGCAGCTACGGTGTCGAGCACACCGATGATGTGCGCTTCCGCGTCATCGCCGATCACGCCCGCACCGGTGCCATGCTCATCGCCGACGGAGTGAACCCGGGCAATGACGGTCGCGGATATGTACTGCGCCGCCTGCTGCGCCGCATCGTGCGCTCGGCCCGCCTGCTCGGTGCCGAGAAGCCGGTGATGGGCGAGTTCATGAAGGTCGTCAGCGATCTGATGGCCCCGTCGTACCCGGAGCTGGCCACCGATTTCAAGCGCATCGAAACCGTCGCCGTCGGTGAGGAATCCGCGTTCCTCAAGACGCTGAACACCGGTTCCAAGCTGTTCGACGATGCCGTCGCCGAGGTGAAGTCGCACGGCGGCAAGAAGATCAGCGGTACCGAGGCGTTCACCCTGCACGACACCTACGGTTTCCCGATCGATCTGACCCTGGAGATGGCCGCCGAGGCCGGACTCCAGGTCGACGAGGACGGCTTCCGTTCGCTCATGGCCGAGCAGCGCGCTCGCGCCAAGGAGGACGCGTACTCGCGCAAGCACGCGCACGCCGATCTGACGGTCTACAAGGAGTTCGTCGACCGCGGCGCCACCGAGTTCACCGGTTTCGACGAACTCGCCACCGAGGCAACGGTTCTCGCCATCATCAAGGATGGCGTGCGGGTGCCGGTGGCCGAGGTGGGCCAGGATGTGGAGATCATTCTGGACCGCTCGCCGCTGTACGCCGAGTCCGGCGGCCAGATCGCCGACCGCGGTGCGCTGCAGTCCTCGCACGGTCTGAAGGTGCGCGTCAATGACGTGCAGAAGATCGCCAAGAAGGTGTGGGTGCACAAGTCCACCGTCGAGGCCGGTCAGCTCACCGAGGGCGATACCGTGCTCGCGCAGGTCGATCCGGCCTGGCGGCACGGCGCCACCCAGGGCCACTCCGGTACCCATATGGTGCACGCCGCGCTGCGACAGGTGTTGGGCCCCAACGCCGTTCAGGCCGGTTCGCTGAACAAGCCCGGCTACCTGCGCTTCGACTTCAACTGGCAGGGCGGGCTGTCTGAGCAGCAGAAGGCCGATATCGAGGCCATCTCCAATAACGCCGTCGCCGACGATTTCGCGGTGAACACCTTCGTCACCGATCTGCCCTCGGCCAAGAAGATGGGCGCGATGGCCCTGTTCGGCGAGAACTACGGCGACCAGGTGCGCGTGGTGGAGATCGGCGGACCGTTCTCCATGGAGCTGTGCGGTGGCACGCATGTGCGGCACTCCTCGCAGATCGGCCCGATCACCCTGCTGGGTGAGTCCTCGGTCGGTTCGGGCATTCGCCGCGTGGAAGCCTTTGTCGGCCTTGACTCTTACAAGTACCTGGCCAAGGAGCGCGCACTGCTCGCCGGTATCGCCTCATCGCTGAAGGTGCCCTCGGACGAGGTGCCCGCGCGCGTGGAGCAGCTCGTCGAGCGTTTGAAGGTCGCCGAGAAGGAGTTGGAGCGCACCAAGATGGCGGCCGTGCTGTCGAGTGCGGGCACTTTCGTGGAGCAGGCGCAGCGCGTCGGCAAGGTGCTGCTCGTCGCCGCCGCCGCGCCCAAGGGTGTCGGCGCGGGCGATCTGCGCACCCTGGTGCAGGACATCAAGGGCCGCTTGGGTTCCGAGCCCGCGATTGTCACGCTGCTCGGCAATGACGAGGGCAAGGTGCCGTTCGTGGTCGCGGTCACCAAGGCGGCGCAGGATCTGGGTGTGAAGGCGGGCGATCTCGTCCAGTCCTTCGGTCCCAGTATCAACGGCCGCGGTGGCGGTAAGCCGGAGATGGCGCAGGGCGCGGGCTCGAACCCCGAGGGCATCGAGGCCGGACTGTCGGCCTTGCGGGCGCGGGTGGCCGAGCTCGCCGGGTGATGCCCCCTTCCGAACCCTCGGACAGTCCGGGCGCCGCCGACGGCGGCACCCGGTTCATCGCCGGAAGTACGGGATTCCCCGTGGACCGGCCCAGCCCCTCGGATGATCCGGGTCGCGGCAGGCGGATCGCGCTCGATGTGGGCACCGTCCGCATCGGCGTGGCCTCCAGCGATCCGGACGGTGTGCTCGCCACGCCGGTCGAAACCGTGCCCAAGGCCAAGAAGGTCGCGCCCGGAACCTTGGCGTCCGACCTTGCCCGAATTGCCGAAATTGTTCGTGAATACGAGGCTGTAGAGGTGATCGTGGGCCTTCCGCGCACCTTACGCGGAGAAAGCGGCTCGTCGGCTAAGCTGGCGGCCACCTTCGCGGGGCGTTTACGGTCTCTGATCGCACCGGTGCCGGTGCGGCTTTCCGACGAACGTTTGACTACGGTGTCTGCTGCACGGGCGTTGCGGGACAGTGGAGTTCGCGCGCGCGGGCAGCGGTCGGTCATCGATCAGGCGGCCGCCGTATCGATCCTGCAGGGTTGGTTGGACGAACGGAGTGCAGCATTGAAGCCGCGCGGTGATGGTGATCTTGCATGACCGACCGCTGGACGCGAGCCGAGGAACGTTACCGGCAGAGCGCTGAACGCCGTTATCGCCGCGACGACCTGGAATGGTCGGAGGCGGATGATTACGAGGACGACACCACCGTCATCCCGCGCTACGAGGATGAGGACGAGGAGCCCATCCTCGAGCCGGAGCCGCCCCGCCGCCAGGCCCCGCAGCGTGCCGACCGCGGTCGCGGTTCGGGTTCGCGCGGGCAGTCGCGCGGTTCGGGTGGGCGCGGCGGAAACCGGCCCAAGCGCTCCCGGGTGGCCTCGCGCAAGGCAGCCGAGCGCAAGCGCCGCCGCCGCAATCTCGTGGTCTTCGGGACCGTCTTCGCCGTATTGTTCGTCGGCGCGGCCGGATTCGCGGCCTGGAAGTTCATGAACCGGTTCAGCCCGGCCGAGGACTTCTCCGGCGAGCCCGGCCCGCTGGCCGTGGTGCAGGTGAAGTCGGGCGATACCGCCACCCAGATCGCGGACACCATGTTCGCCAAGGGGGTGGTGGCCAGCAGCGCCGCCTTCTACGAGGCCGCGGTGCGCAATGACAATATGAGCGCGGTGCAGCCCGGCTACTACGCCATCCCCAGCCACAGCAAGGCTTCGGAGGCCGTGGTGGCGCTGGTCGGCAAGAGCTCGCGGGTCGGCAATGTGGTGATCTCCGAGGGGCGCCAGCTGCACGACTCCACCGATGTGAATACCGGTGCGCGCAAGGACGGCATCTATCGCAAGATCGCCGATGCCAGCTGTGTCGGCACCGGTTCAGCCGCCAAATGCGTGACCTACGACCAGCTCGAGGCCGCGGGCGGCAGTGCCGATCCGGCGACCCTGGGCGTGCCGTCCTGGGCGATTGACCGGGTGCGTCAGGTGCCCGATCACAGTCGGCAGTTGGAGGGTCTGATCGCCGCGGGCACACTGGATTTCGATCCGAGCGGTTCGCCCGAACAGATTCTCAAGCAGCTGGTCACCGACAGCGCGGCCAACTATGAGGCGACCGGGGTGCTGAATTCCGGTGCGGCCAATGGTTTGTCGCCGTATGACACCTTGATCGGGGCGTCGCTGGTGGAGCGCGAGGCGCTGCCGCAGGACATGTCCAAGGTGGCGCGGGTGATCGTGAACCGGCTCGAGGCGGACCAGAAGCTGGAGTTCGACTCCACGGTCAACTACGCGCTCTCGGCCACCGAGGTCGCCACCACCGACGCGGACCGCAATAGGAAGACCCCGTGGAACACCTACGCCATGGCCGGTCTGCCCGCGACACCGATCTCCGCACCCTCCCTGGATGCCATGCGCGCCATGGAGAAGCCGGAACCGGGACCGTGGCTGTACTTCGTGACCGTCGACAAGCAGGGCACCACGCTGTTCACCGACAGCTATAGCGAACATCTGCGCAATATCGAAAAGGCCAGGCAGAGTGGAATTCTCGACAGTGGACGGTGAGCGCCGCAAGGCTGCCGTACTCGGCAGCCCCATCGCGCATTCGCGCTCGCCGCAACTGCACCTGGCCGCCTACCGGGCGCTGGGCCTGGACTGGACGTATGAGCGCATCGAATGCGATGCCGAGCGACTGCCCGGCCTCGTCGACGGGCTCGGCCCCGAATGGGTCGGGTTGTCGGTGACCATGCCCGGTAAGGTCGCCGCGCTCGAGTACGCCACCGAGCGCACCGAGCGCGCCGAACTGGTCGGCTCGGCCAACACCCTGCTGCGCATCGAGAACGGTTGGCGCGCCGACTGCACCGACGTCGACGGGGTGCGCGGGGCGCTCGAGGGCGCGGGCGTCAAGGAGATCGACAAGGCGGTCGTGTTGGGCGCGGGCGGTACGGCCCGCCCCGCCCTGCTGGCCCTGGCCGAACTCGGCGCGCACACCATCACCATCGTCGCGCGCAGCCCCCGCCGTGCCGCGGACACCCTGGAACTCGCCGAGCGCCTGGGCCTTTCGGCAGAGGTCATCGGCTTCGATCCGGATTCGATCGGCTTCGTCTGCTCGGAGGTCGACGCGGTCGTCAGCACCGTCCCCGCCGCCGGAGCCGAACCCGTCGCCGACGCGGTGGCCCAAGCCCCGGTGGTCCTGGACGCCATCTACAACCCCTGGCCCACCCCACTCGCCGAGGCGGTGACCCGCGCGGGCCACACCGTCGTCAGCGGCCTGGAAATGCTCCTGAACCAGGCGTACGGCCAAGTCGAACAGTTCACCGGCAAGCCCGCTCCGCGCGCGGAAATGGCTGCGGCCCTACAGGATTAACCCCAATGCCGCGCAGTTAGCGGTTGGGGATGCCTGTCAAGCGAGTGTCGTTGCGGGACTTGACATGTTGTGAAACGAGACAGCGGAACTACTGGTAGAGAGGTTTTGTCCTCCAAGACAAACCGTCCACCGGGAGTTCCGCTGTCTGTTCAGTCTGTCATCAAACATGTGTCGGTGGTAGCGGCGGGGGTGTTCGCGCCGGGTCATCTGGGGGAGTTGACCCAGATCGTGCCATTCGAAATGGTCGACGCCGCAGTGGAATCGGGGCGAGCGAGACAGACGCGGGTGCGGGATCTACCCTCGCGGGTGGTGGTGTATCTGCTGTTGGCCGGGGCGTTGTTCACCGAGCTCGGCTACACCCAGGTATGGGCCCGGATGGTCGCGGGCCTGGACGAAATCCTCGTGGCCCGCCCCGGTTCCTCGGCCTTGGCCCAGGCCCGCCGCCGAGTCGGTGCCGCACCGTTGCGGGAGTTGTTCGGGCTGCTCGCCGGTCCCGCTGCCGGCGCGGCCCGATGGCGCGGCCTGTTGGTCTGTGCGGTCGACGGCACCACCATGTTCGTGTCCGACTCCGCCGCCAACGCGGGTACCTTCGCCCGTCAGGGCGGCGGCAACGGCGACTCGGGGTATCCGATGCTGCGACTGCTCGCGGTGGTGGCGTGTGGCACCCGCACCGTCATCGACGTCGTGTTCGGCACCTCGGGTGTCTCCGAGATCGCCTATGCCCCAAAGCTTTTCCGATGCCTGCACGAGGGGATGTTGTTGCTGGCGGACCGCAACTTCGCCAGCGCCGCGCTGATCGGACAGATCGCGCAAACCAAAGCCGACCTGCTGATCCGTGACAAGACCAACCGTGTGATGCCGTTGATCGAGCGGCTGCCCGACGGGTCGTGGCTCGCGGTGAAGGGTCCGGTAGTTCTGCGGGTAATCGACGCCGACATCGCGCTCACCCCGAAAGGCGGACCACCCCGCCGCGAACGCTACCGGTTGCTCACCACCTTGACCGACCATCACCGCTACCCGGCGATGGAGCTGGTGCGGCTCTATCACCAGCGCTGGGAGATCGAAACCACCTACGCGGAACTGAAATCGACCATGCTCGGCGGCCGGGTACTGCGCGCCCGCACACCCGCCGGGATCGACCAGGAGGTCTATGCCCTGCTGAGCACTTACCAAGCGCTGCGCATCGCCATCGCCGACGCCACACACCCGCAGGCCATACCCCTGCAAGCCAGCTTCTCCATTGCACTCAATACCGCCCGCGACCAGGTCGTGGCTGCCGCCGCGGTCATCGCCGACACCGCCGTCGACCTGGTCGGACGGATCGGCCGCACGGTCTTGGCCGACCTCCTGCCCGCACGCCGACCACGCCAAAGCCCCCGCGTCGTCAAGCGAGCGATCTCCAAACACCGCGCCAAAGGCGCCATCGACCGCACCAATTATCCCACCGTCACCATCACCATCAACCTGCGAAAACACCCGAGTTGACCGCAGACAGGTCGGCCTAACTGCGCGGCATTGGGATTAACCCGCCCCGTCATCGCGGTTCAACCCGCCTCGTCATCCCGGCGTGTTTTTGGCCGGGATCCACACCCCGCTAACCGGCCGGTTGCGGCTCGAACGCATTCCGGAACGTGAAGGCATGCTCGGTCGGCCCGTGCGCGCGCAGATGATCCAGGCGTTCGATAGCCTCGGTCAGCGACGGCGTCTCACCGATCGGCACCCACCACAGCACGGTGATCGCCTCCTTGATCGGGACGAACCATTCCCGTCGCCGTCGCAGGAAATCCATATGCGGGCTGCGGTACACGTAGTTGAACATCGCCTCGTGTGACTCCCAGACGCTGAGGTTCACCAGCATGTCCGGCTCATTCTCGTACGGGCGCACCGAGGTCGCGTCGTTGGAATCCTCGTCGACCAGACGCCAGACGAAGCCGGGGGAGTCGTCGGCGATGGCATTGATGCGATCGAGTTCGGCATAGAACTCGGCGACGCGCGGGTCGTCCTTGGGGGCGACCATGCGCCCGATATTGAAGAGTGCGAGGTGCATGACTGGACTATAACTAATCTGTGTTTGTTTTAGAAAGGCTTACGCAGCACCGCCCCGGAGCCGGATCCATCCGCGCGACCCAACCCGCCTCCGCCGCAGGGCCTTCCAGCATCGCCAGGTTCATCCCGCAGACCAACGGCGGAAAATCCAGCGCGAGCCGATGAAAAGGACAGTTGCGCAGGCGAATCACCTCGCCGTCCGGATACGGCTCATATCCGCGCTCGCGCAATGCCTCGAGCACATCGCGATCCTTCAACACCGGTCCGTGCTGCTCGGCGGCCTGCTCGATCGCCTGCTCGAATCCGGCGTGCTCGATCACCTCGGCCAGAATCGTTGCGACGGTGCGGTAGTCGCGAGCGGGCAGGCTGACCGCGAACTCGGCGTCGGCGCGCCGATAGAACTTCGCGGGCCGTCCCGACCCCGGCCCGGACTTGCCCTCGGGCCGCCGGAACACCGCGTCGAGCAGTCCGGCCTCGGCGAGCTTGTCCAAATGGAAGGCCGCCAGCGGCCGCTTGATCTCCGCGGCCTCGGCGGCCTCATCCCTGCTCACATCGTGATCCGCGGCGGCGATGTAGTCGTACAGCCGCCTGCGAATCGGGTCCTGCAGCAGGGCGACGGCTTCGATGCTCACCATGCATTTCTATCAGCGTGCGGATGCGCGCGGCCCCGCTCGTGGGTGCCGGATGCGCCGCGATTCCGGAAGCGGATACAGTTCTAGAACGGGTTTCAGTTCGGCTCGGCGGTTTCGCAGGTTAAGGTGATCATCATGAATGCGTGGGTGTTGCGCGCCGTAGGTTTGGGAGCGCTGACCATTGTGCTGCGGACCGTGCTCGGCTTCGCGATGGTGTACTGGCCGACCAATGGCTCGTGGATGCGGATCTTGTGCCTGATCATCCTGCTGGCGGCCGTGGTCGCCTGGGGTGTACTCGACGGCCGCGCCGATCGGCGCGCCAATGCCGATCCCGAGCACGGGGCCGATCTGACCATGCGCTGGCTCAAGGCCGGTCTGGTCGGTGGGCTCGGCGCGGGGCTGGTCGCCTGGATCCTGGACTTCCTGCCGAAGTTCGACCTCGGTGACAATGGACTGTTCTTCGAGATCACCTCGGGCGCGTCCTTCATCATCCTGCTCATCTTCGTTCCGGCCATGATCGGTGTGGCCCTGGGCCGCTGGCTGGTCGGGCGCGAGGGTAAGAAAAGCGGCTCCGCACCGGATGCGCCGCTGTCGCTGCAGAAGGAATCCGCCGGGGTCTGAGGCGTCATCAGCTGTCACCGCGCGCTGCCACGGAATCCGTGGCAGCGCGCGGTTTTTCATATCCACCCCGAGACGAGAATGCCCGCCGTCGCGATTCGACGGCGGGCATTCTCGTGGAATGCGTTGCGCTACAGCAGGATCGCGCCGCCGGGCGTGGCCTCGCGGGCAATCGCCGAGTAGGCCGCGGCCAGCAGGGACGGGTCCGGGCCTTCCAGGCGACCCGGCTTGGCCAAACCGTCCAGGACCACGAAGCGCAGCACGCCGGAGCGGGTCTTCTTATCGGTCTGCATGGTGTCGAGCAGCTGCGGCAGGGCGTCGGCATCGTAGGTGGTGGGCAGGCCGACGCTGGCCAGCACGCGGGCGTGGCGTTCGGCGGTGGCATCGTCGAGGCGACCGGCCAGGCGGCCGAGCTCCGCGGCGAAGACCAGACCGACCGAGACGGCCGCGCCATGACGCCAGCGGTAGCGCTCGCGGCGCTCGATGGCGTGGCCGAGCGTGTGGCCGTAGTTCAGGATCTCGCGCAGATCCGATTCCTTGAGATCGGCGGCGACCACATCGGCCTTCACCTGCACCGCGCGGCGGATGAGCTCGGGCAGCACATCGCCGGTCGGGTCGAGGGCGGCCTCGGGATCGCGTTCGATGAGATCCAGGATCACCGGATCGGCGATGAAACCGGCCTTGATGATCTCGGCCATGCCCGCGACGATCTCATTGCGCGGCACCGTCTCCAGGGTCGCCAGGTCCACCAGCACCGCGGCGGGTTCGTGGAACGAGCCGACCAGGTTCTTACCGGCCTCGGTATTGATACCGGTCTTACCGCCGACGGCGGCATCGACCATGGCCAGCAGGGTGGTCGGCACATGCACGATGCTCACGCCGCGCATCCAGGTGGCGGCGACGAATCCGGACAGATCGGTGGCCGCGCCACCGCCGAGGCTGATGATCACATCCTTGCGGGTCAGCCCGATCCGGCCGAGCACCTCCCAGCAGAATCCGGCCACGGCCAGATCCTTACCGTCCTCGGCGTCCGGGATCTCGATGCGATGCGCGTCGATCCCCTTGTCCGCCAGCGCCTTCCGGACCACCTCGGCGGTCTCGGCCAGCGGCGGCTGATGGAAGATCGCGACCGTGCGCACACCATTGCGCCCGGTCACCTCATCGACCAGGTCGCCGAGCAGACCGCGCCCGATGATCACCGGGTACGGATCGGCGGTGCGGACCTCGATGCGGGTCGGCTCGCTCATAGTGGCTGCTCCGATTCTTCTCGTACGATCTGTTCAGTTCCGTTCTCACGCGCCCGCGCCCGAGCCCGCCTGGCCCGAGCCCGCCGCGACCGCCCCGCCCCCGGCTCCCCGGGCACCGAATCCTGCCTCTCGCCAGTGGAATTCATCCCACCGGCAGCAGAGCTCGCCTCCCCGGTCGCAGCATCCGGCGCGCCGGGACCGAATGTCGCCGCCGAACCCGCGCCCTCGGCTGCGGCGTGTTCGCCACTGGTGATGGCAGCCTCGGCCGATGACCGGCCACCGCCGGTGGCCTCGGCTGCCGCGGCGCGCTGAGACTCGGCGGGCACCTCACCACGGCGCGACCGCGTCTCGGCACTACCCCGAGATCGGGATGCGCCGCCGCGGCGACGGCCCCGCCGTGACCGCGAGGGCACGGCCCCACCTGATTGGGTCGTATTCGCTGCGACCGTGCCACCGTCGGTGTCGGCTGCGCCGGGCGCCGCGGTGTTGGTTGCGGCGGTGCCCGCTCCGGTCTCGGGCGGGGCTTCCGTTCGCGCGGCTGCGGTGGGCGGGTTGCCGCCGGTGCGGGCCGCGGTACCGGTGGCGGCGGCCGTCGTTGTGGCTGAACCGGTTTCGGTGACGATTCCGGCCGGCTCACCTGTTCGCGGGGTTGCGCCGGTAGCGCTTCCACTATCGGTCGCCGTGCTCGCGGGACCTGCGGCGCGGCTACTACGCCGCCGGGAACGGCGGCCGCGTCGTGCTGATTTCGCGGAATCGTCGGTGCTGTCCGAGGTTTCGGACGCGCTGTTGGCAGCCGGTGTGACGCTCGTGGAATTCGGCTCGGCGCCGGTGGCGTTCGGCTGGGTCGCGGACGTCGTGTCGGCGCGGCCGCGACCCCGCCGTCTGCGACGGCGGGAACGTGAGCGGGCGGAGTCGCCCGGCTCGACGGTGACCACGGGCGGCTCGACGGCGGTGATCTCCTCGGGGAGAGTCGATTCCAGCCCGAGTCTGGTCAGGATCATGCGGACCACGCGCCCGGGGCTGCGGCCGTCGGTGCGGACGCGGACCGACGCCACCTCGCGGTAGAGGGGGCGTCGGATTTTCATGAGTTCGCGGTATTTGGCCGCGGGATCGGCACCGTTCAGCAGGGGGCGGTTGGTGCTCGCGCCGGTGCGGCGGAGTCCTTCGCCCACACTGATTTCCAGGTAGACCACGGTGCGGCCGCGCAGCAGTTCGCGGGTGGCGGCGGACAGCACCGAACCACCACCGAGCGAGATGATGCCGTGTCCGGCCAGGACGGCGTCGCGCACCACCCGCTCTTCGATACGCCGGAATTCGGGTTCGCCATCCTCGGCGAAGATCTCCGGAATGGTGCGCCCGGTCTGCTCCTCGATCCCGGCGTCGGTGTCGTAGAGGTCCACGCCGAGTTCGCGGGCGAGTTTGCGGCCGATCGTCGACTTGCCCGCGCCGGGCGGACCGACCAGCACCACACTCAGCGGCTGGTCGGTATCACCGGTCACTGTGTCTTGCGGGACACCCGCACCCGGTCGGCTCCGATGAGCGGGGCTGCGTAAGTGTCACTCACCTACGCCTCCAGCGGCGTATTGCCCGCGGGAACGTGCGGGCGCGCGTTGATTCGCTTCACATAGCTGGTGATGTTGTCGACGGTCTCGTTCAGCGAATCGCCACCGAACTTCTCCAGCACGGCCTGCGCGACGACCAATGCCACCATGGCCTCGGCGACCACACCGGCGGCGGGCACCGCGCACACATCCGAGCGCTGGTGAATGGCGACGGCCTCGTCACCGGTGGACATGTCGACGGTCGAAAGCGCGCGCGGCACAGTCGAAATGGGCTTCATGGCGGCGCGCACACGCAGCGCCTCACCATTGGTCATACCGCCTTCGAGTCCGCCCGCGCGATTGGTCGAGCGCAGCACGCCATCCGGGCCCGGCTTCATCTCATCGTGCGCCTGGCTGCCGCGGCGGCGCGCGGTCTCGAACCCGTCGCCAACCTCGACACCCTTGATGGCCTGAATTCCCATGAGCGCGGCGGCGAGTCGCGAATCCAGGCGCGCCTCACCGGAGGTGAACGAGCCCAGACCGACGGGCAGCCCCTCGATCACGACCTCGACCACACCGCCGAGGGTGTCACCGTCCTTCTTGGCGGCCTCGATCTCGGCGATCATGGCGGCCTCGGCGTCCTTGTCGAACGCGCGCACCGGACTCTCGTCGATGGCGCCGAGATCAGCGGCGGAGGGTACGAAACCGGTGGTGTTGGCGGCCGTGCCGATGGACACCACGTGCGAGAGGACCTCGACACCCAGGGCCTGCTTCAGGAAGTTCTTGGCCACGGTTCCGGCGGCGACACGCGCGGCGGTCTCGCGGGCGCTGGCCCGCTCCAGCACATTCCGGGCGTCGCCGAAGCCGTACTTGAGCATGCCCGAGTAATCGGCATGTCCCGGGCGCGGCCGGGTGAGCGGTGCGTTGCGCGCCAGCTCGGCGAGTTCGGCCTCGTCGACCGGATCGGCCGACATGACCTGGGTCCACTTGGGCCACTCGGAGTTGGCGACCTCGATGGCGACCGGTCCGCCCATGGTGCGGCCGTGGCGGACGCCGCCGACCAGGGTGACCACATCGGCCTCGAACTTCATTCGGGCACCGCGCCCGTAGCCCAGGCGGCGCCGCGCCAATTGCGCCGCAACATCGGCAGAGCTCACCTCGACACCGGCCACCATCCCCTCGAGGATCGTGACGAGAGCAGGGCCATGGGATTCTCCGGCAGTTATCCAGCGCAACACGAGTTACATCTTTCCATGTCAACGAGGCTGCTCGGACACGCGGTCCGCACAGCCCGGCTCTCACCGCGCGGCAACCAGTGCGACCACACTCGCCAGACACATGGCCGGACCGTGCGCGATGGTCCCGAGCGAGCCGGTCGCGACGCCGCGGATCGGTGGTCCCGGGCAGTGTGAATCCCATGGTCGCGGCAGACTGACGAGAGCTGATCGCCGCGCTTCCGCGGGCGGTAGTGGCGCCATGTTCGCCGACTGAGTCGCCCTCGGGGGCAATAGCTTCATTGTGGGCGAGGCAACTACGCGAGTCGCGCCGACCGAAGGCATCAGGGTGTGTGCGACGAGTGTTCCGAACCCCGCGAGCGCGGTCAGTGTGGGTGCGGCAAGGGCCGCCCACACCCAGGTCTGCGCGCCGCCCAGTGCGGTGGCCGCGCCGAGCCCGATGGCGAGTTTCACATCTCCGGCACCGAGCGCGGCGGGCACACAGAGATGCAACAGAAGATAGGGAACCGCCAGGAGTAGCGCCCCGAGCACCGCGGTTGTGCCTCGGCCGGTGTCGAATCCGTAGCCGAGCACCACCGTCGCACCGAGCAGCGTCAGCACGTTCGGCAGTCGATGGGCGCGCAGATCGAAGTAGCTCAGCAGCGCGCACCAGAGCGTCAGGGCGATCAGAGCCGGTGAATCCATACCCTCGAGCCTGCCGCGTGCGCGCCGCGGGCGGGCCGCGCAATCGCGAATTGTGGAGAACCACTTGACATGTGAACAACGGGGCTTCCACCCTCACCCGCCGATATTCGCGTTGCGTGTCGGTGTTGCGGCGTGTCGACGGTAGCTTTGACACATGTCTGTTGATCCCGATCCGGGCGCGCGCCCCGATTACGCGCTGCGCCGGGCCAGCCTGCGGAACCTGCTCGTGGAGAACCGCGTCGATGCGCTACTGGTCACGGATCTGATCAATATCCGCTATCTCACCGGTTTCACCGGCTCCAATGCCGCACTGCTGGTCTATGCCTGGGGCAGCGATGAGGACCGCACGATCATCTGCACCGACGGCCGCTACATCACCCAGGTCGGCGAGCAGGTCCCGGATCTGCGCGCGGAGATCAATCGCGCCAGCGCCCGCCGCGTCCTCGAGATAGCGGGGGAGTGGCAGACCGGCCGCGTCGGCTTCGAGAGCCATATCGTCACCTTCGAACAGCATCGCGCCTTCGGGGCCCAGGCCACCGGCCTCGACCTGGTTCCGGTCTCCGGCCTGGTCGAGCAGTTGCGGATGGTGAAGGACGACTTCGAGGTCGGCCGCCTGCAAGCCGCCTGCGATGCCGCCGATATCGCCCTGGCCGCCCTGCTCGAGCGCGGTGGTCTGCGCCCCGGCCGCACCGAACGCCAGGTGGCCCGCGATCTGGAGTGGCTCATGTTCGAGCACGGCGCGGACGCGATCGCCTTCGAGACCATCGTGGCCGCGGGCGCGAATTCGGCGGTCCCGCACCACCGTCCGACCGAGGCCGTGCTGGCACAGGGCGATTTCGTGAAGCTCGACTTCGGCGCACTGGTCGGCGGCTACCACTCGGATATGACCCGCACCTTCGTGCTGGGTCAGCCCTCGCAGTGGCAGCGCGAGGTATACGACCTGGTCTACGCCGCGCAGCGGGCAGGCCGCGAAGCGCTGGCCCCCGGTGCGTCGACCCGTGCGGTGGACGCGGCCTCGCGCTCGGTGATCGAGGCGGCGGGCTATGGCGAACTCTTCGTACACGGCCTCGGACACGGGGTCGGCCTGCAGATCCATGAAGCGCCCGGAATCGCCAAAACCGGCACGGGTACACTTCTCGATGGCGTGGCGGTGACCGTCGAGCCAGGTGTGTATTTCCCCGGCCGCGGCGGAGTCCGGATCGAGGATACGCTCGTGGTTCGCCAGGGGGGCCCGGAGCTGCTCACCCGCACCAGCAAAGACCTGACCGTCGTCGACTGACGCCGGTTGACCGACAAACAGGAGATCGCAGGACAGTGGCGGACACCAGTGACTTCAAGAACGGCCTCGTGCTGAAGATCGACAATCAGCTGCAGCAGATTGTCGAGTTCCAGCATGTGAAGCCCGGTAAGGGTCCCGCCTTCGTGCG
The DNA here is from genome assembly GCF_036327755.1 of Nocardia sp. NBC_01503. Classification (NCBI taxonomy): domain Bacteria; kingdom Bacillati; phylum Actinomycetota; class Actinomycetes; order Mycobacteriales; family Nocardiaceae; genus Nocardia; species Nocardia sp. NBC_01503. Next base: position 5,746,150 of record NZ_CP109596.1, read on the forward strand.
TACCAAGCTGAAGAACGTCGTCTCGGGCAAGGTCGTCGACAAGACCTTCAACGCGGGCGTCAAGGTCGAGACCGCGACCGTCGACCGTCGCGATATGACCTACCTGTACCACGACGGTTCGGACTTCATCTTCATGGATGGCGAGACCTACGACCAGATTCACCTGCAGGAAGCCACCATCGGCAAGAACGCCGGCTTCCTGTTGGAGAACATGCAGGTGCAGATCGCCATGCACGAGGGCGAGGCGCTCTTCGTCGAACTTCCCGTCGCCATCGACGTCATCGTCACCCACACCGAGCCGGGCCTGCAGGGCGACCGCTCCAGCGCGGGCACCAAGCCCGCCACCGTGGAGACCGGCGCCGAGATCCAGGTGCCGCTGTTCATCAATCAGGGTGACAAGCTGCGCGTGGACACCCGCGACGGTTCCTACATCAGCCGCGTCAACTCCTGACGCGCGGATAATGGTGACCGTGGCCAACCAGCCCCCGGACAAGAAGTCCGCAGGTTTCAAGAAGCTCGGCGCGCGACACAAGGCGCGCCGGCGAGCGGTGGATCTGCTCTTCGAGGCAGAGGCCCGCGATATCGACCCCGCGGAGTTGCTGTCGGATCGCGTCTCGCTCTCGGTGCGCGACGATTCGGTGGCCCCGGTGAATCCGTACACCCGTGTCCTGGTCGAAGGCGTCGCCGACGATCTGGATCGCGTGGACGGCACCATCGAGTCCTATCTGCAGGATTGGGCGCTGTCCCGGCTGCCCGCCGTGGACCGTGCGATCCTGCGCGTCGCGGTGTGGGAGTTGTTCCACGCCAACGATGTTCCGCCCGTGGTGGCGGTGGATGAGGCGGTCGAGCTCGCCAAGGAGCTCTCCACCGATGATTCCCCTTCGTTCATCAATGGTGTGCTCGGCCAGGTGGTGCAGGTGGCACCGCAGGTCCGGGCGGCCGCGGCGGCGACTCGCGCGCCGCGTGGCGACGACAAGTAAGTAAGGAGAGGCGCAGGGTGCGCAAGTACTTGGTGCTGGCAATACGCACCCCGCGCTTCGACCCGAGTGTGGCGCGGCCGCACAAGGATTGGCTCGACGGCGTCCGCTCCCGCGGACAGCTGGTCGAGACCGGCAAGTTCACCGATAACAGCGGCGGGGCCTACGTGATTCTGGCCGAAAACCTCGACGCCGCACGGGATCTGGTCCACACCGATCCCATTCACACCACCGGCGCCTCGGAACTAACCGTCTACGAGTGGGAAATCACCGGCTAGGTCTTCCCCCGCCACCGGTGTGCATGGCTTTCCTTGTCACCGGTGTGCATGTCCTTCCTCGTCATCCCGGTATGCGTTCGGCCGGGATGCGCCCTCCGCGAACTAAGTCGCGTTCGCATCCAATTCGCTGAGCCGATTCGCGATACCCGCGCGGCTGGTCAGCCCGAGTTTGCGCAGGATGCGGCTGAGGTGATCCTCGACGGTGCGCGGGCTCAGGAACAGTTGTGCGGCAATCTCCTTGTTGGTGCACCCGCGTGCCGCCAGGCCCGCGACTTCGCGTTCGCGCTCGGTCAATGCCATTGCCCCGCTGACGCTCTGCCGTCCGGCGAGTTGCCGCTGCGCCGCCAGCGCCTCGCTCAACAGCTCCTGTGTTCCGGCGCGGGTGAATTCCGCTCGCGCCATGGCGATCAGGGTGGTGGCGCGGGTGAAGTCGCCGCGTAAACCCGCCAGCCGGGCGGCGATGAGCTGGGCCTGTGCACGCTGGATGGGCATCTCGGCTACCTCATAGCCGTCGACAGCGGCCTGTACCGCGATCTCGGCGCGGTCGAGATCGCCTCGGGCGGCGGCGTATTCGGCGCGGGCATGAGCGGCGGCCGCGAGCTGTCCGGGCAGTCCGAGTTCCAGGGCGGCCGCCTCGGCGCGGTCGACCAGTGTGCCCGCGGTATCGATATCGCCCTTGATGAGCAGTACCTGGGCATACACGCCGACCTCCGTCGGGCGCATGGGATGGGTCCGATCCGGTTGCGCCGCCGCCGGTTCGGCCTCGGCGATCCCGAGCCGGGCACCGATCTCGTTCAGCGCCGCCTCGACGACCGCCCGCCACCAGCGCATGACCGGCCGCGGCATAGCGTCGACGGTGCGCCACCACTCCAGCACCTCGGAGCGCGGTGAGGTCGTATGCAGCACCCGTAGTTTGATCGCGCCCGCGAGCGGCAGAATCCCGGGATACCCGTACAGTTCGGCGCATTCGGCGGCATCCTCGGCCGCTGCCAGGGCCTCCTCGTATCTGCCGAGCTTGGCCAGCGAATACGCCTGCACCGTATACAGTTCCGGCAGGATGAAGCTTCGCCCGAACCGCCGGGTCACTCGCACGGCCCGCTCGATATGCGCGATTCCGGTGCGCTGATCGTCCAGGAAGTACGCCATCCACCCCAGCGCCGCCACCACGTGCGCGCTGTCCAGCAGCTGGGTATCGGTGAGCCGCGCGAACTCTCGTTCCGCCGCTTGATAGTTCGCCGTGGCCCCCGCCATATCCAGCTCGGTGAGCTGCCCCATACTCCACAGCGTCAGGGCGGCCGCGAGAATCGCGGGCTCCCGAATCGCCTCGGACCCGAACAGCGCCCGCACCCGAGCCCCACCCTCGAACTCCCGATTGTCCTGCAATTCGAGTATCGCCAATTCCAGCTGTACCGGCCCATTCCCGGCGATATCGGGCCGATCCACCAACGCCGCCAGCCGATTCCGCGCCGTATCGACATTCCCGAGTATCCGCTCACACCGCGCACACAACAGCACCGCGTCCTGCTGCCGCGGCCCCGCCTGCGCCGCAACCGGTTCGAGCGTATCCCGAGCCTGCTCCACCGCCCCCGACAGCAACAGCGCCCGCCCCAACAGGTGTCGAGCCCCAACCTCCGCGCTTTCACCGGGGCCCAGGAGATCGAGGTCGGTTGTCTCGTTGCCGGGCCCGGCCGCCAGTGCGGCGGTGATCCAGCGGGCGCTGGTGGCCGGGGCGGTGGGCAGGGCCAGTTCGGCGGCGTGGATGAGTTCGGTGGCGGCGAGGTCGTCGCGGCCACGCAACGCGTGTTCGAGATGTCTTGCGCGGGTGAGCAATGGGGCATCGGCCGCGCGGAGGGTGCGGGCGGCGCGGGCGTGGGCGCCTGCTCGCCAGCCGGGGCCGCCCAGTCGGTAGGCGGCGGTGCGAATGAGTGGGTGTCGGAAGGTGACGGTGCCGCCGGTGATACTGAGCCAGCCGCGCCGAGCCAGGTCGTCCAGTGCGGCGGTCAGCTCGGGGTGCGTCAATTCCGCGGTGGCGCACAGAAGTTCGGCGTCGGCGGTGGAGCCGCAGACGGCCACGGCCTGAGCGGCGAGTCGTTCGTGTCGGGGGAGATGGGTCAGTTCGGCGCGGATGGTGCGGTCCAGTGCGGAGCTGTCGGATGTGGCGGGTCCGTCCTCGGTCACCGCCGCCTCGAATTCGCCCGGGGTGAGTTCTGCGAGCAGCAGCAGATAGAGCGGATTGCCGTGTGCCGCGGTCAGTAACCGCTCGCGGCGGCCCGACGGTAGGTCCGGCAGTAGTGCCGCGGCGTCATCGGTGGACAGCGGTGGCACCGGCAGATGGAAACTCGACGCATCACGCAAGGCCGGTCCGACCGCGTCCGGAAACTGTCCTTCGCGGTAAGCCAGCACCAATCGCAGATTGTCGGGCCGCTGCCGAATCAACAACCCGAGCACCCGCAGTGAGGCCGCATCCGCCCAATGCGCGTCATCGATGACGAGCAGGGTCGACTCCACCGCGAGCCGCTGTCGCAGGTTTCGCGCGAGTGCGCGGGGATCGGCGTCGCTGTCCGCGTTGTCGGCACCGAAGGCTTCGTCCTCGGTCGTGATTCCGGATGTCATGGCTCCGAAGGCTTCGACTGGCGCGCCCGGGTTCGAATCGAGGCCCGGCTCTCGTAAGGCTTGGTTGCCGCGCCCCTGCGCTGCTCCGCGGTCAAGCCTGTCGAGTTCGGCGAGGCGGTCGAGGATGTCGTGGACCAGTTGCAATGGGCTGGACTGTTCGAACTCGGTGGCGGGCACCGCGACCACACGCATACCCGCGGCGGCTCGATCCTGTTCCCGCCGCGCGAATTCGCCGAGCAGCCGGGATTTCCCGATGCCCGCGGGTCCCTCCACCAGGAATACCCAGGGTCCGCCGGGTGCGTGGCATTGCGCGTCCAGGCTGGTCAGTTCGTGGACGCGTCCGACAAACGCGTTGATCGCGTACTCCTCATTCGCTCGAACGCCCGGTTCGCAGCCTAACCGGCCGGGTGCGGATCACGGGTTCCGCCCCGATCCCGTGGTTTCCCGGATGCTCGCCGATCGTCGATGCGGTGTGGTTGTCGAGGTCTTGACCGGATTGCGAATTTTGAAAGGTTTGTGGCATTGATGCAGGTAAATCCGAGGGGAGCGGCCCGAGTACGCCGTCTCCTGCCCGTCGTGGTGGCGGTATTCGCGCTGATGCTGGCGGGATGCTCGCTCGCGCAGAAGGGCGCGGACGCGGTGAAGGACGCCAGTAAGTCCGATACCGCGCGCGCCAAGGTGGGCGACTGCATCAATGTGCTCAAAGGCTCGATGATCGACTCCAAGACCGAACCGGTGGATTGCGCCTCGGAGAAGGCCGTCTACAAGGTCGCGCGGGTCTTCGACGCCAAGGCCGACTGCTCCTCCGACTACACCTCCTATGAGGAGACCCTCAACGGCGGCACCACCGCGTTCCTGTGTCTGGCACCGAACTTCAAGCAGGACAGCTGCTATCACGAGAGCATGCTCACCGGCTACCAGTTCGCCGACTGCGCCTCCTCCGACGCGAGCTTCCGAGTGCTGGCACGCGTCGACGGCCAATCCGATGAGAACCTCTGCGGCGAGGATGCCGACAGCGTGATCACCCTGGCGGATCCCAAGACCACCTTCTGCCTCGGGAAGCCGCAGGGCTGACCGGATTTCAGTGCTGACGCTCCTCCACCCAGCTCGCGGTGACCATCTGCACGGCCGCACCGTCCAGATCCGCGAGCTTGGTGGAGATGAATCCCCGTGCCCACGAGGAGGTCTGCACCCGGAACGGCGGCTCCGGCTCGGTGAGCGCGGCGATAATCGGAGCGGAGGCATCCTCCGGCGTCTGAGCGCTGCGAAATGCGCCCTGCGTGCGCTCGATGTAATGCTTCAGCGCCGGTGCGTACGGCCCGGCCGCACCCAGCAGACCCGGAATGTCGATCTGCTGGCTGGCCACGAATTCGCTTGCCACCGCACCGGGTTCGATCACCATGACCCGGACGCCGACGGTCGCCGCGACCGGTGCCAGTGACTCCATGAACCCTTCGACGGCGAACTTGGCCGCGCAGTACGCCTCATTGAACGGCTGACCGATCACCCCGCCCACACTGGTCACGGTGATCAGCCGCCCGCCCGCCTCCCGCAGATGCGGCATGGCGGCATGGGTCACCTCGACCACGCCGAAGTAGTTGACCTCCATGACATTTCGTACCGGCTGCAGCCCGGTCTGCTCGATGGTCCCGACGAATCCGGACCCGGCATTGTTGATGACCGCGTCCAGCCGTCCGTAATCGGCGACCACCTTCTTCACGCACTCCGCGACCGAATTCGCATCGGTGACATCGAGCGGCTCGACTCGAATGAGCCCGGCGACCCCGGCCTCGTTGGCCGCGTCCATGAGCGCCGCCGCCCGCCCCACATCGCGCATGGTGGCCACGGTCTGCCAGCCCGCGCGCGCCGCCCCCAGCGCGGTGGCCAGGCCGATGCCCGAGGAGGTGCCGGTGATCAGGACGGTATTCGAGGAGCTCATGGAGCCTCGCTTCCGGGGTAGGTGCCGCGCCGCGCCACTGTCGTCTCCGCACTCTATGCGGCCCGCGCGCCCGATTCGGAAGGTTTGGCCGGGGCGTGTGTCGGGCCGCGCGATTTTCGCGGCGGCGTCCCGGCCGACCCCGCACGCCGATCCGGCCGGTGCGGAGTCGACCGGTGCGATCGCGACTAGTGAGGTTGCAGCACAATCGTTCCCTTGGCCGCACGGTCGGCCAGAATCCGATGGGCCTGTGCGGCTTGGTCGAGCGGCAGTACCCGATCCACCAGCGGGGTGAGTGAACCCGATACGGCGCGCTCCATGGCCGCGGCCCGGGAGTCGGCCACTCCCGCGAGCCAGGCCGGGCCGGAGCAGCCGATGAGGGTGAGCCCGCGCATGATCAGATCCATGGCGGTGACCTGCGCCGGTGCGCCGGAGAGGAAACCGTAGCTGAGCATGCGGCCGGTGAGCGGGGTCATGAGATCCAGTAGCGCCAGCGCGGATTCGCCGCCGATGGAGTCGAAGACCACGTCAATGGTTGCGCCGCCGAGGGTTTCACGCAGCCGGTCGACCCAGTCGGGGTCCAGGTGGTCGATCACCACATCCGCGCCGAATTCGCGTGCGCGGTCGGACTTTTCGGGTCCACCGGCGGTGGCGATGACACGCGCGGCCCCGGCCTCCTTGGCGAGCTGGGTCAGGTAGCCGCCGATTCCGGTCGCCGCGGCCTCGATCAGCACGGTCTCGGTGCCGGTGAGTTTGGCGGCGGTGAGCAGGGGGAGGGTCACCGATCCGCTCATGGTCAAAGCCGCGGCCTCGACGGAGGGGAGTGCGTCGGGAATACGCACCGCGGATTCGGCCGGGGCACAGACGAATTCGGCATAGGTGCCGAAGCTGTCGCTGGCCACCATCACCCGTTGCCCGAGTAGTGCCGGGTCCACTCCGTCGCCGATCTCGACGACCGCACCGGCCGCCTGGGTGCCGAAGACGAACGGCTTCTCGAGGGGGACGGGGAACGCTCCCGAACGAAGCATGGTCTCGGGGTAGAGCACCGGAATCGCCTCGCTCTTGACGAGTATCTGCCCGGCCCGCGGTCGCGGCGCGGGGACCTCGCTCGGCACCAGGACTTCGGGTCCACCGGTCGCGGTCAATAGGATTGCCTGCATCGAAAACCTCATAAGTTGACTGACGGTCCAGTTATGCCTCGCTACGATATGGACCGTCGGTCAAGTTTGTCAATGAAAGCGGAGGAAATGCCAGCTGATCAGCCAGGGGAGCGCGCCGCACCAGAGGGTCACGCCCCACCTGATGGGGGTGGTGTGGCGGGGAAGCGCACCGGATCGGAGGAGCGCGCGGCCGCCGCCCCGAGCGAGCACGCCGCGTCGAAAGGGCGCGCGGACGCCGCGCCGAAGGATCGGGTGGGCGCTGCGCCGAAGGAGCGCGCCGCGCCCAAGGAGCGGGCGGACGCCGCACGAAATCGCCGCGCCATCCTGGACGCCACGCGGGCGCTGCTGGACGAGTTCGGCTCCGAGGCCATCACCATGGATCGCGTCGCCGCTGCGGCTGGCGTCGGCAAGGGCACCATCTTTCACCGCTTCGGTAGCCGGGCGGGACTGCTCTACGCCCTCGTCGCCGAACCCGCGGAAACCCTCATGGCGGCAATCACCGACGGCCCGCCGCCACTGGGTCCGGGTGCGTCGGCGGCAGATCGACTGCTCGCCTTCTTCGACGCGATGACCGTCATGATGGCTGAAAACGTCGAGCTCATGGCCGCTTACACGGGCGCCCCCATGCCCCCGCATCCCCGCACCGCCGAATTCCACGGCACCTGGGACCGGCATATCACCACCCTGCTGGGCGAGGTCCGCCCCGACCTCGACGCCGAAGCGGCGGGCCGCCTGCTCTTCAGCTCCGTCGGCTCGGAGACGGCCCGCGCCATGGTGCGCGCGGGGGAGACCGAACGCCTGCGCACCGCCATTCGCGCGCTGGTGGATTCGGTGCTTACCGGCAAATCCGCACCCTGACCGCACGCGGTTCGCGCCGCTTGCGTCCAACTCTTACCGCTGATCGGGGGCGACGCCGGGCTGCTTCCCTTGAGGGCGCGATCGAACATATATACACGCGGATATGCGCATCTAACTATGTGAGTGCGCGTGTCGAGAACCATCACCCCGTGGAACTGTCACGCGTACACCAGGACCAACCGGCATCCCAGCATGCTTTTGGCCGGGAGCCACAGCCGCGGCGACTGTGCTGACCGTGTAGCTCCCGGCCAAAACGCGCCGGGATGACGAAGAGGCCCGCTGAGCTGGGATGACGAATGGCCCGCCGAGCCCCAGATGGCGACGCGCCCGCCGAGCCGAGATGGCGAAGGGGCCGCTGAGCAGGGATGGCGAATGGGCCGCTGAGCAGGGATGAGGAAGGGGCGCTATTCGCTTGTGAGCGGGCGCTATTCGCTGCCGAGGGCCGCTGGTTGTCGGGCGTCGAATGCCCAGATGGCCGCAGGGCGTCCGGTGGCTTTCACGCGTATGCGTTCACCGGTGCGGGTCAGGCCGGGCAGCGCGGCGAGGGTGCGGTTGAGATTGCCCGGATCGGGGCGGGTGCCCTCGAGGGCGGCGGTGAGGGCCACGGCGCGGGTTGCCGGGAACTCCTCGCCGATCAGTGGACGGGTGAATTCCAGGTGCTTCCAGAGCATTTCGGCGAAGAGGCCGCGTGCGGTGTCGACAATGCGGTTGTGGTCGAAGGCCAGCTCCGGCATGCGCTCGAAGGTCACCCACTCGGCGGTATCGCTCTCGTGCTCGCCGATCACCGCCCACATGGCGATGGACAGGGTCGGTCCGCGCGGGTCGCGATTGGGTTCATCGAAGGTGACCAGCTGGCCGACGGCGCGGATAGCCGCCTCGGGCACACCGAGTTTGGTGTGTACCGCGCGCCGGGCCGCGGCCTCCAGGCGTTCGCCACGCCCGAGCAGGACTCCGGGTAGCGCGAGTTGCCCCGGAAAGGGCTCCCAGCGTCGGGGCGCGATGCCGACCGAGACGGTGGGTTCATCGCGCCCGTAGCGTAGGGCGATCACATCGATGGATACCGCGGATTGTTGCTCCACAAGTGGTCAATCATGCCGTAGTCGGGGCCGGTTCCGCGCGATCGGCCGCCCGCGGGTGGGGTGTGCCCGGCGAAACCCAGTGTGATCTGGCCATTCTCCGCGATGCCATGGCGCAAGGCGGTCATTCCCCGTGCTAATGGACGGGATCGGGTTGTGCCTCGTGCTGCCGGACGCGAGCTGATCCCGCAGGGCAATGCGGGAATCAGCCCGTCGCACGGAGCGTGTGAGGGTCAACCCGGCATGCGAAGCGTGCCGGGTGCCGGCCGGTTATTCGATGTGGTGCGCGCCGCCCCGGGGGCGCGGTCGAATCGGTCGGGGCCGTGGGCGGTGAGGACCACGGGTACGCCGAGTTCGGCCTCCAGGTAGCCGATCACATCGGTGGGCAGGTCCGCGAGTACGGGTGTCGCGGCCTCGAGGAGTTCGGTGAGGCGTCGCTGGTGGTCGAGGTCCTGCCATTCGCCGAGATCGAGTCGGTCCAGGCAGCCGTCCGCGGTGAGATATCCGGTGGCGGTGCGGATTTCGCCGAGTGCGTCCAGGTGATTCACGGCCAGGCCGTCGATCCCGCCGCACGCCCGGATGGCATAGCGCAGCAGGATCGGATCGAGGTGTCCGCGCCGGAAGTCGCCCTGGTACTCCCCGGTTCCATTGTGCCGCTCCACAATCGAGAGGTCGGCGTCCTCGGTGGGGAAGGGCCCGGCCCCATGCCTGGTGAAGTAACTGCGCGTGACACCCAGGACGTAACCGGGTGCGTCGATCCGCGCGAGCATGGCGCGCGCGTTGCGCGGCTCGACGGTCGACCAGGTGGTGTACGGGTGTAGTCCGCGCCATTCGTCCAGCAGCGCCCCCTGCGCGCCCTCGAACACCAGTCGCCCGGTGGTGGCGAACGCGGCCAGTTGATCGCCCGGCAGGATCGCCACGGCGCGGGCGAATTCGGTGTACACCTCGACGAGATCATCGATCGAGTCGTACCGGTGCCCGCTGCCCTCCAACAGCGGCCGGTAGTACTCCTCGAGCGCGATCAGCTTGCGCCGCAGAATATTCGGCCGCAGACAGTCCGCGACGCGCGGAGCGTCATGCGCGAGCGCGTAACTCGCTGTTTCGCCGATTCCGATTCCGCACGAACCGTGCCGGGCAGCACCCCTCGCGTCTTCCCGGCAACGGTTGGCGGCCCCGTGTATCGGGGTGGTGAGCAGGGCCCGTTCGTCCACGGACAGCAGTGACAGCGGGTCGGTGATCCCGAGCTGTTCCAGCGCAAGGGCTTCGGCCGCGAGCGCGATGGGCTCCACCAGCATGTACCGCGACAGGAAGGTCGGCACCCGGGAGAAGGTGCCGGACCCGAACTGCCGGAACGTGTGGTGCCGTCCTCCCGCGATCACATTGTGTGCAGCCTGCGCGCCGCCGTTGAATCGGACCACGGCGGACACATCGAGTCCGCTCGAGGGTGCGCAGAGCCAATCCACGGTCGCGCCCTTGCCGGCATCGCCGAACCCGAGGTCGACCACTATCAGGTGGCGATCGCCGAACATTGCTCTCTCCCCGCTAGTTTCCGAAGTCGACGTCGTCGTCGCGGGTGGGTGCGGGCAGCGCGCCGACGCTGTTGTTGCGCCGTGTCGCCCCGATGGGTGCGAGGGCCTTGCCGACGGCGTCGGCCTCGGAGGTGGAGCCGATATCGCGCAGATCCGCCAGTCCCGCACCGAGATCGATACGGTCCTCGCCGATTCCGATGGTGAGCGCGATGAGTTCGCAGACCGCCGCCGGATCGTCGAGGCGCAGAAAGCGTTCGCCGAGCAGCCCGCGCCAGTACTCCGAGATCTCGGGATCGTTGTAGTAGCTGGACTGATTGGGCAGGATGTAGTGCACGTGCCAGCGGTCGGCGAGCTCGCGGTAGACGGACTCCACCGAGATATCCCGATTCACCTTGTCGCCGATGATGTTTCGAATATGCCGCGAGGCCAGCCGTGGCTTGTTCAGTTCGTCGCCGACAATGAACAGGTATCCCTGCTGTCCGCGCTTGTCCCAGGCGTCGGTGGCGGTGTGCCGGGCCATGAAATACGCGGCCAATTCATAACTTTCGGACTTCTGTCCGCCGCCGTTGCCCTCCAGGAAGATCAGCCGCAGCTGCTCGTCCATGCGGTTGTCGGATTCGAACTGTCCGACCTGCAACGGCACCTGATCGGAGTCGGCGTCACCGATGCCGCCGAACATGATCTGCGGGTCGTCGGCGTATCCCTTGCGCTGCAACAGTCCGTGCAGTTTGCCGAGCTTCTCCTGCATGATGCGCGGTACCCGCCCCATCGATCCGGTGACATCGAAGAGCACCGCGATCGGCAGCGAGTTCCCATGATCATCGGAATCGCGGGATTCCCGGAGTTTCACGCCCTTGGGATCGAGTGCGGGGTGTGCCTTCCACGAGTTCATCGGCTGCGCGCGCATATCGGCGGTGTAGCCGAAATCGTCGAGGCCGCGGGCGGCGCGGAAGGTTCGGGCGGCATCGTAGGCGCGGTCGTCCCAGTTTCCGTAACCCATTGTCGTCACTATCCTTTCGTGAGCTCGAAGGGCCGGAAGCGGCGCTGTCCGTAGAGCCGATCGAGCAGATCGTCGAATTCGCCGAGGAGATCGGCGGGTTCGGGGCGCAACCTCGGATCGGGCTGCATGCAGCCGGCCGCGAAGGTGCGCATGGCGGTGGGTGCGCGGCGGCCGAGCATGGTGAGCATCAGCCGGTGCGCGAGGTGGACATCGGTGGCGGGGGAGACCTCGTCGTGGATCTCGGGCGGATAGTCGATGGATCCGAAGGTCGCCGCGACTGGTGTACCCGGCCGGGTGGCGAACGACCAGCCGACCAGGACGACGCCGTGTTGACGTGGGTGAATGAGCACATTCGCCGGACTGATCGCGGTATGCGCCCACCCCGCCAGCGCCGCCCCGGACACGCAGCGCAGCAGCCGCCGGTGCATCCACGCGTAGTCGCGCGGATCGAGGCCATCGGGATATTCGGCGCGCACCTGCTCGAGGGTGACGAATCCGTCGTTGAGCGCGTTGAGCACATTCACCGTCCGGTGCGCACCGGTATCGAGGTCCCGATGATCGACCGCATCGACGAGTTGCGGAAAGTACGGTCGCAGCCATTCGTGTTCGCCGGTCACGATCGCTATGTCGCGCAGGGCATTTCGCTCGGCGGCCAGTAGCTTGTTGGCGGCGGTGCGCCGGGGGATCTTCACGATCCGATCCGGTCCGCTGCGATAGAGGTCGGCCACGGTGCCGCGGGCGTGCAGCGCGCCGATCGGGTAGGTGGCGCGGGCTCCGGTCACTCGCATGCCCGCGGCGTCGGCCTCGCTCCACTGCCGATACATCTCGGCCAGCCGCTCGAATGCCGTGTGCGCCAGATCGATTTCACCGGGTGCGGCCCGGTCGGGATGCACCTGTGCGGCGAGGCGGTGATACCGCCGCCGCCCTTGCGTGCGTGAGTCGGAATCGGCTGTGGCACTGCCGAACAGGTCCTCGGGCCGAGTGGCCGTCCGGATCGTCTGCGCTGCGTCCCGTACCGTCGTCATGTGTTTTAGACTAGGAGACTAAAACTGGGAGCGCCAGTGTTTTGGCGAAGTATTTTGTCAACCAGACTAAAACGGCTCGGATGATGCCGGGAGCACCTCTATGACCCGTTCGAGCGCTGAGATAGTGTGAGCGCGAATGTTTCATCCACTCGGGCGAGGAGGCTTGGATGGTCGCCGGTGAATCGGTAGCGACCGCGACGCGGCGGTTGGCGGAGTTGCGGGCCGCGGGATGCACCCCGGAGCAGGCGTGGCAGTTCTTCGACGGGCTGGCCGCGGTCCGGGTGGAGGATGTGACCAGCGGGCGCTGGCGTGGCGACGAGCTCGATACCGGGCATCCGTGGAAGGGTGTGCTGGTCGAATCCGGTTGGTACGGTAAGCAGTTCGACAGCGCCGATGCCGTGCAGCCGCTGCTGTTCAGCACACCCGACGGGCGGATCTTCCCGGTCGATCCGCGCCGTGTCCCGCTGTTCCTGGCGGGCAAGGTTCCCGCCGCCGCCCTGGGGCCGGTGCGTCGTTCGCTCGGCCTCCTGCGCCCCGCCTTGGCCACCGGAACTCCGCGTGCCCGGCTGCGCAATCTGGAGTTCCGTGGAAAGTCCAGTGCCGCAATGATCTACGATCACCTGCCGATCATCGACCTGTTCCGGCGGGTGGACGCGGACACCCTGCTCGGGGTCATGGATATGCGCGGTATGCGCGATCCGTACTTCTTCATCCTCTACCGGGATCGGTAGGTTCGCCCGAACGCCAGGTCCTCGCGGCCTACCATGGATGTGACCGATGGTTGTCGCTCGGGAGGGCTGCCCGATGGAGAGTACGACCTGTCTCGTCGTCGGCGGCGGACCGGCGGGCATGATTCTGGGGCTGCTGCTGGCGCGCGCCGGTATCGATGTGATGGTTCTGGAGAAGCACGGTGACTTCCTGCGGGACTTCCGCGGTGACACCGTGCATCCCACCACCCTGGAACTGCTCGATGAGCTCGGATTGCGCGAGGAGTTCGCGAAACTCCCACAGCGCCGGTTGAATTCGGTGGCCCTGCCGATCGGCGGGCGGATGCAGACCCTCGCCACGTTCGAGCACATTCCGGGCCGATTCAAGTACATCGCCATGGTCCCGCAGTGGGATCTGCTCGATCTGCTCGCCCACGCCGCCGATACCGAACCCGCCTTCCGGCTGCGCATGAATACCGAGGCGACGGATCTGCTGCGGGAGAGCGGCCGCGTCACCGGCGTGCGCTATCGCACCGAAGATGGTGCGACGGGGGAGATTCGGGCCGATCTCACGGTGGCCTGCGACGGTCGCACCTCGACGCTGCGTGCCGCCGCCGGACTGCGGGTGCGGGACTGGCCGACACCGTTCGATGTGTGGTGGACGCGTATTCCGCGTAATGACACCGACCCGGCCGGAGCGGTCCCGGTGCTCACCGCGGATCGCGTCGCCATCATGCTCGACCGCGGCGACTACTGGCAGTGTGCGATTCTCATCGCCAAGGGCATCGATTCCACTGTGCGACAACGGGAACCGGTCACCGATATCCTGCGCCAGATGGCGGCCGCCGTACCCTGGCTCACCGATCGCGTCGATGCCGTACAGAGCTGGGATGAGGTGAAACTCCTGGACGTCAAGCTCGACCGGCTCGAACGCTGGCATCTGGACGGGCTGCTGTGCATCGGTGACGCCGCGCACGCCATGTCACCGGTTGGCGGAGTGGGTATCAATCTGGCCGTGCAGGATGCGGTCGCCGCGGCGAGAATCCTTGCCCCGAAATTGATTTCGGGAAAGGTCGAGGAGTCGGACCTGGCGCGGGTGCAGCGCCGCCGATCCATTCCGACAGCGGTGATCCAGAGCATGCAGCGCATCGCGCACGCCCGCGGCATCGCACCGGCGGTCTCGGGCAAGATCAATGTCTCCAACTTCGACAGCACGCCAATGGTGCTGCGCGTGTTCCGGCGCATTCCGATACTGCGCAGTCTGCCGCCGTACCTGGTCGCCCGCGGCGTATTCGTCGAGCACGCACCGGAGTTCGCCCGCCGCCCCGTGCCGCCCGCCCCGATGGTCACCGAATCCGGCTGACATCAGAATCTTTCAGCGCACGCCCCGCGTCCGGAACTGAATACTGATGCGCGGCCCCACCGGTCGGCGAGTCTTGGGAATCGCATGCTCCCAGGTCCGCTGGCAGGATCCGCCCATCACGATGAGATCGCCGTGTCCGAGTGGATAGCGCAGGCTCTCACCGCCGCCACGCGGCCGCAACATCAGCGCTCGCGCCGCACCGACGGACACGATGGCCACCATGGTGTCGTGGGTCGCGCCGCGTCCGGAGGTATCGCCATGCCAGGCGACACTGTCGTTCCCGTCGCGGTAATAGCAGAGCCCGGCGGTGGTGAACGGCTCGCCGAGTTCGTGCCGGTAATGCTCACTCAACGCGTCGCGCGCCCGGTCCAGTACGGGATCCGGTAGCCCCTGCCCCTGTTCGTAGAAGGCGAGCAGTCGCGGCACATCCACCATCCGGTCGTACATGGCCCGCCGATCGGCCCGCCACGGCACCTCGGCGACCAGTCGTTCGAACAGTAGATCGGCCCCGCTCATCCAGCCGGGCAGCACATCCACCCAGGCCCCGGCGCTGAGCGCGGTGCGCCGCATTCCGTCCAGCGCACCCACCTCGAGCTCCCCGAACCCGTCGAGCAGAGATCCCTGCAGTGGCATCGACATGGGATCGAACATACGTTCTATCGAGTTGATGTTCAAGCGTGCCACGCCCGATCACCACCGCGGTCCATCGAAAAAGTCATGTGCGCCTCGCGAATTCCGTAGGCAAACTGGCACTTTCGGCGAATCGCATGGAAAGGCACATATGACCATCCTGGTAACCGGAGCAACCGCGAATATCGGCCGCAAGGTCGTCGACCACCTGCTGGGCCTGGGCGTCACCGATATTCGCGCACTCACCGCCAACCCGCGCAAGGCCGCGCTACCGGCCGAGGTGCAGGTCGCCGAGGGTAACCCGCGCCGACCCGACACCCTGGCGAAGGTGTTCGACGGCGTGGATCGCATGTATCTGGCACCGAACTCAGACACCACCGCCGATCTACTGGCGCGCGCCCGCGCGGCGGGCGTGCGGCATGTGGTGGACCTGTCCGGTGAACCCGAGAGTTGGTGGGGCACCGTGAGCACCGCCGTCGAGGACAGCGGCCTGGCCTGGACCCACCTGTGGCCCGCCGACTTCATGGAGAACTCCCTGACGTGGTCGGATCAGATCCGCAGCACCGGCACCGTCCGCGAACCCCGGCCCGATGCCGCGAGCGCGCCCATCGCCATGGACGATATCGCCGCCGTCGCCGCCACCGCCCTGTTGGACGACACTCATTTCGGCCGGTCCTACCCCCTGGCCGGGCCCGAGATCCTCACCCGCACGGATCTGGTTCGCGCGCTCGCCACCGCTCTCGGTCGCGATATCGCCTTCGCGCCCTCCACCCGGGAGGAGACCATCGCCGCTCTGACGCCGGCCATGGGTGAGACCGCCACCTGGTATGTCGACAACGCCCTCACCAGCTTCGGCGAATCGACCGATGCGCTGCCCATCGGCAGCGTCCACGACATCACCGGCCGTCCCGCAACCACTTTCGCGCAGTGGGCTCTCGACAACGTCGCCGGTTTCCGATAGTGAGCGCCCCCAGAACTGTTGTCATGACAATCAACACCGGACTGCGGAACGTAAGGCGCGGTCATCTGCTCGGTGGCCGTCCACGTTTCGCCGAAAGAGCGGTCGTATGCCCACGCTTCCCTGGATGACAATCGTTCAGCCTGCCACGCCCGAGGTGCAGTGCATGGCTTCCCGTCTGGAGGTCGATTCGCTGTGGCAGGCTCCCGGTTTCCTGATGGCCTCACTGGTTCTCTGGCGTCAGGCACGCCGCTCCCCGGGAGTCCTCGGCGTCGCACTGAAGGCCGAAATGCTGAAGGGCACCTTCTGGACCTACTCGGCCTGGACCGATAAGCAAGCCATCTACACCTACGCGGGCGCCGAGCCGCACAAGTCGACCATCGCCCGCAAACGAAAGGTCATGCGCGAGGCCACCTTCGTATTCTTCACCGCACCGGCGAGTGATCTCCCCGAATCCTGGGACCGGATCCGTCGCCGGATCGAGGAGAAGCGTGCCGTAGCGGAGTGATCGACGTGCCGGTGGGGCATCGGCGTCAGCTTCGCAAACCGTATAGTCCGGATGTGCAGCAGATCGCAGATCCGGAGCGCTTCGAACCCATCCCCGACCCGCGACCCGATGACGTGCCGTGGCCGGAGATGCTCTGGCCCATACCCGTGGGTACCGAGTTGATCGGCAAGTCGATCCAACTGACCGCCGTGGACCCGGCCGCCGACTCCGCCGAACTGTTCCGAGCCCTCGACCACGACCGGGTCTGGGCGCACCTGCCCTGGCGTCCGAGCGAACCCGAGCAGCTGGAAGCCCTACTGCGCGAGCGAAATTCGCAGCCGGACTGGCATGTGTGGACGGTGCGCTCCCGTCGGCCGATCGCCGATCGACCGGCCGGGGCGATCATCGGCGTCACCTCCTACCTGGAGGCCCGTCCTCGTGATGCGGGTCTGGAGATCGGCTTCACCGTCTACACGCCCCCGGTGTGGGGCGCCGTGGTGAACCCGGAGGCGAAATTGCTCCTCCTCGACTACGCCTTCGAAACCCTCGGTGCGGCACGGGTACAACTCAAAACCGATGTCCGCAACCATCGTTCCCAGCAGGCGATCGCCCGTCTCGGTGCACGATACGAAGGCACCCTGCGCCGCCAATTCCGCCGCGCCGACGGCACCCTCCGCGACAGCATTCTGTTCTCCATCACCATCGACGACTGGCCGAACACCAAGTCCCGCCTGACAACCCGCCTCGAAACCGCCTGACTCGCACTCGGTTGCGCTACGGCGGCGAGATCGCTGGCCGCGCTGTCGCCCTTGCTCAACCGGCTCGGCACCGACTGCGGGGTGGGCGTGAATCCACATTGGTCGATCTGCGTTGGGTAATTCAGGCCGTGGTATGGGCGTACCATGGCTTCTCATGCCACGTTTGGTCGATCACGAGCAGCGCCGTCGCGAGATCACCACGGCCGCTCGGCGCGTGATCGCCGCCGGCGGGCTGGAGGCCGCGACCTTCCAATCGGTCGCCGCCGAGGCGGGGATCTCGGTGCGCCTGATCCAGTACTACTTCGGTGCGAAGCGTGAGCTGCTGCTCGCCACCCACCTGGCCGTGGTGGTGGATTCGGGCGAACGGTTCGCCGCCCGGGTGGGCACGCTGGGACAGGACGCCGGACCCCGGGAGGTGATCGAGGCGGTCGCGCTCGCGCTCCTGCCGCTCGACGATGCCAGCCACCAGGACAGTCTGGTACTCGCGGCCTTTCACGCGGCGGCGCTGAGTGGATCCGATGTCATCACACCGGAGGACACCCATGGCGCACCGCTGTATCTGGTGAACCTGTTCACCGCGCAATTGCAGCGAAATCGGCAGCCGGGCAAGGCGTTCGACACCGCGAACCTGGACGCTCAGCTGATCGTGTTCGCCCTCGGCAGCATCACCCAGGGTGTGCTGATCGGCAGTCATACCCGCGGGCAGGTGGTCGAGTTGACCCGCCACCTGCTCGATCGGATGCTGGGGGAGTAGCGTTTTCAGCCCATATTCACGTGGGCGCGCACGAAATCGACCACGGCATCGGTGAATTCGTCATTCGCATCACTGGCCGCGGTATGCGCGGCCGTGCCGATCTCGGCGTATTCGGCATGCGGAACCAGGGCGCGGAAGGACCGCACACCCTCCTCGCTCACCACATCCGAGAGCGCACCGCGCACCAGCAGTACCGGCATGGTCAGCTCTCGCGCCGCGTCTTCCAGGGCCTTGGTATGCATATCGATCTGTTCGCCGCGCCCGCCGAGCATGGCCGGATCCCAGTGCCAGTACCAGCGGCCGTCTTCGCGCTGGCGCAGATTGCGTTGCAGCCCTTCGGGATTGCGCGGGCGGCGGCGGTGCGGCAGGTACGCGGCCACGGCATCGGCGGCCTCCTCGAGGCTGGCGAAGCCCTCGGGATTGCTGCCCAGGAAGTTGATCACCCGCTCCACGCCCTTGACCTCGGGTCGCGGCACCACATCGACCAGCACCAGACCGGTCATGCGTTCGTGCCGCGGGTGCGCGCTGGCGATGAGTCCGGTGAGCCCGCCCATACTCGCCCCGACCACGAAGCCGGGTTTGCCGAGTTGATCGAGTACGCCGAGCAGGTCCTCGACCATCGCACCGCGGGTGTAATCGCCCTCGGGTGCCCAGTCGCTGTCACCGTGCCCGCGCGCGTCCAGTAGCACCGCGTGCATTCCGGCCTTGGCCAGCGCCAGCCCGGAGTCCTTCCAGGAGTGACGGGTCTGGCCGCCGCCGTGCAGGAATACCACCAGCGGTCCGTCCTGGGGTCCCCAGGAGTCACCGGCGAGGTTGATACCGCCATGGCCGCGGAAGGTGACGCGGGCTGGTTCGGTGAAGTCGGCTTCGTTGCTCACCCTCCGAGCATCGCACAGACGGGTTTACGGTGTATGAAGAGCTGCCGCCAAGCGGGACTCGGGCGCGCCGCCCGGCGCGATTTCCAGCACCCGCACGGGGTACGGAATGACGATGCCTTCTTCGCGGAAGCGCTTGTGCAGCCCCTTGATGAACTCGCTGACCAGCAGGTATTGGTCCTCGTAATGGCGGGTGCGCAGCACCACCCGGAATTCGACCCCCGACTCGCCGAAGGTGTGGAACCGTACCCGCGGTTCGGCGCCGCTGAAACCGGCATCGAGTTCCTTCACCGCTTGGCGCGCCACATCCAGGGCCACCGCCTCGACGTGTTCGAGGTCGCTGGCGTAGCTCGCGCTCACCTCGACGGTGACCGCCATATCCTGATCGGGGCGATGGAAATTGGTGAGGATGGCCTCGGCGAACTTGCTGTTCGGCACGATGATGAAGTTTCCCGACAGGTCCTGAATGGTGGTGGTCCGCCAGTTCACATCGCGCACCCAGCCGATGTCCCCGCTGTCGATCTTGACGAAGTCTCCGGGTTGCACGGTTTTCGACGCCAGGATATGTACTCCGGCAAAGAGATTCGCGAGCGTGCCCTCCAGGGCCAGTGCGATGGCGAGCGCGCCGATACCCAGCGCGCCCAGTAGCGGAGTGATCTGCACCCCGACGCTGTCCAGGGTGATCAGTATGCCCAGCACGAACACCACGACCCGGGTGATGGTGGAGAACAGGCTGACCGAGCCGGACACCCCGGTGATTCGCTTGGCCACCGAGGTCACCACATCCGCGCACAGCCGGGCCACGGCGTAGGTCAGCGCGAGCATCAACGCCGCGGTCAGGATCTGGTGCACCGAGGCGGGGGAGAACGGTAGCCCGGTCGGCAGCGCGAGCGCGATGGTGAGTCCGATGAGCGCTCCCACCGGCACCGCCAGGTCGTGCGCGAGTCCGAAACCCATCCGATGCATGGCTCGGCCCTTGCCGATGGTCTTCTCGGCAAGGCGATCGACGATCCTGCGGGTGGCGATGCCGAGAAGCGGACCCATGATCACCAGTGCGGCGGCGATCGCCCAGATCAGCGGTTTACTCATGTGTGAGATTCCTCCCAGCATCGAGCGATGACGGCGGACCCCTTGCAAACCGATCGGTTCGGATCATAGCTGTGGAGTAGCTAATCGCATGTCCTAGTTGCGAGGATTCTCGGAGGAAATGTGCTGGTGTGAGGCTTACGCGGCCCGAACTCCCGGAGCTGGGCGCTCTACCGCAGGTGTGTCGCGCGCAACTCGCCGACCTGCTCGGACTCGTTGGTTGCCACGGGGGTGCGGTGCCGGGCCGGGGCGGCGGCGCTGCTAGGCTCGCAACCCGAAAAGACATCCTTTAACGGACCGTCCGGTGAGGCGGGGAAGGAGGTCGGCATGGCTGTGCCCGAAGATCGGGCGGCCAAGTCGAGCGCTGCCGAATACTCGCAGCGGCACGATCCCGCGCAGGTGGACGCCGGACGAGAACTGCTCTCGGACTCCGATGTCGGCCGCACCATCGCGCGTATGGCGCATCAGATCATCGAGAAGACCGCGCTGGACTCCGGCGACCCGAACGGCCCCCGTGTGGTGCTGATCGGAATCCCCACGCGCGGAACGACTCTCGCCACCCGGCTGGCGAACCGCATCGAGGAGTTCTCCGGTGTGCGACCCGCCGTCGGCTCCCTCGACATCACCCTCTACCGCGACGACCTGCGCAGCCGTCCGCACCGCCCGCTCGAGCGCACCTCGGTGCCCGAGGGCGGTATCGAAGACGTGCTGGTGGTGCTGGTCGACGATGTGCTCTTCTCCGGACGCACCGTGCGCTCGGCCCTGGACGGGCTGCGCGATCTGGGCCGCCCGCGCGCGGTCCAGCTGGCCGTACTCATCGATCGCGGCCATCGCGAACTGCCCATCCGCGCCGACTATGTCGGCAAGAACGTGCCCACCTCCCGCAGCGAGGACATCTCGGTGCTGCTGCGTGAGCACGACGGCCGTGACGGTGTGTACCTGCGTCAGGAGGGTGACAAGTGAAGCATCTGCTCTCGGTGACCGATCTGGATCGCGCCGCCGCCACCGAACTGCTCGACGACGCCGAGCGCTTCGAACAGGCCCTGCTCGGGCGCGAGGTCAAGAAGCTGCCGACCCTGCGCGGGCGCACCGTCATGACGGTGTTCTTCGAGAACTCCACGCGCACAAGGGTTTCCTTCGAGGTCGCGGGCAAGTGGATGAGCGCGGACGTGATCAATGTCAGCGCCTCGAGCTCCTCGGTCTCCAAGGGTGAATCGCTGCGCGATACCGCGCTGACCCTGCACGCGGCGGGCGCGGACGCGCTCATCGTGCGGCATCCGGCCTCGGGCGCGGCGCATCAGATCGCCCGCTGGTTCGCCCAGATCACCGAGCAGAGCGGCGGTTTCGTCGGACCCGGCCCGGCCATCATCAATGCCGGTGACGGCACGCACGAGCACCCCACCCAGGCTCTGCTCGACGCACTCACCCTGCGCCAGCGCCTCGGCGACCTCGAAGGTAAGCGGGTCGTGCTGGTCGGCGACATCCTGCACAGCCGGGTCGCGCGCTCGAATGCCTTCCTGCTCGGCACCCTCGGGGCCGAGGTGGTCCTGGTCGCCCCGCAGACCCTGCTGCCGGTGGGCGTCGGGCAATGGCCGGTGCGCATCTCGCACTCCCTCGATGCCGAACTCCCCGGCGCGGACGCGGTCATGATGCTGCGCGTGCAGGCCGAGCGCATGAACGGCGGCTTCTTCCCGTCGGCGCGCGAGTACTCGATCAACTACGGGTTGAGCGAGCGCCGCATGGGCATGCTCGACGAGCACGCGGTGGTCCTGCATCCCGGCCCCATGCTGCGCGGTATGGAAATCGCGTCGGCCGTCGCCGATTCCCCCAAAGCGGCTGTGCTGCAACAGGTCAACAACGGAGTCCATATGCGCATGGCGGTGCTCTTCCGCCTGCTGGTCGGAACCGACGAGGTGGTCGCGTGATCGGGTCAGGCCCGGAGGCGGCCGCCCGCATAACCACGGAGGGCCCCCGATCGCGCGGAGAGGAGACAGCATGAGCATCCTGATCAAGAACGTCCGGCTGTATGGCGAAGGCGATCCCGTCGACGTCCTGCTGGCCGACGGGGAAATCCGCGAAATCGGTGCGGGCCTGAAGGCCGATGACGCCGAAATCGTCGACGGCACCGGACAATTCCTGCTGCCGGGCTTCATCGACCTGCACACGCATCTGCGTGAGCCGGGTCGCGAGGACACCGAGACCATCGAAACCGGTTCGGCCGCAGCGGCCCTCGGCGGATACACCGCCGTGTTCGCCATGGCCAACACCAGCCCGGTCGCCGACTCGCAGGTCATCACCGACCATGTGTGGCGGCGCGGCCAGCAGGTCGGTCTGGTCGATGTGCATCCGGTCGGCGCGGTCACCGTCGGGCTCGAGGGTAAGCAGCTCGCCGAAATGGGCACCATGGCGGCCGGAGTCGGCGCGGTGCGCATGTTCTCCGATGACGGTCACTGCGTCTACGACCCGCTGATCATGCGCCGTGCCCTCGAATACGCGAACTCGCTCGGCGTCCTGATCGCTCAGCACGCGGAGGAGCCGCGCCTGACCAAGGGCGCGGTGGCACACGAGGGTCCGAACGCCGCCCGCCTGGGCCTGGCCGGCTGGCCGCGTGCCGCCGAGGAGTCCATCGTGGCCCGCGACGCCCTGCTCGCCCGCGATGCCGGTGCGCGCGTGCACATCTGCCACGCCTCCACCGCGGGCACCGTCGAACTGCTCAAATGGGCCAAGTCCCAGGGTATTTCGATCACCGCCGAGGTCACCCCGCACCACCTGCTGCTGGACGACTCGCGCCTGGAGACCTACGACGCGGTCAACCGGGTCAACCCGCCACTGCGCGAATCCTCCGATGTGAGCGCACTGCGCCAGGCCCTGGCCGACGGCGTCATCGACTGTGTCGCAACCGATCACGCCCCGCATGCCGAACAGGACAAGTGCTGCGAGTTCGCCGCGGCCCGCCCCGGCATGCTCGGCCTGGAGACCGCGCTCTCCATCATCGTGCGGACCATGGTTCAGCCCGGCCTGCTCGACTGGCGCGGCGTGGCCCGCGTCATGAGTGAGAACCCGGCCCGCATTGTGGGCCTGGACGATCAGGGCCGCCCGCTCGCCGTCGGCGAACCGGCCAACCTGGCGCTGATCGATCCGAACACCGAGTGGACGGTGCGCGCGAAGGAACTCGCCAGCATCGCCCACAACACTCCGTTCGACGAGATGACCCTGCCCGCGAAGGTGACCGCCACCTTCCTGCGCGGCCGGATCACCTCGCGCGACGGAGTGGCCGCCGCCCCGCGCGGTGGCGATGAGGTCTTCGCCGGTGGAGACCGGCGGGTGGGGAACCGAGGAGGTCCGTAATGGAGCGAACACTGACGGTGGTCGTGCTGCTCGTATTGTTCGCACTGTGCGTCTGGGGCATGTACCGCGCCTGGACCGGGCGAGCGAAGAAGCAGGCCGCGTCGATCGGTGAGCTGCCGCTCGTCCCGGCCGACTGCGGTGCGCAGCTGCTGGAGCCGACCACGGGGATGTATCTCGGCAGCACCCTGGCACCCAGCTGGATTCAGCGAATCACGGTGGGCGACCTGGGTTTCCGAGCTACGGCGGAGATGACTCGATTCGAACGCGGCATCCTGCTGCAACGTGACGGCGCGGACACGATCTGGATTCCGCAGGAGTCCATCACCGCGGTGCGCACCGAGCGTGGGCACGCGGGCAAGGTGATGACCGAAGGCGGTGTGCTGGTGATTCGCTGGACGCTGCCGACCGGAACCGAGGTGGATACCGGATTCCGGGGCGACGACAAGACGGTGTACCCCGCCTGGACCGGGACACCGCAGGCACAGACTATGAAGACGGGAGACGAGGCATGAGCAGCGACAACGTCGCAGTGATGGTGCTCGAGGATGGCCGCGTATTCCGCGGAACAACCTTCGGCGCCGTCGGACAGACTTTGGGTGAGGCGGTGTTCTGCACCGCGATGACCGGATACCAGGAGACCCTCACCGACCCCAGCTACGACCGTCAGATCGTGGTGGCCACCGCGCCCCAGATCGGCAATACCGGCTGGAACGACGAGGACGACGAGTCCGGCAAGATCTGGGTCGCCGGTTACGCCGTGCGCGATCCGGCGCGCCGCGCCTCCAACTGGCGCGCCGAGCGCACCCTGCAGGACGAGCTGGAGAACCAGAACGTCGTCGGCATCGCGGGTATCGACACCCGAGCCCTGGTGCGGCACTTGCGCACTCGCGGTTCGATGAAGGCGGGCGTCTTCTCCGGTGCGGCCCTGGCCGACTACGAGGAGCTCGTGGCGCGGGTCACCGGCCAGCCCTCCATGCTCGGCGCGGACCTGGCCGGTGAGGTCTCGACCGATGAGATGTACACCATCGAACCCGACGGTGAGCATCGATTCACCGTTGTCGCAGTCGATCTCGGCATCAAGTCCAACACCCCGCGCATGTTCGCCCAGCGCGGTATGCGGGTGCACGTGGTGCCCTCCAATGTGACCCTGGACCAGATCAAGGAGCTGAACCCGAACGGGGTGTTCCTGTCCAACGGTCCCGGTGACCCGGCCACCGCCGACGGCGCGGTCGCGCTGACCCAGGCTGTGCTGCAGGAGAATCTGCCGCTGTTCGGCATCTGCTTCGGCAACCAGATCCTGGGCCGGGCGCTGGGCCGCAACACCTACAAGATGAAGTTCGGTCACCGCGGCATCAATGTCCCGGTCATCGAACACCACACCGGGCGCATCTCGATCACCGCGCAGAACCACGGCTTCGCCCTCGAGGGCGAGCGCGGCGAGGTCTTCGACACCCCGTTCGGCAAGGCCGAGGTCAGCCACGTCTGCGCCAATGACGGTGTCGTCGAAGGTGTTCAGCTGGTCAGCGGTCGCGCCTTCTCGGTGCAGTACCACCCCGAGGCCGCCGCCGGACCGCATGACGCCGCCTACCTGTTCGATCGCTTCGCCACCCTGATGGAAGGTGCCTGATGCCACGCCGTACCGACCTCAACCACATCCTGGTGATCGGCTCGGGTCCGATCGTCATCGGCCAGGCCTGCGAGTTCGACTACTCCGGAACCCAGGCGTGTCGCGTCCTGCGGTCCGAGGGCCTGCGCGTATCGCTGGTCAACTCCAACCCGGCCACCATCATGACCGACCCGGAGTTCGCCGACGCCACCTATGTCGAGCCGATCACCTGGGAGTACGTCGAGAAGGTGATCGCCAAGGAGCGCCCCGACGCGATCCTGGCGACCCTGGGCGGTCAGACCGCCCTGAACTGCGCGGTCGACCTGCACGACAACGGGATTCTGGAGAAGTACAACGTCGAGCTCATCGGCGCGGACTTCGAAGCCATCCAGCGCGGTGAGGACCGGCAGAAGTTCAAGGACATCGTCGCCAAGGTCGGCGGCGAGTCCGCGCGCTCCAAGGTCTGCTACACCATGGACCAGGTCCGCGAAACCGTTGCCGAGCTCGGTTTCCCGGTGGTCGTGCGTCCGTCCTTCACCATGGGCGGCCTCGGCTCCGGAATGGCCTACAACGATGAGGATCTCGATCGCATCGCCGGAGGCGGCCTGGCCGCCTCGCCGACCGCGAACGTGCTCATCGAGGAATCCATCCTGGGCTGGAAGGAATTCGAGCTCGAACTCATGCGCGACCGCAATGACAATGTGGTCATCGTCTGCTCGATCGAGAATGTCGACCCGATGGGCGTGCACACCGGTGACTCGGTCACCGTCGCCCCGGCCATGACCCTCACCGACCGCGAATACCAGAAGATGCGCGATCTCGGCATCGCCATTCTGCGCGAGGTCGGCGTCGACACCGGCGGCTGCAACATCCAGTTCGCGGTCGACCCCGCCGACGGCCGCCTCATCGTCATCGAGATGAACCCGCGCGTCTCGCGCTCGTCCGCATTGGCTTCCAAGGCAACGGGATTCCCGATCGCCAAGATCGCCGCCAAGCTGGCCATCGGCTACACCCTCGATGAGATCGTCAACGACATCACCAAGGAGACCCCGGCCTGCTTCGAGCCCACGCTCGACTACGTCGTGGTCAAGGCCCCGCGCTTCGCGTTCGAGAAGTTCCCCGGTGCCGACCCGACGCTGACCACCACCATGAAGTCGGTCGGCGAGGCGATGTCCATGGGCCGCAACTTCTCCGAGGCGCTGGGCAAGGTGCTGCGCTCGCTCGAGACCAAGGCCACCGGCTTCTGGACCCAGCCCGATGGCGACTGGACCGACGTCGAGGCCATCCTGGAGGATCTGCGCACCCCCACCGAGGGACGCATCTACCAGGTGGAGCGCGCGCTGCGCCTGGGCGCGAGCATCGAGGACACCGCCAAGGCCTCGGGTATCGACCCCTGGTTCGTGGCCGAGGTCGCCGCGCTGGTGGAGTTGCGCCAGGAGATCCTGGACGCCGCCGTACTGGATGAGCCGCTGCTGCGCACGGCCAAGCACTACGGCCTCTCCGATCGCCAGATCGCCGCTCTCCGACCCGAACTCGCGGGTGAAGACGGTGTGCGCGCACTGCGGCACCGCCTGCACATCCGCCCGGTGTTCAAGACCGTCGACACCTGCGCCGCCGAGTTCGAGGCCAAGACCCCTTACCACTACTCGGCCTACGAGCTCGATCCCGCCGCGGAGTCCGAGGTCGCGCCGCAGCGTGAGCGCGAGAAGGTGCTGATCCTGGGTTCGGGTCCGAACCGCATCGGTCAGGGCATCGAGTTCGACTACTCGTGTGTGCATGCGGCACTGACGCTTTCGGAAGCCGGTTACGAGACCGTCATGGTCAACTGCAATCCCGAGACCGTCTCCACCGACTACGACACCGCCGACCGCCTTTACTTCGAGCCGCTGACCTTCGAGGACGTCCTCGAGGTCTACCACGCGGAAACCGAATCCGGCACCGTCGCGGGCGTGATCTGCCAGCTCGGCGGCCAGACCCCGCTGGGTCTTGCCCAGAAGCTCACGGACGCGGGCGTTCCCGTGGTCGGCACCTCCGCCGCCGCCATCGATCTGGCCGAGGATCGCGCCGAATTCGGCGATGTCCTTGTCGGAGCGGGCCTTCCGGCCCCGAAGTACGGCACCGCCACCACCTTCCCGGCCGCGAAGAAGATCGCCGCCGAGATCGGTTACCCGGTGCTGGTGCGCCCGTCCTACGTGCTGGGCGGTCGCGGTATGGAGATCGTCTACGACGAGCAGACCCTCGAGGGCTACATCTCCCGCGCCACCGATATCAGCCCGGATCGCCCGGTGCTCATCGACCGGTTCCTGGAAGACGCCATCGAAATCGACGTCGACGCCCTGTGCGACGGCGAAGAGGTCTACCTGGGCGGAGTCATGGAGCACATCGAGGAGGCCGGAATCCACTCCGGTGACTCCGCGTGCGCCCTGCCCCCGATCACCCTGGGCCGCAGCGATATCGAGGCCGTGCGCCGCTCCACCGTGGCTCTGGCCAAGGGCATCGGCGTCAAGGGCCTGCTGAACGTGCAGTACGCGCTCAAGGACGATGTGCTCTACGTCCTCGAGGCCAACCCGCGCGCCAGCCGCACCGTGCCCTTCGTCTCCAAGGCCACCGCGGTGCCGCTGGCCAAGGCCGCGGCGCGAATCGCGCTGGGCGCCACCATCGCCGAACTCCGCAAGGAGGGCCTGCTCCCGGCCGAGGGCGACGGCGGGTACACCCCGATCGACGCCCCGGTCGCGGTGAAGGAAGCCGTTCTGCCCTTCCACCGCTTCAAGCGGCCCGACGGCAGCGGTATCGATTCGCTGCTCTCGCCGGAGATGAAGTCCACCGGTGAGGTCATGGGTATCGACGCCGACTTCGGTACCGCGTTCGCCAAGTCCCAGACCGCTTCCTACGGTTCGCTGCCGACCGAGGGCGCCGCCTTCGTCTCGATCGCCAACCGTGACAAGCGCGCCATGGTCTTCCCGGTCAAGCGCCTGCACGACCTCGGCTTCCGCATTCTGGCCACCGAGGGCACCGCGGAAATGCTGCGCCGCAACGGAATCCCGTGCGAGCAGGTGCGCAAGCATTCGGACCCGGAGCTCGCGGAGGGTCGATCGGGCACCGCCGAGGGTTCCGTCGCCTCGCCCAGCATCGTGGACATGATCAAGGACGGGGAGGTCGACATCGTCTTCAACACCCCGTACGGCAATAACGGTCCCCGCGTGGACGGTTACGAGATCCGCACCGCCGCGGTGAGCGCGAATATCCCGTGCATCACCACCGTCCAGGGTGCGGCCGCGGCGGTCCAGGGCATCGAGGCCACCATCAACGGCGGCATCGGTGTGCGGTCCCTGCAGGAACTCCACGCCACCCTGCGAGGCTGAGATATGACGAGTTTCGGTGTGCGGCTGCGGGATGCGATGCGCGAGCACGGACCCGTCTGTGTCGGTATCGACCCGCATCCGCCGCTGCTGCGGGCCTGGGGTCTGCCCGAGGACACCGTCGGACTGGCGAAGTTCGCCGATGCCTGCGTCGAGGCGTTCGCCGGTCGGGTGGCCCTGGTCAAACCGCAGGTGGCGTTCTTCGAAACCTATGGTTCGGCCGGAATCATGGTGCTGGAGGAGACGATCGGCGCCCTGCGCGAGGCGGGCACCCTGGTGCTCGCCGATGCCAAGCGCGGCGATATCGGCTCCACCATGGACGCCTACGCGCACGCCTGGCTCGGTGACGGACCGCTGGCCAGCGATGCGGTGACGGTCTCGCCGTACCTCGGATTCGGCGCTCTCGCACCGGCTCTGGAGTTGGCGCGGGCCAATGACCGCGGCGTCTTCGTGCTCGCCGCCACCTCCAACCCGGAAGCGGCCGAGCTGCAACGCATTACCGGCCCGGACGGCCGCACCATCGCCCAGCGCATGGTCGACGACGCGGCCGCCGCCAACGCGGGCACCGAATTCGGTTCCGTCGGTGTGGTCGTCGGCGCGACCCTCACCCAAGCCCCCGACCTGTCGGCCCTGAACGGCCCCATCCTCATGCCGGGTGTGGGCGCACAGGGTGGGGGAGCGGACTCCATCCGCAACCTGGTCCCCGCGAGCGACCTCGGCGCGGTCCTGCCGAACGTCTCCCGCGAGGTCCTCAAATCCGGCCCCTCGGTCGCAGCCCTCCAGGATCGCGTAGCCGAGCTCGCCCAGGAGTTCGCCTTCCTGCAGCACTGATCGAATCCTGAGCGGCCCGTTGTGAAATATTGCAGCGGGCCGTTTCGGTACAGTGGTTGTCATGTCTGACTCGGTGTCGCCCAACGGTATTCGCCATGCGCTCGTACTCGGTGGAGGCGGTGCGGTCGGCATCTGCTGGATGACCGGTCTGGCCATCGGGCTGCGGGAGGCCGGTATCGACCTGTCCCTGGCCGACAGATTCGTTGGCACCTCCGCCGGTGCGGTGGTCGGTGCGGTGCTGACCGGGCACGGCGACCTGCAAAAGCTGCTCACCATGCCTCCGCCGGATTCCCAAGGGCCGCAGTTCGATGCGTCCGGCTTCGGCGAGATCCTGGGGATTCTCACCACCCCCGGCCTCAGTGCGAACGAGGCCCGCAAACTGGCCGGCGCCCGCGCCCTGGAGATGAATGTCGGCGATCCGGTCGCGCACATCGCCCGGATCGGCGGCCTGGCCGCGGTTTCCGACTGGCCGGAGGCGGATTTCATCGTCACCGCCATCGATATCACCACCGGTGAACTACAGCCCTGGACCCGCGACAGCGCGGCCACCCTGCCCGAGGCGCTGGCCTCGAGCACCTCGGTTCCCGGTGTCTTCCCGCCCATTCCGATCGGTGACCACTACTACATCGACGGCGGTATGCGCTCACCCATCAATGCCGATCTGGCCGCCGGCGCGGAGTTCATGCTGATCATCGAACCGCTGGCGCATCTGTTTCCGCACGCCCCGTCCGACAGCGAATTGGGCGGCGCCGCAACGGCCTCCATCGTTCCCGATGCCGACGCCATCACCGCCTTCGGTCTCGATCTGTTCAGCGCGGCCGCCCTGCAACCGGCCTACGAGGCCGGATATCGCCAGGCCGCCGACGCCGCCCCGGGTCTGAAGGCGGTGTGGCCGAGCCGCTGAACCACACCACTTTTCACTACAGTGGCCTCGATCGCCCTCGTAGTGAAAGGTGGACCATTCATGTCCGGTGACGGCCTGGGACTGCTCTCGTACGCCCAAACCCGCGTCCTGGTAGACGATTTCGCACCCAGCTATCGCTTCTACCGCGAGACGCTCGGCCTCCCGCTCAAGCATCAGGACGAGTCCGGCCTCGAACCCGTCGACGGCCCCTATGCCTGCTTCGTCGCCGGTGACGCCGACCTCGCGCTGTTCCAGCGCGCCTTCATGGAGGCCGCGGTCGGGGCCGAGCACCGCCCGCGCGAGGGTGTCGACGCCGTGGTGGTCGTACTGCGCGTCGCCGATGTCGATGCCGCCGCCGAGGTGCTGGAGAGCCGGGGTGCGGAACTCGCCGCCGCGCCGGTCTATCAGGAAGCCTGGGGCATGCGCGTGGCCCATCTGCGCGCCCCCGAAGGCACCCTCATCGAGCTCTGCCAGTACGACGGCTGAAATGCGCGCCCGGCCTGATCGCGCCGCTCCCGCTGCGCTGTGGGCGAAACGCCCGGGAAGTCGCATCCATCGGATTTCACCCGTCTGCGGCGCGGTCAGGGGGTCCGCACGTCGGATTGGGGAGGCATTAGGGGGCTGGACCTGCGGCGGGATCGAGTGTTCGAATCGTGTTCGAATGTCCGGCGTGATGCGCGACACGCGGTGCAGTTTCACGCGACACGCCGGGAAATTCGAGAAAGTTCCAGGTCGGATGATTACAGGTGGGTCACGGTCTGAATCGGACATCTCGAGCGCCGTTCGCCGCCCCCGCCGAAAGTCGAAAAACCCCTGGCCACAAGGGGATTCGCGCACTCGCCGAGCGACCGCCCGAACCCGGTCCGAACCCGTCCCCGGATGGCCGCATTCCGCCCGGTCGTGCTCGGAATCACGCGCTGACCTGGGGGGCGGGTTCGCAATCGGGAGGCGTCGTGGGTACGGTCGCTGAGACCGCCGGGTTAGAACGGCGGGAGTACATGCAATGAACGATGAGACGGAGGAACCGTGGCCCTTCCCCAGCTGACTGACGAGCAGCGCGCCGCTGCTTTGGAGAAGGCGGCTGCCGCTCGCCGTGCTCGGGCGGAGCTCAAGGAGCGCCTGAAGCGTGGCGGCACCGATCTGAAGACGGTCCTTGCTGATGCCGAGAAGGACGAAGTTCTCGGCAAGATGAAGGTTTCGGCACTGCTCGAGGCTCTGCCGAAGGTTGGCAAGGTCAAGGCCGCTGAAATCATGAGCGAACTGGAAATCGCTCCCACTCGCCGCCTGCGCGGACTGGGTGACCGGCAGCGTAAGGCGCTGCTGGCCCGGTTCGACTTCACGGCAGATTAATCCGAGGGTGGTCGAACACACTCGGAAGGGACGACTGGTAGTTCTGGTCGGCCCCTCGGCCGTCGGCAAGTCCACTGTCGTGCGCTGCGTGCGCGAACGACTGCCCGAACTGGTTTTCAGTGTTTCGGCCACCACCCGGGCCCCCCGGCCCGGGGAGGTCGACGGTCGCGACTACCGGTTCGTATCCCGCGAGCAATTCGACGCCATGATCACGGCGGACGAACTACTCGAATGGGCCGATATCCACGGTGGACTTCAGCGGTCGGGTACTCCGGCCGCACCTGTGCGCGAAGCGCTCGCGACCGGACACCCGGTCCTGATCGAGGTCGACCTCGAAGGCGCTCGCTCGATCCGCAAGACCATGCCCGAAGCCCAATTGGTCTTCCTGGCACCCCCCAGTTGGGATGAGCTCGTATCCCGGCTGACCTCGCGAGGCACGGAATCGCCCGAGGTCATAGCGCGAAGGCTGCAAACCGCCAGGACCGAATTGGCGGCCTGTGACGAGTTCGACACCGTCATAGTGAACGACGAGGTGACGACCGCCTGTGAGCAGTTGGTATCCTTGTTCGTTAGCACAATTTCGAGGTAGGTCTCGAAACCTGACCGGCTCATCTTCGAAGTGAGCCGGTTTCACCATTCAAACAACCCGCAGGAGCCTTCCTAGTGAGTACTGACATGAAGACCGCGGCCATCTACGACACTCCGATCGGCCTGACCAACCCGCCGATCGATGAACTGCTGGAGCGGACCTCGTCGAAGTACGCGCTGGTCATCTACGCGGCCAAGCGGGCCCGGCAGATCAACGACTACTACAACCAGCTCGGCGACGGCATTCTCGAATACGTCGGCCCGCTGGTGGAGCCGGGTCTGCAGGAGAAGCCGCTGTCGGTGGCCATGCGTGAGATCCACGCCGACCTGCTCGAGCACTCCGAAGGCGAATAAGCCCTCGCAGCGTAAAAGCCAGGCATCTCTCTACGGCGCTGGAGGCGTAGTGACGACAGAATTCACCCGGGGCATGCGGTGACCCGGGTCATCGTCGGTGTCGGCGGCGGTATCGCCGCGTACAAGAGTTGCGCCCTCGTGCGCCGGTTCACCGAAACCGGGCACGAGGTGCGTGTCATCCCCACCGAGTCGGCATTGAATTTCGTCGGCAAGGCCACCTTCGAGGCGCTGTCCGGTCATCCCGTGCACACCGGAGTCTTCTCCGATGTGCCCGAGGTGCCGCATGTGCGACTCGGCCAGGAGGCCGATCTGGTGGTCATCGCCCCCGCCACCGCCGATCTCATGGCGCGTGCCGCCTCCGGCCGCGCGGACGACCTACTCACCGCCACACTTCTCACCGCCCGATGTCCCATTTTGTTCGCGCCCGCGATGCACACCGAGATGTGGGAGCACCCCGCGACGATCGCGAATGTGGCGACACTGCGCGCGCACGGCGCCATGGTCATGGAGCCCGCGCACGGGCGGCTCACCGGATCCGATTCCGGCGCAGGGCGTTTGCCCGAACCGGAGGAGATCTTCTCGTTCGCCTCGCTACTGCTCGAACGGGCCGATGCGATCCCGCGTGATCTCGAAGGCCGTCGTGTCGTCGTCTCCGCGGGCGGTACCCGCGAACCCCTGGATCCGGTGCGGTTCCTCGGTAATCGCAGCTCCGGTAAGCAGGGTTATGCGATCGCCAGGGTGGCCGCGCAGCGCGGTGCGCAGGTGACGCTCATCGCGGGCAACACCATCGGGCTGGCACCGCCGGCCGCGGTCGAGGTCGTGCACGTCACCACCGCCGAGCAGTTGAAGGTGGCGGTCGACAAGCATTCGATCGGTGCGGACGCGGTCATCATGGCCGCCGCCGTGGCCGATTTCCGGCCGGTGAACGTGGCCGCCGCGAAGATCAAAAAGGGTGCGGACGAACCGAATTCGATCGAACTGACCAAGACCCCGGATATTCTCGCCGGTCTGGTTCAAACGCGCCGGGACGGTCAGCTCGCGGGCACCGCCATTGTCGGGTTCGCCGCCGAGACCGGTGACGAGCACGCCGATGTGCTCACCCACGCGCGCGCCAAACTGGCGCGCAAAGGCTGTGACCTATTGGTGGTCAACGCCGTTGGGGAAGGCAAAGCCTTCGAAGTAGACCATAATGATGGTTGGCTGCTCGGTGCCGATGGCACCGAGATCGCCTTGGATCATGGATCCAAGGCGCTGCTGGCCAGCCGAGTGCTCGATGCGCTCGGCCCCTTGCTCCGCTGAAGCCTCGGCACCGCAGGGTTCGGATGGAACTGCCCGCTTTGATGGCAGACTGTCTGAGTCACAATCCGTTCGTCACGGAGCGTCCTCGCGCCTTGTGACGAACGAATTGGCATAACCTGAGACAAAGGGTTGTGCGGTGGTGGGGGTCCGCTACTGTCGCAGCCCGATACGAGAACCCGTTGAGGGAGAGGGAACAACTGTGCGCACGACTGGCAGCCGCCTATTCACCAGTGAGTCCGTGACCGAGGGTCATCCGGACAAGATCTGTGATGCCATCAGCGATTCCATCCTCGACGCGTTGCTCGCGGCCGATCCGCGCAGCCGTGTCGCGGTGGAGACCCTGGTGACCACCGGCCAGGTGCACGTGGCCGGTGAGGTCACCACTTCGGCGTATGTGGATATCCCGACCATCGTTCGCGAGAAGGTCCTGGAGATCGGATACGACTCCTCCGCAAAGGGTTTCGACGGCGCCTCCTGTGGCGTGAACATCGCCATCGGCGCGCAGTCCCCGGATATCGCGCAGGGCGTGGACACCTCGCACGAGGCCCGCGTCGGCGGCGAGGATGACGACATCGCGCGCCAGGGCGCCGGCGATCAGGGTCTGATGTTCGGTTACGCCACCATCGAGACCCCCGAGCTCATGCCGCTGCCGATCTCGTTGGCGCACAAGCTCTCGCGCCGCCTGACCGAGGTCCGCAAGTCCGGTGTGCTGCCGTACCTGCGTCCCGATGGCAAGACCCAGGTCACCATCGAATACGAAGGCGACATTCCGGTGCGCCTGGACACCGTCGTCATCTCCACCCAGCACGCGGCCGATATCGACCTGGACAACCTGCTGACCCCGGATATCCGCGAGAAGGTCGTCGACTCGGTGCTGGCCGAGCTGAAGCTGCCGAATCCGTTGGACACCTCCAACATTCGGCTGCTGGTGAACCCGACGGGCAAGTTCGTGCTCGGCGGTCCGATGGGTGACGCCGGTCTGACCGGTCGCAAGATCATCGTCGACACCTACGGCGGTATGGCCCGTCACGGTGGTGGCGCGTTCTCCGGTAAGGATCCGTCGAAGGTGGACCGTTCGGCCGCCTACGCCATGCGCTGGGTCGCCAAGAATGTGGTCGCCGCCGGTCTGTCCGAGCGCGTCGAGGTTCAGGTCGCCTACGCCATCGGCAAGGCCGCCCCCGTCGGCTTGTTCGTGGAGACCTTCGGCACCGAGCAGATCGACCCGGCCAAGATCTCCGCCGCCATCGGCGAGGTCTTCGACCTGCGCCCCGGCGCCATCATTCGCGATCTGGATCTGCTGCGCCCGATCTACGCACCCACCGCCGCGTACGGCCACTTCGGCCGCACCGATGTGGATCTGCCCTGGGAGCGCACCGACCGCGCGGAGAAGTTGCGCGCCGCCGCCGGTCTGTAATTGGCCGACACGGGAGAAGCATCGACGGGAGCGTCGAGCACGGAGAGTCCCTCCGAGCTCGGCGCTCCCGCCGTCGTAGGTACACCCCGCCCCATCGCGCGGGTCCTGCCCCTGCTCGAACCCGCCCACCTGGACCGCGATTTCGACTATCTGGTCCCCGCGGAATTGGACGCCGAAGCCCAACCCGGCGTCCGCGTCCGAGTCCGCTTCTCCGGCCGCCTGATTGACGGCTACCTCCTCGAACGGCTCGAAAAGACCGACCACGCGGGCAAACTCGTCCGCCTGGAACGCGTGGTCTCACCCGAACCCGTCCTCACCCCGGAGATCCTGCGCCTGGTCACCGCGGTCGCCGCCCGCTACGCGGGCACCCGAGCCGACGTCCTGCGCCTGGCCATCCCACCCCGCCACGCCAAAACCGAAGCCGAAGGCAGCACTCCCAAGCCCGCGAGCGCGAAGAAGCGCCGCACGAAAGCCGCTGCCGCCGAACGCCTGGCCGCCGAACCGGCACCCGTCGAGCTGGACGGCCCCGTCGAAGCGGCGCCATCCGCGAACGCCGAATCCGATGAGACCCGCGCCGCGTCCAGCGCTCCCGCGACAACGCCCGGATCTTCCGCGCAGACGCCTTCGACCTCCGAATCCGACTCCAGGACAGCAGATTCCGAGACCACGGCGCTGACTTTCGTGACCGAGAGCACCGACTCCACGGACATGCCCGGCATGGCCGTCTCGAGCAATCCGGCGGAAGATTCCGACGCGAGCGAAGTTCCGGCCGGGCACTCCACATCCACCGCTGCCGGGTCTACCGCAGCGCCCGAGGACGAGACCCCCGATGCCGGTGTCTCGACCGTCGATGCGGGAGATGCCTCGGCCATAGTGGCAGGCGATGCCGCGACTGGTTCGGCGACTGCGGAAGAGGCTGATAAGCCTGGGGTTTCGGAGTTGTACCCCGGGTGGGGGCGGTATGCGCATGGGCATTCGTTCTTGGCGGCGCTGGCGGCGGGGCGGGGGCCGCGGGCTGCTTGGCAGGCGTTGCCCGGAGACGAGTGGGCACGACGGCTCGCGGAGCTGGCGGCGACCGTGGTGGGCAGTGGACGCAGTGCGATTGTGATGGTTCCGGATCAGCGGGATCTCGATCGTGTGCTGACCGAATGTGTTGCGCTGGTAGGGGAGTCGGCGGTGGGACTGGCCGCCGGGTTGGGTCCGTCGGCACGGTATCGGCGATGGTTGGCCGCGCTGCGGGGGACCGCCCGGGTGGTGGTGGGGACGCGCAGTTCGGTGTTCACGCCGGTCAAGGATCTCGGGCTCATCGCCATGTGGGACGACGGGGATGACACCTATGCCGAGCCGCGCTCGCCGTATCCGCATGCGCGGGAGGTGGCGATGCTGCGCGTGCACGAGACCGGCGCGGCGTTCGTCGCCGGCGGGTTCGCGCGTACGGCCGAGATCCAGGCGGTCGTCGAATCCGGTTGGGCGCATGACCTTCTCGCCGATCGCAGTGTGCTGCGTCAGGTGATGCCCCGGCTCATCGCGCCCGGTGATACCGATGCCGCGCTCGAACGCGATCCGATGGCGCGGGCCATCCGTATTCCCGCCGCGGCCTTCATGGCGGCCCGACGGGCGCTCGCGGCGGGGGAGCCGGTCCTGGTGCAGGTTCCGCGCCGCGGGTACATTCCCGCGCTGTCCTGCTCGAAATGTCGCACCCCGGCCCGTTGTCGGCACTGCAACGGCCCATTGGCGCTGCCGGACAACAACACCCACGCCGCGCCACCCGCCGGAACGGGCGGTTCGGCTCGCGCGGCCGGTGGTGGCGTTGCCGCGCCACAACAGCGCGGCTCCGGTTCTCGGGGTGACGATTTCGCCCGCCCGAGCCGGAATATCGCTCCGCAGGAACAACTTTCCTGGGGCCGTGAGTCGGAGCAGCGGGGTCGCGGTTCCGGTGCCCAGCCGCGGCGGGATCGCGTGGATTTGGGTGTCGCGGTGGGCGTCGGGGTTCCTCGCGGCGGTGCCGAGGTCGCGCACAGTCCGGCCTGCCGGTGGTGCGGTATCACCGAGGCGGCGTTCCGGTGCGGGACGTGTGGGTCGCGAGCCCTGCGGGCGGTGGTGATCGGTGCGCAGCGCACGGCCGAGGAGTTGGGGCGGGCATTTCCCGGGGTGCCGGTTCGCGGTTCCGGTGGTTCCACCGTGTTGAGTTCGGTGCCGGAGGGGCCGCAAGTGGTGGTTTCGACCATCGGTGCGGAACCCGTTGTGCCGGGCGGGTATTCGGTGGCGATGCTGCTCGACGGATGGGCGCTGCTCGGCCGCGCGGATCTGCGCGCCGCCGAGGATGCCATGCGCCGCTGGATGTCCGCCGCCGCCCTCGTGCGCCCGAGCGGCCAGGTGATCGTCATGGCCGATCCGGCGCTGGCGACCGTGCAGGCATTCCTGCGCTGGGATCCGGTGGGGCACGCCTACTTCGAGTTGAGCGAGCGCACCGAGGTGCGCTTTCCGCCCGCGGTGCGTTTGGCCGCCATCGACGGCACCACCGATTCGATCGCCGAATTGCTCACCGAGGCAAAGCTTCCCGAAGAGGTCGAGGTGCTCGGACCGGTCCCGCTGCCACCCGGAGCGCGCAAACCCTTCTCCTCCGGCGATTCTCCCGCCGAGGTCGAGCGCATGATCCTGCGCGTGGATCGCTCGGCCGGATCGGCTTTGTCCCGCGCCCTCTCGATCGCCCAGGCCGTTCGCAGCACCCACAAATCCGACGACCCCCTGCGCGTGCAGATCGACCCCGTCGATATCGGCTGATGGTGGCGCTCAGTCGCCGGTGAGTTCATCGCGGGGCAGGCCCGCCAGGATTTCCAGCGCGTTGAGGAATCCGCGCCGATCGGCGGCGGGCAGTTTGGCGAGCAGGCGGTTCTCCCGCGCCTGGATATCGGCCTGTGTCGCATCGCGTAGTCGCCGTCCCTCCGGGGTGAGGGCGAGGACGCGAGCGCGGCGGTCGGCCGGATCGGGTGTGCGTTCGATCAAGCCGCGCCCCTGCAGATCATCGAGGACCGCGATGATCCGCGTCTTGTCCGCGCCGATCTCCTGTGCCAGCACACCTTGTCCGCGCGCGGGCCCCTCATCCAATGCCAGCAGTACGACATACGCCCACATGCTGAGCCCGTGTGCCTCCAGGATCGGCTGCTCGGCCGCCATCAGGGCGCGGCCGAGCGGTGCGATCATGGCGGCCAGGTCTCGGCGCGGAGTCGTCATATGGACAAGATTATGCGGCCTTCCTATGCGGTCGCTCGATCGTGTCCCCGGCGCGAGTCAAGATCGCGTCCGGTTCGAAGCGATCGGCCTGCCATGAGTCGGTGCCGACCGCGACCCGCCCCCGCCAGGTCTTGATGATGTCGGTGTGCACCGGCCAGCGCACGAATCGGCGCATATCCCGCTCCGATTCCCAGACCGAGATGGACCCGCCGCGCCGCTCGGTGGGGCGCGCCCACAACCAGAGTCCGACCGCACCCTGCATGACCGGCCAGGTGCGGCCCAGTTCGAATCCGGTCTCGTAGACGCGCTGTGCCTCCGCATCGGTGGTCACCAGGAAGTCGGTGACGCTGACGAACACCGGACCGGAAATGCCTTGGCGTGGACCGGGATTCCAAGGCATGAGCACGGTGCCGTCGGAGAAGGTGTGCGAGATAGTAAGCATGTGCTGACGATAAGCGTATGCGTATCAATCTCGCAAGGGTGAAATCGACGCTCAGCGATATGCCGGTGCCACGCGCCGAGCCCATTCGGCGTAACTGGTCGCCGGGCGGCCGAGCACGCGCTCGACATCCGGGCTCACCTGCTGCTCCGCCGCGGTGGGTGCGCCGAGGATCGAAAGCGTGTGATCCGCAACGGATTCCGGCATGAATCGGAGCATGTTGGTCTTGGCCTGATCGCGAGTGAGTTCGACGAACCGCAGTGGCTCGCCGAGCGCCACGGCAATCGCCTCGGCCTGTTCGCGCGGTGTGACGACGGCTGGACCCGTCACCGTGTATGCCCGGCCGTGGTGACCCTCTTCGCGCAGTGCGGCCGCCGCCACCGCCGCGATATCGGCGGGATCGACCACCGGCAGTCCGACATCCCCGAAGGGGGCGGGCACCATGCGCTGCGTGCGCACGGGTTCGATCCAGGCGAAGGTATTGCTGGCGAACGCGCCCGGTCGCACCGCGGTCCATTCCAGATCCGAAGCGGCCAAAGCCTTTTCGAAGGCGATGGTGCGGGCGTAGCCATCGCTCTCCGGGCGGGTCACCGCGCCCTGTGAAGAGAGGAACACCACTCGCCGAACCCCCTGTGCGGCCAGGGTTTCCAGCATCTCGGTCGGCTCGGGCCCGGTGACGAGTTGTTCACCGGTAATGAGCAGGAACAGCGCGTCCGCCCCGGCCGCGACCTCTGCGAGGCTGGCCAGGTCGCCCACATTCCCGGTGCGATGCTCGACGCCCGCGGGCAGTTCCACGGGCTTCTCGCCGCGAGAAACCGCGACCACCTTCTCGCCCGCGTCGGCGAGAAGCCGCACTACAGCGCCACCGACATTGCCCGTTGCCCCGGTAACCACGATCATTTCCACTCCTGAGTTAGTTGGCTGACTTAGAAGAACCATAGGGGATATGACCGGGTGTTGTCTATAGTTAGTTGTATGACTAACTCAGTAAGTCGCGGCGCGGGCAAACGTGAACGTCTGGCCGATGCCGCGGCGAGGGTCTTCCACGAGCAGGGCGTGGAGAAGACCACCATCGCCGATATCGCCCGCGCGGCCGAGGTGCCCGTCGGCAACGTCTACTACTACTTCAAGACCAAGGATCAGCTGGTCCAAGCCGCGATCGGCGCGCACGACCGCACGCTGAAAGAGATCACTACGGCTCTGGAACAGTTCGGCACACCCGCCGAGCGACTCAAGGCTTTGGTGCGCGGCTGGGTCGACCAGCGCGATCTGGCGGTCCAATTCGGTTGCCCGTCCGGCACTCTCGCGGCCGAACTGGATAAACGCGCGGACGGCCTGGATCAGGAGATGGCCGAGGTCATGCGCGGCCTGCTGGACTGGATCGAAACCCAGTTCGCGGCGATGGGGCGCGCGGACGCGCGGGAACTGGCCGTCGCCCTGTTCGCTTCCTATCAGGGAATCTCCCTGCTCGCCAACACCTTCCGTGATCCGGAGATGATGGCGGGGGAGGGCGATCGCCTGGAACGCTGGATCGACTCGCTGGACTGGTGATGCGCCGGTTGGGCGGCGCGCACACTCCAGCGACGGTCCTCGCGAATGATGCGCACCGGGTGATCGAAAGCGGCGCTGATGTTTTCGGTGCTGACCACCTCATCGACCGGTCCGCTCACCAGGGCGCGGCCGCCGCGCAGCAGCATGGCGTGTGTGGTGCCGGGCGGCAGCTCTTCGAGATGGTGGGTCACCAGCACCGAGGACAGATCCGGATGTGCCCGCTGGAGAATGTCGATGCGCTCCAGAAGTTGTTCGCGCCCGGCGAGATCCAGTCCGGTGGCGGGTTCGTCCAGCAGTAGCAGGCGCGGTTTCGGCATGAGCGCGCGGGCGATGAGGGCGCGGCCGCGCTCGCCCTGCGACAGGATCGGCCAGGGCGCGTTATGGCGGTGCGCGAGGCCGAGCAGGTCGATCAGCCGGTCGACCTCGGCGAGCTGGTCGGCGGTGGGATGCCGGCGTGGGATCGGCTCGGCGGTATTGGTAATACCGGTGAGCACCACCTGGTGCACGGTGAGTGGAGTGCGGGGCGTATGCCGCGGGTCGACATGCCCTATGGCGGTGCGCAATTCGCGCATATCCACGCGCCCGAGCCGTTTGCCGAGCACCTCGACCGCGCCGCGCGTGGGGTGCTCGAAGGCTCCGAGCATGCGCAGCAGTGTGGTCTTGCCCGCACCATTCGGACCGAGCAGCGCCCAATGCTCCCCGGCGCGTACGGTCAGCGAAACCCCTTGCAGGATATGGTTCGCGTCTCGCACGACATCGACCGCGTCGACCTGGAGCACCGGGAAGTCCGTCATCACCCCACCGTAGCAAACTCCTCAGACAAGTTGAGGAGTGGCAGGAATT
The DNA here is from genome assembly GCF_036327755.1 of Nocardia sp. NBC_01503. NCBI lineage: Bacteria > Bacillati > Actinomycetota > Actinomycetes > Mycobacteriales > Nocardiaceae > Nocardia > Nocardia sp. NBC_01503. The sequence goes on from NZ_CP109596.1 coordinate 5,787,340, forward strand.
CACGGATTGGCCGGAAACCCGCTGTGTAGGGTGGCGATATGGCGATCGAGGCGGTTCTCTTCGACTTCTCCGGCACCGTGTTCCGATTCGAGGAATCGGAGTTCTGGGACGCCGAACTCACCGACGCCGACGGGCGTTCGCTCGATACCCATGAGGTCGCCGCGATCATGCGCGCCATGACCGCGCCGGTCGGTCAACTCTTCGAATTCGACGACCAGGGCCAATATGCCTGGGACCGAAGGGATCTCGATCCTGCACTACATCGCACCGCCTATCTCCAGGTGCTCGAGCGCTCCGGTGTACCGCAGGTCCCGGCCGAACAGCTCTACGAGCGCATGCTCGATCCGAAGGGGTGGACCCCGTACGGTGATACCGGCGAGGTACTGGAGCAGCTGCACGAGCGCGGTATCCCGGTGGCCATCGTCAGCAATATCGCCTGGGATATCCGTCCGGCCTTCGCGACCCGCGGCTGGGATCGGTATATCGGCCACTTCGCGCTGTCCTTCGAGATCGGTGCGATCAAACCCGACCGCGGCATCTTCGAATCCGCGCTCGAAAACCTCGGTATCGCACCGGAGAACGCCCTCATGATCGGCGACAGCCTCGAAGCCGACGGTGGCGCAACGGCTCTCGGCGCGGACTTCGCGCTGGTTCAACCCTTACCCATTGCCGATCGTCCGACCGCCTTGCGTGACGCTCTGGTCGACCGCGGTCTGATCGCCCGGCCCAGGTAAACAACCAACCGGCAGGTTCGTGTCCCGCGACACACTTGCTGTAGATAGACTGCCGATATATCGTTGATAGCGTCAAGAACAACGACGAAGCCTCAGGAGGCGCACCATGGAACGCATGGAGAACTTCGACAACAGGGGCCGCGGGCCCTGGCGGCGACTGCGAAACGAAGAGCAGCAAGGCCCCGAACACCCGCGTTCGCGACGCGGTGGACCGCGCGGCGAGCACGGCCCGCACGCACATCGGCACGGCCACGGCCGTGGTTTCGGCCCGGACTTCGGTCCCGGTGGTTTCGGCCCGGGCGGCTTCGGTCCCGGCGGCGGCCCGCACTTCGGTCGCGGTCGCGGTCGCGGTGGACGCGGTCGTCGCGGCGATGTCCGCGCGGCCATCCTGCTACTGCTGCAGGAGCGGCCCATGCACGGCTACGAGCTGATCCAGCAGATCCGCGAGCGTAGCCAGGACGTCTGGCGTCCCAGCCCGGGCTCCATCTACCCCGCGCTCGCGCAGCTCGAGGATGAGGGTCTGGTCATCATCGAGAAGGTCGCCGGTCGCAAGACCGCCAAGCTCACCGAGTCCGGTACCGCGTACCTGGAGGAGAATCGCGCCGATCTGGGCGATCCCTGGCAGGACGTCAAGGATGGTGTCGGCGATCAGGCGCTCGATCTGCGCAGTCTGATCGGCCAGCTCATTGGCGCTGCGGCACAGGTCGCGGCCGCCGGAACACCGGATCAGGCAGCCAAGGCCGCCGAGGTCCTCACCGAGGCGCGCCGGTCGCTTTACCGGATCCTCGCCGAAGACGACACACCCGAAAAGTAGTGGGTGCGCAACACCGCAACTCGGTAGCCATTGTGACTCCTCACAAGAGATCATTTCTCTATGGGAATTCGGAGGAGCCGGACGCGAAAGGCGCTGCTGCACAGCGTCGTGCCGGTCGGGGTGTTGGTGATCGGCGTGATCGCGGCTATGACAGCGCTGCCGATCGAATCGGGGGTGGCCACGGCCGACCCCGCCGGGCAACCGGTTGCGGGAACGATTGTCTATCTACCGGCGGTGGTTCCGGTGGAGGCAGGGCCGCCGCAGGACGGACCGCTTGCGGCGGCCAATTATTTGAAGCTGCACCCGAACGCCGCGCCCGCGGGCACGAACGATTTCGGCTGCAAGCCGAGCGCTGAACATCCGCGCCCGGTGGTGCTGGCACATGGCACAGATTCCTCGGCCTACTCCGACTTCTCGGTCATCGGACCGCAACTCGTCCAGGCCGGCTTCTGCGTCTTCGCGCTGAACTACGGGGGTAAGCCCGGGGGCAAGAGCTACGGCACCGAGGATGTCTGGGCCAGCTCGGCGCAGGTCGGCGGCTTCGTCGATCAGGTCCTCACCGCGACCGGGGCCGCCAAGGTGGATATGGTCGGATTCTCCCAGGGCGCCAGCGTAACTCGCTTCTACATCAACAAGCTCGGTGGTGCGGCCAAGGTCGGCCAATGGCTCGGCGTGGCCTCACCCAGCTACGGCGGTGTCATGTACGGCCTGGTGCCGGTGGCGGACAAGGTGCCCGCCCTGTACTCGGTCGCCGAGCTCTTCAGCTCCGTCGCCGCGGTGCAGCAGGCCGCCGGATCGCCCTTCATGACCGAGCTCAATGCCGGTGGCGACACCGTGCCAGGAGTGCGATACACCACGATCGGCAGTCGGGTGGATGAGATGATCCAGCCCTTCGAGAACATCGCGCTACGCGGTGACGGGGCCACCAATCTGGTGCTGCAGGATCTGTGCCCGGTGAACAAAACCGGCCACTTCCACGAGGTCTACGACCCGTACGTGCAGCAGTTGGTGCGCAATGTGCTCGATCCCGAGCATGCGGTGACACCAGCCTGTGTGCCGGTCGCATTGGGCACCGGTATCAGTGAGGTGGTGCTCGCCGCGCATTCCTGAGCGAGTGCCCCGGCGTGGCGGTCCGGTCTTATCCGTAAAATGAGACGACCGTATTCGTATCCACCGGGAGTTGCCCGTGACCATCCAGCCTGTCCGCCTGTTCGGCGATCCGATCCTGCGCGCTCGCGCGGCGGAGGTCGAGACGTTCGATCTCCAGGTGCGCCAGCTGGTGACCGACCTCATCGACACCATGTACGAGAGCGGCGGGGTCGGAATGGCCGCGCCGCAGATCGGGGTGGGGCTGCGGGTCTTCGTCTATGACACCGGGGACGCGCAGGGGCATCTGATCAACCCGACCTTCGAGGTCGTGGGGGAGGAGACGCAGACCGGGCCGGAGGGTTGCCTCTCCATTCCCGGTGTGCGCGAAGACGTTACGCGGCCCAATCAGGTGCTGGCGCGCGGTGTCGATATGGATGGCGCGCCGGTCGAGTTCGAGGCCGAAGGGTTGTTGGCGCGCTGCGTTCAGCATGAGACCGATCATCTCGACGGTGTGCTGTTCCTGCAGCGGCTGGACCCTGCGGTGCGTAAGGAGGCGATGCGCACCCTGCGTGAATCGTCCTGGTTCACAAAGGGAATCACGGTGCTGGCCGCCTCCGAGATCGGCGGCGGCCGTCGCACCCGGGAACGGAGTCGTTGATGCGCTTGGTCTTTGCCGGTACACCCGAGCCGGCGGTGCCGTCGCTGCGGCGGCTCATCGAATCGCAGCGGCACGAGGTGGTCGGGGTGGTGACCAGGCCGGATGCGGTGGCCGGGCGTGGGCGCAAGGTGACGCGCTCGCCCATCGGACTGCTCGCGGACGAGTACGGCATTCCGGTGTTCACCCCGCGTCGCCCATCCGAGCCCGAATTCATCGAGCAATTGACCGAACTCGCGCCGGATTGCTGTCCGGTGGTGGCGTACGGTGCGCTGTTGCCCGAATCGGTGCTCGCGATTCCGCGGTACGGGTGGATCAACCTGCACTTCTCGCTGCTGCCCGCCTGGCGTGGTGCGGCTCCGGTGCAGGCGGCGATTCTCGCCGGTGACGAGATCACCGGCGCGTCGACCTTCCTGATCGAGAAGGGGCTCGATACCGGTCCGGTCTTCGGCACCGTGACCGAGAAGGTCCGGGTCACCGATACTTCGGGCGTACTGCTCGACCGGCTCGCCGAAAGCGGCGCGCAGCTGCTGGAGTCCACCCTCGACGGCGTGGAAGCCGGTGCGCTGCAAGCGGTTCCGCAATCCGCAGACGGTGTTTCGTATGCCCCCAAGGTGGAGGTCGAGGCGGGCCGGGTCCGCTGGGACGAGCCCGCCCTGGCCATCAATCGCCGCATTCGCGCGGTGACCCCCAACCCGGGAGCTTGGACGGAGGTCGACGGTAAGCGGATCAAGCTCGGCCCCGTCGAAATGGTGGAGGAGACCCTCCCCGAACGCGAGATCGAGGTCCGCAAGTCGGGCGTTTTCATCGGCACCGCCACCACAGCCGTCCGCCTCACCGAGGTCCAACCCCAAGGAAAGCGCATGATGCCTGCCCTCGACTGGGCGCGCGGCGCCCGCCTCCAGCCCGGCGCGGTCACCGAATGACCCGCCCCGAGCGGGGAGATTCCACCGGCGACGACCGCCGCGCCGCCAAACCACCCAAACGTGACTGGCGCCCCCGCGCCGCCAACGCCCCTTATGGCAAATCGGCGAGCTCCGGTGCCCAGGCCCGCGACACCGCCGACCCGGGCCGCCCCCGCACGTCCGCCGACTCGCGGGGCACCGGTGACGCCAAGCGCACGTACGGCGCGGATTCGCGCGGCTCGCGGCCCAGCGGCGACACCCAGCCCCGTGGCAAGGGCGGACCCCGCACCGGTGGCGACCGTCGCGATGCCGCGAACCGGAGCGACGACCGCGGTGGGCAACCCCCACGCCGCGACTGGCGTCCCCGCGCGGCCAACGCTCCTTACGGCAAGCAGTCCGCCACCGGTGCGGGCGAGCGTGGCGACGACCGTCGGCGCGCCGATTCCGCCGAATCCGGCCGTCGTGGTGACAGCCTGAATCGTGGCGGTGATCGTGATCGCTCTGCTGCTCGAGCGAGTTCGCGTGGACGCTCGGAGAACGCCGGGTCGCCGCGGTCCGGTGCCAGTGCGTCCGGAGGCGCAGCGGGTGCGCGCACGTCCGGTGGGCGTGGGTCCGGTGCGACCGGCGATGGCTTTCCCGGTGGGCGCGGTGGATCGGATCGACCGATGCGTACCGCACGCTCCGAAGGCGGCGATCGTCCGCGCAGTGATCGGGAATCAGGTGCGGCACAAGATAATCGGCGTGAGAGCGGCGGCGCTTCGAGTGGCACCGGCGGGTCGGCCGCGCGCGAGGCCCGCTCCGTTTCTCGCGATTCAGGCTCGTCGCCGCGTAATTCCACATCAGGGAGTGGCAACACCGGGGCCCCTCGGGGCAAGTCCGGTGCGGCGGGGCGGAATTCGGGTGGGAAGTCCGGTGGCCGGGGAGATTCGCGCAAGGTCGATGTGACGGCGGCCTATAACGCCGAGCATGGGCTGGATCCGGTGCGTGTGGTGGCTCGGGATGTCTTGCGGGCCGTGCGGGAGCGCGATGCCTACGCCAATCTGGTGCTGCCGGGGCTGTTGCGGGAGCGGAAGATCAGCGGGCGGGATGCGGCGCTGGCCACCGAGTTGACCTATGGGGCGGCTCGGTCGCTCGGGTTGCTCGACGCGGTGATCGAGGCCGGTGCGGGTCGGTCCGTCGAGGAGATCGACGGGCCGCTGCTGGATGCTTTGCGGCTGGGGACCTATCAGTTGCTGCGGACCCGGATCGGGGCGCACGCGGCGGTGGATACCTCCGTCGCGATGGCTCGGGCCGAATACGGTGTCGGGCGTGCGGGTTTCGTGAATGCCGTGCTGCGCCGGGTGGCCGAGAAGTCCGTCGAGGAGTGGGTGGAGGCGCTCGCGCCGTCGGATCCGCTGGGGCATATGGCTTTCGAGCACGCCCATCCCGTGTGGATCGCGCAGGCGTTCGCGGATGCGCTCGGTGCGCGCGCCGGGGAGTTGGAAGAAGTGCTCGCGGCCGATGACGCGCGGCCCGCCGTGCACCTGGTGGCCCGGCCGGGCGAGATCAGCGCCGAGGAGTTGGCGCTCATCACCGGCGGTGCAGAGGGTAAGTGGTCGCCGTACGCCGTGTATATGGACGGTGGCGATCCGGGCAAGCTGGAACCCGTGCGCGATGGTTTGGCGGCCGTGCAGGATGAGGGCAGTCAGCTGGTGGCGCTCGCGGTGACGCGCGCGCCGCTGGAAGGCGAGGATGGCGGCCGCTGGCTGGACCTGTGCGCGGGTCCGGGCGGTAAGACCGCACTGCTGGGCGCGATCGCCGATATCGACGGCTTCCATATCGACGCCGTCGAACCCGCCGAGCATCGTGCCGACCTGGTCCGCCAGGCGACCCGCGGCCTGCCGGTCGATATCCATATCGCCGACGGCCGCGACAGCGGATTGACCCCCGGCTACGACCGCATCCTGGTCGACGCCCCCTGCACCGGCCTGGGCGCACTGCGCCGCCGTCCGGAGGCGCGCTGGCGGCGCAAGCCCGCGGACGTCAAGGACCTGGTCAAGCTGCAGCGCGAATTGCTCAGCGCCGCATGGGATCTGGTCCGTCCCGGCGGTGTGGTGGTGTACTCCACCTGTTCACCGCACCTGCCCGAAACGGTATCGGTGGTCGCCGATATGGTCCGCCGCACCGGCGCGGAACAGCTCGACTCGCGCGAACTACTCACGGACGTCCCCGATCTCGGTGACGGCCCCGGCGCCCAGCTGTGGCCGCATCGCCACGGCACCGACGCCATGTTCCTCGCGGCCCTGCGCAAACCGCTCGACCCGAAGTAGCCCGGAGCGTCCGAGCGTCGACGCACCCCCGTCGATGGGGGTGCGTCGCCGCGCCTCCGTCGCCGCATCCCCGTCATTCCGGCATGCTTTTGGCCGGGATCCACTGTCGCAGAGCTTGAACTGCACGCAGTGGATCCCGGCCGAAATGCGCCGGGATGACGGGGTTTTCGGTATCCGGAAAGGCGGGGCTTCGGTATTTCGGAAGGCGGGGGTATTCCGGAAGGCGGGGGTCTTCGGTATCCGAGAGGGCAGGAATGCTTCGCCTGGACTGTCGTCGGGCTGATTGACCGACAATCCGATACGCATTGTCGTGGGGTGCCGTTGTCGTGCAGGGAGATTCGCGGGGCTGCCTGCGGACGGATTCCTGCTTCTACTGACGCGCGGGGGGATTGGGTCGCCACGACACCCAGACTCCCGCGCGCGGGACGCGGCGGCAGCGGATTGCCATCCACTGTGGGCGCTCGGTGTTGTCCGGTCCGCGGTCGGTGCGGCCGAGCATGCAGCTGCCGTCGGAATCCGGTACCAGTTCTATGGTTTCGCCGTTGACCTCGATGAATCGCTGGGGGCGGCCGTTGCCGTAGCGGACCACGGTGTTGACGGTGAGGTCGGCGATGTGGAAGCAGCACCACCATTGGGCTTGGGCGCGGTTGCGCCGGGTGGTGCGGGCGGCGGTGACCGAATGCTGTAGTTCGGCCAGGGCGCGGAAGCGGTCGGCGGGGGTGAAGTCGCCCGGATCGTCGGAGCCGGGGCAGAGCACCGGTGATTCATCGTCGGGGTAGCGGTAACCCGGATCGACCTCTCCGCGCCAACGCATTTCGGCCATGCGCGTGGTGATGGGCAGCCCGTGCCATTCCTCATCGCACCAGGGGTGCGGACAGCGCGGGAACTCCGGATCGCCGTAGTCGTAGCCGGTGCGTGGTTCACCGTCGGCCAGCTGGTCGTTCACGAGCTGGTCGATCTGGTTCACGATATGTCGATCGCGGTGCTGGGTCATACTGCCGCCCGATTGCGATGCGTGCCGGGTGGCATCGATCGTCGCACCGGTGGGCCGTGCGGGCAAGCCCATGGGATTCGGGTGGGCGTGTCACTCGCGTGCGGTCTGCTCCCGCAGGCGCGCAAGGGTTTTCGCCAGAATCCGGGAGACGTGCATCTGTGAGATGCCCATCTGCTGTGCGATCTGGGTCTGGGTCATGGATTCGAAGAATCGCATGGTGAGAATGCGTCTCTCGCGTTCGGGCAGGCCCGCGAGCAGCGGCCGGATGGCCACGTACTCCTCCACCCGATCGAATTGCGACTCCTCCTCACCGAGCGTGTCGAGCAGGGACGCCTCGGTGTCGCGGCCGACCGAGACCGCGTCGATGGAGCTGGGCTGGTACGCGTTTCCGGCGATGACAGCCTGCGTCACCTCATCGGGATCGATGCCGAGTTGGGCGGCGATCTCCTTGGCGGTGGGGGACCGGCCGAGCTGTTGGGAGAGCGCGTCGATGGCCGAGCCGATGCGTAGATGAGTCTCCTTGACCCGCCGTGGAACTCGCATGGCCCAGGTGTTGTCGCGGAAGTATCTGCGGACCTCACCCATGATGGTCGGCACCGCGAAGGACAGGAAGTTGGAGCCGCGCCCGACGTCGAAGCGGTCCACCGCGTGCACCAGCCCGACCCGCGCCACCTGGGTGAGATCATCGAAAGGCTCACCGCGCCCGCTGAATTTGCGGGCGATGTGGTCGGCGAGGGGAATGCAGCGGCTGATCAGCTCCGAGCGCAGTGCGCTGCGCCGCGCCGAGTTCGGATCGGTGGCGGCCAACTGTTCGAAGAGCGCCGCCACATCGTCGTATCCGGAGACGCTGCGCGCGACCTCCTCCGCTTCCTCGGCGTCGACGACCTCCTCGGCCTCGGCGGGTTCCTCGTTCTGGGCCACCGCGCCCGCGTCACCCTCGGCGTTCGCCTCGGGATCCGTCGGCGTGAGATTCTCCGTGCCCGAACCGGATTCGGTGGCCGGTGTGCCGTTCTCTTTGTCGGTGCCGTTCTCGGGGGTACCGGCAGCCGAGTCGTCGGCGGCACCGCTCCCGGCGGTGGATCCGGATGAATCGGGCTCTGATGCGTCGGGAGAGGCGAACACCATGTCTTCGTCGGTCACTACGCCTTCCCCCGGACCCGCCGGAACTCCACCGTCGTCGGGTATCCGGAGATTGCCGGGTCGTACTCGCCCTGGCTCGCGGTCACCTCATCGGAGAGGGTGCGCAGCACATGCCAGCCGAAGCTGCGCTGATCGGGCAGCCCCTCCGAGCCCGCGATACCGCTGACTCGAATCACCAAATCACTGTCACCCACGGTGAACACGCACTGGAGTGTCGTGCCGGGCATCGCGAGGGCGATAACGGTGGAGGCGGCCTCGTCGACGGCGAGCCGAATATCGGCGACCTCGTCCAGGGTGAAATCGCTGAGTAGCACCAGGGTTTCGGCGAGTCCGCGCACGATGGGCAACTGGGAGACGGATGCGGCGACACCGATCTCGACCGGTGTGGCCCGCAGCCCTTGGTCCGCCGAAATGTTGATCACCTGCACTAGGCTACCCATTCCACCGCGCGGCAATCAGCGCAATGGCCGCGAAGAGCCGCTTCGGTCGCGGATCCGGTCCCCTTCGCGAACATCTCGCCACCGACGGTGTCGGTTCAGTTATGGGCGGCCGTTAGAATGCCGCGTGTGTGCACCTCTTCCTCTCCCTTCCAGCGGCCCGCGCCCATGATCGCGCCGTCCATCCTGTCCGCCGATTTCGCGCGCCTCGGTGCTGAGGTCAAGGCGATCGAGGGAGCGGATTGGGTGCATGTGGATGTGATGGACAACCACTTCGTCCCGAACCTGACCCTGGGGCTACCGGTGGTGCAGAGTCTGTTGAAGGCCACCGACATTCCGCTGGACTGCCATCTGATGATCGAGAATCCGGAGCGCTGGGCGCCGGGCTATGCGGAGGCGGGCGCGTACAACGTCACCTTCCACGCCGAGGCGACCGACAATCCGATCGCGGTGGCGCGGGATATCCGCGCGGCGGGCGCGAAGGCCGGGCTCTCGGTCAAGCCCGGCACCCCGATCGAGCCGTATCTGGAGATCCTGCGAGACTTCGACACCCTGCTGGTGATGAGTGTCGAGCCCGGTTTCGGCGGTCAGTCCTTCATCGCGGAGGTGCTCGAAAAGGCCCGCATCGTGCGCAATCTCGTCGATTCCGGCGAACTGCGCCTGGTGGTGGAGATCGACGGTGGCATCAATATGGACACCATCGAACAGGCCGCCGAGGCCGGAATCGATTGCTTCGTAGCGGGTTCCGCCGTCTACGGCACCGCCGATCCGGCCGCGACCGTGGAAGCCCTGCGGCAGAAGGTTATCGCGGTGGAGGCGTCAGCGGCCCAGTAGGGCCTCGACCACCGACTCCAGCGGCGGCACCGAGCTGACCGTCTCCGGGGGTTGAATCCAGGTGCGGTAGCCCGTCCGCTCGTCGTCGGCGGAGGGCAGCACCACCTGCGCACCCGCGCACGCCACGGTCGCGTACAGCCGGAACAGTGCCGCGCTGACGGGCGTGCTGAGGGTTTCCGGGCGGGCGGGACCGGTGATGAAGGTCCAGCGTCGCGCGCGCGGATGGTGCACGACCGGCCCCGCCAGCTCGGCCTGGGCGAGTCTCTGCCGTACCCGTTCGCCTAGTTCGGCGGGCATGGTGATGGCGCCGTAGCGGCTGCCTATCTCTAACAGGATGTGTCGTGACGCCGGGTCTATCGATGCCGGAAGATGAAATTCGCGCCGGTACTGCACGCAACGAACTTCGAGGGTGGTATCGAGAAGCGTGGTCACGCTGCACTCCCAATTGTGTTGTAGTCCACCTGGATCCGACCCCGCACGGGGCCCAACCTTCCTTCGGTTCGACATGCTGCGAAGACTGATCCGCGCCGGACACGACGACGGATGCGGGACTTGTTCCGCGCTGAACTGCTCGCCGAGATGTGATGATGAGCGAAGTTGAACTGTAGGAATCAGCTGCATAACAATCTTGCGACCATTTCCGCAGATCCGCAAGATTATGGTGTAAGCGAGTCGGAATTGGGTACAGGCCCCGATTCCTCTGCGCGAATTGACATCTTCCTGTAGGAGAGGCGCTCTGCCCACTACGACTCGCTGTCGTTAGGCTGGAGGCGGACGCCCGTCATCGGGGAATGCACCGATGGTCCGGGCTGTTGGCGCAAGCGACGGGCACGTTTCGCGGCCCGAGGCGACAGGGAGAGGTAGGGCATGTTCACAGGCATCGTGGAGGAGCTGGGCGAGATCGTCGCCACCGAGCAACTGGCCGATGCGGCCCGGCTCACCATCCGCGGCCCGCTGGTGACCTCCGATGCCGGACACGGTGATTCGATCGCGGTCAACGGCGTCTGTCTCACCGTCGTGGATCACAAGGTCGAGGGCGACACCTTCACCGTCGACGTCATGGCCGAGACCCTCAATCGCTCCAGCATCGGCGGCCTCGCCACCGGCTCGCGGGTCAACCTCGAGCGCGCCGCCGCCGTGAACAGCCGCCTCGGCGGTCATATCGTGCAGGGCCATGTCGACGGCACCGGCACGGTGCTCTCCCGCACCCCCTCCGAGAACTGGGAGGTCGTGCGAATCTCGTTGCCCGACAGCATCGCTCGCTACGTGGTGGAGAAGGGTTCGATCACCGTCGACGGCATCTCGCTCACCGTCTCCGGACTGGGTCTGGCCGATGAGGCCGCCGCGGACGGCAGCAAGGACTGGTTCGAGGTCTCGCTCATTCCGACCACCCGTGAACTCACCACGCTCGGCACCGCGCCGGTCGGCACCACCGTGAACCTGGAGGTGGATGTCATCGCCAAGTACGTCGAGCGGCTGGTACAGCGCGGCTGACCTGCAAGTTCGCGGCCCGGCTCGGTTCTGGAGCGACGGAGCGAGGGAGCGTAGCGACTGAGCGGAGGAGTGAAGAACCGAGTCTTCGGGGGCCGCGAACCGCGACGCCGGAGGCGGCGCAAATCAGACACTGCCCTAATGTAGGAGCGGCACCTAATTCGAGATGGAGCACAACAGACGTGACCAGGTTCGACACCATCGAGCGCGCAGTCGCCGACATCGCCGCGGGTAAGGCAGTTGTCGTCGTCGACGACGAGGGCCGGGAGAACGAGGGCGACCTCATCTTCGCGGCGGAGAAGGCAACCCCCGAGCTGGTGGCCTTCATGATCCGCTACACCTCCGGTTACATCTGTGTCCCGCTCACGGGTGAGGACTGCGATCGACTGGGCCTGCCGCCCATGTACGCGGTCAACCAGGACAAGCACGGCACCGCGTACACCGTCTCCGTGGACGCCCGCGAGGGCATCTCGACGGGTATCTCCGCCGCCGATCGCGCCACCACCATGCGGGTGCTCGCCGATCCGCTGGCCAAATCCGATGATCTGACCCGCCCGGGCCATGTGGTTCCGTTGCGTGCCAAGGATGGTGGCGTACTGCGCCGTGCCGGGCATACCGAGGCCGCGGTCGACCTATCCCGGATGGCCGGACTACACCCCTCCGGTGTCATCTGCGAGATCGTCAGTCAGAAGAACGAAGGCGATATGGCGCGCACCGAGGAGCTGCGCATCTTCGCCGACGAGCACGATCTGGCGCTCATCTGCATCGCCGACATGATCGCCTGGCGGCGCAAGAACGAGAAGCATGTCCGCCGCGTCGCCGAGGCTCGCATCCCGACCGCGTTCGGTGATTTCAAGGCCATCGGTTACGAGAGCGAATACGACGAGTCCGAGCATGTCGCCCTGGTGATGGGCGATATCTCCGGTGCCGACGGCAAGGGTGAGGACGTGCTGGTGCGCGTGCACTCCGAATGCCTCACCGGTGATGTCTTCGGTTCGCTGCGCTGCGACTGCGGTCCGCAGTTGAACGCCGCACTGCAGCTGGTGGCCGATGAGGGCCGCGGCGTGGTGCTGTACATGCGCGGTCACGAGGGCCGCGGTATCGGACTGATGCACAAGTTGCAGGCGTACCAGGTGCAGGACGAACAGCAGCTGGACACCTACGACGCCAATATCGCCATCGGCCAGCCCGCCGACGCGCGCGACTACGGCACCGGTGCCCAGATCCTGGTCGATCTCGGCATCACCTCGATGCGACTGCTGACCAACAATCCGGATAAGCGCGCCGGGATCGAGGGCTACGGCCTGAGCATCACCGAGCGCGTGCAGATGCCGGTGCGCGCCAACTCGCACAACCTGCACTACCTGCGCACCAAGCGCGATCGCATGGGCCACGACCTGGTCGGCCTGGATGATCTCGACCTGGGTGATCTGGGCGAAACCGCGAACTGATGCGGGCAACGGACATATGAGAAGGGCGGAAAACCGATGAGCGGCACGGGCGTACCCACGTTCGAGCTCGCCGATGCCAAGGATCTCAAGCTTGGCATCGTGGCGTCGCGCTGGCACACCACCATCTGCGATGCACTGGTCGCCAATGCGGAGAAGACCGCGCGTGATGCCGGGGTCGCCGATATCACCGTGGTCCGGGTCGCGGGCGCGATGGAGCTGCCGGTGGTGGCGCAGGCGCTGGCCCGCAGCCATGACGCGGTGGTCGCTCTCGGTGTCGTAATCCGTGGCGAGACACCGCATTTCGAGTACGTCTGTGATTCGGTCACCGCCGGTCTGACCCGGGTCTCGCTCGATGAGAGCGTGCCGGTCACCAATGGTGTGCTCACCGTGAACACCGAACAGCAGGCCCTGGATCGTGCGGGTCTGCCGGGTTCGTTCGAGAACAAGGGTGAGCAGGCGTCCGCCGCCGCCCTCGATGCCGCGCTCACACTGCGCGAACTCTCGCAGACCGTCTGAGCATGCCTGTCGTCCGGATCTGGAAGCGCGACGGCGGTGCGGAGGAACCGCCCCGCCGGAAGCGGCCGTCCGCGACCGAATCGACTCAGCCGTCGGCGACCGAATCGAAGGCCGGTGAAACCGCAGTGTCTGGCACCGAAACCGCTGGCGCGCAAGCGAAGTCAGCTCCCGAGGCGTCCGAGGAGAACGAGCCCCCCGCCTCGTCCGGAGCCGAATGGGATCTAGAGGTGCGCCCGCAGCACGCCATCATGACCGCGCGCATTGTCGCGGCCCTGCTGGCCCTGGTCTTCATCATCGCCGGAATCTTCCTGCGACACGGCTCCACCGGCGTGAACTTCCGCCTCGCGGACCAGCTGGGTCTGGCGGTCTTCGGACTGCTGCTCGGCGGCGGGGTGCTCCTGCTGACCCGCCCTCGCGTCCGAGTCGGTAAGCGCGGTGTCGTGGTCCGGAACATCCTCGGGGACAGCGAATTCCGCTGGCAGGACATTCGAGGCATCTCGTTCGCGGACAAGAAGTCCTGGGCTCGTCTGGAACTCGTGCACGACGAGTACGTCCCCATGATGGCCATCCGCACCAACGACAAACTCCGCGCGGCCTCGGCCATGGATCGCTTCCGCGAACTCGGCGCGAAGTACACCGCCGGAAATCCGAGCTGACATACCCGGGGCCCGCGTCGCGGTCCCCGGGCAATCGCCTTCCGTGCCAGGCTAGTTCGGGTCGCCGAGTACGACGCCCTCACGCCGGGGATCCGCACCGCCGGCCCAGCCGTTCCCGTCCCGGACCAGGGCGGAGAGGCCGCTGGATTGCGGCAGGACCGAGACCTGATGGCCCAGCTGGCGTAGCTGTTGGACGAGGGGATCCTGGTCGCCGTTATCGGCGGCATTGATCGCCGGGTGTTCACCGCCGACATTGGTGGTGGGGGAGTTGGCCGCACCGAAGGCGACCATGGAGACGGCCTGTTGGGGGTTCAGACCCCAATCCAGCATGGCCACCAGCGTTTTCACCACGAATTGGATGATTACCGAGCCGCCGGGGGAGCCGGTGACGTACGCGAGTTGGCCTCGGGTGCCATCGGGGGCGCGGTCGAAGACCAGGGTCGGGGCCATGGAGCTGCGGGGGCGTTTGCCCGGGTCGAGCCGATTGGCCACGGGGAGACCGTCTTTGCCGAGCGGTTCGGCGGAGAAGTCGGTGAGCTGGTTGTTCAGGATGAACCCGTCCACCAGGTGGAAGGCGCCGAAGGCGGACTCGACGGTGGTGGTCATCGAGGCGGCGTTGCCGTACTCGTCCACTATGGAGATATGGCTGGTGCCGTGTTCGGGCTGTTGGACGCCATTGCCGAGGGGTACGGGGCCGAAGTCGCCGGGCTGGGCGGTGCCCATGCTGTGGTTGAGGTCGATGAGTCCGGAGCGCTGCTTCAGATAGTCCGGATTCAGCAGCGTGTGCGGTGAATTGCCCGGCATCGGAATGAAATCCGAGTCGGCGACGTACTTGTCGCGGTCGGCGTAGGCGAGGCGTTCGGCCTCGGAGATCAGGTGTACGGCCTGGGCGGTGGGCTTGCCGCCATCGCGGGCGGTGTCATTGTCGCCGGTGGTATCGGTCGGTTTCATCGACGCCAGATCGAAGTTCGACAGAATGCCCAGGGTGGCCTCGACGGTGGTGCCGCCGGAGGACGGGTTGGGCATGCCGCAGATCTCATGGGTGCGGTACGGCGCGCACAGTACGGTGCGCTTCTTCGGTTGATATGCGGCGAGATCCGCGGCGGTGGTCAGACCGGGGGTGCGTCCGCCCGTGGTCGTGCCGATGGCATCGATGATGTCCGCGGCGATGGCCCCGGTATAGAAGGCGTCCGCGCCGTCGGAGGCAATCGCGTTGAGGGTCTTGGACATCGCCGGATTGGTCAGCGTCGTTCCGGCCGGTTTCGGCTTACCGTCGCCCTGTAGGAAGTAGGCCCGCGCATTGTCGTCACGCGCGAGATCGGCTGCGCTGTCGGCGATTTGACCGGCCATGCGTGGACTGATCTGAAAGCCTTGGTCCGCCAGGGAGATTGCCGGAGCGAACAGATCGCGCCAGGTTTGCTTACCGTGTTCGCGCTGGGCCAGCTCCAGCATGCGCAGTACCCCGGGCGTCCCGATGGATCGGCCGCTGGCGCGGGCGTTGGGCTGGGGGGTGGTGCGGTCGGTATCGCTTATCCAGCGCAGATAGTCCTGGGTGGCCGCGGCGGGTGCGGTTTCGCGACCGTCGTAGGCATCGACCTGTTTGCTCGCGGCGTCGTAGTAGAGCAGGAACGCGCCGCCGCCGATGCCGGTGGCCTGCGGCTCGACCAAACCCAGTACGGTCTGCGCCACGATGAGCGCGTCCGCGGCCGTGCCACCGTCCTTCAGCACCTTGCACGCGGCTTCGGTGGCAATGGGATTGGCGGTGGAGACCGCGAAGGTCTTGGTGTGCACGGGTTTCATCCCGGTGCGGTATCCGGTGGCGATCTCCGGATTGGTGCTCAGATTTGTGCTGGTGGGGCCGCTGCCCGCGGTGGCGCTGATGGGAACGCCATTGGGGGAGGTCTCGCACGCGCCCAGTTTCGACTCCGAATCGGATGAACAGGCCGTGGCCGCTCCCAGTAGCAGCAGCAGGGCGGCCGCGGCGCCGCTCCAGGTATGCCGTCGCATGCGCCTCATGATCGGACTCTAGCGCCGGTGCGCGGCGCGGTCTGGTTTTTGCGTTGCTCGGGCGGTATATCGACTACCGGCGTCACGCTGGTTACCAGCATTGGGAAGTCGTCCGTACCGCGTGAAGTGCTCTGACCACCGGTAACGAGCCCTGCTCGGAGCGGCGATGTGGTTCTCAGTTATTTGCAAGGTACTCTCGGACCGCCTCAATACACGATTGCGGAGGGTTAACCGGCGTATGACCGAGATCCGGACACAGGCCACAAATCTCACTGCCGAGGACAGCGGCTATCACAAGGCGCTCAAGCCCCGGCAATTGCAGATGATCGCCATCGGTGGCGCCATCGGAACCGGCCTTTTCCTCGGTGCGGGCGGTCGTCTCGCCAGCGCGGGGCCATCGCTGTTCGTGGTGTACCTGATCTGTGGTGTTTTCGTCTTCTTCATCCTGCGCGCGCTCGGCGAGCTGGTGCTGCACCGCCCGTCCTCGGGTTCGTTCGTCTCCTACGCGCGCGAATTCTTCGGTGAGCGAGCGGCTTTCGTCGCGGGCTGGATGTACTTCCTGAACTGGTCCATGACCGGCATTGTCGACACCACCGCCGTGGCAACGTATTTGCACTACTGGGGCCCGTTCGAGCCTGTGGCGCAATGGATTCTGGCGCTGGGCGCGCTGATCATCGTGCTGGGTATCAACCTGGCGTCGGTGAAGTGGTTCGGTGAGATGGAGTTCTGGGCCGCCATGATCAAGGTGCTGGCCCTGGTCACCTTCCTGATCGTCGGCACGGTCTTCCTGGCCGGACGCTTCGATGTCGACGGCGCTCGGACCGGCCTCGGTATGGTCGCCGATGCCGGGGGTTGGTTCCCGACCGGCATCCTGCCGCTCATCACCGTCACCTCCGGTGTCGTCTTCGCCTATGCCGCAGTGGAAATGGTCGGTATCGCCGCCGGTGAGACCGAGAACCCGGCCAAGATCATGCCACGCGCCATCAACTCGGTGATCGTGCGTATCGCGGTGTTCTACTGCGGTTCGGTCATCCTGCTGGCACTGCTGCTGCCGTACACCGCGTACAAGGCCGGGGAGAGCCCGTTCGTCACCTTCTTCGGCAAAATCGGTGTGGCGCATATGGGTTCGATCATGAACTTCGTGGTGCTGACCGCCGCGCTGTCGAGTTTGAACGCCGGTCTCTACTCGACCGGGCGCATTCTGCGGTCGATGGCCATGAACGGCAGTGCGCCCAAGTTCACCGCGCGCATGTCCAGCGCCGGGGTGCCCTACGGCGGCATCCTGCTCACCAGCACCATCGCGCTGTTCGGTATCTGGCTGAACTACATCGTCCCGGACGAGGCGTTCGAGATCGTGCTGAATGTGGCGTCGCTGGGCATTCTGGCGTCCTGGGCGACGATCGTGCTGTGCCAGCTCAAGCTCTGGTACTGGTGGAAGAACGGCCGGGCCGAGCGGCCCGCGTTCCGGATGTTCGGTGCGCCCTGGTCGGGTATCGCGACGCTGGTGTTCCTGTTCGCGGTGCTGGTGCTCATGGCCTTCGACCATCCGGTGGGCACCTGGACGGTGGGCAGCCTGGTGATCATCGTGCCCGCCTTGATGATCGGGTGGAAGGTCGCCAAACCGCGGGTGCTGGCGATCGCCGAGCAGCGGGCCGGGTACACCGGTGAGTTCCCGGTGATTCCGCCCATCCCCATGGACGACAAGTAGTTTCCGGCTTCCGGCGCTATACTGGAAAATCGCTGGAGGACCTGCACTTACGACGGCCGCACACGGAAATCGTGTGCGGCCGTTATGTGTTCGAGATCACTGTTTTCCTCGCGTGCTATCCGCTGTGGCCATGGTCATAACTTCCCGAACTCGATTGTCTCGCAGCTGAATATTTGGTTAGCGTCAGGCTCTGCGCGTTCGCAGGGGGCGCGCAACCAGGGGATACTCGATGAGGAGTGCTGTGAGTTCGCAGTCGGCTGTGGTCGACGAGATGGATATCTCGCCGACGAGTGCCGGGAACAGTGTTCCTGCCACGATTTTCGAGCGATTCGCAGTGGTACTGCGAACGGTCCGCCGTAATTGTTCCGAGATCGAACTGCCCGCGAAGGTGCGGGAAACTCAATACGCCGCTTTCACGGCCGCGGGATTCGCGCTGGTGCATGTGCTGCTCGGGGTGACCAGTGGGTTCGGCGGGCTGCTCGGGAGCGCGGGGCATTTCTTCGCCGCCTGGGTGACCGGCGGTGTGGCACTGTTCTTCGGGCTGCGCTCGCAGTGGGTCTGGGTGGCCGCACTGGGATTGGCCAGCCTGCAAGCCTTCTACGGCGTCTTCACGCTGGTATCCGCTGAAATGCCCACGGGGGTCGGGCCTTTCGCGGTGCTGTTCGGTGTGATGACGTCGGGAATCGTGCTCGCGCTACTGCTGCGCGGGGACTGCTACCGCTGGTTCGTAGCCGCCTGAAGGCAACGTGCCGCCCACGCGTAATGCGTGGGCGGCAAACGCTTTCGGTCACTTCGCACGCCCTCGTCATCCCGGCGTACTTTTGGCCGGGATCCATGGCGCGTCGATTACTTCAGGCTGCGGCCCAGGGCTCGTCCGGCCGCGCGACCGGAGAAGATGCAGCCGCCCAGGAATGTGCCCTCCAAGGCGTTGTAGCCGTGTACGCCACCGCCGCCGAATCCGGCGACCTCACCCGCGGCGTACAACCCGGGGAAGGCGGTGCCGTCCGCGCGCATGACCTGTGAGTCGAGGTTGGTCTGCAAGCCGCCCAACGTCTTTCGGGTCAGGATGTTCAATCGCACCGCGATCAGCGGGCCGTGCGCGGGATCCAGGATCTTGTGCGGGGTCGCCACCCGGCCGAGCTTGTCACCCAGGTAGCGGCGGGCGTTGCCGATGGCCATGAGCTGGCCGTCCTTGCTGAACTTGTGCTCGGTATCGCGGTCGCGCGCCACGATCTGGCGTTCGATATCGGCGGGATCCAGGTGCGGACCACGGGTGATCTTGTTCATGCCCGCGACGAGATCGGTGAGAGTGTCGGCGACCACGAAGTCCACACCGTGCTGCTTGAACGCCTCCACCGGCCCCGGCGCGCCCTTGGCCACGCGGCTCTTGAGCGTGAGTTTGAGGTCCTTACCGGTGATATCGGGATTCTGCTCCGAACCCGAGAGCGCGAACTCCTTCTCGATGATCGACTGATCCAGGATGAACCAGGAGTAGTCGTAGCCGGTCGAGAGAATCCGCTTCATGGTGGCATTGGTGTCGAAGCCCGGGAAACACGGTGCGGGCATCCGCTTTCCATTGGCGTCGAACCACAGCGAGGACGGTCCGGGAATGATGCGGATGGCGTGATCGGGCCAGATCGGATCCCAGTTGTGAATGCCTTCGGTGTAGTGCCACATACGATCTCGGTTCACGATCCGTCCACCGGCGGCCTCGGTGATGCCGAGCATGCGCCCGTCCACATGCGCGGGCACACCCGAGATCATGTGCTCCGGGCACGGGCCGAGGCGATCGACCGGCCAGTTGCGGCGGATCAGATCGTGATTGTGGCCGATACCGCCGGAGGTGACGATCACCGCCTGCGCGGCGAGTTCGAAGTCGCTCACCGCATTTCGTGATGATGCGACACCGCGCGCCTCTTCCGAGGGTTCGAGGACGCTACCGCGCACACCGGTGACGGTGTCATTGTCGACCACCAACTCATCGACGCGATGCCGGAACGCGAATCCGACCTGTCCGCGCTGTTCGGCGGCGAGCACCGGCTCCAGGAATACCCGCACCACCTCCGGCCCGGTGCCCCAGGTGAGGTGGAAGCGCGGGACGGAATTGCCGTGCCCATCGGCGAATTCGCCGCCGCGTTCGGCCCAGCCGACCAGCGGGGTCACCCGCAGCCCCAGATCGTGCAGGTACTGCCGTTTCTCGCCGGCCGCGAATTCCACGTAGGCGCGCGCCCACTGGCGGCCCCAGTGGTCCTCGTCCTCGCGGTCGAAGCCCGCGGAGCCGAACCAGTCCTGCATGGCCAGTTCGAGGGAGTCCTTCACGCCGAGGCGGCGCTGCTCCGGACTGTCCACGAAGAACAGTCCGCCCAGCGACCAGAACGCCTGGCCACCGAGGTTGGCGCGGTTCTCCTGATCCAGCACCAGTACCCGGCGCCCCGCCTTGACCAATTCGTGGGTCGCGACCAGACCGGCCAGACCGGCGCCGACGACGATGACATCCGGGTTCTCGATCATGCCCAATTCCTCGGTTCGTAGAAGTTCGATACACGACTGTATCGAACTTGTCTGTCGGTGGGACATGGCATGGTTCCACTGTGCCGATTTCCTCCAATGGATCTGCTGCTCTGACCGTCGCGGCGGCGCGTCGCATTGCCCTGGGCGCTCAGGGCTTCGCCACCGCCCGCCCGAGCGGTGCGCCCACCCGGCGCACGCTGGCCAAGGTGCTCGACAACACCAAGCTGCTACAGATCGATTCGGTGTCGGCGGTGGTGCGTGCGCACTACGCACCGGTGTTCAGCCGGATCGGGGCATACGATCGCGCGCTGCTGGATGAGATGTCGTGGAGCGATTCCGCGCGTCGCCCGCGCAAGCTGGTCGAATACTGGGCGCACGAAGCGGCCCTGCTGCCGGTGGACGATTGGCCGCTCATGCGCTGGCGCATGGTGAAGTACCGGCACGGCCGCTGGGCCGGACTCGGCCGCCATCGCGATGAGAAGCTCGCCGACGAGGTGCTGAGCGTGGTGCGCGAATTCGGCCCGAGCACCGCCGGCGAGATCGAGAAGCATCTCGAATTGGATCGTCCACGTGCCAAGGACAATTGGGGCTGGAACTACAGTGAGACCAAGGTGGTCTGCGAGCAGCTCTTCGCCTCGGGTGCGTTGTCGGTCCCCAAACGCGTTGGCTTCCAACGCCATTACGACCTCACCGAGCGGGTACTACCCGCCGAGGTCTGCGAGCGGGAACTCGACGAAGCCGACGCCATCCGCGAACTCGTCCGCCGCGCGGCCTCCGCCCACGGCATCGGCACCGAGACCGATCTGCGCGACTACTACCGCCTGACCCGCGTCCAAACCGAACCCGCGATAGCCGATCTCATCGCCTCGGGGGAGTTGGAGCAGGTCACCGTCGAGGGTTGGGACAAGCCCGCCTACCTACACACCGCGGCCCGCGCTCCGCGCCGAATCACCGGCGCGGCCCTGCTGTGCCCGTTCGACCCGTTGATCTTCTTCCGGGCCCGCACCGAGCGCCTGTTCGACTTCCACTACCGCATCGAGATCTACACGCCCGAACACAAACGCGTACACGGCTATTACGTCTTCCCGTTCCTGCTCGACGGTGAGATCGTCGGCCGCGTCGACCTGCGCGCGGATCGCACCACCGGCGTTCTCCGCGTGCCCGGCGCGTTCTCCGAACCCGGCCGGGACGCAACCTACGTGGCGTCGGAACTCGCTGCGGCACTGCGGGAAATGGCCGACTGGCTTGAACTCGACACCCTCGAGGTGGGCGAGCGCGGCGACTTGGCCCCCGCACTGCTGCGCGAGTTGAGCCCGCGCCCGCGCGTCTGAACGCTCTCGCGGATAGGGGAACCCGCCGAGGAGGGCGCCCCGTCATCCCGGCGTGCGTGTGGCCGGGATCCACACCGAAGGTGCCGCAACGAATTTCAGTGGATTCCGGCCACAGCGCGTCGAACGGCTGAACGCCGTCTAGTCGAACCTCAGAACGGCCCGTCGGTGTAGGCGTTCAGGACGATCCCCCGCTTGCCGTCGCCATTGCATTCGATGGTCATGGGGATGAGCGGGCGGGGAGAGTCGCCCACGATGTAGGTGGGGGACTGGAAGCCGTTGCCGACCTGGCGGGTGCCGAGGCATTCGACGACGGCGGCGTACCACATGCCCTCGGGGCAGGTGTAGGTCGCGGTGTCGAGGGTGCGGTCGATGCGGCAGGGCGCGTCGGCGTGCGCGGCCGGTGCGGCAATGCTCACCAGGGCGGCGGCTCCCAGGCTCAGGGCCGAGCCGAGCCCAATGGACCGGCGGTGTTGCTGATTCATCTTCAATACTCCCCTTGTGCGTGGACAGATCGTTCGATGACCGTGCGCACCCATACTGGCCTCGTACACCGCCGCGATGCGGGAATACGCGCGCGGCGTGGCGCGCCTAGGCGACCAGGAGCGGTGCGGGTTCGGAAAGCACCGGGCCGCCGCAGACCACAACGGTGGATTGGTGCATCAGATAGTCCCCGTACACGAATATGGTTCCGTCCGCGGATTCGGCGGTCGCCGGGACGGACACCGCCACCAGTGCGGCGGCGGCCAAGGTCAACGCGGCTCCGATCGCAAGCGACCGGCGTCGACGGCGAAGGCGAATCATGGCAACTGCTCCCCTCTGGTTCGGTGATCTTGCCGGTACCTTCGTCGCCGAGACGCTCGCGGATGAGTTCGACGGCGTGGCGCGGTCCTACACGAGTGTCGTGTCGCCTTCGCCGGATTGGTCGGGAGCCGGGCGCGACGGGCCTGTCGGAGGGGATCGTTAATCTGGGTGCGTGCCTGATCCTTCGACGTACCGGCCCGCGCCGGGGACGATTCCTGTTGAGCCCGGCGTCTACAAGTTCCGGGACGTCCACAAGCGGGTCATCTACGTCGGTAAGGCGAAAAGTCTGCGCAGCAGGCTGAACTCGTACTTCGCGGATGTCTCCGGGCTGCACCCGCGCACCCGGCAGATGGTGACCACCGCCGCCAGCGTGGAGTGGACGGTCGTCTCCACCGAGGTCGAGGCGCTGCAGCTCGAGTACAACTGGATCAAGGAATTCGATCCGCGCTTCAATGTGCGCTATCGGGACGACAAGTCGTATCCGGTGCTGGCGGTGAGCCTCAATGAGGAGTATCCGCGGGTGTTCGTCTATCGCGGCGCGCGCAAGAAGGGGGTGCGGTACTTCGGCCCGTACGCGCACGCCTGGGCCATTCGCGAAACCCTGGATCTGCTGCTGCGGGTCTTCCCCGTGCGCACCTGTTCGGCGGGAGTCTTCAAGCGGCACAGTCAGATCGGCCGTCCCTGTCTGCTCGGCTATATCGACAAATGCTCCGCGCCGTGCATCGGCCGGGTCGATGCCGATGAGCATCGGCGGATCGTCGAGGACTTCTGCGACTTCCTCTCCGGCAAGACCGACCGCTTGGTCAAGGAGCTGGAGAAGAAGATGCACGCCGCCGCCGAGGAGCTCGATTTCGAGACCGCGGCCCGGCTGCGCGACGATGTACAGGCCCTGCGCCGCGCGCTGGAGAAGCAGGCCGTGGTGCTCGGCACCGGTACCGATGCCGATGTAATCGACTTCGCCATAGACGAATTGGAGGTCGCGGTACAGATCTTCCATGTCCGGGACGGCCGCGTGCGCGGTCAGCGCGGCTGGGTGGTCGACAAATCCGGCGATGCGATCGACGAGGTGGAGTCCGGTGGTGAGGTGCCCGCGCTGGTCGAACAGTTCCTCACCCAGTTCTATGGCGAACAATCCACCCTGGCCGAACAGTCGGGCGATGAGCAGCCCGGCAATGTGGTCCCGCGCGAGGTGCTGGTGCCCGCCCTGCCGCGCGATGCCGAACAGGTGCAGCAGTGGCTCTCCGCCATCCGCGGCTCGGGCGTGCAGCTGCGCGTCCCGCAGCGCGGTGACAAGAAGGCGCTCGCCGAGACCGTGCAGCGCAATGCCCAGGAGGAGCTGCAGCGTCATAAGCTAAGGCGCGCAGGCGATCTCACCGCCCGCTCGGCCGCGTTGCAGGAGATCCAGGACGCCCTGGATCTGGACAGCGCCCCGCTGCGCATCGAGTGCGTGGACATCAGTCACGTACAGGGCACCGATGTGGTCGCCTCCCTGGTCGTCTTCGAGGACGGTCTGGCGCGCAAGTCCGAGTATCGGCATTACGCCATCAAGGAGGCCGCCGGTGACGGTCGCTCCGACGATGTGGCCAGTATCGCCGAGGTGACCCGGCGCCGCTTCGCCAAACTACGCCGCGATCTGGATGCCGCCGAGGCCGCCGAGCTCGCCGAATCCGATTCGGAGGCAACAGAATCCAGCCTGCCGGGCATCGATCCCAAGACCGGTAAGCCGCGCCGCTTCGCCTATCCGCCCAACCTGTACGTGGTCGACGGCGGCGCCCCGCAGGTCAATGCCGCCGCCGAGATCCTGGACGAACTGGGCATCACCGATGTCGCGGTCATCGGTCTGGCCAAGCGGCTCGAAGAGGTCTGGGTCCCCAATGAGCCGGATCCGGTCATCATGCCGCGCACCAGTGAGGCGCTGTATCTGCTGCAGCGGGTGCGTGACGAGGCGCACCGTTTCGCCATCACCTTCCATCGCAGCAAACGTTCGCGCCGGATGACCGCCTCGGTGCTGGACACCGTTCCCGGCCTGGGCGAAACCCGGAAAACGGCGCTGGTGACGCACTTCGGGTCGGTCGCCAAGCTGAAGGAGGCTACGGTGGAGCAGATCACCGAGGTCCCGGGCATCGGCATGGCCACGGCCAAGGCGGTACTCGCTGCTTTGCATACCGACTAGGTCCCCGGGCGGCATTCGCGCGACACGCCGAGAGCGTGTTGCGCGACACGCCGTCTGTGCAGGTCGGGAGGGAGAATCACAGCTATGTCTCTCCTCGAGCGTGCGCCTGCGCCGGATTCGGGTACCGGTGCAGGATGATCGAGGGACCCTCAGAGACGAACCCGGTAGGACATGACGCGCGTCGAAGCCAACAGCAGTGCGGTCGCAAACCAGAGCAGTACGACCCGGATCGGTGAGCAACCGGTCGAGGTGGTCATAGTCACCGGTTTATCCGGGGCCGGCCGTGGTACTGCCGCCAAGGTGCTGGAGGATCTGGGCTACTACGTGGCCGACAATCTGCCGCCCGAGTTGATCGGCCGCATGGTCGAATTGGGCGAAAGTGCCGATCCGCCCATTCGCAAACTCGCGATGGTGATGGATGTGCGCAGTCGCTTCTTCACCGGAAACCTCTCGGCGGTCACCGAACAATTGCGCTCAGCGGGCGTGCGCACCCGCATTCTCTTCCTGGAGGCCTCCGACGATGTCCTGATCCGTCGATACGGGTTCGCCCGGCGTCGCCATCCGCTGCAGAGCGAGAGCGCCGACGGCACGCTGACCGCGGGTATCGCCGCCGAGCGTGCGCGTCTTGCCTCGGTCAAGACCGCGGCCGACCTGGTTATCGACACCACCGCGCTATCGATTCACCAGCTGCACCGAAAGCTGGAAGAGGCGTATGGCGGGGCCACCCCGACCGCCCTCCAATTAACAATCCAATCGTTCGGTTTTAAGTACGGAGTACCACTCGACGCCGACATGGTGTTGGATTTGCGTTTCCTGCCCAATCCGCATTGGGTGCCGGAACTCCGCGAACAGACCGGACAGGATGCCGCGGTCAGTGAGTACGTGTTGTCGCGTCCGGGTGCCCAGGACTATCTGGGTACCGGCCGCCACCTCATCGATCTCACCACCGAGGGCTACCGCCAAGAGGGGAAGCGATACATGACCGTGGCAGTGGGCTGCACCGGCGGTAAGCACCGCAGTGTGGCAATAGCGGAGGCACTGGGTGACCTACTCGGTGCCGACGCGAACAACGGAGCGGGGGACGTTGTTCGCGTGGTTCACCGGGATTTGGGGCGGGAATGAGTGCACGCGAGACCGATACCGCGGCGAGCCGGATGACCAATCCGGCGATTGTCGCGCTGGGCGGCGGACATGGTCTGTACGCGACGTTGACCGCGGTGCGACGGCTGACCCGCAAGATCACGGCGGTGGTGACGGTCGCCGACGACGGCGGGTCCTCCGGACGACTGCGCGCCGAGCTCGGCATGCTGCCCCCGGGTGATCTTCGAATGGCCTTGGCGGCCTTGGCCGAAGAGTCCGACGGCATCTGGGCGCGCACACTGCAGCACCGCTTCGGCGGGAGCGGTGCGCTTGCCGGGCATTCGGTGGGCAACCTCATTCTGGCGGGGCTCACCGAGGAGCTCGGGGATCCCGTTGCGGCACTGGACGAAGCAGGAAGAATTCTGCGGATCACCGGTCGCGTACTACCGATGTCGCCGATCGCGCTGACCATCGAAGCGGATGTGGCGGGTCTGGAGGGTGACCCCCGGGTGAGCCGCTGCATTCGAGGTCAGGTGGCTGTGGCGACCACGCCGGGCAAGGTGCGGCGGGTGCGGTTGATCCCCTCGGATCCGCCCGCCTGCCCCGAATCGACCTCGGCGATCGAGCATGCGGATGTGGTCGTACTCGGGCCCGGCAGCTGGTTCACGAGCGTCATTCCACACGTCCTCGTGCCCGATTTGCACGAAGCTCTGCTTCACACTCGGGCGCGGAAAGTGTTGGTGCTCAACCTCGCTGCCGAACCGGGCGAAACGGCCGGATTCTCCGCGGAACGCCACCTACATGTATTGTCCCAGCACGCACCGGATTTCACGGTCGACCATGTTTTGGTGGATTCCGGCTCCGTACCCGAGGGTAGGGAACGCGAACATGTGGCAAGAGCTGCCGAACAGCTGCGAGCACGAGTAACCTTCGCTGATGTTGCCGAGGCCGGGACAGACCGGCACCACCCCGGAAAGCTTGCCGCCGCACTGGATCAGGTGATCCGGCAACCTCGGCCGGAATCAGCAGGGCTTCGAGTCGAAGGACGGCATATGGGCCAACATGTGCGGTCCGGGTTGGGTGGAAAGGAGCGCGTCTCGTGGCGATGACAGCGGAAGTGAAGGACGAGCTGAGCCGACTCACCATTTCACAGGTGAGTTCGCGCAAGGCGGAACTGTCCGCGCTACTGCGGTTCGCCGGTGGATTGCACATCGTCGGTGGTCGAGTGATCGTTGAAGCCGAGGTGGACATGGGTTCCATCGCGCGCCGACTGCGTCGTGAGATCTTCGAGCTGTACGGCTACGGCTCCGATGTGCACGTCCTGGGTGCAGGCGGGCTTCGCAAAACCTCCCGGTACGTCGTACGGGTTTCCAAGGAAGGCGAGGCGCTCGCGCGCCAGACCGGATTGCTCGATGTGCGCGGCCGTCCGGTGCGGGGTCTACCCGCGCAGGTGGTCGGCGGCAGTATCGGTGATGCCGAAGCGGCTTGGCGCGGAGCGTTTCTCGCGCACGGTTCGCTCACCGAACCGGGCCGCTCCTCCGCACTGGAGGTCAGCTGCCCCGGACCGGAGGCCGCATTGGCCCTGGTCGGTGCCGCCCGGCGCATGGGTATCTCGGCCAAGGCACGTGAGGTGCGCGGCACCGATCGCGTCGTGGTGCGCGATGGCGAGGCCATCGGGGCACTGCTCACCCGCATGGGTGCGCAGGACACCCGGCTCACGTGGGAGGAGCGGCGCATGCGCCGCGAGGTCCGCGCGACGGCCAACCGTCTCGCCAACTTCGACGACGCCAACCTGCGTCGTTCGGCCCGGGCCGCGGTAGCCGCCGCCGCCCGTGTGGAGCGCGCGCTGGAGATACTGGCCGACGATGTCCCCGATCATTTGGCCGCCGCGGGCAAGCTGCGCGTCCTGCACCGTCAGGCGTCGCTGGAGGAGCTCGGCCAGCTGGCCGATCCGCCGATGACGAAAGACGCTGTGGCAGGCCGCATTCGACGCCTGCTCTCGATGGCCGACCGCCGCGCAAAGGAATTGGGCGTCCCCGACACCGAATCCGCTGTCACCGCCGAACTCCTCGAAGAGGCGTGAATCTGTCTGAGGCACCGTACCCACCGGGTACGGTGCCTCAGTCGTAACTGGAACAAAACCGACTGCCCCGGCGGCCTCACATCTGCCGGGGTGTGTCCGTGATGTTTCCGTGACGGCGTTAGGGTGAGTACACAAGGGAAAACGATCCGCTTGAAAGCTGAGGAGCGATAACGTGACTGTCCGGGTAGGCATCAACGGCTTCGGTCGTATCGGACGCAACTTCTTCAGGGCGGTTGAGGCGCAGAAGGCGCTCGGCCAGACTGACATCGAAATCGTCGCGGTCAACGACCTCACCGACAATGCGACGCTGGCGACCCTGCTCAAGTACGACTCGATCCTCGGTCGGCTGCCGCAGGATGTCTCGCTGGATGGCGATGACACCATCGTGGTCGGCGATCAGCGCATCAAGGCCCTCGCCATCAAGGAAGGCCCGTCGGCACTGCCGTGGGGCGAGCTGGGCGTCGACGTGGTCGTCGAGTCCACCGGTATCTTCACCGATGCGACCAAGGCCAAGGGCCACCTCGCGGCCGGCGCCAAGAAGGTCATCATCTCCGCGCCCGCCAAGGGCGAGGACATCACCATCGTGATGGGCGTCAACGACGACAAGTACGACGGTTCGCAGAACATCATCTCGAACGCGTCCTGCACCACCAACTGCCTCGGCCCGATTGCCAAGGTGCTCAACGACTCCTTCGGTATCGAGCGTG
Source organism: Nocardia sp. NBC_01503 (assembly GCF_036327755.1). Classification (NCBI taxonomy): domain Bacteria; kingdom Bacillati; phylum Actinomycetota; class Actinomycetes; order Mycobacteriales; family Nocardiaceae; genus Nocardia; species Nocardia sp. NBC_01503. Next base: position 5,815,766 of record NZ_CP109596.1, read on the forward strand.
GTCTGATGACCACCGTGCACGCGTACACCCAGGACCAGAACCTGCAGGACGCCCCGCACGCCGATCTGCGTCGCGCCCGCGCCGCGGCCCTGAACATCGTGCCCACCGGCACCGGTGCGGCCAAGGCCATCGGCCTGGTGCTCCCGGAGCTGCTCGGCAAGCTGAACGGTTACGCGCTGCGCGTTCCGGTTCCGACCGGTTCGCTCACCGACCTCACCGTGGATCTGGCCAAGGCCGCCTCCATCGACGAGATCAACGCCGCCATGAAGGCCGCCGCGGATGGCCCGATGAAGGGCATCCTGAAGTACAACACCGATCCGATCGTCTCCTCGGACATCGTGACCGACCCGCACTCCTCCATCTACGACGCGCCGCTGACCCAGGTCATCGACAACCAGGTCAAGGTCGCCTCGTGGTACGACAACGAGTGGGGCTACTCCAACCGCCTGGCCGACCTCATCGGTCTCGTCGGCAAGTCGCTCTGAGCACGATGGCGATCAAGACACTCGCAGATCTGCTGAACGAGGGTGTCGAGGGTCGGGGCGTGCTCGTGCGCTCCGACCTGAACGTTCCCCTCGATGACGGTGTCATCACCGATCCGGGCCGCATCATCGCGTCGGCTCCGACCATCAAGGCGCTCGCCGAGGCGGGCGCGAAGGTGGTCGTCACCGCGCATCTGGGTCGCCCCAAGGGCGAGCCGGATCCGAAGCTGTCGCTGGCTCCCGTGGCCGCGCGTCTGGCCGAGGAGCTGGGCCGCAATGTGCAGCTCGCCGGTGATGTCGTCGGCCAGGACGCGCTCGCGCGCTCCGAGGGCCTCACCGACGGTGATGTGATGCTGCTGGAGAACATTCGCTTCGATCCGCGCGAAACCAGCAAGGACGACGCGCAGCGGGCCAAGCTGGCCGCCGCGCTGGTCGAGCTGGTCGGCGATGACGGTGCGTTCGTCTCCGACGGTTTCGGTGTGGTGCATCGCAAGCAGGCGTCGGTCTACGACGTGGCCACGCTGCTCCCGCATTACGCGGGTTCGCTGGTCGCGGCCGAGACCGAGGTGCTGCGTAAGCTCACCGAGAACGCGGAGCGCCCGTACGCGGTAGTGCTCGGCGGATCCAAGGTCTCCGACAAGCTGGCTGTCATCGAGGCGCTCGCGCCGAAGGTGGACACCCTGGTCATCGGCGGCGGCATGTGCTTTACCTTCCTTGCGGCGCAAGGGCTTCCGGTCGGCGGTTCGCTGCTGCAGGAAGAGATGATCGACACCTGCAAGCATCTGCTCGACAAGTACGCCGATGTGATCCATCTGCCGCGCGATATCGTCGTCGCCGACAAGTTCGCGGCCGATGCGGAGTCGAAGGTGGTGCCCGCCAACGAGATTCCCGAAGGTTGGATGGGTCTGGACATCGGTCCGGAGTCCACCGATCGGTTCGGTGCGCTGTTGACCGAGGCCAAGACGGTGTTCTGGAACGGGCCCATGGGCGTGTTCGAGTTCGAGAAGTTCGCGGCCGGTACCCGCGGTGTTGCCGAGGCGATCGTGGTCGCGACCGGTAAGGGCGCGTTCACCGTGGTCGGTGGCGGCGATTCGGCCGCGGCCGTGCGTTCGCTCGGTCTGCCGGATGACGGTTTCTCGCATATCTCCACCGGTGGCGGTGCGTCGCTGGAGTACCTGGAGGGCAAGGAACTTCCGGGCCTTTCGGTTCTGGAGGGCTGAACCATGGCACGTAAGCCTTTGATCGCCGGCAACTGGAAGATGAACCTCAATCACCTCGAGGCCATCGCTCTGGTGCAGAAGATCGCATTCGCCCTGCCCGAGAAGTACTTCGCGAAGGTCGATGTCACGGTGATTCCGCCGTTCACCGACCTGCGCAGCGTGCAGACCCTGGTCGAGGGTGATCGCCTGCTGCTCACCTATGGCGCGCAGGATGTTTCGACCCATGACGAGGGTGCCTACACCGGCGAGATCAGCGGTTCCATGCTGGCCAAGCTGGGTTGCACCTACGCGGTGGTCGGCCACTCGGAGCGTCGCCAGTACCATCTGGAGGACGACGCGACGGTGCTGGCCAAGGCCAAGCAGGCGCTCAAGTACGGCATCACCCCGATCGTCTGCATCGGTGAGGGCCTGGGCGTCCGCGAGTCCAAGACCCACGTCGAGTACAACCTCGAGCAGCTGCGCGGCTCGCTGAAGGGCTTGACCGCCGAGGAGATCTCCAAGGTCGTCATCGCCTACGAGCCCGTCTGGGCCATCGGCACCGGTAAGGTCGCCACCCCCGCCGACGCCCAGGAAGTCTGCGGCGCCATCCGCAAGGAGCTCGCCGACCTGGCGAATCCCGAAGTGGCAGCGGGCGTCCGCGTCCTGTACGGCGGCTCGGTCAACGCCAAGAACGTCGGCGAACTGGTTGGCCAGACCGATATCGACGGAGCCCTCGTGGGCGGCGCTTCCCTGAAGGGCGACGAATTCGCCACCCTTTCGGCCATCGCCGCCGGCGGCCCCCTGCCGTAAACCGCACCACCCGAAAGGCCGGACATCCGAATGGATGTCCGGCCTTTTGTCGCCTTCGCCCCTTTTGTCGGAGCTTCGGAGATCATCACCACGACTCGAGTGCGGTTCGGGCGGAACGGATTTCGAGTTGGTGGTCGGATCGCCCGCCAAAGGGAGTGCGCGTCGATAGGCTCCGTGCATCGTTCCGAATTCGTATGGAGGGCCGATGGGCTACTTCGATGGACCCGATGATGGTGCAGGGGAATTCGGGGGTGCCGGAGTGCCGGGTGGGGAGTCGGTGCTGCGGTTGGTGCGGGTGTTGCGGGAGGCGGGGTGGGATCCGGCCGCGGGGCGGGTTTCGGCGGTAGCGGTGGATCCGGGGGATGCGGCGCATGTGTTGGTGGGGGCGGGCAATGGTGGGGTCTGGGGGAGTTGGGATCGGGGGGAGAGTTGGCGGGCCTGTACCGGGAGCGCGTCGACGCTGGCGGTGGGGGCGCTCGCGTTCGATCCGGGGCGGCCGGGGACGGTGTACTGCGGGACCGGGGAGGGGGATTGCTGGTTCTTTCTCGGGGCGGGGTTGCTGGCCTCGGTGGACGGCGGAGTTACCTGGTCCGTTCGATGCTCGGATCCTTTTGTGGGCCAGGGCTTTTACCAGTTGCTGGTCGACCCGAGGGATTCCGGTCGACTGTTGGCGGCCACCACCGGTGGAATGTACACCTCCGATGACGCGGGTTCGACGTGGATCAGGCGGCATCCGGAATGCACCTGGTCGATGGCGCTGGGCCGCGCGGAGATACTGGCGGCCAGCTCGGATGGTGTCTGGCAATCCGGCTATGACGCAAAGACTTTCAAACGAGTACGGCTGGAGGGTGCACCCTCTCGGTTCACCCGGTTGGCGGTGGCGACCGCGCCCACCGACCCCGCCATCGCATACGCCTGGGGTACCGGCGAGCCCTTCGATTCCGAGGGCAATCCGACCGCCTACCTGTGGCGGCGCGCCCGAAACACTTGGAGCGCACAGCAACTCCCGCCCGGTGTGCGCACCGCGCAGTCCTGGTACGACTGGTTTCTGGCGGTCGCGCCCGATAATGCCAATCAGATCTACGCCGGTGCGATCAGCGTCCATCGCGGTGATCGCTGCGGGAGCGGGTGGACCTGGATGGATATCGGGGCCGAACCGGAGAGCGGCGGTAGCCCTACCGATCAGCATGCCATCGCCTTCGAACCCGGAGCGCCCGGCATCGTCTATATCGGTTGTGACGGTGGGCTTTTCCGTAGCTCGGACCGTGGCCGGACCTGGTCGCGGCGCGGTATGGGGATCAGCGCGCCGACCTCCTGCTGATAGCTCCGGTAGCGGTCGCCGAAGGTGTCGATCAGGATGCGGTCCTCCTCTCGCACTCGCCACAGCAGCCAGCCCAGGATGAAGACGAAGGTGACCACGGTGGCCCCGAATCCCGCCATGAGCATGCGGCCGGTCATGACCCCGAGTATTCCGGTGTAGATCGGATGCCGCACCACCTGATACGGCCCGCCCGTACGTAATTCGTGTTCCTGCTGGATCATCGGCCGCCCGGCCCACATGGTGCCGAGCGCGAGTCGCGCCCACACCATGAGCGCCGCGGATCCGATCACGAATACCGAACCGACCTCGGCCAGTGCCGGATTGGTCCAGGTGGTGGTCTCCCAGATCCCGCCGGGCAGCAGGTTCATGATCACGATGAGTACGGTGAGCCCGAGCAGCATCCACGGTTCGGGGAGCAGGGTGCGTGCGAAATGCCAGAGCTTGTCCCGCGGTGTGCCCGCCCGCCGTACCGCGAACCAGACGGCCGTGGCGAGCCAAACGATTCCGACCACTTGCAGACTCGCCAGCGCGGCGGCGGGCAGCAGCTGAATTATGACCATATTTCCAGCGTGCTACCGGGTCGTTCGCCGGACCACCACCCCCGGCACGACCGCTGTCCACCCGGGGGTGGACAGCGGTCGGAGTCGACTAGGAGGACCCGGTGCCCGAGCCGCTGCCGCCGGAGCCGCTGCCGCCGGACCCGGTATTGATGCTGGTGGTGGTCTGCAGCTTCCAGGTGCCGCACCCGGTGGTGAAGAAGGCGATATCGCCCGGCTTGATCTCGACGGTGACTTTGCCGTTGATCGCCCCGCCGCTTTCTAGGACCGCGCTGAGATCCTCGGTGATCGCCGAGAGCCGAGCCCACGCGCAGACGGTGGCGGCGGTGGTCGTGGTGTACACGCCGGGCTTGATATCGACACCGACCTTGAAGGTCGAGTCGTATCCCATCGAGTCCGCGACGGTGGCCGAGGCCGGTCCCGCCGCACTCATGAGGGCGGCGGCGGTGAGGGCAATACCATTGACCCACAGGGTTTTACGCATGAACGCGAATCCTTTCGGCGGACCCGCGCGCGCATATCCGCGGCGGGGCCGAGGATGCGTCGGCGACCCGACGTAGAGCATGTGAAATTGGAGTGTTTCGGAGAGTAATGTCTCCGCGGCCACCCCGTCCCCGCTTTCGTGCAACCCGGCGTTCGTGCGGGCGCGAGGTCAGCTCGCGCCGACCCGCTGCGCCAGCTCCGCGTCGAGTGGATACGGCCGCTCGGGCGGCAATAGCGCCTTGGCGCGGTCGGCGCGGCCCTCGCGCAGCTGTGCGGACATCTTGTGCACCAGCGGTGTCAGGTCACGGATCTCCAGGGTCCACTCGTCGACATATCGGTCGATAATGTGCCGGGACAGCCCGACCTGAATGCTGCGATGGTCGAGCTTGGCATCGCGCAGCGAGTACTCCGGATCCCACTGCACGTGAACCATGGCGTGCGCGAACAGCTTTCGCCACTCGGCCGAATCGGCGTATACCCGCCGCTCCGGGCTGGTGAGGACCGCCTGTCCGAGCGCCTCCGCCCAGCCGATGCGTGAGATGCGCACCGCGAGAATACGTTCCTGACCGGGTTTGCGCGCCCAATTGCTGCGGTGCATGAGCCATCGGAAGGACGGTTTGATCCAGGTCATCCGATTGGTGGAGAACGGCGGCACGAACCGCTGCGCCGCCACCGCCGGTACGGCGATCTGCTCGCTGTACGCCTGGTAGACGACAATGCTGTCGCGGTCGTAATCGGCTCTGATCTCGAAGTCGTTCGTCATGTCTTTCCGTGCCGGATTGTGCTGTGGGGGAGTGGAATCGGGCGCGATCTCCTCGTTTCGGGCGGTGAGGTATGTGGGACTCGCGCTCATGTCCCAGACCGTACGGCCCTGTCCGGCGCGCGTCATCCTATTTTTGGTCACCACTACTAAATCTCGGGATCTCCACCCGTGATCCACCCGCGGGTGGTGGGCTCCGGCACTCGTTTCGCGGACGCTCGAAACATGAACTTGCAGAACACGGTTGTCGAAGGCGTGATCATCGTGCTGGTGGCCGGGTGGATCGTGTACCGGCAGACTCGCTGGCAGGACCTGGACCCGACGCGAATCTGGCGCGGCCCGATCATCCTGGGCATCATCGGATTCGTGCGGCTGCGGGACGCGATTCCGGCGGCGGGCATCGGCGCGGCGGCCGCCTGTCTGCTCGCGCTCTCCGCGGTGCTGAGTATCGCGGTCGGCCTGGCCATGGGTGCGCTGTCGCAGGTGCGCCGGGCCGAGAGTGGCTGGCAGGCGCGCACCGGTCTGCTCGGTTCACTGCTCTGGTTGGTCCTGCTGGCAGTCCGGATCGGTATCGATCTCGGTGCCGAGCAGGCCGGTGCCGACATGGTCGTGTCACTGGGCGCGATTCTGCTCATGCTGGCGTTGAACCGCGCGGGCCGCGGTGTGGTGCTGGCCCGTCGCGCCGGACAACCGCTGCTGGTTACGGCAGACTGAACCGGATGCTGATAGGTACGCCCCCGACCGGCCTGACCAGGTTGTTCCGCCTGGGCGGGCTGGTCGTGGTGATCGTGACCTCCTGGCACGCGCCGGAAATCCACCAGCCGTGGGTGTTGATCGCCGCGCTGGTGTCCTGGATCGGCTGGGCGGGCTGGGTGGTGGCTCCGGCCGCCGCTCGATCGGAGCGAATCTTCCTGTGCGCCATGGCGATCGGCGGCGGTTTCACCGCGATGCAGCTCACCGGATCGATGATGACGGCGCTGGTGGTGATCGTCTTCGCCATCGCGGTGCTGAGTGATCCGGTCTGGTTCGGGCTCACGGTGGCGGGCGTGACCGCGGTGGCTATGTGTCTGTCCGGTGTGCTGGCCGGATCCGCCCCGACCGGTTTTCTGGGTATCGTCACCTCGGCGGGCCTGGTCGCTCTGATGGGCTGGAACCGCAGGCAGACCCGCGTAGCCGCCGAGCAGAATCGGCTCCTGCTCGAACAGAGCCGAGTGATTCGCGTCGAACGGGACCGCGCCGCCGCGCTGGCCGAACGCGGCCGCATCGCCCGCGATATCCATGATGTGCTCGCCCACACCCTGGGCGGCCTGGTGCTGCAACTGGACGCCGCCGATGCGCTGCTGGAGGCCGGTGCGGTCGACAAGGCCGCCGAACGGGTGAAAGCCTCACACGCCCTGGCGGTTTCGGGCCTGGCCGACGCCCGGCGGGTGGTCGGCACCCTCCGTTCGGAGGAGTTCGATCTCGCCGCCGAACTGCACCGGCTCACCGCGGAGCATCGGGCCGCTGGTGGGGCGGTGGACCTGAGTACCGAGGCCCATTCGCTCGAGATGAACCCTGAAGTGCGGGCCGCGCCGACCGTGACGGGCGGTCGGGCCGTCGAGCATCCGGTGAGCGAACAGGTGGCGGTGGCGCTGGCGCGCGCGGTGCAGGAGGCGCTGACCAATGCGCGCAAACACGCTCCCGGACAGCCGGTGACGCTCATCCGGCACGACGGGGCGGCCGATATCGAGATCACGATATCGAATCATGTCGTGGCGCATATGGGTTCGCTGGCGCGGTCCGGGGCGGGGGCGGGCCTGCTCGGTATGCGGGAACGGATCGCGGCGGTCGGTGGCACGGTGACGGCGGGGAAGGAGGATGGCCGATGGATGGTGCGAATTCGAGTGCCGCGCAGGTGATCACGGTGGTGGTCGCCGATGATCAGACCACGGTGCGGGACGGCCTCACCACGGTGCTCTCGCTGCTCCCGGATGTCGAGGTGGTGGGCGAGGCCCGCGACGGCGCGGAGGCGGTCGAGTTGGTACGCCGCCTCTCGCCCGGAGTCGTCCTCATGGACCTGCGCATGCCCGGTATCGACGGTGTGGCAGCGACCGCCACAATCACCGCCACGCATCCGGAGACGGCCGTCCTGGTGCTCACCACCTACGCCGATGACGCCTCCATCGCCGGTGCCCTGCGCGCCGGTGCTCGCGGATATCTCACCAAGGACGCCGGTCGCGCCGAGATCGCCGCCGCCATTCGCTCGGTCGCCAGCGGTCACACCACCCTCGCCGCGGATGTCGGCGCGCGCCTGGTCGCCGGTCTGGACGCCCCGGTCGCACCCGCCGCCGATCTCACCGATCGCGAACTCGATGTGCTGCGCCTGATGGCCCAGGGCCGCAACAACTCCGAGATCGCCCGCGAACTCTTCATCGGTGTGAGCACTGTCAAGAGCCATATCAACTCGCTGTTCGGCAAACTCGGCGTCCGCGATCGGGGCCAGGCCATCGCCTACGCCCATCGCACCGGACTCGCGCGCTGAACTCCGAACCCGGCTCGGACGGGATCGGTCGGTGCCCGCCTCTACGATGCCTACATGACCGCCCGCCAGCGTTTGCGCATCGTCCCGTCACAGTTCGTGGTGGAGCATCTGCCGAACTCGACGTTCCCGGAGGATGACGACTGGATCGCGCTGGTGCGAGCGCCGGAGGGGCTCACCGCGGTTCGTGAGGCTCCGGGCTGGGCGGAGGGTGAGCGCTGGAAGGGGATCTACGGCGACAGTGCGCACGGCCTGGATCAGCCGGGCATGCTGGCGGCGCTGGTGGGACCGCTCGCCGATGCGGCTATTCCGGTTTTCGTGGCCTCGACCTATCACGCCGATTTGGTGCTGGTCCCGGATCATCGCCTGGAGGAGGCGTCAACGGTGCTGCGTGCGGCCGGGCATCGCATCGCCGACTGACCGGGCGGCACCCGATCTCGGCTGCGGTTGCGATAGGCGCACGCCGGGTGCACCATACTACTGTCTACGTACGTAGAACGTATGTGAGGGCATACGCTGCGGACCGGATGAGGAGATGAGACCCATGGGTGCGCGAGGCTTCGGCGAATTGGAAGCGGTCGTGATCGAACGGATCTGGGACCGCGCCGAGAAAACCACCGTCCGAGAGGTGTTCGACGGCCTGGCCGGCGAACGCGATATCGCCTACACCACCGTCATGTCCACCATGGACAACCTGCATCGCAAGGGCTGGCTCGAGCGTGAACGCGTCGGCAAGGCGTACGCCTACTGGCCGACGCTGAGCCGCGAGGAGTACAGCGCCCGCCTCATGCGCGAGGCCCTGGGCAGCGGCGGCCGATCCGATCTGGTGCTCGCGCACTTCGTCGAGCAGATGAGCGCCGAGGAATCCGAGGGCCTGCGCGCTGCCCTGCGCAAACTCACCCGGGGCAAGCGCTCATAATTTCGTCCCCCATCGTTTCGCTTCGAATTCATCTGCTGTGCATCGACTCGCGTATCCGGTTTCAACTAAGTACGTACGGAGATAGTAGATTGTTTCGGCACGATGTCAATCATGTCGCCACTGCTGGCATGATTCGGCGAAAACGGCGTCCGGTCAATCGGATTCGGCGGGGGAGGTGGCATGGAGCAGGTGCGGCGGTGGCCACCGGTCATGCTGATCGGACTGCTGAGCGCCGTACTACTGCTGTTCGGGATGCTCGCCGACTGCACCCTGTCGCACGCGGACGGGCACGATCACGCCGTGGCCGGCAGCTCGCTGCGGGGTGAACCCGGTTCGGGGATCGCGAATGCGGACGGCTCGCGCCATCCCGCTGTCGAAGAACCGGCAGCGACAGACATCGAATCCCGCCGTGCGGCACGTGAATTCGTCGATTGCTCCCCGCATCATCGGCACTGTCCCGAGGGCCTGCTCGCGGTCGCGCCGGAGGGTATCCACGCACCGTCGCTGTCGCTGAGCGCTCTCGCGCATGCCGTGCTCGACTCCGGGCCGACAGTCGGCACGCACTCCGGACGCGGTCCGCCATCGTGTCCGCTCCCCACCGTCAGCGGCCGAATACTGTTGACGCGCTTGTGTATCGCCCGACGCTGATCGGTCAGCGCCAGGCCGATGTGGGTACGCCATCGGCCGGTGTCCGCTGCCCGCACTCGTCCTGCCGCCGGTCGGCGGCTCGATACCGAAAGCGACAGTCATGGACAAGATCACGATCGGCAAGCTCGCCGCGATGGTCGAGGAACAGGTGGTCTCCGCGCCCGGCGCGGCCCGGCAACCGCGCGCCCTGGTCGCCGCCGTCGTGGCCCTGCTCATCGCGGCGGCGCTGCTGGCGGTCGGCGCGGCCGCGGTATTCCCGTTCGAAATGGACACCGTCGTCTCGCTATCGGAGAATCGGCTGGTAGCAACCCATTACGGCTTCTACAACACGGTGGTCGGTGTCGGCATCCTCGTCGGCAATCTGGTTACCGGCGCGGTGGTGGGTGCGGCCCGCGCGGCCGGTGCGGATCGAGCGGTGTGGATCGGTCTCATCCTGATCGGGGTGCTGGCGACCGCGGCGCTGTACTCGCAGGACCGGGCGGTCACTCGATCGGAGTGCAGACCACCAGACCGATTGCCGCCGCGACCACCGACGCCAGCGGAATCAGCGCCGCCGAGGCCGCGGCGGTGATGAGCGCCAATCTGGCGCGCAGGCGCAGCGCGGGTGCGGCGGGCGCGGAGAGGCGTTCGACCCGCGCCGCCAGCCCGACCTCTGCGGCACCGAGGGCGCCGACGGGACCCTGGGCGATGCCGGAGAGGGTGAGCAGCGCCTGAAGTACGGTGCCGCGGCCGTGAATTCGGGCCGCGGCATCATCGGCGATCATCTCCAGCAGCCGGGCCACCTCGGCCGCGCCGACCGTGAACAGGTCGATCCGCGGCATGACGGTGGCCAATCCGCGGGTGAGGGCGAGCACCAGATGATGCCTGCCCGCCAGATGTGCGCGTTCATGACTGAGCACGGCTTCGAGATGATCGTCGGTGAGCGCGCGTATCACACCGCGACTGATGACGACCGTATGTGGTTTGCCCGCAACGCAATACGCGGCGGGCTGGTCGACATCGAGGATGACCGCGTCCAGTCGAGCGTGATGTCGCCCGGCCAAACGGGCCATCTGCGCATGCTCGTGCGTGGTGCGCCGCGCCCGCAGCAGCGTCTGGACGAGTCGGGCCGCCACGAATCCGGCCGCCAGCGCGGACAAGCCCGAGAGCATCAAGAGCCCCGCCTGTACCGGCATGCCGTAGCGGCCGATCGCCGCATCGTGCAGGTGCAGCAGGCAGCTGTCCATGAAACGCTGTGGAACGGTCGACACGCGGTGGGTGGCGAGATCCAGGATCAGAATGATGAGCGCGACCGCCCAGGCGAGCACTGTCGAAGCCATCGATGCGAGCCACGCCGCGAGCGCCACCCGGGGTGTCGCGCCCTCATGTCCCACCCGGCGCAGCAGGCGTGGTGCGAGTACGGCGACCGCGAATCCGTAGAGCGCCAGACATGCGGAAATGCTCATCGGGCTCTCTGCCGTCCAGCCGCCCGCATCGAACTCCTCCCGTTGACCGGCCCGAGTGTACGTAGGAAACCTGAGGGAACCCTTACTTTCGCGCCCGGGCTATTGCGCCGGGCGACTCTCGTCCGGTAATACTATCTACGTACGGAGATAGTAGATACAAGCTTGTGCCGCCCCCTCATCGGCACAGGGGCGCCGACCGGACCGGCGTCGGCGACGAGCGGACGGGGGACCACCCCTCATCGGGCCTGCTCCGCTCGTCGCCACACCTCAATCGAGGGAAAATCAGAGCGCGGCGAGGAGTTTATCCGCCGCCGCCTCGATCCGATCCTCGTCCAGCAGAACGGAATTCGCGGCCGGACCGAGTGGGACGAAACTGTCCGCACTGGTGACGCGGGCAATGCGCCCGTCGAATCCGGCATCCAGCAGTGCGGTGCAGATCGCCTCGGAAACGCCTCCGCTGCGGCGGGTTTCATCGGCGATGAGCACTCGGCCGGTCGCCCGCGCGTTGTCGAGAAGGTCATCGATCGGCAGCGGTGCGAGCCAGCGCAGATCCAGCACCCGCGCGTGCACGCCGCGTTCGGCCAACCGCCGCGCCACCCGCAGGCTCATCGGCACGCCGTTGGCGAAGCTGACGATCGTCAAATGTGTTCCGGTGCCGTGCACCCGGGCCTGCCCGATCTCGACATGACGGACCGCGTCCGCGGGCGCGAGCCAGCCGCCGTCACCGGGCCGGTGCAGATCGCGCGTGTGATAGAGCGCGATCGGCTCCAGATAGACGCATACCCGGCCATCCACCCTCGCGGCCGAAACGCACGTGCGAAGCATGGCGGCGGCATCATCGGCGCGTGACGGCGAGGCGATCACCAGTCCGGGGATATCCCGCAGTGCCGCAACGGAATTGTCATTGTGGAAGTGGCCGCCGAAACCCTTCTGATAGGCGAATCCGGCGATCCGCACCACCAGCGGATTGCGGTACTGCCCGTTGGAGAAGAAGGACAGCGTCGCCGCCTCACCACGCAGTTGATCCTCGGCATTGTGTACGTACGCCAGGTACTGGATCTCCGGAATCGGGACGAAACCGGCGAGCGCGGAGCCCAGTGCCGTGCCGAGGATGCTCTGTTCATCCAGGAGCGTGTCGAATACCCGTCGCACGCCGAAGGTCTGTTGCAAACCCTTGGTGACGCCGTAGACCCCGCCCTTGCGTCCGACATCCTCGCCGAACACCAGTACATCCGAATCGCGGCTCAGCAACTGCCCCAGCGTGTGATTGACGGCCTGTGCCAACGTCATCGGAGTTCCGGCGTCGGCGCTCGTCGAATTCGCGCCGGGAGCCGCTCGACCCGTGGCGGAGTACTTCGATGAGGTCGCGCGGGTGCTGCCGGATGCCGACGCGACCGACCGCGCGGAGCCGGTGACTACCGAGCTGGCAGAGCCGACCGCGCCCGAGCCGGTGAGGCGGCCCGCGCTCGCGCCGGTGGACCCGAGGGTGACCGAGCCGGTGCGGCCGCCCGCGCCCGCGCCGGTGGAGCCGACCGTGGCCGACCCGGTGTGCCCGACCGTGACCGATCCTGTGGAGCCGACGGTGACCGAGCTGGTGGCGCTGGTGGCAACCGCACCGGTGGAGATCCCCGCGGCCGCGCCGGTGGAGCTGACGGCGCCCGATCCGGTGGAGATCGCGGTGGCGGAGCCGCTGGTGCGCAGGGCGTCGGTGCGCACCACGGTCGGCCGCGACGGCGCGATCGGAGCCATGACCGCGCTCGCGGAGGTGAGTTGCGCCTCGCCCCGGACACTTTCGGCCGTGGCGGTGACGCGTGCGCCGATATCGCTGTAGCGGCGCAGGATTTCGCCGGGTGTGGCGAAGCCCGCGGTAATGAGCAACCGAGCGGTCCGAGTCACCGGATCGCCGCGCAGCTCGGTCGCCAATTCCGCGGGGCGACGATACGCGGTCTCTACGTCGGATCCGGCATGCCCGAGCAGTCGCACGGTACGCAATCGCAGGAAGGCCGGTTTGCGGTGCGCGCGAACCCAATTCGCGGCGTCTTGTGCGGTGGCGAAAGCCTCCGTGAGGTCGGATCCATCGGCGTCGAACCATCGCAGTCCGGGCCGGGAGCCGTACGCCTGATCGATCCATCCGCGCGGGGTCGGCACGCTGATCCCGATGCCATTGTCCTCGCACACGAACAGCAGCGGCATGGGTACGCCCAGCTGTGCGGTATGCACGGCGGTGTTGATCGCTCCCGTCGCGGTCGAGTGGTTGGCCGAGGCATCGCCGAAGCTGCACACCACCACCGCATCCGAGGGCCATTCGCAGGCGACGTGCAGCTGTGCGGCCCGCTCCAGCGCGAAGGCCAGACCCACCGCGCGCGGCAGATGTGAGGCGATGGTGGAGGTCTGCGGAATGACATGGGCGGCCTTGCTGCCGAAAACCTTGTGCCGCCCACCGGAGATCGGATCGGCGACCGCGGCCACCACCCCCAGCAGCACATCCCTGATCGGATCGAGCCCCGCCACCTGTCGCGCCCGCTGCACGAAGAACGCCCCGGATCGATAGTGCAGCAGCGCCGGATCGTCGACTCGCAGCGCCGCGGCCACCGCCGCATTCCCCTCGTGCCCCGAGGATCCGATGCTGTAGTACCCGCGCCCATCGCGCGCGAGCTGTCGCGCCGCCAGGTCCAGATGTCGCGAGGTGGCCTGCGCCTCGAAGAGTTCGAGCCCCTGCGTCCCGGTCAGCCGACTGCCCGGCGTGAGCGATTCCTGTTGTGGCCGAGCCGCTCCCGGTCTCGTGGCGGCGACTTCCGCCCGAAACCACCCATCGAGTTCGGACTCCCGCTCGTTGATGCGACCCACCCTCTCCCGTATGTCCCATATGTCGCGTACGCCGGGCTATCAGACTAGATGCGAAAAGCGCAGGTCCGGCGCAACTCCAGTCGGATCGGCTGGTCGCGGCACTCAGTCGATTGTGGCGCGGAAGCGGGCGGCGTGCGAGCTATTCGGGCCAGCTGTCGCGTCGCATCATCTCGATGATCAAGGCCGCGATATTCCAGGCGTCATCGCCGCCGCGATGATGGGTGCCCTCGAGGGGGAGTTCGGCCGCCTTCAGCGCACCCGCCATGCCGAAGCGGTGTTCGGTGCCGCGCGAGGCCGAGAAGGCGAGTTTGGCATTGGTGTGCTTCGAACCGAAGGGGTAGGGGACTTCGGTTGCGGCGCACTGGCGTTCGAATTGTCGGCGGTCGTACGCGCCCCAGCTGGCCCACGGGCGGGAATCGGCGTGGAAGTCGGTGCGCAGCAGTTCGCACGCCTGCGCGAAGGTGATGCCGGTGGCCACCATCTCCGGGGTGAGGGTGGTCAGTTCGGTACAGAACTTGCTGACCGTGGAGCGCTCCGGGCGCACCAGAATGCTGTGTTCGGCGACGCGTTCCCGGGTCCGGGTATCCAGGACACAGAGCCCGATCTCGATGATCTCCATGGGTTGGCCGGGCGGATTCGGCCCGCGCCAGCAGGTGGCTTCGACATCCACCACATTGAGGTATTCGGTATGCATAGCGCCGGACGGTACCGCTCGGATACCGCCCGGCGACAACGATTTTCGATTCGATCCGCTACTGCGCGTGCAGCTTCAGGCCGGTTCCATTGCCCGTGTTCCGCAGGTTCAGTGTATCGGCATCGACTGTGGCCGTGGCCTTTCCGTCCAGGGCCTGCAATACCGCCCGCTCCACGTCCATGACCTGCGGATCGCACATCATCCTGGTGGTGGCGATCTGGAAGCTGATCTCCGAGCCGCTGATCTCCGCGCGCCCGGTCATGGTGTTGCAGCCCGCGCTGCCCGAGACCGATCCATCCGGTGCGATGGTCAGCGTCGGGCGCACCTCGTCCAGGGTCCGCGAGCGCTCGACCGCGTCATTGCGCACCAGCGAGTCCACGATCCAGGCTGTGCCGACGAGCGGCTTATCCGGATTGGCGACCTTGCGATCCACCATGGTCACGGTGTTGCCATTACCGGTGATGGTCAGATCGGATCCGCTGAGTTTCCAGGTCGGAGCGGACCGCAGCACCCCGAGCGCCCAATCATCGGCTCCCGCGTTCTCGCCCGGGCAACCCATCATGGTGGTCGCCAGCTCGCCGACCTTCAGAATCCCGCCGTCCAGGGTGACCGGCCCGGTCGCGGTATTACAGCCCGCGTTCGCGGTCACCCGCCCGTCCCGGAATTGCAGCGTCAATGGCCCGCCACCGGGAATCGCGGTCCCCTTCACCTCGGTCGATACGAACGATCGCCCCATCGGCGTCTCGGTCGGTTGATCACTGGCCTGCTGCGAATTCGTGCATCCGGCCACCGCGCCCACCGTCACGGCGAGCAGCACACACCACCTGCGAGTTGCTGACATGTAGCCGATCGTACGGACCTCACACCGGCATGCCGAGTGCGGACGCGAGGGTGCCGCCGATCGCCTGTACGAAGGCCGCGATCGCGCCCGGGTCCAGGAATTCGGTCGGGACGTCGCGCTGATGGCAACCCGGTTGGGCGGCAACGCCATTGAGCCGGGCGTCGAGCCAGAGGACGGCGCTGGCCGTGCCGGAGACGGCGGCGACGCCGTGTTCGGAGAGCAGGTCCCGGGTGTAGGCGACGCTGGCGTTCGGGTCCTGGCAATAGGTGTCGTAGAGGTTGTTGACCGCGTTGATCGGCATCACCTCGTCGAGCGGGGCCTCGTAGAGGTAGACGGGGGCGGTCGGGGTGCCGCGGTGCCCGAGGCTGAGTTCGTCCAGGACGGGCTGCATTTCGGGCGAGCGCATGGGATCGCCCGGATAGTCGAATAGGCCCTTGATGTTGATGAATGGGAAGCCCGCGAATTGCAGTGCCACGCATTGGTTTTCATGCACCAGGCGGACGGCTTTGCCGAGCGGGTTCATATGCTGCTCGATGAACTGGTTGACCGCCGGATACTCGCGGGCGACGCCGAACAGGCCGCCGAGCACCGCGCCGCCGAAGGTGGAGGTGCCATTGTTGTAGTCGACGGCCATGCGGATATCGGCCATCAGACCGCCCGTGGCGGAGCCGACGATATTCAGTTCGGGGGCGTACTCGGGGGCGAGTTCCGCGGCGTGCGCGGTGGGGATGGCCCCGCCCGAATACCCCCACATCGTGACGCGGGTGGCTGCGCCGGATAGCGCGGCGGGCTCGAAGTTCTCCGCCGCGCGAATGCCGTCGAGGGTGATACGACCGCCGAGCGGGCCGACCGCGTAGGCGGCGTTCGGCCCCTGGTGGTCGGGGATGACCACGGCGTGTCCGCGTTGCAGCATGGCCTGGACCTCGATGAACTCCGCACCGATAACCGGGTTCAGCGGATTGGGCAGTGATCCCATCTGCAGGGTGTAGGAGGGTGCGCAGTTCTGCGACAGCGAATCCTCGGCGAACTGGAAGGAGAGCAGGCCGCGCTCACCGCTGGGCGCGGCGCGGTGCGGGACTATGACGGTGGCGACGGCGGCGATCGCCTCGCCCCGGGTGTTGGTGCTGCGGTAGGACAGCTGCCAGGCGTTCACATTCAACGGAAGCAGCCAGAAGTTGGCGAGATTCACCTGTCGCGCGGCCAGGATCTCGCCGGGCTGTGCTGCCGCCACCTTCGCCGAATCCGGTTGGTAGAAACCGGGATCCAGGTACGGCGGAGCCGGTGGCAGCGGGAAGGGGAGTGCCGGGTCGACGGTAACCGGCTCCGCCGCAGCGGTATTCGGTGCGATCGGCCACAGGCTCACGGTCAATCCGGCGGCCACGGCCAGGCAGGCTTGGGCGATCGTCGCCCGGGTCCCCGCTGTCATTTCGAACTCCTCCACACCGCCCGAGCGCTCGCTTCCAAAGATAGAGAGCGCTTGGTTTCTAAGTTGTTATGCCGACCCTAGGGTGCGGGTGTGGAGTGTGTCAACGGTCACTCGGGGGCGCTGGTCCGTTTCACCCCCGGTACACGGCAGGATGGTGCGATGTGACTGAAGTTTCGCGTCCGCGCCGCACTCAACAGGAGCGCCGGACCGCCACGGTGACCAAGCTGGTCGACGCCACCATCGCGGCGATCGGAGAGGTCGGCTATCAACGCTCGACAGTGCAGGAGATCTGCGGGCGCGCCGGACTCTCGGCAGGGGCCATGTTCCGGCAGTTCGACACCCGCCTGGATCTGATCGTGCGTACCACCGAGGAGGGGTTCGGCCGCCAGCTCGACGCCTATCGGTCGACCATGGAACACCTTGGGGCGCAGGACAATGCACTGGACACCGCCCTGCGATTCCTGCGCGCGGCGCAATCCTCCAACCTCTCGCACGCGCTGCGCGAGATCTTCCTGGCCGCGCGCTCGGATGCCGAACTGCGCCAGCGCATCGAACCGATCGCGCAGACCTACTACGGCGAAATCGTGGCAACCCTGGATCGCACCGGACTGCTCGACGTGTATCCGGCCGAGGTCCGTGAACCGATCTTCTTCCTGGTGCTGCACCTGTTCTCGGGTGAGGCCGTGGTCCGCGGCGTCTATCCGCGACCCGATGTGGACGCCGCCGTCCTGACGCTGATCGAGGACATGCTCGCCGTGTACGCCGAGCGCGTGCCGCCCGCTCCGGAGGCTTGAGCCCGGCCGAACGGGTGGGTGCGCGCTGACCGGCATGGCGACAGACCGGCTGACCGCCCCCGCCTGGCAGGCCGTACAACCGGATCTGGTGCCGCGCAATCGAATTCCCGCCGCCGCGCGGGCGCGGTCTTCGGCGCGACCCGGTTGAGCCGAGTGCGCCGCTATCTCTCACCCACGCACATGCCGGCCGTAGCCGCGCTGGCCTTCGGTGCCGCCACCATCGGTGCGGCGCTGGTTCCCAATATGCCGATCGTCCTGGCCCTACTCGTTGTCGGCGGTTTCGGCTGGATGATCGCCATGTCCACCATGAACTCGACCATGCAACTGCTGCTCCCGAAGTGCCGCCGAGGACAAGGTCGCTCAGTTCGCCATCGGCGAAGGCCGCACCCTGCACCTCGTAGCCGTCACCCCACCGGCTCCGACCCATCCCTGGTGGCGTACCTGACGTCACGGGGTTGACCTTGACCGTGCGTCAGGGTTGGAGGGTTGCGGTATGACGAATGACAGCATTTCTACGGGACGGTTCGCTCCGCCGGTGGGCGGATTTCAACTGATCGAGGGGCGGCGGATCTTCGTGCGCCGAGTGGGGAGTGGGCGACCGGCCGTGTTGTTCCTGCCGGGTGCGAGTGCGGTGGGCCTCGACTATTACGCTGTGCAGGAAGCGGTTTCGCGGTTCGCCACCGCTGTGGTGTATGACCGGGCAGGTACGGGGTACAGCGATTCGGTGCCGTTGCCGCGCGGTGCCGAGGCGGTCGCCACGGAGCTGCGGGAGTTGCTGCGGGCCGAGAACATCGGTGGCCCCTATGTTCTCGTGGCGCACTCGCTCGGCGCGCTCTACGCGCATCGGTTCACGCAGCTGTATCCGCACGATGTCGCGGGCCTGGTATGGCTGGACGGCCTGAATCGAGACTGGGACGAATTCATGCCCGCCGCCGCGAGTCTGGCCGCGGCCGAGCTGATGTCCACCGGCCCCGAAGAGTTCGAGCAGATGCGCATGGCGTTGCGTGAGATGAACGCGGAGCTTTCGGCCGACTATCCGGAGCAGGTGCGGATGGCGCTGACCGAGGCGAAGGAGAGTGACGAATGGATTCGGGTCGGGTTCGCCGAGCGCGGGGGACTGGTCGAGGTCGCCACCGAATTGAAGTCCGGCCCGAATATCCCCGATGTTCCGCTGATCGCGTTATCCGTGGTGGGTGCTGATCCCGCCGTGCCGGAGACGATACAGCGGGCGATGCATGACGGCCGAACGAGAATGGATGCGGCGCTGGTGAACTCGGTCTCGCACGGGGAACAGCGCATTCTCACCGACACCTTCCACCACCGCCTCTGCTTCGATCGCCCGGATGCGGTGGTCCGGGCGATCCGCGATGTCCTCGGCCGTGTGGCCCGCACCTAGACTCGGCGGCATCGACCAGGAGAGGGGAACGGTGCTCACCATCGGGCAACTCGCGGCCGCCGCGGGCGTCACCGTGCGCACCGTTCGCCACTACCACCACGTCGGCCTGCTCCCCGAGCCCGAACGCGATGCCTCCGGATACCGCAGGTACAGCGCCCAGGCGGCGGTGGATCTCATCAGAATCCGGACCCTGGCCGACGCCGGTGTCCCGCTGGCCCGCATCGACATCCTCCTGCACGCCCAGCCGAACGAATTCGCCTCCGCCATCACCGATCTCGACGCGGAGTTGCAACGCAAGATCGATCTGCTCGCCGAAAGCCGCCGCCGCATCGCCGAACTGGCGAGCGGCGAAAGCCTGGTCCTGCCACCCGAGGTGGTCACCCTCCTGAATCGAATGCGCGACCTCGGCATCAGCGAACAGCGCGTCCGCACCGAGCGCGACTCCTGGATCCTGATGCGAGCGCTGGACCCGCAGGCCGTCGCGCAGCGGGTCCGGGAGAAGAACGCCCACTTCGACGACCCCGAATCCACCCGCGTCTACCTGGCCTGCGATCAGGCGCTGAACTGGGAGCCGGACGATCCCCGCCTGGACCGCCTCATCGACGATCTGGGCACCTGGGAGATCGCACACGAACGCGGCGGCGGCCAACCCGGCTACCTGAAGCTGGTCATGTCCCGGATCGCCGAGACCTCACCCGCCTGGCAGCGCATAGTCGCCGCCCTGGCCCACCGCGCCGAGCAGCGCCGCACCCCGCCCCGATGATCTTGCCGAGCAGCTGCCGCACCGACCAGGGTGTATGCGATCGTGCCGCTGACGACCGCATACAATGCGAGCTATGCGCATGTTCCTCGACATCCTTCTGATCATCACCAGCGTGCTGCTGGTGCTGCTGGTGCTGTTGCACCGCGCCAAGGGCGGAGGTCTGTCGAGCCTGTTCGGTGGTGGTGTGCAGTCCAGTCTGTCGGGTTCCACGGTCGTCGAGAAGAATCTCGACCGCATCACCATCTTCCTCGGCGTGATCTGGTTGATCTCGATCCTCGGTATCGGCCTCGAGATCAAGTTCTCCTAGCTGATACGTAAACAATCGCCCGGGTCTCGCTTTCAGCGACGCCCGGGCGACTTGTGCTGTCCGCGTGCATTATGAATGCATGGACTTGGTAAACGCGGTTACGCCGAGCCTCTCGGGGGTATTGCACCGCGATCTGTTCTGGATGACGTGGAACACCGTCTTGGCATGGATACCGGTGGCGCTGGCGCTGCTGGTGTTCCGCTCCGACCCGCAGACAGGCAAGCGGTTGCCGGTCTCGCCGGTGTGGTGGGCGGGGGTGGTGCTGCTGCTGTTGTTCCTGCCCAACGCACCCTATGTGGTGACCGATCTGGTGCATCTGCGCGATGACATCAGGGCGATCGGCAACGGTCCGGTGGTGAGCACGGTGCTGCCGGTGTACGGCGTGTTCATCATCTCCGGTTTCGTCGCCTACTACCTGGTTCTCGCCGAGCTACGTGGGTTCCTGGAGCGGTCCGGATTCGGGGCGTGGCGTACCCCGATCATTTTGGCCATCCACTTCCTCTGTGCCATAGGCGTTTTCCTGGGTCGCTGGGTCCGGCTCAACAGCTGGGAACCGGTGGTGCAGCCCAAGGGCACCCTCGAGCGCATGGTGCTGGCATTGACATGGGAGTGGGCTCCGATCCTGATTGCCGCGGTCTTCGTCGCGACGGCGCTGGGCCACTTCGTGACTCGCGCGGTGGTGGAGGCGAGCGTCGCCAGTGCCCGCCGGGGCGCGCGATTGGTGCGGAGTCTGCGGCTGACCCCACCCAGGGCCGATCAGGTGTGATCGCGGTCTCGTCTGTTTGAGCCCGCTGCGGCCGGGTACTCGGGTTGTTCGTGTGTGCCCGCACGGGCGCACGATCGGGAGAGCGCGGTCCGCCGCGCTCGTGTGCAGGTGAGGGATGTGTATGGGTGCGAGCCTGATGATCGTGGAGGACGACGACCGGGTTCGCGGCGCTCTGCGGCTCGCCATGGAGGACGAGGGCTATGACGTCGCCGAGGCCGAGGAGGCCGAGACGGCCCTGGAGCATCTGCGCGATCACGGCGTACCCGATGTGATGATCGTCGATCTCATGCTCGGCGAGATGGACGGATTCACCTGTATTCGGGAGGTCCGCCGCGACCATGATGTACCGATCATTGTGGTGAGCGCCCGTGACGACACCCACGATGTGGTCGCCGCGCTGGAAGCGGGCGCGGATGATTTCGTCACCAAACCGTTCGAGATCAAGGAGATCACCGCGCGGATGCGGGCGCTGCGCCGCCGTGCGCGTCTGGCGAACGCCCAGGACGATCCGCAGCCCGAATCGCCGGAGGAGTTGGTCCTGGACGCGGATCCGCAGGCGCCGCTGGTGCTTTCCCCCGACGGCGGCACTGTTCGCCGTGGCGAGGAGGAGCTGCATTTGACCATTACCGAATTCCGGGTGCTGTGCGAGTTGGCCGCGAGTCCTGGGCGGGTATTGAGCCGCACCGCACTGCTGGAACGCATTTGGGACCGGGGGTTCTTCGGTGACGAGCGCATAGTCGATGTCCATGTGCGGCGCCTGCGTACCAAGATAGAGCAGGATCCCTCCGATCCACGGATCGTGGTCACGGTGCGAGGACTCGGCTACCGGCTCGACACCCAGCGCTGATGCTGACGCTGGTGGTCGCGGTCATCGCGGCCATATCCGGTGTGGCGGTGGGTGTTTGGTTCACCCGGCGGCGGCTGTCCACCACCGTGGACGAGTTCAACACCATGGTCGATTCGCTGCAACGCCGGGTGGAGCGGGAACGTCGCCTGGTCGGAGATGTCAGTCATGAACTCCGCACCCCGCTGACCACACTCATCACCAGTGTCGGTGTACTGAACCGGCATTCGAATGAACTGCCCGAAAGATCCCGCCGTGCACTCGAATTCGTGAGCGCCGAGCTCGAACATCTGCGGCACATTCTGGACGATATGCTCGAACTGGCCCGGGTCGAGGCCGGTGTGCACCGCGGTGACACCGAATTGCTCTCGGCCGCAGAGCTCCTCACTCATATGCTGGCCGAACGCTCGTATCCGCCGGAGCTGTTGCGGGTGACCGGTAATGTGATGATCACCGGCCGTAAACTCGAGCTCGAGCGCGCGATCGGTAATCTGCTCGACAATGCGAAGCGGCACGGCTGCGGAGTTGTGGCGGTCTCGGTCGTTCGCGCGGGTCCGGAGGTGGTTATCACCGTCGACGACGCGGGCTCCGGAGTGCCTGTGGCGGAGCGAGAACGGATCTTCGAACGCTTCGCGACTGTACGCAATGCCCGCCGTGTGGCCAGCGGCACCGGAATCGGCCTGGCGCTCGTCGCGGAAACCGTTGCGGCCCACCGTGGCCGGGTGGATTGTACCGCGCGCCCAGGCGGCGGTGCGCGATTCACCATCCGGTTGCCCAGTGCCGCCGTCTGACACAGGATCGTCACGTGATCGTAATGTAGTGAAAAGAGGACCTCAAACTTCATTCGCCAACCTGGAAAGGGTCATGCAGACCCAATTCACGAAATTCGACGCACTAGTTCGACAAATCGCTCCGGGGCTACCACCGGTTCTGTCGCCGGTCCGACTGATTCGTGGCGGGGACACAGTGATCCTGCGCACTCCGGATCTTGACGATGGAGCGCGGTTGTGGCGTATCGCCGCGAATTCGGGAGTTCTCGACACCAATTCGAGTTATGCCTACCTGCTGTGGTGCCGGGATTTCGCGGCCACTTCGGTGGTCGTCGAAATCGACGGCGAGGTGGGCGGATTCGTCATCGGCTACCTGCGCCCACAACAGCCGGACACCTTCTTCGTCTGGCAGGTCGCGGTAGAGCACGCGCACCGCGGTAAGGGCCTGGGCGTGGCCATGCTCGACTTCCTCTTCGACGGCCTCGCCGAGCATGGGGTTTCCGCACTCGAGACCACTGTTTCACCGGACAACGCCGCCTCCATCGCGATGTTCGGTGCCCTCGCCCGGCGCCATGGTGCCCCGCTGACCCGTCGCCCACTGTTCGGTCCCGGCCATTTTCCGGACGGCCATGAGCCCGAGCATCTGTTCCGTATAGCACCCGACCAGGAGGTTGGATGATGACTACCCTCGATATGACTATCTTCGACGAACTCGAATCGAATGTGCGCGGCTATTGCCGGTCGTGGCCGACGGTATTCGATACGGCCTCCGGCGCCTGGCTGCGCGATGAGGAGGGGCGCGATTATCTCGACTTCTTCGCGGGTGCTGGTGCGCTGAATTACGGCCACAACAATCCCGTGCTCAAGCAGGCCCTGGTGGATTACATTATGGCCGACGGTATTACGCACGGTCTCGATATGTCGACCGTTGCCAAGCGTCGACTGCTGCAGACGATTCAGAGCACGATCCTGGCGCCACGCGATCTGGATTACAAGGTGCAGTTCCCCGGACCCACCGGCGCGAACGCGGTCGAGGCGGCCCTGAAGCTGGCCCGCAAGGTGACCGGCCGGACCGCGATCCTGAACTTCACCAACGCCTTTCACGGGATGACCCTCGGTGCGCTCGCGGTCACCGGTAATGCCGCCAAGCGGGCCGGCGCCGGTGTGCCGCTGTTGCATGCCACACCCATGCCCTATGACGGCTACCTACCGGACGCGGCTGCGGATCCGTTCGCCTGGATGGAGGCCATCCTCGATGATGCCTCCTCGGGCGTGGACAAGCCCGCCGCGGTGATCGTCGAGACCGTGCAAGGGGAGGGCGGGGTCAATATCGCACGCCCCGAATGGCTGCGCGGCTTGGCCCAATTGTGCTCCGCGCGTGAAATTCTGCTGATCGTGGACGATGTGCAGATGGGTTGCGGACGCACCGGGCCGTTCTTCTCGTTCGAGGCCGCCGACATCACTCCCGATATTGTCACGTTGTCGAAATCAATTGGCGGATACGGGCTTCCGATGGCGCTGGTGCTCATGAAGCCCGAGCTCGACCAGTGGGCACCGGGTGAGCACAATGGCACCTTCCGAGGCAACAATCCGTCCTTCGTGACCGCGCAGGCGGCGCTCGAGCACTACTGGTCCGATACGCTGCTGAGCGCGGCGACAATGGCCAAAGGTGAACTGGTGCACCGCAACCTGAGCGAGCTGAGCTCGGCATACGAAGGTCTCTCCACCCGTGGACGAGGTCTGGTGCACGGCTTGGTCTTCGATGAGCCCTCGCAGGCGGGCAAGGTTTGCCAGGTCGCCTTCGAGCGCGGACTGCTCGCCGAGACCTCCGGTGCTTCCGACGAGGTGGTGAAGCTACTTCCGCCACTGACGATTACCGATCCCGAACTCGAACACGGCCTCGGCATCCTCGCCGAATCGGTGGCCACGGTCTGTGAAGGAGCACTGAAATGATCGTGCGCACCACCGCGGAGATCACCGGCACCGATCGCGATGTGGCGGAGGCGGGTTGGCGTAGCAAACGCATCGTGCTCGGCGGCGACGGCGTGGGCTTCTCCTTCCACGAGACCACCATCGAGGCCGGAACCGAGCACGAATTCCACTACCTCAACCATGTGGAGGCGGTGTGGCTGGTCGAGGGCACGGGCACGCTCGAGGATCTCGACAATGGCGTCACCTACGAACTGGGCCCGGGGTCGATGTATCTGCTGAACGGGCATGAGAAGCATCGCCTGCGCACCGATACCCGCATGCGCATGCTGTGTGTGTTCAATCCGCCGGTCACCGGACAGGAAGTGCATGACGAGCACGGGGTCTACCCGCTCGTCACCGTCTCCGCAGACTAGTCAATGATGGGAATTCGCAAGGAATGTCGTCGCCGACCCACACCCTGATCGATCGCTACCCCACCCGTACCACCGGACCCGCACCGCATCTGGAACGGGCAGATCCGTCCGTATGGGGTGAGGTCGGCGTACCGGCGCTCGCCAATTTCGAGACCGATGGATTCGCGATTCTGGATTCGCTGCTGGATCGCGAGGAGGTGGCTGTCGTGGCCGCCGAGCTCGACCACCTGACCCGCGACCCGGAGTTCCTGCTCGACGAGCGCGTCATCATCGAGAAGGAGTCCAATCGCGTCCGGTCCGTGTTCGAGGTGCACAAGCTCAGCACGGTGGTCGCGAATCTGGTGCGCGAGAATCGAATCGCCGGGTTGGCGCGCCAAATCCTCGGTTCCGAGGTCTATATTCATCAGAGCCGTATCAACTTTCTGCCGGGACTACGTGGGACCGGTTTCTACTGGCACTCGGATTTCGAGACCTGGCACGCCGAGGACGGTATGCCCGCCCCTCGGGCAGTCAGCCTCTCCATCGCCCTGACCGACAATTTCCCGTTCAACGGCAGTCTGATGCTGATGCCCGGATCCCACCGCACCTTTGTGCCCTGTCAAGGTGAAACGCCGGATGCGCACTACCGAAATTCCCTGCGAGAGCAGGAGATCGGCATTCCCTCCGAAAGCGATATCACCGAGCTCGCGGGGAGGCACGGCATTGCCCAGTTCACCGGCGGCGCGGGTTCGGCGCTGCTGTTCGACTCGAACATCATGCACGGCTCCTCGAACAACATCACGCCCTTCCCGCGGTCGAATCTCTTCATCGTGTTCAACAGTGTCGAGAACACCCTCGAAGCCCCTTATGCGGCAAGGAATCCCCGCCCCACCTACATCGGCAGTCGGGACTTCACCCCGATCGCCTAGCCGATGAGCCGACCCGCCCCGCCGACCGCATCGATCCGGTCGGCGGGGCGATCGGCGTTCAGGCGCTGTCGCGGTGCGAACCGGGACCGGCGGTGCGAGAGGATGGGTCGGTGACCACCGAAAGCGATCACCCCGAACCGCCGCCCGCGAGCGTGTCGATCATCGTGCTGACCCTGGCGCATCGTGTCGAAGCCGAGCTCGGTGCGGCCCTGACGCCGCTGCAGCTCACCGTTTCCCGGCTGGCGCTGCTCGGTCATATCGCGAGCGTGCCCGGTGCGTCGTTCAGTGATCTGGCCCGGATGGGTGCGATCAGTGTGCAGAGCGTGCACACCGCGGTGAAGGCGATGGTGGCCGCGGGGCTGGTGCGCGATCGCACGGCGCGGGCGGGTTCGGCCTCGATCATCGAGTTGACGGCGAAGGGGAAGCGGTTGCTGAGCTCCGCGCAGGAGGTCGTCGCGGAGGTGGATGAGCGGCTGTTCGGTCCGGCCGCCGATCCGTTTCAGCGCCGGGTCGGTGTCGCCGTCCTGTCCGCGTTCGCCGCCCGAAACGTCTCCTGATCCTCGCTTTCCGCATCCGCGGTGACCTTTCCCACAACCTTCAATGAGGCTGAAGCCTGACGCTATGCTTCAGCCGGACTGAAGGTTGGAGGATTGTCATGCAGAAGGTCCTGCTGTCGATACACGTACTGGTCGCCATTATTTTCGTGGGCGGATCCGCTGTCGCCGCAAGCCTGTTCCCGCGCTACGCGCCATTGGCGGAGACCGCGGCAGTTCCCGCACCCGAGCGGAATATCGCTGTCGCCAAGGCATTTCATCGCATCACCGGCACCTATGCGGTGCTGGCGCTCACCGTCCCGATCGTGGGCATCGCGCTCGCGGCACTCCAGGGCCGGATGGGCGAAATCTGGATCACCATCTCCATGGGACTCACCTTCGCGGCGGGTGGGCTGCTGGCGGCCTTCATTCATCCGCTTCAGCGCGAAGCTCTCAACCGTCCCGACGACGGGCAACGTTTGCGCACGCTGTCCATGACCTCCGGCATCTACAACCTGCTCTGGGCGGCCGTGGTCATCCTCATGATCGCTCGCCCCGGCGCGCACTGAGATCGCCGACTTCCCCTGTGCGCCGAGAGGTATGGGCGTATCGGGCCACGGGAGAAGCGGCAGAACAGTATGTTTGTACGGTCGCCCTGTGGCTGCCTCTGATCGGTGCCGAAGCTGCAACGCGTGTAGTTCTCTTCTACCGGGAGGGATTTGTCGTGATTGGTGCCGTGTCGTGGATCAACAGTCGAGTCGCAAGCATCAACGCGGATCTTGTGGAGCTGTACCGGGATCTGCACGCACACCCCGAACTATCCTTCGCCGAACATCGCACCGCGGGGATCGTCGCTCGGCGCGCGCGGGCGCTCGGATTCGAGGTGACCGAGGGCGTCGGCGGGACGGGTGTGGTTGCGCGACTGGTGAATGGGGCCGGTCCGGTGGTGCTGCTCCGCGCGGATATGGACGCGCTGCCGGTGCGTGAGCAGACCGGACTCTCCTACGCGTCGACCGCTGTCGATCCGGCGAGCGGTGAACCGGTGATGCATGCCTGCGGCCACGATATGCATACCGCATGTCTGCTCGGCACGCTCGATGCGCTGATGGAGGCCCGCGCACGATGGTCGGGCACCGTTGTGGCCGTATTCCAGCCCGCCGAGGAGGTCGGGCGCGGCGCGCGGGCCATGGTCGAGGACGGTTTGTTCGAACGCTTCGGGAAGCCGGAAATCGTACTGGCGCAGCATGTTCTGCCTATCCCGGTGGGTACCGTGGCGACCCGTTCGGGGGCCTTCCTCGCCGCCAATGACAGCCTGCGGATCACCCTGCACGGCCGCGGCGGACATGGCTCACGGCCCGAGACGACCGTCGATCCGATCGTGATGGCCGCCGCCACCGTACTGCGTCTGCAGACCATCGTCTCGCGTGAGGTCGCCGCCGCGGATCAGGCCGTCGTGACGATCGGCAGTCTGCACGCGGGTGTCAAGGAGAACATCATCGCCGATGAGGCCGTGCTCGGGGTCAGTGTGCGCACCTACTCCGCGGAGGTGCGCGACCGGGTGGTCGAGGCGGTGCGGCGCATAGTGTGCGCGGAGGCCGAGGCCTCGGGCGCGGACCGTCCGCCGACCATCGAGCTACAGATGCGGCTGCCGGTGACCGCCAATGATCCGGTCGCGCTGGAGAAGACGCGCGGTGCGCTCTCTGCCGCACTCGGGGTGGAACGGGTCCTGGATATAGCCGCCTTCCCCGCGAGCGAGGATGTCGGCATCCTTGCCGAGGCTGCCGGTGTGCCCCTGTCCTTCTGGTTCTTCGGCGGCGCCGATCCCGCGAAATTCGCTGCCGCAGAACAGAACGGCACCGTCGAACAAGATATCCCGATGAATCACTCGCCGTTCTTCGCGCCGCTCGCCGAACCCACGATCGACTGCGGCGTCACCGCCTTGACCGCGGCGGCGTTCGCCTGGCTGGACTCGAACCGGTAAGGACACAACACCTTTGGTCTACTCGCGGACCTGAGCGTTCTCGGTCGGTCGCACCTGTTCGCCGACCGCGTCCAGACCCGCGAGCAGTCGCAGCCCGTCCGCGGCGGCGCTGTCGGGCGCGGCGGACAGCACGATCAACTCCATACCCGATTCATTCGGCAGCGCGAAGTTCTCCTGATGCAGCTCCAGTAAGCCGACCAGTGGATGCCGATATGCCTTACGCCCGTGGGTCCGGGCGCGCACATCCGCGCGCGCCCACAGTCGGCGGAAACGCTCACTGCCCATGGACAGTTCGCCGATGAGTGAGGCCAGGCGCGGATCGTCCGGATACTCGCCCGCGGCCAGGCGCAGCTGCCCGACGACATCGAGGGTGCACTGTTCCCAATCCGCGTAGTGTCCGCGCTCGGCCTCCTCAGGCCCCCCGTTTTCGACACGCACCGGCGAGAAATCAGTACCGAAACGCGAGTTCGACACATAGGCGGGGCTGGGATTCGGCCACATCGCACACTCCTTCCGAACGCGGGTAGAAATTTGCCTTTCGCTGCCCCAGTTGCCAACCCACCCCCTGTTTGCGACACGACGCGGTGGGAAGCCGCGAAAAATTCGTGATCATACAGCCGGCCGATGCCGGGGCTCAATACCGCCCGGCACATCTTTCCTCGATGATCAAGGCCGGTGTGCCCCGGCGACCCAAGCAGGGCCACAAAAATCGCAGAAGATCTCCTTTGTTTCTGATCACGGACTCCGCGATCCGGGTGGGTGCGCGAACGTCACCGACACCCCCTGAAGTGCATCCATGGATCACCGTCTGGACGTTGTCGCCGGGAATCGCCTCGCCGGACTCCTCTATGTTCCTGACCGGTGGTGATCGCCGAGTCGGCTGTTCGCGACTACCAAGTACTCCCGGAATTTCGGCCGATTTTGGACAACTTGGCCCGAAATCGGGACACCCGAAACGCAAGCACAACCAGGAGAGGGGCACCCGCCGAAACGGGTGCCCCTCTCCTGATTTCTCGGAAGTGCTCGGAATGCGTCTCTACCTACGCGCGGTGCCGCCCATGCAGGCGATGCAGATTGTGCACAGGGACGCGGCGGAACGAATCGGCGGCGCTGAAGAGCGGGCGCTCGTCGTGGATTGACGGCATGGTGGACCGGTCAAGGCAGATCCTCCAC
Source organism: Nocardia sp. NBC_01503 (assembly GCF_036327755.1). Lineage (NCBI taxonomy): Bacteria > Bacillati > Actinomycetota > Actinomycetes > Mycobacteriales > Nocardiaceae > Nocardia > Nocardia sp. NBC_01503. The sequence continues at coordinate 5,845,296 of NZ_CP109596.1, forward strand.
CCGGCGGCGGCAATGATCCCGATCCACGACAGCGCAACAGCTACGAACAGGGCCAGACCGGACATGGAAACCCCCAGAAATGCAGTACAACACCAGTATTGGATCGACGTCATGTTTCGCCGCGACATGCGTGAGCGGCAGCGGCCACCCGCGCGGGGCTCCGATCAGCCCGCATTCAACGACAGCGGCCAGCCCTCACCGGTATCCGCATCAAGCACTTCGGGCGGTTCTACATCGATCACGAGATCGGGCAGTCCGGCTTCGTCGAGCACCGAGATGTCGTCGGCGGCGAGCCGGACGAGCGCGGAGATCCTGAACGAAGGCCCGACACGCCCGTCCCGCCAGACGGGAGCCCATGACCCATCGCGGTACTGAATCCAACCGGTGGGCCGCTCGTCACCGATCAGCGCCACTACGTCATCAATGTCCATCGGAACCGGTCCGCGAGTAGACGTTTTCGGGACTCACGGTGAACACGTCCACCGCTTGTCGAAGATCCCCCGGGACGGTACCGCCCTCGAAATGCGTTGTGCTCGGGACGAATACGGCTTCGGCGTTGATGCGAGCGATCGTGGCCTTGAGCCCCGCGAGGAGCGGCTTTCCGGTCCTGCCGTCGATGACGATCATCTTCGCGAAGTCGAACCCCCGCAGCGCCGCAGTGCTACGAACCTTGGTTTCGTCCCACGCCTGCCGTGCGCCGCTGATATCGGATCGGACGTAGCCGATCGCGGTTGGCCGAAACTTCATGATGTGTGTCCGTTCTGCTCGGTGTTCCGTACCGGCTGACTCATGCGAGGATCGACGCGACTACCGCTATCCCCGTGCGGGTTCCGCGCTCCTGCCCATGCGGCTATGGTTGCGCAAAGGAACAGCCCAGAGAATCCCGATACGGGACGATCCCAGGATTGCCACGAATGCCCAGCACGATTCCTAGGCGTCTCATAGGCTGATTCCCATAGTGGGAAACTGCAGGCCACACCGTTGGGAAACCAAAGGGGGACGAGATGCCGAGCAAGGCAAACCTCAGCGGCACGACGCTTCCACGTCGACAGCTAGGCAAAGCGCTACGGGATGCACGCCAGGCGCGAGGGATGACCCTCGATCAAGTGGCGCATGACACCGAGAACAGTCGATCCACCCTGAGCAGGGTAGAACTCGGGCAATACGACAAGATCAAGGTCCGTGAGATCGAATACCTTTGCCGGTACTATTCCCTGCCAGACGCGCAGAGCCAGTACCTCATGTCGCTTGCGTCGCAAGCGAATACAAAGGTCTGGTGGCAGGACTACCGCCATTTGCTCGATCCCGGATTCAGTACCTACCTCGAACTCGAGTCGTACGCAAATCAATTCAGCTTCTATCAGCCGCTCATCATTCCGGGCTTGCTCCAAACCGCCGACTACGCCCGGGCTGTTCAATGCCTCTTCGCGCCCGAGGACTCACCCGTAGAAGTCGACCAGCGCGTCGAACTGCGGATGCAGCGCTCCGCACGGCTTACCCGGCAACATTGGCCCGTTCGCGCCGAATTCTTGTTGCACGAGACCATCTTTCATACGATAGTCGGCTCGGGGCTGACCATGGCGGCGCAGTGTCGGCACATCGCAGATATGAGCACCCGTGAAAATATCTTGGTCCGGTTTGTGCCCTTCTCCGCTGGCCTGCCGACCGGCAGCGCCATCCCTCCCTTTATCGTCCTGGAATTTCCGGAGAACGAGCCATCTGTGGTCTATACCGAGGCCGCTATCGGTTCGATGACGTTCGAGGACGAAGAAGACGTGAAGCGCTTCCAGGCGCTGTACGGCACCCTCCGACATGCCGCGATGGAGCAGCAACCATCTCGGGATCGAATCAGGAAAATAGCAAGGAGATACGAACAGTGACCATCGACCTTACCGGCGCGGACTGGTTCAAGTCGTCGCACAGCGGCGGCAACAACGAATGCGTAGAAATCGCTTGGCTCGCAGGAGGTCATGTCGGGGTTCGCGATTCAAAGAATCCCGATGGCCCGGCGTTGGTGTTCGCCCCCGGTGAGTGGGACGCCTTCGCCGCCGGGATAGAAGACGACGAGTTCAAACGCGTGTAAGTCTCAACGGACGATGCCGGGGAGTTCAGCGCAGTGCTGGGGCTCCCCGGTTCGGTCTGTCCGCGCATCACCCACGCCAAGCCTTCGTCTCCCATGCCCTGTCACGCTGGAATCGTTATCGGCTGTGCTGCAATAGGATTCGATTGTCCGCACCCGCCACATGCTATGCGCGAAGGAACGGCTGTAGCCGGTCCCGGCTTGCGTCACGTCCTCGGCTACGGCATCTTTACCAGTGGTGTGCCGGGAAGTCTGGTCGGCGGCGTGGCTCGAGCGGTGGGTCGCGTGTTCAGTTCGACTGGCTGGTGGGGGATGCTGATGCCGGGGTGTGAAGTAGCGGCGTTGCGCGGACCGAAAGACGCTCCAGCGTGGGGAGAAGCCTGGTGACCGATCCGAACAACATCTGGGGTGGGAATCTCAAACAGCAAGCCGTCGACGGCGGGTTCGGTCTCGCGTTCGACCCCTCGGTCGCGACCACATTGTCGGCGGAGTGCGCGTCCATGCTCAGCGCGGTTGAGGCCGCCGCCGCCGCGATGGCGACCTCGAGCCAGCTGAAGGCGCTGAGTCAGAAGACGGCGGGACCGCAGTTGGCGACGATCGTCAACACTGCCGCAGCCGATCTGAACGACCGACTGCTGAACGGGAATCGAACGATTCTGACCGATATGGGTGAGACCTTCGTCATCGCAGGTGGGTTGTATAACAAAGCGGAAAGCGATTCGCAGTCGGCGTTTCTGAAGCTGAAGAACGGCGCGAGTCCTGCTGCGGTTGACTTCCAGGGTGCGGACCTCCCGGGCTGGAAGCCCTCCAGTGGGCGTGGGCACGAGTACTTTTCGCATTCGGCCGAACGTGACTACGCCAACTCGTTGGTCACAACCGGTGAGGCGACGTCGCTCGGTGGGCTCGCCAAAGAAACAGGTGTGACCCTCAAGCCGTCGACGGTCGACCTCGACGGCAACCGGGGCGAGGACTACAGCTGGGACGAGTTCGCCGCGCACTACGACTACGTCGACGGGCAGCAAATCCCCGGACAACTAGAGCATTTCGCCGATTCATGGAAGAAGGCCGCCGACATCCTGCGCGCCCAAGCCGAGACGTTCCACAAGGCATACGATCCGCTCCTGCAAAGCTCGCTCAATGGCGCGAACGGGTCGGGGGGGCGTGGGCATCGCCCGCGGCGGGCCGCGCCAAAAGCGCGCTCAACGACTACCTGAGCGGGTTGACCCGGCTGATCAGCGGCATGGATCTGATGAGCCGCAATCTCGCGGTCACCCAGGGCTGGATGCTGCGGCTGCAAACCTTCCTCCCGCTGAATACCTACGAGGTCTACCGCGCCAACAACTCCGCGCGGCGTCTGGATGAGGACCTGCGTCAGATCCGCTCGGCCTGGGACAGTTGGTTCGTCGAGGGTGCGAAGCTGACCGCCGGCAATATCCCCGAATTCGCACCGGTACGCAGCACGGTCACCACGCCCAGCGCGGGCCTGCCCACCTCATTGTCGGAACTGCTGATCGGCGACCAGACACCGGGTGAGCAGCTCGACCCCCTGCGCATGCTCGAGAATCTCCGCAACGGAGTTCCCTACGAGGTGGTCAACCCCGACGGCAGCCACACCATCATCACGCCCAATCCCGATGGCACGACGACCACGACGAAGTCGACCACCGCCCCAGACGGCAGCGTCACCACCGTCTCCACGACCGGGGACGGGGCACCGGTGACATCGGTGTCCACACCCCGCAACGACGGCAGCGGCATCATTGACACCGTCACCACCAACCCGGACGGCACCGTCACGACCACGGTCTCCACCCCGACCGGCGACGGCCGACTCAAGAACACCACCACCAACGCGGATGGGACCACCGGCCTCGAAACCGCTGTCACTGAACTGCCCGAAGGCAAGCTGCTCACCGAAACCGTCGACCCCGACAGTGCAACGGTGACCAACACACTCACCCAACCCAACGGATTCAGCTATACCGAGACCTACGGCATCGACGCCGACGGCAACCCGAGCCTGCTGTCCACCAACGACAGCAGCGGGACCCGCTCCACCGTCGCCTCCGACGGTGCGATCTCCACTCAGTTCCCGGACGGAACCTGGGCCAAGACCACCCAACTCCCTGACGGCAGCGCATTCACTCAGTTCAGCGACGGTACGATCCGGGCGTCCGAGCCCGGACAACCTGTGTCGACCTGGCAGGCGGTCACGTCCTTCCTCGGCTTCGAGGGGCATCCCAACACCACTTGGGGCGGCATGTCAGCCAGTGGCATCGCCGCCGGGCTGGAGGAAGGGGGTACATCGATGGCAGCGAAAGCCGCGATGATGGCAGACACCTCGCGGCTCCTCGGCCAAGGAGCCCTACAGGACCTCGCCGACGGCACGGGTCTGCCTGGAAAACAGACATCGGTGGCGCTACAGATCGGCGACGACGCCACCAAACTCGCCACCAACGCCAAATGGCTCGGCGGCGTTGGAAAATTCGGCGGTCCCCTGGCGACGATCGGATTCTCCACATACAACTCGTGGGACGATTACAACAATGGACTCAAGACAGGTTGTGCAGCGATCGGCAATGGACTCGGATCTTCAGCCGGAGGCATTGCGGGTGGGATGGCGCTAGGCGCACTCGGCGGGGCCTGGTTGGGGCCGCCGGGCGCGATCGGCGGCGCAATAATCGGCGGCCTCGTCGGTGGCGCAGGCGGCGGTATGGCGGGCGAGGCAACAGCGAAAGCGGTGTGTGAATGAGCCGTTCGAATAATTCAATTCAACGTTCGGCAAACGTACCCTGGCCTCCAGGCTTCGGTCCCGAGAGTCGCAGGCGCGCAATGTTGTTCGGCGCGTTACCGGTGATCTTTGTCATGGCTGTCATTTCGGTATGGATGATGATGTCGGGTCTACGCCAAAGTAATACCGGACAAGCGCTGATCGGAGCGGCAGGTTCTCTGCTCTTTCCGATCGCTGCCCCTATGGCGATCCGCGTGTACCAAACCAGACGAACTGTCGTACCTGTCATTCATGCTGGACATAATATCGATGGCGAAATCGCATTGCCCATCCCGAGATGGCGGTGGTTCTCGTTAATCGCCGGGCTGTTTTCCCTGGTTATTACCGTCGCAGCCATTCTCTTCTTGTTCGCGCTGACGTTCCCCGACTCCGCTACGATGAATTATCGATTGCGTAGCCCATTGGTTGTTCCACTCCTTCTAGTCGTCGTGCTAATTGGTTCATGGCTTCTGGCCCGCGTGCTCTATGCTGCAACAAGAGTGCAAGGGCTATGGTTGACATCAACCGGGGTTTATATGAGCAACGGACTCATGTATCAGGCCGTCGATTGGGATGACATTCTGGAAGTCCAGGCAGCTTCCCGGCCCCGATTCGCCACGATCAAGCTGACAGCGCGACCCGGCGCTGTCGATCTCGTCTGGAAGTCCTGGTGGATACGTAAAAGTAGCCATCGATGGCTCGTGGAGATCTATACCCTTGAATTCGATATGGATTCTGCGCTCCTCTATCACACGATCCGCTACTACTGGAAGAATCCGGAATTTCGGTCGGAATTTGAGTCCGATGCGGCGGTCAAGCGTGTTCGACGTGGCAGGGTCCTCGATACCGGTAACAACCGTCGGGCGGCTGACTCGTGACGCATGTGTGGCGGTTCACCGAGGTCGAGTTTGCCCTGCTTTGGCGGGATACGATCGGCGACCAGTTGCCCGCGCCATTTCTATTCACCTCACGCGCCGCGTCCCCGCAGGAATACCGTGCGACGCGGCAGTCGGCGCGGGAAAGTTTGCAGGAAAAGATGACCCGCGAGGTCACCGACATCATCGATGCGATGGCCAAATCGGATCTGCACCTGTCGGTCTACGGTGGTGATGATCGTGACCCGATCCACTCGGGATCGATGATTCGCGTGCTGGCCACCCGCAAGGGCGAACGCGGATACCTTGTCACCCAGCTGCCAGGTGTCTCGTATTTCGATCGAGGTGGATACACCATCGCTCAATGCGACCCGCTGCGGCTGGCCGACAAAATCGTGGAGTCACTTCCGGATGTACCTGCAGCGGCCAGAGGCGATATTGAACTCACGTCGTCCGACGCCCATGCCATGCTCTATGTCGATCGGTCCGAGGCCGACGACCTGGAATACGCGTCCTCCAGATCTGTGGTGGACCCCTATGAGGACGAAGTATCTTCGCGGTCGGCACGGTTCCTACGGGCTCCGGCAACGAACTCGGGCGAGATTCAAATTACGCAGGGCAGCTCGATATTCGGGCCGCGTGGTGTCAAACGCCACACCGTCGGCTGGCGCGACCTCGACGGTCACGGCCGCTATGTCATCTCCGACCGCCCCGCCGCAGCTCTGGCTGCCGACCCGAAACGGTTTGTGTCGGTGCTGAACTCCCGGATCGCAGCGGTAGTCCACGCCATCAAGGAAGAACGCGAGCATCTGCACTGACGCCGGTCACCGGCTTGTGCTCCAGCGCAATCGACACCACCACACCGAAAGCCGCGAAATCCCATGAGCAAACCAAATCCCACCACGGCCGATGACCTAAATCCGAACTGGCGCGAGCGGTTCACCTTCTTCGACAGCTACGGACACCCCGGGTCTCCGGAATCCCGGCAGGCGCTGCGGAATCTCTCTTTCGGGCAGCGGTCACGCATCACCTCGAACTTCATAGCGTTTCTGTTCGGGCCGATCTACTTCTTCGTACTCGGGCTGTGGAAGAAGAACCTCTCCCTGCTCGGCATCTGGGTCGGCGTTATCGTCGTGGTCGTCGGCCTGGAAGTGATCACCGGCGTGACGGTACCCGACCCGTTCCCCCAGGCAATCGGTTTCGGAATGGCCGCGCTGTACATGTCGACCGCGAACTACGCCCATTACCTCCAGCGCACCCGAGGGATTCAGAGCTGGAACCCGTTCGAGGGGATGGGGAAACGCGCGCCCACACGATAGCTGCCCGGCTCATTAGCCTGGTGGTCAATCCGGACCCGGAAGCGCGGTGGGCACCGCGACCCAGTGCCGATCCTGCTCTCGTGGGTGCATGCCTGCCTGAAAAGGAATGTTGACGGGCCACTGTCGCGGGGCCGATTACGGCCCCGCCGCCTCGAGTCCGCTGCGGTCGCCCGCGACTCCGGTCGTGCGTTCGATGCCGGAACCCTCACCGCCGACGTCCGCGCCGAACAAGAGAAGCTCCTGTGGGCCGACACGATCATCTTCCAATTCCCGCTGGGGTGGTATTCGATGCCCGTTATCCTCAAAGGCTGGGTGGATCGCGTCTTCACCTACAACTTCGCCTACGGTGTGGGCGAACACAGCGACACCCGCTACGGTGAACGCTTCGGCGAAGGCACCCAGCGGGCCGAAAAGCGTTGCTATCGGTCACAATCGGCAGGTTTCGGCCTGCATGTGCGGCACTGATCATGTGGTCGTTGGCTTGCGGAGATGGCGGCTCAAATCGCCAGCCAGGGTGATGACAACCTCGCGTTCGGTGAATCGCCACTCCCCGCCGACCCGCTCGAACCGATCGCGGTAGCGCCCCGCGGCGATGGGCTGCAGCGGGAACTCCGAAACGGCCTGGAAGACAGTGAAATACGACCGTGCTCCCGCCGTACCCGCCTCGTCGTCGAGTTCGAGCGCAATGTTCGTGGTGACATGGTGAGTACCCGGTGTCCCGTCCTCATACAGAAACACCATGCCCCGCAACATCTTCTCGACCCCCGCACTACCCCGCACGGACCCGCCGCCGCCGACGAACACCCCATCGGCGAACAGCGTCCCCACGCCGCCGAAGTCCCCGGCATCCACCAACTCCGCGTACTTCACGATCAGATTTGTCACGGCGGTCGTATCGGCGATTGTGCTCATGACTTGTGAGCGTAGGGAAATATCGCGCATCGCGGGTCGAGAACGCCCCGCCGACCGAGGGTCGACGGGGCGCGGGTGTTCGATGCGATCAGGCGAGGCCGAGACGGTCCGCGGCTAGGACGCGGATGGCCTTCTTGTCCGGCTTGCCGAGGCCGGTGAGGGGGAGTTCCTCGATGACCAGGACGTGCTTGGGGACCTGGACCGAGCCCTTGCGCTGTTTCACGGCGGCTTGGATTTCGACGGTGACGACCTCGATGGCGGCGGGGTCGGCGGCGGTTTCGGGGTCCAGGACCAGGACCGCGGTGACGGCTTCGCCGTAGTAGGCGTCGGGGACGCCGACCACCGCCACATTGAGGACCTTGGGGTGTTCGGAGACGACGTCCTCGACCTCACGGGGGAAGACGTTGAAGCCGCCGGTGACGACCATATCTTTGCTGCGGCCGACGATGAAGAGGAAGCCGTCGTCGTCCTGGCGGGCCAGGTCGCCGGTGTGCAGCCAGCCGTTGTGGAAGGTTTCGGCGGTGACCTCGGGGAGGTTGAGGTAGCCGCCGGCGAGAAGTGGTCCGGAGACGCAGATTTCGCCGACCTCGCCGGGGGCGACAGGGGTGCCCTCCTTGTCCAGCAACGCGACTCGGATGGCGGTGGAGGGGCGGCCGCATGAGGTCAGGCGCTCCTTGTCGTGCTCCTCCTTCCCCAGGTAGCTGATCGCCATGGGCGCCTCGGACTGGCCGAAGTACTGCGCGAAGATCGGGCCGAAGCGATCGATGGCCTCCTGCAGGCGATTCGGGTCGATCGCGGCGGCGCCGTAGTAGACCGTCTCCAGTGAGGACAGGTCGCGGGTCTTGGAGTCGGGATGATCGAGCAGCGCGTAGAGCATGGACGGCACCAGCATGGTGGCGCTGATCTTGTGCTCCTCGATGGCGCGCAGCACCTCACCGGGCTCGAAGCGCGGCACCACCACACACTGGCCGCCGAGCAGCACGACCGGCAGGAAGAAGGCCGCGCCCGCATGCGAAAGTGGTGTGCAGATAAGGAATTTCGGCCGCGTCGGCCATTCCCACTCCGACAGCTGGATCTGCGTCATGGTGGCCATGGCCTGTGCGGTGCCGATGACGCCCTTGGGCTTACCGGTGGTGCCACCGGTGTAGGCGATGGAGATCACGTCATCGGGCAGCAGCTCTACGGCCTCGACCGGCTGCGGGGAGTACTTGTCCGCCGCCGCGAGCAGATCCACGCCCACATCGGCGAGCTCCTCGGGCACCGGCCCGAGGGTCAGCACCCGGTTCAGGCCCTCGACGCGGTCCACGAGCTCGCGGGCGCGCTTGACGAAGGCGGGCACCGGATCCAGGATCAGCGTCGTAATCCCCGCGTCCGCAAGCACATACACGTGATCGTCCAGGCCACCGATGGGGTGCAGCGCGGTACGCCGCGAACCCACGATCTGTCCGGCGCCGATGGTGAACAGCACCTCGGGCCGGTTCAGCGCGAGTACACCCACGGGCGTGCCGGTGCCGACACCGTGCTCGGCGAAGGCCGCGATATACCGGCTGATGGCATCCAAAACCTCACCACCGGTGAGGATCTGGTCGCCGAGCGTGAGCACCGGCCGGTTCTTATGCCGCCGCAGCCCCGCCACCAGGGCGTGACCGTTGTGCACCGGAAGCCGCAGCAGGGTCTCGGGATCGATTGCAGTCATTGATATCTCACTCCGTCCAGATCACAGCGTATTGGCGGCGTACAGGGTGACGACCACCGCGCCGCCCAGACCCAGGTTGTGCGCCAGCGCGGTGCGCGCGCCCGGCACCTGCCGGTCGCCCGCGAGTCCGCGCAGATGCCAGGACAATTCGGTGGCCTGCGCCAGCCCGGTCGCACCGAGCGGATGTCCCTTGGAGATGAGCCCGCCGGACGGATTCACCACCCACTTGCCGCCGTAGGTGGTCGCCCCGGATTCGATGAGCGCCCCGGATTCACCCTCACCGCACAGGCCCAGCGCCTCATAGGTGATGAGTTCGTTGATGGTGAAGCAGTCGTGCAACTCGATCACATCGACATCATTCACGCCGATTCCTGCGGTGGCGAACACCTTCGACGCGGCCGCGCGGGTCATGGGCGCGCCCACCACGTCGATCATGGAACCGGTCGAGAACGAGGTGCCGTCATCGGTGGCCAGCTCCTGCGCCAGAATCTCGATGGCCTGATCCTCGAGCCCGTGCGCCCGCACGTACTCCTCGCTGACCACCACGGCCGCGGCGGCGCCGTCGGACATGGGCGAGCACTGCGACCGCGTCAGCGGTCCGTGCACCGGCTTATCGGTGAGCACCTGGTCGAGGGTGTACGCATCCTGGAACTGCGCCAGCGGATTCCGCGTCGAATGCTCGTGATTCTTCACGGCCACGGCGGCGAGCTGCTCGGGGGTGGTCCCGTACTGCTTCATATGCTCGATGGCGGCATTGCCGAAGAACTGTGTGGTGATAGGGGCCTGGCTGAACTCGTACTGCCCGCGCATGACACCCAGGTGGTGATCGACCGTGGTGGCCTTGGGCCGGGTGGCCGGACCCGCCATGGCCTCCTTGGTCATCTGCTCGAAGCCGACCGCGAGTGCCACATCGACGATTCCGGCGCCGACCCATTCGCGCGCCAGCATGAGCGCGGTGGAGCCGGTGGCGCAGTTGTTGTTCACATTGACCACCGGAATCCCGGTCAGGCCGACGTCATACAGTGCCCGCTGACCGGCGGCGGACGGCTGGAACACATATCCCACGGCGGCGCGCTGCACCTGGTCGTAGCTGACACCGGCATCGCCGAGCGCCCCGCGAACGGCCTCACCGACCATCTCGGGGTAGGTCCACTCGCGGGATCCGATCTTGACGAACGGGGTCATGTTGACACCGACGACGAAAACGCGACGCATAACTTGCTGTACTCCTCTTGTCCGGGAACGTTTTTCGGTTGTGACTAGTCCGCGCGGGGTACGCGGCCGTCGATATCTGTGAAGCCGTAGGCATCGGCCAGGTCGGCGACTTTCCAGGCTTTTCCGCTGCGCGCCTTGCGATTCGGATCGGCGGCGAGGGCGGTGACGGCGCGGCCCGGGAAACGCGGGGATTCGGCGTCGCCGAGATCGAAGGTGCCCTCACCGGGCAGGGTGACCAGCCGCTGACCATTGGCATCGGCCGGAACCATCTGCAGCAGTTCGGTATCCACGATGCCGGGCCACAGTGAGACCGCCGTCGCGCCGGTATCGGCCAGGTCGTGCGCCAGATCGGCGGTCAGCCGGTCCAGGGCGGTCTTGCCCACGCCGTAGACGGCATTGTGCATGTACCGCACCGCGCCCGGCGAGGACACATTCACAATCAACCCGCCCGACTCGATCAGCAGCGGTGCGGCGAGAACGCTTGCCACATAGTGCGATCGGACGCCGATATCGAAGGTCTCGTCCCACGCCTTGGCGGGCACCTCCCAGAACTTGCGACCGAGCCAGCGTGCCGCGGCGGGGGAGTTGTAGACATTGTTGACCAGCACGTCCAGGCGGCCCTGTTCATCGCGCACCTGCGCGAACAGTTTCTCCACGGCGGCATCGTCCTTGTGGTCGCAGACCACCGGCACGCCGACGCCGCCGAGCGCGTCGATCTCGGCGGCGGTGCCCGCCACGGTGCCGGGCAAATGCCCGGGCGTGGTGGTGCGCCCGGTGACATAGACGGTCGCACCGGCCGCGCCCAGCTCCAGGGCAATGCCCTTGCCGATGCCACGGCTGGCTCCGGTCACCACGGCGACCGTTCCGGCGAGAATCTTGGGTATTTCGCTCACGACCTCTGGACACTACCTTGAAATAAGAACGTGTTCTAGAAATTGGAGGCGGTAGTGGAGCTGACGCATCGGACGGTGGATACCGGAGAGATCCGAATGCACGTCGCAGAGCAGGGACAGGGGTATCCGGTCATCTTCTGCCACGGGTTCCCGCACACCTGGTTCATGTGGCATCGCCAGCTGGAAGCGGTGGCCGCGGCCGGGTACCGCGCCATCGCGCCCGACCTGCGCGGGTACGGCAGGACCGATGCCCCGGCCGGGTTGGAGTCGTACACCAACGAGGCCGTCATCGGGGACCTGCTGGCCCTGCTCGACGACATCGGCGCCGACAAGGCCGTCTTCGTCGGCCTGGACTTCGGTGCGCAACTGGTGTGGGAGCTGTCGCTGCGCGCGCCCGAACGCGTCGAGGCGGTGGCCATCCTGAACAATCCGTTCAGCCCGCGCCCGCCGCGCGCACCCTCGGCCTTCTGGACCAAGGCCGCCGAACGGCACTTCCTGCACCTGTCGTACTTCCAGACGCCGGGCATCGCCGACGCCGAACTGGCGGCGGACCCGCGCGGCTTCCTGGCCCGCGTCTACTACTCGCTCAGCGGCGAGTACCACTACCTGGACACTTGGAAGAACCCGCCGGGCCTCGGTTACCTGGATGTGCTCCCCACCGCGCCGCCGCTGCCGTGGCCGTGGCTCTCGCAGGAGGAGTTCGACACGCTCGTAGCCGATTTCGAGCGCACCGGCTTCACCGGCGGCCTGAACTGGTACCGCAATCTCGACCGCAACTGGGAGCTGACCGAGGCGTACGCCGACGCCAAGGTGACCGTTCCGGCCTTCTTCATCTACGGCGAGAAGGATCCGGACATGGAGGGTTTCAGCGGCCGCGATCCCTTGACGACCATGCGCGCCGGGGTGCCCGATCTGCGTGCGGTGGTCGAGGTTCCCGCGGCCGGGCATCTGGTCCAGTTGGAGCGGCCCGACGCGGTGAACACCTTCCTGGTGGACACGCTCGCGTCACTGGGAGTGCCCTCGGTCGTCGGCTCGTAGCCGCGAGGGCCCGCCACCTCGGCGGGCCACCCGCGTGCACACATGTGCCACGGCGGTGAAAAATGCCGTGCGCCAAGAGAAATCGGCCGCGTCGGAGCCCGAATGCGGCTCCGGCGGCCGATGGTTCTTCTATCGTCGAGGGCTATGGACAGCACTGCGCTGCGTGAGGAAGTCGGCCGCCGCCTGGAACCGTGGACAACCGAGCTCGGGAGCGATCGAGTCGCTTACACCAACCATGTACTCCGGCTACTGAGCCTGTGCGATCTGGTCGCACCCGACACCGGCCCCGCGCCGAGTGACCGTCCGGAGTTCCTGGCGGCGGCCGTCTTTCACGATCTGGGCATCTGGACCGCGGGCACCTTCGACTACCTCGCCCCCTCCGAAGAGCTCGCGAACCACTGGCTGGAGGGCAATGGCCAGGGCGAGTCGATTCCGCTGGTGGTCAGGATGATCGACCAGCATCACAAGCTGCGCTCGGCGGGTAGCCCGGACGATCCGGTCGAGATCTTCCGCCGGGCCGACGCCATCGATGTCGAGATGGCCGCCCTGGGCCGCTTCGGCGTCTCGCGATCGGCCTACCGCCGGCTCACCGAGGAGTTCCCGGACGCGGGCTTCCACCGCCGCCTGCTGCGACTCGGCGCGGAACGGCTACGGACGCATCCGCTTTCGCCGCTGCCCGTGCTCAAGTGGTGAGTGGCGGCGAGATCGGATGAGCGCCGGTGGCCGTCCGGTGCGCTCGGATCAGGACGGCCGGGTGGCCCGGTAGAAGGTGACGCGGCTGATGTGCCGGTAGACGCGGGAGTCGACCACTTCGCAGTCGAATCCGGCGGTGCGCAGCAGACGCGGGATCCCATCGCCGAGATTGGCGGCCACATGCGGGTTCTTCAGCATTCGACGCGCGCTGAATCCGTCAGCGGCGGTGAGGTTTCCGCCGACATCGACCAGATGCAGCTGTCCGCCGGGGCGCAGTACCCGCAGTACCTCGGCGGCGGTGGCCTCCTTCACCTGGGGATCGAGGTGGTGCAGCATGAATGCCGATAGCACGTGGTCGACGCTGCCGTCCGGGAAGGGCAACTGCTGACCGTAGGCGCGCTCATAGCGAAGACCGCTGCGGCCCTTGCTCTTACGCTGGGCGCGCACGAGCGCCAGCGGATCCGGATCGGTGCCGACCACCTCCGCGCCGGGTTGATCGTCCTTGGCCGCGATGGTGAGATTACCGGTGCCGCAGCCGATCTCGAGCACTCGATCGCCCGGTGCGAGACCGGCCTGCCGAATCAGCGCGCGATGCACCTTGCCCACCCCCAGCGCCCGGGTGAACAGGTCGTAGAACGGCAGCATGGCATCGCGCCCGGCCGCCGGGAGGTAGTCGTGCTCATTGCCCATGGCCTTTGTGACAGGAGTATCTTTCGTCATGCCTTCCATGGTGGCCTGCTGCTCGGCAACATAATTGGGTGATTCTCGGCAGAATCAGGACTATCTTTGGTTCATGTCCGAGCGTATGCGCCCTGTCCGGTACGAGGCGGGAGTGCCGGTGTACCGCTACTCCACCGACCCGGCGGTTCCGCCGCTGTCGGTCATGCGCTTCACCGGCGTCATGGTGCCCGCGCACGGAGTGCCGCATATCCACGACTTCCCGGTACTGATGTACGTCGCCGCCGGTGCCGATGACCCCGCGGTATCCAGAACCGGCGATCTGTATGTCGTCGCGCCCGGTGCGGTCATCGACGCCGCGGGAATGCGAATGGAGAGCGCCTACGGGGTGCTCTTCGACCCCGCCGCCCTCGGTGACGACACCCGCGCGCCGTGGCCCGCTTGGCGCGCACATCCGCTGCTGTTTCCCTTTCTGCACGGCAATGCCGATGGATTACTGCGGCTCACTGTCCCCGCGGAGCGGCAACCGTTGTGGGAGAGCACGATTGCCGCGATCGAGGAGGAGTTGTCCGCGCGCCGCGCCGGGTTCCGGCAGGCCGCGGCCGCGCATCTGACGCTGCTGCTGGTGGATGTCGCGCGCCTGGCCGACGATGTGGTCGGCGATCTGCGCCGCAGCAATGAAACCGTGCTGGCCGAGGTCTTCGATGCCATCGAACAGGGCTTCACCGAACCCATTTCACTGCGCGATATCGCGCGATCGGTGGGGATGACCCCGGCCTATCTCACCACCCTGGTGCGCCGCCGTACCGGACGAACGGTGCAGGACTGGCTGACCGAACGCCGGATGACCGAGGCCCGCCGCCTGCTCTCGGAGTCGGACCTGCCGGTCAATGAGATCGCCAGGCGGGTGGGGATATCCGATCCCGGGTACTTCGCCCGCCGCTTTCGCGGTGAGCAAGGGATGACCCCGCGCGCCTGGCGTTCGTCGAGCCTATGAATTATTGCGCAGGAAGGAGACCGCATTGGCGGCCCCGGCCACCGCGATATCCGGCTTGCCATCCTTGTTGAAATCGGCGATCACCGGGGTTTGCGGCTGTCCGGTCACCGGATAGCTGTCGGCGATGGTGAGGGTGCCGTCACCATTTCCGTTGAATACCACCATCTTCGAGTCGAGCACCGCCGACATGGCGGCATCGAGCGTGCCATTGTGATCGAAGTCCGCCACCGCGATACTGGTCGGGCCGAGTCCGGAGAGATTCACCCGATTCGTCTTCTTGAATCCGCCCTGGCCATCGGAGATGAGCACGGTGGTG
This sequence comes from Nocardia sp. NBC_01503, assembly GCF_036327755.1. NCBI lineage: Bacteria > Bacillati > Actinomycetota > Actinomycetes > Mycobacteriales > Nocardiaceae > Nocardia > Nocardia sp. NBC_01503. The sequence goes on from NZ_CP109596.1 coordinate 5,860,778, forward strand.
CTGAAGGAGAACGAATCCGCCGTCACCACATCGTCGATACCGTCACCATTGAAATCACCGGCTCGCACATCCTCGGTGATGAGTCCGGCGGTGCTGGCGCCGCGCCGGGTGAATCCGCCGTCACCATTCCCGGTGAACACCTCCACCTGTTGCAGCAGATCATTATTGACGGCGATATCGATCTTATTGTCGCTGTTGAACTTTCCGGTCGTGAACGCCGCCGCCGGACCGGCGATGATCGCCGACGGCCCCGACTTCAGCGTACCGTCGCCCTGCCCCAGCCAGGTCTGCACGCCGGTCGGAATCAGGCTCAGCACATCGGCTTTGCCGTCACCATTGGCGTCGGCGACGATGACCTCCTGCTGCGCGCCCTCCAGGGCGGTGTACTTCTTGCCGACCTTGAAGGTGCCGTCACCGTTATTGAGGAATACCGCGATCTGCGTCCACGCCTGCGCGACCACATCGGGTTTCCCATCGCCATTGAGATCACCGGCCGCGATCGCGCCGTAGCCATTCCCGACCGATCCGACCCGCTTCCCTGGCGCGAAGGTGCCATCTCCCTTGCCCGCCATAATGATCGGGCCGTCACCGCCGAAATCCGCGGCGACGATATCGGGTACACCGTCCCCGGTGAAATCGGCCCCCACCATTCCGATCGGCGACGGTCCCGGACCCCAGGACGGAAACGATCCGCCCGAGGGTGAGTCGACCGATGCCGCGAATTGGATACTGCCCGCCGCCCAGGCCGTTCCGGGTAATGCGAGAACGACGACCGAAAAGGCAGCGGTGAACAAGAGACCGGCGCGCAAAGTGCGAAGTTGCATAGATATTCCTGATTCGCAGTGGCACCACCATGCGGTGGTGGCCACGGACTCTAAGACACCCGCAACCGGCATTCGCACGCCTTCAACGCTTTTCGGCCGATTGCCGTATTCGCATCGGTTCTCTCGTGCACTCCGCCAACCGAGGTCGCTGACTAACGGACGCGGCGCAGCGAATCCGGGGTGAGGTCGGCGAGGGTGGGGTAGCCGTCCACGGCCATGATGAGATCGGCCTCGGCGAGCAGGGTGCGCAGCACATGGGTGATGCCGTCCGCCCCGCCCAGGGCGCAACCGTAGGCGTAGGGGCGGCCGATACCGACCGCCGTCGCACCGAGGGCGAGCGCCTTGACGATGTCCGCGCCGGAGCGGATACCCGAGTCGAACAGCACCGGCAGCCCCTCGGCCGCCCGCACCACCTCGGGCAGCAGATCGATCGCCGGAATACCGCCATTGGCCTGGCGGCCACCGTGATTGGAGCAGTAGATACCGTCCACACCACCGTCCCGAGCGCGGCGGGCGTCATCGGGATGCGAGATGCCCTTCACGATCAGCGGCAGCTTGGTGAGCGAGCGCAGCCAGGGCAGATCCGCCCAGGTGAGCGGATTGCCGAAGACCTGAATCCAGCGCAGGATCGCGGACTGCGGATCCTCGGCGGGGGATTTGGCCAGACTCTTCAGGAAGACCGGATCGCTGAAGTAGTTCGCCAGGCAGTGCCCCCGCAGCTGCGGGAAGTTACCGGTGGCCAGGTCGCGCGGCCGCCAGCCGGTGACCCAGGTGTCCAGGGTGACCACGATGCCTTTGTAGCCCGCCTGCTCCGCGCGCTCGACCAGACTGGCGGCGAGATCGCGATCGGTGGGCGTGTACAGCTGGAAAAACCCTGGCGTATCACCGAATTCGGCCGCGACCTCCTCGAGCGGATCGACCATGAGGGTGGAGGCCACCATGGGCACGCCGGTGCGGGCGGCGGCGCGAGCGGTCGCCAGATCGCCGTGACCGTCCTGTGAACACAAGCCGATCACACCGATGGGAGCCATGAAAACCGGTGTGGGCAGGGTCATTCCGAACAGATCCACCGACAGATCGCGCTGCGTCGCGCCCACGAACATGCGGGGAATGAGCCCCCACTGATCGAACGCGGAGACATTGGCGCGCTGGGTGCGCTCATTGCCCGCACCGCCGGCCACATACGACCACACCGAGGGCGGCATGGCGGTCTGCGCCCGCGCCTGAAGTTCGTCGAAGCTCACCGGCAGCGTCGGCACCACACCGCGCAGGCCATTGAAGTAGATCTCGTTCTGGTAATCGCCGAATGCCATGGCGTCAAGCTCCAGTCTCTCCGCATCGAGGGTCTCCTCGATTGTGCAAGACTGGACGGTGAGGCGGTATGAATCGCAGGATGTAGTCAGAAGGGCCAGCGTGGATGCAGGATGATGTCAGGCTGCTGACCGAGGAGGAGCTGGCGCTCATTCACGCGCTACAACTGCGGCCGCGCGCCTCCTGGACCGAACTCGGTGGAGTGCTCGGCGTCGATCCGGTCACCGTCGCCCGGCGCTGGCAGCGGCTGAGTGAGCGCGGTGAAGCCTGGGTGTGTATGTCGCCGGGGCCCGCCCTCTACGATCACGTCTGCGCCGCATATGTCGATATCGATTGCGCCGCAGGGGAAACCGCCAGTGTGGTGGCCGAGCTGGCCAGGCATCCCCATATGCTCACCCTGGAACGCTCCGGGGGCAGCAATCGCATATTCGCCACCGTCGCCACCCGCGATTTCGATCAGATGGCCCGGTACACCCTGGACGTGCTCCCGGCGGTGCCGCATATCGCCGCCATCCGCACGCAGATCGTGACGCACTGGTTCGCCGAGGGCGGCAGTTGGCGAATCGACGCGCTCGCCCCGGAGCAGCGCAATCGACTCCGCGCGCCCGAGATGCCGAACGCCGCCGAACGTGGTCGCCGCCGCATCACCGCGGTCGATCGGGCCATGATGGGGGAGCTATCCCGGGACGGGCGCGCCGCACACCGCGCGATCGCCGCCGCGCTGGGCACCAGCAGCTCCACGGTGAAGCGCCGACTCGAGGAACTCACCCGGCTCGGCATGTTGAGTTACCGCTGCGATTTCGCACGCGCGCTGGGTGGTTGGCCGGTGGCCGTCACCTATCGCGCCACCGCACCCACCGCCGCGCTCCCCGAGATCGGCTACGCCCTCATCCGCCTACCGCAGACGCGCAACTGCGCCGCCGTGAGCGGCACCCACAATCTCATCCTGCAGGCGGGCCTGCATTCGGTCGCCGAGGTCACCCGCTTCGAGAATCAGCTCGCCACCACGCATCCCGGCCTGATGGTCACCGAACGCACCGTGACCCTTCGGCATGAGAAGCTGCTCGGCCGAATCCTGGACTCGCACGGCCGATCCCGCGATATCGTGCCACCGGATATCTGGGCGGACGCGGCTCGGTAGGTGGCGTTCGGATAGCCGAGCAGGCCGCGCACCGCGGCGGCATACCGGCCGATATCGGCAATCGGGTTCCGCGGCAGGAAGTTCAGTAGTTCATTGGCGGACTACCCGAAATCGCCGGGTCTCGGCGATCGTTTCCCGCGACTCGCCGAATCGGGCCGTGATCGGCCAGTAGGGTCGAGGGACCACCAGCATTCGAACCTCGAAAGGCGTCGCTCATGCTCGCCGACCGATTTGCCGAAGCCTTCCACTCCGTCGATACCACCGCACTCTGCGATGCCGACAAGTCTTTGCGGGTAATGGACAGCGCGATTCGACCGCGCTCGGCGGCCACCAGAATTCTCGGACCCGCATTCACCGTGCGCTGTCAGGACGACTTCTTCGGCGTCCTACAGGCCATCGAGGCGGCCGCACCCGGTGATGTCCTTGTCGTCGACGGCGGTAGCAGTGAAATCGCCTTGGGTGGAGAGCTTTTCGCACGCGGTGCGCTGGTCCGTGGACTCGGCGGGATTATCGTCGATGCCGGATACCGCGATATCGGCTATGTGCGCGACTGCGAACTGCCGGTGTACAGCCGATTCATCACCCCGATGTCCGGTTCCACCACCGAACTCGGCGAACTCCAGGTTCGCGTCACTTGCGGGGGAGTGCCGGTGAGTCCCGGCGATTTGGTGCTCGCCGATGTCGAGGGCATCGTGGTGGTCGATCCGGCGGAAATCGAATCTCTTTTCGCCGCAGCGGCATCCATCAAACAGGCCGAGGCGCGGGTCATCGCGAAACTCGATGCGGGCGCGACGCTCAGCGATTGCGTCAATATCGACGCGCATGCCGAGGCGCTGCGCGACGAAGCCGACTCCGCCCTCACATTCCTGGTCTGACCGCCCCGCCTACCGCCCCGCCGCCCGTGCTTCCGGTACCCTGCCACCCGGTTCGATGATCTGTCCACGATTGGTCCGGAATTCCGAAAGACGGGGCACGATGAGCGGATTGGAAGTTTCACGCGGGGCCGGAACGGCGGTCGCGGCGGCATGTATCGCGGTGACCGTCGCGGCGCTCGCGCCGCAGGCGGCCGCGGCGGCCACGCCTAACCTGTCGGTCTCCATGACCGGCGGCGGGCCGGTGAAAATCGCCTCGGTCGGCTGCGGTCAGACCGCGGTCGCCACGGTGAAGATGGCCGATGGCACGCCGGTGACGCACGGGCGTGTCGAATTCACCAGCCACCTGGCGAATATGGGCGGCAATGTGGTCGGCACGGTGCCGGTCACCGATGGCACCGCGAGCATTTTCTGGATCCCCGGGGTCGCGGGCCAGCACACGGTGAGCGCGTTCTACTTCGACGATTCGTCGGATATGCGTCCCGCCGTCGGTCAGACCACCATCAACGCGGTGAATCTGAACGGTATGTGCGTCTGAGTTCTGCGCTGTTTGCTCCGGCCCGAGTTCGATTGGGCCGGAGTTTTCTCAGCTCGCGTACATTCCGATGACCGGTCGGCGTGATGGTTGCAGGGTGGCGATCAGGGCACGCACCACATCCTCCGAGACCGCTACACATCCGGCCGTCGGTTCGCCGATATCGCCGTGCAGGAAGAATGCCGAACCCGCGCCGGGCACAGCGGGAGCACGGTTGTAGTCGATGACCAGCGCGTGGTTGTACTGCGGATCCACTCGCCCGAGATTCTCCGCCCGCGTGGTGTCGAATGGGCAGTGCGGCGCGGTACACCGATACTCGGTGTTGTACAGCGGACTCCGCACATCCGACACCCACCACCAGGTATTGGATCGGTCGATCGCCAGATAGGGCAGTTGTGCCGCCGGATCGGGCTTGCGCCCGAATCCCTCGGTCAAAGCGAAGGTGCCCTGCGGGGTGAAGGCGCGGCCCTCGGCGGCATCGGGCGAGATGCCCTCGGCCCCGACCCATGCGGGCACCGCGAAAGTGCGCTTCCAATCCCGGAGTCGATTCCGCTGCCACAATTCCAGGGTCGCGCGGGCCGCACCGCGGGGTGCGGTCACCCATACGACCTGTGTGCCGGGCACTGCCTCCGGATCGAATGGCGGTATGTCCGGATTCGTGCGCGGTAAAAGCGCAATGCCCAATCCAACGACGAATACCGCCATGATCCACCGCCCTACCGTTCGAACGCCGGTGTCGGTCAATCTCGCTCGTATCCCTGACTGTCCCCGGCCGTCACCGTCCAGCCTGACAGGCCGAAATGCTCACCGCGCCGGAACAGATCCAATCCGATGCTCGTATAGGGAACCGTGTCCTCCGGGATGTCATCGAGCCGGAACCAACGCAGATCGGAACACTTGTCCGGTTCGGCATTGAACGGCTCACCCGACCAGGTATCGGCGTGAAAGAAGAATCCCACCCGGCTCTGCTCATCGGGCGGCTGATAGTGCACCGCATTCGCCATTCGAATGTCGCTGCGGGACAACTCTATCCCGATCTCCTCCCGCGCCTCCCGAATCATCCCCGCCTCCAGATCCTCCTGCGCCTCGAGCTTCCCGGACGGCAGATTCCACAGCCCGTCCGAATACCCGGTGTTCGCCCGCCGCGCGAGGAGTACCTCATCCCCGCGGGTCAGAATGAGCAGGACATCGACGAAGCTCGTATACGGCATCGGCATCTCCGTTCACGGTGCGGCTCGACGGATCGAGCGCGAAGGGTGCAGCGGCCCTCGATCGCCACCGCTATGGTGGCTATCTTGGAGCGAATGCGTTCGGCGACATCAGGATACGCGTCGCCGGTGACATCGGCCGCACATCCGCGGCAACGACTGAGGGGTGTGATTCGGTTCAGCGTAGTGAATTTTCGGGGCTACCGGTACGAATGGCTTTGTCTCACAATGCCGAAAAGTGGCTTGTGTGCGGCGAGGTGTAAGAGACTCGCCGGAAAGGGCTGCCCAATCGTCATGATTGGTCGTAGCCTGTTCGCGTACGCACAACCCGGAGTTGTTCCACGCTCCGGACTTCTCTCCCGTGATCCACTCCAGACCCCGGTGGCTCTGTTCGAATCCGACCGAGCATTACCAGGCAATGGGATTGGATATGTAATGGGCTCGCCAACCAGAACTATCGCATCAGCACCTGTTCGGAGCTTCGAAGCTGCTGCGGCACAGGATATTCGAATGACACCCGGTCGGCGGTGTGTCCAGCGGCTCGCGCTGGAGTTCCCCGGCGTTCCGTCCGCCGTGATCCGAGCCGTAGTCGCCGATGTGCGCGAGGGACTACGGTCGCATCTGGCGGATTCCCTCATCGAGATGACCGAATTGGTTGCACGCCAGCGTATTCGACAGACCGTGGCGGTGCATTCGAGATCCGGTAGCCATTCCACCGAGTGTGATATTGCCCAATAAGTCCTATTTATGAATGTCGAGCCGCTTGCGAGCGGCTCGACTTCAGAGCGTGCCGCGTCCGCCAAGGGATGGCTCGGGCATGGATATCCCGGGGCGTGATTATGCGATCGGTCGCGCCATGATCGATGTGGCGGCCTCCGGATCGCCTTCACATCGAGCGCCGCTGCTCGGTGCTGTCGGTGCCCTGCCCGGAGACGTAGATGAACGTCAACCTCGGGTTCGTCGCCGCCAATGTGCGAGCGACCTCCGCGGTCAAGTCATAGGCGGTCCGCCGACACGCCGAGGCGGAGGAAGCGGGCATCGAACTCCGGCAACTAACCAGCGATTGCGGACAGGTCGGTCGGATCCGGCAATACCAGCTCGCGCGCCTCGGGATTCACGATCCCTCGCGGATTACCTTCATGCGGGCATTTGCCTCAGCGGCGGGCGGATCCATGGGACGCACCCGTGTGGCGCTGGGCGACCAGGACCGCGGCCTGGGTGCGGCAGTCGAGGTCGAGCTTGGTCAGCAGACGCGAAACATAGTTCTTGATGGTCTTCTCCGCCAAGAACATTCGCTCGCCGATCTGACGATTGGTCATACCCTCCCCGAGCAGATCCAAGATCTGATGCTCCTGTTCGCTGAGACCGGCGAAGGAGTCGTGGGCGTCGTCATCGCGGCGGCGCAATTCGCGCATCAACGCGGCGGCGGCGCGGTGGTCCAGCATCGAATCTCCCTGTCCCACCTGCTTGACCGCGGCGATCAGGGTGAACCCTCGGATGTCCTTGATCGCGTAACCGGACGCGCCCGCCAGGACCGCATCGAGCATGGCCTGTTCCTCGTCGAACGAGGTCAGAATCAAACAGCGCAGGTCGTCCAGGGTCGAGAGCAGATCGCGGCACAACTCGACCCCATTGCCATCGGGCAGCCGCACATCGAGCACGGCGACATCCGGCCGCAGCGCCGGGATTCTGGCCAGCGCGCTCGAAACGGTGCCGGCCTCACCGATCACGCTGAGATCCGGATCGGAATTGAGCAGGTCGACCAGACCACGACGCACGATCTCGTGGTCGTCCACCAGAAAGACTTTGATCATCGGAAGGTCATAAGAACTACTCCGCCTGCCCGAATTGTGGGCTTCGTAGTCTCAGCCTACGCCTGAATATCAAACATTTGTTCGAGGATGATCACGCAGTTCTCGTGATGCCCGGTGAGCATGACGACGCGATCTCGGCCGGACCGATGAATTTCGGGCGGATCCGGCGTCGATACGACTGTACTAAGGAGACGATCACGGGCCTTCCCTCGGGCTGGCAGGTGATCTCGCCGACCGCAGAAAGGAATTCAGGTATGACCAGACCGTTTCGATTCGGGGTTGTCACCCCGATCTACACCGACCTGCCGACGTGGCTGGACCGTGCGCGCCGCATTGCCGACAGCGGGTACTCGACGCTGCTGATGCCCGACTTCCCGCTGTCGCAACCGGCACCCGCTCCGGTACTGGCCACCGCCGCGGCCGTGACCGACCTACGCGTGGGCACATGGGTGTACGCCTCGCCGCTGCGTCCGTCCTGGCTGACGGCGTGGGAGGCGCATTCCCTGTCGCTGATGACCGGCGGTCGCTTCGAGATGGGCATCGGCACCGGCAGGCCGGGTATCGAGGATGAGCTTCGCGACAAGGGAATGCCCGCCGTCCCGCCGCCCGGCGACCGGCTGGCATCGATCCGCGAAACTCTCACGGCCCTGCGGGAGTTCGACGGCCCCGACCAGCACACCCCCGTGGCGATGGCCGTATACGGCCCCAAAGCCCGTGCGCTGGCAGCCGAGTTCGCCGATACCGTCACCTTCCCGCTGTTCGATCAGCCGCGCGCCGAAATCGCCCGCCTGACCCAAGACTTCCGCACCACCGGCAATACCGAACTCGCGCTCGCCATCCCGATCATCGGCGACTACGTCGCGCCGCATATGGCACCTCCCGGCACCGACCCCGCCCCATTCCACGCGGCGAACGCGGTGAACGCACTCCCGGATGACCCCTCGGCCGCCGCCGAGGAAATCCAGCGCCGCCGAGAAGAACTCGGCTTCTCCTACTTCATCTTCGGCGCCGACTACGCCGAAAGATTCGCCCCGATCGTCGCCAAACTCGCCGGAACCTAGACCGCCACGCCGAGGTGAACTTTTCGTGCGATACACCGGCCTCCGTGCCGGGGCTCATGCAATGCGACCCGCCTACTGCACGAAAAGTTCACGTCCGCAGGAGAATTCAGATGCACCGGGCCGATGCCTTGACCCTCACCTCACGTGAGGCGGCACAGTGACCGATATGGAATCCATCGAACACACCGTCGGCGTTGTCGCGCAGCTGACCGGCATATCGGTACGGACCCTGCATCACTACGACGAGATCGGCCTGCTGCGCCCCAGTGCGCGCGGCACGACCGGCTACCGCCTCTACAACGACGCCGATCTGCAACGGCTGCAACGCATTCTGTTCTACCGAGAACTCGAATTCGGCCTCGACGATATCGCGTCCATGCTGTCCGACCCGGGCATATCCGACGAGGATCAGCTGCGCCGCCAGCGTGACCTCCTCGGCGACCGCATCGCACGCCAGCAGTCCATGCTCGCCCTGATCGACAAGGAATTGACCGCCCGCCGCTCCGGAATCTCCCTCACCTCCGCCGAACGACTCGACGTATTCGGCGGCGACCGCCTGGTCGACACCGCCGAGGAGGCCGAACGCCGCTGGGGCGCCACCCCCGAATTCCAACAGCGCCGACAGCGAACCAGCCAATACACCAAACAGGATTGGCTCGACCTCCGCGCCGAACAACGCCCCATCCACCAGGCCCTCGCCGACGCAATGCGCGCCGGTATCCCCGCCGCCGATCCCGTACCCACGGACCTCGCCGAACAACACCGCCGCCACCTCGAACACTGGTTCCACGACTGCGACTACGACACCCACCGCACCCTGGCCGCCGAATACCGAGCCAACCGCCGCCTCGGCCGCAACTACGACGACATGGCACCGGGCCTATCCCGATACATCCACGACGCGATCCTCGCGAACTGCCAACGCAACCAGCCCGAATGTGTTCTCTCCCGCAGTCTTGTGGCCGGGCGTCAATAGTCGGATAGGGTGCGCAGGTTGTTCGGGTGGTCGTGACGAAGGTTGACAATGGCGCAGGGTGGGCAGGTTTCGGTTACCGAGCTGTGGCGGCCGACGGGGCCGCAGGAGTTGGAGCTGGTTCGTCAATCGGGTTGGCGCGCTTGGCCTCCCAGGCTTCCCGAGCAGCCGATCTTCTATCCCGTACTCAATGAGGACTATGCGATCCGGATCGCGCGGGAGTGGAATGTTCCGCATGACGGGGTTGGTTATGTGACGCGCTTTCGGGTGGAGTCGGCGTTTCTGGAGCGCTATCCGGTTCAGCAGGCCGGGGGTCGGACGATTCTGGAGCTGTGGGTTCCGGCTGAAGAATTAGTCGAGTTCAATGCTCATCTGGTTGGTCTTATCGAGGTCGTGCACGAGTTCCGGTGACGGTGGTGGCACAGTGTTGCGGAGAAAGGTCGAGCGAGGAGGAGTAGGCGATGAGTGCACGTGTCCCCAGCCAGTGGGAGGAGCTCACCGCTGCCGATCCCGCGCATTCGACCTGGTACGTCGAGCGATTCCGGAAGATGGCGGCCGAGGGGCAGGACATCTTCGGCGAGGCGCGGCTGGTCGACGCGATGCTCGAGCGTGGCAGTCGCGTCCTGGACGCGGGGTGTGGTCCGGGCCGGGTCGGCGGCTACCTGCACCGCTCCGGACACACCGTGGTCGGAGTCGACGTCGATCCGGTGTTGATCGCCGCGGCGGAGCAGGACTATCCCGGTCCGACCTGGCTTGTCGGCGATCTCGCCGAATTGGATCTGCCGAGCCGCGGGATCGCCGCCGACTTCGATGCCATCGTATGCGCGGGAAACGTACTGACCTTTGTCGCGCCATCCACCAGGGACGCGGTACTGACCGGCTTCGCCCGTCACCTCGCCCCCACCGGTCGACTGGTGACCGGCTTCGGCGCCGATCGCGGCTACGACTTCCCGCAGTTCCTGTCCGACGCCGAAAATGCCGGTCTCACACTGGATGTGCGACTCTCAACCTGGGATCTCCGCCCGTACGCCGACGCGTCCGACTACATGGTGGCCGTGTTCTCCCGGCCGTGACGACGAGGAGAACTCCGCCCGAAACGCTTTCCCTCAGCGGCGCCAGAACACGTGGTGGGTGACCCCGCTCGGGCTCGGGATCTGCTCCAGGTGGAAGCGGTCGGTGAGTTCGTCCGGGGTGGTCCAGAGTCGTTCGCCACTGCCGAGTTCGATTGGGGCCACGGCGATGTGCATTTGGTCGACCAGGTCGGCGGCGAGGAAATCGCGGACGGTGGAGACGCCGCCGCCGAGGCGGACGTCCTTGCCGTCGGCGGCTTCGAATGCCTGCTCCAGTGCCTCCTTCGGGGAGGCGTCGATGAAGTGGAATATGGTTTCGCCCAAGGTGATCGACGGGCGGGGGTGGTGTGTGAGGACGAAAACCGGTGTGCGGAACGGGGGTTCGTCGCCCCACCAGCCCTGCCAGTCGTAGTTCTCCCAGGGGCCGCGCTGGGGGCCGAATTTGTTGCGGCCCATGATTTCCGCGCCGATATTGTTGCGGTAGTCGCGGGTGAAGTAGTCGTCGAGTCCATAGCTGCCGCCGGGGTCGGTGCGGTTGACCCAGTGGGCGGTGGCGCCGCACCAGGAGAACAGGGCACTCGGGTCCGCATGGCCGAAGGGCTGATCCAAGGTTTGGCCGACGCCCGCGCCGTATCCGTCGCTGGAGATATTGAAGTTCTGAACCCGAACCAGTTGTGGCATTGAAAACTCCTTCCGGTTGCAATCTGCAATCAGTTGAAATCTACCGACAATCGTGACGGTGCGCCATAGGCGCACGTCGGATGGTCAGGCGCACAGGGCTCGGGCGGCCGGAACGACGTCGCCGATCCAGCGGCGCAACTGGGTTTCGTCGGCGGATTCGGGCCAGTAGACGAAGGTGCCGAAGCCGGTCTCCAGGGCGAGATCGGCCAGAATGCGAGCCCAACCCGAGGCGTCGGTGCGAATCGGATCCGCGCCGCGCAGTGTGACCGGTCCCGGAGTCTCGGTGATCGTTCCGACGAGCTGTGCCATCCGGGTGATATCGGCCGGATCGCGCCCCGCGTCGACCGCGGAGGCGGAGATAATGTCCTGTGTCGCTTGCCATTTCTCATACGGCAGGTAATGCGGGATGGGTGCGGCCCATCCATCCGCGATGCGCCCGGTGAGCACATTTGCCTTGGGTCCGACACTGCCGAACCAGATTCCGACCGGATGCGCGGGCGCGGGTCCGGCCTGTACGCCGTGCACCCGGTATTGCGCGCCTTCGACTTTCGCCTTCGTCCCCGGCAACCACATGGCGCGGATAATCGCCGTGGCCTCCTCGAGCGCCTGCAGCGCTTCGGGATTCGACCGCACAGGTCCGCCCATAGCGCCGATCGCGGGCCAGAATGCCCCCGCCCCCAACGCGAGTTCGAATCGCCCGCCGCTGAGCAGATCCAATGTCGCCGCCTGCTTCCCGAGCATCGCGGGCCCGCGCAACGGCAGACTCGCCACATCCGGAAACACCCGCAGCCGTTCGGTTTCCGCCAGCACCGTCGCGATCACCGCAAAGGTATCGGCAAGCCCACCCGAGTACGGATGGTCCTGGATTCCGAGCAGATCCAAACCCTCCCGATCCGCCACCACGGCCATCGCGCGCAACTGCGGCAGCTCGGTCACGGTCGGCGCCAACTGAATCCCGAATCGTAGGTTCACATCGCGATCATGCCAGCCGCGGCGGTATCGATCGTCAGTCGCCGGGCGTCCGGCCGGGAGCCTTCAACAACCATCGCCAACGCGGTAGTTCGGCGATCACGGTGGCGAGCGCCAAGGCGGTGATCAGCACCGCGAGCCAGGGGTACCAGGCGGCCCAGGCGCTCGTCACCGCGGCAACAAGTTGGAGTACCACCAGGGCGATCGTGACCGTGCCCGGAACCGCGATGAGGGTTTGCTTCTTGTCGCCGGGGGTGGCGAACAGCGTTGGCAGGCCGATCAGCACGACTACTGATGCGACGGCCAGCAACACCGAGTGATCGGCCAGCGCCCAGGGCGTCGCGATCCAGGCGATCAGTTCGGTGCCGAAGCGCAGAACCGACGGGATGCGGCCGCGGGACGTGAGGTTGGGGGAGACGGTTGTGGGGTCGAGCATGGCCGACAGCCTGCCACACCACCCGAACGCCCTCACCGCACTGACACGTAAAGGCAGTGAAACCCGCTTCCGGAACCTGATCGAAATGCTGTCGGGCATACGGCATATCCCGATGCTGGAAGATCCCGGAACAACCGCCGCGCTGCTCCGGGATTTCGCCAAGACTCCCTGATCAGGGGCGGGGAAGATCCGCCGCTGCGGCGTCGTCGAGGAGCCAGGTGGTGGATTCGGTGCCGATCGCTCCGGCGGCCGGAACATCAAGGGGGGATGCGCCGTTCAGGGCCGCGGCCACGGCCGCCGCCTTGGCCTCGCCCGCCGTGATGATCATGACGTGCCGGGACCTGCGGATGGCGGGCAGGGTCAGCGTGATGCGCACGGCCGGGGGCTTGGGTGAATGTGTCTCCGCCACAACGAGATCGTGCTCCTCGCGGGTGGCGGCGGTGTGCGGGAAGAGGGAGTTGATATGCCCCTCTCCGCCCATACCGAGCAGGTGGATATCGAACGCCCCGTGCTGCGCCAGATGGGCGTGCACGGTGGCGGCGTACTCACCGGTGGCCTCCAGGACATCCGGGTAGTCACCGCTGGAGGTTTCGGTCGGGTGGACCCGGGCCGGATCGACCGGAACGTGATCCAGCAGCGCCTCACGCGCCTGGAGGTCATTGCGCTCGGGATCCCCGGTGGGGACGAAACGCTCATCGCCCCAGAAGATGTCGAGCTTGGACCAGTCGATGTCACCGGGGGCCTTGCGAACCCATTCGAGCAGGCCGATACCGGTGCCGCCGCCGGTCAGCACCACCGAGGCCGACCCGCGCAGCCGCTGCGCCTCGACGATCCGGACCACGAGCCGCGCGGCGGCGGCCCGCACGAGCTCGTCCGGGGTGCCGAAGGTTTCGACGGTGGGCTTACTCATAGGTCACCCTTTCGATGCCGGTCAGCGCCTCGGCATAGATGTCATCGGCGTCCAGGTGCCGCAGCTCCTCGGCCAGGCAATCGCGAGTCTCCCTGCGCGCCAGGGCGAATCGCTGATCGGGCTCGCCGGTGCGGGTCAGGGTCGCGGTACGCCCGTGCTGCGGGCGGGAGATGGAGATCGTGACCGTCGGACGGCGCATCTCCACCTTCAGTTCACCGATCTGCCGCACCACCGGGCAGTCCAGTCGCGCGGCCAGCCAGCCGGCCAGCATGTCCAGCGCAGGTTCCTCGCGCAGGCCCGAAACCGTCACCGACTCAACGGCTTCGAACGGAGCCTCATCGAGCGCCGCCGCCAGCAGGGCCCGCCAGTAGCTGATCCGGCTCCACGCCAGATCGGTGTCGCCGGGTGCGTAGCTGTCGCGCCGCTTCTTGATGGTGTCCTGCGGATCCGGCGCGAAGGTGGCGTCGGTAATGCGCCGCGTCGCCAGCCGGCCCACCGAATCCTTGGACGGGAATTCCGGTGCGCCCCTGGGCCACCACGCCACCACGGGGGTGTCGGGCAGCAGGAACGGCACCACCACACTGCTCTCGTGCGCGACCAGCTCGCCCTGCAATCGCAGCACGATGACCTCGGCCGCACCGGCATCGCCGCCGACGCGGATCTGTGCGTCCAAGCGCGTGGCCGCCAGACGATCGCCGCGTGCGAGAACTATTACGCGACAGGGATGTTCACGCGAGGCGTCATTGGCGGCGTCGATCGCCCCCTCGGCCTCGGAGCTGTCCAGGGTGCACACCACCAGGGTGAGCACGCGTCCCATGGTGACCACGCCATTGGCCTCGCGCAGCTGGATGAGCCGCTTGGATACCTCGCGGGTATCGGTATCGGGCATATCGATGATCACGGTCGCCGCCATTCCCGCCCGCTGCGCGCGAGCATCTCATCGGCGGATTCCGGACCCCACATACCGGCCTCATACGGGTCCGGTTTGCCTTCGGCCGCCCAGCGCTCGAGTACGGGATCGAGGATCTCCCAAGACAATTCGACCTCCTCGTTGACCGGGAAGAGCGACGGCACGCCCAGCAGCACATCGAGGATGAGCCGCTCATACGCCTCGGGGGAGTCCTCGGTGAAGGCTTCGCCGTAGCTGAAGTCCATATTCACATCGCGGACCTCCATGCTGGAGCCGGGCACCTTGGACCCGAACCGCATGGTGATGCCCTCATCCGGCTGCACCCGAACCACCAGGGCGTTCTGCCCGAGCTCCTCGGTCATGGTCTGATCGAAGGGCAGGTGCGGTGCGCGCTTGAACACGACGGCGATCTCGGTGACCCGGCGGCCCAACCGCTTTCCGGTCCGCAGATAGAACGGCACCCCCGCCCAGCGCCGCGTCTCCACGGCCAGGGTGATGGCGGCATAGGTCTCGGTGTTCGAATTCGGGTCGAACCCCTCCTCCTGCAACAGCCCGACCACGGGCTCGCTGCCCTGCCAGCCCGCGGTGTACTGCCCGCGCGCGGACGTCTCGTCCAGCGGCTCGACGAGTTTCACCGCCGACAAGACCTTGATCTTCTCGGTCTGCAATTGCTTGGGCTGAAAGCTGACCGGCTCCTCCATCGCCGTCAGCGCGAGCAGCTGCAGCAGATGGTTCTGGATCACATCGCGGGCCGCGCCGATACCGTCGTAATACCCTGCGCGACCGCCCAATCCGATGTCCTCGGCCATGGTGATCTGCACATGATCGACGTAATTGGCATTCCAGATCGGATCCCACAGCTGGTTCGCGAAGCGCAGTGCCAGAATGTTCTGCACCGTCTCCTTGCCCAGGTAGTGGTCGATGCGGAATACCGAGGACTCCGGGAACACCCGATTGACCAGTGCGTTCAGGTCGCGAGCGCTCTCCAGATCATGTCCGAACGGCTTCTCGATGACCACGCGCCGCCACGCCGGGGTCTGCCCGGCCTGCGCCAGATTCGGTTGTGCCAGGCCGTTTTTGGACAGCTCATCGAGCACCACCGGGAACTCGGTGGGCGGAATCGCAAGGTAGAAGGCGTGATTGCCGCCGGTTCCGCGATCCCGGTCCAGATCCTTGAGAGTCGTGGCCAGCCGGTGGAATGCGGCGCCGTCCTCGAAAGTGCCTTGAACGAACCGCAATCCCTCCCGCAGCTGTTCCCACACTTCCTCACGGAACGGGGTACGGGCCGAGGAGCTGACCGAATCCTTCACCAGGGTGGCGAATTCGGCCTCGCTCATATCCCGTCGGGCGAACCCGACCAGGGCGAAACCGGGTGGCAGCAGCCCCCGGTTCGCCAGGTCATAGATGGCCGGCAGCAGTTTGCGCCGCGACAGGTCACCGGTTACCCCGAATATCACCATGCTGCACGGTCCGGCGATACGGGGAACCCGGCTGTCTCGCCCATCGCGGAGCGGGTTCCCCTGCGTGACCGTTGTCGCCGCGCGGTCCGTCACGGTCAGTTGCCTCCGGCTGACTGGAGCTGCTCGGTGGTGGCCACCAGCAGTTCCTCCCAGGACTTCACGAATTTGTCGACGCCCTCGACCTCGAGCACACCGAAGACCTCGTCCAGATTGACCCCGACCGCGACCAGCTGATCGAAGATCTGCTGGGACGCCGGTCCGGTGCCGGACATGGTGTCGCCGGTGATCTCGGCGTGGTCGGCGGCGGCCTGCAGGGTCTTCTCCGGCAGGGTGTTCACCGTGTTCGGCGCCACCAGCTCGGTGACGTACATGGTGTCCGGGAACTCCGGATTCTTCACACCGGTCGAGGCCCACAGCGGGCGCTGCGCGTTCGCGCCACCGGAGGCCGCCAGTCGCGCGAACACCGAAGTGTGTGCGCCACCGTCGAATACATCCTGGTATGCGGCATAGGCCAAGCGCGCGTTGGCGATTCCGGCCTTACCGCGCAGCTCCAGGGCCTCGGGGGTGCCGATGGCCTCCAGGCGCTTGTCGATCTCGGTGTCCACGCGGGAGACGAAGAACGAAGCGACGGAGTGGATCTTGGCCAGATCATGTCCGGCGGTGTGCGCGTTGGTCAGACCATCGAGGTACGCGCCCATGACCGCGGTGTACCGCTCGACGGAGAAGATCAGCGTCACATTCACGCTGATGCCCTCGGCGATCACCCGCGAGATGGCCGGAATACCGGCCTCGGTGGCGGGAATCTTGATCAGCAGATTGGGCCGGTCCACGATCTTCCACAGCTCGACGGCCTGCGCCACCGTGCCATCGGTATCGAAGGCCAGTCGCGGATCGACCTCGATGGAGACGCGGCCGTCCTTACCACCGGAGGCGGCGAACACGTCGGCGAAGATATCGCAGGCCGCGCGCACGTCATCGGTGGTGATGGTGCGGATCGCCGAGTCCACATCCGCGCCCCGGGCGGCGAGCTCGCGCACCTGAGCGTCGTAATCGTGGCCCTGCGAGAGCGCACCCTGGAAGATGGTCGGGTTGGTGGTGACACCGACGACGCTGCGGGTATCGATCAGGCCCTGGAGGTTTCCGGACTTGATGCGATCACGCGAGAGATCGTCGAGCCACACCGAGACCCCTGCGGCCGACAGGGCCGCGAGGTTGGTGTTCTGAGTCATGAGTGCTTATCCCTTCACCTTGGTGAGCGAGCGGTTGGCGGCCTCGACCACTGCCTCGGTGGTGATGCCGAACTCGCGGAACAGCGTCTTGTAGTCGGCCGAGGCACCGAAATGCTCGATCGACACGATTTCACCGGCATCGCCGACGAATCGGTACCACGGCATGCCGATTCCGGCCTCCACCGTGACCCGCGCCTTCACCGAAGGCGGCAGTACCTCATCACGGTAGGACTGATCCTGCGCGTCGAACCACTCCACACACGGCATGGACACCACGCGGGTGCCGACGCCCTGCGCCTCGAGCGTAGCGCGCGCGTCCACCGCGAGCTGCAGCTCCGAACCGGTGGCGATCAGGATCACCTGCGGTGTGGCGGTGGAGGATTCGGCCAGCACGTAACCGCCCTTGCGGACGCCCTCGTAGGAGGTGCCCTCCTGGATCGGCAGGTCCTGACGGGTCAGCGCCAGCGCCGACGGGCCGTCCTGATGCGGTGCGTCCGCGGGCACGAAGTGCGAATGCCGTTCGGCGGAGTCACGTTCCAGGATGGTGCGCCAGGCGTAGGCGGTCTCATTGGCATCGCCCGGGCGGACCACATTCAGGCCCGGGATGGCGCGCAGTGCGGCCAGGTGCTCGATCGGCTGATGCGTGGGACCGTCCTCGCCCAGGCCGATGGAGTCGTGCGTCCACACGTAGGTGACCGGGGTGCGCATGAGCGCGCCCAGGCGCACGGCGGGCCGCATGTAATCGGAGAACACCAGGAAGGTGCCGCCGTAGGGCCGCGTCGGACCGTGCAGCGCAATGCCATTGAGGATCGAGCCCATGGCGTGCTCACGCACACCGAAGTGCAGCGTGCGGCCGTACGGATCGGCCTTCCACATACCGGTGGAGATGTCCTGCGGGCCGAAGCTCGGGGTGTTCGGCATGGTGGTGTTGTTGGACTCGGCGAGGTCGGCCGAACCGCCCCACAGCTCCGGCAGCACGGGGGCCAGCGCCGCGAGCACCGCACCGGACGCCTTACGGGTGGCCATGCCCTTGGGGTCGGCGGGCCAGGACGGCAGCGAGTCGGCCCAGCCCTGCGGCAGGCTGCGGGTCTGCAGGCGATCGAAGAGCGCCTTGTTCTCCGGGTTGGCCGCGGCCCACGCGTCGAACCGGTCCTGCCAAGCGGCCTTGGCGGCCTTGGCGCGATCGGCGACCTGGCCGCGGGTGTGGGCGATGACCGCGTCGTCCACCTCGAAGCTCTGTTCCGGATCGAAGCCCAGCACCTTCTTGGTGGCGGCGACCTCGTCCTTGCCCAGCGCCGCGCCGTGCGCGCCGCCGGTGTTCATCTTGGTGGGGGCCGGGAAGCCGATGATGGTGCGCAGCAGGATGATCGAGGGCTTATCGGTCACGGCCTGCGCCGCGGTGACGGCCTCTTCGATGGCGGTCACGTTCTCGCCGCCCTCGACGACCTGCACATGCCAGTCGTAGGCGCGGTAGCGCGCGGCGACATCCTCGGTGAAGGCGATGCGGGTGTCGTCCTCGATGGAGATCCGGTTGTCGTCGTAGAAGACGATCAGATTGCCCAGCTGCTGCGTGCCCGCCAGTGAGGACGCCTCGGAGGTGACGCCCTCCTCCAGATCGCCATCGGAGGCGATGACGTAGATGAAGTGGTCGAACGCGCTCGCACCCTGCGCCGCGGCCGGATCGAAGAGCCCGCGCTCACGCCGTGACGCCATCGACATGCCGACCGCCGAGGCCAGACCCTGACCCAGCGGGCCGGTGGTGATCTCCACGCCATTGGTGTGCCGGTACTCCGGGTGACCCGGGGTCAGCGAACCCCACTTGCGCAGGTTGACAAGGTCGTTCAGCTCCAGACCGAAACCCGCCAGGTACAGCTGCACGTACTGGGTCAGGCTGGAGTGGCCGCAGGACAGCACGAAACGGTCGCGCCCCACCCACTCCGGATCGCTCGGATCGATGCGCATGACACGCTGAAACAGCGTGTATGCCAACGGCGCCAGGCTCATTGCGGTGCCCGGGTGACCGTTTCCGGCGTTCTGCACCGCGTCCGCGGCGAGGATTCGGGCCGTATCCACGGCCCTGGTGTCCACTTCGGACCAGTCGGCGGGGTGATGCGGCTGAGTGAGGGCGCGGATGTCGTCTGTGACTGACACGACCGAGGTTCTCCTGACCTTCTCGTGAACACTGAATTGTCGGCGGCTTCGCTGGCGGCGCGATGCGCCGAGTCGATCATCCGACAGCGCACCGGACTATCCACCACCCTAAAGGTGACGGATTCCGCGCCACGCGGGAACCCGCGTTCACCGGCCGACGTGTCGCTGTTCGTCACCTCGCGCGGACCTGTCCGTGACCCCCGCAAGATCGAGTCGCGGACATATCTCGGTGCGCCAGGGCCGGACCTGGACGAGAGCACGGTCGGCGTGGGTCTACCATGCTCTGTAGTAGTAGCCGCGCCGGCACAGTCTTGTCTTCAAGGGGAACGGCAGAGCGCGCTGCTAGTTCCAGACCGGATCAAGTGCACGGCGTGCGAGGAGAAACAGTGCGGATTGGGCAACAGCCGGGTGGCGCTCACGGCTCCTCCGGGACGGTGCTGGCCGACCGCGTCACGGGCAGCGGACCGCTGTCCGCTGGCGTCCGTCGGGTACTCGCCTATATCGCGCTCACCAAACCCCGCGTCATCGAATTGCTGCTGGTGGCAACGATTCCCACCATGCTGCTGGCCGATCGCGGGCATGCGGATCTGGGATTGATCCTGGCGACGCTGTTCGGTGGCTGGATGGGCGCGGCCTCGGCGAACACGCTGAACTGCGTGGCGGACGCCGATATCGACAAGGTGATGAAGCGGACCTCCAAGCGTCCGCTCGCGCGTGAAGCGGTACCGACCCGGAACGCGGCCGTCTTCGGCATCGCGCTCGGATTGGGATCGTTCGCGTGGCTGTGGTGGCAGGCGAATCTGCTCAGCGGTGTGCTCGTGGTGGCGACGATCCTGTTCTACGTCTTCGTCTACACGCTCGGGCTCAAGCGCCGCACCTCGCAGAATGTGATCTGGGGTGGCGCGGCCGGATGTATGCCCGCGCTCGTCGGCTGGTCCGCGGTCACCGGCAATATCGGCTGGCCCGCGATCGTGCTGTTCCTGATCATCTTCTTCTGGACGCCGCCGCACACCTGGGCGCTGGCCATGCGCTACAAGGAGGACTACAAGGCCGCGGGCGTGCCCATGCTGCCGGTGGTCGCCACCGAGCAGGTCGTCACCAAGCAGATCGTCATCTACACCTGGCTGACCGTGCTGGCCACGCTCGCCCTGGTGCCCGCGGCCGGAGCCATCTACGCCGCCGTGGCGATCGCCGCCGGCGCCTGGTTCCTGCTGATGGCGCATCAGCTGTACTCCGGTGTGCGTCGCGGTGAGCCGGTGAAGCCGCTGCGTCTGTTCCTGCAGTCGAACAACTACCTCGCGGTGGTCTTCTGCGGTCTGGCCGTCGACTCGGTCATGGGCTGGAACACCCTGGGCCACATCGCCTTCGGCTGACCGCACCCGCTCTGAAGGGAAACCGCCGCCGGACTCGAAGTCCGGCGGCGGTTTTCGTTCATTCGGCGCTCGCGCCGACTGTCTCGAGGACTGGTTCTCGGGCAGCGGGCTGCGGCTCGACGAACTCGGGTTCGGGTTCGGGCTCGGCGATAGATATCTCAGGCTCGGCGCTTGATGCGGGGTCGGCCTCGGCGATCGGGGCATGCTCGGCCTCGGCGACCGGCTCGGCCTCGGCGACTGTCTCGCGCTGGGGGATCGGCTCGGCCTCGGCGACTGTCTCGGAGTGGGTGACTGTCTCGGCCTCGGCGACCGGCTCGGCCTCGACGACCGGCTCGGGCCGGGGGATCGGCGCGGGTTCGGGTGCGGCGATCGGTGCGGGCCGGGGCTCGGGCGCGGGCTGCCGCTCGGCAACGGCGTTGAGGTACTTCAACTCCGCCTTGAGCTCCGCGACCTCCGCGGCGCGCTCATCGCGCACCTCCTCCTGCTCGCGCAGGCTGATCCGCAGACTCTCGATCACATCGTTGACCGTGGAGAGCTTGCGATCGGCTCCCGCCAGCAGCCACTCGACCACGGCGCGCCGATCGACCTCGCCACTGACATCGGAGACCCACCGCACCGCGTACTCCAGCCACTCCTGCGGCCGGGGCATCTTCTCCTCATCCCACCCCTTGCGCTGCGCGGTCTTGGTGGAGAGGATCTTCTCCCCGCCCTCACCCTTGGACAGCGAATTCACATGCACCAGGCTGATCTTGCCCGCGCTGGTCACCACCACGAGCAGTCGATATTTCCCCGCCAGATGCATTCGCAATTCGGCGGCACCGCGACCGTCGGCGTCCATGGCGCCGAGCCACGGCCCCTCCGCGGCCTCGATGATCGACTCCAGAATCCCCAGTTGCCCCACGCCGCGCCGCAATCGGGTCGCGCGTTTGCGCAAGTCCTCGGGGGTATCTCTCATCTGATCCCAGTGCATAGCACCCGCTCTCTCCTCACCAGCCCCAAAACCTGCACTACTGAAGATATATGCGGATCCCCTCTGAACCCGACAGCGACAGCGTGCCGAACACGCGGTGATGTCGAACGGCTACCAGAGGGGATGCGGATCGATGATCAGTTGGGCGGGAACTGGCCGTTCGCGTGGACCGTGGTGCCGGTCAGGGTGAAGGTGACGGTGCTCGGGCCACCGGCGGGGCAGCAGAGCGGTTCGTCGGACTTGATCCAGCGGTAGTCGACCGAGACGGTGGTGCGGGTTTTGCCCGTGACCGTGGTGTAGCCGTAGGGCTTCGAGGTCGCGGTGCCCAGGTAGGTGCCGTTGGTGAAGTACAGGATGTGCGTGTACGGGTGGATATTGCCCGAGGTGACGATCAGGTAGGACAGCACACCGTCGCAGCCGTCGGCTATCGCGTCATTGCTGCCCCCTTCGACCTGCCACGGGCCGGATGCGGTCGCCGCGAGGCGTTTGATGGCCTGATCGGCGAGTGCGGAGTTCACATCGAAGCAGAGGCCGTGGCCGCTGCCGTTCGGGGCCGCGATGGTGGTGGCGGTCTGTGGCGCGGGCTTCTCGGTGACCGTGCTGGCCGGCGCGGGCTCGACGGCGGGGGCGTCGATGCCGCCGCCCGGGTCGGTCTGACCGGGTTGCGTACCCGGCTGTTCGGACTGGTCGACCGGTTGAGTCGGCCTGGTGGTCTGGGTCGCCGGGGCCGAGGCCGGGGCGGAGACCGAGCGGGTCGTGGAGGGTGCGGCGGACTGTGTTGTGGTGGAACCGCATCCGCTCAGCGCCAGTGTGAGACCCGCGGCGAGCACAGCTGTGGTGGCTTTCATCGATTTCCCTTCGGATCCCCCGATCCCGCATTGCGAGAGGACTATCTGGGAATCGGACCGGCTCGATGGCGCGTTATCCGGGGGTTCATTCCGGAGGTGCCCAAAGATGCTGTGCCCCAGGAATTATGGGCATTCGTACCGGAATCCGGCGATGATTCGGCAACACCGGTCAAATGCTTGGTTCGGGACTGTCTGGTCTGCGATTACCTTCCATCGGAACCCGACTCGCCGTCCTCGGAGTGCACCCGTAGCAAACACCATGAGGGACAATGCGTTATCCAGTGGCATGACCGACACCAGTGACCGATGAGGGTTGGGAACCAGAACCTTGGGCGTGACGTACGAGCAGGCGCGGCAAACCATTCAGGCGTTCTTCGAATCCGACTGGCGTTGGGGCACATTCTGTCTCGACGACCGCACCATCACCGAGAACGACGAAATGTACGTCTTCAATGTCGGAGCCCGCGAATACCTGGTGGAGCGCGACCGCGCCTACGCCATCCTCGCCGGTATGCCCGTGGTCTACAAGAAGGACGGCCGCCTGGGCTCCCGCGCCTCCTCGGTGGTGGCCACCGACTCCACCGTCCGCTCCCGCCCCAACCCGAACCCCACCCTCACCATCCCCCATTGACAGCAGTTTGAGACTTTCGATGCCATGAACAGGAAGTTCAGAGACAAATCCTCACCGGGATCTTCAATGGCACGTTGGAATCCATGACCATCGAAGAAATCACCGCCCACGTCGAGTCCCTCGGCGGCACCCTCACCCTGGCCCCCGCCCCCGGCGACCCCGCCTACCCCGAAATCGCCTGGGGCGACCATTTCTTCTACTACGCCCCCGGCGGCGAAGTCCCCACCACAACCCAGCCCTTCGCCACCATCATCACCAAGGACTATCCCGACGACTCCACCTCGAACCTCAACCGCCCCAACACCTTCCGCCTGAACATCCACGCGGGCGCCGAAGCCTTCACCGCCCAGCTGGGCTACACCCCACGAGAATCCTCCACCCACCCCGCCGACCCGACCACGAAAGACGCCTTCTTCCCCCACCCCGTCTACGCCACTGCCGCCTGGCTCTCGGTAATCAACCCCGGCCCCCACACCGCCCGAACGGTACGAGACCTCCTGGACGCAGCCCACACCCGCGCCCGCGCCCGCTACGACCGCCGCGCCGACTAGCCCGGGGCAGCTACCCGGCTGTGCCGAAGGCGTTGATGGATCGATGGAATCCGAAGGGGGAAGGTCAGCAGCCGGGCTGGAGGGGGAAGCAGGGGGGAGCGACGGTTGTCTTCGGGATGGTGGGGTCGGTCGTGGTGGTGGCGGTCGAGGAGGGGCGGTGGACCGCGGAGGTCGGGTGGGTGGGGGTGTTCTTATCCGTGCTGCCGGTGGAGCCGCCGGTGCACATGGCGGCCACGGCCAGGATCAGGACCACCAGGATCAGGCCGAGGACGATCGGGAGGTCCTTGCGGCGGCGCGGACGCGGGGGTACGGCCGCGTTGTTCGGCTGGTTCCAGATGGGGAAACCGGGAGCCGCGGGTTGGGACGGTGCGGCGGAATAGCTTGCCTGCGGGCTCGATTCGACGGGTGGACCGCCCTGTTGGCGTGGGGGTTGATTGCCCTGCCATCCGGACTGCGGCTGGCGGGCCTGCTGGGGGCCGGGGCCCTGCGGGAACCCTTGCCCGGCTTGGCTTTGCGAGAAGCCCTGCGCGGGTTGGCCTTGCGGGTAACCCTGTCCGGCCGGGCCTTGCGGAGATCCTTGTCCGCCCGGACCCGGTGGGGCTCCGCCGGCGGGTTGGTCGTGGTGTTCGGAGGAGCCGGTGACGGCACGATAGGCGGCGGCCGCCGCGGCGGCACCGGCGATTCCCGCACCCGCCGCGGCGACACGGCCGCCGGTGGATGAGGACTTCCGGGCGGGTTCACCGCCTGGGGACTCGCCCGAACCGCCGGGCGCGGCGGACTTGCGCGGCTCCCCTTGGCCGCCGGAAGGGCCTACGCCGCTGGATGATTCGGTATCCACCGCGCTCGTGCGGCTCGGTGGCGCGGCCGGTGGCTCGGATTGCACCGGAACCGACGGCACCACTACGGTCGGCGCGGCGGACATCGGCAGGGCCGAACTGCGCGCGGACTCCGGCGGTTGGAAACCCTCCGAGACGAGATCGGAGTATGTTGCCGCGGCGGCGAATCCGAGCGCGCCCAGCGCCTGGCCCACCTGTGCGGCATCCCAGGAGGGTGCGGCGCCCTCGGCGAGACTGGTGAAGTAGTTGCGCAGCGAGGACGGCCCATCGCCGATCAGCACGTCGATACCGGGTGGGAGCGTGCCCTTTTCGAGCTTCACGCGACTACCCAGCTGGGGGACCAGCAGTACCAGTCCGCTGACCGGAACATTCTCCCGCCCGGGCGCGGAGCGGAGCTGGCGGGCCAGCTCCATGGTCTGGCGTCGCACCCGTTCGAGGGGATCGGCGTCACCGTCGATGGGCGCGGGTTTACCGTCGACCGTCCAGGGCTCGCCCTCGGCGCAGGAGAGGGTTCCGGTGACCCGTTCGGCGAAGGCGTGCACCCCCAGCACCACGCTGGTCTGCGGTGTCCACACCACGATATCGGCGTCCTGGCACTGCACGATGGCGATACCGGGTACGGCGTGCGGGCCGCTCCAGGATTTGAGCCAGTTCACCACGGTGCGTTCGGTGCCCGACAGCCGTGACGGGTCGTCGTTGCGGACCTTCACCAACATCCAAGACCACCTCTGACCGATGCCTCTACCTGCCGTCCGCCCGAACGGTCGCCGCGACTACCTTACGGTGTCCCGGTGTGGGGTCGCGATGAATCGTCTTGCGCGGCAGCAAGATCATTCTGCATGGTGCTCGGTGTTGTCGCGCCCGGGGCGGCCTACTCGTGGGTTCCGGACCAAAAGGACCAACCGCCCGGGACGTCACCGCGCGGGGTCAGCGGTGCAGGAAACCGACATATCCGTCGGGTCGGATGAGCGCCCGAGCGCCGTCGGTGACGCCGTAGGCCCGATACGCGTGACCGTCGATATCGACCAGCTCAGCGCCGGTGGGGGAGTCCGCAACAGCTGTCCCGGGCCGCATCACGGAGACGACCCTGGGCCGCCCGAGCACCTCGATCTCCTCCGAGGAAGCCGTTCCACCGCCGAACATCAGCAGTGTCGCCCGCGGCCCCCGGAACACCTCGAACAGTGTGACCGCGCGCCCGGAGCCGTCGGTCAGCGGCGCATCCGGCGCACGATCCCCGGCGAGCGGATCGTGCCCCATCGGATCCCCGGAGTCATTGCCCGCGACCACATCCCGATAGCTGATATCGAGCTGTTGGGTCCCCTCCCGATCCATGGCATCGGGATCACCCTCGAGGGTCTTGTCCAGTAGCGACGAACTCAAACCCAGCACCCGCGCCGCCACCGTGCGCCGCTCGGTCTCGTAGGAATCCAGTAGCGCCTCACTCTCGACCCCCGGATTCCGCAGCGCCGCTTCGAGTTTCCAGCCCAGGTTGTAGGCATCCTGCACCCCGGTGTTCAACCCCTGTCCGCCGGTCGGCGGATGTACATGCGCGGCATCACCGGCCAGGAAGACCCGCCCGACCCGAAAGCGTTCCGCGAGGCGAATATTCGGCCGCCACACCGTGGACCAGCTCAGCTCGCTGAGCACGATATCGGTGCGACCGGAGCGCTCCCGCAGCAGCCGTTGCAGCACAGCCAGATCTGTTCCCGAATCCTGTTCCAGCGGTGCGCCGAACTGGAACTTGCGCCCGCCGGGCAGTGGCGTCATGGCTATTCCGGTCATCGCGTTCGACGCGCCTGCGAACCAGTACCCGAACTCGTGATCGAGGGCATCGGCCCGAACATCCCCGAGCAGCATGCGAATCGACTCGTCGGTGGTGCCCTCGAACGCGATGCCCAGCGCCTTGCGCACGGTACTGCGCCCGCCGTCCGCGCCCACCAGATAATCCACCCGCACCGTCTCGGTATCCCCGCCGTGTGCCAGGGTGACGGTCACGCCGTCCTGCTCGGCGACGAAATCCACTACGCCCGTCGCGAGTTCGACCTGCACCCCGAACTCCGCGAGCCGATCCCGCAGCAGTCCTTCGGTATCGGATTGCCCGAGCACCCACGGATTCGGATGCGGCACATCGGGGGTGGCCTCGCGCAGCGGTGTCATCCGGCGCTCCATGACGTACTCCCCGTCCATATGGATGCGCATCAGCGCCTGCGGCATCCCGGCCGCGAGCACCGCGTCCAGCACGCCGAGATCGTCGAACACCTCGAGGGTGCGCGGCTGGATGCCGTCACCGCGCGACCCGTCGAAGAACGTGTCGGCGTGGTCGACAATGCGCACCGCGATACCGCGACGCGCCAGATCGATGGCGAGGGTCAGGCCGGTGGGACCGGCTCCGGCGATGAGTACCTGCGGCAACATGGCGACTCCTGAAACTGAATTTAGATTCACTGAATGCGGATTCAGTATTGTGGGTGGTAGTTTCCGCTGTCAAGGAGGTGGTCGAGAATGGCAGGACGCCGTCAGGAGCGGTCGACCGAGACCGAGCAGGCGCTCAAGGCCGCCGCACGGCGACTCTTCGCCGAACGCGGCTATCTGAACACCAAGATCACCGACATCACCGCCGCGGCCGGTCGCGCGGCGGGCTCGTTCTACAACCACTTCGCGAGCAAGGAGGAGCTACTCCAGTCCTTGCTGAAAGACCTTGCGGTGGAGAGCGATACCTCGGCCGAGGCGCCCGAGCACAAATCCGATTTCACCGATCCGGAGGCCGTGCGCTATCACGTCGACCAGTACTGGAGCTTCGCCCGCCGCAACTGGGCAGTCATGCGCGCCATGAACCAGGCCGCGCTGGTGAACGAGGAGTTCGCCCAGTTGGTGACCGATTTCGGGGCCGAGCAGCGCGCCGATATCGCGGATCATCTGGACGGCTTCACCGCCGCCGGGCTGACACTGCCCGGCAGCGTGGACACCAGCCTCGCCATGATGTTCCTGGCCACCAGCGGCCTGCTTCAGGCCGTGCAAGAGGGCGCGATCGCATTGACCGATACCGAGGCGGTCGACGCGCTGACCCTGTTCATCTATCGCGGCCTCACCGGCCGCGATATCGAATAGCTCAGGGCAGCAGCACAACCGAACCGGTGGTCTTGCGCCCCTGCAGATCCCGATGCGCCTGTTCGGCATGGGCGAGCGGATAGCTCGCGCCCACCCGCACGGTCAGCGATCCGTCGGCAATGGCATTCATGATATCGCCTGCGCGCCACAGCAATTCGGTCCGATCGCGCACGTAGTGCGCCAGCGTCGGACGCGTCACGAACAGCGATCCGGCCGGATTCAACCGCTGCAGATCGAACGGCGGCACCGGCCCGCTGGCCGCGCCGTAGAGCGCGACCATGCCGCGAATCCGCACCGACGCCAGACTGGCTTCGAAGGTGTCCTTGCCGACGCCGTCGTAGGCCGCCGCCACACCCACCCCATCGGTGAGTTCCCTTACCCGCGCGGCGATTTCGTCGTCGTAGCGCAGCACCTCGGCCGCGCCCGCCTCCCGCGAGAGCTTCTCCTTGTCGTCGGTCGACACGGTGGTGATCACTCGTATCCCGCGCCCCGCCAGCAGCTGGGTCAGGATCAAACCGACTCCGCCCGCACCGGCATGTACGAGCACCGTCTCGCCCATCTCGGGCTGGTAGATCGACTCGATCAGATAGTGCGCGGTCATACCCTGCAACAGCGCGGAGGCCGCGACCGGTGCGGGCACCCCGGCGGGTACCGGAATCGCGGAAGCCGCGGGCACCAGCACCTTCTCGGCGTAACTGCCCGGCGCGGCCGCCCACGCCACCCGATCCCCGACCTTGAACTCCTCGACGTCGGCCCCGACGGCGGTCACCACGCCCGAGCCCTCCGCGCCCGGAACATAGGGCAGCGCCGACGGATAGAGCCCACTGCGGATGTAGGTATCGATGAAATTGATCCCGATCGCCTCGGTCTCCACCAGCAGCTGTCCCGGCCCGACCCGCGGGTCCGGAACCTCGGTGAGACGCAGAACCTCTGGACCGCCGTTTTCGGAAACCTGAATGGCGCGCATGGCTCCGTTTTACACCCGCGCCACTGTGAGCTGTACGGCGGCTCATCGACTCCGATCTACCGATGGGTAAACTCCAAGCCATGAGCGCTACCGCTGCCCAGGCACCCGCAAAGCTGTCGCCGTCCGTCGTCGATTCCGTCAAGGGATTCCTCGCCGAGCACGGTGGTTCGGCCACCGCGGTGTTGCAGCCCATCGGCCGTATCGGCGTCCGCGTCACCCTGGTCGGTGCCGACGGTATCCTCGGTGATCGGGTCGTCGGCGACCTGGAGACCGCCAAGGCGCTCGTGGCCGCCGTCGACGGTCTCACCGAGGCCGATGAGTGGAACCGTGAGCTGGTCTCCGCTGTTACCCCGGCCAAGGGCCACTGGGCCAAGATGGCGGGCTGGGTGGCCAAGCAGAAGCGATTCCCCAAGGCGCGCAACGAGAAGTAGGTCGAATGAGCCCGCAATCCGCGGGGGGCGTACGGACCCAGAGGACGACGTGTCGGGCCGAGTGACTAAACAGGCGCAGCTGCGCTCCGCGCTGACCACCCTGTGCGCGCAGCTGCGCCCCGGTGAGATGCTGCCCAGCGAACGCCAGCTCTGCGACGACTACCGCGTCAGTCGCATGACGGTGCGAGAAGTGCTGGGGCAGCTCGAGACCGAGGGCGTCATCACCCGTATTCCGGGTAAGGGCACCTTCGTCGCCGAGCGGGTGGCACGCTCCCGCCTGCATATGGCGTCCTTCAGCGATGACATGCGCCGCCTCGGCCGCACGCCCAGCACGGTGGTGCTGCACACCGATTTCGCTGTGCCGCCGCCCGCTTCGATCAACGCGCTCGGAACCAGCGCCAGCGACAAGGCTTTTCATCTGGTGCGGCTCCGATTGGCCGATGGTCTGCCGATCTCCATCGACGACGGCTGGTACCGCGCGGACCTGCTCCCCGGTCTGCTCGACCATGACCTGACGCAATCGCTGTACTCGTTGCTGGAGAAGCAGTACGACTGCCCCATCGACCGCGCCGATCAGACCGTCCGCGCGGTGGCCGCGGATGAGCGAGGTGCGGGCTGGCTCGGCACCGATGTCGGTTCCCCGCTGCTGGCCTTCGATCGCATGTCCTACTCCCGTGACCGCTGTATCGAACACGCCCAATCCTGGTATCGCGCAGATCGATACCAGGTCTACATGACGGTCTCCGCGGCCGACTGACGCCGATACGACTGAGCCCCAGCCTGATTCAGGCCGGGGCTCGGTTCGTTCCGGAGACCGCTCAGATGGCGAAGAGCGGTTCACCGGCGGTGACCGCACCGGCGGCGGCCTGCTGTGCCGATCCCGGCGGGGTGTCCATGACGACCACCGGCACCGCGGCGCTGAGGCCGAGGCGGCGAATGGCGTTCGGGGAGAAGATAACCAGAGGTTCGCCAACCTCGATGCGCGAGCCCTCGGCGGCCTTCACCTCGAAGAGATCGGGCTTGCCGACGGTGTCGATGCCGACGTGCAGCAGCACCCCGACGCCGTCGTCCGAGACGATGACCGCGGCGTGCGGATGCAGCTTCACGATCGAGCCGGAGATGGGTGCGACCACCGTGATCGACTCATCGGTATCGGGCGGTTCGATGGCGACGCCGGAGCCGACCATCTCCGCCGCGAACACCGGATCGGGCACCTCGGAGAGCGGGATCGCGGTGCCGGGCAGGGGCGCGAGAATCTGTGTGCTCATGGTGTTCAGAGCAGATCGTTGATGTCTTCGGCCAGGGCGTCGGCGGTGGGGCCGACCACGACCTGAACCGCGTCACCCATCTTGACCACGCCGTGCGCGCCCGCGGCCTTGAGATCCTTCTCGTTCACCAGTGCAGGGTCCTTGACTTCCACGCGCAGGCGCGTGATGCAACCCTCGACCTCGACGATATTGCCGGTACCGCCGAGACCGGCGACGATTTGATCGACTTTCGACATCTTTCCTCCGTGCGTGTCGAGTGGACAAAGCTGGTTATAACCAGTTTACTGTGGTTATAACCAGTCACCCTATCTTCTGGTGACCCTATTCACAGACCGAGGACCACCGCTATGGCCGATACCGCCCAGGGCGCACGCAAGAAAATCGACCTGTCCGGACTGCAGAAGCTCGGCCGCAGCTTGATGCTGCCGATCGCAACGCTACCCGCTGCCGGCCTGTTGCTACGGCTAGGACAGGACGACATGCTCGGCCGTTGGTCGGCCATGGAAACCGTCGCCAATGTGCTCGCCGGAGCCGGCGGAGCGCTCATCGACAACCTGCCGCTGCTGTTCGCGGTCGGCATCGCCATCGGCTGGGCCAAGAAGGCCGACGGCTCCACCGCACTCGCCGCTGTCGTCGGATACCTGGCGCTGGGCGGCGTTTTCAAAGCCATGTCCCCGGTCGTGCTCGACGGCAAGCTGGACGCCAAGGGCTCCCAGCTGATGATCAACTTCGGTGTCCTCGGCGGCATCGTCATCGGTATCACCGCCGCCATGCTGTGGACCAAATTCCACCGCACCCAGCTGCCCGACTATCTCGGGTTCTTCTCCGGCCGCCGCCTGGTGCCCATTCTGACCGCCGTCGCGGCCGTCTTCATCGGTGTGGCCCTGGCCTTCGTCTACCCGGCTTTCAACTCCGGACTGACCTGGCTCGGAAATACGGTGTCGGACAACGCCGTTGCCGGTGGCGGCGTCTTCGGTTTCGCCAACCGCATGCTGCTGCCGCTGGGCCTGCACCACATCCTGAACTCGGTGGTGTGGTTCGTCGTCGGTGACTACACCGTCGACGGCCAGACCTACCACGGTGATATCGCCATGTTCCTGCACGGCGATCCGAACGCGGGCACCTTCATGACCGGCTTCTTCCCGATCATGATGTTCGGCCTGCCCGCCGCCGCACTGGCCATCTGGCGCAATGCCAAGCCGGAGAATCGCAAGATGATCGGCGGCATCATGCTCTCGACCGGTCTGACCGCCTTCGTCACCGGTATCACCGAGCCCCTGGAATTCGCCTTCATCTTCGTGGCCTGGCCGCTGCTGCTCATCCACGCGTTCTTCACCGGAACCTCGCTGGCACTGACCAATTGGCTCGGCATCCACGACGGCTTCACCTTCTCCGCGGGCGCCATCGACTATCTGCTGAACTTCGGCAAGGCGACGCATCCGCTACTGCTGATCCCCATCGGCCTGGGTTACGCGGTGCTCTACTACGTCACCTTCAGCTTCATCATCAAGCGCTGGAACCTGCCGACCCCGGGCCGTGAACCCGATGAAGAAGAGATCGAGAAGGAGAACGTCGCGTAATGATCAATCGCACCGCCGTAGTCGCCTCGAAGACCGGTCTGCATGCCCGCCCGGCCGCGCTCTTCGCGCAGGCCGCCGCCAAATCGCCGGTCCCGGTGACCATTTCGGTCGACGGGAAAGCCCCGGTCGCCGCGGGCAGCCTGTTGCAGGTGATGACCCTGGGCGTGAAGCAGGGCGATGAGGTCATCCTCTATACCGAGGAAGGTAACGAGGACACCCTCGACCAGCTGGTCAAGCTGCTGGAGACCGATCTTGACGCATGAGGTACACGGCGTCGCCGCCGCTCCCGGGGTGGCGCTCGGACCGGTGAAGTGGCTGGCGGCCGCGCCCGTCACCAGCGCCTCCGACGCCCCCGGCAGCGATGCCGACGCTGAAATCTCCCGCGCCGAAGCGGCTTTCGAGACGGTGGCGGCGCGGTACTCCGCGCAGGCCCTCGATGCCGAAGGTCCGGCCGCCGACATCCTGTTCATGACATCGGCGCTGGCGGCCGACCCGGCTCTGCTGGATCAGGTGCGCGCGGGTATCCGTGCCGGCGGACCCACCGCGCATTCGGTCACCGAGGCGGTCGCGCACTTCGCCGATCAGCTGACCGCATTGGGCGGCATGATGGCAGAACGCGCCTCCGACCTGAGGGACGTGGGACAGCGCGTGGTCGCCGAACTACTCGGTCAGGATCCGCCCGGAATCCCGGACAGCGCAGCGCCTTTCGTGCTCGCCGCACAGGATCTGGCACCCGCCGATACCGCGACCCTGGATCCGGCGATCGTGGTCGGATTGCTCACCGTCGCGGGCGGTCCCACCTCGCATACCGCGATTCTGGCCAAGGCCCTGGGGATTCCGGCTGTGGTCGCCTGCCCCGGCGCGGGCGAGATCGCGGAGAACACCGTGGTCGTGATCGACGGCACCGGCGGTGTGGTGGAGATCGAGCCCGAGGCGGGGCGTCGCGAGGAAGTGCTTGCCGTGCGTGCACGACAGGCAGACGCCCCTACCGGTCCCGGTCGCACCGCAGACGGATACGCGGTGCCGCTGCTCGCGAATGTGGGCAGCGTCGGCGACGCTCAATTGGCCGTCGAACTCGGTGCGGAGGGTGTGGGCCTGTTCCGCACCGAATTCCTTTTCCTCGGAAGGCAATCCGCGCCGACCGTGGCCGAACAGACCGAACAATACGCGGACATCTTCCGGGTCCTGGGGGAGCGGCCGATCACCGTGCGCACCCTCGATGCGGGCTCGGACAAGCCGCTGCCCTTCCTCAACCTGCCGGATGAGGAGAACCCCGCACTGGGCGTGCGCGGCCTTCGGTTGAGCAGCGTCGATGAGGGGACGCTGCTCGATCAGCTCACGGCCATCGAGGCCGCGCGGGCGGCCACCGGGGCCAGCGTGAGCGTGATGGCCCCGATGGTCGGCACCGTCGAGGAGGCGAAGTACTTCGCCACCCGTGCCCGGGCGGCCGGGGTGCGGTCACCGGGCGTGATGGTGGAGATTCCCGCCGCCGCGATCCGCTCGGAACATCTTGGCGCGGAGGTGGATTTCTTCTCCATCGGCACCAATGACCTCTCGCAGTATCTGTTCGGCGCGGATCGCATGTCTGCCACGCTGGCGGCGCTGCACAATCCGTGGCAGCCCGCACTGGCCGCGACCATCGCCATGGTCGTCGCCGGAGCGAAGACGCACGGTGTGAAGGTCGGCGTCTGCGGCGAATCGGCCTCGAACCCCGAATTCGCCTGTGTGCTGGTGGGTCTCGGCGTCGAGACGCTCTCCATGGCCCCGCGCTCGCTGGCGGGTGTGCGGGCGCGGCTCACCGAGGTCACCCTGGAGCAGTGCCGGGCGGCGGCCGAAGCGGTGCTCTCCGCACGCACCGCCGACGATGCGGTGGACGTGGCCGGGGCGGCACTGGGGCGGAAGAAGTGAGCGCGGCAAGGCAATTCGCGACAGCACTCGGGTCACGGCGGCGAGCGGACATCACGCCGTATACGGGGGCGACGACGCAGTGAGAACAACACTGCGCGGCCGGGTCGTCACCCTCACCGAGGCGGGCGAACTCGCCGACGGTGTGGTGTCGTTCGACGGACCGCTGCTCGACTATGTCGGCCCGGCAACAGGATTCGACGGTGAGCTCCCCGAAACGGCGGGGGAGCCGCCGGTCATCCTGCCCGGACTCATCGATGTGCACTGTCACGGCGGCGGCGGATTCGGTTTCCCGGAGACCGATTCCGACGGTGTGGCCGTGGCCGCGGACTTCCACCGCGGGCACGGCACCACCACGCTGGTCGCCTCGCTGGTCTCGGCCACCGAAGCCGAACTGCGCGAACGGATCGACGTGCTGGGCAAGGCCATCGACGGCGGTCTGCTCGCGGGTATCCATCTCGAGGGCCCGTTCATCAGCGAACACCGCAGGGGCGCACACAATCCCGACCGCATTGTCGCGGGCGATCCGGTCATGCTGCAGCGGCTCGTCGACTACGCCGGTGGCCGTATTCTCTCGGTCACCGTCGCCCCCGAGACCGCCAATTTCGACGCCCTCGCCGATGTGCTCGCGGAGGCGAATGTGGTGCTGTCCCTGGGGCATACGGTCGCCGACTACGACCGCTCCGTCCATGCCATGCGCCGGGGCCGGCGGGTCTCCATCACCCACCTGTTCAATGCCATGCCCGAACTCGCGCACCGCGACGCCAACTTCCTGACCGCCGCCATGGCCGCCGCCGGACGCGGCGATGTGGTGGCCGAGGTCATCGGCGACGGTGTGCATTTGGCCGACGGCACCGTGCGCATGGTCTTCGATACCATCGGCCCGCACAATCTGGCCCTCATCACCGACGCCATGGCCGCCGCCGGCGAACCCGACGGCCGCTATCACCTGGGCAGTCTGGATGTGGTGGTGAAGGACGGCGTGTCCAGGCTCTACGATCCCGAGGGTGCGGGAGCCATCGCGGGCGGTACCGCCTGCGCCGCGGATGTGCTGCGCCGCACCGTCTTCCACGCGGGCGTCGACCTTACCGCCGCCGCCGTCGCGGCCTGCGCCACCCCCGCGCGACTGCTCGGTCGCGCGGACGAGATCGGCGCGCTGCGCCCCGGAATGCGAGCGGATCTGCTCGTCACCGACCATCATCTGAACCCGACGACCGTGTACAAGGACGGAGCGCAATGGAACTCGTGATCACCGATAACGCGGCCGAAGCCGGAGTACTGGCGGGCCGCATCATGGCCGACCATGTACGCCGCGGCGCCCGCGCCATCGGCCTGGCCACCGGTTCCTCCCCGCTCGGCGCGTATCAGGAACTCATCCGCCAATACCAGGCCGGTGAGGTGAGTTTCGCAGGCGTACAGGCCTTCCTGCTCGACGAGTACATCGGCCTGCCGCCCGGTCATCCGCAGTCGTACGCCCAGTTCATCCGCGACGAATTCACCTCGCATGTCGACTTCGCGGACGGCAATGTGCACAGCCCCGACGGCCGAGCCGCCGATATCCCCGCCGCCGCAGCCGATTACGAACGCTCCATCGCCGCGACCGGCCG
Organism: Nocardia sp. NBC_01503; assembly: GCF_036327755.1. Lineage (NCBI taxonomy): Bacteria > Bacillati > Actinomycetota > Actinomycetes > Mycobacteriales > Nocardiaceae > Nocardia > Nocardia sp. NBC_01503. The sequence goes on from NZ_CP109596.1 coordinate 5,896,408, forward strand.
AATCTCGGTCCAGATCCTGGGCATCGGCGCGAACGGCCACATCGGCTTCAACGAGCCCGGCTCGTCCCTGCGCTCACGCACCCGCGTCAAAACCCTGACCCCGAAAACCCGCGAGGACAACGCCCGCTTCTTCGACGACGACCTCACCCAGGTCCCCACCCACGTGCTCACCCAGGGCCTCGGAACCATCAGCGACGCAGACCATCTGCTCATGATCGCCACCGGTGCGGGCAAGGCCGACGCGGTGGCCGCCGCAGTGGAGGGCCCGGTCTCCGCCTTCTGCCCGGCTTCGATCCTCCAAATGCACCCGCACGTCACCGTCATCGTCGACCCCGCCGCGGCCGCGAACCTCAAAGCCGTCGACTACTACCGCTTCGCGGTGCAGAACAAGCCCTCCTGGCAGAGCTTCTGACCTCCGCATATTTCGCTCGAGGGATTGCCGCTCGGTTGCTTGACTAGCCTCGCGTCTCCGGCTGTGATGAACCGATGATGGGTCGGCGCGCGTGGATGGAGTTGCCCCCTTCCTCGTGATCGCCGAGTTTGTACTACGATAAGTAGTACTCAGGGCTGCAATCACCCGTAAGGGGTCGCCATGACTCATTCTCTCGCCCCGGCCGCCATACCCGCCGCCGCGCAACGGCAACTCCGCACGGTCACCGTGGTATTCGCGATCGCACTGCTCGTCCACGGTTCGGATCATCTGCGGCGCGGTATGGATACGGTCTCCAGCACCGTCATGGTGCTGGGCACCGTGCAGTTGATCCTGGCCGCCGCCACCATCGTGCTGATCTTCCGCAACCATCGGTGGGCGATCCCGGCGGCGATCGGCATCGGCTTCGCCAGCGCCGCCGGATTCATCCTCGTGCACCTGTTCCCGGATTGGTTCGGTCCGTTCAGCGACAGCTTCATCAATGCGCCCGCATCGGCCAAGGTGAACGGAATCTCTTGGTTCGCAGCCATTTTCGAGATCATCAGTGATTTCGCGCTGGGCGTCACCGCGCTTCGGGTACGACGGCTGAGCGGACGTGGTCAGTACGCGTAGGGACCGAACCGGCCCCACGCCACGAATACCGCCAGCGCGAACATCACCGCGTTCACCGGCAGTGCCGCATACTCCTTGCGCCGGATATGCACGGCCGCCGCCAATGCCATGATCAGCGCGATACCGCTCGCCGCCAGCGGAGTCAGCACCGGTGCGATACCGGTCCACGCGGGCAGGATCAAACCCAGCCCGCCCAGGAATTCGACGATTCCGATCAGCCGCAACTGGGCGGGCGTGACATCCTCCACCCACGGCATCTTCTCGTTGAGCTGCTCCTTGGGTTGTGTACTCTTCGCGACTCCCGCCGCCACGAACGCCAATCCCAATACGATCGCGACAACCCACAGCGCCACATTCATCGGTGGTGAACCCTTCTTGATCTTCCCCGCCTCGCATGAAGGCTAGGGCCCAACCTTCGCGCCCGCGCGCCGAGCGGGCAGCCCGGTCGGCGAGCAATCCTCCGGACACCTGCTGAATAATGAGCCGCATGGCCGAGCGCAAGGCAAGTCGTACGGCGGTACTGGTGTGTCAGGGGCGGGCGGTCGCGGATGGGCGGATGGCCGTCGGGCGGTTCAGCGATCCGGTCGCGGTCGAGTTGCTGACCGCGCCGGAGCGGGTGCTGGTGGAGCAGGTGCGCTCCGGAGTCGCGCCGCAGGTCTTCGGGGATCGGATCGAATACGGTCTGCTCTCCGGGGTTTCGGAGACCCTTGCCACTCGCACCGTCACCATCGATGACGCGCTGCGCGATCGCGGCAATACCCAGCTGGTGATTCTCGGCGCGGGGCTCGACGCGCGGGCGTGGCGGATGAAGGAGCTCGCCGACGCGACCGTCTTCGAGGTGGATCAGCCTGCCTCACAACAGGATAAGCGGCAGCGACTGGGGGAGCGGACGCTGCTCGCCGGATCGGTGCGATTCGTTCCGGTGGACTTCGCGACCGATTCACTGGACGCGGCCCTCGCGGCGGCCGGACACGATACGACCCGCGCGACCACCTGGATCTGGGAGGGCGTGGTGAACTATCTGACGCGTGAGCAGATCGCGGCCACGGCCGCGGTGGTCGCTGCGCGCAGTGCGCCGGGCAGCCGTTTCATCATCACCTACCCCGCGCCGTCGGTGCGGAATACGCTGGGACGCAGGATCGTCCGGCCGTTGTGGGCCTTGGCGAGACGGCAGAATCCGATCGCCGACGAACCGATGCGATCGACCTGGACGCCCGAGCGCATGCGAGAACTCCTGGATGCGAACGGATTCGAAGTCGTCACCGATATCGACCAGCTCACCGTCGCGCAGGAACTGGATCTGGCCGTGGAGCGCGGGCCGTTCCTGCGCAGTGGGCGGATCGTGGTGGCGGACCGGATCTGACTCCGGCCCAGCCGAACCCGGACGCCGTCAGGCGGTCTGGGTGGCGGGTGCGCCGACCTCCGCGACGACCGTCTCCCGGGTGCGCATGGCGGCCCAGAGCGCCGCCGTCGCCGCGACACACGCGGCGGCACCGCCGACGTGGATGGCCACCAGGGCGGCCGGGACGTCGGTCAGATACTGCACCAGACCCACGAGCGCCTGGCTGCAGACCAGCACGAGCAGCACGATCAGACGGGTGCGAACGGCCTTGTTCATGCCGATCGCGGCCAGGCCACAGGCCAGCCCGATCAGCAGGGCGAGGTACGCGACCAGCAGTTCGGCGTGCAGGTGCACCAGGGTGACGATCTCGACCTGCAGGCGTTCGACCGGCTTCTCGATGCTCTTGTCACCGGCGTGCGGTCCCGCGCCCGTGACCAGGGTGCCCGCTATGAGCGTGCCCGACAGGGCGATCCCGCTGAGGGCGGTCAGCAATCGCAGCGGTGTGGGCGCTCGGACGATCTCGATGCCGTCATCGGGTTCGTTGATCTTGGCGTACAACAGCACTGCCAGCCACACCATCAGCATGGAGGCCAGCAGATGCAACGAGACCGTCCACCACAGCAGTCCGGTGCGCACGGTGATACCACCGAGGATCGCCTGCAGCACTGTGCCGCCGGGCATCAGCCACGCGTAGATCTGCACATTGCGTCGCCGCCGCGCCCGGGTCACCGCGATCACCACCAGGGCCGCACAGAGCGTCACCGCGAAAGTCAGCATGCGATTGCCGAATTCGACCGCCTGGTGAATCGCCGGGACCTCGGATACCGCGGTTGGGACGAAGCTGCCCGGGAAGCACTGCGGCCAGGTGGGGCAGCCGAGTCCGGAGGAGGTGACGCGAACAATGGCTCCGGTCACCGCGATTCCGGCCTGGGACAGGATCACCGCGATGGCGATGAGGCGCTGCGCCCGCAGGGACGCGAACGGGAACAGATCGGCGAATCGCTGGAAGGCGCGAGATAGCACGGATCGATGGTAGCGGGAGCGTATTCGGGCCTGTCACCGGCCCTACTACAACCTGTCGTGGAGCCTCAGTCGAAGCGGAAGAAACGGGTGGCGAGCCAGCCGCTGACCGTGCTCCAGGCGGCCAGTACGGCCAGGCCGTACCAGTCGATACTGTTGCGCAGCGCCTGCTCGAGGCACTCCGACAGCGCGCCGGAGGGAATTATGCGGGCGATCAAGCTGACCGCGCCGGGCAGATCGTCGGACATGAAGACCAGGCTCGCGGTGCCGAGCATGACGAACCACAGAATATTCGCCAGCGCCAGCACGATCTCGGCCTTGAGGGTGCCGCCCAGCAGCAGACCCAGCGCGCCGAAAGTGACTGTGCCCAGCGCGATCACGATCGCACCCAGCAGCAGTCCGGTGAGGGAGGGCCGCCAGCCCAGTGCGATACCGATGCCGCCCAACAGGATCGACTGCAGCACCACCACGATGAGCACCGCCGAGCACTTGCCCGCCACAATGCCCCAGCGCGGGAGTGGTGTCGCCCCAAGGCGTTTGAGCGCTCCGTAGCGCCGATCGAAGCCGACCGCGATGGCCTGGCCGGTGAAGGCGGTGGACATGATCGCCACCATCATCACGGCCGGGACGACGCGATCCACCCGATGGTCGCCGAGTCCGCTCAACGGCAGCAGTGTCAATCCGATCAGCAGCGTGATCGGGATGAACATGGTGAGCAGCAGCTGTTCGCCATTGCGCAGCAACAGGATCAGCTCCATGCGGGTCTGCGCGGTCAGCATCTTGGCCCGGGTGGTGGGCTGCGGTGCGGGCGTGAAGGTACCGGGTGCGAAGCGGTTGATGGTCTCGGTCACCCTCTGATTTCCCGTCCGGTCAGTTCGAGGAAGACATCCTCCAGGCGGCGCTGGTCGATGCGAATATCGGTGGGCAGCACGTCGATTCGCGCACACCAGGCGGTGACGGTGGCCAGCACCTGCGGGGTGATATCGCCGTGCAGCTGGTAGGAGCCGGGGGTGGTCTCCTTCGGTGTGAAGCCCTCCGGGAGTGCGGCCGCCAGCAGCGCGAGATCGAGATTCGGTGGGGCGGTGAAGGCCAGGCGGCCCTCGGCGCCGTGCGAGGTGACCTCGGCGGGCGTGCCCTGCGCGACGATCCGGCCGTGGTCGATGATGACCAGCTGATCCGCGAGCTGCTCCGCCTCATCCATGAGATGCGTGGTGAGCAGCACGCTCACACCGTCGCGGCGCAGCGCGTCGATCAGCTCCCACACCAAATGCCTTGCCTGCGCGTCCAATCCGGCGGTCGGCTCATCGAGGAAGACGATCTCGGGCCGTCCCACCAGTGCGCACGCCAGTGCCAGCCGCTGCTGCTGCCCGCCGGAGAGCCGCCGGTACGGGGTGCGTCGCGCGTCCTGCAATCCGAGCGTCGACAGCAGCCAGTTCGGATCGAGGGGATTGGCCGAGTACGAGGCGACCAGATCCAGCATCTCCCCGGCCTTGGATCCGGGATACGCCCCGCCGCCCTGCAGCATGACGCCGATACGCGGCCGCAGTCGATCGGAGTCCGCGATCGGATCCAGCCCGAGCACTCGCACGCTTCCGGCATCGGGGGCGACGAATCCCTCGCACATTTCGGTGGTCGTGGTTTTTCCCGCCCCATTGGGTCCGAGCAGTGCCAGCACCTGTGCGCGTTGCAGTTCGAAGCTGAGGCCGTCGACCGCGGTGGTGTCGCCGTAGCGTTTGACGACGCCGTCGACTCTGACGGCGGGTTCGGAGGCTGCGGTCACGATGAGACACCGTAGGCCGTGGGCTGCTGTGACGGAGCCGACACCCCCGGCTGATTGCGCCATGGCAGCACATTGCGGGTGAGGAAAATCAGCAGCAAACCCACGAGCACGGTGGCGATGGCGGATTCGACGATCTGGAAAACATAGAAGTCCGCGCCGCGCGGCATGACCATCATGCTGACCACCACGGACAGGACTACCGCGGGAACTCGGAACGCGGGCCGGGTCGCCCAGGCCGCGAGCGGAACGATCGCCCAGAGCAGGTACCAGGGCTGCACCACCGGGAACAGCAGTACGAGTGCGCCGAGTGCGACCCCCAGCGCGCCGATCGGATTAAGCCGTCCCTTCCAGGTGGCGACGAGCATGCGCAGGATGATGAACGCCATCACGATCTCCGCCATCGGCCGAATGAGATCGAGCAGGGCGGTGGTGTGATCACCGAGTCCGAGCAGTACGCCCCCGAATCCGGTGATGATGCCGATGGCCGTGGGCAGTGACAGATAGCTGCGGACCGCACTGGCCTGATTCAGCGTATATATCCAGCCGAATCCGAGACCGCTGAAGCCGCTGACGAAAGCCGTTGTGGCGACGGCGACCGCACCTAATATGGCCCCCGCCAAGAGAATCGACCGAATTCCGTTACCCCACCGCCGGGCCAATGCCATTCCGACGAAACCGAGCGCGACAATCGACGTGATCTTTATCGACGAGGACAAAGTAATGACCACCGCGCCGAATATGAGGGTGGCCCAGGCATTTCTGTCGAATATCGGTGAATCGTCAATGGCCCGAAGGCAGAACTCCAATCCCGCGAGCATGAGCCCGAGCATGAGCGCGTCATTGTGCACCCCGCCGACCAGGTGGAACAGCACCAGCGGATTGGCCGCACCCAACCACAGCGCACTCACCGGCGCCACGCCGCAGCGCCGGGCCAGCCGGGGGAGCGCCCAGACGATCAGTGCCACACCCGCGAGCGCCAGCAGCCGGTGCATCCACACCCCGGCGATAATGTTGCTGCCGGTCAATTCCGCGATACCGCGCCCCATCCACAAGAACAGCGGACCGTAGGGCGCGGGGGTCTCCCGCCAGATATTCGGCACATTATTGGTCAGCACATTGCTGAGCCCGAGCCCGTCGACCGGTCCCACCTGATAGGGATCCAATCCACGCGCCGCGATTTCGCTCTGCGCGAGATAGGAATACACGTCATTGCTGAACATCGGCGGTGCGACGCTGAGCGGAATGATCCACAGCAGCAGCGTCCGATCCATCTGCGACCGCGTCAGCCGGTGCCGCGGATTCCCGCCCCATCCGCCGACCGCGAATCGTCCGAGCAGCAGCCACGCCATCACCACGAGCGTCGCGCCGATCATGCACATGGCCAGCGTCGAGGTGTGCGCCCGCGCGAAGAATCCCAGCACCCGCAGCCCGGACGTCGGATTCTGATGCACCGGCTGGGCACCCACGCCGAGCGCGGAGATCGCCATGATCACCACACCGGTGGCCCCGAGCAACCGGATCCGCATCAGCTGCAGGGTTTCTCGCCGGTCGAGCCCCGGCACCTCGGTCTCATTGGTGTGCAGGACCGCGATCGTGTGGTCGGACGGCTGGACGTCCAGGCCCAGCACCCGGCGTCCCAGGTCGATCACTCTGCGCGCCGCGCCATCCACTACCGCCACGGTCGCCAAGCCTAGTAGGGAACAATCGCCTGACCGCCCATCGCATGGTGGTATCCGGAATCGCGTCCGGATCGACTGTTCGAGCCATCTCAGTGGTGAACCGTCCGCAAGGATTGGAGTGATCGTCCGTGACTGTCCCGGCTATGCGTCCGCGCCCGGGGAACCTGCGCGTCGTGGCCGAGCAGATCGAACAGGCCACGGGTCTGCGTGTGGAGATCCTGGGGGGCAGCCTGGTGATGTCACCGACACCGCCTGGAAAGCATGCCGGGGATCCGTCGACTACGTCAGCGGTTGGAAACCCAGATGCCCGTCGGCCTAGTTGATCCTGCTGCGGTTGACCGGGCATGCGGCCTGGTGGTCGCCGCGCTGGTTGTGGTGCGTGCTGCCGGGTATCAGTTTCGGGCACTGAGGACGGATTGTTCGAATGGTGAGCCGCACCGCATATCCCTTGGATACCCCCAGGGGTATGATCGGTGTATCGAACCTAGGGAAGGAACCGGCATGGTCGGCGACGAAGACAGCATCTCACTGGTACTCAACCGTCTGCGCCGCGCGCACGGGCAGTTGGCCGGGGTGATCTCCATGATCGAGCAGGGCCGCGAGTGCAAGGACGTGGTCACCCAGCTCGCCGCCGTATCCAAGGCGCTCGACCGTGCCGGTTTCAAGATTGTCGCCACCGGGCTGCGTGACTGTCTGACCGGTGAGAACGCCGAAGGCGCCGAACCGCTTTCGGTCGAGGAACTCGAGAAACTCTTCCTGGCTCTGGCCTGAGCCGGGATCGGAAGGAGACCGATCATGAGCATCGCACTCGCGACCACCCTGCACACCGACTTCGACGACGCCGTCGAACGCACCCGTAAGGCCCTGTCCGAGCAGGGGTTCGGTGTGCTCACCGAGATCGATGTGACCGCCACGCTGCGGAGCAAGCTCGGTACGGAGATGGAGCGGTACCTGATTCTCGGCGCGTGTAATCCGCCGCTGGCGCATGCCGCGCTGGAGGTGGATCGGCAGATCGGATTGCTGCTGCCCTGCAATGTGGTTGTCCGCGAGGACCGTTCGAGCGGTGACGTGCTGGTCGAGGCCATGAATCCGGAGCTGATGGTGCAGGTGGCGGGGGAGTCCGCACTGCGGGCGGTCGCGGACCAGGCCACGGCCAAACTTCGGGCCGCGATCGAAGCGCTCGGCTGAACCGCCCCGCCGGTCCGCCTGTTTCGTGGTTCCCGCCGGATATCGCATCGAGTGCGAAAGTGCACGCGGTGCAATCGGATTGGCTGCGAACCGGCTCGTTCATCCTGCCGGTGTCGGACCCGGCTCATAGGCTTGATGCATGGTTTCCGAGTCGAAGGGGCGGATCGAGGTGGCCGCGGCGGGGCTTTTGGCACGTCACGGCTATCACGGGTTCGGTCTCAAGAAGCTGAGTGATGCGGCCGGGCTGCCGTACGGGTCCATCTACCACCACTTTCCGGGTGGGAAGGAGGAGATCGCGGTATCGGCCATCACCGGAACCGGAGCGCAGGTGGGGCGCATGATCCGGGATGGTTCGGCGGATGTGTTCGCCACGGCCGCAGCATTGTTCGAGTTCATGGCCGCGAAACTCGCTGCCTCCGAATGGACCGACGGCTGTTCGGTGGGTACGCCCGCGCTCGACGGCGGTAGCGATGTGGAAGCGGTGCGCACCGCGTGCGTTATTGCATTCGATGCCATGGCAGGGGGTTTCGCGGAGTTGCTCATGGAAATGGGTCTGCCGGAACAGGAGTCGCGCGAGCTGGCCACCACGGTGATCGCCGCCTACGAGGGTGCGACCCTGCTGGCTCGGGTTCGTCGCTCCGACGAACCCCTGCACACTGTAGCCGCGGCCATGACCCGGCTCATTCGCGCGAGCCTGGCGGAGTTGGCCGCCGAAACGAACCGTAGCTAAATATTTGCTGTCCGAGTGAAGTGCTGCCGGCCCCATCGCCCCCGGTTGGATGCTGTGTAAAGGTTCACACCTCCATGTCCCGTGAAGTCAGGTGACCCTTACTGGAACGTGGGAAGTAATTCCGTCACACTGATGTTGTGAAAACCGTGGGTTTGCGGAATGTGACAGCCGAAACCGGGCGCCAGCAGGGCGCCCGGGCTGCTGTTGTGTCCGCACCGGCCGGTGAGGGGCACACCCGTGAGGCCGTTATCAAGCTCTTGCTGGAGGAAGGTCCGATTACCGCGACCGCCATCGGCAAGCGGCTGGGTCTGAGCCCCGCGGGTGTGCGTCGGCATCTGGACGCGCTCATCGAATCCGGTGAGGCGCGGGCGGCGCGCTCGGCGGCCTGGCAGCAGAAGGGCCGCGGGCGTCCCGCCAAGCAGTACCAGTTGACGGCCACCGGCCGCGGCCGCCTCGGCCATGCCTACGATGACCTCGCAGGTGCCGCGATGCGTCAGCTGCGCGAGATCGGCGGGGACAAGGCCATCGTCGAATTCGCGCGCAAGCGGGTCGGTGCCATTGTCGCCGGGATCGGTCAGCTCGAGCGGCATACGCCGGAGTCGACCATCGACAAGGCCGATGAGATCGCGGACGCGTTCTCCGAGGCCGGGTTCGCCGCCTCCACCCGGAAAGTCGGTGCGGGAGTGCAGATCTGCCAACACCACTGCCCGGTATCGCATGTCGCCGAGGAGTTCCCGGAGCTGTGCGCCGCCGAGCTCGAGGCTTTCAAGCAAATACTCGGCACGCATGTGCAGCGCTTGGCGACCATCGCCAATGGCGATTGCGCGTGCACCACGCACGTTCCGCTCACGCTCACCGTGCCGCCCAAAACGAATACCGCTGAAACAACCCCCGTTGCCCAGCCCGCAACGACTTCTACACACGACTCCGGAAGGAGTGCCGAATGACGACTACAGCCGCGGCGAGCCGCGAATCTGATACCGCCCAGGTTCCGCCTCTCACCCAAGAGGAGACCATCGCCTCCATTGGGACCTACGGGTACGGCTGGGCCGACAAGGATGTCGCCGGTGCCAGTGCCAAGCGCGGCCTGTCCGAGGAGGTCGTGCGCGACATCTCGGCGAAGAAGAGCGAGCCCGAATGGATGCTCGACTTCCGGCTGAAGGCGCTGCGCATCTTCGACAAGAAGCCGATGCCGAGTTGGGGTTCTGACCTCGACGGCATTCACTTCGACAACATCAAGTACTTCGTGCGTTCCAGCGAGAAGCAGGCCGCCACGTGGGAAGACCTGCCCGAGGACATCAAGAACACCTACGACAAGCTGGGCATCCCGGAGGCCGAGAAGCAGCGTCTGGTGTCCGGTGTCGCGGCGCAGTACGAGTCCGAGGTCGTCTACCACTCGATCCGTGAGGATCTCGAGAAGCAGGGCGTCATCTTCCTGGACACCGATACCGCGCTCAAGGAGCACCCGGAGCTGTTCCAGCAGTACTTCGGTTCGGTCATCCCGTCCGGTGACAACAAGTTCTCGGCGCTGAATTCGGCTACCTGGTCCGGCGGTTCGTTCATCTACGTGCCGAAGGGCGTGCACGTGGATATTCCGCTGCAGGCGTACTTCCGCATCAACACCGAGAACATGGGTCAGTTCGAGCGGACGCTGATCATCGTCGACGAGGATGCCTACGTGCATTACGTCGAGGGTTGTACCGCGCCTATCTACAGCTCCGATTCGCTGCACTCCGCGGTCGTGGAGATCATCGTGAAGAAGGGTGGCCGCTGCCGGTACACCACCATTCAGAACTGGTCGAACAACGTCTACAACCTGGTCACCAAGCGGGCCAAGGCCGAGGCGGGCGCGACCATGGAATGGGTCGACGGCAATATCGGCTCCAAGGTCACCATGAAGTACCCGGCCGTGTGGATGACCGGTGAGCACGCCAAGGGCGAGGTGCTCTCCATCGCGTTCGCCGGTGCGGGTCAGCACCAGGACACCGGTGCGAAGATGCTGCACCTGGCGCCGCACACCTCCTCGAACATCATCTCCAAGTCGGTGGCGCGCGGCGGCGGTCGTGCCTCGTACCGCGGCCTGGTGCAGGTGAACAAGGGTGCGTACGGCTCGAAGTCGACCGTGAAGTGCGATGCGCTGCTGGTGGACAACATCTCTCGTTCGGACACCTACCCGTACGTCGATATCCGCGAGGACGACGTGACCATGGGTCATGAGGCGACCGTCTCCAAGGTCTCCGAGGACCAGCTGTTCTACCTGATGAGCCGCGGCCTCACCGAGGACGAGGCCATGGCCATGGTGGTGCGCGGCTTCGTGGAGCCGATCGCCAAGGAATTGCCCATGGAGTACGCCCTCGAGCTGAACCGCCTGATCGAGCTGCAAATGGAAGGAGCCGTCGGCTGATGACGGTCGAGAATGTTGCCGCTTCGGCGGTGCCGAATATCGTCGCAGCTGCCGAGGCTCGCCCTCCGGCATTGAACAAGGGCGAGGTCTTCGCCTCGTTCGACGTCAACGCGTTCGAGGTTCCCTCGGCGCATGACGAGGCGTGGCGATTCACGCCGCTGCGCCGCCTGCGCGGACTGCACGACGGCACCGCCGTTCGGGACGGGCAGGCCGTGGTCGAGGTGACCTCCATCGAGGGCGTCACCGTCGAGACCGTCGATCGCACCGATGCCCGCCTGGGCGTCGCCGGTACCCCGACCGATCGTGTTGCCGCACAGGCGTACTCGGGCTTCGAGCAGGCCACGGTCGTCTCCGTCGGCGCGGAAACCGAAGTGGCCGAGGCGGTTACGCTCACGGTCACCGGTCCGGGCGAGGGTAAGACCGCCTACGGTCACACCCAGATCCGACTGGGCAATTTCGCCGTCGCGAATGTGGTCATCGACCAGCGCGGGAGCGGAACCTACGCGGAGAACGTGGAATTCGTGCTCGGTGACAGCGCCAAGCTGAATGTCATCGTCATCCAGGACTGGGCCGACGATGCCGTGCACGCCGTCGCGCACCACGCCAAACTGGGTCGCGATGCCACACTGCGGCACACCAATGTCACCCTCGGTGGCGAACTGGTGCGCCTGACCGCGACCGTGCGCTACGACGGTCCGGGCGGCGATGCCGAGATGCTCGGCGTGTACTTCGCCGATGACGGTCAGCACTTCGAGCAGCGGCTGCTCATGGATCACTCCGAGCCGAACTGCAAGTCCAATGTGCTGTACAAGGGTGCGCTGCAGGGCGATCCGACCTCGGGCAAGCCCGATGCGCGCACCGTATGGGTGGGCGATGTGCTCATTCGCGCCGCCGCCGAGGGCACCGAGACCTACGAGGCCAACCGCAACCTGGTGCTCACCGATGGCGCGCGCGCCGATTCGGTGCCGAACCTGGAGATCGAGACCGGCGAGATCGTCGGCGCCGGACACGCCTCGGCCACCGGTCGTTTCGATGACGAGCAGCTGTTCTACCTGCGTTCGCGCGGTATCACCGAGGAGGCGGCCCGCCGTCTCGTGGTGCGCGGCTTCTTCTTCGAGATCATCCAGAAGATCACGGTCCCCGAGGTCCGGGAGCGGCTCGAGGCGGCCATCGAGGCCGAACTCGCCGCTGTCGGGGTTTAAGCACCGTCGTCCGACTCCCTCTACTTCGCAAAGGAATTCGAATTCGATGACCACCCTGGAAATCAAGGACCTGCACGTCGAGGTCGCCAACCCGGACGAGTCCGGCGAGCCCATCAAGATCCTCAAGGGCGTCAACCTGACCGTGAAGTCCGGTGAGACGCACGCGATCATGGGCCCCAACGGTTCGGGCAAGTCGACCCTGTCGTACGCCATCGCCGGTCACCCCAAGTACACGGTGACCTCCGGCTCCATCACCCTCGACGGTGAGGACGTGCTGGAGATGTCGGTGGACGAGCGCGCTCGCGCGGGCCTGTTCCTGGCCATGCAGTACCCGGTCGAGGTTCCGGGCGTCTCGGTCTCGAACTTCCTGCGCACCGCCGCCACCGCCGTCCGCGGCGAGGCCCCCAAGCTGCGCACCTGGGTCAAGGAAGTCAAGGAGTCGATGTCGGAGCTGGAGATCGATCCGGCCTTCGTCGAGCGCTCGGTGAACGAGGGCTTCTCCGGTGGTGAGAAGAAGCGCCAGGAGATCCTGCAGCTGAGCCTGCTCAAGCCGAAGATCGCCATCCTCGACGAGACCGACTCCGGTCTGGACGTCGATGCGCTGCGCATCGTCTCCGAGGGCGTCAACCGCTACAAGGAGCGCGAAGAGGGCGGCGTCCTGCTGATCACCCACTACACCCGCATCCTGCGCTACATCAAGCCCGACTTCGTGCACGTGTTCGTCGGTGGCCGCATCGTCGCCGAGGGCGGCGCCGAGCTCGCCGAGGAACTCGATGCGAATGGCTACGTGCGCTTTACGTCCGCTGCTGCTGTTTAGGAGCCACTGCTCATGACCACTACGGTGCCCGCCTTGGATGTCGCCCGCATTCGCGCCGACTTCCCGATCCTCAGCCGCACGGTGCGCGATGGCAAACCCCTGGTCTATCTCGACTCGGGTGCCACCTCGCAGCGGCCGACGGAGGTGCTGGACGCGGAACATACCTTCCTGACCCAGCGCAATGCGGCGGTGCACCGCGGTGCTCATCAGCTGGCCGAAGAGGCCACGGACGCCTACGAAGAGGCGCGTGCGGATATCGCCCGGTTCGTCGGCGTCGACGCCCGCGAGATCGTGTTCACCAAGAACGCGACCGAATCGCTGAACCTGGTGACCTACGCGTTCTCCGATTCGCGGTTCCCGTACCACGTGGGCCCGGGTGACGAGATCGTGGTCACCGAGCTCGAGCATCACGCGAATCTCGTTCCGTGGCAGGAGCTCGCGCGTCGCACGGGTGCGACGCTGAAGTGGTACGGCATCACCGATGACGGGCGTATCGATCTCGATTCGCTCGAATTGTCGCCCGCCACCAAGGTTGTCGCGTTCACGCATCAGTCGAATGTGACCGGTGCGATCGCCGATGTGCACGAAATGGTGCGCCGGGCAAAGGAAGTCGGCGCGCTGACGGTGCTGGACGCCTGCCAGTCGGTGCCGCATATGCCGGTGAACTTCCGTGAGCTGGGCGTGGATTTCGCCGCCTTCTCCGGGCACAAGATGCTCGGCCCGTCGGGTGTCGGCGTGCTGTACGGCCGGTACTCGCTGCTCGAGGAGACCCCGCCGTTCATCACCGGTGGTTCCATGATCGAGACGGTCACCATGGAGGCCACCACCTACGCGGCCCCGCCGCAGCGGTTCGAAGCCGGTGTGCCGATGACCTCGCAGGTGGTCGGACTCGGTGCCGCCGTGCGGTATCTGGAGCGGATCGGCATGGATGCGGTTGCCGCGCACGAGCATTCGCTGGTGCAGGCGACCCTGGACGGTCTCGCGCAGATCGACGGTGTGCGCATTGTCGGCCCGACCGACAATGTGAACCGCGGTGGCGCGGTATCTTTCGTGGTCGAGGGCATCCACGCGCACGATGTGGGTCAGATCCTCGATGACGAGGGCGTCGCGATCCGCGTCGGCCACCACTGCGCCTGGCCGCTGATGCGCCGCCTCGGCGTTCCGGCCACCGCGCGCGCCTCCTTCGCCGTCTACAACACCCTCGACGAGGTCGACGCACTGCTGGCCGCGGTGCGGAAGGCTCAGAGCTTCTTCGGAGTTGCATAGATCATGCGCATGGAGCAGATGTACCAGGAAGTGATCCTGGACCACTACAAGCACCCGCACCACCGCGGCCTACGCGAGCCGTTCGGTGCGCAGGTGCATCACGTCAACCCGACCTGCGGTGACGAGATCACGCTGCGCGTACAGCTGGACGACAAAGGTGATGTCGCCGATGTGTCCTATGACGGCCAGGGCTGCTCGATCAGCCAGGCGTCCACCTCGGTCCTGACCGATCAGGTCATCGGCCTGCCGGTGCAGCAGGCGCTCAAGGTGGTCGACTCGTTCAACGAGATGATCTCCAGCCGCGGCACCCTCGAGGGCGATGAGGACATGATCGGCGACGGTATCGCCTTCGCGGGCGTGTCCAAATACCCGGCGCGGGTCAAATGCGCACTGCTGGGCTGGATGGCATTCAAGGACGCGGTCGTTCAGATAGCCTCCGCCGAGGAGACCAAGCTGCCGATGTCGAACGGGGAGAAGAACAACGATGAGTGACACCACCGGAACTCCGGCCGACGGCTCGGTTGCGGATGCCGTCGTGGCCGAGACCGCCGAAACCGTTGCGCCGCAGGCGGAATTGAGCGAAGAGGACGCCAAGTTCCTCGAGGATCTCGAAGAGGCCATGCGCGATGTCGTCGACCCCGAACTCGGCATCAATGTCGTGGATCTGGGCCTGGTCTACGGGATGCAGGTCGAAGACGGCATCTGCAAACTCGATATGACCCTGACCTCCCCGGCCTGCCCGCTCACCGATGTGATCGAGGATCAGTCGCGCAACGCCCTGGTCCGCAGCGGCCTGGTCGAGGACCTGCAGATCAACTGGGTCTGGATGCCGCCGTGGGGTCCGGACAAGATCACCGACGACGGTCGCGAGCAGCTCCGCGCCCTCGGCTTCACCGTGTAGCCACACCCGGGCACGTTCCATGATCACCCCTGCCGGAATCCGGTGGGGGTGACTTCGTTCCCGGCCTGTCGAAGTCATCGGTCGGGATGGTAGGCATACCGTATGCGGCTTGACGAGTGGATCGCCGGTGGTGAGCACCTACGACTGGGTGGGCATGAGATCTTCCATCGGCAGGATGGTCCGGCCGACGGTCGGCCGGTGACCCTGGTGCACGGTTTTCCGACCTCATCGCACGATTGGGCTCCGATCGTCCCGGCACTGGCGGAATCCGGTTGCCGGGTAACCACTTTCGATCTGCTCGGCTTCGGCGCCAGTGCCAAGCCCGTTGGCCACGACTACCGGATCACCGAGCAGGCGTCGATCGTCGAGGAGCTGTGGCAGCGCCTCGATATCGACAAGACGGCCCTGGTCTCGCACGATTACGGCGTCTCGGTCGCCCAGGAACTGCTGCACCGCAACGCGAGTCGCATCACCGCCGCGGCCTTCCTCAACGGTGGCCTCTACCCCGACCTGCACCGCCCGATCCGAATCCAGCAACTCCTGCACGGCCCCGCCGGTGCACTACTCCAGCATCTGTCGACCGAGCGGATGTACCGCAGGTCGCTGAACGAGGTCTTCGGCCGCCCGGTGAGCGATGAAGACCTGCACGATATGTGGCTCGCCACCACCATGAACAACGGCAAACGCGTCCAACACCGCCTGCTCCGCTACATAGACGAGCGCCGCGCGCACGCCGACCAGTGGCGCTCCGCCCTGGAGACCTACCCCGGCCCGATTCAATTCATCTGGGGCCCAGCGGATCCCGTCAGTGGTGCACATGTGTTGTCCCGACTGCGCGAACGCCTCCCGAACGCCCAGTTCCTCGTCCTCGACGAAGACCCGCCCACCGGCCACTACCCCCAGGTCGAGAACCCGGCCCCGGTCGCGGCGGCTCTGGTCGCCTTCCTGCGCTGATCTCCTTCACGCCTGGCCGGATCAGCGTGCCAGGCTCATATCCGATCCGAGGAACCCGTGGTGAGCCATTCGGTGAATACGGCGAAATCGGTGTGCCGCAATCCGATTCGCGGTTCGACCCGATCATCGGTCTGCTCAGGCCATCTCACCACCGGCAGTGTGGGTAGTCCCAGCGCCGGGCCGAGAGCGGCGTTGGCACCGGCCACCGACTATCGATCTGTTCCGCGCAGGGGTGCGCCGACGTGATGCAGGTGTCTCAATGCCTCGCGGTAGGAGGTGATGAGCCCGGTTTCGTGGTAGGGCACACCGATTTCGGCGCAGTAGTCGCGGACGATCAGCCGGGCGTGACGTAGGTTCGGGGTGGGCATGCTCGGGAACAGGTGGTGTTCGATCTGGTAGTTGAGGCCGCCGAGGGCGACGTCGGTCAGTACGCCACCGCGCACATTGCGGGAGGTCAGGACCTGGCGGCGGAGGTAGTCGGGTCGGTCGTCGCCGGTCAGGGTGGGCATGCCCTTGTGATTCGGGGCGAAGATGCAGCCCATGTAGAGGCCGAACAGGCCCTGGTGGACGGCGATGAACGCGAATGCCTTGTCCGCGGGCAGCACCGCGAACAGTGCGGTCAGGTAGATGGCGAAGTGGGCGAACAGGAGTGCGCCTTCCAGTCCGCGGTGTTTCAATGTCCGGTTCTCGAGCGCCCGCACCCCGGCGAGGTGGAGGTTCAGGCCCTCGAGTAGCAGGAGGGGGAAGAACAGGAACGCCTGCGCCCGCCCGATCAGCCGAGCCGGACCGCGACTGGACCGTGCCTGCCGCTGCGACCAGACCAGAATGTCCGGCGCGACATCGGGATCCAGCTCCTCATGGTTCGGATTGGCGTGATGGCGAGTGTGCTTGTCCTGCCACCACCCGTACCCCAGCCCGATACCGGCATTGCCGACGATCCGTCCCACCAACTCCGTCGGCTGCCGCAACCGGAAGACCTGCCGATGCGCGACATCGTGCATGACGAGCGCGATCTGAGCGAACGTCACCGCCATGAACCCTGCCACCAGCAGCGTCCACCACGAATCGCCGATGAGAAAGAACGCCGTCCACGCGCCCGCGAACGCGCCCGCGACGAGACCGAGCCGCACGGCGTAGTAAACGGGTCGCCGTTCCATCAATCCGGCCTCGGAGATCCGCCGCAACAGCCGGGGATAGTCACCGTCACCGCCGCGCCGCGGTGACCGTGGATTCGGCTCGGGAACCAACGCAGGTGTCGTCATATCCCGAAGCTATCGGCCGTTTTCTCGTTACCTGTAATCCTCTGGTATGGCATGGAATAGCACCGTGGAGTGAGGCCGGTGAGGCGTTATCGATTGCCGCGGAACGTGATTCGGAGACACCGAAAATCCGTTGTCGGGGCCGGCGACCGTCCGTACCGTCGATGCGGTTTGTTCGACCAGCAACGGAAGGAGCCGACTCTGTCATGGAACCGGTAACAGAACGCGATATCAGGTCATCGTTCATCAATTGTTCGAAGGGTGACGCCAAACGACTGCACGTACCCCGCGACCTCGCCGCCCAGCCCTGGGCCGATCTGGACTTCCTCGGCTGGCATGACCCCTCGTACGCCGGCCGCGGCTACCTGATCGTGCCGCGCGAGGAAGAACTCGTCGGCATCGCCCTGCGTTTCGAGACCGGCGGATCCGGTAAACCGCAGCTGTGCACCATCTGCGTGACCTCTCACCCCGGCAACGGCGTGGCGCTCATGGTCGCCGCCAAGGCCGGCGAATCCGGCCGAAACGGCAATACGGTCGGCACATACATGTGCTCGGACCTCGCATGCTCCCTCTACGCGCGCGGTAGGCGCACTCCCGCCCTGGGTCGCCGCTACCGCGAGGATCTTTCACTGGACGAGAAGATCGCCCGAGTGACCAACCATATAGGCGCCTTCATCACCAGGCTCCACACCTGACCCACCGCCCTCGGTGACCGAAGTTGACCGACAGGAAATGGAGGTAGATGCCATGAGCCGACAGTCGAGGACCCCGCATCACCCAACCCCGCGCCCCGAGTCCCGCACTCGGGGCGCTCGCTATTCCGCTCCCGCCGTGTTGAGCGTGGTTCGGATCGGCGACGGTGCATCGGCGAGTTCGCCGAACGGTGAGCCCGATGTCCGCGACGAGGATATGAGCCGCACTCCCGCACGTTCGGACAGCCCAGGATCGGGTGATGGCAGAATTCCGCTCGGGCCGCTGAACCGCACCGAAGGGATTTCCGATATGTCGACCGATCCGGTCATCGAACGCTCCGGCAATCCTGCGATCACGAAGTTCGGTCTCGGTACGGCCGCGGTCGGGCGGCCCGGTTACATCACACTCGGGCGGGATCGGGATCTGCCCGAGGACCGCACCGTCGAGGCGCTGCGCGCCCGGACGCACGCGCTGCTCGACGCCGCTTGGGCAGCGGGGGTCCGCTACTTCGATACGGCGCGCTCCTACGGACGGGCCGAGGAGTTCGTCGGTGCGTGGCTGGCGGCGCGGCCCGAGCTCGCGCGCGAAGTCGTCGTGGGCAGCAAATGGGGTTACACCTACACCGCGGATTGGCGGGCCTCCGGAGTGCCGGTGCATGAGGTCAAGGAACACACGGTCGAGGTGTTCGATCGGCAGATCGAGCAGACCAGGGTGGCGTTGGGTCGCAATCCCCATGTGTACCTGGTGCATTCGGTCACCCCGGACAGCCCGGCCCTGACCGATTCGAAACTGCTGGCCCGATTGGCGGCGCTGTCGGCCGAGGGGGTGCGGGTCGGCCTGTCGACCAGTGGACCGGCGCAGGCCCAGGTCGTGCGGGCGGCGTTGGAGGTGACGGTGGACGGGCGGCCGGTATTCGCCGCCGTCCAATCCACCTGGAATCTGCTCGAGCCCTCCGCCGGTCCCGCCCTGGCCGAGGCGCATTCGGCCGGATGGCTGGTGGTGGTGAAGGAAGCAATGGCCAACGGCCGTCTCGCGGGCCGCAATGCCGTCGGCCCCGCCATGGCCGCGCTACGCACCGCGGCCGCTGTCGTCGGCGTACCCGAAGACGCCCTCGCCTTGGCCGCGGCCGCTGCCCGCCCGTGGGCCGATATCGTGCTCTCCGGCGCCGCGACCCTGGATCAACTGGCTTCCAACCTCACGGCCGCCGAACTCACCCTTGCCCCGGACACATTGGCCGACCTCGCCGCGCTGGCCGAACCCGCTGCGACCTATTGGCGCACTCGCGCCGAATTGCCTTGGGAGTGAACGGAGTTCACATCGCTCGGTGTCGTGTCGGGAGCTTTACCGCCGCATGACCCGACTATTGCGGTCATGTGTCCGTTCTGCGGATTCCCTAGAGTTGTCCGAGATCGATATCGGCCGTTGACAAGTTGGGCAATCGATAGGGGTTCGGGATGTACTTCAGTTCGCTGTCACGTGTTTTGACCGGTAGTTTCGCCAGTGCCGCAGCGCTTTTCATAATCGCACCGAATGCCATGGCCGACCCACCCGAATGGGAGGTCGCCAAGAGCTGCTCCGGGGTCTACCTGAGCAACGACGGCTCGGCAGAGGTCGAATCCTGCATCTACCTCTACGAGGGAGCACTCAAAGCCTACGGAAGCCTCACCTCCAAGACCGGTGGTTCATCCGTCGACAATTGCACGATGGTGGTGAAGATCGTGGACAAGGACGCGTATCGGACCGGGGCCGATGAAGAGGTCGCGGTCAGCGACGTCATGCCGTGTTTCAACGGCAGCTACCCTTCGCCGCCATTGGTGGTCGGCAAAGAAGGGGTCACGGCGGGGCACCACTATGTCAGTTATGCGGAAGTCACCCACAACGGCCAAGGCGTGGCGCGCATCTACAGCCCGGAACTGACCCCCTAGTCCTGGGGTTCGCCGCACCCGAATGCTTCGAATCGGTGCTTGTGCCCAATTCCGCGTCGATGTCGAGAATGCCGGGGCGGCTCCGTCCCCGGGATACCAGGAGCCGAACCGGCTCTGCGACGGACTGGAGGAGAACATCATGGCGATCCGCCGGATGGACAATGTCGGCATTGTGGTCGAGGATCTCGCGGCGGCTGTCGCGTTCTTCGTCGAATTGGGCTTGGAGCTGGAGGGGGAGGCTGGGGTCGGTGGGCAATGGGCCGATGACCTCCTCGGGTTGGATGGCGTCGCAGCGGACATTGCCGTCGTACGGACTCCGGACGGGCACAGTCGAGTTGAGCTCTCGACGTTCCGGTCGCCGGGGATCGCGGGCGCTGCGCCGAAGGCGCCGGTGAACACGCCGGGGATCCCCCGCTTGACGTTCGTCGTCGACGATGTCGACGACGCCCTGGACCGCGTGCGTGCGCATGGCGGCGAACTCCTGGGCACGGTGGCCCGATATGAGGACATCTACCGGTACTGCTACGTCCGCGGCCCCGAGGGCGTCTTCATCGGGCTGGTGCAGGAACTCCACTGAGCGGCTCGGCAGGTTACGACTTGGAGTGCACTCCGAGTCAAGAGCCCTGCGGCATTTCCGCAGCCGGTCATCCGGGTGAATCACGGCAATGGTGCGGCCCACAGCAATCGCGTGCCCCCGGCGGCATGCGGTCCGACGCCGAAGGTCCCGTGCGCGTGCTTGGCGCGGATCTCGAGATTGGCCAGACCACTGCGGCGGCTGGACTTCTCATCGAAACCCATACCGTCATCGATGATTTCGATGGTGACACTGTCCGCGATGGTCAGGTTTATCGAGATCGTGCTGGCCTCGGCATGCCGCACCACATTGCTGAGTGCTTCGCGCAGTACCGATTCCACATCCTCGGCCAGCGCGACCGGGAGCACCGACAATGGTCCGGAGACGTGCACGGTGGTGCGGTGCCGGGTCTCCGAGGTCATCTCCGCGACCAGACCGTGCAGTCGTTGATGCAGTCGTGGTGCGCCCGGGTCCGGCTCGTGCAGATCGAAGATCGACTGCCGGATGTCCTGCACGATGGACTGCAGATCATCGAGGCTGTTGCCCAGGCGATTCCGTATCTCGGGGGAGCGGATGCGCTGTGCGGTGCCCTCCAACATCAGGCCGGTGGCGAAGAGCCGCTGGATCACTCGATCGTGCAGATTGCGTGCGATGCGGTCGCGATCGGAGAGCACATCGAGTTCGCGCATCCGGTATTGGGTATCGGCCAGGCGCAGGGCCAGTGCGGCTTGACCGGCGAAGACCGCCATCATCGCCTGGGTGGAGGCATCGAACTCCGGGGTGCCCGGTGCGCGCAGCACCGCGAGTACCCCGAGCATTTGCTTGCGAGCCTGTAGCGGCAGCAGTAGCACGGGACCGAATTGCGGACTCAGGTCCGGAAACGGGTTGAACACCAGCCCTTCGGTGATCAGCGGTTCGGCGCTGCGGAAAACGCCGCCGGTATGTGAGTTGTCGACCGGAATGCGCCGTGCGATGAGCTCCCCGGAGGTCAGGCCCGCGCCGGCGGAGACGATCAGTTCGGTTACCTCGTGGTCCGGTAGTTCCAGATCCTCGGGCAGGGCCAGGAAGGCGCAGACCGAATCGGTGAGCGTGAGCGCGCGGGCGGCGATCAGGTCGAGCACCTCGTTGGGTTCGCCGCCGCCGAGTAGTTCGGTGGCGACATCGCGGATCGACTCCAGCCAGGTCTGGCGCAGCCGGGATTCCTCGTAGAGCCGGGCGTTCTCCACGGCGATACCGGCCGCGGCGGCGAGCGCGCGCACCACCACCTCATCGTCCTCGGTGAACTCCAGCCCGCCCGCCTTCTCGGTGAGATACAGACTGCCGAACACCTCCTCGCGCACCTTGACCGGGACGCCGAGGAAGGTGCGCATCGGCGGATGGTGTTCGGGGAATCCGATCGAGGCCGGATGTTTCGAAAGATCGGACAGCCGTATCGGTTTGGGCTGTTCGATGAGGAGTCCGAGTACGCCGCCGCCGTGTGGCAGATCGCCGATCAGTACCCGGGTGCGGTCGTCGATGCCCTCGTAGACGAATTCCGAGAGCGGATGGGTGCTGGTGCGCGTTTCGCGTACACCCAGCGCGCCGTAACGGGCGTCGACCAGTTCTATGGCGGTGTGCACGATCGACCGCAGGGTGTCGTCCAGATCGAGGCCGGCCGTAATGATCAGCATCGCTCCGATGAGCCGATCCATCCGGTCGTGCACGTCCACGAGTTGGGCGATGCGGTCCTGCACTCCCGCGAGTAGTTCGCGTAACCGCAACTGGGACAGCGCCTCGACCACCGGTGTGCGGTCACCGCCGTCTGCTCCGAGGCCAAGTGACATGCGGGACATTTTCCTCTGTCGCGCCGCCTCGTGTTGGCAACTGGAAAATTGCCACGGGGTTGTTCGGGACCGATCGCGGTGACGCCCCGGCTGTTAGGGTGTGCCCGGTCGTATCGGAAGGGGAAGTGTGTCCTACATCGTGAGCGCGTACGCCGTTGACCTGGAAGGGATTCGACTGGTCGGCTCGTACGGGCAGGAGTTCGTCGACGCGGTGGTCCGGTCGACGCCGCAGCATGTGCTCGATCGGCTGGACGAGGCCGAGGAACTCGGGTTGACACCGCGTGACGTGATGCGTCAACTGCTGCTGGGCGAGCCGATGGATTCGGAGTTCGGGCCCACCTACGGACATGCGCTCGAGGTGCTGTGCCATCACGCGGGAACGCTGCTGGACAATGCGCATTGGGCGGGAATGCGGTTCCGGTATTTCTCGATGGTGGAGCAGGCGCTCGCCGATATCGGGGTGGAGTTCGATCCGGCGCAGTTGGTGCTTGGTGGTGCGCCCATCGAGCTGCCGCCGATCGACGACTTTCCGAGTATCGGATTCGTGGAGAATCACCGAATCGGCGCCATGGCAGACACTTTGAACGCGGTCGAGTTGGATCGACTCACCGATGACGCCATTCGCGGCTCGGTCGCGGAGCTGCGCGAATGGGCGCGCACCTGCCAGGCCGAGGGTCTCGGCCTGGTGTGCTTCTACTACTGACTCAGGGGCGTTTGGTCCAGAAGAGTTTGTCGAGGTTGTCGCGGCGGCCGTCGGCCCAGTCCCACATGTAATCGGCTATGCGCGTGGGATTGTCGAGGGTGGTGCTGAACATATGGCCACCCTCGCGGTACTCCAGCAGGTAGGAGTCCGCGGCCTGGCGCAGGGTCTGGATGAAGGTGTCCTGATCGCCCGGCTCCTGGACGATCAGGAACGGGACCCGCGCCAGGCTCGCCAGTTCCGGTACCCAGGAATGCAGTTGGCGTTCGGTGAGCACATCGAAGTAGCGCAGGCCGCCGACGTTGACCCGCATGCGCCGCATCTCGGGCGTGTCCAGGCTACCGTCGCGCGAATCGTAGAGCGCGAATTCGGTTCCGGCGATGAGCTCTTCGATCCACAGTAGTGCGCGCCAGGCGGCGTGCTCGGGCACCGTGACCCGCACGCATTCGCCCACCGCGGCCAGGGTGATACGCCCGTTCCACACCGGGATCTCGGTATTCCAACGCCACAGGCCGGCCAGTACCGGCCCCAGACTCACCGCCGGTATGCCGTCACTGGCGGCCACATACTCTTCGACCTCAGCGGCCGAAGCAACGGAATCTGCCGGTAGCACGACGAATTCGCAACTCACCCGACCAACCTAATCCACCGCGGCGACACACGCGGAGCGTTGGCCGCAGTCGGCGAGCAACCGCCGCGCCACACCGTAGGATGCCCGGGTGACCGGATACGACGACTTCGACGGGTTCGCCCACCTCGACACCTCCACCCTGCCGCCGCGCCAGCAGCAGATTCTGTGCGCGATCCGCGATTGGGTGCAGCGGCACGGGTATTCGCCCAGCAGCCGCGAGATCGGCGATGCGGTCGGGCTCAAGTCCGGTTCGTCGGTATCCAAACATTTGAAGGCGCTGGAGGATCGCGGATTCCTCTCCCGCGGTGAATCGGTCACCCGGCCGATGGATGTGCGGCTGTTCCTGGCCGAGTCCACGGTGTCGCGGCAGCAGTCCGGCAATTCGGTCCCGGTTCCGGTGGTCGGTGATATCGCGGCCGGTACCCCGATCCTGGCCGAACAGCACACCGATGACGTGCTCTCGCTACCGCGCGAATTGGTCGGCCGCGGCACGGTCTTCGGCCTGCGCGTGCGCGGTGATTCGATGATCGACGCGGCGATCTGTGATGGCGATATCGTGGTGATCCGGCAGGAGTCCGAGGCACACTCCGGTGAGATCGTGGCCGCGATGATCGATGGAGAAGCCACCGTCAAGGTCTATCGCCGGCGCAACGGCCATGTGTATCTGGAACCCCGCAACCCCGCCTACGACGTGATCGACGGTGACAAGGCCGTGGTGCTCGGAAAAGTTGTCTCTGTTATGCGCCGGGTGTGATTCCGTCCGAAAAGACTGGATTGGACAATGCGCAGTCGCTCGACAAGGATTCGACCCGTTCCAACAATTCATCACGGGGAGTATCGAATGTCGTTGCTGCGCAAGGCCGGAATGGGCCTCGCCATCACCTCGATGGCCGCGATGGGCGTCATGGCCGCCGGTCCCGCCAATGCGGCGGAAGACCAGCCGGGATTTACGGCCACCTCCGGTGATCTGTACGGCGCGCTGGCGCTGTCGCGGAGCACCGGAAATGTCGCATACGCGGTCAATTATGGCAGTTGGGGCGGTGCCGATGGCGCCGCCGTCAACAAGTGCGGTGGCGGCGACTGCGAGGTCGTCGTGCACTTCGCCAATGCGTGCGGCGCTGTCGCACAGGGCGCCGACACCCGCTTCGGCTGGGCGTGGGCGGCCACCAAGGTCGATGCGGAGAAGGGCGCGATCGACGTGCTGGGCAACAGCGCGCCGAAGTTCCCCGATGTCGGTTCCGCCTCGCCGCGTTCGGCCAAGGTGATCCTGTCGGCGTGCACCGATAACGCGCGCTGATTCTGCCGAGACCGCGCTGATCCAGCGCGATCAACTGTGCGTCGTGCCGGATTCCTCCGGTACGGCGCACTTTTGTTTTGCCGGACCCCATTCTCCAGCAACACGCCCATCCCGCCGGAGATGATTTCGGGGTGGACGACATCACCTACGAGGACACCCGGTTCGCCATGCACGCGGCGGCGGAACTGCTCATCGCGGGTCCGCAGTACCGTCGCTTCGGGAGTATTCGAATGCGCATCGTGCTGGGTGGCTTCATCGGGGTCAAATGGCCGGTCTCGGTGACCGGCGCGGATCTGGTCTGGCCGCAGGGGCGTATCCGATTGCACGGCACGTATACCGATCTGGCCATGGCCGCGGGTTTCGAGGCCGACGGTCCGCCGGACGGCCTGTACTCCGAGGGCACCGGTATGGATCCGAACGAGCCATTCACCGTCGATACCGAAGCGGCGGCGTCGGTGCACGACTGGTTCGCGGTGGGGGACACCGCATTACGGCGCTTCGCCACCGAACAACCGGTGCTATGGCCGGAGCGGTTCGACCTGTCGGCATCGGTGGGTGAAGTGAATTACGGTGTCTCGCCGGGTGATTGGGAAAATCCGCACCCGTACGCCTATGTCGGGCCGTGGACCCGTCGGCATGGTGAATTCTGGAACGCGCCGTTCGGAGCCAAACGCGCACGCACGGAGGTCCCGACCGTTCAGGGCCTGCTGGAATTCTTCCGGGAGGGCCAGGCGAGAGCCGTCGCGGACGCGTGAGGGGATTCGCGCGACGCGCCCGTCGGGAATGTTCGACGGGTGCGTCCAGCGATTCAGTGGGTCGGTAGTCGGTCCGTATTACCTTCGGCCAGTGCGGTTTCCACATTCTTGATGCCCGCCCGGACGCCCGCGCCATAGCCGTCGTCCTCGAGCGCGTCGACCCGTTCGAGCGCGGCGTTCAGATGCTGGCGCGCCGTGTCGAACGCGCCGAGTCGCCGGTAGTTGTCGGCGAGATTCAGGTGTAGCGACGGATAGAAGCCGCGCACGCTCAGCGCGGAGTGCTCCCGCTGGGCGCGCTCGTCGGTGAGTGAGTCCGCCGCATCGAGTGCGCGCACATCCCAGGTGAGCGCATCCGCCGCGTGATCGAACAGATCGGCCAAAAAGTGCGCGATCGTGACCCGATGTAGCGGATCGCCGGCAACGCCTACCGAATTCCACAGTGCGGCAAGGTCTTCCCGCGCCCGCGCGGTGTTGCCCTGCCGCCCGAGGACTACGGCGTCATTGATGGCGGTCATGGTGGCATCGGTCATGCCGCACACCATAGTGAAGGGGTCCGACAGATCTTCATCGCCGAACCCGATGCCGATCGGTTAGCGGCTGATGCGCGGTCGTCCGCCCTCACCGGCTATGCGCCCCTTGCGAATCAGCTCCCGCTTGGTGCCCGGCGTCAGCGTGACCTGATCGCTGTCGCTCGTCGCGGCGGCCTCTTCGCTGACCGGCGCCGGATTCGGCCGCACGAACAGTGTGACGGTGGTGCCCTCGCCGAACCCGTTGCGCTTCATCAGCGCCGCCGAGGCGGTGTTGTGGATCTCCACATCGGTGACAATCCGGCGCGCCCCGCTCTGGAACAGCGTGTCGCAGCACGCGGACATGAGTCGCCCGGCGATGCCGCGGCCCTGCATATCCGGTGCGACCGCGATCCACTCCAGATATGCCCAGTCATCGCGCAGTTCGAACTCCATCGATCCCAGGACGAAACCCACCACCCGGTCCGAATCCACCGCGACCCAGCAGGAGCGGCTGGGGCTGTCCATATGCTCGGCCACCGAGGTGAGCGACCATGACGTGTACGGCTTGGTGGAGGTGTCGAACACCTCGTAGCCCAGATCCAGGACCTGGCGCAGGTGTCCGAGTCCCATGGGGACGATGGCTATGGCGGGTTCCATACCGGACAGTTTGCCAGTTGGATGCCATTTCCACCGGCTCCGGCCCGCGATTCGATCGACCGGCCGGAATCAAGCACCCTTACGAGTTTGCTTGGCCGGAGCCTTCTTCGCGGCCTTCTTGGCGGGCTTCTTCGCTGCCGCGGTGGCCTTCGCCGCTGCTTTGGCGGGTGCCTTCTTCGCGGCCGGAGCCTTCGACCCACCCCGGCCGGATGCCTCCAGACTGCGCTGCAGGGCCGCGACCAGGTCCACCACCTCGGCATCCATCTCCGGTGCGGCCGCCTCGGGCGCCCGGGTGACCTTGCCGCTGCCACTGGCAATGGCCTCGTCGAGCATCTTCTTCAACTCGATCTGATACTCGTCGACATACTGCGTCGGATCGAAGTCGTCCGAGAGCGTATCCACCAGCGTCTCGGCCATCTGCAACTCCTGCGGCCGCGGTTCGGAGACATCGTCGAGCTTGTCGAAGGCCACCGACCGCACTTCATCGGGCCACAGCATGGTCTGCAGGACGAGCACCCCGTCCCGCACGCGCAGCGCGCCGAGCCGCGTCTTCTGCCGCAGCGTGAAGTGCACCAGCGCGATCCGATCCGTCTGTTCGAGCGTCTTGGCCAGCAGCACATAGGCTTTGGGCGTATTGGAATCTGGTTCCAGATAGTAGCTCTTGTCGAAGAGAATCGGATCGATCTGCTCGGCGGGCACGAACTGCAGGACCGGTATCTCATGCTTCTCGGCCGCGGGCAGTTTGCTGAAGTCCTCATCGGTGAGAATCACCCGATCCCCATCCGGTGATTCATATGCCTTGTCGATATCGGCGTACTGCACCGGTTGCCCGTCCACCGTGCACACCCGTTCGTACCGAATGCGCCCCCCATCGGCAGCGTGCACCTGATGGAACTTGATGTCATGGTCTTCCGTGGCTGTATAAACCTTCACGGGGACATTGACCAACCCGAACGCGATGGAGCCCTTCCAAATGGACCGCATGATCCCGATCGTAACTCGGACGAGACTTTCCGGTCGGTAACTCGCCCTCGAGCTCGGGATTCACGGTGCGGAGCGCGGATACGGCGGGCGCAGCGTCCAATGTTGGCGAGCGCTCTTCCACTGATGCCTGGGCTCGAGTTTCACGCCCGGATCATTGTCCGGCGGGCCGAGAGGTTTATTGCGGGCCGCTTCGTCGATGGGTTGCGGGCTGGCGGCGCCATTGGGGCTGGACCGGTCGGCGGTGTGATTGTGAATGATGGTGGCGGCTTGGCCTGTGGTGCTGAGGTTTTCGGTGGGGCGGGCGTTGTAGAAGTAATCGTGGAAGTCGGCCGGGACAGTTTTGCCGAGAATGCCGAGGGTGGCGTCCCAGCCGTGGTCGGGGCCGTTCCACAGGTCGACGAGCGAGGTGGCGACGCGGCCTTCGACCGAATCGCCGATATCCCAATTCCGGGTGTCGGCGTCGTTCTCCAGATTCGCCGAAAAGCCTGAGTTCCAAACGAATCGGTAATCGTCGAGGGCGTGCATCGCGACCGCGTCGGCGAATCCCTCGGTGAACGCGCACGAGGGCGAGGAGGCCAGGTTGATGTAGTGCGGGCTGCAATTGGTGACGTCCGCCCATTGTTCGTGCTGCCAGAGCCATTGCAGATTGTGCCCGGCCTCATGAAGGGTGACATGCCGGGTATTCGCATCGTCCTCGGTGAGATATACGAATCCGGCCGTGGTGAAGTAGGAATTCCCGTTCTGACCGCCCGCCGAGGGCCAGATCACCGAAATCGAGGTGCAGTGTGGCTGCGGAGTCCAGCAATTGCCCGCGGTGGCGGGGCGTTTCCACCACAGCAGATTCAAGGTGTCGAGCACCTTCCACGCACCGGCCATATCGTCCGGTACGGCAATCGCGCCCAGGTCGCGGGTGCCGGTGATCGATGTCGCCGGAACCGTGAAGGTGTACGGCTGTTCGGCATCGCCGCGCTGGGGCAGCACCTGCCACAGCGCGGAGCTCTCGGCGATGAAGGTCAAATACAGATCCGACCCCGCGACTCCGTCGGCGCAGGCTTTGAAGTTGCCATCGCGATCGGTGAGATCGGCGGCGAGCGGTCGATCGAGGAATCCGGGATGCGCGGTGCTGTAAAGGGCCCAATTCGCGTTGCGGGCAGGGGAGGTCACCATGGGCAGCCCGGTGCCCGCTTCGGCGTCGGGCCGGGTATAGGTAAGGGTTCCGGTGAGACAGGCCGTCTCCTGCCGCGCTTGCGCGCTGCCGGACCACACCGAGACCGTGGTCAGTGCCATTGCCACGACGAATGTCGCCCGCCAGGTCCTGCCGATTCGCGTCATCAACCGCAATGAAATCGGACATTTCAGATGTTGCTCCGCAACGACACACCGGCAATCCGGGACAGCTAGGTCGGAGGCGTGTCCTGGTGGACCGTGAGCAGGAGATGATCGAATCTGGTGCGCAGCGCGGGTGCGGCGGGCGGGAGTTCGTCGAGTCTGGCGATGATCCGTTCGGCCAGCACGCGGAGCTTCATGTTCGTCTCCTGCGAGCGCCACACCAGGACTCGGAACGCCTGTTCGGCATTGATGCCGTAGGTCATCATGAGCAGTCCCTTGGCCTGTTCGATCTGGGCGCGATGCTCGATCATCTCCGGAAGCAGTTCGTCCAGCACCTCATTGCGCTGTTCGGCGACGATATCGGTGAGGTCGATGTAATAGCCCGCGGTGCCGATGACTTCGTTCTTCTCATCGGTGACGGCATCGGAGACGACGATGACATGGTGAGTTTTACCGGCGGTGTCGACAATCCGGTGGCGACTGGAGAACGGCGCGTGGTCGCGGACCGAGGTGACCAGATCGGCCTCCACCCGCTCGCGGTCCTCCGGATGTTTGTGCGACAGGAGTAGTTCGGTGGTCGGGGTGACCTCATCGGCTTCGTACCCGTGCATGTGGGCAACCTCCGGCGACCACTCCCAGCGGTTGTCGCCGAACCAGAACCGGAACCAGCCGATATCCTGCGGGGAACCCGCGGCGATGACCTGTTCGATGGTTCGCCTCTCCTGCTCGTCCATCATCGGCCAAGTATGGCCGACATGGAGTGACAAGGCTTCTTTTCGCAGATGATTGGCACAAACCTCCGAACCGAGCTGCCTGATGGCCGAGACCGACTGGCTTGCAATGATTTTCGTATCCCGCAGCTGGATTGGCGATAGTATCCATGGTGCCCGGATCACGCTCACAGCTCCCGGTGGCCGCGTGATTCCGAGCCCACCGCCCCAGACCCCGGCGGCTCCGCTGACCGTGAGCTGATCTGGACAGGAGCGATGATGTACGCGGACCACACCCCGACCGACGATTTCGCGTCGAGCGGCAGTGCGACGGTGAGGACGATCACCGACACCCGGGGCTATCGAAGTACTCGGCAGTGGGCGGTGGTCGCGGCGGTGCTCGCCGCCGACTCCGCGGAGCTGCTACCGGTCGGTGTGGTGGTCGCC
The DNA here is from genome assembly GCF_036327755.1 of Nocardia sp. NBC_01503. Classification (NCBI taxonomy): domain Bacteria; kingdom Bacillati; phylum Actinomycetota; class Actinomycetes; order Mycobacteriales; family Nocardiaceae; genus Nocardia; species Nocardia sp. NBC_01503. The sequence continues at coordinate 5,927,026 of NZ_CP109596.1, forward strand.
GGTGATCTGGACCTGGCGACCGATCAGATGTGCGCACGCCTGCCGTTGCCACCGGTGCGGGTGGATGCGTGGTACCTGGTCGCGATTCCCGCCACGGTGGAGCCGGGCAACGGTCGATTGATCTCGGAAAGCCGCGCCGTCTGGGTGAATCGGGTGGACGCCTCGGGGGCGAGGTGGCACGCCACCGAATGGGAGCCAGCCGAAGGCTATCTGGCGCAACTGGATCCGCGCCGGATTTGCTGAAGCGCGACGGGGAGTCGAATTCGATCGTGGCGGAGACGAATCGAGCGTCATTTGTTGGGCACCCGGCATATATGGACTCAATGGAAGGAACGGATGCGACCTGGGTGACGGATCAATTGTTGACGGCGGTCGGCGGATTGCCCCTGGTGTCGGCGGCGGGGGTTCTGCTCATCGACCCCGAAGGGGAGCTGTCCGGATCCGCGATGCCCGCGGACGCCGCGCGCAGGCACGCCCTGCTCCGGTTGCAATCCACCGCCGGACCCTGCGTGGACGCCTGTCGCGCCGGCCGTTCCCTGGCGATCGACGATATCTCCCGACTGCGCCCGCGTCATCCCGCCTTCGCGATCCGCTCCGCCCGCCTCGGCCTGCACAGCGTGCGGGTTCTCCCACTGCTCTGGCGTGGCGAAGCGCTCGGTGCGCTGAACCTGTTCGGCGACAGACCGGGTGCGGCCATCGCCGACGATGCGGGCTACGGTGGTGCGCTCGCCGCCCTCGCTGCCGGTGCCATCTGGCATACCAGAGTCCTGGCCGATACCCGCCTCCTGAACGGCCGCCTGCAACAGGCGCTGGACAGTCGCGTGCTGATCGAACAGGCCAAGGGCATGCTGGCCATGCGCACCGGCCTGTCCCCGGACGCCGCCTTCGATCTCATCCGCGGCCACGCCCGGCGTACCCGCCGTCGCCTGGTCGATATCGCTCGAGCGGTGGTCGACGGCACCGACGACGGCAGTGACATGCTCACCGACAGCACCCCGAATTGACTTGTCGCCGCGGTCGTCGAACGGCCGCCGGTAGGTTGTCGGTGTGGCGACGATGCGGGTGGGGCGTTCGGAATCCTTGGCGGCACTGCGGGATGAGCGAGCCAGTGTGCTCGAGTTCTGCGGTGCGCTGAGCGCGCGGGAGTGGGCCATGCCCAGTGCCGCGTCCGGGTGGAGTGTGCGAGATGTGGTGGTGCACATGACGGCCGTGACCCGGACCGCGATTACGCCAGCGGCGGTGCGGGCCATGACTTCTCGGCAGATCGAGCGGATGAATGCCGAGGTGGTCGCCGAAAGCGCCGCGGGGACACCGGAAGCGGCGCTGGCGGACTTCGCGACCTGGAGCGGGCGGGGGATCACCGGGTTGAGTGCCGTCACCCTGCCGGGAATCGGTGCGATGCCACTGCGCGTCGGTGAGCTCGGCTGGTATCCGATGCGAATCCTGCCCGCGCTCTACGTCTTCGACTGCCATACCCACCTGCGGCACGACATCGCACCGGCGCTGGGGCTGTCCGCACCGGAGACCGATGCGCGGCGGATGACCGCCATCCTGGACTGGTTGACGGCGCTGCTCGAGCAGTCACATCGGACACGGTTGCGATGGCTGGAGGCACCGGTGTCGCTCACCCTGTCGGGCCCCGGTGGCGGAACCTGGCGGATCACGCCCGCTCCTCGAAATCGGTTGCGGGTCAATGTTTCCGCCGAGGTGGGAACGGCTGCCCATATCCGCGGTCAGGCGTTGGAGTTTCCGGCCTGGGCCACCACTCGCCGCGCCTGGCGCGGCTGCGATGTGACCATCGACGGTGATGCCGAGCTCGGCGAGCGAGTGCTGGATTCGATCAATTTGGTGTGATCCCGGTCAGTTCACGGCGGGTTGTCAACCCGTCGGCAGTTACCGGGCGATAACAGCGCGCCGATATCCGGACAAATCGCAGGGGTCCATGATCGGATGGAGCGATCTCGGACGAGTCGAGCCTGCGCCGACGAGGGCGCGGCGGGACGGAGGGACGCGGTATGTCCATTGCGGAGTTGCGTAGTCAGATCGTGCGGCGCAAACCGATCGGGGAGATCGAGGACGATACGCCGGTCGATGAGCGGCTGGCCCGGCATTTGGGGTTGTGGCAGCTGACCGCCATCGGGGTCGGCGGAATCATCGGTGCGGGGATCTTCTCGCTGGCGGGATCGGTGGCCAATAAGACCGCCGGGCCCGCGGTGCTGATCTCCTTCCTGATCGCCGGTGTGGCGAGTGCGTGTGCGGCGCTGTGTTATGCCGAGTTCGCGGGCATGGTGCCCAAGGCCGGATCGGCGTACACGTACGGATATGTGTCGCTGGGGGAGTTGGGTGGCTGGTTCATCGGCTGGGATCTGCTGCTCGAGTACACGGCGGTCTCGGCGGTGGTGGCCATCGGCGTCTCCGGGTATTTCAACTTTCTGCTCGATCAGATCGGCTTGACCCTGCCGGATTGGATGCTCGGCGCGTCCGGGACCGGGGACGGGCATGTGGTGGATGTGTTCGCGGTGCTGTTCTGCCTGGGTACCGCATACGTGCTGACGCGCGGTATCAAGAGCGTCGGGCGTTTCGAGGCGTTCTTCGTGGCGGTCAAGGTCGCGGTGGTGCTGTTGATCATCGGGCTGGGTGTGTTCCATATCGACAGCGCGAATTACACGCCGTACTTCCCGTACGGTCATGCCGCGGTGTGGACGGGCGCGGCGACGGTGTTCTTCGCGGTCTTCGGCTATGACGCCATGAGCACCGCCGCCGAGGAGTCCACCGAGGCGAAGAAGCATCTGCCCAGGGCGATTCTGTACTCCCTGGCCATCGCCATGGTGCTGTATGTGCTGGCGACCCTGGTGCTCACCGGTATGCAGAAGTACACCGAGATCAATCCGACCAGTGGTTTCTCGAGCGCGTTCAAAGCCGTTGGGCTGCCGGGCATCGCGAATATCATCGCGGTCGGCGCCATTGTCGGTATCGCCACGGTGGTGCTGGCGTTCATGCTCGCGGTGACCCGCGTCTGGTACGCCATGAGCCGCGATGGTCTGCTGCCCGGCTGGTTCGCCAAAACCCATCCCACCCGCAAGGTGCCGACCCGGGTCACCTGGATCGTCGGCGTCGGATCGGCCGTCCTGGCGGGTGTGCTGCCCATCAATACCGTTGCGGAGCTGACGAATATCGGCATTCTGATGGCCTTCATCGTGGTCAGCATCGCGGTGATGATCCTGCGTTACAAGCGCCCCGATGAGCCCCGCGAATTCCGGTTGCCGCTCATGCCGGTGGTTCCGGTCGTCGGTATCGGATTCTCGATCTACCTGATCTGGTCGTTGCCCTGGCAGACCTGGGTGCGCTTCGCGGTCTGGCTGGTCGTCGGTTTGGTCGTGTACTTCGCCTACTCGCGAAAGCACTCCAAACTCGAGCAAACGGGCTCGGTGACGGCAGCGTGAGCAGCGCCAAACCCAGTGCCAGCACCGCGATTCCGCACCAGGACAGTGCCGGTAGCCGTTCGCCGACAAGGCCGACGCCGAGCATCGCGGCGACCGCCGGTTCGGCGAGCGTGAGTGTGGTCGCGGTGCCGACGCCGGTGTGCCGCAGCCCGTATCCGAACAGGCGGTAGGCCAGGAAGCAGGTGAACACCGCGAGGTGCAGTGCGACCAGCGCACCCCGCGGTGTTGCCAGCCAATGGATTCCGGCGTGCAGGACCACCGGCGACACCAGGAGCCCGGCCATGCCGAACATGATCCCCATGACCGCGCCCGAAGGATGGCCGCGCGCGATGAGTTTCGCGCCCGCGAGCGAATAGACGGTATACGTCAGGCCACCGCAGGCGGCGAGTGCGATGCCGATCGGGTCCACCGGCGTCCCGGAGCCGGTCAACTCCGGTCCCAGAACCAGTACGGCACAGCCGATTACGGCGAATATAGTCGCCACTGTCCATCGCCTGCTCGGCCTGCCCTGTCCGGTTGTCCAGATGAGCAGTCCGGCGAAGACCGGCGCGCTCCCGAGTGCCGTCACGGTCGCGACCGCGACACCGGTCCGCGCCACCGCCGGATAGAAGGTCACCGGATAGACCGCGACCGCGACCGCGCCCAGTACGAGCAGTCGGCACTCGAACCCATTGGGCTGTAATCGATTACCTCGTGAGGTGAGGAACAGCAGTAATCCGCCGAAGGCGAGCCCGGCCGATCCCACCGCTCCCGCCGGTGTCCCGGCGGGCACGAACGCGGCCGCTGTCCCCGTACTGCCCCACAGCACCGCGGCGAGCAGAATCGCAGCGGTCCCCGAAAATCTCTCTGACACAGTCGTGTACTCCGTCGTCGAATTTCTGTGAGCGAGAATTCGAGAACGGGCGCACGAAGACCCGGGCTGCCCAGGGGGTCAGCCGGTGCGTGCGGCGAGATTCAGCCGGTGCGCCCGCTCAGCCGGGCGGCGGCGGCGTGACGCGGTGCCAGTAGGTACTCACTCGGCGATCGTATCGCCTCGCTCGGATTCGCTGGGAGCGGCCCGTTGCGCCCGGTGCAACTCCCGTGTCGCATACCCGGCCACACTCACGCAACCGAGCGCGGCGAGTATCAGAAACTGCAGTGTACGAGGCACTTTGTAGTTGAAGCGGGTCCACGTCGTGATCTCGGCGCGGTCCCCCTCCGGTGCGTGCGCGGGCCCGTAGGTGGTCTGCGCGGTCGCCCGCAATTCGGCCGCACTGACATCGGGTCCACACCCGTGCGCCTGCCACCGCGCACCCGCCGAGACCGGCGCGGTGACCAGTAGCAGACTCGGCCGCCCGACCACGAAGCTGGTACTGCACTCGGTATTGGTACTCGTCCCCACCGTGGTCACGGCCCCCACCTCACCGCTGAACACCTCGGTCACCTGAATCTCGTACAGATCCGAGTCCCGCCCGTGCAACACCTTGGTCGGCGTCCCGATGAAGACCCCCGCCGCCCCCGCCACCGCCCCATCCGGATCGACGACCGCGCACGAACAGGTCCCCTGCGGCACCCCCTGCAGAAAGAACCCCACCACCGTCAGCAGGGCAATCACCAGCCCGCCGAACGCGATCCGGCGCACCGTCCGCCAAAGGCGCTGCGAACGAACATATTTCGGTTGTGGCGGTCCCTGACTTGTGCTCACGCCGCAGACGGTAGCAGTGTGCGGCCCAACCCAGGGTGTGTGAAGTCCTCAGCGGCGCTCGATGCGGGTGGGCGCGGGGGTCACCGCGCCGTGTGCGCGCAGGTACGACTCGAACGCGTCGAGGTCGGTCGGCCCGACCTGGAGATTCGTGGCTCGGGTGAAGACGGTGAAGCCGTCACCGCCCGAGGAGAGGAAGTTATTGGTCGAGATCCGATAGGAGGCAACGGGGTTCAGTGGTTGGCCGGCAATGCGGACGGTATCGGCGAGGATCTTGTGCCCCTTGGGCGCGGCATCGGAGTAGGCGTAGGTCAGGCCCGCGATGGAGAGCACAGCCTGTTTGCTGACATTGTCCCACTGCTGTTCGAGCAGGTCGATGATCTGCTGTCCGGTCAAGCTGACCGTGACCACCTGATTTCCGAAGGGCTGCACCGTGTACGCCCGTTCGTAGGTGATCGGTCCGGCGGGCAGGCCCGCGCGTACACCGCCGGGATTGATGACCGCGGCCACCGCTCCGGCGGCGGTGGTGCTGTCGAGCATGGTGTCCGCCAAGAGATCTCCGAGCGGTGAATCACCGGAGGGGGCGATATCGGCGGGGAGTGCGGCGGTGGCGGTGCCGATCACGCGCTCGGCCAGCGGCTTGGATTGGTCCGCGAAGAAATTCACCAGTTGGGTGGCGGGCGGATCGGGGGTGATATCCCGGGTTACCACGCGGTTGACGGCCTTCGCGTCCACGGCGCCGTCGTGGAATCGCAGGGTGACGTCGGTGATCAGGCGGCCATAGGAAGCAGCCTGGGTGATGACCTTGCCATTGATGGTGCAGTTGTACGCCTGGTGGGTGTGCGCGGTGAGCAGCACCTTGACCGCTTCATCGGTGTGGTTGGCCAAATCGGTGACGGGGGAGGTGATATCGGCGCATCCGTTGTAGTCGACCGGTGCGCCCTTGGTCCGCTGTGCCCCGCCGTCGTGCAGCAGCGCGACCACGGTCTCCGCGCCCGCGGCCTTCATCTCGGGCACATACTTGTTGATCGCATCGGCCTCATTGCCGAAGGAGTATCCCCGAATGCCCTCGGGCAGCACGATATTCGCGGTGTCCGGGGTGACGGTGCCGACCACGCCGATCTTGTGCCCGCCGACCTCGAGCATGGTCCAGGGCCGGAGTCCCTTCGGCAGCACATCATTGCCGTCGGTCACATTGGCGGCCAGGTAGGGAAATTTCGCACCGGTGAACGGTTCGCCCGGTGCGCACCCGTCGATCGCGCAGCCGCCCTGCTGCAGCCGCGCCAATTCCACTACACCGTCGTCGAATTCGTGATTGCCGACCGCAGACGCCGCCACCCCCACCGAGTTCAGGAAATCGATGGTCGGCTCATCGTGGAACAGCGCCGAGATCAACGGACTCGCCCCGACATTGTCACCCGAGGCCAGGACGACACTGGCCGGATAGGCCGCCTTCAACTTGGCCAGGTGCGCGGCGAGATAGGCCGCCCCGCCCGCCTGCGCCCCGCCGATCTGCCCATTGCTCCCGGACGGCGGTCGCAGATTTCCGTGCAGATCGTTGATGCCGAAAAGATGTACCTCGCCGGGCCGCGCGGCGGGCAGCTCACCGGTCGAAACCACCGGTGCCGCAGCGGATGTGGTGGGCGCGGGGCTGTCGGTGCTACCGCATCCGGCGAACAATAGCGCGCTGCACAGGACCGCGCATACGCCGCGGGTGCGTCGAGTCATACGCCGACTCTGGCAGATACCGCTGGCAGCCGCACAACGGGCAGGTGAATTCGCCGGAGCGATTCAGCGCAGTGCCAGTGCCAGGAAGAAGTCGACGCGATCCTCCAGCCGGGACAGATCGCGTTCGGTGAGCTCCTCGATCCGCTGCACCCGATAGCGCAGCGTATTCACGTGCACGTGCAGTAGATCCGCGCATTTGGACCAGGAGCCGGAGACCTGGAGAAAGGTCTCCAGGGTGTGCACCAGATCGGCGCGATTATCCCGGTCGTAGGTGGCGAGCGGATCCAGCAGCCGTACCCGGAACATCCGCCGCACCTCATCGGGCACGCTGGCCAGCAGCAACATATGCGTGGCCAGTTCGTCATGCCGCACCACACTGGTGGGCTGATTGCGTTCGGCCGCCATCCGCCGGGCGTAGCGCGCCTCTTCGACTGCGCCACGCAGACTTTCGCCATCCACCCCGCCGCTGATGCCCACCGCGAGCCTACTGCCCTGCAAGCCGGGTTCGAGCGCCTCCACCGCCCGATGAATGCGATCCTCGAGGTTGCCGTCATCGTCGATCGGCACCAGCGCGATGGCCTCACCGTCCACCACACCGGCGGCCGGACTTCTGCCGTAAAGGATTTCGCGCAACAGCGACCGTAATTCCCGGGGCCGCACCGCCCCCGAATCGGCGGTGGCCGCGACGGCGAGATACCGTTCGGAAAGCGCCAGCCCGGTGAGCTCGAGCCGCGAGACGATCTCGGCCGGTTTGGCATCGGAGACGACCAGTTCGATGAGCTCCTGGGCCAGCCGTCCCTCGGCATTCTGGCGGTCGTCCTGTCGGACACGCTCGAGCGCCACGACTGCCGCGAGTTCGCCGATAATCGCCCGATGCTCCTCGGGCCAGTCCTTGTAATCGCTCTCGAAGACCATGAACCAGTCCGCGACCCGCGAGGTGCCATCCGCGTCGACCGCGAAAAGTGAGAATTGGCTACCGTCCAGCGAACAGGTGGACGGTAGGCGTTGAGCGGACAGGCAGGCGGCCTGCACCTGCGCCGAGAGCGGCTGCTGCGGTCCGGCGACAACCCGGCCGGTGGAGGAGACCACCCAGCACGGTGTGCCGAGATTGCGATGGATGAGCTCGAGCACCGAATTCAATCCACCACCGGAGACCAGCTGGCGATGCCGGTCCAGGATCGCGGCCAGATCCGCCGCCCGCCCGGTGGAGAGATTCCGGTTGACCTGCTCGGTGACGGTGGCGAAGGCAATATCCTCGGGCACCCGGAACAGCGGGATACGATACCGCTCGCACGCCGCCACCAGATCGGGCGGGGGCGCGCCGTACTTGGCGTCACCCGCGGCCACCGCCGCGACCTTGGCGCGCGCGAGCGCCGAGATGAACACCTCGCTGTCCTGCGGCTCGCGCCGCCATTGCAATCCGGTCAGCACCAGTTCCCCGCCGGAGAGATATCTGGCAGGGTCGAGCATGTCTGTAGTAACCACCCAGCGAACGAACCTTTCGAGTTCGTCCTCCCCGGTGACGAGTTCCAGACCGGCTTCGGTCAGGGCGAGCAGAGAACGCAACCGCATGATTGCCAACGCTAACAGCCAATGACCTCCGGGTTACCGGCTTGGATGTATCTACAAAACGGGTGTTGTGAACTGGACCACAGGTTCGGAGGTCTCGTCCCTGCCGTCGACGGTCCCCGGCGGATGTACTTATCGGGCAAGTCGCCAATGGATGGAGGTCGGATGTCGGGTCGCCTGGAATGGCTCGGGTCGCTGCCCCTGGAAGAGGCCGAGGCCCAGCTGCTCACCTGCTGCGCCTCGCGGGAATGGGCCCGCAAGATGGTGGCCGGTCGGCCGTACATCGACGAGTCCAGCCTCATGCAGGCCGCGCTCTGGGGCCTGGACGCCCTCGACTGGACGGATATAGCCGAGGCACTCGAGGCCCACCCCCGCATCGGTGAGCGCGCGGAAACCCCACGCGCCGAAGGTGTTTCGGGTACGTTCGCCGAACGGGAGGCACGGTGGTCGCGGGACGAACAGTCCGGTGCGACCGTGGCCTCCGATGCGGTCAAGATCAGGCTCGCGGACCTGAACGTGGCCTATGAGAACCACTTCGGTCATGTCTTTCTGATCCGCGCCACCGGCCGTACCGCCGAGGAGATGCTCGCCGAGCTCGAGCGCCGCCTGGGCAATTCGGTGGAGGCCGAACGCGCCGTGGTCCGCGCCGAACTGGCCGCCATCACCCGGCTGCGTATTCGCAAACTGCTGGGGTTGATATGAGCCTCTCCACCCATGTGCTGAACGCGGCCACCGGTCGCCCCGCGGACGGCGTGTCGGTGCGGCTGGAAGCCGCCGACGGCACCCTGCTCGCTCAGGGCACGACCGATGCGGACGGTCGCATCAAGGATCTGCCCGCTCCCGAACCGGGTGTGCACCGGCTGGTCTTCGACACCGGCGACCTGAGCCCGTTCTATCCGGAGGTGAGCATCGCCTTCACCGTCACCGATCCGGCGCAGCACTATCACGTGCCGCTGCTGCTGAGCCCCTATTCCTTCTCCACATATCGAGGTAGCTGACAATGTCGATCAAGCTCGGTCCCAACCGCTATGGCAAGGCGGAGACCCGCGTGGTGCGGGTGAACAAGAACGGGACCAAACACCAGATCCGCGATCTCAATGTCAGCGTCGCGCTCTCCGGTGATATGGAGCAGGTGCACCTGACCGGCGACAATGCCGCGGTGCTGCCCACCGATACCCAGAAGAACACCGTCTTCGCCTTCGCCAAACAGCACGGGATCGCCTCCCCGGAGGATTTCGGCCTGAAGCTGGCCCGCCACTTCGTGGATTCCCAGCCCACCATCGATCACGCCCGCATCGAACTCGAGGAGTACGAGTGGGAGCGAAATGTGGTGGGGCTGAACGCTCATCCGCACTCGTTCGTACGCTCGGGCCGCGAAACCCGCACCGCCCTGGTGCATTACGACGGTGATCGGGCCTGGGTGGTCTCGGGTCTGAAGGACCTCACCGTCCTGAACACCACCAAGTCCGAATTCCACGGCTTCATCAAGGACAAATACACCACGCTGCGCGAGACCCGCGACCGCGTGCTGGCCACCGAGGTGAACGCGCAGTGGCGGCACTCCGGTGAGAACGTCGAGTGGGACAAGAACTACGAAGTGGTGAAACGTTGTCTGCTGCAAGCCTTCGCGGACACCCACAGCCTCTCGCTGCAACAGACCCTCTACGAGATGGGCGAGCGCGTCCTCGGGACCTGCTCCGATATCGCCGAGGTCAAGCTGACCCTGCCCAATAAGCATCACTTCGAGGTCGACCTGTCGCCGTTCGGCATGGTCAATGACAACGAGGTGTTCTGGGCCGCGGACCGTCCCTACGGGCTCATCGAGGGCACGGTGGTGCGCGAAGTGCCCGCCGCCGGCCCGGCGTGGTCCTGAATTCGGAGGTGATGCAATGGATTTCCTACGACCCGACAGCTGGGCCGACGCACTCGCGTTGAAGGCGCGGCGACCCGAGGCCAAGCCGATTCAGGGCGGCACCGATGTGATGGTCGAGCTGAACTTCGACCGGCACCGCCCGGACGCGCTGCTCGATCTGAACCCCTGCCGCGAACTCTTCGAATACGAGGAGACCGCCGATGCCCGGCTGCGTATCGGCTCGGGTGTGCCGTTCGAGCGGATCATCCGCCGTCTCGGTGACCAATTGCCCGGTCTGGCACAGGCTTCGCGCACCGTCGGCTCCCCGCAGATCCGCAATCGCGGCACCGTGGGCGGCAATCTCGGCGGCTGCTCACCGGCGGGTGACGCGCATCCCGCGCTGCTGGCCGCCAATGCCACCATCGAGGTGGAGTCCGCCGAGCGCGGCACCCGGATGATCCCGATCGACGACTTCTACGTCTGGGTGAAGAAGAGCTCCATGGAGCCGGACGAGCTGATTCGGGCCATCTGGCTGAAGCCCGCCACCGGTCCGCAGTACTTCGCCAAGGTCGGCACCCGCAATGCCATGGTCATCGCGGTCTGCTCCTTCGGCATCGCCCTGCACCCGGATACTCGCACGGTGGGCGCCGGTATCGGCTCGGCCGGTCCGACTCCGCTGCGCGCGCATGACGCCCAGGATTTCCTTGCGGCACAACTGCCTTGGGGGAACCCGGGACCGCTGAGCGATGCTCTGTTGCGCGAATTCGGCACGCTCGTCGCCGCCGCCGCCAAGCCCATCGACGATGTGCGCGGCACCGCCGATTATCGCAAGCACGCCCTGTCGGTGATGGCACGCCGCAGCCTCGGCTGGGCCTGGAACGACTACACAGCTGAGAGGAGGGCCGCCTGATGCGGGTGAACTTCACCGTCAATGGCACCCCGGAGACCGTGGACGATGTCTGGGAGGGTGAGAGCCTGCTCTACCTGCTGCGCGAACGCGCCGGGCTGCCCGGCTCCAAGAACGCCTGCGAGCAGGGCGAATGTGGCTCCTGCACAGTGTATTTGGATGGCACGCCGGTGTGTTCGTGTCTGGTGGCCGCCGGGCAGGTGCACGAGCGCTCGGTGCGCACCGTGGAGGGCCTGGCCGCGGGCGACAAGCTCGATCCGATGCAGCAGGCCTTCGTCGAGGCCGGTGCGGTGCAGTGCGGTTTCTGCACCCCGGGACTCATTGTGCAGGCGCACGACCTGATCGAGCGCAATCCGGACCCCTCCGATGTGGAGATCCGTGAGGCCCTCGCCGGAAACCTGTGCCGCTGCACCGGTTACGAGAAGATTCTGGACGCCGTGCGCCTCGCGGCTCAGCGGAAGGCGGTCGCGCGGTGAGCACTGTGAACTTCTCCCTGCCCGATACCGGCAAGATCGTTATCGAGAACGCCTATATCGCACCGGTCGTCGGCGATGAGATCCCCTCGGGCTACCTCATTGTCGACAACGGCCGTATCGAAGCCCTCGGAGCCGGACCGGCTCCGACGGTGGTGGGAGCCGAACGCGTCTCCGGCGCCGGATGCCTGGTGACCCCGGGCCTGGTCAACACCCACCACCACCTCTACCAGTGGGCCACCCAGGGCATGTTCCAGGATTCGACGCTGTTCGAATGGCTGACCGGCCTGTACCGCACCTGGGCGGGAATGGACGCCGATGTCGTATACGGCGCTGCCACAGCCGGTTTGGGCTGGCTGGCGCTGACCGGCTGCACCACCTCCAGTGATCACCACTACGTGTTCCCCAAGGGCCGCGGTGATCTGTTCGAGGCCGAGGTGATGGCCGCGCGCGAGATCGGACTGCGCTTCCACCCGTGCCGTGGCTCCATGGATCGCGGCCGGTCCCAGGGCGGGCTGCCGCCGGACGAGGTGGTCGAGAATCGCGAAGAGATCCTGATCAACACCCAGGAGATCATCGACCGATACCACGACGCCTCGTTCGACTCCATGCTGCGCGTGGCCGTCGCGCCCTGCTCGCCGTTCTCGGTGAGCGAGGGCCTGATGCTCGACGCCGCCGAGCTCGCCCGCGCCAAAGGTGTTCGCCTGCATACGCATTTGGCCGAAACCCTGGACGAGGAGCAGCACTGCATCGAGCAGGTCGGTTGTACCCCGGTCGAGTACATGGACAAGCTCGGCTGGCTCGGTGACGATGTCTGGTTCGCACACGCCGTGCACCTGCACGATGCCGATATCCGCCGTTTCGCCGAGACCGGCACCGGTTCGGCGCACTGCCCGAGCTCCAATGCCCGCCTCGGCGCCGGTATCGCCCGCGTCTCCGAACTGCTCGCCGCCGGTGCGCCGGTCGGCCTGGGCGTCGACGGAGCCGCATCGAGCGAATTGACCTCCATGGCAGGCGAAATGCGCCAGGCCATGCTGTTCCAGCGCGCCGTACACGGTCCGACCGCGCTCACCGCCCGCCAGGCCCTGGAGATGGGCACCCTCGGCGGAGCGCGAAACCTGGGCCGCCAGAACGAGATCGGCAGTCTCGAACCCGGCAAACTCGCCGATATCGCCATCTGGCGTGTCGACGGTTTCCGCGCCGCGGTCGAGGATCCGGTGTGCGCCCTGGTCTTCGGCCCCACCCCGCCGCTGGCACGTCTGCTCGTCGGTGGCCGCACCGTGGTGCGGAACGACGAACTCCGCACCCTCCCACACGATCAGGTCGGCCGCGCGGGTGTACTCGCCCGTAAGCGCCTGCTGCGTCAGGAGATCCGATGACGACATCCCGCACCACTCGATTCCCGGGCGAGGTGGCCGCACCCGGTCGCGGCGGCGTCGGCGAGAGCCCGCTGCGCCCCGACGGCACCCTGAAGGTCAAGGGCGAGTTCGCCTACGCCTCGGATCTGTGGATGGACGGCATGCTGTGGGGCGCGACCCTGCGCAGCCCGCATCCGCGCGCCGTCATCCGGAGTATCGATATCGCTCCGGCACTGGCCATGACCGGTGTGCACGCCGTGCTCACCCATGAGGATGTGCCCGGACGCAAGGTGTACGGCCTCGATCACACCTGGGATCAGCCGGTACTGGCCATCGGTGAGGTGCGCCATCACGGTGAGCCCATCGCGCTGGTCGCGGCGGACCATCCCGAGATCGCCCGGCGTGCCGTCGCCGCCATCGACATCGATTGGGAGGTACTGGAACCCATTACCGACCCGATGGCGGTGCTGTCGGCTCCCAAGAAGCTCGCGGTGCAGGAGCGCGGCGGTATCGCCCGGCACCAGCCGGTCCGCGTGGGCGATATCTCGGTCGGCCGCGAGATGGCCGCGGTGGTGATCACCGAGGAGTTCGAGGTCGGTATCCAGGACCAGGCGTTCCTGGGCCCGGAGTCCGGCATGGTGATTCCGGCCGAAGACGGCGGACTCGACTTCTACGTCGCGACCCAGTGGATGCACAACGACCTCTCGCAGATCGGGCCGTGTCTGGGCCTGGCCGACGATCAGATCCGCATGACCATGGCGGGGGTGGGCGGCGCGTTCGGCGGCCGCGAGGACCTGTCCATGCAGATCCACGCCGGCATGCTCGCCATGCACACCGGTAAGCCCATCAAGATGGTGTACAACCGCGAGGAGTCATTCTTCGGCCACGTGCACCGGCACCCGGCCAAGATGCTCTACGAATACGGTGCCACGGCCACCGGAAAGCTCACCTACGCAAAGGTTCTCATCGTCCTGGACGGTGGCGCGTACACCTCCGCGACGCTGAACGTCACCGGTAACGCCTCCTCACTGGCTGTAGGTCCCTACGAAATCCCGCACATCGAGATCGACGCGTACGGGGTGTACACCAACAACCCGCCGTGCGGCGCGATGCGCGGATTCGGCGCTGTCCAGGCGTGTTTCGCGCACGAGTCGATGATGGACAAACTCGCCGAGGCCCTGGATATGGATCCGGTGCGGGTGCGCCAGCTCAATGTGGTCTCGCAGGGCTCCAAGCTGGCCACCGGCCAGGTGGTGCACGCGCCGACCCCGTTGGCCGAGATGCTCGGCACGCTGAGTGCGATGCCGCTCCCGGAGGCCGTGGACGCCGGCGATATTCGCAATCTCCCCGGTGGTGCGTCGCAGACCACCCACGGTGAGGGCGTGGTGCGCGGTGTCGGTTACGGCGTCGGCATCAAGAACATCTGCTTCTCCGAGGGTTTCGACGATCTCTCCACCGCCCGGGTCCGCCTGGAGGTCATCGGCGGTGAACCGGTGGCCCTGGTACACACCGCCGCCGCGGAGGTCGGCCAGGGGCTGGTCACCGTCGAGGCGCAGATCGCCCGCACCGAACTCGGTATCGAACGGGTGGTGATCCATCCGGCGGACAACGGTGTCGGTGACTCCGGCTCCTCGTCGGCCTCGCGTCAGACGTATATGACCGGCGGCGCGGTGAAGACCGCGTGTGAGGCGGTGCGCGAGCGCGTGCTCGCCCTGGCCCAGGCCAAGCACGGTGCGCACAGCGCGTTGCAACTCATCGGCGGCAAGGTCGTCTCGGGCACCGGCGAGGTCCTCTCGGCCATTGCCGATGTCCTCGGTGACGAGGTCGTCGAGGCGACCCGCGAATACCACCACAAGCCCACCACGGGTATGGATCCGGTGACCGGTCAGGGCTATAGCCACACCCAGCTCGCGGTCTGCGTGCACCGGGCCGTGGTCGATGTCGACACCGAACTCGGATTGGTGAAAGTCGTTGCCCTGGACGCGGTCCAGGACGTTGGCAAGATCATGAACCGCCTGTCCCTCGAGGGCCAGATCCACGGCGGATCGATTCAAGGATTGGGTCTGGCAGTGATGGAGGAAATCCAGGTAAGCAATGGCAAGGTGCGGAACCCGTCCTTCACGGACTATCTGATTCCCACCATTCTCGACACACCCCCGCAGCGGCTGGAGATCCTGGAGAATCCGGACCCGCACGCACCGTACGGGCTACGCGGGGCGGGCGAACCGCCCACCCTCTCCTCGACACCGGCGATTGCCGCAGCCATTCGCGACGCTTGCCGCAAGCAGGGCGGCACCGGGCATATCACCCGCGTGCCGGTACGACCGGAAGACATCATCCGGAGCAGTTGATCAACAGGGGCAGACCGGTGCATGCCGGTAGGGACTCCACAACAGCAGCAACCGAATCCGCGGTCCGGAGCCGATGAATCCCGGACCGTAGGTCGGCTACGCCCTTAGGAGGGCATGCCATGACCCAAATCCAAGACCCGACCCCCACAACCACCACAATCGCCGGGGGTTCGGCACTCGACCGGTTCTTCAAGTTGAGTGAACGTCGCACTACCGTCTCACGCGAAATCCGTGGCGGAATCACCACATTCGTCGCCATGGCCTACGTTATCCTGCTCGTCCCGCTCATCCTCGGCGGGGTCACCGATATCGACGGCAACCATCTCGGCATCGCTCAGCTCACCACAGCCACCGCGTTCTCGGCCGGACTCTCCACAGTCCTCATGGGCCTGATCGGCAACGTACCACTCGCTCTCGCAGCGGGTCTCGGGGTGGTCCCGGTGGTCGCCTTCCAAGCGGCGCCGCATATGACCTGGCCTCAGACCATGGGCCTGGTGGTCCTGATGGGCGTGATCATTGTGATCATGGCCGCGACCGGCCTGCGGACCATGATCATCAATGCCATTCCGGTGGCGCTCAAGAACGCCATCGGCGTCGGTATCGGCATGTTCATCGCCATGATCGGCTTGGTCTCCTCCGGAGTCGTCGGCCACGGTTCACCGGGCGGTCCACCGGTCACGCTCGGTGTCGACGGACACCTACAGGGTTGGCCCGTCGTCGTTTTCGCCTTCGGCCTGCTGCTCATGCTGGGGTTGTACGTCCGCAAGGTGCCCGGCGCGATCCTGATCAGCATCGCCCTGTCGACGTTGCTCGCGATTGTGATCAACGCCCTCGCCGATATCGATCCCAAGGCGTGGGGGACCGTGGTGCCGCAGCGGCCCGACTCCCTGTTCGCCACACCGGATTTCGGCCTCATGTTCAATATCGATCTGATCGGCGGCTTCGCCCGCGCCGGCGGACTGGTGGCGAGCGTGGTGCTGTTCACGCTGGTGCTGACCGGCTTCTTCGACGCCATGGGAACGGTTTTCGGCGTCTGTGACGAGGCGAAGCTCCTGGACGAGCAGGGCACCATGCCCGGTATCGGCAAAATCCTCACCGTCGACGGTGTCGCCCAGATCATCGGCGGCGTCAGCGGTGGTGCGGGCAGCACGGTCTATGTGGAATCCGCGACGGGCGTCGGTGAGGGCGCACGTACCGGACTCACCAGCGTGGTCACCGGCGGATTCTTCTGTGCGGCAGTGTTCTTCACCCCGCTGGCCGCGGTGGTGCCGATCCAGGCCGCGGCTCCGGCGCTGGTGCTGGTCGGCGCGCTCATGATGACCCAGGCCCGCAAGATCGACTGGAACGACCTGGAGATCGCGGTACCGGCCTTCGTGACCATCGCGCTCATGCCCTTCACCTACTCCATCACCAATGGCGTCGGCGCGGGCCTGATCTGCTACACGGTCATCAAGCTCGCACGCGGCAAGTTCCGGGAAATCCATTGGCTGGTAAGCGTGGTCAGCGTGGTGTTCGCCGCCTACTTCGGAATCAACGCCATCGAATCGGTCCTGGGAGGCTGATATGCGCGACATCGCGGCACAACTCTTGGAATGGCATGCGGCGCAGCAGGATTACGCCGTAGCCTCGATCATCGGAATCGGCGGCAGCGCGCCCCGGCCGGTGGGCGCGGCGCTGGCGGTGAACTCCGACGGCGTGGTCGTCGGGAGCATCTCCGGCGGATGCGTGGAGGGCGCGGTCTACGAGCTGTGCCGCGAGTCGTTGCGCACCGGTGAGATTCAACGAGAAACGTTCGGCTACAGCGACTCCGATGCCTTCGCGGTCGGATTGACCTGTGGTGGAACGATCGAAGTCCTCGTACAGCCGGTCACCGCCGCGAATCATGCTGCCTTCGAAGCCTTTCTGGGCTCGGAGGAGCCGGTCGCCCTGGTGCGTGACCTGACTACCGGTGCCGCCATGGCCCTGGGCTCGTGGTGGACCGTCGGCGCGGGTTTCGACGAAACCGTGCTCGCCGAGGGGCGCGCCATGATCGACACCGGCGCGACCGGTGTCCGCACCATCGGTTGCGATGCTGCCGAAACCACCGTCTTCGTGGAGTCCGAGGTACCCGCGCCGCGCATGATCGTCTTCGGCGCAATAGATTTCGCTGCCGCGGTCGCGCGGATCGGTAAATTCCTCGGTTATCACGTCACCGTCTGTGATGCCCGGCCCATCTTCGCCACCCGCGCGCGTTTCCCCGAAGCCGATGAGGTGGTGGTGGATTGGCCGAACCGGTATCTCGCCGGTATCCACGTAGATGCCCGCACCGTGCTCTGCGTACTCACCCATGACGCCAAGTTCGATGTGCCGTTGCTGGAAGTGGCCCTGCGCCTGCCGGTGGCCTTCGTCGGCGCGATGGGATCGCGGCGCACCCATAATGACCGGCTCGAGCGTCTGCGCGCGGTCGGGATGACCGAAGCCGAATTGTCCCGGCTGCGTTCACCCATCGGCCTGGATCTGGGTGGCCGCACGCCCGAGGAGACGGCCGTCTCCATTGCCGCGGAGATCATCGCGGTGCGCCGTGGCGGCTCCGGTGTTCCCCTCGGGGTGAGCCGCGCGCCCATCCACCGTGACGCCGTCCCAGTGCCACTGCTGCTCAGCCCATTCGCGTGTACCGCCTATCGAGGAAGTTGAGAGTTTCCATGGCAATCCAGCTTGGACAGAATCAGTACGGCAAGGCCGAGAGCCGCGTGGTTCGCGTCTACCGCGACAGCGCCCGGCACACCATTCGCGATCTCAATGTCTCCTCCGCCCTGCGCGGGCGCTTCGAGGACGCGCACATCACCGGCGATCAGGGTGACATCCTGCCCACCGATACGCAGAAGAACACCGCCTTCTCCTTCGCCAAGGAGAAGGGTATCGACGCCATCGAGGATTTCGGGCTGACCCTGGCCGATCACTTCATCTCGCGCTGTCCGGGCGCGGACGGCGCGCGCATCGAGATCGAGGAGTACGCCTGGGACCGGATTCCGGTCGACGGTGCAGGACATGACTTCTCATTCGTGCAGGCGGGCGGGGGAGTGCGCACCACCGTGGTCAATATGGACGGCCACGGCGACGACCGGCGCACGCACGTGGTGACCGGCATCCGGGATCTGGTGCTGCTCAAGTCCACCGGTTCGGAGTTCCACGGCTTCTTCGAGGACAAGTACACCACGCTGCGGCCCACCAAGGATCGCGTCATGGCGACCTCGCTGGTGGCGCGCTGGCGCTACGACCGCACCGATGTGGACTGGGACAAGTCGTTCGCCTCCATTCGTTCCACCCTGTTGCGGCAGTTCGCGGTGGTGCATTCGATGGCGCTGCAGCAGACCCTCTACAGCATGGGACGCGCTGTGCTGGAACAGCATCGGGAAGTCGCCGAGATCAAATTCTCCGCCCCGAACAAGCATCACTTCCTGGTCGATCTGAGCCCGTTCCATGTGGAGAACAACGGCGAGGTGTTCATCGCCGCCGATCGGCCCTACGGCCTCATCGAGGCGAGCCTGCATCGCGATGACGCCATTCCCGCGGGCAATGCCTGGCTCGGCGTACCGGGATTCTGTTGAGGAGAGGCGGGCGACGCCATGAAACCACAAGGACGACAACGACAGCGGGGCTCACGCTGCTGATCATCCTGGTGATCAGCCGGGTGTTCCAGGGTGCGATATCGCGGCTGTCGATCCTGATCGGGCTGGGTGGTCGGCACGGTCATCGCCGCCGTCGCGGGCCGGACCGACTTCTCCGACGTCGGCCGGGCGAAGCTGATCGCGCTGCCGACGTTCTTCCCGTCGGGCACACCCACTTTCGAGGTGGGGGCCATCGTCTCGATGACCATCGTGATTCTGGTGATCATGACCGAGAACATCGCCGATATCCTCCCCATCGGTGAGATCGTAGGCACCGAAGTGGATTCGGGTCGCGTCGCGGACGGCCTGCGCGCCGATATGGCCGCCACCGCGGCAGTCGTGCTGTTCGGATCCGTTGCGGCGAGCGGGATTCGGACCCTGACCCGAGTCCGATTCCACGACAACCTGAATATGCTGATTGTGGCCGTGGCGATTGCCGCCGGGCTCATTCCCATTGCGGCCCCGACATTCTGGGACGCGTTCCCGGAATCGTTCGCCGTGATCATGCATTCGGGGATCAGCGCGACCGCCATAGTGGCGATCCTGCTCAATCTGCTGTTCAACGAATTGACCATCGGCAATCGCTCGGGCGCCTCGGTCTTCGCCGCCGCACAGGACGAACGCGACGGCTTAGGCGAGCGCATCGACGACGACATCCGGGACTGATCGACCCGGGCTGGATGAACCTACGAAAACCCGCCCAGAACGATTCCGACCATTGTGCTGATCACGGCTTACGAACCCACTGTGACGGCCGACATAATTTCGACCAACGGGGGAGGAAGGACCATATTATGCCCCTCATTTTCCTGAACGGCGGCGCCATGCGCGGCGGGCCGCTGAATCACCTGCTCGCGGGCGCACCGTTCGCCGGCGAGGTGACCACCGCACCGCAGTACCGGTTCTATTCGGTCGGCGATCGCTTCCCGGGACTGCACCCGGTCTCCGACGGCGGAGCCCCCGTCAGTGGTGAATTATTCGATGTGCCTATGGATGTGCTGCGCACCAGCCTGCTCCCGGCCGAACCGCCGGAGCTCGAACTCGGCGTGATCGAACTCGATGACAAGCGTTCGGTGCTCTCCATGGTGCTGCGCCGCCCGCCCGTCTCCTATCCGCAGCTGATCGACATCACCGAATTCGGCAGCTGGACGACCTATCGCGAAGGAATTCGATGAAATACACCTCCGGGGGCGCGCTCCGGAAATTCGATGTCAATTGCTCGATTCTCTTCACCGATCTCCCGCTGCTGGAACGGCCAGCCGCCGCCAAGGCCGCCGGATTCGACGCGGTGGAATTCTGGTGGCCGTTCGGCGAGGATTCGACACCCGCCGACGCGGATATCGATGCCTTCGTCTCGGCCATCGAGGACGCGGGCGTGCAGCTGGTCGGATTGAACTTCATCGACCTGATTCCGGCGGGCCGCGGCCTGGTTTCGATTCCCGGACAAGAGACCCGGTTCCGGGACAATATCGATATCGCGGTCGGAATCGCCGAGCGCACCGGATGCAAGGCGCTGAACGCGCTGTACGGCAATCGGATTGCCGCCGAGGATGCGGAGAAGCAGGACGAGCTCGCCCTGGAGAATCTGCGGCTGGCCGCTACCGCGGCCCGGCGCATCGGTGCGACCGTACTGCTCGAAGCGCTCAATGCCTATGAGTCGCAGGACTATCCGATCGTCTCGGCCGCGCACGCGATTCGCATTATCGAGCAGGTCGGGGAGCCGAATCTGCGGTTCCTCTGCGACCTCTACCACCTGGCCCGGATGGGCGAGAACCTCGCCGGGGTGATCGACACCTACGGCGGCTACTTCGGCCACGTACAGATCGCCGATACCCCGGGTCGCGGACGTCCCGGCACCGGCGCGCTGGACTTCGAGGAGCTCTTCGCCAACCTCGACGCCGCCGGTTACGACGGCTGGATCGGCCTGGAATACAAAGACCCCGAACTGGATTGGGAGTGGATCAAATGAGTGAAGCATCGCGCAGCGATTCCGTGCGGGGCGGCGGTCGGGCGACGGGTGGGCGCAGCATCGGATTCGTGGGACTCGGCATCATGGGCGGCCCGATGGCCGGTCACCTGGTCGCTGCCGGGCACGAGGTCACCGGCTACGATCACAGCTCGGCCGCGGTCGATCGCCTCACCGCCGCCGGTGGCAAGGCGGGCGCGAATGCCGCGGAGACGGTGCGCGACAAGGACATTGTCATCACCATGCTGCCGCAGGACGAGCATGTGGAGTCGGTCTTCGCCGAGGTGCTCGAGCACGCCGCCCCCGGCACGCTGTACATCGACTTCTCCACCATCACCCCGCGCACCTCCGAGTGGACCGCCACCGAAGGCGCGAAGAAGGGGCTGCGCGTACTGGACGCCCCGGTCAGCGGTGGCGAGCCCGGTGCCAAGAACGCGGCGCTGTCGATTATGGTCGGCGGCTCGCGCGACGACTTCGATTCCGCCCGAGCGGTTTTCGAGGCCGTCGGCAAGACCGTCGCCCTGGTGGGACCGAACGGTGCCGGTCAGGTCGTCAAGGCCGCCAACCAGCTCGTGGTCGGCGGCACCTACGCCCTGGTCGCCGAAGCCATCCTGCTCATGGAGAACCTGGGTGCGAACGCCGAGGCGGGACTGGATGTGCTCGCCGGTGGCCTGGCGGGCAGCAAGATCCTGGAGCTGAAGCGAAAGACCATGCTGGAGCGTAGTTTCCAGCCCGGCTTCCGCATCGACCTGCATCACAAGGATATGGGCATCATCCTGGCCGCCGCGCGCCAGGCCGAGGTCGCCATCCCCATGGGCGCGCTCACCGCGCAGCTCATCGCCGCCGCCCGCGCCATGGGCCACGGTTCCCTCGATCACTCCGCGCTGCTGCTGGTCGCCGAGGCGCTCTCGGGTAAGGGACAGGCGTGACGGCGCAGACCCTGCGCACCGGTCACGGACCACGCATGGCGGACGGACACGGAATCTGCGCCATCGGCGTACCCACGGGCTGGGTGGTGCACGAGTGCACGGTGCAGCCGCGCAACGCTCCGATATCCGCCGCATCGACCGGTCGGCCACTGACGCTGATCCGAAAGGGGATCTGATATGACACGTATGCGGGCCGTGGACGCCGCGGTGCTCATTCTCGAAAAAGAAGGCGCGACACAGGCATTCGGGCTGCCGGGCGCGGCGATCAACCCCTTCTACAGCGCTATGCGGGCGCACGGCGGGATCAAACATATTCTCGCCCGGCACGTCGAGGCGGCCTCGCATATGGCCGAGGGGTACACCCGCGCCGCCGCGGGCAATATCGGTATCTGCATCGGCACCTCCGGTCCGGCGGGCACCGACATGATCACCGGATTGTATTCGGCGAGTGCGGATTCCATTCCGATCCTGTGCATCACCGGGCAGGCTCCGGTGTCCAAGCTGCACAAGGAGGACTTCCAGGCGGTCGATATCGCCTCGATCGCCGCACCGGTGAGCAAGTGGGCGGTGACGGTGCTGGAGCCCGCGCAGGTGCCCGGTTCGTTCCAGAAGGCGTTCCAGCTCATGCGTTCCGGGCGTCCGGGACCGGTGCTCATCGATCTCCCGATCGACGTGCAGCTCGCCGAGATCGAATTCGATATCGAGACCTATACGCCCCTGGATGTACAGCGCCCCACCGCCACCCGGGCGCAGGCCGAGAAGGCCATCGCCATGCTGAACGCGGCCGAGCGGCCGTTGATCGTGGCGGGCGGCGGCATCGTGAACGCCGACGCGGCGGATCTGCTGGTCGAATTCGCCGAGCTGACCGGCATTCCGGTGGTGCCGACGCTGATGGGCTGGGGCACCATCGCCGATGATCATCCGCTGCACGCGGGCATGGTCGGATTGCAGACCTCGCATCGCTATGGCAATGCGACCATGCTGGAGGCGGACTTCGTCCTCGGCATCGGTAACCGCTGGGCCAATCGTCATACCGGTGGTGTCGAAACCTATACGCGGGACCGCACTTTCGTGCATGTCGATATCGAGCCGACCCAAATCGGGCGGGTGTTCGCGCCCGACTACGGGATCGTCTCGGATGCGGGCGCGGCGCTGGCCGAATTCCTGGATGTGGCGCATGAGCTCGAGCTCGCCGGTCAGTTGCGCGAGCGCGGCGATTGGGCCGCCACCTGCCGCGATCGCAAGCGAACCCTGCTGCGCAAGACGCACTTCGACACCGTGCCGATCAAACCGCAGCGGGTGTACGAGGAGATGAACGCGGCGTTCGGGCCCGACGTCCGCTATGTCACCACCATCGGGTTGTCGCAGATCCAGGCGGCGCAGATGCTGCACGTGTACAAGCCCCGGCACTGGATCAACGCCGGACAGGCCGGTCCGCTCGGGTGGACCCTGCCCGCCGCCATCGGTGTCGCCACCGCGGTGCCGGATGAGACGGTCGTGGCGCTCTCGGGTGACTACGACTTCCAGTTCCTGATCGAGGAGTTGGCCGTCGGCGCACAGTTCAATATCCCGTATGTGCATGTGGTGGTGAACAATTCGTACCTGGGGCTGATTCGCCAGGCCCAGCGTGCCTTCGATATGGACTACTACGTTCAGCTGTCGTTCGACAATATCAACAGTCCGGAGGTCGGCGGCTACGGCGTGGATCACCTCAAGGTCGCGGAAGGGTTGGGCTGCAAGGCGATTCGCGTCACCGACCCCGATCGGATCGGCTCCGCCATGGCCGAGGCCAAGCGGTTGACGGCCGAACATCGGGTGCCGGTACTGGTCGAGGTCATCCTCGAACGCGTCACCAATGTGTCGATGGGGCTCGAGATCGACAATATCAACGAGTTCGAGGAGCTCGCGGACTCCTTCGACGACGCACCCACCGCCATCGCCGCCCAGCCCGAATACGAATCGGCCGGGAGCCCTTCGTGATTCACGCGCGCGGTGGTTCGGCACGGGGCTGGCGGGACGGGCAGGTGATCGTCGCCCCGGATAAGTTCAAGGGCTCGCTCACCGCCGCGGAGGTGGCCGCGCACATCACGGCCGGGCTGCGGCGCATCCGTCCGGAGCTGCCCGTGGTCACCGTCCCCGTTGCCGATGGCGGGGACGGGACCGTGGACGCGATGGTGGCCGCGGGCTTCGCCGGCCTGCAGACCGCCGTCACCGGGCCGGTCGGGAATCGAGTGGTCGCCTCGTTCGCGATGAGGGGCGAGACGGCCGTTATCGAACTCGCCGAAGCCTCCGGGCTGCGGCGCTTACCCGACCGGCCCACCCCGGCCACCGCGCGCACCGCCACCAGTGCGGGAACCGGAGAGTTGATGCGCACCGCGGTCACCCGCGGCGCCCGGCGAATTGTGCTGGGGCTCGGCGGAAGTGCCTGTGCCGACGGTGGGGCGGGCATGCTGAGCGCACTCGGGGCGCGCTTCCTCGATGCCGACGGCGTCGAGCTGCCGCCCGGCGGTGCGGCGCTGGTGCACCTGGAGCGCATCGATATCGGCGAGATGATGCGTGTTCCGGTGACGGTCGCCTCCGATGTGGACAACCCACTGCTGGGCGTGCGCGGTGCCGCCCATGTGTACGGGCCGCAAAAGGGCGCCGGCGCGGAAGATGTCGCGGCACTCGAACGAGGACTGGCGCGCTTCGCCGCGGTCGCGCGCCGCGATCTCGGAGTCGATCTGGCGGATCGGCCCGGGGCCGGTGCGGCCGGTGGCGTCGGATTCGCCGCCATCGCCTTCCTGGGTGCGCGCAGTGAACCCGGAATCGAATTGATGCTGCGGCACCTCGATTTCGGGGATCGATTGCAGGGTGCGCGACTGGTGATCACCGGTGAGGGCTGCCTGGATCGGCAGACCCTGCACGGCAAGGCCCCGATCGGCGTGGCCCGGGCCGCCGCCGCGGCCGGGGTTCCGGTGCTGGCCGTCGCGGGTCAGCGGCTGCTGACCCGGGATATGTTGCGCCGCTTCGGATTCGAGGACGCCTACGCGCTCACCGATATCGAGCCCGATCCGCGGCTGTGCATCAGCAATGCCGGGCCGCTGTTGGAACTGCTCGCCGTGCGGATAGCCGAAACCCGCCTGGGCGATCTGCTGTCCCGAAACGCGTAGCGCCCGAACACATCTACTGAAAGAGGAAGCGATGTCGGACTTCACCAGCCTGCCGGACCTGGCGCTGCGCAGCTACCGCGCCAGCGTGATCGCCGCCAGCGACGAATCCTTCGAAGAGCGCGAAAACCTCATCCAGCCTTGGGAACCGCGCTTCTCCGCCGAGACCTTCGGCACCAAGGGGCAGGAGTACGACGGCTGGGAGACCCGACGTCGGCGCAACGCGCCCGGAAGCGACTGGGCGATCGTGCGACTGGGTATGCCGGGCATCGTGCGCGGCGTGGTCATCGACACCGCGTGGTTCAAGGGCAACTATCCGCCTTTCGCCTCCGTGGACGCCTGCCGGGTATCGGGTTATCCCGGTGTGGCGGAGCTGGATTCGGCCGAATGGGTCGAGATCGTGCCGAAGACGCCGCTACACGGTGACGCCAAACATGAGCTGCCCGTCGACAGCGAGCTGATCTTCACCCACGTGCGCCTGCATATGCATCCGGACGGCGGTATCGCCCGCTTTCGCGTGCACGGTGACGTGGTGCCGGATCCGGTCCTGCTGAGCGGCCTGACCGTGGATCTGGCCGCGCTCGAACACGGTGGCCGCGCCGTCGATTGCTCGAATCTGTTCTATTCGGGTGCGGACAATATGCTCGCGCCCGGCCTCGCGCGCAATCAGGCCGAGGGGTGGGAGACCGCTCGCCGCCGCGATGACGACAATGACTGGGCGGTGATTCGTCTTGCGGCCCAAGGTGTTCCGGAGCTGATCGAGGTCGACACCACCAACCTGGTGTTCAACGCACCGGCCGAAGTGCGCCTGCTCGGCGTCGATCTGCCCAGCGGCACACCGGTTCCCGCCGCCGACTCCCCGGCCTGGTTCGAACTGCTGCCGACGGTGGCGATCCAGCCCGACACCCCGCACCGCTTCCGTGTGCAGGGCGCCCGGCCGGTCACACACGTGCGTCTCGATATCTATCCGGACGGCGGTATCGCCCGTCTGCGACTGCTGGGTGCTCTCACTCCGGCGGGTCTCGAGGCGCTCGTCACCCGCTGGGGTGCGGCCTGACCGGTACACCCACGCGGTCCGGCGGGTGAATTCGCCGGTGGTCGGCCGCTGATGCCTGGGTCGGCCACCGGCGACTCCTTTCAGGGGCGCATGATCGAGGTGACGAGTCCGCGCCGTATTCGCCACGGCAGTGCCGCGAAGAGGGCGGACATGGCGGCGGCGGTACCGGGCAGGTCGTCGCGGGCCGAGAGGTAGGCGCGCTGACGGGCGGGGGAGAGGACGAAGAAGGCGTCGAAGAACAAGGGCAGGTCCTGCGGTGGGAGGCTGAGCAGGGCTTGTAATCCGGCCTGGCGCAGGCGATATACCGCGCGCGCCGAGGACGGCCAGATGCCGTCACCGGCCGCGACGGTATCGGCGGTGTGGAGGGCGGCGGCGACGCTGTAGCCGGTGGCAGGATGGGTCAGCGCCCCCGCGGCACCGAAGGATCCGGGGCGCGGGGCGCCGCCCTCGAGGGGGAAGCGGACGCGTTCGATTCGCTCCGTACCGGTGAGGGTGATTCCGCGAGAACGCAATCGGTGCGCCAGACGGTCCCGGAGCAGCTGGGTGTCCAGGGCGGGGCGACCGGCGAGGCAGGTCTCCTCGAGCAGAATTGTGTTGTCGCTCAGGGGAACCGCGTAGAGAAACGAACGTGGTTCCACGGAGTCCGCGCCATTGTCCGATCGCCAGTCCATGAAGAGGGTCTCCGGTTCGGCCCACTGCGCGCGATCGATCACCACGCCGTACGCGGTCTGCTCGGCGAGCCCGGGGGAGCGGGGGATGCCCCGGGCATCGATGACGCGGCCGCCGGGGAGCATCGAACCCGAAGCCAGGCGCACCGAGGGCATATCCAGGGCGTGCGAGCCGGATCGGGACGGCGGAACGATATCCACGACCCGGTCGGTGATGATCGTGGCACCGGTCGGATCGAGCGAATCCTGGAGTGCCGCGGTATCGAAAACCACGTATTCACGATCCAATTCGATGCGCCGTGTGGTCCACACGGCCGGACGCTCCACCGTGGCCGCGAAGGTATGCGACGGCACCCATTCGGGCAGCTCATCGGCCCAGGCCGCGTAGGTGGCGGTCCACCGGAACTCCGGTCGCGGGTCGATGACCGTCACCGACTGCCCCTGGGCCAGCGCGCGATGCGCCAGCGCCCGCCCGGCCGGGCCGGCTCCGCAGACAATGAGATCGGAAGACACACCTGATTGGATCATGATCGACGACCGTCATACGCTTTCGGGACTGTCGCCGGGTCGGGAGGTTCCGGCGCACCGTGAAAGGTTGACTACATGACTTATCCACCCGGACCGCCGTCCGGACCCGGATTCGGTGGCGATCCGCAAGGGCAGGGCGGGCAGGAGCCCGAGAACCCCGCCTGGTGGGACCAGCCGTCGCAACCCACGCAACCGCCGCAGCCGGCCTGGCCGAGCCCGCAGGGTGATCAGAGTTGGCAGCAGCCCGCCGCGCAACCGGGCTGGCCCGGTCAGCAGAGCGACCCGACCTGGCAGCAGCCCGCGGCGCAGCCGGGATGGCCTGGGCAGCAAGGATATTCAACGCCGCCCGGGTACGGCGCACCGCCGCCGCAGCGCTCCAATACCGGTCTGATCGTCGGTCTCGCGCTCGCGGTGGTCGCGATGCTGGCCGTCGGTGTGGGCGCGATCGTCGTCCTCACCGGCAAGGACAGCTCCGATCAGGCGGTGACCGTCACCACGACCACGGAGACGCCGACCCGCACCGAGGCGACCACCACCCGTCCGACGACGACCACCAAGGCCGCTCCGGCCGGTGGGCGCTTCACGTACACCGAGTACGGCGAGGCGTGGAACTTCCGGCTCGGTGATGTGGCGCTGCAGGCCGACTGGGTGGAGGGGCACGACTACAGCTCCTGTGCCCCCATCGAGGAGGCGGCCAAACTCACCGGCCTCGGCTGCCAATACGCGTCCGAACTGGTCTGGAAGTCCGAGAACGGCGGTCTCATGCTGACCCAGTTCATCCTCACCATGAGCGATGCCGGCAAAGCCTCGGCCGCCGAAGGTCAATTCGACGACAATGACATCAAGCTGCCCGCGGGCAGCACGATCTCGCACTTCGAGACCGGCAAATGGCGTGACGGCAGCCAATCGGAGTTCCTGGTGATCACCCTCGCCACGGCGGACACCACCGTCGACGAGCCCACCGTGGAGAAGTACCTGCGCTACCGCCACAGCGACACCCTCGGCGCCTTGATCTTCCGCTAGCTCGCGGACGTCCGCCCCGCATCGAATCACGATGCGGGGCGGAAATTTTCGTATTCTCGGCTACTGCCGGTCAGATACCGCCGGTGGCGAGCAGGCCGCCATCCACGCGAACGGTGGTGCCGGTGATCCACGCCGATTCGGCGGAGGCCAGGAACCCGATCAGCCCCGCCACATCCTCCGGCGACCCCAGCCGTTTCATCGGATAAACGGCCGCCGCCGCCTCCTCATCGGCCGAGTACAGCGCATCCGCGAACTTGGTCTTGATCACGCCCGGAGCGACCGCGTTCACCCTGATCTTCGGCCCGAGCTGCCAGGCCAACTCCTCGGTGAGCCGAATGAGCGCGGCCTTGGAAGCCCCGTAGGCGGCGATAACCCCGGTGGACCGCAACCCGGCCACACTGGCCACATTCACCACGGCCCCACCGTGCTCACCCATCCAAGCCTTGTACGCCTCCTGCACATACCCGAGCGCCGCAACAACATTCACATCGAAGATCTTGCGCACCCCATCCAGATCAGCCTCCATGAGCGACCCGTACACCGGATTGATCCCGGTGTTGTTGATCAGCACATCCAGCGACCCGAACTGCGCCACAGCGGCGGCAACCTGTTCCGCCCGAGCCTCGGCTTCCCCCGAATTCCCCGCTACCGCAACAACTTTACCGGAATACCCCAGCCCCCTGAGCTCCTCGGCCGCCTCCTCCAACGGCCCCTGCTTCCGCGCCGTCACCACCACATCGGCCCCTCGCCGCAGCAGCTCCGCAGCCACCGCGAACCCGATCCCCCGGCTCGCACCGGTAACCAGCGCACTCTTCCCAACCAGATCATCGCTCATGTGACGGCAGCGTACTTCAGTCACATCATCCGGGTTGATCGGGCTGATCAACCCCACCTCATGGACCGATGAGTTCCTGCGGGTCGCTGATGCGGGGTAGGCACTCGGCTCACCGGGCCGTGCCCGAGCACGCTCGCGGCAGCTCGGGCACGGTCGGCGAGTGTGGCCTTACACGCCGGGACGCGGGACGTCTCCGCGCCAGGCGCCGGTTTCGTGGGGCCGGTCTTCGATGAACGTCTTGAAACGCTCGAGGTCGCCCTTCACGCGATGGTCGAGCAGCCCCAGCTTGTCGCCGACGTTCTCGATGAATCCCTCCGGATCGACGTCCATCTGAGTGATGATTCGGGTGGTTTCGTCGTCGATGCGGTGGAAGGTCACCACACCGGCGTGTTCGGGGCCGCTGTCGGATCGCCACGCCACGCGTTCGTCGGGATGCTGCTCGGTGATGGTCGCATCGAACTCGCGCTCGACGGGGCCCACCTTGACCTTCCAATGCATATGGGTGTCATCGAGTTGGTCGACGCGTTCGACGCCGGCCATGAAACGCGATCCGCGGACGATGTTCGTCCGTTTTCCTGTGGCGTGGGCGGCTCGGATGCGGTTGCGGTTGCGCCCGACGGTAGCGGGAATCACTGCCGTATGACGATGTTGATCGGTACGTCCGGGTGGCAGTACGCCGATTGGCGTGGGGTCTTCTACCCGCAGGGCGTGGCCCAGCGGCGATGGCTGGAGTTCTACGCGCGATCCTTCGCGACGGTGGAATTGAATGCCTCGTTCTACCGGCCGGTGCCGCGCGCCACTTTCGAGGGCTGGCGGGAGCGGACGCCGGACGATTTCGTGATGGCGGTGAAGGCCAGCCGGGTGATCACCCATTTTCACCGACTGCTCGATCCGGAGATTCCGTTGCAGCGCTCGGTCGAGGCCGCGCGGGGGCTCGGTGACAAGCTGGGTCCGCTGCTGCTCCAACTGCCCCCGAACCTGCCTGCCGAACCCGACCGTCTTCGCTCGGTGCTGGAGCTCGTTCCCACCGGCCTTCGGGTGGTCGTCGAGCCGCGGAACGAGACCTGGTGGACCGACGAGGTGCGAGAGGTGCTCGAGGCACATGATGTCGCGCTCTGCTGGGCGGACCGGCTGGATCAGTCGGCGACGCCGCTGTGGCCGACCGCGGGCTGGGGCTACCTGCGTTTCCACGAAGGCACGGGCGAACCGTCGCCGAGCTACCGTGACGAGGTGCTGTCCGATTGGGTCATCCGCATCGACGCGTCGTGGGGCCGGGATCGAGATGTCTTCGTGTACTTCAACAATGACCCGGGTGGCGCGGCGATTCTCGACGCGATCCGCTTCGCCGAACTCGCCGGTGCGGCAGGCTGGCCGGTGACTCGCGCGTCCCGCCCGGCGGCGGAAACGAATTGCGATGTCGGACATCCCGATACGGCCGCGGCGTCGCCCCGGCTGAAGTGAACGGATCCGTTCGGCTGGTTCGCGTCAGTCGGATCCCTCGCGGTTCTCCAAACCGACAGCGTCACGTAGCTCGGTGCGGTGCCGTTGCAGCTCCGGGTAATTGTCGCTGAGTTCGCCCATCATCTCGGCGAGCCCGTCCGCGATGGCGTTGAGCTTCTGCTGGGTCGCGCGATCTGTGCGTGCCTGGGTGTTCTGCAACAGCGCCACCATCAGGAAGGTGATTATCGTGGTGGCGGTATTGATGACCAGCTGCCAGGTGTCGATGCTGGGCAGAATCAGGAAGCTCGGCACCCAGAGCACCACCAGTAGGACGCAGAATGCGAAGAAGCCCGCGTGTGAGGCGAAAGTGGCTGTCGCGGTGGCGAACCGGTCGAAGAACGACAGCTTGCCGGTGACCTCGGACGGCATTGTCGTCGGCCGCGCCCGCTTGCCGGTGTGGTGGGTGCTGCGGTCCGGCATGGGAGTTACCTTCCAGATAGAGCCAACCGGGTCACGCGCCGAGCGTGCGGTGAACCGCTGCCCGGACATGGTCGTGTGCTTGTGAGCTACCCGCGCAGACGCGCAGCAAACGGGTCAATATCCGAGAACCGGGGGGTAAGCGAAGGCGGCGAGATCGTCCAGGTTTTGCTGTGCCAGCTCGATGTTGGCTTGCGCCGCGGCGGTCGCGGCGCCGGCGGCCGCCCCTGCTCCAGCGCCGATTCCACTGCCGATGGCTGTGGTGGCCGCGGTGACCGGAAGTGCGCCCAGCACCGCCACGCCCGCGCCGACACCCGCTCCGGCCAGGGCGCCCGCCCCGGCTCCGGCGACCGGCCCGACTACAGCTCCGGCCGCACCGCCGATCGCGCCGCCTACGACGGTGCCGACCATACAACCGACAATCGGCACCGGAGCTCCGGCAATGCACCCGACAGTGGCTCCGGCGGTCGCACCGATCGGCGGGCCGACGGCGAGTCCGGCGGCCGTGCCCACTGCCGCACCGAGTCCGGCGCCGGTTGTCGCTGTGATCGCTGCCGTGGCCGCGCCGATGCCTACTCCGACCCCGGCGCCCACCAGGGCTCCCTGGGCGGCACCTTGGGCCGCGCCGTCGGCGGCACCTTGAACCGCTGCTGCGCCGACCAGGTCACGGCGGCGCTGATCAATCAGCGGAAGGTACTCGGGCGCCGGTGTGGGCGCTTGCCGGGACTCCGGGTCGGCGGGCGTGAAATCCGGCAGGTCGCGTGGTTTGCCGGGGGATGGCGGTGCGTCGACCACTTCGACCGAGGATGCGGTTCCTGGCTCGACCTGATCGACATCCCCCGCCGAGGCGATTGCCGAACCCGTGACCATCATTGCCAGTACTGCTGTCGCCGAGGTTGTGATTTTCGTGATCCGTGAGCGCATTGTTCTCTCGTTCTTTCTTGTCGGTATTCGACTCTGTTGTCGTGAATTCGCAGTGTTCGATTGCCCTGCAAATTGAGCGCGTAAGTTTTTCGCGCGGTAACTGATACGTCGATGGTCAACGAGTTCACGCGGCCGGATTATTTCGAATCCCTTGTGTAACCATCAACATGAAGAACCGGGACATTCGCCTCTGTTTCGGCCGTCGGCTCGATGGTGGGATTCACCCGTCGGTAATGGTGATCAAACTGGGCGGCTGGTTATGAGGATCCACGAGTTCTATTCGACCGCAGGCGATCTCGCCATGTCTGTGCACCGTACCGAGGTCATCTCGCCGTATTGCGCGCAGCAGGCGGTCGAGGCGTTGATGTGTGTGCTGCGCAGGTATGGGTTCGGCGGATCCGTACATCTGCGCCTGCAGCGAGCGCTGGGCGCCGTCGATCGGATCGTGGCTCAGGTGAACTATCGATCCCCCCTCGTCGTTCTGCGGATTCAGCTGCCGATCGGTGGTGAGGACGGTGTTGCGGCGGTTGCCGATCGTCTCGACTGCCATATTCGACGCCAGTTGACGGGAATGCCGGTTCGTCCTTGGCCGGATCCGCTCCGCCCCACGATGGGGCTCGTATCGGGGCCGGGGTCGATCGTCCGGCGTAAGCGCTGTCGGCTCATGGTCGCTACGCCGCAGGCCGCGATGGCGGTGATGGATGCGTTCGATTTCGACGCGCATCTGTTCATCGACGCGGAGACCGGGCAGGACGCGGTCGTCTATTGGGCAGGGCCGCGAGGTGCCAGACTTGCTCGGCAGTCGAGGATGGAGCCACCGTCCTTGTCGGGGTCATTCACGGTCAATCCCATTCCCGCCCTGTATTTGTCGGAGCGGGCCGCGATCGAGCGGCTGTGCGGATACGGATTGCCGTTCTTGTTCTACACCGATGTGATCGAGCGGCGGGGGCGGCTGCTCTACCGCCGATACGCTGGTGAATTGGGATTGGTGCAGGGGGAGTGTGGCGGGCTGACTTCGTAGCGTGAGATCGCGACCGTGGGCTCGATCCGCGTCCTGGCATGCGGGGATGCGCATGTGGCACAGGGACATTCGGCACTATTTGCCGCAAAGTAGCTGTGGTGCTGTGGAGTTACCCGCCGGTGGTACTCCGACCACCGCCGGCCCGATCGAGAAAACGGACGGAATGGTATGTGCTCTGATTCCTCGCCGGTGGTGGCGGCGGTCGACGGTTCCGAGAGTTCGTTTCGAGCGACGGTGTGGGCTGCCGCCGAGGCGGTTCTGCGTCGTTCCCCACTGCATATC
This sequence comes from Nocardia sp. NBC_01503, assembly GCF_036327755.1. Lineage (NCBI taxonomy): Bacteria > Bacillati > Actinomycetota > Actinomycetes > Mycobacteriales > Nocardiaceae > Nocardia > Nocardia sp. NBC_01503. The sequence goes on from NZ_CP109596.1 coordinate 5,960,334, forward strand.
ATCTCCCCCTGCCTCTTCTCCGGCAGTCAAGGTGATCCGTCATGGGCCGGTGCCGGACCGGTGCTCGAGGCCGCGGCCCGCGTGGCCCGAACCGTCGCGGCCGGTCACGACCTGATCGTCAGCACCGAACGTGCGGCCCGGCCGATTCTTCCGGTCCTGGTCGCGGCTTCGCGTACCGCGCGAATCCTGGTCGTCGGCGGCTCGATGGAGGACGTGAGCTGTGTCGCGCACGGTTCGGTCGGCACCATGGTGGCTCGATATGCCAGATGCTCGGTGGCTGTCGTGCCCTCGGAATCGGATCGAGCTCCGATCGACGGCCCGGTGCTGGTCTGGATCGACGGTACCGAGCGCAGCGTCCCCGCGATCGCCGCCGGGTTCGACGCCGCATCACGCCGCGGGGTGGAACTGGTCGCACTGCACGCGTGGTGCGATGACACCGGACTGGCGCTGCCGGGCATCTGGAACCCGCGGTACCACCGCGAGGCGGCTGCGCTGGGGCAGAGCCTGGCGGGCTGGGCGGAACGCTATCCGGATGTGCGAGTGCGTCGAGAGCTGTTGTGTGACAAGCCGATCCGTTCATTGCGGGAGCAGTCGGAGCTGGCTCAGCTGGTGGTGATCGGGCACGGCGGCGACCCGCGCGCACTGTCCGGATCCACCGTCGCGGCATTGCTGGACTCGGTGCGTTGCCCGATGTTGGTGGCCCGCGCGAGGTGATCCACCCGCGCCGACATTTCAAGGTGATGCGAAATGAACTATCAGTGGGCGCAGGACGCGGCATGCCGGGTGATTCACCCCGAGGTGTTCTTTCCATGCCGTCAATCCCGGGCCCGTGAGGTGGCCCGGGCGCGTGCGATCTGTGAGCGGTGCCGGGTGCGACGTGCTTGTGCGACCTTCGCGCTCGAGCAGGCGGTGGTGTGCGGGATCTTCGCCGGAGTGGATCTGGGGGCCGAGGGGCCACCGAAGCAGGGTTCGCTGCAGGAACTGCGTCGGATCGCCGATTCCGGAGAGGGCGAGTACGAGCGGTGAGGTGGGCTGGCGAATCCAGGCAGATCGAGATGGTAATCGGTGTTTTCTGGCAATTCGGGCGAAGTATCCGGCATCGGGGTGATTCTCGAAGAGCGGTATTCGAGCCGGATCGCCGATTTCCCGGCCGTGTCATCGGTTCGGTTCCGCGTCGGGACGCAGACGGATTGAAAGGACAGCAGCGTGAGAGAGACGATCCGGCACTCGGTCGGTCACGATCGCCGCGTCGCACGACGTCCGGAGTCCTCACCGTTGCCTCGACGGTGCCGTTCCTGCTCCGCCCACGCTTCGATCAATCGGCGTGGCGAACGGCCGGAACGGCCTGACGTGCCGGCGGAACTGCGTGTCTTCGTGGTGGACGACCACGAGATCGTGCGGCGAGGCGTTGCCACTCTGCTCGGCGACCAGTCCGGGATGCACGTGACCGGCGAGGCTGCGACGGTCCTGCAGGCCATGGCTCGCATACCCGTACAACGCCCCGATGTGGTGGTGATCGATGTCCACCTCCCGGACGGCAGCGGTATCGATCTGTGTAGTGAGTTGCTGGCACGGATGGACGGCTTGCGTTGCGTGATCTTCACCGCGACCGGCGACGAAGCCGCATTGTCCGACGCCATCGACGCCGGAGCGAGCGGATTCATCGTCAAGGACGTCGACGGCGGGCAACTGGTGCGGGCGATCCGCGAGGTGGGGGCCGGAGGATCGCTGTTCGACGCGCGTGTGGCAGCCGCCCTGGATCGGCGGCGGAACCGGAACGCGGATCTGGATGTTTTGAGCGAGCGGGATCGGAGGCTGCTCGCCATGCTCGCGGAGGGGCTCACCAACAAGGAAATCGCCGAGCGCTCGTACGTCGCGGAGAAGACGGTGCGCAATCATCTGACCGGCCTCTTCGCCAAGCTCGGTGTGCGGACTCGGACGCAGGCCGCTGTGCTCGCCGTCGGGATGCGCGAGCGACTCCGGGGCGAACGGGATTGACCTCCGCGCGCCATACACCGAGGTCGCTTCGCGGCCCGGAGAATGGCCTTCGTGGTGGAATCACCGAATGGCCCGAGAACGCCCGACTCGACCCGGCCACCGCCGCATGCCGATACACGTTTCAGCGAATGGGATCTGAATCTCGTCAACGCCCTGCAGATCAACCCACGGGCGCCATGGTCTCGGATCGGTCCCGCCCTGGGTGTGGACGCGGCCACCGCGGCCCGGCACTGGCAGCGGCTGACGGCGGCGGGCCTGGCCTGGACCACCGCGTACGCGCCCGAATACGCGGTGGTCGGGTGGGTTCAATTGCGTTGCGGGCCGGACTCGCTGGGGCGAGTGGCGGAGCTGGTATGCCGGTGTCCGAGTATCTACAGCGTCGAGAGCACCGGTGGCAGCTTCCAGTTCGATCTCACGGTCGCTGTTGCCGATCTCGCGGCCTTCGATGATTTCGTCGTTCGCTGGTTGGGTGCGCTGCCGGGTGTTGCGGCGATTCGAGCGGTGGTCGGGCTCGATATGTACGTGGAGGGCGCGGATTGGCGTCCCGAGGCCCTCGACCGCGATGAGCGCGCCAGATTGACCGATGATGACGAGCATGCTCGGTTGGTCCGTTCGGTCCGGCGCGAGACCGACCGTCTACTGGTGGCGGCCCTCGGTGAGGATGCGCGCCTTCCCCTCGCCGAGCTCGCGACCGCCGTCGGCTCGAGTCAGACGACGGTGCGCCGCCGACTCGGAGAATTGCTTGCCTCGGGCAGGTTGATCCTGCGTTGCGATATGTCGCGGCAGATAGCGGGTTGGCCGATCGCAGTCACCTACCGGGCCGAGTTGCCCGCCGAACAACTGCGGAGTCTCGGCCTGACCGTCGCCGATTGGGGTGAAATCCGATTGTGCACCGCGACCTTCGGCGGCGATACCAATCTGATCATTATCGCCTGGTTGCGCATGGCGCATGATGCTATCGATCTGGAAGCGCGTCTGTCCCGCGCGTTTCCTGAATTGCGAATCATCGATCGCCAGGTCAGTCTGCGGACTGTCAAGCGGATGGGCCGTGTTCTGGATGACCAGGGAAGGGCCCTGGAATTCATCCCCATAAGAATCTGGTCGTAATTATCTGTTCACCTCTCATTCATATTGAATGGGGTGACTCGCATCACCGGAGAAATTATCCGGGACATTAGCCCCTAGGGGTGATACCGCCGCGGTGGTCTTCTGGAATGGAGAGTTTCTTCGTTCGAATGAGGAGTCATGCGACAAGTTCGACCCGGTGCTCGCGGCCGGTCTCACGAAAAGACGCCGAAATCCTGGCAAAAACAATTCTTCAGGGCAGTGCTGATCGGCGGTGTCCTTTCGGTCGCCGCGGTCGGAGCGGCCCGCTGTGATATCGACGGCGGTCTGTTGGATCCCGGCTCCACCGCGAGCCGCCAGCAGGACGAGCAGGTTCGATCGGTGGCAGTCGCGGCCGGGGACCGCGAATATCTCGCAGCACACAAGCATGATGTGCACGCCGACGTGATCACGTTCGCGGACGCCGTCTGTACCGCGACGGAATCGGTTCGGACCGCGGTGACCGAGCGGTCGGATGAACCCCGGACCGTGGAACGCGCTGTCGCGGAATCGAAGTCGGACCTGCGAGGGCTCGCCGACGCGGCGGCGCTGGCCGCGGACCGGATCGATTCGGTCGCACTTCCCGCTACCGACCGGGTGCTCACCCCCGGAGTCGACGGCGAGACCTGGCGGTCGCTGCGTGTTCAGGCCGCGGGTGCTTTCCGGGACACGAGCGGTGTGCTGCGTGGTATCGGTGACGGTTTGGACGCGCACCGATACGCCGATGCGGCCGCGGCATCGGGGGCGCTCAGCGGCGCGAACGATGCGGCCGGGACGCGGCTCTCCGCGCTCGGTGCCGCCATCGACGACGTGATGTCTCGACTGCCGATCCCGAACTCGGAAACCGATGCGGCACTTCGCTCTTCGGGTGTGTGCGCCTTCTCGAAGGACTGACACCGCCCGCGATCTTCCGGATATTCACGAAGGGAAATTCCCATGTACGCCCATTCTCGTTCGCGCCGAAACGATCGACTGCGGCGAACCGCCGTCTGGGGAATCATCGGCCTGCTGGTCGCGATCCTCATGACCCGGCCTATCGCACAGGTCCTCGTGGCACTCGGCGTCACCATTGGATGGCACTGAAACGCCTTCGGCAAGAAGAGATTTCGACCATGTACCAAAGACTGCGCGGCGGCAGGGATCCGCCCTCGACCGCATTTCGCCGGTTGTGGAGGCGATACCCCGAGCCCGGCGAATCGGATGAATCTCGAGAAAAGAAAGGTACAGATGGTGGAAAACACACGCCTCGATACGGTCGAAAGGGGGTGGGGGGTAGCGTCCTGGTGTCTTCGGTTACTGGCCGTGGGAATTCCGGCGATCGGGTTTCTGCTGTTGAGCGGGTCATCGGCGCAGGCGCAAGGTCCGGACAATCCGTTCGCGGGCCTGAGTGATCAGGTGAACGATTTCGCCCGGTCCGTTCCGGCGATCGTCTTGCCGGAATCGAGTCCCGCGGTGACTGACATCGACGGCGGCGCACCCGCGGTTCCCGACCCGGCGGGGCAGCCGCTGGGCCAGCTCGGTGACGCGCTCGCCGCGGTGTTCGTGGATCAGCAACGTCACGACGCACCGGCCCCCGTGACCGCGGATCCGATTCCCGCCACCGTACTGGAGGATTCGCCCGTCGAAGGTGCGCTGGCGGATCTGCGGACCGCCGCGCAACCCTTGGTGGACACGGTCTCCGATGCGGTCTCCGGACTCCGGCATCAGGTGGAGCCGCGCGCACCCGATCATCCGCCCACCGATCTGATTCTGCCGTCTATCGACGAAAGTGGTTGCACGGCAGCAGGATGCGAGAACCAGGTCGGCGCCGCCGCCCTGGATCTCGGGATCGAGGCCGATCGCGCGTTCGGTGCGTTCATCGCCGATCCGGAGAGCTTCGCCCACACCGTCATCGATCCCGCGGTGCGGCACTTTCTCGCCGATCCGGGCGAGTCGGTGCGAGCCGCGGTGACCGCGTTGGCGGCGCCGGGAGCCGTGCTGGTCGATCCGCGTGCGGCACTGGCCGCCGCGGCGACGGCGGTCGGCGGAGCGGAGTTGGCCGCGTGCGTGGATGTGTTGTTCGATTCGCGTGTGCTGCCCCTGGCGGGTGACCTGCTGGCCGCCGTCGGTGGCGCTGCGGCGGTTTCGCTGGGAGCCGGAGCCCTCGGCGGCGTGCTGGGTGGAATCACCACCGGAATCTCGGGTGCGTTCGCGGGTGGCCTGCTGGGTCTGCTGAATCCACTGGCTCCGATACTCGGCGGTGTTCCGGGTGCGGTGCTGGGCGGATTGCTGGGCGCGATTCCGGGTCTGGTGATCGGAGCGCTCACGGGTCTGCCCGGTGGCGCTCTGATCGGCTGGTTGCTCACGGCCGTGGCGGATGCCCTGCTGGGCGCTCTGCTCGGTGCGGGGGCCGGATTCCTGGGCCCGAACCTGCTGCTTCCGTTGCTGGGCGCGCTGCTCGGCGGAGCCGTCAGCGCCGTGCTCGGCGGCGGTGTGCTGCTACTCGGCGCACTCGGAATCGCGTTGGCTGCCTTGACCGCACCGATATGGTTGCCGGTCCTGCTGCTGGCATTGCCGCTGGTGCTGATTCCGCTCATTCCGGCATTGCTGGTCGCGTTGCCGTTGATGCTGCCCGCGTTGATCATCGGCGCTGTCGCCGCACTGATCACCGTGCTGGTCGGCGGTGCGCTGCTGGCGATCGGAGCGGTGGCGTTGGTGCTGACGATCCTGTTGGCGCCGATCTGGATTCCGATCGTGATCGTCATCGCGATCGGCTACGTGGTCTGGTCGATCTTCTGGATCGTGGTCGGCTTCGTGCTGGCGACACCGATCGGGATCATCGGCATCATCGGATTGCCCTTCGTCATCGCCGGAGTCGTCGTAATGGCGGCCATGGTGATCGGCGGAGGCGTGGCCATCCTCGCCATCGCTGTTGTGTCACTGCCGATTTGGTGGCCTGTCGTCGGCCTGATTCTGGCCGGTATGACAGCCGTCGCGATCATCACGCCCGCGCTGGCACTGTTCTTCCTGCTGGTGCTGCCACTGGCGATGTTCGCGGCCGGGTTGGCGCTGGGGGCGGTGGTGTATCTGCTGTCGATGGTGCTGATGCTGCCCGTCGCGATCCTCGCCGGCGCCGCGTTCGCACTGATGGGCGCGATAGGCGGAGCCCTGGCGATGACCGTGCTGGGTCTGGGTCTGCTGCTGGCGCCGTTGGCGCTGGCAGTTGCGGCGCTGCCCGGGATGCTCGCCGGAGCGCTGCTGGGCCTGTTGGCGGGTCTGGTGGTCGCGGTGATCACGACTCCGCTGGGCGCCCTGTTGGGTGCGCTGCTGGGTGCGTTGAATCCGCTGAATCTGCTGGGAGCGTTGGCCGGTGCCGTGCTCGGTGTGCTGATCGGGATGATCGCCGGTGGTATCGCCGGTGTCGTTATCGGTGCGGTACTCGGCGCGCTGCTGGGTTCGTTGCTGGTGGCCTTGGTTTCGGCACTGATCACGGGTCTGCTGGGATTCCTGCTGGCCGCGCCTCCGGGCGTGCTGCTCGGTGGTTCGGTGCTGGTCCTCGCGGCGCTGCCGTGGGCCGCGCTGGCCGCTGTCGCGGTGGGCGCGTTGCTCGTGGCGAACCATGTCACCGCCTGGCAGGCGGGGATGGGTGCGGCCGACCTCGCGCAGCGGAGTCGGTTGTGGCAATCCGCCTGTGTGGCATGGCAACACAGCAGTCTGAAACGGTTCCTGGACGGCTTCACCGCGCGCTTCACATGCGACCTCGATGAGGTTGTCGCGGAGCTCGATGCCTGGCGCCGCGGTCATGTCGATGCCGAGAACATCGGTTTCGGCGCGATCGTCGGTGCGCTGGTGGCCACCGGTCTGGCCGGTGCGGTCGCGGCGGTGCTGGGTGCGACCGGTGGGCTGCTCAGCCCGCTGAACCTGGTGGCCGGCATCCCGGGCGGGCTCTTCGGAGCGGTGCTCGGTGCGCAGATCGGCGGGATCGTCGGTGCCGCGCTGGCCGCGTTGCCCGGCGCGTTGGCGGGGATCGTCGTCGCGACGATCACCGACACGGTGTTGTCCGCCGTGCTCGGGGCGGTCACGGGCTATCTGTCCGGGACTGTGTCGGCGGTGGGCACCGGAGCGCTCTCCGGTGCCGGTCTCGGCGCCGCATCGGCAAGCATCATTACGCTGCTGGTCGGTGGAGTTGCCGGTCTGGCAACAGGATTCGGTGCGAGCGCGGTGACCGCGGTGGTGCTCGGCGTGCTGTCGGTGCTGCCGTTCGCGGTGGCTGCCGCGGTGGTGCTGTTGACCGGACTCGTGCCGGCGGTGGCGGCCTTCATCGCGCCGCTGATCGTTCCGGTGCTTGTCATCGGTGCGGTGCTGGTGCTGGCGGCGATTCCCGCGGTGATCCTGGTGATCGGCGCGTTGGTCGTCGGTGCGGTGGCGGCCTTGTTCCTGGGGCCGCTCGCACTGCCGGTGTTCGCGGTGGCGCTGCTCGGTGCTCTCGCCGTGCTCGCCGGTGCGGCCGCGCTGGCAGTGGTGCTGTCGATCGGCTTCACGGTGATTGTCGGTGTGCCACTGGCCATTGCGGCCTATCTGGCCTTCCAAGCGCTGGCGGGTCTGCCGATCCTGGTGCTGGCGGGTGTGCTCACCGCACTCGCGCTGGCTGCCACGGCAGCGCTCGTGGTCGCGGTCGGCGGAGCTGTCGCGCTGATGGTGCAGGGCGTGGTGACCGCGGTGACCGCGGTGTTCGCCTTCCCGGCGGCCATTGTGGTGGGCGCGGTGCTCGGTGGACTGACGGGACTGCTGGTCAGTCCGGTGGTCGGCGGGCTCGGGGCCTTGCTGGGCGCACTGCTCGGTGCGGTGGTCGGCTTGTCGAATCCGGTCAACCTGTTCGGCGCGGCGCCCGGCGCCGCTGTCGGAATGGGATTCGGCTGGGTGCTCGGTGCCACTGCCGGGATCGTGCCCGGCGCGGTACTGGCGGCGTTGTTCGCGGTGCTGGCTACCGCGGTGGCGCATGCCGGTTTCGGTGCGGTCGCGGCCGGGTCGTTCGCCGGCGGTGCCGGTGCGTGGCTCGGTCTCGCCGTGGGCGCGGGCGTCGGTGCGATCCTGCCGCGCCGGGACGGTGACGTCCCGGAGGTGGATTGGGACAGGGCCTTGTCCGCGCTGGACCGGATCCTGGACGGACACGTATGTGTTCCGCAGGGCTGCGGTTGCCAGGAGAGCCCGGCGCCCGGTGCGTCCGCTCCGGCCGAAAGCGGTTGCGGTGGTGCCGAACCGGCTGTCCCGGAGGCGCCGGTGGTGGTCGAGACCCCCGGTACTTCGCAGGGGTCCGAGCAGCACTATCCGCTACAGGCCGGCACCGGTGGTACCGGAGAGGATGCCGGCTCGGCCGAGTCCTCGTCGGCGCCGCTGACCGGAATGAGTATGGCCGCACTGGGAATGCTGCTGGCGGCCTTGGTCGCCGCGGCGGCGACGCGGCGTGAACGCGTCGATCAGTAGATGAAAGCGGCGGATGCCGGTGGCGGACTCATCACTTCGCCCCGGCATCCGCTCGCGATCGGCGATGCGCGGGAAAGGACGATGATGGTGCGAGCGGATCGAATCGGTGGGATGAGACCGCGGGCCGTCTGGTCGGCACTGCTCTGGCTGCTGCTGTGGGTACTGCTCGCCGTCGCGTTACCGACGGTGATACCTCATGGCGGGCCTCCCGATGAGAGCTCTGCCGAAACGGTCCACGAGACCGCGCCGGTTATCGTGGCGCCGCCGCTTCCAGCGGGGGAGGGCTTCCGCCCGGACCGAATCAGGTTGCCGCGCTTGAGTATCGATGCCGCGGTCACGCCCGCCGGTACCACGGTCGCCTATGACCCCTTCCTCGGCCGAGCGGTGGACAGTTTCGGTGTTCCCGACGATATGCGCTCCACCACGTGGTGGTCGGAGGGCCCGGCACCCGGTTCCGGGGGACTGGCGGTCATCCTCGGACATACCCAGATCGGTGGCGGATACGGGGTTTTCAACGATATCGGCACCCTGGGGCCCGGAGAGCGGATCGATGTGACCGGAGTCGATGCCGCCGCGAGTTTCGTTGTGCGTGAGGTTGTTTCAGGTATCGACAAACGTGACCCGGGCAACCTGTCCCGGGTGCTGTCCGATCACGCGGACACCGCGGGCATCGCCTTGATCACCTGCGGTGGATTGTTCGACGCCGATCGCCGAGCGAGTGCGGACAACATCGTCGTCATCGCCGAGCGAGTCGGTTCGGCCTAGCGCGGTCGAAGAATCGGAGACCGATCAGCCTGGCCGTGTCAGCGCTATGCGCCGCCGCGGCAGGGCGAATCAATGAGGCGGGTATCGCATGCGATGGGAAGAACTGCCGGCGGCGGATATCGATCGCGGTCTTACCGTGAACACGAACGGGCCCGTACCAGCCGCCGACCTGGCGTGCGCGGTGCTGGCGGTCAGTCGTGTGCTGCGGAGCCGACTGGTCGATACCATCGGCCACCTGCGGGTGACGAGGCATCGGCGGGAGATCGGTATGACCGTCTTCCAGATCAATGCCAGTATCGAGGGCCGTCAGTGCCGGGTTCAATCAGCCGGCAACAGCTCCGGTGGGGCCCGGGCGATCGCCGAGCGCCTGGATAACCAGATCGCTCGAATCGCTTACGGGGCAACCGATCCGTGGCGCTGTTCGCCGGGGCGGACTTTGGCGATGATCACCGAGGTGCGTCCGATCGTGCGGCGCAAGTTGTGCAGGATGCTGGTACTGACTCCGATGGCCGCCGCGGAGATCATGGATTCGATGGATTTCGATGCCTTCTTCTTCCGCGATGCCGACACCGGCGAGGACGCGATCGTCTACCGGGCAGGACCTCAGGATATGCGGTTGGTCCGGCAGCAACGGGTCGGTCTTCCGGCCGGTCCGGGCGCGGCCCGCCTGGCGGTCGATCTGATGCCGACCGTGATCGTCCCGGAGTTGGTGGCCGCGAAGCGATTGTGCGGCAATGGTTTGCCGTTCGTATTCTTCACCGAGCCGGAGACTGCGCGCGGGCGGTTGCTCTACCGTCGGTACGACGGGAATCTCGCGCTGCTCGAGCCGGTACCGGACACCCGGCGCTGATGATTCGTATCTTCGACGCGACCGATCGCGGGTGGATTCGGCAGCAACTGCGCTGCGTGATCGACACCGCTCCCGATCTCGTCTTCGCCGGGGCGGCCGGTTCCATCGGTGCGGCGAAGGCCCTGATTCCCGAGGCCGCCCCGGACGTGGTTCTGCTCGCGGCCTGCCTGGCAGACGGCGATGGCATCGACCTGTGCGCCTACTTACGCTCGCGTGTCGAGGGACTGCGCTGTGTATTGCTGGCCGACGAGCTGAACGTGGAGCTGATGGTCCGCGCCGTCCGCGCCGGCGCGGCGTCGGCGCTGCCCGCCGAGGTGTCACCGGCGGAACTGAATGCCGGGATCAGGGGAGACCATACGCTGTTGGATGAACGACTGAGTTTCGTTGTCGTGCAGGCTGTTCGATCTCGCGCCCGGCTGGAGCACCGGCTGTCGGGGCTGACTGTTCAGCAGCGTGGTTTGCTGACCCTGATCGGCACCGGTGCGAGCAATCGCGAGATCGCGGCGCAGCTGTTTCTCAGCGAGAAGTCGGTGCGCAACAACGTATCTCGACTCTTGGCCCGGCTGGGCATGCGGAGTCGGCGAGAAGCCGTACTGCTGGCGGGTGAGGTCGCCGCCCTTGCGGGGGGACTGTGGTCACCGATCACCGGGCCCTACTCGTCACGCGAGACGCCGGACTCGACCGGAACGACCAAACCCAGGTCGCGGTCGTAACGGCGATAGAGTAACCGCCCGCGATGCTGATATCGATCGGTGAAGAACAGGAACGGCAGGCCCTGATCACACAGCCGGCGCATTGCCGCGGTCTCCTCCAGCACCTCGGCGCAGCCCGCGTACAAGAGCGAGGAGACCGGATCACCGCCCACCGGGCCCACCGTTGTCTGCCTGATCAGGCGGAGGCTCGTAGCCCCGGATTGATCGACGAAGTCGCCGGTATCGTCACGGTGGACCACCGCGTCCAGGCCGGTTTCCTGGTCGATGAAGAGATGAGCGTCGAAATTCATCGCGCGTAGAAATTCGGCGGCGTCGCCGGGGGTGCAGGTCCGCAGACCGCACAGTTTGCGCCGAACGATCGGCCTGACATCGCTCGCGCGCGTCAATCGCGAGCCCTGGTGATGCCAAGGGAAGCAAAGAATTCCGGCTGCCAGTCGGGTGAGTTGCTCGTCCAGTCGGTGGACGGCCAGCCCGAAGGCGACCTCGGTCCGGTCCAGAAGTTGAACACGGACGGTGTGCAGGCGCGTGCGGACATTGATCTGAACAAGTAGACGGTTGTTCATCATCGTTGTGAACCGGACGGTCACCGGTCCGGCGACGCAGTGCGATCCGAGCAGATCCCGCACGGTTCGTTCCGCGGCCTGCGTACATTCCTCGGAGAGCGGCGTACCGCGGACATCGATCCGAGAGTCACCGGGAAGGTCGATTTCCCTACTCATCCGGGCCTCATTCCTCATGATCGGCCGGGGGCGGCGGGCATCGGTCGTCTCCCGGTGACGTCAGGTACTGCACGAGCAGTCGCAGCGTCGGGTATCGGAAAACGACCGTCGGTGAGATCTGCCGACCCAGCTGCTCGCTGATCTCGCCGGTGAGCATGATCAGTTCGGGCGAGGACATGCCGTGGCTGGCGAGTGGCTCGTCGAAGCGGATCTCATCGCGTGATCCGATGCTCGAGAGCTCCACTATTCGGTCTCGGAGCCATGATTCGAACTCGATGGGTTTCATCGCTGCTTCCGTTCTTCGCGGTGGGGTGTCAATACGCCCGAGAGGTAGGCGCCTCGCAACGCGCTGCGCTGTGGTTTGCCGCTCGGTGTCTTGGGGATGGAACCCGGTGGCAGCAGCAGGATCTCGCCGATCGAGAGGTGGTGTTCTCGCATCACGGCGCACCGGATCGCGGTTCTCGTCTGATCCAGGTCGGGCGTTTGTTCCCTCGTACCGCGTAATTCGGCTGCGACGACGACGGATTCCGGGGCATCGGGCCGACCGGCGAAGGCCACGGCGCAGCCCGGTCTGACCGCGGAGTGCGCCCCTTCGACGGTGAGTTCGATGTCCTGGGGGTAGTGGTTTCGCCCCGCGACGATGAGGACGTCCTTCATTCTGCCGACGACGAATAGACCCGCATCGATCTGGAACCCGAGATCGCCGGTCCGCAGGTACGGTCCCTGGCCGGAGTCCGCGAGTCGTGCCCCGAACGTTTCGTTGCTGAGCTCCGTGCGCCCCCAGTAACCTGCGGCCACACTGGCGCCCGCGACCCAGATCTCTCCGACCGTCCCTGGGGCGCAACGGGTTCGGTGCTCCGGATCGGCTATGACCACATCGAGGTCGTGGCTTGATCCGCAACCGACGAGGGTGCGGCAGTTCGCCGACCCCTCCGGTACTTCTCGCACTATGCCTCGTGCGAGCGATTCGGTGTCGAAATCCCTGAGTATCCAGGGGGATTGAGAAGAAGTTCCGCTGACCATCAGTGTGCTTTCGGCGAGCCCGTACATCGGAACGATCGCTTCCGGTCTGAATCCCGAGGCGGCGAACGCATCGGCGAACCTGCGCATCGATTCGGGCCGGATGGGTTCAGCGCCATTCGCCACCACCGCCAGGGACGACAGATTCACCGTCCGGCGCGCCTGCTGGCTTATTCGCGTCGCACACAGATCGAACGCGAAGTTGGGGGCCGCCGACGCTGTGCCCCCGTATTCGGAGATCGCCCGCAACCAGCGGATCGGGTGCTGAAGAAAGGCGATGGTCGGCATCAAGACGGCGTGGCCGGGCAGGATTGCCGGGGCGACGATCATGGAAACGAGGCCCATATCGTGGTACGGCGGCAGCCATCCGACGATGACCGGCGATTCGTCCAGACCGAGGGACCGGTTGATGAGCCGGATATTGTGGATCAGATTGCCGTGAGTGACGATCACGCCCTTCGGATCAGCGGTCGAACCGGAGGTGTACTGCAGCAATGCGACGGTCGCCGATGGTACCGGTTCCGGTATCCATTCCGATGGAGTTTCGTGCTCCACCGCCTCGAGCGTCAGCCAGACCGAGTGTTCCCAGCGTGGAAACTCGATGATTCCATTTTTTATTTCGGACCGAATTTCATCGGTCGACAATATGACTGCGGGTGTGCAGTCCTCGAGAATTCCGGCCAATCGGTCCGTACCTTGCGTGCGTTGTCCGGGTTCGGGGAGATAAGTCGGTACCGCGATGACACTCGCGTACAAACAGCCGTAGAACGAGTAGATGAATTCCTTTCCCGGTCGGCACAGTAATAGGACGCGTTCTCCGGATTCGGTATGGCGTAGGAGGAGATCGGCTATCCTGCGTGCCCGTGAATCGAGCATTTCAAATGTTATCGAAGGCTCCGCGTCGTCGCCGTCGGGAAGAATTGTGAAGACGGGGCGATCTGGAGTGTGCGTGGTGTGCCGACGGACGATGGTGACCACGTCGGTGTAGTCGTCGCGATCGATTCTGGCTGCTGGGAGCATGGAGACCTCGGTCGATTGGTGATCGGTGACGCGCTGCCGACCGGCCCGGACCGGTCGGCAGCGCTCCCGGATACGTTGATCAGTCGTGCGCGGGAAGAGCGGACGACAGCGACTTCGCTGCGGAACTGCCCGAGCCCAACAGGTCGAAGAGGGTGGGAACGGTCGAGCTCCCGCTTTCCAGTGCCGAGCTCCCGCTGCCGATGAGCTGGAAGATCAGGTTCAGACCTCCGGATACCGCACCGCTACCGGTCTCGATAACCTTCGATCCGATTGAACTGCCTGTCTCCGCCGAGCCGGTGACGAGTTCCGGAATATCGGACGAACCGAATCCATGTGGTGATTCCTCGGCGGTTGCGGCCGAGGCGATTCCTGTTCCGGAAAGCGCGATTCCGGCACCGGCGATTGCTGCCAGTGTTCGAATGGCAATTCTTTTCTTTCCCATGTGGTTTCCCCATCTGGTCGCTGAAGTATTGGCCGGCCGGAAGTAAGGTAACCGCCCGCTCGAGAATGCGACAAGGCTTGCCGTCCGATTCGGGACATTCGGCGAGAAATACGAGACATCCGCTGTGGGATATCAAATCGATGTGTGGGACATTCGCCCCTTATGCCCCGCGCTGACCGCGCGCGAGGCTGAGCGGGACTCCCCAGTCCTGAACAGAAAGGCGGATTCCGGCATGGCCCGTGAGTTGACGCAGCGCGAGATTCTCCTCGAACTCGAACCGGTCGCAGGGCAAGCCTTGGACCGGCATCTGGCGGTGTTCAAGGACTGGCATCCACACGACTACGTGCCCTGGGACGACGGGCGGAACTTCGCGCGACTCGGTGGCGTCGACTGGCATCCGGAGCAATCGCGACTCTCGGAAGTGGCGAAGGCGGCGCTGGTGACCAATCTGCTCACGGAGGACAACCTTCCCTCCTACCACCGTGAGATCGCCGAGAACTTCTCCCGTGACGGTGCCTGGGGTACCTGGGTCGGTCGCTGGACAGCCGAGGAGAACCGGCACAGTGTCGTCTTGCGCGACTATCTGGTCGTCACTCGCGGGGTGGACCCGGTCGCACTGGAGAACGACCGCATGGCGCATATGACCAGCGGGTTCGCTCCGCCGGTCGATACCGCTGCCGCTGCCGCGCACGCGGGATTCCTGTACTCGGTGGCCTATGTCAGTTTTCAGGAGTTGGCCACCCGCATCAGCCATCGCAATACCGCCGGGGTCTGCGACGACCCGATCGCCGATCGTATGTTGCAACGGCTCGCGCTCGACGAGAACCTGCACATGATCTTCTACCGCACATTGTGTGGCGCGGCGCTGGATCTCGTTCCCGACCAGGCGATGCGGGCCATCGACCTGATCGTGGAGAACTTCCGTATGCCGGGCGCTGGAATGCCGAACTTCCGGCGTCGCGGTGTATTGATGGCCAAACATGGCATCTACGACCTACGCCAGCACCTCGAGGACGTGCTCATGCCGGTACTGCGACATTGGAACATCTTCGGTCGCAACGACTTCGGCCCCGTGGGCGAGCAGGCGAGGGAGCGTTTGGCGAAGTACGTCGATGATCTGCGGTACGTACAGATCCCTCGCTTCGAGGAGCAACGAGATCGCGCCCTGGCTCGGGAGCGCGCGCGGTCCTGATCGTCGCCGGTCGTGGTATTCGGTAAATCGATGGCTTCGATTGAAAAGATTCAGATCGCGACGGGATGATCGGCGGTGGCCGTGCTGCTGAAGCGGTTATGACGACACAGCAAGACGAGAAAACGGTTACCGCCGACGTTCGGGCGGGAGTCAGCCGACGTACCGATGGGACGGTGCGAGTGCGGAGTTCGCGGATGCTCGGCGCAGTGCTCTTCGTATGCGCCGCAACAGTGCTCGGCGCCTGCTCGACGCAGGCGAAACCATCGGCCGACCCCGTCGATCGGTCCGGCAGGCTGTTGATACCGCAGGCGGTGCACATCGACGGTGGGCTGGGTGCGGAGCAGGCCGAGCGGCAAGTGCGGGTGGCGCAACTGCTGTACACGTTCTGGAACACCGGGGATACCGGATACCTGGATCGGGCGATCGCCCCGACATTCCGGGACAACACCCTGCCGCCCGGCCGACCGCAGGGGCCGACCGGTCCCGCGACGGCCTCGAAGAGCTTCCGCACCGCCGTACCCGATCTGACCTGCGAATTGTCCGATCTCTACCTCACCGGTGACACCCTCACCGCCCGGCTGGTATTCCGAGGTCATTTCACCGGCACCTACAACGGAACCCAGGGGACAGGTCAGCCCGTCGAATTCAATGCCATCGACCTACAGCACCTCGGCGGCGACCACACCGTCATCACCGAGGACTGGCATATCGAGGACAACCTCACCTTCCTGCACCAGATCGGCCAGGCGTCCTAGCGGGAGCTACTCGACAGGTTGTCAGTCCTGAATCTGTTCGGCCAGGGAGACGATGATGCCCTCGGGGCCGCGGACGTAGGCCATCCGCCACATGCCCTCGTATTCGCCGATGCCGCCCACCAGGCCGTAGCCCGCCGCGGCGGCGTGGTCGACCGCGGCGCGGAGGTTCTGGACCTCGAAGGCGACGTTGCGCAGGCCCAGTTCGTTGGCGGGGGCGGCGGGTGAGCCCGGGAGATGGTCGGGGCGTTTGAAACTGGAGAGTTCGAGGGTGGTTCCGCCACCGGGCACCCGGAGCATGACGATCTCGGTGGCGGCCCCCTTCATTCCGATGACCGTGTCGAGGAACTCGCCTTCCACGGCCATCTTCTGATCGGCCTCCAAGCCGAGGCTGACGAAGAACGCTGTCACGGTGTCGATATCGGCGACGGTGATGCCCACATGGTCGAAGCGCTGTGCGAAACCCATGTTTGGACCGTAACACCGATTCCGTCATGCCCCCCTGACATGGCTGTACTGGGCCGGAAGGGTTGGCTGCCTGGTTGCAGAAATAGCGAACTGCATACCTTGCGGAATCCTTCAGCAAACGCGCGTGATTCGACCCGGCCCGTGTGTAGCGTCTCGGCACGCCATAACCAATGGCGATGTGAGAGAGGAAAGACCATGGCGGACATAGAGGTCACGCTCAAGGACATGATGATGCTCGATGGCGCGCTGGGCGCGGCGGTCGTCGACTACAACAGCGGTATGGCGCTCGGAATACTGGGCGGTTCACGGGATTTGGACGTCGAGGTCGCATCGGCGGGGAACACCGAATTGGTGCGGGCCAAGCTGCGCACCATGGAGCAGCTCGGTTTGGATGAAGAGATCGAAGACGTCCTGATCACGCTGGGCAGTCAGTACCATATTATTCGGCCGACGCGTGGTCGCCGGGCGCGAGGTCTGTTTCTCTATGTGGCGCTTGACCGCAAGCGTGGCAACCTCGCCCTGGCCCGGCATCGGCTGAAGGACATCGAGGAAGAGCTCGAACTCTGACCCACCTGTCGGAAAGGGTGGCCACGTAATGCCATCGATGCAGCGGCCGCTCTATCAGATGAAAGCGGAGTTCTTCAAAACTCTGGGCCATCCCGTCCGTATTCGCGTCCTCGAATTGCTCAGTGCCCGTGCGCATGCGGTCTCGGAGTTGCTGGAGGAGATCGATGTGGAGGCGGCGAACCTGTCCCAGCAACTCTCGATTCTGCGGCGTGCGGGATTGGTGCGAGCTCGCCGGACCGGATTGTCGGTCACCTACGAGCTCACCTCCCCGCACGTCGCGGAATTGCTGGCCGTGGCCCGCGCCATTCTCACCGGAGTGGTCGCGGGCCAGGTCGAAGCCCTCGGATAGATCAGCTCGATTCGAATCCGGCCGCGTTTGTGCAGTACTGCCACACATATTCGCGGTCGGTCTCGGAGGTGCGGGTGCGGGGCAGGTAGTGCTCGGGGCGGATGCGGCGGTCATGCCAGAAGTGGCCGGGCGGGACCTCGGTGGCGGCGAGCCAGAGGGCGGTGTCGGCGCCTTCGGCGGGGGTGCGCAGCAGTGGGCCGGTCAGGCGGCGGAACCGGGGGAGTGAGGTCGCCACGCCCGGTGTGTCGACCCAGCCGGGGTGCATGGAATGTACGGAAATGTGCTGTGCGGCATATCGTTCGGCCAATTTCGGGGTGAGGGCTACCTGGATGCGTTTGGTGCGGGCGTAGGCGGTCGCACCGTGGTAGTCGCCCGTGCGGTATTCGATGTCCTGGACCGGCAGGGGCTGGGAGTACATGCCGCCCGAGGACACCAGGATCACCCGGCCCGCGCCCGAGCGCTCCAGCGCGGGCGCCAGCAGTTCGGTGGCCAGTAGTGGGCCGAGAACGTGTGTGGCCAAACAGATTTCATGGCCCTGCGGGCTTTCGGCGCGAGTGCGCGGCAGCACGCCCGCGTTGTGTACCAGGATGTCCACCCGGTCGGTGTGGTCGAGCAATTCGTGTGCGAAGCGTCGCACATCGGTCAGGTCCGAGATATCGCAGCGCGCCACGCGCACGGTGGCGCCGGGGGTGTCGGCGGTGATGTCGGCGGCCGCGGCGGCCCCGCGCTCGGTATCGCGCACGACCAGGGTCACCTCCGCGCCGAGTTCGGCCATCCCGGCCGCCATGGCCTTACCGATGCCGGAGTTGGCGCCGGTGATCAGCGCGGTGCGCCCGCGCAGCGCATCCGGTGCGAGGGGTTCCCAGGACGTGCGACGCAGCAGCAGGCCGGGTTTGCCGTAGCCGAGCAGGACGGTGCGGTCGAGCAGGGTGTCGAGGCGATTGTGCATGTCGCGGGCATCTCTCGGTGGCTGGTGTCGCTGGCGGTTCGACCGGCGGAATCCGGTCGCGTCAACCGATGCATCGTTTTTGCATCGATTCAATGCTACCGTCGATCGCACGAGCCGGGCCACATCTCCGATCGGCTCGTTCGATCGCCGGAGGAAACGATGAACACGACATCTCACAGGACCGATCAGCTGTGCGCGCGCTGACCGGAGCCACCCGCCGAGTGGCGGTGATCGGCAGCGGCGTCTCGGGTCTCACCGCCGCGTGGGTATTGGCGCGCGACTCCGAAGTCGTGCTGTACGAGGCGGATTCCAGGCTCGGCGGGCACGCCCACACCCACGAACTGGCCGCGGGGCAGGACCTACGGCTGGGCGTGGATTCGGGATTCATCGTGCACAACGACCGCACGTATCCGACCCTGTCGCGACTGTTCGGCGAATTGGGAATCCGCACACAGGAATCCGATATGTCGATGTCCGTGCGCTGCGACGGCTGCGGCCTGGAGTACGCCGGAGCGAAGGGACCGCGCGGATTGTTCCCGGCGCCGAGCACCCTGCGCCGGGGCGCGTACCTGCGCATGCTCGGCGAGATCACGCGTTTTCATCGCTTGGCGCGCGCCGAGCTCGGGGGCGACGGGGACGAACTGCGCACCCTGGGGGAGTTCCTGCGCGAAGCCGCGTTCTCCGCTTACTTCACCGCGCATTTCATGGTTCCGCTGGTCGCCGCGGTCTGGTCCTGCCCGCCGAATCTGGCGCTGGAGTACCCCGCGCGTTACCTGTTCACCTTCCTCGAACATCACGGCATGCTGACCGTCTTCGGCTCACCGACCTGGCGAACCGTCTCGGGTGGTTCGGCCAACTATGTGCGGGCCGTGGCCGCGGGCGTGCACGAGGTCCGCGCGGGCGTGCCGGTGCGGTCGGTACACCGGGCCTCGCATACGGTCGCGGTGCGCGATGACGCCGACCAGGTCGAGTTCTTCGATGCCGCGATCATCGCCACACATCCGGATCAGGCACTGCGACTGCTGGATACGCCGACCGCGACGGAGTCCGCGGTGCTCGGCGCATTGCCCTACTCGCCGAATCGGACGGTGCTGCACACCGACGAATCGGTGCTGCCGCGCAGCACCGGCGCTCGCGCCTCCTGGAACTACCGACTGCCGCAATGCCACACCGCGCCCGACCGAGTACTGGTCAGCTACGACCTGTCCCGATTGCAGCGGCTGCCCGGCGGCGCGGACCGCCGCTTCCTGGTCACCCTCGGAGACGGCGACCGGGTCGCGCCCGAAGCCGTGCTGGCCACCATGGAGTACGAACACCCGCGGTACACCACCGAATCCGTGGCCGCTCGTCGTCGGCTGCCCGATCTGGGTGACCACACCGTCGCCTTCGCGGGTGCTTATCACGGGTGGGGATTCCATGAGGACGGCGCGGTATCGGGTCTGCGGGCGGCCGAACGTGTCGGCGGGCGATGGTCGGCCCGGCCGTCGGTGCCGGTGCGCTCCTCGGGGACCCGGTCATGACCCGAGCTCGGTTGGCGCGCACCGTCATCGGGCATACCCGGCGTGAACCGGTGCGACACGCATTCACCTACCGCAGCTACAGCTGGCTGGTCGACCTCGACGAACTGCCAGTACTGCCCCGGCCGCTGCGTCCGTTCGCGGGCTTCGAGGCTCGGGACCATCTCGGCGATCCGGCCGCCACGGTGCGACAGAATATCGAGGCATACCTCGCCGAGGCTGGAATCGATCTGAGCGGCGGGCAGATTCTCATGCTCACCAATGCCCGGGTTCTGGGTTATGTGTTCAACCCATTGACCGTCTTCTGGTGTCACGACCCGACCGGCCGACTGCGCTGTGTGATCGCGGAGGTGCACAACACCTATGGCGGAAGGCATCGATACCTGATTCCCCCGGAGTCGTGCGCGGAGGTGGCCAAGGAGTTCTACGTATCACCGTTCAACCCCGTATCCGGCCGCTACCTCCTGCGCCTTCCCGTCCCGGACGACCGGTTGCGACTGGCGATATCGCTCGAGAATCCCGACGGCAGAACGATATTCGACGCGACCGTCACCGGGCGCGTGGTTCCCGCGCACACCCGAACCCTGCTGCGCATCCTGTGTGCGCATCCCCTCGAAACCTGGCGGATCACCGCCCGCATCCGCCGGCAGGGCCTGCTGCTGTGGCTGCGCGGTCTGCCGATCGTTCCTCGAACCACGCCCTCGCCTCAGGAGGCTCTGCGATGACCACCACCGTGTACCCGGAGACGCCGGCCGCGCCGATGCCCGAGCAGTGGGCCGGGCTGCGGCGGGCGCCACGTGGAATCCGGCCCGCGTTGGGCAGCCCGATCGTATCGCGCCTGTTCCGAAACGCGGTGTCCCGCTTGCCTGTTCGAGTGGATCTGCCCCACGGTCGGGCACTGGGCGCGGGGGCGAACGACCCGGCGGCCCCGGTCATGGTGCTGCATGATCCGCGAGCCTTCACCGCGCGTATCGCAGCGACGGGCCTGATCGGCTTCGGTGAGGGGTACATGGCGGGTGACTGGTCCGCACCCGATCCCGCCGCGGTGCTGACCGTATTCGCCGGAGCCATCGATCGATTGGTGCCCGCACCCCTGCAATCGTTGCGATCGGCGCTGCTGCCGAGTCAGCCGCGCGCGCATCGCGCCACGGCCTCGGGGGCCGAAACCAATGCCGCGCACCATTACGACCTGTCGAACGAGCTGTTCGCGCTGTTCCTCGACGAGACGATGACCTACTCCTCGGCGCTGTTCGACCGGCTCGAACCCGCCCCGGCCTGGCGGGACCTCGCCGACGCCCAGCGCCGCAAAATCGATACGCTGCTCGACGACGCCGAGGTGGGCCCCGGCACCCGAATGCTCGAAATCGGCACCGGCTGGGGCGAATTGGCGATCCGTGCCGCCGAGCGCGGGGCAATCGTCCGATCGGTGACCCTCTCCGCGGAACAGCAGCGGCTGGCGCGGGAACGGGTGGCCGCCGCCGGGGTTGCGGAGCGGGTCTCGATCGAGCTGCTCGATTACCGCGCGGTGGACGGGGTCTACGACGCGGTGGTCTCGGTCGAGATGATGGAGGCCGTCGGATTCGAATATCTGCCGGAATACCTGCGGACGCTGACCCGCGTGCTGGCACCCGGCGGGCGCGTCGCGGTGCAGGTGATCACCATGCCGCATGAGCGGATGCTCGCCGGGCGGCGCACGCACACCTGGATTCAGAAGTACATCTTTCCGGGCGGCTTCCTGCCATCGGAAACGCTACTGGCGCAGCAGCTCTCGGAACACTCCGGGCTGGTGGCGACACACCGGCGGGCGCTGGGCGCGCACTACGCGCACACCCTGCGCCTGTGGCGGGAACGGTTCGACGGAGCCACCACCGGCGTCGAACAACTCGGCTTCGACGAGACGTTCCAGCGCATGTGGCGTCTCTACCTGGCCTACTCCGAGGCGGGATTCCGGTCCGGCTACCTCGATGTCGTGCAGTTGGTGCTCGAGCATCGCGAGGACACTGCGGCGGATCTCGGCGCGGCGGTCGCACGGTGAACGCCACCATTCCCGCGCGGCTGGTCGGCGTCGCGACGGCGGTTTACGGTGCGGCGGTGGTCATCCGGCCCGAGGTGCTGCTGCGACCGACCGGGCTGGGCAGCGGCACCGAACCCGAGTTGCGGGCCACGGCTCGGCTGATCGCACTGCGTGATCTGGTCTCGGGTCTGGCCCTGGCGATCGCGGACGATCCCGCGGCCCGCCGGACCGCCGCGATCATCCGGGTGGCCTGCGACGCGGCGGACACCTCGGTATTCGGCATCGCCCTGGACGGTCGTCGGGAACGCGTGAAAACCCTTGCGGTGACCGCGGGTTGGGGTGCGCTGTGCGCGCTGGCCGCGGGGTACGAGGTACGGGGCGGGGGCTGGCCGCGGCGTACGGCGACACCATGACAGCGCCGCCGGGCACACCCGAACCGGGCGAGTCGACCGAGTACACCGTCGGAGCGGTCGCCCGGCTGCTCGGTGTTCCGGTGGCCACGCTGCGCAGCTGGAATCAGCGGTACGGCATCGGCCCGCGGCATCATCTGCCGGGCAGACACCGCTACTACAGCGTCGCCGACCTGTCCGTCGCACGCCGGATGACCGAGCTGATCCGAGCCGGTGCGACCCCGGCCAGCGCGGCCCAGGCGGCGCTGATCGTGCTCGAACCCGCACCGGCGCCGGGTGAGTTCGGACCACTGCTCGCGGCCGCCGAGCGCATGGACGTCGCCGCGCTGGTGCGTCTCATCTCCGGGCATCTGGCTCATCACGGGGTCTGTGATACCTGGAATCGCTTGTGCCGCCCGACTTTCGAGGCGATCGTCGATCGTCAGGACGCGGGTGGCGGATATATCGATGTCGAGCATCTGCTGTCCTGGGCGGTGCTGACCGGTCTCTACCGGGGTGTTCCGGCGCTGGTGGGTCCCGGCCGCGAACCCCGCGTACTCCTGGCCTGCACCGCGGGTGAACGGCATACGCTGCCGCTGGAGGTATTGCGGGCCGCGCTGGCCGAACGTCGTTGTGCCGCTTTGCCACTCGGTGCGGACCTGCCCGCCGAGGCATTGTCCGACGCGCTGGACCGGCAGACCACGGCGAACGTCGTTGTGCTGTGGTCGCAGACCGCCGCGACCGCGACCGCGGAGTCGGTCCGGGTCGCGGAGTCGCACGGCGTGGCGGTACTGCGGGCGGGCCCTGGCTGGACGGCGGCCGAATACGCCGGTGGCGGAAGGTATCTCGGCTCACTGGAGAAGGCGCTCGCCGTGATTCTGGATGTGATTCGTTAGGCCGCGGCGAGCTGCGTCGTGGTGGCGGCAGGTAAGCGGCACTCGATGCATCGATTTCGCATCGATCGGCGTAGGCTTGTGGAGTAGCATCCCGCACTCCGGCCGTACGGCGACGATGACAACAGCGTCTCGGCTCGACCTCGAGGGAAGGTGCCAACACTATGCGCTGCGTCGTATTCGGAGCTTCCGGGTATATCGGCGGCCGCCTCGTCCCGGAATTGCTCGCCGCCGGTCACACCGTTCGAGTGCTGGCCCGCAATCCGGGCAAACTGATCGAGGCCGCATGGCGCGATGATGTCGAGATCGTCCGGGGCGACGCCGATTCCGAGGCCGATGTCGCCGCCGCGCTGTCGGGGCAGGACGTGCTGTTCTACCTGGTGCACTCGCTGACCCGAACCGATTTCGAGACCGTCGATCGTGCGGCGGCGACCACGGTGGCACGGGTGGCGGCCGAGGCGGGTATCGCGCGGATCGTCTACCTCGGCGGTATCGCCCCGTCGGGTGAACGGCTGTCCCGGCATCTGTCCTCCCGCTCGGAGGTGGGCCGGATCTTCCTCGCGGGCGCGGTCCCGGCGGTGGTGTTGCAGGCCGCGGTGATCATCGGATCGGGTTCGGCCAGCTTCGAAATGCTGCGCTATCTCACCGAACGACTGCCGATCATGATCACTCCGCGGTGGGTGCGCAATCGCATCCAGCCGATCGCCGTGCGCGATGTGCTGTACTACCTCACCCGTGCCGCGGAGCTGCCCGCCGACGTGAGCGCCGCCTTCGACATCGGCGGCCCGGAGGTGCTGACCTATGAGCTGATGATGCGCGAATACGCTCGAACCGCCGGACTCGCCCGCCGGATCATCCTGCCGGTGCCCGTGCTGACCCCGTGGCTCTCGGCCCAATGGGTCAACCTCGTCACCCCGGTGCCCCGGGCGATCGCGGTGCCGCTGATGGAGTCGCTGGTGAACGATGTGGTCTGCGCTGATCACGCGATAGCGCAATACATTCCGGATCCGCCCGCGGGGTTGACCCCCTATCGGCGCGCCCTGGAACTGGCCCTGCAACGTATCCGCGATCGCGAGGTGCCGACCCGATGGTCGGACGCCGAAACCGTTCCGGCCCCGTCGGATCCGTTGCCCACCGATCCGGACTGGTCCGGCGGTTCGCTGTATCTCGATGTGCGCGAACGGCATACGACCGCGAGTCAGGAGGCGGTATGGGGGGTGATCGAATCCATCGGGGGTGTGCACGGCTGGTACTCCTTCCCGCTGGCCTGGTCGCTGCGCGGCTGGATCGACCGGTTCGCCGGCGGTGCGGGACTGGTCCGCGGGCGTCGTGATCCGCACCGGTTGCGCGCGGGGGAGGCCCTGGACTGGTGGCGGGTGGACGCCATCGACCGTCCGAATGTGCTGCGACTGCGCGCGGAGATGCGGGTTCCCGGCCGGGCCTGGCTGGAACTGTCGGTCACCCCGGCCGCGCGCGGCGGCGCGCTCTACCGTCAGCGCGCGGTCTTCGAACCACACGGCCTGGCCGGGCATCTGTATTGGAAGACGATCGTCCCGTTCCACGCCGTCATCTTCGGCGGCATGGCGCGCAATATCACCGGCGCGGCGGAACGGGTGAGCCGCATCCAGCACCGGTGAATTCGAATTCGCACCAATCCGATCGCGGATCGGCTCCGATACCCTCCCTGGCCGTTCCGACTCGGGAGCGGTCATTCGCTGCTCCACAATTCGAGAGGGCTCGTTCATGACATCGATCAGTACCCTGCACGGAATCGGCGCCGCCTTGGCCATCGGCGGATTTGCCGCCGGGACAGCATTATTCGGGGCGGGCGCGGCCTATGCCGATCCGATGGGCGATCTCGAACCGCTGTTGAGCTCGAGCTGTTCGTTCGCGCAGATCGATTCGGCCCTGCACCAGGTGGCGCCCGATACCGCCGCGCAGTTGGACGCGGCTCCGGGGCAGAAGGCCGCATTGAAGAACGCCTACGACCAGCCGGCGGATCAGCGGCGGGCCTCCTTCCAGCAGTTGATCGCCGAACAGCAGCGAATGGGTGTCACCGCGACCGCCAATCAGGATTTCGGCGCCAAGATGAGCCAGGTGGTCGACACCTGCCACCAGTACTGAGCTGACGTATCGGCCGCCGAGGTCAACCGGTCTCGGCGCCGCAGCCGTTGTGCCATATCGGAATCAGATGATTTGCACCGCGACGACCGGGGCGGTGGTGGGTTGCGGCGAACCTCCGGCGGGTTCGACCGACAGGGCGACCAGTTCGGCATGATCGAGGCGCACGAGCAGGGGAGCTCGGTCGGTGGGCAGCGCGGCGAAGACGGTGACCGATTGTGGTTGCCCCGCCGGGAGTATCAACCACAATTGGTACGCGTGACCGGTCGGCGGATCCGGTACCGCGACGAAAGATACTGTGGCGGTGTTCAATTCGCGCGAGAATCGGACGGTTATGGTGCCGCCCCCGGTGAGTCGCGCGGTTCGGCCGTGGGTGTCGGCGTGGCTGAGCACCTGTTCGGCGGTGACGCGGCCGGATTCACCGAAACGGCCCATGGTCACCGCGATCACCGCCCCGATCGCGATCATCGCTATCAGGGCCGCCGCGGCGAGTGCCCAGCGCCGCCCGCGCACCCGATGTTCGGGCGGCGACTGCGGCGGTGTGGTGCCGAGCTGATCGTCCAGGGCGCGTTGCAGGGCCGCTTCCAGGCCGGGTGGCGCGGGATGGGCGTCCGCCGTCGTCATTACCGCCAGGGTCTCGCGAATCTCGTGGACGGCGCTGCGGAAGTCGGCCGCGGTGTTCTCGTCGGCGGCGTTCAACAACTGCTCGACCGCCTCGCGTTCACTGTCGGTGAGCGCGTCGAGGGCGTACGGGTACGCCGACTCGAGCAGGTCGGGTTCATGGTGCTCAGGCATCGTTCATCGATCCTGCCAAACAGGTCCGCAGGCGTTTCAGACCCTCGCGGATGCGTAGTTCGAGGCGCACTCGGTCAACTGCCCGGCGATGGGTGCGCATCATCGGCCAGCCGATCGGACTGGCCAGTCGTTCGTCATAGTGCGTCGCCGCGTTCCAGACGTACAGGTAGACCTCCTGGGTGATCTCCGCGGCCGCGGTATCGCGGCGCGGTACGCGCAAGGCCGGTCCGAATACTCGGTCATGGGTGGATCGGTAGCACTGGGGAAAGCGTTGCGGGCGCCGCGGCGAAATCGGCAAACAAACTGGTCAGTCGGTGCGAGGCATGGGATGTGGGGTCACGCCGCGTCACCGCGAGACTAGTTGTGCTCGTCGATCCAGGGGAAGCATCCCGCCGGTATTCAGCGTGGCGAACCGGGGAGTGTCCCCCCCGGCGCCGGCGCCGCCGCAGGTTCGGCGACGGCACCGCTGATCACGGCGTTATCACGTCGCGACCCCGGAGCTCGGCTTCGACATGCGCACTCACCCGATTTGGATTCGGCACGGAGTTTTTTCGGATTGGACCAAACCCTCGCCCGGGTCTGGGCGAAACCCTTTGTGTAGTCGTTGAATATCGACGGCCACCGGGGCCCTGAGCCAGCCCCGTGCGCGGAGATCACCGGTCGGCCCCAGTCCACCCCGACCTGATTCGGCCGGTGATCGCGCGAGACCGGGGGATTGCGAAATCTTTTACGCCCCGGGCCCTGAGACCGGGCCCGATCACAAAGGAAACGAACATGAACCTGACCCAGCGAACTCTTGCCGTGACCATCGCCCTGACCGCGGCCGCCGCCGGTATCTCCGGTTGTAGCAATGACAAGTCGGATTCGAGCAGCACCTCGACCACCACGATGGCGGCCTCCAGCTCCGCCGCGGCCGCGGCCGACCTGGTGGGTCCCGGATGCAAGGACTACGCACAGCAGGTGCCCACCGGTGCCGGATCGGTGAGCGGTATGGCCCAGGATCCGGTGGCGGTCGCGGCCTCGCATAATCCGCTGCTCACCAAGCTCGTCGCGGCGGTCTCGGGCCAACTCAATCCGCAGGTCAACCTGGTCGACACCCTCGACGGCGGACAATTCACCGTCTTCGCACCGGTGGATACGGCCTTCGCGAAAGTCCCAGCGGCTACTGTTGATTCGCTCGAGACCGATTCGGCCACGCTCACCAAGATCCTCACGTACCACGTCGTGCCCGGGCAGATCGCGCCCGACAAGATCGCCGGTGCGCATAAGACGGTCGAGGGGGGCGAGGTGACCGTCACCGGCAGCGGGGACAACCTCAAAGTCGGTGACGCCTCGGTGATCTGCGGTGGGGTGCGTACCGCGAACGCGACGGTCTACATGATCGACAGCGTTCTCATGCCGCCCGCCTGATCGGACGGTTCATACGCCATGGTCGCTCAGATTCAATACGCCGTCAGGAGACGAGGGACAGATGTCGACGCCGCGAATTCCGTTCACCCGGGCCAGAACTGGAGGAATAGCGCAGGTGCCAGCGTGACAGAGGAAGAGCATTCGCGGGTCGTACCACTGTTCCGGGATCTCGGCGGGGAATTCGTGGCCGGGGATTCGGCGCCCGGTCCGGCCTGCCCCACCGGGGGGATCGCCCGTGACGAACAGCTGACCCGGCGCCTGAGCGGTCTGGTCGTGGCGGTGGGCGGCGGTGATCGCGATGCCTTCACCGAGCTGTACCGACTGACCAGTCACCGCGTCTTCGGCCTGGCGCTACGTATGTCGCGCAATCGCGCGACGGCTGAGGAGGTCACGCAGGAGGTGTACCTCCAGGCGTGGTCATTGGCGGACCGCTACGACGAGCGCGTGTCGAGCCCGATGGGCTGGCTCATGATGCTGACCCACCGGCGCGCGGTCGATCGCATTCGGGTGGAGAACTCCGCCGCGAATCGCGAACTCGTCTACGGGCAACTACATATGGGCCGCGATCACGATGTCGTACTCGAAGCCGTCGAACAGCGGATGGACGAGTCGGATGTGCTGCGCTGCCTGGCGACATTGACCCCGCTGCAGCGCGACACCATCGCGCTCGCCTACTACGGCGGTCGAACCTACACCGAGGTCGCCGAACAACTGGGCACACCGGTGCCCACCGTGAAAACCCGTATTCGTGACGGTCTCAAGCGCCTAGCGGCCTGTCTGACAGGAGGTGAACTCCCATGAGCGCCATCGAGCGGCCCGGCATCGAGCCGGGCAGCGATCTGCTCGAGCTCGCTTACCCCTATGCGATCGACGCGGTGACCGACGGTGAACGCGAGGAGATCGAGCTGCGGCGCGCGCATGCCGATCGGCTGACCGCGGCCGAGTTCGATGCCATCGTGGCCTGGGTGCGGGAGACGATGGCGGATCTCAGCATCGCCGACTCCTGTTCTCCTCCGGCTGATCTCGAGGATCGACTGATGCGCGCCCTCGACCGGGTGACGGTGCCGCCGCCCGCCGAGACCGCTCGGCGCCGCACCCAGCCCCATCGGTGGTACTGGCTCACCGCGGCGGCCGTGGTGATCGTGGCGATCGGAATGGGGCTCGGGTTCACCGTCTTTCGATCCGCCGAGCGCCCCGCCGCCGATGTGCTCTCGGCTGCCCTGATCGATCGGCAGCCCGATATGACGGCGCGGGTGGTGCCGGTCAGCTCCGGCGGGGAGCTCGAGATTCACACCTCCGCAACACTTTCCGCCGCTTCTGTCCGGTTTCTTGCGGTTCCGGAGCCGCCCGCCGGACACACCTACCAGATGTGGCTGGTGCCGCTGGGCGGCACTCCGCGCTCGACCGCCGTACTCGATACGATCGTCGGCGATCCGCTGGTGATGCCGTTCCAGTCGGTGGACACCCTGGCGGTCACCGTGGAACCACTCGGTGGATCGCCGCAGCCGACGACCACGCCGATCGTCAGCCTCAACCTCGTCACATGAGCGCGGGCGGAGCGGGCCCGGGCGCCGGCCACCGCCGAATACGCGGTGCGGCAGCCGGACTGCTCGCGGCGGCCACTGTACTGGGCGTCGGACATCTGGCGGCCGTACTGATCGATCCGGCCTCCTCGCCGTTCTTCGTTCTGGGCGCCACCATGGTCGATCACACGCCGCATGCCTTGAAGGACGCCGCGATTCGGCGCTTCGGCAGCAATGACAAGCTCGCGCTGTTCGTCTCCATGGGCATGGTCATGGCACTGGGCGCGGCGCTGGCGGGCATGCTGGAGCGCCGTCGGCCGCTCGGGAGTCTGCTGCTGATCGGACTGGGTGCGCTGACCGTGGCCGCCGCACTGCGGCGGCCCACCGCCACCGTATGGTTCGCGGTGCCGACCATAGTCGGCATCATCGCGGGAATCGTGGCGTTGCGCACGCTGACGACCGGATCGCCCGCGCCGCGTATCGCCGAGCCGATATCGATGTCGCGCCGCCGTTTTCTGATCTCCGCGGCCGGTGTCGGCGCGATCGCGGTCGGTGCCGCGGCGGCGGGGAGGTGGCTGGGTACGCGGTTGCGCGATGTCGTCGCGGACCGGGCTCGTTTCGTACTGCCGCGGCCCGACCGATCCGCACCGGCGATCACCGAGGAGGTCCAGCCGCAGGTCGGCGGGCTCACGCCCTTCCTCACCGGCGCCGATCGCTTCTATCGGGTCGATACGGCATTGCAGGTGCCCGCGCTCACCAGCGGCGACTGGCGGCTGCGGATTCACGGAATGACCGATCGCACCGTGGAATTCGATATGGATCGACTGCGGCGGCGTGCGGCCGTCGAGCGCGTCATCACCCTGACCTGTGTGTCGAACGAGGTCGGTGGTGAGCTGGCCGGTACCGCTCGCTGGCTCGGATATCCGCTGGCCGAGCTGCTCACCGAGGCCGGTGCGCAGCCGGACGCCGATATGCTGCTGTCCCGCAGTATCGACGGATTCACCGCCGGCACACCATTATCGGCGGTTCTCGATGGGCGCGATGCCCTGCTCGCCATCGGGATGAACGGTGCGCCGTTGCCGCTCGCGCACGGCTATCCGGCGCGGTTGATCGTGCCCGGCCTCTACGGGTATGTCTCTGCCACCAAGTGGGTGGTGGATCTCGAGTTGACGCGGTTCGATGCCGTGCGCGCCTACTGGACCGAGCGCGGCTGGGCCGATCGCGCGCCGATCAAGACCGCCTCGCGGATCGATGTGCCCGCGGCATTCGCGACGGTTGCGGCCGGACCGGTGACGGTCGCGGGAACCGCCTGGGCGCAGCGGCGCGGTATCGCCGCGGTGCGGGTGCGGGTCGATGACGGGCCCTGGCAGTCCGCCACGCTCGCCGCCGAATACTCGATCGACACCTGGCGGCAATGGACCTGGCAATGGCAGGCGACCCCGGGCAATCACACGCTGCGGGTGCGCGCCACCGACGGCCGGGGCGAGCTCCAGACCGAGCAGCGCACGCCGCCGTTCCCGAGCGGTTCCACCGGCTGGCACAGCCGCGTGGTGACGGTCCGTTGACCGCCCGCCTGATCACCCGTATGTCCCCTCTCGGCCGGACGTGCGCACGTCCGGCCGAAACGTGCTGCGGCAGTGAATGAATCACGCCAATTGTCCGAATTGACTGGTTCTCCAAAAGATTTCGCAATCTGACCAATCCGGCCGCCTGGTCTGGACGACTCCCTCTGGAGCTTTGCAGAAATGTTGCTGCATGCCCTAGGGGCACCGTCCATATCCTCTCTCGGCGATTGGAGTGTTTTGATGACCGCACTGACCTCGGAGCCCGCAGGTCGTGACGCATCGGACACCGTCTTCTCTTTTCCCTTGTCCGAAGCGCAAATTGGGATATGGAACGCGCAACATATCGCGCCTGACCGGCCGCTGACGGTCGCGCAGTACGTCGCGATCCACGGAGACTTCGATGTCGCGCGGCTGTCGCACGCCATGCGTCTGTGTGCTGATGATTTGCAGAGCCTTCGATTGCGCATTGTGGAGGTGGACGGAACCCCGCGTCAGCTGGTGGGACCGGACGAACCGGTCGATATCGCACGGCACGACTTCCGTTCCTGCGATGAGCCGCACGCGGCCGCCATGACCTGGATGCGTCGTGATGCCGCCGTCCCGATTCCGCTGCTCGGCGCGCGCCTGTTCAGCAGCGCGGTGCTGCGGACCGGCGAGAGCGAATACCTGTGGTACGCGAAGATGCACCACATCGCCATCGACGGGTACGGCGCGATGCTGCTCGTGGCGCGCATCGCCGAGCACTACAACGCGCTCACCGATGGCGTACCGCCGAGCCCGACGGCCGCGGGCGATCTGCACTCCATCTACGAATCCGAACGCGCCTATCGGAATTCGCCCGATTTCGCCGAGGACCAGCGGTACTGGCGCGGCCGCATGAATGCCATCGGCTCGATCTTCAGCCTCAGCGACCACTACGGTCCCGCCGAGACCGATCGCTGGATCGAGAGCGGTGTGCTGGATCCGGCCCGCAGCGCCGAACTCGATTCGGTCCGGGAACGATTCGGCGCCTCCCGCCCGGCCTTGCTGACCGCCGGTGTGGCCGCCTACCTGGCCGCGGTCACCGGCCGTACCGAGGTCACCCTCAGCCTGCCGGTGACCGCCCGCACCACTCCCGAACTGCGCATGTCGGCGGGGTACGTCTCCAATGTGGTACCCGTACGCGTCGAGATCGCCGCCGATACCACCGTGGCCGAACTGGTCGGCACGGTCGACCCGAGCATTCGCGACGCTCTGCGCCATCAGCGCTACCGGCACGAGGATATGCAGCGTGACCGGGGCGCGGCCGGAGCGCAACGCAGCTTGTTCGGCCCGGTCGTCAATATCATGCTGTTCCACAACGGCATTCGCTTCGGATCTGCCGACGCGACCATGCATCTGCTGTCCACCGGACCGGTGGAGGACCTCTCGGTCAATATCTACAACGGCGCCGGAGCCGGTGAGCTGCATATCGATTTCATCGGCAACCCGGCGCGCTACACCGTCGACGAGTTGCGCGCCCACCACCGCCGATTCCTGGACTACCTCGGCGAATTCCTCCGCACGGCACCGGAATCGAAGCTGGCGCAGGTGACCGTCATGGGTCCGGCGGAGCGGGAACTGGTGCTGCGGGAGTGGGCGCTGACCCCGGCGCAGGCCCGGCCCAGCCGGGATACGCTGGCCGATCTGTTCGACGCGACCGTCGCCGCGCACGCCACCGCCACCGCGGTGACATGCGCGGGGGTGGCGCTGAGCTACCGCGAGCTGGACGAGCGGGCCAATCGATTGGCCCGCACGCTGATCGGGCACGGTGTCGGCCCCGAAACGCTGGTGGCGGTGGCGCTGCCGCGCTCCCTGGATCTGGTGATCGCGCTGCTGGCCGTGGTGAAGACCGGTGGCGGCTATCTGCCGGTCGATCCGACCTATCCGGCGGACCGCATCGCCTACATGCTCAGCGATGCGCGCCCCGCCTGCGTGATCACGACCCCGGCCCTGGCGGCGGGATTCCCGGCCGGGCTGCCGCTCATCGATGTGGCGGCCGTCGACCCGGCCGGGAACGGCGCACCCATCACCGCCGCCGAGCGCATCGGCGTGCTCGCACCGGAGAATATCGCCTACGTCATCTACACCTCCGGCTCCACCGGCCGACCCAAGGGCGTGCAGATCCCGCATGCCAATGTGCTGACACTGTTCGGGAATGTCGCCGCCGCTTACGGATTCGACCACCGTGATGTGTGGACCCTGTTCCACTCCTACGCCTTCGACTTCTCGGTGTGGGAGTTGTGGGGCCCGCTGCTGTACGGCGGCACCCTGGTGGTCGTCGACTACGAGACCTCACGCTCGCCCGAGTTGTTCCTGACGCTGCTGCGGCGCGAGCGTGTGACGGTGCTCAACCAGACCCCCTCGGCCTTCTCCCAACTGGTGGCGGCCGACCGTATCGAGGCCGAGCTCGATCCGCTGGCGACGCCACTGTCGTTGCGCTACATCATCTTCGGTGGCGAGGAGCTGGAGCCGCGCCGGCTGGCCGACTGGTATCGGCGGCATGACGGCGCCGCCGCGCCGCGCCTGATCAATATGTACGGCATTACCGAGACCACCGTGCACGTCACCTACCGTGCCCTCGATCGCGCGGCGGCGGCCGCCGGTGGCGGCGGTATCGGCCGGGCGCTTCCGGGACTCGGAATTCTGTTGCTGGACAACCGATTGCGCCCCGCGCCCATCGGTGTCGGGGGCGAGATCTACGTCTGCGGTGAACAGCTCGCGCGCGGCTATCTCGGACAGCCCGCACTGACCGCGGCGCGCTTCGTGGCCGACCCCTACGGTGCGCCCGGTACGCGCCTGTACCGATCGGGTGACCTCGGCCGCTGGACCGCGGCCGGTGAGCTCGAATACCTGGGTCGCGCGGACGATCAGGTGAAGGTGCGCGGATTCCGTATCGAACTCGGTGAGATCGAGGCCGCGCTGCTGGCGCAGGAGCATATTCGCCAGGCCGCGGTGATCGTCCGGCACGGTGACTCCGGCGAGGCGGATATCGTCGCCTACGCGGTCACCGAACCCGGTGTCGCCCTGGATATCTCGCGACTGCGGACCGCGCTCGGGCAGCGGCTGCCGGAGTACATGGTGCCCGCGGCGTTCGTGGCGCTCGAGGCGATACCGCTGACGGCCAATGGCAAACTCGACCGGCGGGCCCTGCCCGCGCCGGTCGCGGTGACCGCCGCCTATCGGCCCCCGCACACCGCCGCCGAGCGGGCGGTGGCCGCGGTGCTGGCCGAGGTGCTCGAGGTCGCCCGCGTCGGCTTGGACGACGGGTTCTTCGCCCTGGGCGGCAACTCGTTGAGCGCGACCCGGGTGGCGGCGCGGATCGGTGCGGAACTCGGTGTGGCCGTACCGGTTCGGCTGGTGCTCGAGGAGGCCACGGTGGTGGGGCTGGCGGCCCGGGTGGCGGTGCTGCTGCCCGAATCCGCCGGTGCCGAACTGGTGGCGCGCCCGCGCCCGGCCCGCATTCCGCTCTCCCCGGCCCAGCAGCGCCTGTGGTTCATCAACCGTTTCGACTCGAACGCGTACACCTACAACATTCCGTTCGCGGTGCGCATGAGCGGCGAACTCGACTGCGGCGCATTGAGTTCGGCGGTCGCGGATCTCATCGCGCGGCATGAGCCGCTGCGCACGGTCTTCCCGGACAGCGCGGACGGTCCGCATCAGGTGATTCTGCCCGCCGCCGAGTTCAGCGCGGAGCTGTCACCGACCGAGGTGCCCGCGGCGCGGCTCGATGAGCACTTGCGCGCCTTCGCCTCTCGCGGTTTCGAGTTGACCGCCGAGACGGCGCTGCGGGTGGAGTTGCTGCGGACCGGCGACCGCGAACATGTGCTGGCCGTGGTGATTCACCACATCGCCGGTGACGGCTGGTCGCTGGCGCCCTTCTTCGCCGACCTGTCCCGGGCCTATGCGGCGCGTTCGATCGGGCACGCCCCCGACTGGACGCCGCTGCCGGTGCAGTACGCCGATTACAGCCTCTGGCAGACCGAGACGCTCGGCGATACCGCGGACCCGTCGAGTCCGGCCGCGGCACAACTGGATTACTGGCGGACCGCGCTCGCGGAGCTGCCCGATGAGCTGTCCCTGCCCTACGATCGGCCGCGCCCCCCGGTGCAGTCCTTCCGGGGCGCGAAGGTCGAGCTCGCGGTGGACGCGCGGGTGCACGCCGAGCTGCTGCGGGTGGCCCGCGCGGCCGACGCGACGCTGTTCATGGCGGTGCACTCGGCCTTCGCGGTACTGCTGGCCCGGCTGTCGGGCGGTCGCGATATCGCGGTCGGCACCCCCGTGGCCGGTCGCGGTGAGCAGGGGCTGGACGGATTGATCGGCATGTTCGTCAATACCGTGGTGTTCCGGGCCCGCCCGGACCTCGGTGAATCCTTCCACGCCCTGCTGGCCCGCCAGCGCGAGATCGACCTCGCGGCCTTCGCACACGCGCGGCTGCCGTTCGAGCGTCTGGTGGAGGAGCTGAATCCGGTTCGCTCCACCGCCCGGCACCCGCTGGTGCAGGTCGGCTTCTCCTTCCAGAACCTGGGCCGGATCGAGGTGGAGCTGCCCGGAATCACGGTGCGCGGCAGCGAGATCGAGACCGGCGTCGCCCAATTCGATCTGCAGCTGGTGCTCACCGATCACTATGACGAATCCGGTGCGCCTGCCGGTATCACGGGTCATTTCGTCTATGCCACCGATCTTTTCGATCAGGGGACGGTGGCCGGTTTCGCCGATCGCCTCAACCGTCTGCTCGCCGAGGTGGCCGCCGGTCCGGATCGGCCGATCGGCGATGCCGAGCTGCTCGAGCGGGGTGAGCGGCAGCGAATCCTGCACGGCTGGAACGACACCGGACATCCGGTGGACCCCCGCCAGACGCTGGCCGCGCTGTTCGCGGCGCAGGCCGCACGTACGCCTTCGGCGGTGGCACTGATCGCCGATGGTGCGCCCCAGCCGGTGACGCTGACCTACCGGGAATTCTCCGAGCGCGTCAATCGACTTGCCCGCCATCTGATCTCAGTCGGTGTCGGTCCGGAGGTCCGGGTCGCACTGGCCGTCCGCCGGTCGGTCGAATTGCTGGTCGGAATGTACGCGGTGACCGTCGCCGGTGGCGCCTATGTACCGATCGATCCCGATCAGCCCGCCGAACGCGTGGAGTACATCCTCGCCGCCGCGGCTCCCCGTTGCGTGCTGAGCACCTCCTCGGACGCGAAGGATCTACCGCGGACCTCGGTTCCGGTGCTCGAGATCGACGCACCGGCGCTGTCCGCGCTGCCGCCGTATCCGGTACTGGATCGCGAGCGGATCGCAACGCTGCGCCCGCAGCACACCGCCTATGTCATCTTCACCTCCGGATCCACCGGCCGCCCCAAGGGCGTAGCGGTGCCGCACCGCGCGGTGGTGAACCAATTGCTCTGGAAGCAGCAGACTTTCGGTCTGGACAGCGATGACACCGTGCTGTTGAAGACCGCCGCCACCTTCGACCTGTCGGTCTGGGAATTCTGGTCGGGAATGCTGGCCGGGGGTACGACCGTCATCGCCACCCCGGACGGGCATCGGGATCCGTCCTATCTGACCGCGCTGATTCGCGATCGCCGGGTATCGGTGCTGCATCTGGTGCCGTCCATGCTGACGGCCCTGACCACCGCCCCGCAGACCGAACTGCCCGCCACCCTCCGGTTGGTGCTCGCGATCGGTGAGGCATTGCCCGCGGCCATCGCCCAACGATTCCGCCGCGCGAATCCGCATACAGAGCTGTGGAATCTGTACGGTCCCACCGAGGCCGCGGTCTCGGTCACCGCGCATCGGGTGGACGAGATCGATACCGACACCGTGCCGATCGGCCGACCGGA
Source organism: Nocardia sp. NBC_01503 (assembly GCF_036327755.1). NCBI lineage: Bacteria > Bacillati > Actinomycetota > Actinomycetes > Mycobacteriales > Nocardiaceae > Nocardia > Nocardia sp. NBC_01503. The sequence continues at coordinate 5,996,784 of NZ_CP109596.1, forward strand.
GTGGAACTCTCGCGTCTACGTGCTCGATGCGCGGTTGCGGCCGGTGCCGGCCGGAGTGGTCGGTGATCTGTACCTGGCCGGAGTTCAGTTGGCGCACGGCTACATCGGCAGGGGCGGGCTGACGGCGGAGCGATTCATTCCCGACCCGTTCGCCCTGCGCGCGGGCGAGCGGATGTACCGCACCGGCGATCTCGCGGCGTGGAATGCCTCCGGCGAACTCGAGTACCACGGGCGCACCGACTTCCAGGTGAAGGTGCGCGGATTCCGGGTCGAGCTGGGCGATATCGAGGCCGCGCTGCTGGCCGAGCCGAGCGTCGAAACCGCGGTCGTGGTGGCGCATTCGGATGCGCATCGCGGCGATCAGCTGGTCGCCCACGTGGTTTCGGCGCCCGGATATACCGTCGACCCCGACGCGCTGCGCGCCCGGCTCGGTACGGTGCTGCCCGCCTATATGATTCCCGCCGCCGTCATGGTGCTGCCCGAACTGCCGATGACCGCCACCGGCAAGGTGGATCGCAGGGCACTGCCGGAGCCGGTATTCACCGCGGCCCGCTTCCGGGCGCCGGTCACCCCCGCCGAATGCGCGGTGGCCGAGGTCTTCTCGGAGGTGCTGGGCGGTACGCGAATCGGCCTCGACGACGACTTCTTCGCGCGCGGCGGCAACTCCCTGATGGCGACCAGGGTCGCCGGACGGCTGGGCCGTCTGCTGGGCACCCAGGTCGAAGTGCGGGCGCTGTTCGAGGCGCCGACGGTGGGTGCGCTGGCGCGCCTGCTGGAACGCTCCGCCGCCGGTGCGGCCCGTCCGGCGCTGATCGCGGGGCCGCGTCCGGAGCGGGTGGCCCTGTCCTCCGCACAGCGGCGACTGTGGTTCCTGAACCGTTTCGACACCGACTCCGGGGTATACAACATCGCGGCGCGTTTGAATCTGTCCGGGCCGCTGGATGTTCCGGCGCTGGAGCAGGCGCTGGCGGATGTGGTCACCCGGCACGAGGTGCTGCGTACCCTCTTCCCGGAGGACGCGCACGGCCCGCATCAGGTGGTGTTGCCACCGCATACGGTGGTCCCGTTCGTACAGCTGGAATCCGGTCCGGCGACCGTGGCTGCCGACGCCGCCGAGTTCGCCGCCGCCGGCTTCGATCTCACGGTCCAACCGCCGCTGCGCGCCGCGCTGCTGCGCCTGGCCGCGGACGAGCACGTACTGGTGGTGGTCGTCCATCACATCGCCGCCGACGGCTGGTCACTGACCCCGCTGGCCGCCGATCTGGTGACCGCGTACTCCGCACGCCGCCGGGGTGATTCGCCGCGGTGGTCCGCGCTGCCGGTGCAGTTCGCGGATTTCACTGTGTGGCAACAGGATCTGCTCGGCCGCGAGGACGATCCGCTCAGTCCGGCCGCGCGTCAACTCGCGTACTGGCGAGCACACCTCGCCGGACTGCCGGAGTGCCTGGAACTGCCGTCCGATCGGCCCCGCCCCGCGACCGCCTCCCAACGGGGTGCGAGCGTTCACGCCCGGCTGGACTCGAATCTGCATGCGGCACTCGTGAATATGGCGCAGCGCCACGGCGTGAGCCTGTTCATGGTGCTGCACGCGGCGCTGGCGAGCGTGCTGGCGCGGCTGGCCGCCACCGATGACGTGGCCATCGGCACCCCGGTCTCCGGCCGGATCGATCCCGCACTCGATGATCTGGTCGGCATGTTCGTGGGCACTCTGGTGCTGCGCACGGCCGTCGACACCGGAGCGTCCTTCACCCGACTGCTGCACGCGGTGCGCGAGACCGACCTGGACGCCTTCGCGAGCGCGGAGCTGCCCTTCGAGCGTCTCGTGGACGTGCTCGAGCCGGTCCGTTCGGCCGCGTATCACCCGCTGTTCCAGGTGATGCTCTCGGTGCACAACAGTGTGCCGGACGCTTTGGAGCTGGACGGATTGCGCTGCGCGACCACCGCATTGACCACCGATGCGGCACGGTGGGACCTGGAATTCACCCTCGTCGAATCGCATGGGGCGGAAGGCGATCCCGCGGGCGTCGAGCTGAATCTCACCTACGCCACCGATCTGTTCGAGCGGGCGAGCGCGGACAGCATTGTCGAGCGGTTCACCCGGGTGCTCACCGCGGTGGCCGCCGATCCCGAGGTGAAGGTCGGCGACCTCCCACTGCTGGCCCCCGCCGAACTCGCCGCGCTGGCACCGGTTTCGGGGCCCGGTTCGGCGTCGGTCGGCACCCTCGCCGATATCTTCCACGGCGCCGCCGCGGTCGATCCCACCGCGATCGCGGTGCGCTGCGGTGACCGCGAGCTGACCTATGCCGAACTCGACAGCCGTTCCAACCGCCTTGCCCGCCTGTTGATCGGGCATGGAGTCGGCCCGGAACATATTGTCGCCCTGGGTATTCCGCGCACCCTGGACTGGGTGTGCGCGACGGTCGCGGTCGCCAAGGCGGGTGCGGCCTTCCTGCCGATCGACCCCGCCTACCCGTCGGCGCGCAAACACCATATGGTGACCGACTCCGGTACCCGGATCGGGCTCACCATCGGTGCGCACCGCGCCGAATTGCCCGATGCGGGCGTGCACTGGCTGGTACTCGACGATGCGGAGACCGCCGCGGCCGTCGCGGCATTACCGGACGGTCCGGTCACCGACGCGGATCGGATCGCACCATCGCGTATCGCGCATACCGCGTACCTGATCTACACCTCCGGATCGACCGGAACGCCCAAGGGCGTGGCCGTCACCGCCGCCGGTCTGGCCAACTTCGCGCGGACCATGGCAGACCGCTTCGGTGTCGAATCTGGCGCGCGGACACTGCTTTTCGCCTCACCGAGCTTCGACGCATCGGTGCTCGAGCTGCTGCTCGCGTGGTGCGCGGGCGCCACCGTGGTGATCGTCCCGCCGCAGGTGTACGGCGGTGACGAATTGGCCGAACTGCTCGAACGCGAGCGCATCACGCACGCGTTCCTCACCCCGGCGGCGCTGGCCAGCCTGGACGCGGGCGCGCGGGCGTTGCCCGAGCTGCGGAGTCTGATCGTCGGCGGTGAGGCGGTCGGTCCCGAACTGCTCGAGCGCTGGGCGGTCGAGCACCGCGTGTTCAATGCCTACGGCCCCTCCGAGGCCACCATCGCGGTCGCTGTCTCGAATACCCTCGCACCGCACCGGCGAATCGTCCTGGGCGGACCGATCCGGGGTGCGGAACTGGTGGTGCTGGACAGCCGTCTGCGCCCG